>CAVRQK010000009.1:0-449695 GCA_963723325.1 uncultured Solirubrobacteraceae bacterium | reverse complement strand
CAATATCGCCTCTTTGCGCTTCTGTCAAGATTCGACTGCTAATTCCTCGCGCTTGCACAAGACTCTTGTTATTATATCGTCGGGAATCCGATTCCTCGTCCAAAGTGATGCTTTTCTGAGGAACAGCGGCTGGGAAGCCAACCTGCATCCTCGTGCTGCAGAAAACAGTGCGATTTCTGTTTTCGTGTAATATTAACACTGCACCACATAGGGCATTTCATTATGCTGTTTTTTCGAGCCTCAAATACCTGTGTATTGTACTTTTTCATACTATTCTCCTCTCTTCTTAAGTATTCCCTTATTAATTTAAATGCTGAGAAAATTTTTAGAAATTTTCTCGCGGGCACAATACTCGTACGGAATAGGAATTCTCATATAGACTTTTTATTTTATTAATCTTGTTAAAACCTCCTGGCTTGAGCCTAATAAAAGAGGCTTAACAATAAGTTTGCCAAAAGGTTTAATTTTTTTTCTGGATTACGTTTTCCATGTATACAATTGCAAATGAAGCTTTTTGTCAAGCGTATATTTATGATTTTACGGTATTCAATCTAAAAATTTTCCGAATTAGTTTCAAATTTCATCCCCTTCTTTGTCTGAAACGAGCCTGGGGATGCATTTTCACCTTGTATCTTCTCATTACCCAGTGAATTCCGGTGCATAGAAGCTCAACAATTTTATCTTTTAATGCTTCGGGCTAAAATTGATGTCTTTTTCTTTCAGGTCTGGAAGGAAGTTTGGAGCTATTTTCAAAAGATTTTCTTTCGTTAAGGGATGGGAAAATTATAAGCTAGTGGCGTCAAAGCGGTTCACAAAAACCCCAAAATATTTTTATCAAAGATTGCATCTAATAATTTATCTTTTTCTATGGCTTGCTGGCATTTACTTGTAAAAATTATATCTGCCCGGGCATGGCCATGCTGTAGATGATAATCGGTGCTCGCTGCTTGTTCCTGGCCGTCTGTTATGCTGCCCCTTGTTAAAAAAGATTTAAAATATTCGGATGCGCCTTTTCATCAAGTAAGGACAAGGGAGAATGGAGTTTCTCTGACCGGCGGTCAAAAAGACCCTGGATATCGGGGAGAAGTGGCTCCAATCAACCGTCCATGAAATTGCCGAACCAATGCATCAATTCTTTTTCTCGGAGCCAAAATAAATTTGAGCCAACTGCCTTTGCGGTTTCAAATGCCCCACACACCCGTTTGGACCTAAAAATAAGAATGTTCCAAGTATTTTCATTTTGCCCTTCTCATAGCAAATGAGACACTTACTCCTGCTGTGGATTAAATCTCTTGAAATTAAGCAGAACTTCTTTCTCTTTGCCTACAGGTATCTGTTTATTTTTTTAATTTTGGCTATATGAGGGTCCCCCTAAGTCTTTGCACATAAACAACACATTCTTCTAAAATGTCCAATGCCTTTTTCCAAAAGTTCCCCATGTGCGGTAAACTATATATGCTTGTATATGCAGCTAATTGTGTGCATATTGATTTGTTTCCTTTTCTGTAGAAATTCAGAGTTTGCAAGAAAAGTAAACTTCCTCTATATTTTTTATGAAGTCCTCGTATGATGTAACTGCAATGCTGGTATCGGAAGATATTTAGAAAGCACTCCATGTTTCAAAGTTCTGGCTTTTGAACTTTTTGCCTGATAAAATAGTTATCAAGGTTATCTATCACTAAAATGGACTTTCTTGCTATAATTCCTATTTGGTCTAAAGTAGATTCGAATTTTTGAAGTCTGAAATGTAGTGCAGTGCTGATGATTTTTGTTGTTTAATTCAGGAAGAAAATACGTGCCCAAATAACACCTTTGGGCCATCGCCTTAATTATGCTTTTCCTGCTGTATTTTTCTATTAGAGCGTTACACAGTTAGCTAATTACCTCTGTCTCCTCAATTTCTTTTGTGCTGGCCTATTATATAACCTCCACTGCATCTTGCTTTGTCACAGGAGAATATTTTGTTGAATGTTATGGGCCTGATGAAAAAAAAATTTTTGGAAAGCACCCTTTTCTAAATTTTCCTGAGCTCTCAAATTCTTATTCCTTTCCATTATGTTTCAGCCAGGTGGATAAGGTTAAATTATTTAACACATCTTTGGGTTTCAAGCTCGGCATCAAGGTTTTCTTAAAACTCATTCTCTTAAGTGCCAGAGCATCCTTTTTTCCTGATATACTATTGTGTGTGTGTTCTTTCCACTGAAATATTAAGGGCCAATGTCCTTATTGTCTTTTGAAATCCAGTTGAGTCTCCAGCCAGATGCATGTTGTGCCTTTTGAAAAAAATAAATTCTTACATTTGTGGCAAATTTTTTTAAAATCTAATCCTAAACGAAAACAAATTAAGTTTGACAATTTCTGGTGGGTTCTTCCTTAGCGCGCAGACGAGCTTATTGACTTTTCCGCCCGCAAACAGGCTGTTATCACGAGAATTCTTTGTGCATTAAAAATTTAAAAATTCGGCTAAATTATAATTATTGGTGTTACTAAAATTGTACGCTTGCTTTTATTTTGGGTTTTTTCTTTAGTTCTTTAAATAAATCAATCTCCCAAAAAACAAGATAAAAAGACAGGAATAAAAACTAGGAAACTTTGCCGCACCATATGCGGATGTAAAATTAAATAAAGAAAATCCGATGAGTAAAAAAGAAATAATAAGAAAAATTAAAAAAATATCCTTTACGGTTTGCTTTAAAGAGAAATTTTCTCTTTATTCCAGGCCAGATAGGAATCTGGGTTCCAATTTAAACTAAACATATTAATAAATAAAAAGCAAATAAAAAACCCGTGGTATCTACATCAATATCCACACAATAAAAACTACTGCAGAAATTTGAAATAAAATTCCGATTATAAATGAGCGCGCCTAGCATGGTCAGAGTATTAAAAAACTCGCCGTATCAATTCAGGGACAATCACCTGGCCAAGGGGCAAATAGTAGCAATAAAAATAATTCAGGCAACAAAATATAATTCTTCTCAGTTTCCAATTTGCATTTCGTAAAAATGCCAATAAAAAATTATAAAAGAATAACGTTTTGTCTTTGAGATATTTCCATTTATATTATACAACTAAATAAGGTAAAAAGTACTCTGGATAATTAAATGCTGCTGCTGAATATTCTTTTTATCGTCAGGATAGGTATTTCTTCTCCTGGGCTCAGCATACGGCCATTATTTTTCTCAACTTCTCACCCTCTTCCACATCTTTGAACATTATCCGAATCTCTGGCGCCCGGTTGGGGTTATGAAATCATTTCAATCGGAATTGTTTTATTAAACAACCTTTTTATTTTCATGGAGCTCAGGACCCGGCACAATCCCCTGCTCAAGGCTTATAAGTGATGCCCAGCAGCTTTGCTTTCAAATTCATTAGTCAGAATGCTCTGTCCAAAAAAGTTTTTCTAAAATTAGCCAGCCATCTTAAGTATAATATTTTTTGTTTTCTTGAGACCCAAGATAAACAGTCATTAAAATAAACAAGTATATTAGTGTAGTGCTAAAATTGGTCCTGCTGACAGCTACAGACAGGCCAAAACCCCGCCAATAAGAGCTACTCAAGAACTCACGTTTCTGATTCTGGATATTGATAGGTTTTCATTATTGTCAGAACTGCACCCATGGGGATCCATTAATATTACTTATAGTGCAAATGCTGCTCTTTTTTTTTGTAAAATACCAAACAGATAAACCTACTATGTCTACAGCCGCTATCTCACTTTATAGATAGAAATATGAAGCAAATCTCCTAAGGCTGCCCTCCTGTTATAAACAAAGAATACGATGCTCCGTAGGAAAAGCAGTTGTAGCGCCGCCCAACTTAGCTATTAAGCTCTTTCTGGTTTAGTTTTCCTGAAAAATACTTTTAAATACAGGACAAACAAAGCAGCAACGCCGAATACAAATAACCTGCAATTTGAGTAATCATGTGGGCGCGTGTGGACTCCAAAATCCACAGCAACCTCGCCGATGTGCGTCCTACCAGCTGAGCTAAATTCCTTCTTATATGAAGCTATTAGTCTCAATCACTTTTGGGTAGCCAGATTGATTTCTTGCTTGCTGTTGTTAAAACAACGACCTTGAAGGTTATGCTGTTGTAGTTGTGATGCACTTCGCCTCTTGGGACCTGCGGTCCCCCAACACAGCTGATCTCGGCAACAAGGAAGCGCTAACATTTCCGCCAAAAACTATGAGGAATTTATTTTTGCCTTCGATGGATGGCCAGCAGATTCCGAGATATCCGTTTTGCAGTTTTGACTTCCGCGCCGGCGGGGAGATTCAACTTCTCAGATTCCTGTCCGCCTCTTGTACCCAACATCAAAAGGCTTCACAGCATTCTTCAAACGCTTCGAAACCCGAACGTGGAGGCACCAATCGCACAACAAGAACTATTCTGTTGTCAAAAGTACAAAGCCCTTCGGCTCTTACCAGTTTGGAAGCTTTGTGCTTTGACAAACCTAATGTTACCCTCCACCGTGCTCCTCCGAAGCACCCGCCAACTTTTTTTGTTGCGTTGGACATAACACACCCCTCCTTTGTAGGATCATCATTATGTATATAAACTACAATAAAAGAGCAGGGTGCTCAATCCCCTGCTTTTTTATTGTAAAATCTTATTTAACTGCAAATTTCTATTTGAATTTCAGCTGCCTTTTTTCTTATATGCTTTTCACCAGCTGAGAGGTGCCCGGCTGCTGTGTCAACCAAGTCTTTTGATTCCTTTAATCCTTTTGGAACCTTAATAACTGCAATTTTGCTTGCAATCCTTCAACTCAACGTTGAAAGCTGTTTTTTCCTCAACTTAGCTGCAACTGCAGCTGCTGCTGATACGCCTGAACTTAGCCTCTAAAACCTTAACCAGTTCTTTTCTTATCAGCTGTATTTTTCTATTTCTCCAACTAATTTTTCAAATTTAGTTGGAGACTTTTGTTTCTTTCTGCCATAATTTTATTTTTTTTTAATTAATTTTTTAGGGCAAATGGAAGGTTGTTCAACTCCCAGGAGGCAATTACCACAGACCGAAGAAAGTTTGTTGCCGAGCGATAAATTAATTATTTTGTTTTTTCCGATATTTTATTTAATACTCACAAAGCTGCAGGCCACAGTAGAGCCGACCAACTTCTGCCTAGAGCTCGTTTTCTTTTTTTTTTTTTTTCACGGCAACGACAAGAAACGAGCTATTGGGCAGATTGGTCGGCTCTATATACAGCCCAGTGTCCAGCTTTGTGAGAGTATTAAATAAAATATCGGAAAAAACAAAATAAATTAATTTATCGCTCGGCAACAAACTTTCTTCCGTCTGCTGGTAAACCCCCTTTGTCCTGCGGGACAAGTGGACCAGGGACTACCAAAAGTTCGTTGCCTCGCTAAAAAATAATTAATTAAAAAAAATAAAATTATGGCAGAAGAAACAAAAGTAGAAGTTCCGGCTAAATTTGAAAAATTAGTTGGAGAAATAGAAAAAATGCCAGTCGTAGAATTAGCAGAACTGGTTAAGGTTTTAGAGGCTAAGTTTGGCGTATCAGCAGCAGCTCCAGTAGCAGTTGCAGCAGCCGCAGCCGGCCCAGTTGAGGAAAAAACAGCTTTCAACGTTGAGTTGAAAGAGGTTGGAGCCCAGAAAATTGAAGTTATTAAGGTTGTCAGAGATGTAACTGCAAAAGGATTAAAGGAATCAAAAGACTTGGTTGATGCAGCCGCAGCCGGTACAGCTCAGCTGGTGAAAGAAGGCGTTAAGAAAGAAGAGGCAGCTGAAATTCAAAAGAAATTTGCAGCCGCAGGAGCCAAGGTTGAGATTAAATAAGATTTTACAATAAAAAAGCAGGGGATTGACGCCCCTGCTCTTTTATTGTAGTTTTATTGTGGTGGAGCGCAATGTGCGTTCCGTTTACAAAGGAGGGATGTGCTATGTCCAACGCAACAAAAAAGTTGGCAGGTACGTTCGAGGCGTGGAGGGTAACATTAGTTGTGGAGCCGCAACGTCTGGGCGAGGTAGTCACAAAATGCAAGGAACTTGGATTACAGCCCAAAGGGAGTGGGTTTACTTTTGACAACAAGATCATTCTTGTTGTCGTGGTGCCTCACAGTTCGGGTTTCGAAGCGTTTGAAGATGCTGTGAAGCCTTTTGATGTTGGGTACAAGGGCGTGCAAGATGTGGAGTTGATCTGCCCGCCGGCGCCGGAAGTCGAACCTTGCAAAACGGATGGATATCTCGGAATCTGTCGTATTTGCGGAGGAGAGTATCCAGTGATGGGTCCGTTCGAAAGCAAGAATAAATTCCTCATGGTTTTTCACGGGACACGCTTCCTTGTTGCCGATGAGCCATGTTGGGGGACCGCAAGGCCTCCAAGAGGCGAAGTGCATCGCAACTACGACGGTACATAACCTTCAAGGTCGTTGTTTAACAACGGCGAGCGAGAAATCAATCTCGCTCTTTTTTTATTCCCAAAAGTGGTAAAATTCTTTAATAGCTTCATATAAGAAGAAAAAGGGCACGTAGCTCAGCTGGTTAGAGCGCGCCGTTCACATCGGCGAGGTCTGTGGTTCGAGTCCACACGCGCCCACATGATTACTCAAATTGCAGGTTATTTGTCTGGCGTTGCTGCTTTGGTTTCTTTTGTCCCATATATTAAAAGTATTTTTGCGGGGAAAACTAAACCAGAAAGAGCTTCATGGCTAATTTGGGCGGCGCTTAGCACAACTGCTTTTTTCCCGCAGTTCTACAAGGGAGCATCGTATTCTTTGTTTATGACGGGAGCGGCAGCCTTAGGAGATTTGTTCATATTTTTCTTATCTATAAAGTATGGAATAGGCGGTTTGTTAAAAAGGGATATAGCGGCTGTAGTTGGTCTGGTAGTTGGTTTATCTGTTTGGTATTTTACAAAAGAGGCAGCATTCGCCCTCTATATAGTAATATTGATCGATGCCATGGGTGCAGTTCTGACAATAATGAAAACCTATCAATATCCAGAATCGGAAAACGTGAGTTCTTGGTGGCTCACTTTTATTGGCGGGGTTTTGGCCTGTATAGCTGTCGGCAGTTTTAATATAGTTCTGCTTTCTTTCCCATTTTATGTTGCACTAATATCTTTGTTTATTTTAATGACTGTCTATCTTGGGTCTAGAAAACAAAAAATATTATCTATTTAAGATGGCTGGTAATTTTAGAAAACTTTTTTGGACAGAGCATTCTAAAATAAAAATGAAGCAGTATGGGCTGTCAAAGCAAAAGCTGCTGGGCATACTTTATAAGCCCGAAAGAAAAGAGCAGGGGATTGTGCCGGGTACAACTGCAGTAATGAAAACAAATAAAAAGTTTGTTAATAAAACAATTCCGTTATTGAAAACTGGCTGGCAGAAACCCAAGCCGGCGCCCGGAGAAATTTGGATAATGTTTAAAGATGTTAGCAAGCGGGAAGAGGGTCAGGTTAGAAAAATAATCAGTGCATGGCGGTATCCCGGGGTTTCTAAGCCCGGAGAAGAAATACCTATCCCTGACGATATAAAAAGAGAACTCCTCGGCGGCAGCATTTAATTATCCATACTTTTTTACCTTATTTAGTTGTATAATATATAAATGGAAATATCTCAAAGACAAAACGTTATTTCTTTTATGGTTTTTTTGGCATTTTTACGAAATGCCGAAGTTTTTGTTGGAAGTTTGGAAAAATTATATTTTGTTTGCCCTGAATTATTTTTCACTGCCGGATTTATTAAAGTCTCTATTTGCCCCTTGGCGAAAATACAGGTGGAACTATCCTAAAGGAATTAGATGTCGGCGAATTTTTTAATACTCTAATTTCCAATGCCATTTCTCGCTTGTTGGGCGCCTTAATGAGGGTTGTTTTAATTGTAATCGGAATTTTATTTCAAATTTCTGTTATTTTTGCCGGATTAATAATTTTTTTATTGTGGATATTGATTCCATTTGTTATAATAGCGGGATTTTTATTTGTTTTTATTTATTAATATGTTTAGTTTTGAATTAAAAAATACAGATTCCTATCTGGCGGTAAAAAGAGAAAAATTTCTCTTGTTTAAAGTTCGCCAAAATTTTAAAGAATATTTTTTTAATTTTGTCTTATTATTTCTTTTTTACTCATCGGATTTTCTTTTTTTAATTTTACATCCGGATATGGTGCGGCAAAGCTGCTGGTTTTATTTTTGTCTTTTTATCTTGTTTTTTGGGAGATTGATTTATTTAAAGAACTAAAAATTAAAAAACCCAAAATTAGGGCCGACATTATAGATGCAGCCTTTAACACCGATAATTATAATTTAGCCGAATTTTTAAATTTTAATGCCGCAAAAATTGTCGTTAGATTCAGCAGCTTTTTGCAAGCAGAAAAGAATTTCAATAAGCTCGTCTGCGCTTTTTTATTCTGCGCTGAAATTTAGCAAAGATATAAACTTAATTTGTTTTCGTTTGGGATTAGATTTTAAAAAATTGCAGGCTGATCTTAAAAATTATTTAGAAAAGGCGCCAAGGCTTCCCGTGCATCCAGAAGTCGCTGGAGAATCTTTTTCAGACTGGATTTCAAAAGACAATAAGATCCGCGCTTAATATTTCAGTCGAAAGACAGCACGATAGTATCGGAGAAAAAGAAATTTTGGTTGCTCTGGCTAAAGAGAATGAATTTTTTAAGAAAACCTTAGTTGATTTTGATTTGAAACCCGAAGATGTTGATAATTTAACTTTGTGGCTGGATTCGGCGGAAGATTTAATGGAAAGGAATAAAAAATTTTGGACTCGGGAAAATTTATTAAGAAAAGGGTCTTTTGGGAAAGATTTTTCGTCAGGATACACCATAACCTTAGACAAATTTTCTATTGACTGGAGAAAAGTTGTTTCACAGTGGAGATTTATGGAAATTATAGGCCACAAAAAAGAAATAGAGGAAACAGAGGTGATTTTAGCTAAATCTGCATTGGCTAATGCTTTGATTATTGGAGACCCGGCAGCTGATAGGAAAAGCATAATTAAGGCAATAGCCCAAAGATGTTATTTGGGCACATCTCTTGCCCGAATTAAACAATAAAAGAGTGGTGGAGCTTGATACTGTTGCGCTGGCTGCTCAGATTTCAGATTTTGAAAAATTAGAATCTACTTTAGACCAAATATTTTCGGAAGTTGTGGCATCCGGGAATGTGATTTTAGTGATTGATAATCTTGATAATTTTGTCGGGCAAAAAGTTCAAAAAGCCGGAACCTTTGATATCTCCGGAGTGCTTTCAAAATATCTTGCCGATGCCAGCGTTTCAGTTTATCGGGCTTAACATCGTACGAGGGACTTCATAAAAATATAGAGGAAAATTCTTCTTTTGCAAATTTATTTGAAAAAGTTGAGGTTGTCAGAAGTTACAGAAGCAGGAAACAATAAATATTTTACAGATCCGTCGCCTTGGATCTGGAATATACGCATAAGATTTTAGTTCTGTATCCGAGCATAAGGGAAATTGTGAATTTAACCGCGCGGTACATGCCGAGCTTGCCTTTCCCAAAAAAGGCATTGGATGTTTTAGACGAATCGGTTGTTTATGTGCAGAGACTTAAGAGAAAAAGTTGTTCTGCCTCATCATATAGCCGAAATTATTTCTAAAAAAACAGATATACCGGTAGGCAAAATGGAGGTTAAAGAAAAAGAAGTTCTGCTTAATTTAGAAAATTTAATCCACAGCAGAATTGTTAATCAGGAAGAAGCGGTAAGCGAAATATCAATTGCTATGAGAAGGGCGAGAATGGGAATTGCTTCAAAAACAAGGCCAATGGGAACATTTTTATTTTTAGGTCCGACAGGTGTGGGAAAAACAGAAACCGCAAAAGCGCTGGCTCAAATTTATTTTGGCTCCGAGAAAAAAATGATACGCATTGATATGTCGGAGTTTCAGGCAATTTCAGATATTCCAAGATTGATTGGAGCCACTTCTCCCGTGGAAATGCAGGGTCTTTTAACAACCCCTGTCAGAGAAACTCCATTTTCTCTTGGTTTTATTGGATGAAATTGAAAAAGCGCATCCAAATATTTTAAATCTTATTTTTGCAGGTTTTAGACGAGGGGCACATAACAGACGGCCAGGGACGGAAAGTTGTTTTTACGAACACGATAATTATCTGCACATCAAACGCCGGAGCAGATATGATTTTTAAGCAAGTTGAATCCGAGCAAGCCGATAGAAAAAGATAAATTATTAGATGCACTCTTTGAAAAAAATATTTTCAAGCCGGAATTTGTGAACCGTTTTGATGCCACTGTAATTTTCCATCCCTTAACAAAAGAAAATCTTTTGCAAATAGCTCAACTTTCTTTGCAGAGCTTGCAGAAAAATCTGAAAGAAAAAGAAATTGATTTTGAAATTACAGAAGCCTTAAAAGAAAAAATTGTTGAGCTTTCTTATAAGCCGGAATTTGGCGCCAGGGAAATGAGAAGAGTTATGCAAGACAAAGTGGAAAATGCCGTTGCCCAGGCTCTTTTGTCTGACAAAATAAAAAAAGGAGATAAATTTGAAATTAATTCGGAAAATTTTGAAATAATAGTCAATCCCGTAAAATCATAAATTATACACTTGACAAAAAGCTTGATTTGGATAATAATGTAGTATACATGGAAAACGTAATCCAGAAAAAAATAAATTTAAACCTTTTGGCAAACTTATTGTTAAGCCTACTTTTATTAGGCTCAAGCCAGGAGGTTTTTGATAAATAACAAGATTAATAAAATAAAAAGTCTATATCAAAAATCCTCCTTGCCGGAGGATTTTTCAGATTGTGTCCCCGCGAGAAAATTTCTAAAAATTTTCTCGCGGGGGCAGATGACAGCACATTTAAAAATTAATAAGGGATACAGAAAGAGAGGAGAATAGTATGAAAAAGTACAATCAGTTTACAGGTATTAAGCTCGAAAATCGCCAGTGGCCGAATGGAATGATAACGCAAGCCCCTATGTGGTGCAGTGTTGATCTACGCGACGGAAATCAGGCGCTAGCCGTACCTATGAACGTGGCGCAAAAAATTGAGATGTTCGAAATCTTGGTTTGGTGCGGGTTCAAGGAGATTGAGGTTGGCTTCCCAGCCGCTTCTCCTACGGAATTCGAATTCATACGTCGCTTGATTGAGGAGGATCGGATTCCCAACGATGTGACTATACAAGTTCTTGTGCAAGCGCGAGAGGATCTAATCGATCGCACAGTCGAATCTTTGACAGAAGCGCGAAGAGTTATTATTCATATGTATAACTCAACTTCGCCCGCCCAACGCCGCATTGTTTTCGGACTTGAAAAGCCGGAAATTTTAAACATGGCGGTTCGCGGAACGAACTGGGTGAAAGATTACTCTGAGGAACTTGGAGGAACAGAAGTCTTGTTTCAATATTCGCCCGAGAGTTTTTCGGCGACTGAAACGGATTTCGCGCTTGAAGTTTGTGAGGCTGTGATGAATGCGTGGTCGCCAACTCCTGAGGGCAAGATAATTATAAACTTGCCCGAGACAGTCGAGGTGGCAACACCTAATATCTACGCAGATCAGGTTGAATGGTTTTGTAAGCATATGGCTCACCGTGATAGCGCGGTTATAAGCGTTCACACGCATAATGACCGCGGCACTGGAGTTGCTGCCACAGAACTTGCAATGCTCGCGGGAGCAGATCGGGTAGAAGGAACTCTCTTCGGAAACGGAGAGCGTACTGGAAACGTCGATATCGTCACTGTCGCGCTCAATCTGTTCACTCAAGGAATTGATTCGAAACTTAATTTTTCTAAGCTCGATTCGATTCGCGAAGTGTACGAGCGTTGCACGGGAATGCAGGTTCCGCCTCGCCAGCCATACAGTGGCGAGCTGGTGTTCACGGCATTCTCAGGATCACACCAGGACGCGATTCGTAAGGGTTTACGCGATTGGGATAAAAACAAAAATCAAGCTTGGCCCGTACCTTATCTTCATATCGATCCGAAAGATGTCGGTAGAAGCTACGACGAGGTAATCCGCGTTAACGGCCAGTCGGGCAGAGGCGGGATAGCCTATCTTCTGGAAACTAACTGCGGTATTCGCATGCCCAAAGATATGGAACGTGAATTTGGGCCGATAGCAGGCAAGGAAATTGACGCATTGGGTCGCGAAGTTACAGCCGCCGACTTGAAGGCGATGTTCTGGAAGGAATATGTCGAGCGCGAGGTTCCTTACAGGCTCGAAGACTTCCACGATGCCACTTCTACTGTTGGAAAATGTAAGTGCTTCTCGACAGTCATGCTAAACGGCAAACCGTTGGACTTGATTGGAGAGGGTACCGGTCCCATAGACGCATTTATAAGCTCGCTACAAAGTGCAGGCGTGAAGATAAGTGTGCTCGATCAGTCTGAACATGCCCTTGGCAAAGGCCAAGACGCGTGTGCGATTGCTTACATTCAGCTAGGATTCCCCGATGGAAGTAAATGCTGGGGATCAGGAGTTGACATGAACATTGATCTTGCCTCAATGAAAGCTATAATTAGCGCGATTAACAGAGGACTAAAGGATTGTTGAAAGTTCTACTTTCGGCGATTCAGGCTCTACTTTGCAGTAGAGCCTTTTTTATTGATAAATGGTGTATAAGTCCATTGTGCGACAAATATGAATAAGTCTACCTGTGGATAACTGGGGGATAAATAAGCCATTTACGAACAAAATCAAGGTTTTGGGCAAAGTGTTGACTAGGTATCATAAAGTGGGCTATAAATAAGGAGAAGTGGGAAGATGTGGATAAGTGTGGGAGAACTGCCAAAACAGGTGCATAACTTTTTAAGCCATAAAAATATGTTAATAGGACAATACGAACATACAATTGATAATAAAAAGCGCTTGGCTCTGCCTGCAAAATTCAGAGGAGAGCTGGGAGATAAAGTGATTATAACAAAGGGAGTTGAAAGCTGTCTTGGTTGTTTATACAGAAAAAGAATTTATAATAATGTCAGAAAAATTAAGCAATTTAACAATAAGCCAGCCAGAAGCCAGAAGTTTTACCAGAACAATGCTGGCGGGAGCCATGGAAGTTGCTTTAGATAAATTGGGAAGAATATTGGTGCCGGATTATTTAAAAAAATATGCAGGATTAAATAAAAATGTTGTTATTTGCGGATTGTCCAACAGATTGGAAATTTGGGATTCTGAAAATTGGGAAAGCTTGGAAAAAAGAAGCAGAAAAAGGAGTAGAGCGAAATTGTTTCAAAATTAGGAGGTTTGGGAATTTAAAAGTAATAATGATACATACAGCAGTTCTTAAAAAAGAAGTTTTAGAATATCTTAGACCCAAAGCAAAATGAAAATTTTGTTGATTGCACGGTAGGCGAGGGCGGGCACGCAGAAGATATGCTTAAAAAAAACGGACCGCAAGGAAAAGTTTTGGGAATTGATTTAGACCCGCAACAAATTATATCCAGCCATTGGCTGGAAGCAATTTATAAAGACAGAGTGATTTTGGTGAATGATTCTTACACAAATTTAAAAGAAATTATTGAAAGGAAAAATTTTGAGCCGGTTAACGGAATTTTGCTGGACTTGGGAATGTCTTCAGCGCAATTGGAAGGAACGCACAAAGGATTTTCTTTTCAGGTAGACCAGGGATTGGATATGAGATATAACGACGAGACAGGATATTTAACAGCAGAAAAAATTGTAAATGAATGGCCGGAAGAAAAAATTGAAGAAATTTTAAAAGATTATGGAGAAGAAAAATTTGCAAAAAAAATTGCAAAAAATATTGTAGAACAAAGAAAACAGGGAAGAATAAAAACAACATTTCAACTGATAGAAATTATAAAAGATGCAACGCCGCCGGCATATTGGAGAGGGAAAATTCATTATGCCACAAGAACTTTTCAGGCGTTGAGAATCGCAGTTAATGATGAACTGGAAAATATTAAAAGAGTTTTACCGCAGGCAATTTCAATTTTATCGCCAGAGGGAAGATTGGCAGTAATATCTTTTCATTCTTTAGAAGACAGGATTGTTAAAAATTTTTTAGCAAACGAATCAAAAAAAGGAACAATAAAAATATTAACTAAAAAACCAATAACAGCAAGCAGAGATGAGCTCGGGAAAAATCCGGGCAAGATCTGCAAAACTAAGGAGCAGTAATTAAAATAAAAATATGACAACAGCAACATTAAGTTATTATAGAGTACAGAAAAAATTACAAGCTAAAATTAATTCTGTAAGTCTTCCTGCAATAAACTGGAAAACAGTTTGTTTTGTAGGATTTTTTATGAGTTTAGCTTTGTTGGTTTTTTATGTCTGGCAGATTAATGATTTGACGCAAGGGTCTTATTTAATTAATAGCTATGAAAAACAAATCAGCAGCTTTCAGATGAAAATAAAAATTTACAGGTTTCTTTTGCGGAAAATAGTTTTTTGGGGCAAGCTCTTGATAAAAATACAAGCTTTAAATTTTCAAAAAGTCACTTCGGTAAAATATATACAAATTCCAGACAGTTCAGTTGCCACAATCAGACAAAATATATGAATGAAAAAGTTTACTAATTGGCGAATAAATATAATTTTAATTTTAATTTTTATTTTCGGGGCAGCTATTATAAGCCGCCTGTTTTTTCTGCAAATTTTAGAACGTAAACTTTATCAGGCGCAGGCTCTTGGCCAGCAGTGGTCTTTTAATAATGTTGTCGGCTCAAGAGGCCAAATTTTTTGCGAAAATAGCCAAGAAACAAAAGGCAGCCAAGGATCGGGCGAAGTAAAAGTTTGGCTATAAATAAAGACAGCTGGACATTTCTGCAAATCCAAAAGATATTTCAGACAAGACAGCTTTTGCAGAGATCTTAAGCAAAAATATTAACTCAGACACAAGACCAAATACTTTCAGAATTAAACAGCGCAAAATTCTTATGTTGTTATAGAAAAAGGTTTGTCGTCTGACGAATTAGATAAAATAAAAGCTTTAAATCTTAAGGGTTTGTCTTGGCAAAATGTGCCCGAAAGATTTTATCCGCAAGGAGAAATGGCGTCGCAAGCGTTAGGGTTTTTGGGCGGAGCAGGATCCGGCAATATGGCGTTGAAGGTTATTACGACGATATTTTACAGGGTAAATCCGGAGTTCAGGAAGAGAAATCGGGATTAGATTCTCTTTTTTCAGATGACAATCAAATATCTTTGGATGGCTCGGATATTTATTTAACAATTGATTATAATATACAATTTCAGGCAGAGGCTTTATTAAAACAAGAGCAAAAAAAAGATGACATAGATTCCGGCCAGATAATAGTGATGAAGCCCGATACCGGAAAAATTTTGGCTTTGGCAAATTTTCCTAATTTTGACCCCAACCAATATTCGAAAGAAACAGATTTAGGAATTTTTCAGAATTCCGCTGTGCAAAAACTTTTTGAGCCCGGCTCTATAATGAAAGCCTTTTACAATGGCAGCGGCTTTAAATGAAGGCAAAATAACTCCAGACACAACTTATGTGGACACGGGCGTTGTGACATTTGGCCAAATTCAATTCATAATTTTGACAATGAAATTTATGGCAAACAAACAATGACCCAGGTTTTGGAAAATTCCATTAATACCGGAGCTGTTTTTGCCGAACAGCAAATTCCTCACAAAACATTTTTTAGATTATATTGATAAGTTTGGTTTTAATGAAAAAACAGGAGTTGATTTGCAGGGAGAAGTTTATTCGCATAATGATTATTTAAAAAATGGGCCGGATATTGAATTTGCCACAGCTTCCTTCGGCCAGGGAATTGAATTGACTCCGATGCAAATTGCCAGAGGTTATTGCGCCATAGCCAATGGAGGAAAATTGGTAAAGCCATATATAGTTGAAAAAATTGTGAATGGAGAGCGACGAAACCGATACAAAGCCAGAAATATCTGACCCAGTTGTTTCCCAGCAGACAATTTCGCAGTTAAATTCAATGCTGATTAGCGTTGTTGATAAAGGTTTTAATGGAGTTGCAAAAATTCCGGGTTATTATTTGGCTGGAAAAACAGGCACGGCCCAGGTTCCGTTGGAAAATGGAAAGGGATATGACCCGAATAAAACAATTCAAAGTTTTGTGGGTTATGGGCCGGCTTTTAATCCGCAATTTTTAATATTGGTAAAACTAGATAATCCAAAAGTTCCCAAATCAGCTCTTTCAGCAGTTCCTATTTTTAAACAATTGGCGCAATATATAATCAATTATTGGCAAATTCCGCCAGATTACGACTGTTAACGCTAAATACGACCAATAATTAGACTAATATAAAAATCGCCATAAATAGGACGATTTTTTATTGTGGCCCCAATGGGATTCGAACCCATGTTACTTGCTTGAGAAGCAAATGTCCTAGACCAGGCTAGACGATGGGGCCATTATTATTTATTTAACATAAAATTTTGTCTTTGTCTATATATAGCTCGTTTAATAGTTTAAATGATAAAATATAATAATATGTTTAATGAAAAAATTTATTTAAAGATTATATTTATCCGATTGCGGTTTTTTCCGGCGGAATGATTGGAGTTGGTTTTTTATCTTTGCCGTATATTGCTATGCAATCGGGCATTTGGGTGATGCTTTTATATTTTTTAGTTTTGACTGCTTTAGTTGTTGCGATTAATTTAATATTTTGCCAGATAAGTTTAAAAACCCTGATTTTAAAAGATTTCCTGGATTTGTGGGATATTATTTGGGAAAATGGGCGAAGTTTTTTACAATGCTTTCTAGTAATTTTAGTAGACCTTGGAGTGCTTTTAGTTTATTTATTAGTTGGCGGGCAATTTTTAACATCAGTTTTCCAGCCGATGTTTTCGGGAAATATTTTAGCTATACGTGTTCATTTATTTTTTTGTTGTAAGCATTATTATATATTTTGATATAAAAGTGATTTCCAAAGCGGAATTTTGGGTTATGATTTTGCTTTTTTTATCTTTGTTTTTTGTATTCATAGAAGGTTTCTCTCATATAAAACTTAGCAATATTTTTATTTCAAATTTCAAAATGCGAATTTCAAACTTATTTTCTGCCTTATGGGCCATTGCTTTTTGCTCTTTGGGGGATTGGATTGATACCCGAAGTGGAAGAAATGCTTATCAGAGGAAAAAAAGCGATTAAAAACAATAGTTACAATTTCCACTATAATAGTTTCAGTTTTTTATCTTTTATTTATCCTTTTAATATTAGGAATTACGGGGAACAAACCGACCAAACCGCTTTGCAAGGACTTAAAAATTTTTTGCCGAATATATTGGTTTCAATTTCCCTTCTTAATGGGGGCCTTGGCAACTTTCACCGCTTTTATTACTCAGGGAATTATTTTTAAGAAAACTCTGATGTTTGATTTAAAAATCAAGCATTGGCAGGCGTTTGTGATGACTTGTTGTCCGCCGCTGATACTTTTTTTGCTCGGATTAAAATCTTTTATACCTTTATTGTCTTTTATCGGAGGCGTTTTATTGGGAATTGACGGAATTTTAATTTTGTTGATGTATAAAAAAATCGGAGGGAAAAATATAATAATTTATCCGTTATCGCTGGTTTTTTTACTGGGGGTAATTTATGAAATAATATATTTTGTAAAATAGGTGAAATAAAAATATTTATGATTTTTTCTATATTTTCGTTTTTTATATTTTTATTTTTTTAGTCTCATGTTTCTCCTGTCTTGGGTTGGCACAAATTAGTGAAGACGTTAATAGAAATTGCCGAGTATTTGCATTGGCGAGAATTCATAGTTGCTTTTTTTGTTATGGCTTTTGCCGCGTCTTTACCAAATTTATTTGTTGATTTTAATGCTGCGCTTCATGGAATTTTCACAGTTTCTTTGGGGATGTAATTGGAGGGAATTTGGTTGATTTAACCTTGGTTATGGCATTGGCAGTATTTTTCTCCAGGGGAAAGTTTGCTTACCGACAGCAAAATGGTGCAAGGCAGTCACAATTTTTACTTCCGTATTGGCGGTTCTGCCGATATTTTTTATCTTGTCAGGAAAAATTACTAGATTTGACGGCGTGATTCTTATTGGCTTTTTTTGTTTATTCTTGGTGGCTTTTTTCAAAAGAAGAAAGATTTAAAAAAATATATAGGAAGATAAAATAAAAGACATAAGAGGAAGATTTGCCTTTTTGAAAACTATTTTACAGATAGCATTTTTCTGGCTTTGCTTTTATTATCTTCTTATGGGTTATTTATAGCGCGCAATATTTTGCCCAAGCTTTATTGGCGTTTCTTTATCAATAGTAGGGATTTTAATAGTCGGTTTGGGAAATTGCTTTCCAGAAACTTATTTTTCAATTATTTCCGCAAGAAAGGAGGAAAATTGGATGGTTTTAGGAGACATGATGGGTTCTGTAATTGTTTGCGCCACTTTGGTTTTGGGTATTGTGGCGCTGATATCTCCTTTTAAAATTAAAGATTTATCTCCAGTTTTTATATTGCCAGAATTTTTACGATTTTAGCCGCATGATTTTTTGGTTATTTATAAGGACCGGCAAAAAAATTACGAAAAAAGAAGGATTATTGTTGCTTTCTATATATATTATATTTTTTTGACGGAAATTTTTTAAATTTAATTAAATGATTTTTTCTCAATATACTTAAAAAGCGTTGAAGATGCGTTGAAATCATTAGGAGCGTCCAAAGAAGGGCTCACAAAAAAAGAGGTCTGTTTTAGCTCAGAAAAAATACGGATTAAATGAAATAAAAGTTAAAAATATTAATGCCTTTAGTATTTTAATAAGGCAGTTTAAGTCCCCGTTTTGTTATTTGCTTTTAGTTGCAGCCATAATATCCATTTTAATAGGTCAGCTGGCTGACAGTATTGCAGTTTTAGCTTTTATCGTGATTAATGTTGTCGTAGGATTTTTTCAGGAATACAGGGCGGAAAAAGCAGTTTTGCTTTTGCAAAAATTTATTCCGCAAACAATTAAAGTTTTAAGCAGATTCAAAAGAAGAAATTATTGAAGAAAAATTTTTGGTTCCGGGAGATATTGTTTTATTGGAGGCGGGCGATTTGGTCCCGGCAGATTTGAGGGTAATAAGCATGCAAAATTTTTTAGTAAACGAATCGGCGCTTACGGGAGAATCGGTTCCTGTCTCAAAAATTACAGATGCTATGGCGCACGAAGAAGAAGAAATTTTTAAAGCAAAAAATATTATTTTTTCAGGCTCTTCCATAATATCTGGCAAAGCGCAGGCGCTTGTGATTGCCACGGGAAAAGACACGGTTTTCGGCGGCATTGTTAAAACAATTTCCGGCATAAGAAGAGAAAGCACTTACGAAAAAAGCATTTTGTATTTTTGCAAGCTGATTTTGAGGATTGTTGTTGTAACAATAATTTTAATTTTTATTGCGAATATTTTACTGAAAGGCGTAAGCGATGTTTTGGAGCTTCTTTTATTTTCAGTCGCCTTAATAGTAAGTATTTTACCAGAAGCCTTGCCGGTTGTGGTAACATTTGCTTTATCTGAAGGAGGATTAAAAATGGCAAAACAAAATGTGGTTGTAAAAAGATTGTCTGCCATTGAAGATTTGGGAAACATAGAAGTTTTATGCACCGATAAAACAGGAACGTTAACGCAAAATAAAATGTCTTTAGAAAAAATCGTTTCTTCTGATAAGAAAAAATGTTTTTTGTACGGTATTTTAAGTTCTGGGGCCGATAAAATAAATGATAAAATATTAAATCCGTTTGATGCAGCTTTATATAAAAGAGTTCCAGAAGATATTTTAAGAGAATCAAAAAAGTTTAAAATAATTTCTGAATTGCCATTTGATTCATACAGGATGAGGTCTGCCTTTTTAGTGCAATCGGTCAAAAAAGAAAAATTTTTGATTGTTAAAGGCGCGCCGGAATCAATTTTAAAAAATTGTTCAAAATTTAGCGGAAATTTTGATAAAAAAGAAATAAAAGAGGATATAGAGAAAGAAGGCCAGGACGGGAAAAGAGTTTTGGCAATAGCTTTTAAAAAAGTTGAAAAGAGAATACGCAGGATATTGAAAGTTCAAGATGAAAAAGGACTTACTTTTTTAGGATATTTTGTTTTTGACGACCCGATAAAACCTACAGCCAAAGAAGCCATTGAATTGTCAAAAAAATTGGGAGTTCAAATTAAAATTATTACGGGCGACTCAAAAGAGGTTGCAGGATATGTTGCCAGGCGAACCGGATTGGCTTCCGGGCCAGCAAGATTTAATTTCCGGCGCAGGAGTTGGAGGAATTATCAAAAGATGATTTTGATGATGCCTGCTGAAGAGAAATCTGTTTTTGCCAGAATTTCTCCTGATGTAAAACATAAAATAATAAAATCTCTGCAAAAAAAATATGAAGTCGGGTTTATGGGCGAAGGAGTTAATGACGCGCCGGCTTTAAAAACCGCCGATGTGGGAATTGCTGTTGTTGAAGCTTCAGACGTGGCCAGAGAGGCCTCAGATGTTATTCTTCTGCAAAAAGATTTAAGAGTTATTGTTAATGGCATTAAAGACGGCAGAACTATTTTTGCAAATATAAACAAATATATAAAATGCGCGCTAGCAAGCAATTTCGGAAATTTTTATTCAATTGCCGTAATTTCTTTATTTATTAATTTTTTGCCAATGCTGCCGGTGCAAATTTTATTGGGGAATATTTTATCTGATTTTCCGTTAATAGCTATTGCCACAGATTCGGTTGATATAGATGAGCTAAGAAAGCCGAAAATGTACCAGCTGCATATGGTTTTGCCGCTTAATTATTTCTTTGGCTTTAGTCAGCACGGTTTTTGATTTTATTTTCTTTTCCATTTTTTATAAACAACAGCCGGCAAATATTCAAACCTTGTGGTTTGTTGAAAGTATTTTAACAGAAATTGTGCTTATATTTGTTATTAGGACAAGGGGATTATTTTATAAAGCAAAAAGGCCAGGATTTTGGCTTTCATTTTCTTACATTATTAGACGGCATATTAATTATTGCATTGCCATATTTAAAAATTGGACAAAGCTGGTTTCACTTTGTAATTCCGCCATTTATTCCTATGTTGATTGTATTTTTCCTTGTCGGCGCATATTTTATAATGAGCGAACTTGTAAAATTAATTTATTTTCGTTATTGGAGGCCGCCAAATTCTGTGGTATAGTAAAATAAAATATCTATGGATTTAACAACAATACTTTTAATAATAATTGCAGTTGGGGTTGTGGTGGCGATTTTTTTATTGGTGAGGAAAAAGCCAGAGCCGGAGAAAAAAGAAGAAGGCTCGCTTTTGATGTTGCAGCAGCAATTGGGCCAGCTTGCCCAAGCAGTTGACAGCAAGCTTTCAGAATCAAATAAAAATGTGCAGGAGCAATTTAAGCATTCAGCGGATATTATAAGAAATGTTACCGAAAAATTAACCAAGTTAGACGAAACAAACAGGCAGGTTGTAGGATTTGCCGACCAGTTAAAATCTTTGCAGGATATTTTAAAAAATCCAAAACAAAGGGGAATTTTGGGCGAATATTATTTGGAAACTGTTTTAAAAAATGTTTTACCGCCAGCTTCTTTTCAAATGCAGTATACATTTTCTAATGGAGAAATTGTTGATGCGGTTGTTTTTGTAGATAAAAGAATAATTCCGATTGATTCAAAATTTTCTTTGGATAATTATAACAGGATGTTGCAGACAAATGACCCTGTTGAGAAAAAAAGATTGGAGATTGCTTTTGTAAATGATTTGAAATTAAGAATTGATGAAACCTCAAAATATGTAAGGCCAGAAGAAAAAACAATGGATTTTGCTTTTATGTTTATTCCTTCTGAAGCGGTTTATTATGATTTGTTGATAAATAAAGTTGGAGTTATTGCCGAAGACACCAATAATTTAATTTATTATGCCGGCAAGAAAAAAGTTATTGTTGTTTCGCCAACTTCATTTTTGGCATATTTGCAGACAGTTTTACAGGGATTGAGAAACCAAAAAATTTCCGACCAGGCGCAGTCAATAATTAAAGAAGTTGAAAGATTGGGTAAGCATTTATTTACGTATTCAGAACATTTTAACAGATTGGGCCAGCATTTAGATACAACAGTAAGCAGTTTTAATAAGGCAAAGGTAGAATTTGGTAAAATTGATAAAGATGTTATAAAGCTTACGGGAGGGGAGTCTAAAATAGAAATAGACGAAGTTAGCCGTCCTACAGTTGACGAATAAACATTTTTTTGCTAAACTATATTTATATTCGCTCGGCAACAAACTTTTTTCCGTCTGCTGGTAACCCCTTTGTCCTGCGGGACAAGTGGACCAGGGACTACAAAAAGCTTATTGCCTCGCTCACAAAATTACATGTTAGCAATTATTAAAACTGGCGGCAAACAATATCTTGTTAAGCCAGGAGACAAATTAAAAGTGGAAAAAATAGATAAAAAAGAAGGAGAGGAATTTTCTTTTTCAGATGTTTTATTGGTTGAAAAAAACAAAAAAGTTGAAATTGGAACACCCATTGGTTAAAGCAGAAGTTTCAGGCAAAAGTTTTAAGCCACGGGAAAGGAGATAAAATTATCATTTTCAAATATAAACCAAAGAAAAGAGAAAGCAGAAAAATCGGCCACAGACAGCCATACACAGAGATAGAGATAACTGGAATAAAATAATTATATAAATAAACTAAAAACCCGCGAAGGCGGGTTTTTAGTGGTGTGGATAAAATAGCTTGACATTGCGCTTTACACTAAAAAACGAAGGCGTATAATGGATATAATAATACAGGAAATGCAAAAGACATTTTGCGAAATGTTATTTTTGCTTTCTTATGTAAAGGCTATAATTAAAAATTAAATAATTAATAAAAATATATGAGCAAAATATTTAGCCGAAGTTTCATATTATTAACAGCCGCGGTTTTCGTAATGTGCGGTTTTTTTGTTGCAGGCAGCGCGCAAGCAGCAAATAAATATTCCAGAGCGTCAACTAACTGGACTACTAATAGCACATGGTCTAACGTCGCTTGCGGTGGCGTTGCCGGTACTGCGCCAGCAGCTGGCGATACAGTTGAAATTTGTAATGGAAACAATGTTGCTGTTGATACAACCGTGACTCAAACCGTAGGTGGGTCGGTGACAATCGATAACGGCGGAACACTTACTTCTACTACTGGAGGCGTCACATTAACCGCAGGCTCGTTGACAATTGCCAGCGGTGGAACATTTACCACCTCCCGTGTTATATCCGTGCTTGGAGCTACCAGCGTAACCGGCTCAATAAACCTTAGCGGTATTCGGGCGAACGTATTCACCGGTGATGTCACGCTAAATGCTGGCGCTGTGTGGAATGAAACTGCTGCAAATACTCCTACCTTTAGCGGCAGCCTTACCAATAATGCGACCACTTTTACTGCCTCAACCGGGGCGTACACCTTTAATGGCGCCGGGAAAACAATTAGCGGCTCAACCACCACCTCCATACCGAGCGTCACAGTTAGCGGCACTATCACAAATAATGGAACATTAACTATTTCAACGGCGCTCAGCGGAGGCGGCACGCTAACAAACGGCGCAACAGGTATTTTAAATTATGGCGGTTCAGGCGCTATTGCGCCAACTCTTACAGCAACTGCTGGCGGGAATACTGTCAGTTATAATCGTACCGGCGCGCAGACGGTAAAAGCAACAGCATATGACAGCCTTACGCTTTCGGGAAGCGGCACAAAATCCATATCTGCTGGCACAACAGTAGCTAATGGTTTATCTATAACCGGGGCAGTTGCAGGACTGGCAACCGGTTCTAATACAACCGCAAACACTTTGACTCTTGGAGGATCTGGAAAGGCTGCCGGAACTTGGGGTTCTTCAACTTCTTCGGCGAGCCATAAAACCAATACTTACTTTTCAGGAACTGGCATTATTACTGCTGCCACGGGCGGTTCCGCGTCGTCTTTTTCAAGTTTATCTCCCAGCCAGTCAGTTGCTTACGGCACTACACTGGTTGCGCTTACAGGTGTAATTACCGGCGCGACTGGCGCAGACAATGGAGACACAGTAACTGCTACGATAAATGGAAACACGCAGTCCGGGACAGTAACTGATAACACGGGTGATTTTTCAATAAATTATAATCCTTCCACTATACCTCATAATTCCGGTATACCTTACACAATTACTTATAAACATTCTAACGTTCTTAACGATAATTTACAGGCAGCGCCGGATGACTCAAGTACAACTTTAACAATCAATAAGGCCGATCAGGCTACGGTAACTGTTACCGGGCAGGCCAGCGCTTACTATCAGCAGGCAGGTGTAACCGCCACGGCTTCCGGCGGCAGTGGAACTGGCGCACTCACATATGCTTTAGACAGCGGCTCAGCGTGTTCAATAGATTCTTCTGGAAATATGACCATCACCAGCGGAACGGGCACTTGTTCAATAACTGCAACTAGGGCATCAGATAATAATTATAATGTGTCAGCGGCTAGCGCACCATTTTCGGTCACCATTAATAAAGTAACTCCAACCTTACTGGTGACTAATACGCCCGCAACGTATGACGGCACCCCAAAGAGCGCAGCTGTTTCCGGCTCTGTGTCGGGCGCAGTCAGCAATATTTTAACCGGCGGGGCCACAAGCCAGCTTAATGCTAACAGCTATTCGGTAACCGCCGACTTTGTACCCGATGACACTACCGATTACAACAATCTTACGGCTGCCACGGCTACCAATAATTTTGTTATCAGTAAAGCCACTCCAATTTTATCGGTAACCAATTCGCCTGTTGACTATGATGGCTCGGCTCACGCCGCAGCTGTTTCTTCCGGCTCGGCGCTTGGCACCGTCAGCAACATATTAACTGGAGGAGCCGCGACTAAGACGAATGCCGGCACTTATCCAGTTACTGCTGACTTTACGCCGTTTGACGCAAGCAACTATAATAGCCTTTCTGGCGCATCAGCCGGCAATTTTATAATCAATAAAATAGATCAGGCCGCTCTGACTGTTACCGGTTTGCCTATAATCCCTGTCACATACGGAGCCGTCGGCATTACCGCCGGGACTTCTGGTGGCAGCGGAACCGGCGCAGTTAGTTATAGCGCCGGCGCCTCCACAGCCTGCTCAATAGATTCTTCCTCGGGAGCTGTAACCATAACTAGCGGTACCGACGACTGTACAATCACTGCTACAAAAGCAGCAGATGTAAATTATAATGTAATAACAAGCGACCCTGTTTCTATTACGATTGGTATGGCAGACCAGGCTACCCTGACCGTTACAGGTTTGCCGGGTAGTGCTGTTTACAACCAGGCAGGAATTACAGCCGGGACTTCCGGCGGCAGTGGAACTGGCGCAGTTACTTTTGATTACGGCGCTTCCACCGCTTGTACAGTAGACGCCAACACCGGCGCTGTGACCATAATCAGCGGTACCGGCGACTGTACAATCACTGCCACTAAAGCAGCAGATACAAATTATAATATAATAACAAGCGATCCTGTTTCTATTACGATAAATAAGGCCGACCAGACAACAACCGCTGCGATAGCAGAACGAGGCAGCGCAACAACCGCTGCGGTTACCAACAATGCATCGCTAACCATTACTAAGCCAGCAGGCGTTATATCGGAAGATCTTCTTCTCGCCAACCTTGTTCAGGTAAATAGTTTAACTCCGCCGACTGCTCCGGCAGGCTGGACATTAATTGACCACAGATCTCTTGCGGGCGGAACTAACCGTTATGCTTCAGTTTTCTATAAAGTTGCAGGCGGCGCAGAGGGCGCAAATTACACGTTTACAGTGCCTACCGGAGCTACGGTTACTGCTATCGGAGGAATCATCGCATTTTCTGGCGTGGATACGTCAACTCCTTTTGATGCTGCATTGGGAACTATTTCAGTACAGGGCAGTCAAACTGGTGTATCTGCTACCGCCATTACTACTGCAACGGCTAACGACGCAATAGTGATGTTAGGCCAGGCTGCGAATGGCGCTCCTACATGGTCTGGGTGGAACACAACCTCGCCCGGTTCACTTACAGAAATATTAGATTTCCAAGGTACAAATACTACTATCGGCGCTGCATGGGCTACAAAGTCAACTATAGGCACCACGGGCACAGGTTCAGCTACATTGTCGATAGCGCAACGAAACGGCGGAATTTTACTGGCGCTTAAACCAGCCGGTACTGTTTCTAGCTTAGTGGTTACAGGTTTGCCGGGCAGCGCGTATTACCAGCAAGCTGGCATAACCGCCGGAAGTTCGGGAGGTTTAGGAACCGGCGCAATCACTTTCGACGCCGGCGCCTCCACAGCCTGCTCAATAGATTCTTCCTCGGGAGCTGTAACCATAACTAGCGGCACGGGCACTTGTTCCATAACTGCATCTATAGCAGCTGACGATAACTATAATGCCGGAACCAGCGCTCCAGTTTCAATCACAATCAACAAGGCCGATCCAACGTCATATTTATCGGTGACCAATTCTCCCGTGACTTATGATGGAGCTCCGCACAGCGCAACCGTTTCCAGTTCTGTGGCCGGCACTGTCAGCAATATTTTAACTGGTGGGTCTGCAAGCCAGCTCAATGTGAACACTTATTTAGTTACTGCTGACTTTACGCCAGGTGATGCCGTTGATTACAGCAGCCTTACCAGCGCCTCGGTTGGCAACTTTACAATCAGCAAGATTACTTCAATTTTATCAGTAACCAATTCACCGGTTACCTATAACGGCGCACCTCAGGCCGCCAACGTTAGTAGCTCTGTGGCCGGCACTGTAAGTAATATTGAGTACACTGGTTCCCCAACCGTGCCTACAGATGCTGGTACGTATGCAGTTACTGCCGATTTTACACCGCTGGATATGACTAATTATGAAAGCGTTTTGGGCGCTTTGGCCGGTAACTTTACAATCAGCCCATTGGCAGCGGTTTTATCGGGCACCCGAGAATATGACGGAACTGCAACAGTAGATGCAGGAATTCTTTCTGTATCAAATAAGATTTGGCTTGACGATGTGACGGTAGTCTCCGGAAGCGGAACTTTGGCCGGATCTGCTATAGGGCCTGAATCAATTAGTGATTTTGGAACGCTTGCATTGGGCGGAGCTCAGGCTGGAGATTACACGCTGACAGGAGCAAGCGGTTCGGTTGCTATAGCGCCTTCCAGCGATGCCACATTAAAGGCATCATCAACTGTAAAAGGACAGGCGATAGATTCTCTTGGAGCACCCAATGGGACACTTGGATTGGAGACACCGGGGGCAGTAAATATAACTCCAGCGCAAGCAGCAGATGCCTCAAATAATGCCCCTTACATTACATTATTTGATCCAACTAATGCAGCAGCAACCATAGATAAAGTTGTAAAATATGCAACTGGCGCAGATGACTCGACTTTCGCAGGAGACATAGCTTATAACGGCACCGACGCTATAACCAGTGGAGATTTCTTTATAGTGGAAGTAACAGCAGCAAACGCGACAACTACACTCTACTATAATATAGTTGTAACAATAGCGCCTTACGCAACAGCACCAAGCTCTGTCAATTTGACGGCAGGCGGCACAAATCCGGTTGGTGGGGTTACAAATGTGGCCATTCCGGCAGCAGGCGGAACAGATACAACCGGCGCAGCAGCTGATTGGGTAACTGCCACCAATGATACGATTGCCTTTACGGTCACAGATGCCGGCGGTTCATCAGCAATCACGATTAATGGGAATCCTTACACCAGCGGCAATGATTACACAGTCACATCCACCTCTGACCAGACAATTATTGTAACAACAACCGAAGCAGGCAAAACAACTGCCGCAAGAACATTCACGGTGGCAGTGAGCGCAGCGCCCTACGCAACAGCGCCAAGCTCTGTTAATTTAACAGCAGGCGGTACAAATCCGGTTGGCGGAGTTACAAATGTGGCAATTCCGGCGGAAGGCGGAACAGATACAACCGGCGCAGTAGCTGATTGGGTGGCTGTAACACATGACACGATTGCATTTACGGTGACAGATGGCGGCAGCGCAGTATCTACGATCACTATTGATGCGAATCCATATACCAGCGGAGCTGACTACGCAATTACAGGGGCAGCGCCACTTACTATTGTTGTAACAACAACCGAAGCAGGCAAAACAACTGCCGCAAGAACATTCACGGTGGCAGTGAGCGCGGCAAGCGCCGACGCAAGCCTTGCAACAGTATTAACAAAAACTATCGCAATAGGCGGAGGGTCAGGATCGTCAGGTTCTCCTTATACAGCTTCTATTAATGTATTGAGCGGAGTGTCAAGCGTACAAGCATCAGACGTTGTGGCATCAGACGGAGGAGCAACTGTAACTTTCTACGGAACAAATAACACATTCACAACGCCATCGGGCAGCGTAAGCTTGACAGCGGGAGGAGCAACTAATGTATATATTAAAGTGACATCGGCAGATTCGTCTATCACGCTCTACTATCATGTGGTAATTAACAGGGCAGCATTATTAAGCTCAGACGCGACATTGAGCACTCTTATTATCAGCTCTGGGGCGCTAAGCCCGTCATTTTTATCGGGCACCGTTTCTTACAACGATAGCGTTGTTAATGGCGTCGCCGGTATAACTGTTACTCCAACGGCAAGCCAAGCCAGTGCGACAATTACGGTTAATACTGTTCCTGTTGCCAATGGTTCGCAGTCCGGCGTGATAACATTGAATGTAGGGTCTAATACGGTCACTATAGTGGTTACCGCCCAGGACGCAGTCACAACAGATACATATACAATAACTGTAACTAAGGCATCAGTTGGTGGTGGCGGTGGCGGAGGAGGCGGTGGCGGAGGAGGCGGCGGATATGTTGGGGCTACTAACGGAGCCTGCGGTTCTGCTAATAACGGGTCATATTCTTCTGCATCTTCTATTCCGGCATTAAATTTATGCAGCACCGGTAATTATTCAACTATAGCTGGATCTGGTCCATGGACTTGGACATGCAGCGGCGTAAATGGCGGTTCAGCCAGTCCGACATGTACGGCAAATATGTCATCTACACTGACAAATTGTATGTCGTATGGCAGCGTCAGCGACCAAACAACCTGTCTTATCAATTTAATTGCGCAACTGAAGGCGCAAATAGCTCAAATTCTTTCTCAGCAGGGGACGACAACAACAGGTGTTGTATTCACCCAAACTTTAAGTTATGGCTCCAGTGGCAGTCAAGTCGTTTTGCTGCAGGATCTTCTGAAGAAGCTGGGTTTCTTCCCTCAATCTGTCGCATCTAATGGTAACTTCGGGCCAACTACTCTTAAGGCCGTCGAAGATTTCCAGGTTAAGTACAACATTGCCAAACCTGGAGATGCCGGTTACGGTACAGTCGGACCTAAGACAAGAGCCATGCTAAACCAGTTAAGCCAGCAGCAGTAGAGCTTTACTAAAAACAAAAAACCGCCGGTAGGCGGTTTTTGTTTGGGTTTGTTGCAATTTTCTATAATTTAGTTAAGAATTAAGTTATGCAAAAAGAGATAGAGTGGCTGTTAAAAGAAAAATATAATAATAAGCCGAATAAAAAATTCTACAAAGACGTAGAGAGGCTTAGTGCGGGAGAGCCGGTAGACTATGTGATCGGATTTACCGAGTTTTTGGGCTGTAAAATAGATTTGTCTAAAAAACCTTTAATACCCAGGCCCGAGACCGAATATTGGGCAGGGTTTGAAATTAATAATATTTTGACATTTTTAAGAATTTCAGAAAGTTTTAAAAACAGGAAGATAAAATTTTTAGATATATTTTCTGGTTCTGGGTGTATTGGAGTGGCAATTTTAAAAAACATTAAAGATTCAAAATGCGTTTTTGCTGATAAGGATGAAAAAGCGTTAGAGCAAATAAAAATTAATTTAAAGCTAAATAATATACAAGCTGACAGGTACAAAATAATAAAGTCAGATGTATTCAGCAACGTAAACAGGAAATACGATTATATTTTTGCCAATCCGCCGTATATTGCCAAATCTAAAATAAACAAAATCCAAAAATCAGTTTTAAAGTTTGAACCTAAGACAGCTTTGCTGGGCGGGAAAGACGGCCTTTTTTATATTAAAAAGTTTTTAAGAGATGCAAAGGATCACTTAAATAAAACCGGGGAAATTTTAATGGAGTTTGATTGTACGCAAAAAAAAGAAATAGAAAGATTGCTGGGTTTGTATGGCTATGAAAATTGGCAATTTTTCAGAGATCAGTATAACAGATGGCGCTGGGTTAAAATCTATTGATTAATTTTTCTAAATTAGTAGTATGACTTATCGGGTACATTGTCAATTTAAATAGAAATCACACACACAAGGAGATAATCATGATAAGCACGCTGGTAAAAATGGATGAGAAAGCGATTTGCGAGATAGATGAAGAGAAAAAGATTAGAAAGACTAACGAAGTTTTCCTTTTGTTTTCTCTGGGAAGCCAGTTTGACCATTTGATAAAGCAGATGGTAGACAAGCTCGGGCTTTTTTGCCTTGTGGCAGACCCGAGCCGCATTACAGCAAACGACGTGAGGAAACTGGGGCCGGTGGGTATAATACTTTCTGGCGGACCGGTTTCCGTTTACGACAATCCCCCAAAGTTTGATAACGCCATATTTGACCTGCAGATACCGGTACTGGGCATTTGCCTGGGGTTTCAGTATTGGGCAAGCCATATTGGCTGCGAGGTTGCACGGGCAGAGAAAAGGGAATTCGGCACGCATGAACTTTGTTGCGCCGAACACGACCCATTATTTGAGGGCTGTGGAAATCCGATGCCTGTTCTAGAAAGTCACGGAGATGTCGTCAACCCGCATGGGCTTGAAGGATTTTTCACTTCAGCCTCTACGGATAATTGTCCATGTGCGGCGGCGCACTATAAGCATCTTTGGGGCGTGCAGTTTCATCCAGAGGTCACTGAGACAACGTACGGCAAGAAGATTTTCGAGAACTTCTGCTTTGGAATTTGCAGAGCCACAGAATCGTATCCAGCGGCAGCGATTGGTCAACAGAAGGTAGATGAATTGCGAAAGCAAATCGGCGATAAGAAGGTTCTATTATTGCTCTCTGGTGGCTGCGATTCTTCTACGGTGGCATACCTTTTGAAAGCCGCTTTGAACGGAGAAAAGGGGCGTCTGCGAGGAGTTTACATTAAGGGTATTGATAGGCAGGACGATGAAGCTTGCGCCAAACAATACTTCTGCAACCAGGACTGGATTGAAGTGAAGATAGTTGATGCGACCGAAAGGTTCTTGCGAGTTTTAAAAGGCAAACACAGTATGCCTGATAAAAGGTTGGCGATGCGCGTCGTCTATAAAGATGTGGGAGAGGAAGAGATCAAGGATTTTGGCGCCAGCTTTATTTCACAAGGAACGCTTTACACCGATATTTGCGAAAGTGGCGGAGGTTATGACACGGGAGCAAAAAAAGCCCAAATCAAGCTTCATCACAATGTTAACCTGGAATTTTCTGTGCCAGAGCTCACTCCTCTTGCTGATCAGGTGAAAGATACTGGGCGTAATATAGGGCGTTCAATGGGCGTGCCTGAAATTCTTTTGACACGTCATCCTTTTCCGGGTCCGGGATTAGTTGTACGGATTGAAGGAGAATTTAACGCCGAGAAACTTAGAATTGCGCGTAAGATCGACGAAATCTATATCGGCGAGCTACGCAAGCACAAACTGTACGAAACCGTTTGGCAGGCTGGAGCTGTGGTGACTCAGTCGGTTGTAACCTGCACTAAAGGCGATGATGCAGCCAGCGGACTAGTAGTAAGATTATGGGCAGTATGGAGCGTGAAGGGCTTTACTGCTCAGGCAGCGGAACTGCCCCACAGTTTCATAAAGCGCGTGGCGCAAAGAATCACCAACGAGGTGAAGGAAGTAGGGTCTGTAGATTACAGATATTCCGACAAACCGCCCGCGACAATTGAGTGTGGTTGATTTTCATATTTATGGGCCGACATCAGTCGCGCCCTTTTTTTATTGATTAATTTTTAAAAATCAGTAATATAAATTTACAAACCCGCGTCGGGTTCGGTTCGTTGTCAATTTGTTAAAAAAGAAGGAGGCAGCAATGATAAGGCGCTACGCGAGTCAGCTTATTGATGCAATCTGGAAAAACGAAGAGAAGCTTCTGCTTTGGCAGAAGGTCGAGTTGACCGTTATTGAGGCCAGAGTAAACCTTGGCCTTTTCGCGCGGGATATTTTTATAAGGATTAAAACCATTCTTGAATCAACTCCGATTGATATTGAGTGGTGGCTAGCGCGGGATAAAGAAATAGGGCACGACCTGCAAGCGTTTGTTGACGAACGAGTCAGGCATTTACCTGATGAGCTCCAGCAATATTTCCACGAAGGAATGACGTCGTATGACGACGAAGAAACAGCATTTCTCATTCTGCTCAAGCGATCTGCCGCCGAGGTTATAGGCAGCTGCGAACCGCTGTTGAACGCTTTGGAAAATTTGGCCTTGAAATATCGCTATTGCCCAATGATGGGCGTGAGCCATGGACAGTTCGGGGAGATCCAGACATTCGGCAAGAGATGTTTGACTTGGCACAAAGAAGTACAAGTCGCCCGGTACAATATTGCGTCTGCGACATCGGCACTCTGCAAGTCCAGGCTTTCGGGAGCCATGGGAAATTACGGCGGAGTTACGCCTGAGATAGAAAAAGAGGCGCTGAAGATTTTAGGATTTGAGCCGTTCTATGGCGCAACCCAGATTCTATCTCGGCCTGCACGGTCGCGCCCGAGAGCCGCACGTCGCCGGATTCGCGTTCGACGCAGGAGCGGGATTCGGCCACCACATAGCTCGACTGCATGACCTCGTCGTCGAGCTCGCGCAGGCTTGCGCCCGTCGCGCCCACGGCCAGCACCAGCGCCTGCGGGCCGAGCAGGCGGCCTTCGAGGACCGGCGCGGGCGAGGAGGTTACGGTGAGAACCACATCGGCGGAGGCGACTTCTTCCATCGGAACGGCGCGCGCGCCGGATTCACTCCCCATTTCTTCGACCAGATGTTGGGCGTTGGCTGGCGTGCGGCTCCAGATGCGGATGTCGTTGAGCGCGGGCCGCAGCAGCCGGAACGCCTGGATGTGCGAGCGAGCCTGCACGCCCGAACCGAGTATGCCCAGGCTGGTGGCGGATTGCGGGGCCAGGGCGTCCAGAGCGACGGCGGAGACGGCGGCAGTCCGCATCTCGGTAATCAGCCGCCCATCCATCACGGCGAGGGGCTCGCCGGTGGAGCGGCTGAGCAGCTCGATGACGGCCATGTGGGTGTGCAGGCCCAGCTCGGCGTTGCCGGGGTAGAAGGTGACGGTCTTGACGCCCATAACGTCGCCGGCGATGACCGGCATCACCGCGAACCAGCCGTTGCGCAAGCCCTCGGCGTTGCCGGCTCGAAGGACGATGCGCGCGGGCTGTTCCACACGGCCGGCGGAGTAGTCGATAAGCGCCTGGCGGATGGCGGGAATCAGGGCTTCATAACGAAGGACAGCGCGGACTTCGTGCTCGGGGATGTACATGTTTCGAGCGATATCGGAAAAAGCGCCCACGGCGCTAGTTGGGCCGGCCGCCGGAGTTGGTGCGGCGGCGGAAGCGGTCGTCGAGAGGCTGACGGCCCTGGAAGCCGGCTTCGACCGTGTGCCAGTGCTCGATGGCCGGCTCGCCCATGCGCCAGCAGAGCAGGACGGTCTGGCCGTCGAGGCTGCACGGGAAGTCGAGCAGGCCGCCGTCCAGGTCCTTCACCTGCACGCCGATCGAGTCGATCTCGGCGATGCTCTCGCGCACCCGCACAAGATGCGTTTCCAACTCCGCGCGCTGTTTGGCCACGCTGCCCACGTCCACCCTCATGCCGCCGGAGAGAAAGATGCGCCGCGCCAGCTCGGCCAGGCCGGACTCCACCTGCTCAGCCGCCTGCTTGCCTTCGATGGCGCGCTTCAGCAGCGACTCCAGCACCGGCAGCAGAGACTGCGCTTCTTCGAGAGTGAACGTCTTCATGGGGAAATGCCCTTGGATACTAGGATACGACAAAAGCAGGGAACAGGGATCAGGGAACAGGGAACAGAAGACGGAGCTTACTTCTGTAACTTGCTCATCATCGCGACAATCATCCGGCTCACTTCTCCAGAAAGTCCCTCAGCCGATTGACGCAATTGCTTTGAGCCGAAGTCGAGCCCTTCCGAAATCGCGAGTTGAGTCTGCACTTCGCAGTTTGAGCCTCTTGCATGACCGAGGAAGAGGACATACTCCCCTGTCGTGGATCTCCCGTAACCTTCCGCGATGTTGCTCGCGACTGAAACGGAAGCTCTTCGAAGCTGATTGGTAAGACCAAATCGTTCGGACGCAGGGAAATCCGCGGTCAGCTTATAGATTTCAAGCGCCATTTGGACTGCTCGTTGCCATACGATGAGATCCTTGAACGATTCGCCCATTGTCCTTCTCCGATCACTGTTCTTCTTTCCCTATTCCCTATTCCCTATTCCCTGTTCCCTGTTCCCTGTTCCCTGTTCCCTATTCCCTATTCCCTGTTCCCTGTTCCCTGCGTCTCCAGCATGCGGTCCAGCGCGACCTTGGCCCAGTGCTTGACGTTTGGCCGGACCTGGATGCGGTTGACGACGCGGCCTGCGACTAGATTTTCGAGAACCCAGGCCAGGTGCTGCGGGCTGATGCGAAACATGGTGGTGCACAGGCAGCCGGTATCGTCGAGGGTGATAATGCGCTTGTCTTCATGGGCGAACCGCCGTGCCAGGCGATTGACCAGGTGAATCTCGGTGCCGATGGCGAACATGGACCCCTTCGGGGCGTTCTCGACCAGAGCAATAAGGCGTTCCGTGGAACCGAGCGCGTCGGCCTTTTGGCAGACCTCAAAGCGGCACTCCGGGTGAACGATGACCTGAATGCCGGGATACTTGGCGCGGACCTGGTCCACGTGGCTGGGCAGAAAGCGCTGATGGACGGCGCAGTGCCCCTTCCACAGCAGGATGCGGCTTGCTTCGAGCGCAGCTTTCGTCTGCCCCCCTTGCAGCGCCCACGGGTCCCAGACCGCCATCTCTTCCAGCGGAATGCCCATGCCAAAACCCGTGTTGCGCCCCAGGTGCTGATCGGGCAGGAACAGAATCCGTTTTCCCCGCGCGAAGGCCCACTCGAACGCCGCCCGCGCGTTCGACGAAGTGCAGACCAACCCGCCGCGCTCGCCGCAAAACGCCTTGATGGCGGCGGTGGAGTTCATGTAGGTAAGCGGGATCGTCTCGCCGGCCAAGCCGAGCCGCTCCAGCGCTTCCCAGCAGGCTTCCACCTGGGAGATCTCCGCCATGTCGGCCATGGAGCAGCCGGCGTTGAGGTCGGGCAAAATCACCTGCTGGGCCGGTTGCCCTGAACCTTCGGGGCGGCCCAGCACGTCGGCGCTCTCGGCCATGAAGTGCACGCCGCAGAAGACGATGTACTTTGCCTCGGTCTCAGCGGCGACTTTCGAGAGCTTGTAGCTGTCGCCGGTGAAGTCGGCGAAGCGGATCACCTCGTCGCGCTGGTAGTGGTGGCCGAGCAGAATGGTGCTGGTGCCCAGCTTGGCGCGGGCCTCGGCGATGCGCGCGTCCATGGAGTGATCGGGCAGCGCCAGGTAGTTTTCCAGGCTGCAACTCGTTTCAGCCGCCGTCGCGGCCGCCGCATCTTCATCCAGAATTAAATCCACTTCGATTCCGCCTTCAGTCCAGCACGCCTTTGGGGCGGCGGACGGAGATGTTGAAAGCTCGTACGGCTGCAGTGGATGCACTGAACACCAAATCGAGCCGGCAATTCAGCCGGCCGGCTTGCGCTTCCCCATCCACGGGGTTGTTGCAGCCCTTTTCACTGGTTGGATGCGGCCCGAATCCAAAGCGGCTCAGCCCCACCCATCTGCGCTGATTTTATCCCAGTCGCGAACCGTTCCCAACATGGAATAATCTCGCTCATCGCAGAGTTGCGAAGGAGCGAAGATGAACGAACTGGAGCAGGTACTCGCGGGCGACAGTGCCCACACCCCGCCGGCGGAGATTCTCGACGGTCTGGAAGCCGAAGCCGCTCACCGCGTCATCCCCGGCGCTCCGCGCTCCATCTACGAAGAGCTCTGGCACATCGCCTTCTGGCAGCAGATCACGCTGGATTGGGTGCGCGGCATCGAGACTCCCTACCCGGTGCACGCTTCCGCAGGATTCCCAGCCGCCGCCGATGCAGCTCGCGAACCTTGGGAGCTGCTCTGTCAGCGCTTTTTTGCCACGAACCGGGAGGCAGCCGCGGCGGCGCTTGATTTGGGCCGCCTGGGAGCTGAGGTGCGTTGTCCCTCCCGGCCGGGCATGCCCGCCCGCGTCATGACGGTGCGCGAGCAGTTGGAGAGCCTGGGCGCGCATAACGCTTATCACTTTGGCCGCATCGTGCTGCTGCGGCAGCTTCAAGGGCTGTGGCCGCCGCCCTCCGGCGGGTTTAGCTGGTGAATTGTCGGCGCACTTGAAACTCGTGCCGAATCCGGGGCGTACCGTTTGTGAGTGCCTTGTGCGGACAGGTATCATTGCACACGATGGGAATGCCGCAGACAATTCAGATGGCCAACCTGGGGATGGCCGATTCGCTGATCCTGATGGTCATGGCGCTGGTGGTCTTCGGACCGCGGCGGTTGCCCCAGATCGGCCGCCAGATCGGCAAGCTGATGTACGAGTTCCGCAAGGCCTCCAACGACTTCAAGTTCCAGATGGAAGAGGAGTTGCGCAACGCCGAGGATGCCGACCGCCGCAAGCAGGATGAGGAAAAGATGCGGGCGCTGGCTGTCACAGCCGTCGCGCCTACGCTCTCCGCGCCGGAGCCGGTGACCGGCCTGTTGCCCTCTTCCTCCATTGAAGAGCAGTCTGCAACAGAAGCCATCGAGAGCCCCTATCCGAGCGGAGAAGTTTACCCCCCTCCGATCACCGAAGCCGCCGCGCCCCCAGCCGAAGAAACCCTTCCCCGCATCCTGCCCCCCTCGACCGGCGAACAGGTAGCGGCCGCGCCTCCCAACAGTGCTTTCACCCAGGCCGCGCCGGAACCGGCCCCCGCCGTTGCTGAACAGGCCGACTTCGTTTTTGACCCCCCCCCCGCCGATGAGCCGGTAGTTGAAGCCCAGCCCACCCCCGGCCCGGCACAGGCGGTACCTCATGGTTGACGCCTCCGACGCAATCAGCAAGGCGCGGGCGGCGATGAGCGAGCGCGCAGAGTTACCCGGCATGAGCCTGATGGAGCACCTCGACGAGTTGCGCCGCCGCATCGTCCATTCCGCACTTTATCTGGCGGCCGGCTTCTTTATCTGCTGGTTCTTTCGCGACCAGATCGTCAATTTTCTGCAGGCGCCGCTGAATCACATCGGCAAATCGCTGGTGTTTACCCACCCTATGGACGCGCTAAACCTTGATCTGCAGGCGGCGCTGCTGGCCGGGGCAATTCTGGCCTCGCCGTTTGTCCTGTTTCAGGTGTGGCTGTTCATCGCGCCCGGACTTTACCAGAAGGAGCGGCGCTTCGTGGTGCCGTTCATGGCCGCCACGGTGGGGCTGTTTCTCACCGGGGCGAGCTTTGGATACTTCTATGTGCTGCCGGCCGCCATCAAAATCCTCATTGTGGGCTTCGGGCATAACTTCACTCCGATGGTCACCATCGAGGACTACACCAGCTTCTTCCTTTCGGTGATTCTCGGCCTGGGCATCAGCTTCGAAATGCCCATCCTCATCTTCTTCCTGGCGCTGTTCGGCATCGTCAGCCCCCGCTTCCTGTGGAAGAACATCCGCTACGCCATCCTCGCGGTCTTCCTGGTGGCGGCCATCATCACCCCCAGCCCCGACCCCTGGACCATGTGCATCTACGCAGTGCCCATGCTGGTGCTTTACCTGGTCGGCATTGGCGTAGCCTGGTGGGTCCATCCCTCGCGCCGCAAGGCAAAGGAAGCGGAGAAAGCCGCCAAAGAGGCCGCGCAATGATTCTTCCGTTGTTTTGGAGGAGGGCTGTGGCACAAACCTTGGGTGCCCCATCCTTGGCGTCCGCCACTGCGGATTCATGCGCCAAGGGTGGGAAACCTCAACACCCCATCGGCCTCCTTTCCCGGGTGCCCCAGGTCCCTCGCCCTTGGGGACCTGGGAAGTCAAGATTCTGGGTAGGACTCGCGGCGGCCCTCCTTCTGCTGCTCGCCCCGCTCGCCGCGCCGGCCCAGACCCACTTCAACGGCGTCAAGGCTCTGGATTACGCCCGCCAGTTTGTCGCCATCGGCCCCCGTTGGCCTACCAGTCCGGGACATCAAAAAGCTGAAGACTTCCTGCGCAACCAGTTCAAGCACGACCAACTGGAAGAGGACGCCTTCACCGCCACCACGCCCATCGGCCCGGTGCGCCATGCGCAACTTCATCGTGCGCTTCCCCGGCAAGAAGGACGGCGTCATCGTCCTCGGCACCCACTACGAGACCAACTACCCGCTGCGCACCATCAACTTCGTCGGCGCCAACGACGGCGGCTCGACCACCGGCCTGCTGCTGGCCATCGCCGACCAGCTTCGCGGCCAAATAGATCGGAATCGGCAGCTCGACGGCTACTCGGTCTGGCTGGTCTTCTTCGACGGCGAAGAGGCCTTTCAAACCTGGTCCCGCTCCGACTCCACCTACGGCAGCCGCCATCTGGCTGCCAAGTGGGGCCGCGACGGAACGCTTCCAAGAATAAAAGCGTTCATGCTCGCCGACATGATCGGCGACAAGGATCTCGACATTCAGCGCGAGACGCAATCGACGGGCTGGCTGGTCGACCTGGTCCGGCAGGCGGCGCACAAGTTCGGCTACGACCGCTACTTCTTCCAGACCGAGGAATCGGTCGAGGACGACCACCTGGCCTTCGTCGAGCGCGGCGTTCCCTCGATTGACGTGATCGACCTCGACTACGGCCCCAACAACAGCTACCACCACACCGCCCAGGACACCCTCGACAAGATCAGCGCCAAGAGCCTGACCATCGATGGCGACGTGTTCCTGGAAACGATCCGGCTGATCGATCTGCGGTAATGCTGATTGCAACGGTCTTTCCCTTCGCCTCTCCGGGCCGTTTGTTTGATGCATCTTCCAATGAACTGCATGACTCCTAAGACTTGCATCAATTTGTGAATTGATGCATCATAGCTCCATGCGAACCACCGTCACACTCGACGACGACGCCTATGAGCTGGCCATGCTTCGCGCCAGGGGCAAGGGCATTACCCTCGGAGCTGCCCTGAGCGAGTCCATCCGCGAGGCCCACGAGGCGCGCCTTCAAGACAAGCCGCTCCCCGAAGGCCTTGTTCGCGGGCCCAAGGGGATGCTCATGTTCGCCGCTCACAAGGACGACAGCATCCTTACCAGTGAGAAGGTAAAGGCAGCAACGCTGGAACTGGAAGAAGAGGACGATGAACGCAGAGCGTTTCCTGCTCGACGTCAATATACTCGTCGCGCTGTTTGACCCGGCGCACACCCACCATCGCATCGTCGCGCGATGGTTCAGTTCACCTGGTCTGCAGTGGGGCGTATGCCCCTTTACGGAAGCCGGCTTCCTGCGAATCATCACAAGCACGCCCCCAGGCCGGCGCACCCTTGAGCAGGCAACAAACATCGTCAGAAGTTTCAGTAACGATCCGAACTTCACCTATTGGTCCATGCGGACCAGTTGGACCTCTCTCGTCGCACCATTCGCGGGCCGCCTCTATGGCCACCAGCAAGTCACGGACGCCTATCTGCTTGGGCTCGCCATAGAAGAAAATGGCGTCCTCGTCACTCTGGACAGGGGCCTCAAGCACCTTGCCGGGCCGCAGTACAGCAAGAACCTGCTTGTTCTCGAATGATCGCCGGAGCATGAGGCAAAGAACAGTCCCGCCCGTCCTGTAGCATTCCAACTATGATTGCCGGCGTTTCCTGGGTCTGGTGGGTTGGGTTTCATGCGGTGGTGGCGGCGCTGCTGCTGGTTGATTCCCTGTTGCCCGGCCACAAGCAGCGCCGCCAAAAACCAGCAGCTCTTCGCCTGGCTCTGGACAGCGGTCCTGGTACTGGCCGCGACCGGGTTTGCCGCGTGGATCGGCGTCACCCGTGGCCACCAGACGGCGCTCGAGTGGGTCGGCGGCTACGCCATCGAGACCTCGCTGAGCGTGGACAATCTCTTCGTCTTCCTGGTCATCTTTCAGGGCTTCCGCATCAGCCTTGAACGCCAGCACAACGCCCTGCTGTGGGGCGTGGCCGGAGCGGTGGTGCTGCGCGCGCTGTTCATCGCCGCCGGCATCACGCTGCTCAAGCGCTTCGACTGGATCACCTGGATCTTCGGCCTGTTTCTTCTCTATGCGGCCTTTCGACTGGTGCGCGGCAGCTCGGCCCACGCGGCCATCCCCCAATGGATTCGCAAGCTGCAGCCGGCCAAGGGGTCGCTCTTGCCGGTGATTCTGGCCATCGAGGTCACCGACGTGATCTTCGCCACCGACTCCATTCCCGCGGTGCTTGCCATCAGCCACAATCCCTTCGTGGTCTATACGTCCAACATCGCCGCCGTTCTCGGCCTGCGCTCGCTCTACTTTGCCCTGGCCGCGCTCCTGGACCGCTTCCGCTACCTGCACTATGGGTTGGGAGCGCTGCTGGCATTTGTGGGGCTCAAGATGCTTGCCGCGCGCTGGTTCGAGGTGCCGATTGCGCTCTCGCTGGCCCTCATGGGCGCCATCCTCTCGCTGTGCGCGATCGTTTCCTGGTTCGCGCCGGGCGCACCCGAAGCGAGAAACTCGGCCGGCGTGGAATAACGGGGCGCATGCGCATTTGCCGGACGGCCTAATGGCGCATGCAGAATGCCCCGCATGCGGATGTACTCCGCGTATTTTCTGTCGGCGCGGTAGATGTGGTTGGTGATCCAGAAATAAATGAGGTTCATCACGTCGATGGAGAGATGGAAGTCCAGCCCCCTGTCGCGCTGCTGCTTCATGCTCCCGACCATCTCCCTCAGCTCTTCGTGCTCGGCGGTGTGCGCAGCCGCATCGGGATAGCCCGACTCCTGAAAGGCCGCTTCCTCGCTGCTGCAATGGCGCCACGCGTAGTCTTCCAGCTCGTCGAGAACGCCCTTGAGCAGCTTCTTGCTTTCCCCGGCCTGAATGGCGCCGTGCAGCGCGTTCGCTTGCGCGACGAGCCTCTTGTTGTCCCGGTCCAATTCATCGACGCCAACGCGCAGATTCTCTGTCCACAGCAGCAGCATCAGCCCGCGCCTCCTTTCCTGGATTCGCTTTCCGCCGTCCCTGAAGCCACGCAACCGCCGGTCGCATGCGCGCTTCCCTCAATGCTCGACCCATCCGCACCCATGCGGTGGTAGCTCAGAGTGGGTTATCGGCGCACCTGCCGGGAGGGATGAGACCGACCGGAAATTCCGGGAACGGAACCCGCCGGGCGCAACCCCATTCCCTGGTTGGGAAAGAATGTGGGAAGAATCTACCAGCCTTCGAAGGTGATCGACTCATCCCCAACGCCGCTGCCAACAACCGAGTGCCTGAGGAAGTTGCGGTCGTCGCGCTGCGGATAGTCGTTGCGGAAGTGCGCGCCGCGGCTCTCGGCGCGCGCCAAAGCGGAGTGGAGAATGGCTTGGGCCACGCGGCTCAGGGCGCGCCCCTCCAGCAGGCTGCGGCTCGTCTTCCCTTGCTCCACGAAGCGCGCCAGGCCGGCCTCGCACTCGGCCTGCGCGACCAGGCCCTCTCGCAACGTGGATTCATGACGCAGCAACCCTGCATTGACCCACATGGCCTTCTGCAAATGGTGAATGAAAATATCGGCGAGAGCATCGTCCTCTTTCGCCATCGGCCTGAGCGCCGCTGCAGGCCCCGCGCCAGGCAGCAGCGGCAGGCCGTCGTTCAGCATGGCCAGCGCCGCGCGCGCGCCGAAGACCAGACCCTCGAGCAGCGAGTTCGAAGCCAGGCGATTGGCGCCATGCACGCCGGTGCAGGCCGCCTCGCCCGCCGCGTACAGGCCCGGCAAAGTTGTCCGCCCATCCAGGTCCGTGCGTATGCCGCCCATCAGGTAGTGCGCCGCCGGACGCGATGGGGATCGGGTCGCGCGCCAGGTCCAGTCCATGCTTGCCGAGAAAGGCGCTGATGCCGGGAAAACGCCGGTGCAGATCGATGTTCTTCACGTGCCGCAAATCCAGAAGCACGGGCCGCGCCTCGCTTGTCCCCGTCTCGCCCGCTTTCCCCTCGCCAGACCTTGCCCCCATTCCCTCGCGGGCGATGGCGCGGGCCACCACGTCGCGCGGGGCCAATTCCAGCAGCGGGTGATAGCGCTCCATGAAGCGCTCGCCTCGGTCGTTGCGCAAATACGCGCCCTCGCCGCGCAAAGCCTCGGAGATCAGGAAGCGCGGCGCGCCCGCCAATGCTAAGGCGGTGGGGTGGAACTGGTAGAACTCCATGTCCGCCAGAGCCGCGCCTGCATCGAGGGCCAGTGCAATTCCGTCGCCCGTGGCTACCGCGGGGTTGGTGGTGTCGGAGTAGACCTGTCCCGCGCCGCCGGAGGCGATGAGCACAGAGCGTGCGCCGACGCGATGCGGGCCGGGGTCCGTGGCCAGCGGACCCGCGCCGGCCAGGTCGGCCCCGGCAACGCGCCCATCCACCACCACCAGGCCGGCCACCATGGTCCACTCGGCAAATTGAATGCGCTTTTGGCCGCGGGCAAAAGCCACCAGCGAGCGGCTGATCTCCGCGCCCGTGGCGTCGCCGTTGGCGTGCAGAATACGCGCCAGCGAGTGCGCGCCTTCGCGGGTGCGGAGCAGCCGGCCACCTTCGCGATCGAAGGCCGCGCCCCATTCCATCAGTTCAGCCACGCGCTCGGGCCCCTCGCGGACCAGCACCTCGGCCGCCGGCCGGTAGACCAGGCCATCGCCGGCGTTGACCGTGTCTTCCAGATGCAGCCTCACGTCCGACGCGCCCTCGGTGGCCACGGCGATTCCGCCCTGCGCGTAGTGGGTGTTCGACTCGCCCAGCGACTCCTTGGTGACCACCAGCACCTCGCCGTGGCGCGCCAGTTCCACCGCCGCGCGCAGCCCCGCCACGCCCGCGCCCATCACCAAGAAGTCCACCCGCAACGGGATTGCCATAACCCTTGAGGCTAACATCGCAGAATGCAGGGAACAGGAATCGGAGAACAGAGATCGGAGAGCGGCGCATGCGCTCGCGGGCTGGTTCATACTGCTCAGACGCCGGGCTTGGGGCGCGCCTATGGTTAGAACCGTAAGGATAGATACACTTTCAACCCCCGACAGTGTGAGGGATAACTCAGGAGCGATTCTGAATCCTTATGGTGGCTGCTGCGGCTGGATGGTTCATCGCGGCTGCAGAGCATCCCACGCACTACAGGCAACCGCAGACACCTTAAAGGGGGTCAACACATGCGCGGACTCAAACTTCTCATCGGAACTACAGCGGTGCTCGCGGGCCTGGCCATGGCGCCGGCCGCCAAGGCACAGGTCTTCGTCAGCGTAGGCATTCAACCCGTCTGTCAATACGGCTACTACGACTATGCCCCCTACGCCTGCTCGCCCTATGGCTTTTACGGGCCGGGGTACTTCTACAACGGAATCTTCCTGGGCATGGGCCCATGGGCCGGCTGGGGCTATGGTCACGGCTGGGGCGGACATAGGTTCAGGGATGGCGGCGGCGGAAGCTATCGCGGCGGCGGCGGCGAGTTTGCCAATCGCAGCAGTTATGCCCGCGGCGGCGGCGGTGGCCAGGTCCGCAGCGGCGGAGCGATCCGTGAAAACGGTGCGCGGCCCAACGCCGGCCGCCCGGAAGGCCCCTCGCGTGCACCGCACGCATCGGCCCCTCACGCCAGCGCCCCGCGCGCAGCCTCGGGTGGCGGCGGAGGGTCGCATCCCAGAGGTGGTGGACATGACAGCGGCGGCGAAAAAAAGTAACCTATAGCCGCTGGAGAGGGCGGCAGGCAAGTGCGACAGGCGGCGGAGCAAACCAGCTCCGCCGCTTTGCCTTGTCCGTGACAATTCAGGCTAGGTTGCCGTCTGCATGCCGCCGCGGCGGATGAGCCGCGCTGGCATTTAGGATGAAGGAAGCGTGCAAACCATACGGGTCGACACACCTACGGCGAAATACGACGTGGTCGCGGGCAGCGGGCTGCTCTCGACGCTTGCCGTTCGCATCGAGCGGGTTGCGGGCAGGCTGCCGCGACGGGTTTTTCTGCTCACCTCCGGGCCCATCTGGGCGCTTTGGAAAGATTGCATCCAGCAGTCCTTTCAGGAACCTCCCATCGTCCTGTTCCTGGAGCCCGGCGAGAGATACAAAACCCTCGGCAGCGTGGAGAAATTGCTGCGCCAGATGGCGCGCGCGGGCGGCGATCGCGGCTCGCTGCTGATCGCCGTTGGCGGCGGCATCGTGGGCGATGTGGGTGGCTTTCTGGCGGCAATCTTCATGCGCGGGATCCCTTATGCGCAGGTACCGACGACTTTTCTGGCGCAGGTGGATTCCAGCGTGGGCGGCAAGACCGGCGTCAACCTGCCTGAGGGCAAGAACCTGGTCGGCAGCTTCCACCATCCGCTGGCCGTCTTTGCCGATATCGGCGTGCTGGGCACGCTGCCGGACCGCGAGTTGCGCGCCGGGCTGATGGAGAGCGTGAAGGCCGGAATCATCCGCGACCGCGCGCTGGTGCGCTTCATGGAAGAGCACGCGGACGAAGTGCTCGCGCGCAACCCCAAGGCTCTGGAGAAGGTGATTGCCGCGTCGATCAGGATGAAGGCCGGCGTGGTGAACCGCGATGAGCGTGAGAGCGGGCTGCGCATGATTCTGAACCTGGGCCACACGGTGGGCCACGCGCTGGAGCAGGCCACCGGCTACAAGACGCTGCTGCATGGCGAGGCGGTGGGATGGGGGATGATCGCCGCGCTCTATCTGGCGCGCAAGCGGGGAACGATTTCCGGTGGCCAGTTTGATCGCCTGCAGAGGTTGATTCACTTGTATGGACCGCTGCCGGCGCTGACGCTGAAGGCGAAGAAGGTGGTTGCTGCGACCAGCGGGGACAAGAAGAACGTGGGCGGAGTGAACCGGTTTGTGCTGCCCATCGGCATTGGCGACGCGGGCGTGGTGGAAGACGTGACTGCGGCGGAGCTGGAAGCGGCAGTAGCCTATATGCTGGCACAGGCTGGCGAGCGGGCGGCGAGTCGACAGGCCAGCTAAGGCTCGATGCGTGAATCGGCGATTCCGGAGGGAGCACGGGGCTTCAGCCCCCTGAAAGAGGGCGAACCTTGCGGGGCCTTCAGGCCCGGGCCTTTGCTGCTCTCCCAAGGCTTCAAGAAAACGTGACTGTTGTGCAGAGTCAACGCTGGGGTTTCGAGGATTCAATGAGCGTAACAGGCGCCAAGCCGGCGGGGGTGGTGGACGAGGCACAGGCGGCGCGCGCCGTGCAGCAGATGTTCGACTCGATTGCGCCGCGCTACGACCTGCTGAATCATGTGCTCTCGGCGAGTGTAGACCGGCTGTGGTGGTGGCAGACGGCGCGCAGATTCCGCTCGATCCTAGCCGATCCCGATGCGGCGGTGCTCGACGTCTGCTGCGGCACCGGACACATGACGCGCGCGCTGCTCAAGGGCCGTCCACGCGGAGCGCGGCCCATTCTGGCCGCGGACTTTGCGCGCGAGATGCTCAGCCGCGGGGCACGCAGATTCAAGGCGCGCAGCGAAGGCCAAACCGCGCCCTATGCCGTCGCGCTCGAAGCCGACGCCCTTCATCTGCCGCTCCGCTCCGCATCGCTGGACCTGATCGTGACCGCATTCGGCTTTCGCAATCTGGCCAACTACGAGACCGGCCTGCGCGAGTTTGTGCGCGTGCTCAAACCCGGCGGACAGTTGGGCATCCTGGATTTCAGCGAGCCCGGCGGCCTCATCGGCAAGGCCTATGGCGTCTACTTCCGCCGCGTGCTGCCGGCAATCGGCCGAATGATTTGCGGCCCCGTAGCTGCGGGCAAAGATGGTCCGTATAATTATCTGCCCGCGTCCGTCGCGAAATTCCCGCCCCCCGCGGAGTTGCTCGATCTGATGCGGTCAACTGGCTACAGGGAGTGCGCGTGGCAGCCCTACACACTTGGCATTGCGGGACTGTACACCGCCGTGCGCGGCCCGCAAGCCTGAGAGGCGCATGACGACAGCCGCTCAAAACTCGCTGCTCACTGGCCCGGCCGGGTTCTCCGCCCAGAAGCGGCGCGTGGCGCTCAACTCCATGGTGGCCGCCGCGGCCATGACCGTGCTCAAGCTGGCCGCGGGCCTGCTATCCGGCTCGCTGGGCGTGCTGTCGGACGCGGCGCACTCGGCACTCGATCTGGTGGGCGTCACGCTCACCTTCTTCTCCGTGCAGGTGAGCGACAAGCCGGCCGACGAGGACCACACCTACGGCCACGGCAAATTTGAAAACCTCTCCGCCTTTGGCGAAGCCGGCCTGATGGCCATCAGCTGCGCGTGGATTATTTATGAGGCAATGCGGCGCATCCTGGTGCGCACGGTTGAGATCCACCACTCGATGTGGCCGGTGCTGGTGCTGCTCACCTCGATCGCGGTGGACTATTGGCGGTCCCGGCAGTTGCAGGCGGTGGCGGAGCGGACCGGCTCGCCGGCCCTTGCGACCGATGCCTTCCACTTTGCCTCGGACATCTGGTCGACCCTGGCGGTGCTCGCCGGACTCGCCGCCAGTTGGATCGGCATGAGGCTGGGAATCGGCTGGCTGCGCTTTGCGGACCCGTTTGCGGCAGCGGTGGTTTCGCTCCTGATTCTGCGCATGACGCTGCACCTGGGCCGCGAAACAGTGGCCGTGCTGACCGACGAGGTGCCGGCGGAGACGCGGCAGCGGTTGGTTGACGAGGTTGGCAAAGTGGAGGGCGTGCTGGAGGTGGAACAGGCGCGCGTGCGGCGGGCTGGGTCCGTTTATTTTGCCGACCTGACCCTGGCGCTGCCGCGGCGCTATACTTTTGAGCACACCGAGGAGCTGGTGCGCGCGGCCACAGAGGCCGTGCATCGCGCGCTTCCCACGGCCGACGTGGTCATCCACACCGTTCCCCGCGAGACCAGAGCCGAAAGCATCTTCGACCGCGTGCGCGCGGTGGCGGCGCGTAACAACGTGAACGTGCACGAACTCAGCGTGCAGTCGCACCACGGACGGCTGCGCGTGGAGCAGCACCTGGAACTGGACGAAAAGATGCCGCTGCTCAAGGCCCACGGCTTTGTAACCGCGATGGAGGCGGAGATTCTGCGCGAGACCCCGGAGATCGACCTGGTGCTGACGCACATTGAAAGCGAGCCGGCTACCATTGAACAGCCCGAAGTGATGGTGGAAGAGGATCGCTATGGCCAGTTAGTTGGTGATACCCCCTGGTTATTTCGTCGAATCGCTTGCCACAGATAAAGTAGTAGTCGAGCTTGTCGACTACATCCGCCCACAGGTAAGACCCGAGCGCGTCGTCGTGGAACGTAATTAGAGAGTAACAGTCGAGCAGAATTCCGTATCCACGCGTGGAGACGAGATAGGTACTACAGCTTTCAGGTTGTGCTGGTATAGTTCTCTGACTTCCCGCGCAGGTTCCCGTATCCTTCCTCGTGCGATCCCAGGCCAAAGAGTGCTTCGTCTTCGACAAACACGAATTCCAACTTCGCCTCGAAGGCCTGCCGGTCGAAACCACGCTCCGATTCAGCAGCCGAAGCGCGGACGCCGTCGATCCCGGTGGTGGAGGCTACAGAGAGTTCTTCGCTGAAACGGTCTCTGTAGATCTTCTTGGGCGTCAGCGATTTGCCTCCGCGATCGGGCTCGCGCGTCAGCAGGCGGTCCTTGCCGTCGTAGTAGCGGATCGCTCCTGTCTTTCGGTTGGCCTCCACGGTAAGCAAGTTTGTTGCAACTCGAAACGTGCTCGCGTCTTCTTCCAGCCAGTAGTCCTTGTACCAGGAGTTCGCAACAACCGAGAGACTGGTGTTTGCGCAGCGCGGGGGCACGTAGTTTTTCATGCGCATACGACACGCACACTTGGACAATCTGCCAACTAGCTTAGGACACCCTCCGGATGGACCCCACCGCCGACGATCGAGACGAGCGCGCCGAGTACAGGCGAACACTGGGCGCAGCCCTGCGCGAGTTGCGTCACCGAGCCGGGATGACGCAGGACGAGCTCGCCACCCGTGCGGGCACAGACAACACGTACATCAGCCACGCGGAGGCCGGACGCTTCGGGGTTGGCTGGGACACCGTCATGCGCCTACTACACGCGATGAGCACCACGATCGGCCAGCTCGCCGCCGAGATCGAACGGCAGGAATCGCTGCCGCGCTGAGACTCCGGTCTGCAAATCAGCCATCGAACCCCAGCTGCGCCGTGCTCTCACGACTTCGAGGCCCTCGCCACCCGGGCGAGAACAGAAGTCTCGTACAGACTAGATGCACGGCACAGCAATCGCTGTGCGATCACTGTGTCGGAGAGCACCAAGCGAGGCCGATCCGCGCACATCCAAGAGGGACTGCAGAGAGACCATTCGGTGCCCGTGCATCTAGTCCGGGCTGCTGGGTGTCCGGGCTGCCGTGTCCGCCGAGCGCTGGCGGTCGACGGTGCGTGAAGCTTGCGCATTGCCGCCGCTGTCGCTCAATATCAAGCTCGGGCGAGGCGTCTAGGTGAACCGATCTTTGTTGCCTAGCCCGCCTGAGCCCGGCGGCGTGTAAACGGCTGCCCGGCTGCGCGGGGGAGCCGTAAAGGCACATCCTGCAAGTCTCAGTGCGCGACCAATATATTCATCTCTTTTGAATCCGACACAGCAACGGAACCGCTCGCCCCGTGGGCGCGGCCGGCGCCCGACCCGCTCCGGTGACCATGGCGTTGAGAGCTGGGCGCCGCGCTAAGCCCGTCGATATGAGCGACATCACCCCGATGATGACCGAGGAGCAATATGCCAAGGCGCGAGCCGCAGTCCTCGCTGGCAGGGACCCGTCCCCAGAGCTGGTGGACGAGTGCCGGCGAAGCGCGAAATTGCTGATCAGGACACGCGGCCTTCCCGCCCACTACTCGCTCGTCGGTGTTTGGAGCGAGGAGGCCACCGAAGAAGCCTTCGCCGACTGGACGGCCGTCAGGCTGGTCGAACGAGGTCAGCTGAAGGCGATGCTCCAGAAATCGCCCGTGCTCAACGTGTTCCGCAAGGAATGCGAGACCTCCGTGCGCCAGCACCTCATCGACCGGCTGAAGCGCTCGCAGTCCGCGAACCTCTACCAGCGTGTCCGCCGGCTGCTCCAGCAAGGCGGGGACTTCATCCCGGCGGGGTCCGGGACCGGAACCCTGTGGCGGCTGAGCGACGGACCAACGGAACCCACCAACCAAGAGGAGCTCGCGCTCCTGGGAGTCGCATGGGCGCTCGGGGACTTCGAGGTCATCCGCTACGTCCCGCAAGCCAAGAAGCTCTCGCCCCTGCTAGCCGCAGGCGAGCTCGAGCGCTTCTGCCGCGGCTTGCTGGCGGCCGGAGCCATGACCGCCGGCACGATCGTCCGGGCGATCGAGCTGAGGTTCGCGATCGAGACCCAGCACGCACCGGCGCCGCTCGACGACCACGCCGTCCAGCACGGTGGGACGGACCCGCAGCTCACGGTACTCAGAGACGACCTAGCTGCAGCGACACTCGCCGAGCTCACCGAGCGCCAGCGAAAGGTCCTGCTCGCCAAGAGCTCCGAAGTGGCGGTGCGTGACCTCGCCACACAGCTCGGCTGCTCCACCGGCACCATCTCCCACGAGATGCGCCAGATCGAAGCGATCCTCGCGAGACTGGGGGCCGACGCACCGGATGTACTGAACAAAGTGCTCGATGAGCTGTTAAAGGAAGAAACATGATCTCCAGACCACCGACCGACCCGACGACCCAGTCGCCGAAGGCCGGCGGCGTATGGACGTTCTGGGCGCCAAAGAGAGAAGACCATCTCGTCGCCGGGATACTCGACACCAGCCAGACCGATATCTGGCTCGTCCCGCTGCTGGCCGACACCGAATGGGCCGCCGACGCCGACATCGCTCTGGCCCCGGACGTTCTCGGGTATGAGGCGCTCGCACCGATTTCCTCGATCGGCTGGGTCCTTCTCGAGCAGGCCGCCGAGCCCGTCGGCATGCTCTCCGAGCAGCAGCTCCGGAGCCTCACCGACGCGCGAGAGGCGTTCGAAACTGACCGGCGCGTCCCACATCCCGCCGGCCCGGCGATCCTCAGCGACAAAGACCCCAGGAAAGACGCGCACAACGCACGAGAAGACGATCTGCGTGCGTACTTCGATCCCTGGGCGCTGTTGCGCTCGCAGAACGAGCTCGGGCCGCTCGTGAAGGGCCGGAGAGAGCATTTCGGGATCGACCTCGAGACTTGGGCTGACGAACTGGACGTGGACGCGAGGACCTGGCGTGCATTCGAGCGCGGCGAAGCTGACCCTGATGCGACGATCCCGGCGAAGGCCCTCGCCCAAGCACTCGTTTCGGTCGACGTGCTGGCCAGCCTCAGGGTGCTGGAACTCGCCGGAGAGTCCGTCCGCAAACACCACGAGGCCCCTGAGCCCGGCGCGGCGAAAGCACGTCGCAGACGGGGCGTCAGACGCCCGCTTCGGCACGACCCCGAAGCAGCAGAGCAGGCCGCCGCGAGGTACATGAGCGCGCTTGCCAAGGAGCTCGGCCTGTGACCGTGCTGGTGTGCAGCGAATGCGGTCACCGCAACGTGCTGCGGAGCAGATTCGAAGCGCAGTGCACCGAGTGCGGCTCAGAGGACCTGGAGCCCGAGGACGCCTACGACCCGGCGGAGCGGGAACTGCGCTGTCAGGAATGCGGCTACGAGGTCGACACGAGCTCGCGCGACCAGGACTGGGACGAGGAGGACAAGCAGCTCGCGCAGCCCGCCTCCGTCGACGACCCCTGTCCCATCTGCGGCGAGGCCCTCGTCCCGGCCGCCGACCTCATCAGCGTAGGCAGTCTGCCGGAGTACAAGCTGGCACGGGAGGCGGCACGCAAGCTCCACCGTGAACACACGCTGCCGGGACCGCCATACCAGCCCCGGCATCTCGGCGAACAACTTGGTCTGCAAGTGCTAATAGGCGAGTTCCGCCACGACGGCATGCTCGTCGGGAACACGATCGAGATCCCCGGCGGCGCCGCCGTAGCGGCGCAGCGGTTCGCAATAGCCCACGAGATCGGCCATCACATCCTCCGCCACGACGGCGACCGCACGAAGGTTGAGCCCGAGGCCAACGCGTTCGCCTCCGAGCTGCTCGTGCCCAGAGCCGACCTCATGGCGGCGATCGCCCGAAACTCCTCCGTGACCGCCCTGCGTGAGCGCTTCGGCGTAAGCCGCGAAGCGATGGTCTACGCGCTGCGCGCCGCTGGCGCGATCAACAAGGCCACCCGCTAGAGGCCGCCCGCCGCGGCCACTGACGAGAGCACTGAACAGACGGCGCGATCCGCCGTTCTGTACTTCTGGACGCCCAAAACGGGCGCGGCCGAACTTCGAAACGGAAAGCAGGTCGCCAACATGGCAGCAGCAGACGCAGAGCAGCAAGACCGAAACGAGACCGAGGACCCCGAGTCCCACAAGCACGAGATCGAGATCGTCGTCGACGGCCAACAGAAGTCCGTCCCGACCCATGATGTGACCTGGAACGAAGTGGTGGACCTCGCGTTCCCTGGCGAGCGCCAGAATCCGGACCTGACGTTCGTCGTCACCTACAGCGACGCCGCCCACGACAAGTCCGGCATCCTCGCGCAAGACGCCACCGTCCGCGTGAAGGAGAAAGACACGTCGTTCAATGTCGCCAAACATCGTCGCTCATAGCTCCGACCTCCAGCGGCTACACGAGGAGCGATACGCGCTCCGGATATCCAAGGAGGGCGGATTCCTGATCGTCGAGCACGTCCCGTACGTCACTCCTACGGGGACCGTGGCGTACGGGACGCTCGTCTCCGCCCTGGAGCGCGCCGGAGAGAAAGCCGCCAATCCGGTCAGCGACCACAGCCTCTGGTTCGACGGGGAGACACCCTGCGACACACGCGGTCAGCCTCTCCGTTCGATGCTGATCGTGACCGACAGCCAACAGGCACTCGAGCCGGGCCTGACGGCGCGCCACCGCTTCTCCTGCAAACCCCCCGGCGACGGGAACTACCCGGACTACCACGCGAAGATCACCGCCTACGTCAACATGCTCCTCACCTACGCCCGCGGCGTCGACGCGAACGTGACGGCAACGCTCGAGCACCCCGTCGTCCTGGGCGACGAAGACCCGGGCGCTCCGTTCGTCTACCCGGACACGGCATCCGCTCGGGTGGAGATCACCGCGATCGGCGAGAAGCTGCGGATGGAGAAGGTCGCGATCGTTGGCCTCGGCGGAACCGGCTCCTACATCCTCGACCAGCTCGCCAAGACCCCCGTGCGCGAGATCCATCTCTTCGACGGCGATGACTTTCTGAACCACAACGCGTTTCGCGCGCCCGGCGCAGCGAGCATCGACGAGCTCAACGAGCAGCCCAAGAAGGTCGACTACCTGGCGGCCCGCTACTCGGTCATGAAGCGTGGGATCACCGCGCACCCCTTCGACATCGACCAGACCAACGTGCAGGAGCTGCGGGAGATGCAGTTCGTGTTCCTCGCCGCCGACGGCGGCGAGGTCAAGCGTCTGCTCATCGAGAAGCTCGAGGAGTTCGGCGTGCCGTTCATAGACGTCGGCCTGGCCGTCGACGAGCACGATGGCTCCCTCGGCGCGATGATCATGGTCACGAGCAGCACTCCGGCGAAGCGCGACCACGCCCGCACCTACATTGACACAAGCAGCCCTCCCCCGGAGGAGCTCTACGAAGGCAACATCCAGGTCGCCGACCTGAACGCGCTGAACGCGATCCTCGCGGTCATCCGATGGAAGAAGCACTGCGGTTTCTACCGCGACCTCGGGCACGAGCACTTCTCCGTCTACACGCTCGACCGTGACCAACTCGACAACGCGGAGCACGCATGACTGATCGACGGGACGCCATGACGCACGAGTTCGTCCAGTTCATCCCCGACGAGCTCGAGGAGGGCGTCGTCTACGTCTCCATCCGGTACCGCGTCGTCACGCACCTGTGCCCATGCGGCTGCGGCGAGCGCGTCGTGACACCGCTTCACCCGATGCAGTGGACGCTCTCCTACGATGGCGAGACCGTCTCGCTGAACCATTCGATCGGCGGCGGCGGGTGCAACTCCCACTACTTCATCACCCGCGACAAGGTGCGCTGGGCGCTGCCGCTGACCGACCAGCAGCGGATACGCGCCGCCCGCCGCGACCTGACGGCGGTGCAAACCGGATCCGACGACTGGCCAGACCTGGACATGGAGTCCGGCTCGCTCTCCGGCGCAGAGCGTGAGGCCGAGCACGGGCAGCCGGAGCCGGCGGGCTTGCCAAGGATCGGGATCTGGGCGCGGCTGAAGCGCTTCTTCACCCGTTGACGCACACCGCCGTCCCTCGCTCCACAACCAAGATCCGCGTCACGGGCTGAACAGACAGCCCGATGTGCAGTTCTGGGCCCGTGAGCAACCACCCGGGCGCTGAAGACTACGAGCAAGGAGGAAGGCGATGCCCGATAAATGGGCCGACTACGTCATCACACGCAAGCGCATGAACAGTGCAGGCACCCACATCGAAACGGTCGAGACCTACGAACACGACGGCAGCAACCTGACCAACCAGGCCACCAAGAGCCGCAGCAGCGTCGTGTCCGCTATCGAGTCGGGGACCACGTTCTGCACGGCGACGAAAAACAGCAACGGCACCTACAGCTACGGCGCGAGCGTGAAAGTCGTCACGATCGATGGCGAGAAGTTCATCAAGACGAAAGCCGACGGCGTCAAGAAGGACAACCTCGACAACCTCCCCGACTTCTAGCCGAACGCCGATCCGTGAGGTGAGCGATGGCTGAAAGCCACTGTGGCAAGCCTCATTGCCTCGCATTGACGATGTTCGTCGTGATGCCCGGGCGGCCGGCGCTCCTCGACGCGTCAAGCAAACGGAACCCTATTGGAACCTTGGCCCTGGACCCGCGCCCACCGTCTCACGAAAAAAGGCCCCGATTTCCAGGGCCTTTCTTCATAGCGGGGGCAGGATTCGAACCTGCGACCTTCGGGTTATGAGCCCGACGAGCTACCAGACTGCTCCACCCCGCGTCGCTCCTTACGTTCTAGCAAAGAAACACGCCCGGGGCCGCCACGCACCCACCAACGCCGACCGCTGGCCAGCCCAAGGCACCGGCCAGCGCCGGGCCAAGCAGCGCCGCCCTCAGAACGCAATCGCCTGCCCATCCCTGAAGAACCCACCCGTCGGCCCATCATCCGGCAGGCTCGCCAGCCACACGATCCCCCGCGCGCCATCCTCAACCGACTTGGTCGCCCCCATCGGGCCGCCCATGTCCGTGTTCACAAACCCCGGGCACGCCGAGTTGACCAGGAAGCCTGCCTCCTTCAACTCCGTCGCCAGGATCCGCGTCATCGCGTTCAGCGCCGCCTCGAAGTCTGGATCCACGCCCGCCACCCCAAAGTCGCTGCCAATGCCCGCGTTGTTCACCAGCACGTCCAGCCGGCCCGGATCCGCCCGCACACGCGCCACCGCCGCCGCAATGCTGTCCGGGTCCGACACGTCCAGCGTCAGCGCGCTCACGCTCGCTCCCGTCTCCTCAGCCAGCTCCGCCGCCGTCGCCTCTCCCTGCCCAGCATCGCGCGCGCCCACCAGCACCGTGTAGCCCTTCTGCGCCAGCTGGCGCGCCACCTCCCTGCCAATGCCCCTGTTCGCGCCCGTCACCAGCGCCACCGCCCCATCTGCCTGCCCGCTCATCGCTCACCCCCATCTCGCCGTTTCACACCCATACCTCTAGCATCCCGCCCGTGCGCGTCGCCGTCGTTGACATCGGAACCAACTCCACCCGGCTGCTCATCGCCGACGTCGACCCCGCCAGCAGCTCAGTGGAAGTGCTCGTCCGGCACTCCAACGTCACCCGCCTCGGCCACGGCGTCGACGCCAGCGGCGCGCTCGCGCCAGAGGCCTGCCAGCGGGTGTTCCACACGCTCAGCGGATACCGCGCCGAGATCGAGCAGCACCAATGCCAGGCCAACATCGCCGTGCTCACCTCCGCCGTGCGCGACGCCTCCAACGGCGACCAGTTCGCCGCCAAGGTGCGCAACGACTACAACCTCGACGCGCGCGTGCTCAGCGGCGACCAGGAGGCGCAGCTCACCTTCCTCGGCGCCATGTCCGGACGACCAGCGCCCCACCCAGCCAACCGTCGTCATCGACATCGGCGGCGGCTCCACCGAGTTCGTCGTCGGACGTGGCCACAGCGCCGGCTTCCACGTGTCCACCCCCGCCGGCGTCGTGCGCATGAGCGAGCGCCACATCCACTCCGACCCGCCAGCCCCAGAGCAACTGCACGAGCTGGCGCTCGACGTGCGTCGCACGTTCCTCGAGCACCTGCCGCCCGAGGAGCGCCAGCCCGTCACCAGCGCCATCGCCGTCGCCGGCACCGCCACCTCCGCCGCCTCAATCGAGCAGGAGCTCGACCCCTACGACCCCGCCCGTGTGCACGGCCACACGCTCACCCTCGGCACCGTCGAAATGCTGCTCGCCCGCCTCGCCGACATGGACGAAGACCAGCGCCGCAACGTCGTCGGGCTCAGCCCCCAGCGCGCCCCCACCATCGTCGCCGGCATGATCATGCTCGTCGAGGCCATGACCGCCTTCGAGCTCGAGCAGGTCGAGGTCTCCGAGCACGACATCCTCTACGGTGGCGCCCTCACGCTCGCCGGCCTCGGCACCCAGCTCTGAACCGCCGCCAACCGGCCCAAGGCCGCCCGAAGGCGGCCCCATCAAAACCCTCCTACGCCAGGTTCGACTTGCGCGGGTACACCACCGTCGGATCCGTCAGCACGTTCACCAGCGCACGGCTTCCCCGACGCAAACGCCCGCTCGATCGCCGGGCCCACATCCGCCGGGCGCTCCACCAGCTCGCCGTGGCAGCCCAGCGCCTCCACCACCTGGTCATAGCGCGTGCCCGGACGCAGATCCGCCGCCACCGAGTAGCCGTACAGGAACTCCATCGGGTGCTTCTCAAGCGCCCAGATCCCGTTGTTGCCCATCACCGCCACCACGTTCACACCATGACGCGCCAGCGTGTCGAACTCCATCCCCGCAAAGCCAAACGCGCCGTCGCCCACCAGCATCACCACCTGCCGGTCAGGGTGCGCAAGCTTGGCCGCCAGCGCATAGCCCGGCCCCGTGCCCAAGCAGCCGAACGGGCCCGGATCAAGCCAGCAGCCCGGCTGGTAGCTGTCGATCACACGGCCCGCATACGACACAAAGTCGCCGCCGTCCCCAATCACGATCGCGTCGCGGTCCAGCACCTTGCCCAGCTCCGCATACAGCCGCATCGGATGCAGCGGGCTGCGGTCATCCTCCAGCTCCACCCGCTCGCCCTCCCTGCGCTCCGTCTCATCCGCCCGCAGCTGGGAAATCCACGCCTCGCTGTCCAGCGCCTTCGCACCCGCCGCCGCCATCGCACCCGCCAGCGTGTGCGAGATCGAGCCGTAGCACTCCGCCGCCACCGCCCGCGGATGGCTGCGCTCCGGACGCGTCGAATCCACCACCACGATCTGCGTGTCCTCGCCAAACGAGCCGCCAAAGCCCAGACGGAAGTCCATCGGCACGCCGATCACAAGCGCCACGTCCGCGCCCTTCAGCGCCTGCGAGCGCACCCGCGAGAAGAACAGCTCGTCATCAGCCGGCACGCAGCCCCGCGCCAAGCCGTTCAAGAACACCGGAATCCGCAGCGTGTGCGCCAGCTCAAGCAGCGCCCCCTCGCCATGCCCCCAGTACAGATCCGTGCCCGCCATGATCACCGGGCGCTTCGCCCCCGCCAGCAGCTCGCCCAAGCGCGCCACCGCCCCGCCGTCCGCATCCGGCCCGTCCTCCACCGCCGGTTTGAACACCGCGCTCCGGCGCGTCCATGAACACGTAGTCCAACGGGAAGTCCACAAAGCCCACCCCGCCGTGAGGCGACATCGCCGCCGCTGAACGCGTCATCCACCAACGTCGGGATCTCATCCGTGTTCTCCGGCGTCACCGCCAGCTTCGCCAGCGGCTTCACAAACGGCACGTGATCGATCTCCTGCAGCGAACCCTGTCCCCAGCGCAGCGCCGGCGCCCGCCCGCCCAGCACCACGATCGGCGAGTGGTTCGCCTGCGCTGACGCCATCGCGCTCATGCCGTTCGTCACGCCCGGACCAGCCGTCAAAGCGGCCACACCCGGTTCGCGCGTCACCTTCGCCCAGCCCTCCGCCGCAAACGCCGCCGTCGACTCGTGGCGCACGTCCACAATGTCGATGCCCTCCTCCCTACAGCCGTCGTAGATCGAGAACAGGTGGCCGCCCGACAGCGTGAACAGCTTGCTCACGCCATGAGCCTTCAAGCGGCGGGCAACCAACCTCCCGCCATGGAACGTCTCGGTGTCCTGCGCAGTTGTAGACATGCGCGCGACTCTATCCATCCATTGCCCTCACCGCACACGCCCATGCCCGGAATGGGGTTCGAACCCATATGCCCTCAGCGGGCCACCGATTTTAAGTCGATTGCGTATACCTATTTCGCCACCCGGGCCAGTGCCCGCTGAGTGTATGGAAGGCACCTGCCGGGTAATCCCTCCCCAACAGGCGCAACTTTCGCGTTGCTACCGTGTCTCTAGGTCCACAAGCAGCGATCGCACATCCCATGGAGTCATCCGCACTTCCAACTCCGCGTAGCGTCACCGGCCTCCGTGGGCCGTCCGCTCTGCTGCGCCTGCAGTCCGACGAGCGCCTCATAGCGCTCACCCGCCGCGGCCAGCACGCCGCCTTCGAGGTGCTGTGCGCGCGCTACCAGTCGCGCCTGCTGTCCTTCTGCCGCCACATGCTCGGCTCGCGCGAGGACGCCGAGGACGTGCTGCAGGAGGTGTTCGCCGCCGCCTTCAACGCCGTGCTCGCCGACCAGCGCACCATCAACGTGCGCCCCTGGCTGTATCGCATCGCGCGCAACCGCTCGCTCAACCACCTGCGTCGCGCCAGCTCCGTCGGCGTCGACTCCATGGACATCCACTTCGCCGAACACGGCATCTCCACCAGCGACAAGGTGCTTCGCCGCGAGAGCTTCCAAGAGCTGATCGCCGACGTGCACCAGCTGCCCGAGACCCAGCGCACCGCCCTGCTGCTGCGCGAGATCGACGCGCTCTCCTACGAACACATCGCCCACGCCATGGACACCACCGTGCCGTCCGTCAAGTCGCTGCTCGTGCGCGCCCGCATCTCCCTCGCCGAGGCCGCCCAGGCACGCAAGCTCAGCTGCGGCGAGGTTCGCCTCGAGCTCGGCGAAGCAGCCGAGGGCCTCACCAAGCTCAGCAACCCCGCCCGCCGCCACGTGCGCAGCTGCCAGCGCTGCGCCAGCTTCAAGAAGCAGCTCAAACACAACAACCACGCACTCGCCGCCATCTTCCCCGTCGGCCCGCTGCTCGTGTTCAAGAAGCTGCTGCTCGCCAAGCTCGGAAGCGCACACGTAGCCGGAGGCGCCGGAGCCGGAGCCACCGCCGGCGCCGCCGCAACCGTCGGAGCCGGAGCCGGAGCCGTCGCCACCGGCGGCAGCGGCTTCGCCGGCGGGCTCATCAGCGCCGGAGCCGGCGCCCTCGCCACCAAGGCCGTCGCCGGGCTCGCCGCCGCCGCCATCGTCACCGCCGGAGCCGTCGCCGCCGACCACGCCAACACCAACCACCCCCATCACACCCACCCCGCCAGCGCCTCCGCCAGCACCCCCTACGCAAGCGAACCCGTCGTCGTGCACCAGCTCGCCCAGCCCGCCACCGCCAGCGTGCCCGCCAGCACCGCCAACCCCCGCCCAGCAGCCAGCGCCCGCCACCACCACGCCAAGGCCGTCAAAACCGCGCCCATCACCGTCGCCGCCGTAGCGCCCACCAGCACCGCAACCACCACCACACCCGCCACGCCGCCACCCGCCACCCCCGCACCCGCGTCGTCCGTGCAGGTCACCGAGGTCACCACCGAGACCACCCAGCTGCCCACCGCCGCCACCGCCACCCCCGCGCCCACAACCACCACCGCACCCACCTCCGAAACGCCAAGCACCACCACAACCGCCCCCACGCCGCCGCCGTCCAGCAGCCTGCCCACCGTCGAACCCGTGCCCGTGCCCAACCCCGCGCCGCAGTCCGGCGGAACAGCCAGCCCCAACACCAGCACCAGCACCACGCCGCCGCCCGCCAGCGGCACCGCGCCCGCCAACTAGCTCGTTACAGCGCCGGACGTCCGAGCGCCCACGCGCGCTAACCGAACGCGAACGTCTTCAGCGGGCGCAGCAGCACACCCGTGCCCGCCACTTCCAGCGGCGATCTCACCTGCTGAGTGGCCGTAGTGGAGGTCAGCATCACGATGTCAACGCCTTCGCGCACGCCCGCGCCGTGCGGCAGCATGAACACGTCGCGCCCGTACACCTCCACGCCTTCCACCTCCGCCGTGTACAGCACCTGGTAGCCCACCAGGTTGTTGTTCACCCGCGTCTTGCCCTCGCCGCGCAGCACAAAGCCCCCGTAGCGCCGCTGCAATGTGCGCTCGTAGCCCGCCGCATACAGCGGCAGCTCGCCAAACACCTCGCCCGAGTAGCGCGGTATCAACAGCGGGTCCACCGCATACGAGTACTTCAACGCCCCATCCGCGCTGCGCGCCTGCACCTTCACAAAGCCGCCCACATCCGGCTTGGTGGCGTACAGGCCCCTGTAGCTGAAGCTGAACGGCACCCTGCCGCCATGCGAGTACGTCGCGTTCATCAACGTCAGCGCCAGCCCCACAGCCACCGCCACCAGCGCCACACCCGCACCCATCACCAGCCAGCGCGCCAGCCTTGACGCCGCCCGCCAGCGCGGCGCCAGCAGCCGCCCGAGCGTGGGCCCGTACTCGGACTTCATCGGCACTGCAACCATCACGCGCCGGCGATCATTCCCCGATCGAGAACATCGACTCGAGGTCGTGACGCGAAAACGCCGCAAACGCCACCAGCGTCTGCGTACGCGCCACGCCCGACAACCCGCCGATCTGACCCGTCACCACATCCGCCAACTGCTCGTGGTCCGGAACACGCACAATCGCCACAAAGTCCCACTCGCCAGTCACCGAGTACGCCTCCGCCACACCCGCAATGTCCGCCAACGCGCCACCAAGCGTGGACAGAGCGTCGCGCTCAGCCTCGATCAGAACCACCGCGTTGGTCATGCTCATGCAAGCACCATCATAGGTGCCCCAAGAACCTCTTTGGAAGAGGTTCTAAGCATCCGTCACGCCACCGCTCAAGCCCAGCCCCACCAACAGACCGATCGCGCCCGCCACCACGGTAGCCAGCCAGCTGGCTTCCGACACCGCGTAAGCGAACGGCAGCGCCAGCAGCAGCGTCGCCACCGCCCCCGCACCCAGCAGATCGCCCTCGTAGTAGTGCCCCGCGCGCGCCGCCAGCAGGTCAGGCGCCGCCCAGCCCGCCAACAGCGCCAACGCCGCGCCATCCGCGCCGCTCACCACCGGCAGTTCATACACCGCCTCCGCCGCCAGCGCACCCGCAGCCGCCGCGCCAAGGAACAGCGCCAGCGTCACCGCCGGGCCGTGCCTGCGCTCGAACAGCCAGCCGAAGATCGCCAGCGCCAGCACGCACACGAACACGTACAGGCCGTGGAAGTAGTACACCAGCCCATTGCTCAACAGCCTCCACCAGTCGCCGTTCAGCGGCCCGATCACAGCGGTGTGCACGTAGATGCTCGGTTCCGCCCGCGCCGCCACCCACGCCAAGCAGCTGACCGTCACCAGCGCAATCGTGGCGTACGGGCGCGTCGCATCCCAGCGGCCGCTCGCCCGTTCCGCCGCGCCGCGTGTGCGCACACGCGCGCCCGGACGGCGCGTGCGGCCCAGCAGCGACACAACCCTGCCGCGTTTCGGACTCGGGTGGCTCGGCGCGTGCACCCGCGGCAGCTTCGGCGCGCGACGGCGCAGCCGGTTACCGCAGTACGGACACTCCGTCACGTACGGGCTCACCTCCGATCCGCACTGCTTGCACACCACGAACAGATCAGCACCGGAGGTCATCGCACATCCATTCTAAGTGCCTCTCGACAACGTGCCTCTCCGCTCTGGAATACTCAACCCCATGAACCTTGGATACGACCACAAGCTCTACATACTGGCCTTCGATCACCGCGGCTCCTTCCAAAAGAAGTTCTTCGGGATCGAGGGCGATCCCGACGCCGAGCAGACCGCCATCATCGCCGACGCCAAGCACCTCATCTTCGAGGGCATGCTGCAGGCCATCGCCGCCGGCGCCGACCCAGCCTCGGCAGGTGTGCTCGTGGACGAGCAGTTCGGCTCCACCGTGCCCGCCGAAGCGCACCAGCGCGGCCTCAAGGTCGCCATCCCCGCCGAGCGTTCCGGCCAGAACATGTTCGACTTCCAGTACGGCCAGGAGTTCGGCCAGCACATCCTCGACCTCAACCCCGACTTCACCAAGGTGCTCGTGCGCTACAACCCCGACGGCAACGCCGAGGAAAACAGCGTGCAGGTGGGCAAGCTCAAGCAGCTCAGCGACTGGCTAAAGCAGAACGACCGCAAGTTCCTGTTCGAGCTGCTCGTACCCGCCGAGGACGCCCAGCTCCAGTCCGTCGGCGGCGACACCGACCGCTACGACGCCGAGCTGCGCCCGGAGCTCATGCGGCGCGCCATCGCCGAGATCCAGGACGCCGGCATCGAGGTCGACATCTGGAAGATCGAGGGCGTCGACGAGCGCTCCGACTGCGAGATGCTCGCCGCCCAAACCCGCGCCGGCGGACGCGATGGTGTCACCTGCGTGGTGCTCGGCCGCGGCGCCAACGACGACAAGGTCGACCACTGGCTCACCCAAGCCGCCCCCGTCGACGGCTTCATCGGCTTCGCCATCGGGCGCTCCATCTGGTGGGACCCGCTCAAGGCCTACATCGACGGCAAGATCGACCGCTCCGAGGGAGCCCGCAAGATCGCCGAGAACTTCCTGCGCTTCATCGCCGTCTACGAGCGCGCCAAAGCATCAGCCAGCTCCTAGGGGCGAGGAGACGCCGTCGTGAAGATGCGTCAGAGTCTCGCCGACTGGGAGCAAGCATTTGTTAAGGAGATCAAGCTCGACCGTCACCGGCGCGCGTCGCTGCAGCGCACCGCCGAGCAGCGCGCGCTCAAGCGCGAGGTGCAGCGGCGGCACAAGCGCGGGTCGGTGCGCTTCGGGCTGCTGGTGCTCACACTGTTCCTCACCGCGGTGGTCGTCACCGTGGTCATGTTTCGGACTCTCTACCTGCTGCTCGGCTAGAACGCCGCGCATGGCGCCTACGATCGCGGCGCGCTCCCGCCCCGATCACACCGGCAGCTGAGTGCTAGGAGCTCTCGCCCAGTTCGCGCAGCGACTCGTCCACCTCTGACGCGTGGCCTGCAGGTCTCAGGCGCCTCGGAGATCGAAACCGCACCCGTTTCCCGGTGGATCTCCAGGTAGATCTCCTTGCGGAACACAGGAACCTTCTGAGGGGCCTGAATACCGATCCGAACCTTCTCCCCCATGACCGACAGCACCGAAACCTCGATCTCGTCTCCGATCATGATGCTCTGGTTGGACTTGCGTGTCAGAACCAGCATTGGGTGCACCTTCCTCTTTGCCGATTGGCATCCGGCGCTAGCCCCAACCGCCGAATCAAGCAAGCATAGTCACAGGACCGGGGGAACGCGACGCCAACGGTTTTCCTATCCGAAATGCGTCCCCCCGGAAGACCCCGCCGGCACGCTAGCGACGGTCGAGCGGCGCTTTACGCTAGTCTCTCGGACCGTTCATGCCTCGGAGATCATTGCGCCCGCACCTCAATCAGATCCGCGCCTGGGTGCGACAGGGTCGCACCGACGCCTGGGTCGCCCACCAGCTCGAAGTGACCGTGCGCGAAATCGAGCAGTTCAAGCGCCAGAACGAGCTCGTCAGCGATGACGAGTCCGCCGAGGGCGCCGGCGCCGCCGGCGACTACCCCGAGGAGATCGACCTCCGCGCCGAGGACGACGCGCTGATCGCCGCCGAGCTCGAAGCAGCCGAAGCGGAGGCCGAGCGCGCCCGCGCCGAGGCCGCCGAGGCCGGTGAGGACACAGACGAGGAGGAGGAGTCCGGTCCTCCGCGCGCCCGCAGACGCAGCCGCCGCGGCGGACGCGGACGCCGCACCGGCGCCGGCAGCACAGCGCCGCTCGAGGGCACCTTCGACCACGGCGAGGAGGGCTACGGACTGTGGCTCGACCCCGCCATCCAGGACAGCCCCATCTACGCCGAGCACTGGGCCGGGCACCGCCCCGTCGAGGTCGTCGTAGAAGAGGACCGAATCGTCATCCGCAGAGTGGGCGAGGACGACTAGCCAGTCCTTCGCTGAGCGGCGCGCTACTGCGTCCTCAGCCCCATAGCTACTCCGTCCCGATCTCCAGCCTTCCGCCGGCGTAGTCGCTGGCCTCGCGCAGGTAGCGCCCGAAGGCGGTGTCGGCCACCAGGCCGGCCTCCCATGCCCACGGATCGGCGGGAGCGACCTTCATGGCCACCTGCAGGCACCAGCCGGTGCCCGCTTCATAGAGCACCACCAGCTCATCGGCGTAGAAGCGCCCGCCCACACGGCGACGCAGCTCGGCCACCAGCGCGTCGATCACGCGCTCCAGCAGCTGTGTGCGCTCCGGCTGCGCGCGCTGCAGGCGCCGCTCGCCCTGCTGCCACTGGTAGATAGCGTTTCTCGAACGACACTCGCCGAGGCTAGCAGCGGTCAGTTGTTGGGCAGCCCGCTGACCACGTACGGCTGCTCGCCCTTGAGCATCATGCCCAGCTGGCGCGCCTCGGCTTCCTGCGTTGACTGCTTGCCCAGCGTGGCGTGCTGGCGCAGCAGGCGCGAGTGTTCCACCGTCAGGGTGGCCACCACAGCCCTGTCGTGGCGTGCCTGACGCCACGTGGACAGCATGTGTATGCCGGCGCTCAGGTACAGGTACACCAGCGCCGCCAGCACGCACAGCATCGCTGCCCGCCCAAGCCTGTCCCAGCGCACGCGAGCCGCCATGCCCAAGCCGGCGCCCGCTGCGCGACGCCCACCGCTACGGGCGCCCGCCGCCGACCGGGGGACGCGCTTGGAGTGGGCTGGGCTGGCCGATGCGGCAGGCATGATCCAACCGATTCGCGGCTGGCCGGCAACCTCCTGCCAAGCGCTGCCTGTGGGCGCTAGCGCCCGCGGAACGCGCTTACGCCGGGGAACTGCGCGCGATCGCCCAGCTGCTCCTCGATGCGCAGCAGCTGGTTGTACTTGGCCACCCTGTCCGAGCGCGACGGCGCGCCCGTCTTGATCTGCCCGCAGCCAGTGGCAACCGCCAGGTCGGCGATGGTCACATCCTCGGTCTCGCCCGAGCGATGGCTCATGACCGCACTGTAGCCCGCCGCACGCGCCATCGCGATCGCCTGCAGCGTCTCCGTCAGCGTGCCGATCTGGTTGACCTTGATCAGGATCGAGTTGCCCACGCCGGCGTCGATGCCGCGTTTCAGCCGCTCGGTGTTGGTCACGAACAGGTCGTCGCCCACCAGCTGCAGGCGCTCGCCCAGGCGGTCTGTCAGCGTCTTCCAGCCGTCCCAGTCCTCCTCGTCCATCGCGTCCTCCAGAGACACGATCGGATAGCGCGAGACGATGTCCTCCCAGTAGTCGGTCATTTCCACCGCGCTCAGCGTGCGGCCCTCGTGCTCCAGCACGTACGCGCCGCCCTCATAGATCTCGCTGGCGGCCGGGTCCAGCGCGATGGCCACATCCTCGCCGGGGGTGTAGCCGGCCGCCTCGATCCCCGCAACCAACATCTTCAGCGCCTCCTCGTTGGAGCTGAGGTCCGGCGCAAAGCCGCCCTCGTCGCCCACCGCCGTGGCAAGCCCGCGCTCGTGCAGCGTGCCCTTCAGCGCGTGGAAGACCTCAGCGCCCATGCGCAGGCACTGCGAGAACGAGCTCGCGCCACACGGCACCACCATGAACTCCTGGAAGTCCACCTTGTTGTCCGCGTGCGCTCCACCGTTCAGCACGTTCATCATCGGCACCGGCAGCACACACGCGTCCTCACCGCCCAGGTAGCGCCACAGCGGCAGGCGCTGCTCGGCCGCCTGCGCGTGCGCCGCCGCCAGCGACACGCCCAGGATCGCGTTGGCGCCCAGGCGCGACTTGTTGGCGCTGCCGTCCAGCTCGATCAGCGCGCGGTCGATCTCCGCCTGATCGGAGGCCTCGTGGCCCTGCAGCGCCGCCGCGATCTCGCCGTTGACGTTGGCCACAGCGCGCGTCACGCCCTTGCCCTGCCAGGCGGAGCCGCCGTCGCGCAACTCGGTCGCCTCGAACTCGCCTGTTGATGCCCCGGAGGGCACCGCCGCGCGCCCGTACGCTCCAGAGCGCAGCGTGATCTCCACCTCCACCGTGGGGTTTCCCCGACTGTCGAGGATCTGGCGGGAGTGAATGCGCTCGATCTCGCTCATGCGGGTCCTCTCACTCGCTGGGCGCCGGACAGTGACTGTGTTGCAGAGCTGCTGCTAGCCGGCTTCGGTGGCGCCTTCGGTGCCAGTCGGCGCCGCAGCGCCCTTGGGCGCTTTGTACTGCTTGCAGTTCTGCACCACATAGCCCGTGCGGCAGTCGGTTTTGGCGGTCCACTTCTTTTTGAAGTTCTTCACGAACGAGGACAGCGCCGTCTGCTGCTGAGTTGCCACCAGCTGCTGTTTGATCGAGGAGCGCACCTTGGACAGCGGCTGCTGGCTGCCCGGGCTGATGCTTTTGACCTCGAACACGTAGTAGCCGAACGGTGTCTTGATGGGGCCGCTGAGGATGTTCTTGGCGGTGGAGAAGATCGCCGTGTCGAGCGCCTTCTCCTCCTCGCCTTTCACCACTTCCGGCAGCAGGCCGCCGTTTGCCTTGCTGGTCGGGTCGATCGACACCTTCTTGGCCACGCTGGCGAAGCTCTTGCCCGATTCCACTTCTTTCTTGGCGCCCGCCGCGGCAGCTTCGGTTTTGGTGAGGATGATCTCCACGCTGCGCTTTTCCGGCGTGCCGAAACGGGACTTGTTCTTGGCGTAATATTCTTCGACCTGCTTCGAGCTCACCGAAGCTTTCTTGCTCGTGATCTTCGCCTCGATTTTCTGCGGCAGCATCGTGCGGTACTTCACACGGAGCAGCAGGTCGGAGATCGTCTGGTGCGAGCTGGCCAGGAATTTTTCGAACGAGCCCGGTTTGGTGAACTCTTCCTTGACGATCTTGATCAGCTCGGTCTTCACTTCCGCGTCGCTCAACTTGATGCCCAGCGATGCGGCTTCACCGATGATCCAGTCGGCCTGGATCAGGACGCCGAGGACCTGCTGCTGAAGAGATTTGTACTGCTGTTCGCACTGGCCCTTGAGCTGCTTGGTGCTCGGCGCCGACTGGCCTTTGGCCGGCTTCGGCGAGGTGGCGGCCAGGTGGGCGATGCAGGCTGTGTAGGCGGGCGGCTCGGGCAGCACCGGCTTTGACGCGGCGGCCGATTCCGAGGTGGACGCGGCAACTTCCATCCAGTGGTCGAACGTGGTCTTGGTGATCGGCGAGCTGCCGACCTGCACCACGGCGTTACCCGGAATGCCGCTGCTTCCGCACGCGGAGAGTCCCACGAGGGCAAACAAAAAGGCGCCTAGCGCCGGGAGGAGGCGAATAGTCTTGGTCACGACGCGGGCACTCTAGCGGAAACAGCCGAAGGAAGTGCTTAAGGAGTTCCTAAGCGGCCTCGCGCACGACCGCCAGCAGGGCGTCGGCTGCCGCCACCACACTGGGAAAGCGCCCGGTCCCGTCCTTTGGAACGCGCACCGAAACCTGTGAGCGACTCGCTTCATACAACGCGCCCGGAAGCTCTTCGCGCAGGCGCTTGGCTCGCACCGAGTCCAGCTCGATCGGCACCACCGCCAGGCGGTCGCCGTGGAAGCTGACCGTGCGCGCGCCCGCCTGCCCGAACTTGATGCGCGCGCCGCTGCAGCGCCAGCATGTTCTCCACCGGCTCCGGCGGCGGCCCGAAGCGATCCTCCAGCTCCTCGCGCAGCCGTTCGATGTCGGCAACCTCCAGAGCGCCGGCCACGCGGCGGTGGATCTCGATCTTGGCCTGCTCGTAGGGCACGTAGTCGGCCGGCACGTAGGCGTCCACGCTGACGTCCAGGCGCACCGGATCCGGAAGCGTCTCGCCCTCCAGCTCCGGCTCGGCCGCTTTGACCGCCTCGTCCAGCATCTGCATGTACAGCTCGAAGCCCAGCGCCGCCACGTGGCCGGACTGCTCGTCGCCCAGCAGGTTGCCCGCACCGCGGATCTCCAGGTCGCGCATCGCGATCTTGAAGCCGGCGCCCAGCTCGGTGTGGTCCGACAGCGCCGACAGGCGTTGCGCGGCCTCCGGCGTCAGCGCCGCCGCCGAGTCGTACATCAAGTACGCATACGCCCGCTCGCGGCTGCGGCCCACGCGCCCGCGGATCTGGTACAGCTGGGCCAGCCCGAACGCGTCGGCGTGCTCCACGATCAGCGTGTTGGCCTGCGGGATGTCGATGCCGGACTCGATGATCGACGTGCACACCAGCACGTCGGCGCCGCCGCGCAGGTAGTCCATCATCACCTCCTCCAGCTCGCCGTCGCCCATCTGTCCGTGCGCCACCGCGAAGCGCATGCCGGGGCACAGCGCACGCAGGCGCTCGGCCGTCTCCTCGATCGACTCCACGCGGTTGTGCAGGAAGAACGCCTGTCCCTTGCGCTCGCGCTCGCGCTCGATCGCGCGCTTGACCAGCTGCTCCTCGTACTCGCCCACGTACGTCTTGACCGGCCGCCGGCCCTCGGGCGGTGTCTCGATCACGGAGATGTCGCGCAGACCCGCCAGCGACATCTGCAGCGTGCGCGGGATCGGCGTGGCGGACATCGAGATCACGTCCACCTTCAGCTTCAGCTGGCGCAGCAGCTCCTTCTGCTTGACGCCGAAGCGCTGCTCCTCATCCACGATCAAAAGGCCCAGGTCCTTGGCGCGCACGTCGCGCGACAGCACGCGGTGGGTGCCTATCAGGATGTCCACGCGACCCTCCGCAAAGCCCTTGATCGCCTCTTTCTGCTCGGCCGCCGTGCGGAAGCGCGACACGTGCTCGATCGTGAACGGATAGTCGGCCAGGCGCTCGGAGAAGGTGCCGTAGTGCTGTTGGGCGAGGATCGTGGTGGGCACCAGCATCAGCACCTGCTTGCCGTCGCCGGCCGCCTTGAACGCCGCCCGCAGCGCCACCTCTGTCTTGCCGTAGCCCACGTCGCCGCAGATCAGGCGGTCCATCGGGCGCGGCGCTTCCATGTCGGCCTTGACCAGCTCGATCGCCTCGCGCTGGTCGGGAGTCTCGGTGAACGGGAAGCGCTCCTCGAACTCGCGCTGCCAGTCCGAGTCCGCCTCGAATGCGTGGCCGCTGCGCCGTTTGCGCTCTGCATACAGGCTCAGCAGCTCGCCCGCCAGCTCCTGTGCCGCGCGCCTGGCGCGCGCCTTCATGGTGTCCCAGCGCGTGCCCCCCAGCTTGCTCAGCGGCGGATGCTCGCCGCCCGCGCCCACGTAGCGGGAGATCTTGGCCAGCTGGTCGGTGGGCACGAACACGCGATCGTCGCCCTGGTATTCCAGGTACAGGTAGTCGCGGGTGACGCCCGCCACGGTGCGCGTCTCAAAGCCGGCGAAGCGGGCCACGCCGTGGTCCTCGTGCACCACGATGTCGCCCGTGCGCAGCTCGGTGAACGAGCGCAGCGCGCCGCGGCGCACACCGCTGCGCGCCGGCGAGTCGCCGGAGGCGCCACCGCCTCGACGACGGCGCATCAGGCGGTGCTCGGGGAACACCGCCAGCTTCAGCTGCGGCGCGATGAAGCCCTCGCGCAGCGAAGCGGGCGTGAAGCGCAGCGACGGCTCCAGCGCGCGGTGCCCGGCGCTCGAGCCCTCGCCCTCGGCCAGCCAGGTGGCTTTCATGCGCCCCAGGTTGAATGCCGCCCGCTCGCCGTCGCCGCGGCGCGGGAACGCCACCACGGTGCGGTAGCCCGAGCGCACCAGCTTCTCCAGCTGCGGCTCCGCTTCGGCCAGCGTGCGCGCGGTGGTGTCGGCCGACTGCGCCCGCAGCTCGATCTCCTGGTCGGCCACGATCCCCGACAGCCAGATGCGCGCGCGCTTGGCCAGCGTGGCGTGGATGTCGTCAGGCTTCACGTACAGGTGATGGGCGTCCTCGTCGCCGAACGCCGCGCACACGTCGCTCCAGTGGTCGCTCAGCGCAGGCTGGATCTCCTCCTCGGCCGCCACCATCAGCTCCGCGTCATCGCCGATCAGGTCCAGCAGCGCGCCAAAGCGCTCCACCGGCAGCAGCTCCGCGATGTCCGGACGGTCGGAGTCCTGGCCCTTGCCCGCAAACGCGCCGGTGGCAGCGGCGATCTCGGCCAGCTCGCGGTGCTCGATCGCAAGCTCCGCCGCCGGCGCGATCTCCACTTCCTGCACCTCGCCCAGCGAGCGCTGCGTGAACGTGGAGAACCAGCGCAGCGACTCGATCTCCACGTCGAACATGTCCACCCGCACCGCCCGCTCCTCGGTCGCCGGGAACACGTCCAGCAGCCCGCCGCGCAGGGCGAACTGCCCGCGCTCCTCCACCTGGTCGGCGCGCTCGTAGCCGGCGCCCACCAGCTCGGCCGCGCACTCGTCCAGGTCCAGCAGCTCGCCCACGCGCAGCGTGAACGAGTGCGGCCGCAGCTGCGGATCGGGCACCTTCTCCGACAGCGCCACCGCGCTGACCACCACCACCGGCTGGCCGTGCTCGGCGCTGGCTCCATCGGCCCCCAGCAGCGCGTCCAACGCGGCCACGCGCAGCCCCACCAGGTGGGCGGGCGGCGCCAGGTGAGACTCGTAGGCCACGCCCCTGGAGGGGTAGTAGCGGACCCGTCGCGGTGCCAGCCACGCGCGCAGGTCGCCCGCCAGGTCGCGGGCGGCGCGATCGTCGCCCACCACCACCAGCGTGGGGCGCGCCCGCGCGTCGTCGTCGATCTCGGCCAGCGCCGCGATCGAGTACGGCCGCAGCGAGCTGGACACGAATGCGTGGCCGCCGTCGCGGGCCAGTTTCAGCGTTGGCTCGTCGTCCTGGACCAGCCCCAGCAGCGAGCGCAGCGCGCCTGTGTCTGCCATCAGGCGCCGCCCGCCTGACCCTGCTCTGAGCGGTCGAACACCACGCGCTCCACCTGCTCGCAGGCGCTGTCCACCAGCGCGGCCACCTCGTCGGGATGCTCGCGGAAGCGCCCCAGCACGTGCGCTGAGACGATCTCCGGGTCGGTGGAGTTGGGACGTCCCACGCCCACGCGCACGCGCATGAAGTCCGGGCTGCCCAGCTCGCGCTTGAGCGACTTCAGCCCGTTGTGGCCCGCCAGGCCGCCGCCCAGCCGCGTGCGCACCTCGCCGAACGGCAGGTCGATCTCGTCGTGCACCACCAGCACGTGATCCAGCGCCACCTTCAGCGCCCCGCGCGCCGGGCCCACCGAGCGCCCGCTGTCGTTCATGAACGTCTGCGGGCACAGCACCGCCACCCGCTGCCCGCCCGCGCCCTCACGGTCGCGCGCGCGACCTTCGGCAATGCGCCCGCGGAAGCGGTCCTTGGCGCGTCCCAGCCCCCAGCGCTCCACCAGCGCCTCGGCCACCACGAAGCCCACGTTGTGGGGGGTGCCCGCGTACTCCCGGCCCGGATTGCCAAGCCCTACGATCAACCAGTCGACGGCTCCGCCACCGCCGCCAAAGGGGCGTCGCAGAGCGATTACTCCTCGGTGGAGGAGCCCTCCGCGCCGACGACCTCTGTCTCGGATTCGACGTTTTCGGTGTCGGTGTTCTGGACGCGCGGCGCCTGCATGGTCGCCACCACCGTCTCCTCCGGATCGTCCAGCAGCGTCACGCCGTCGGGAGCGACGATTGCAGACAGCACGATCGTGTCGCCGATCTCCATCTCGCTGACGTCGTAGGCGATCGACTCGGGGATCGCCGTGGGCAGCGCTTCCACGTTCAGCTCGCGCGTTATCTGCTCGAGGATGCCGCCAGCCTTGGCGCCCGGGGCGTCATCCGCGCCGGTCAGCTCCAGCGGCACGGTGGCGTGGATCTTCACGTCCAGGTTCACGCGCAGGAGATCCACGTGGGTGGTCTCGCCGCGAACGGGGTGACGCTGGGCCTCCTTGAGGACCACCGGCGTCGCTTTGCCGCCGTCGATGCTCAGATCGAGCACGGCTCCGTGGGCCGCCAGCGCCATGCGCAGCTCGCGTGCGTCGGCGTCGAAGCCCAGCGGCTCGCCTCCGCCGCCGTAGAGCACGCCGGGCACGCGGCCGCTGCGACGCAGGCGTCGCGCGCTGCGCGAGCCCTCGCTTTGACGGCTGGTGACACTCAGCTTTGTGGACGTGTTGGCCATGGCAGGAGAGGAGACTCTAGCAATCGTTTTCGTTGGGGATGGGCGCGCTCACCGAAAGCAGCGACAAATGGATGCCCGTGACGAAGTTCCCCGTGCGCCTGACATCCATGCACTGAACCACCGGCAGCGTGCCGATCACGGTCCACGCCACGCGGCTCTTGCCGGTGGCGCCGGCCAGCGAGTAGGCGGTCGGCGATTCGATCTGCAGGATCTTCACCGCGCCGCTGCGGCGCAGGCGCAGGTTGCTGGCGTTGGCGTGCACGGTGGCCCTGCAGGTGCTGCTGTTGCAGCCGCTGAGCTGGCGTAGCATCGTTCGTTCGTCGCCTTTGACCTGCGCCTGGATGTAGGCCTCCTCGGCGTCGCGTTCGTCGTTCTCGACCGACAGGAAGCGCGCCAGCACGCCGCTGATCACCAGGAACAGCGCCACGGCTGCGGCGATCAGGAACCAGCGTTTCAAGGCGGGGATCGTCAGCCGCTACCCGGGGGCGGCCCTATGGGTAGATCAGGCGTATCTTCCTCGGCGTCCTCGGCACTGGCCGGAGCGACAAGCAGGTCGTGGGCTGGTTGCCGCCGCGCGAGCGCATCAGTTAGACGGTGCACAGCCTCACCATCACCTCCAGGCACCGAAATCTGCAATCTCGGGCTCGGGAGACCACGGGAGGACTCAACTGGGCGCTTCACGTACACGGCAGGCTCACCGTAAAGATCGCCACCGACAGCGGCAAGGTTGTCGTGCTCTATATCGACGTGATCACCGAGCTTGCTGGCCCACGCCCCGGTGGGAAGCTGCCTAGCCGCGTGCCGCGGATCGCCACTGGCGTCGGCAAAGATCGCGATCTTCTCGAATCCATCCTCGGCATCTGGCGACTCGCAACGCTCATAACCAGTCATCGCATATGCATCGAGTACGCCCTTCATGCTGGCCAGTGCAGGGATACCAGGTGGCCAATAAACCCCGCTCCCCAGCAGAGTCGGTGACCAAACTCGCGTGTTGTCGTTGGCAGCCCACGCGAAGCAATTGTATGCAGGGTCCTCAGGACTCGTAATGCGATATGTCCCATCGGCGAGCCGAGGCAATTGAGCCTCGACTGCTTCACGCTGATTCAAGCTACAAGCCCACGCTCACGACCCCACGACAGCCAGGCCTCGCTGGCGCCTGCGATGCTGGTCTGACCAAATGCTGGATCCTCGCCAGTGATTGCCGTCAGAGCCCAGAACCAGTGACGCGGCTTCTGCTGCAAGCGGGCCAGAATCAGCGGGACGACTGGTGGCCCCATGCCGATGATGCGCTGGTATGAGGGATCCATGGCTTTCCAAGTGACGATTGACTCGAAGGCTGTGTCGACTTCCCAGCGGTCGGCCAACCGTGCAAACAACACCTCGAGGACTGGCCGTTTGATGGCATTGGCTCGGAAAGTTGAACCAGGATTCGCGTCACGCCACGGCCTATGCCTAGAGCGCTTCTCATGGTCTCTGATGCCGTGCCATTTGGCCTGATTGGCGATAAGACAGTCAGCATCGTGCCACGCCACCAGCCTGTGACGGTCTCGCGATGGCGCCCTAGTGATCCTGGTCGGCATCTGGCCCCTCCTCGAACTCGCGATACTCCCAATATGGCAAATCCATCTTGTCGATCAGTCCCCTCAAACTAGTGTGCTTTGCGAGGGCCCTATCGACGATATCTCGTAGCCGAAGCAGGTCGGAGTAGTCGAGGGCAAAGAAATCAACATCGACAGGCCCATCGGCCAGGTGATACTCGAGCTTCAGCGTCGCGACTAGAAGCGCAGCTTGCGGTCCACCCGTTGGGTCCGGCCCAAAGACTGGCCTGAGATCAGTCAAAACACGGGCGTCATGAAAAACCTTCGGAAACTCCGTGACGATCTCGGATGCACGGGCGGCAAGAACAAAGGAATCGACCCCAAGAAGACCTTCTAGGCGCTGCACCAGTTCATGTCTAGTTGCCTCGTCGAGGTCGAGGTCCGGAGATTCCGCGACATCTCGGGCAAGCTCCGACACCCCATCGCCACCTTCTGGCAGGAGCGTCGTCAGCGACAGGAGCGCATCGAGAATGTCTTCTGCGTCGTCGAGTGCAGGAACCTTGTCGCGCACATGCTCAACAAGACGGCTCGTCGTTAGCAGGTGCGGAACCCTCTGGACCGCCGCAAGCAGTTCAGCCGCCACCTTGGCATCAAGCGCTGCGACAGCAGTAAGCCCAGGAACATACGGCTCAGGAATCCTCAGGCGAGGACTCATCAGCTAGGTGTCACGCCTCGACGTGGAGCCAAAATCGCGGACGGGTTCAGCATCGCCGGGAACTATCGCACACGGAACACTCGCTTCTCACCTCGCGTCTTGCGACACCCCTGACCTCCGCCGATCGTTATCCCCACTCAGAACAGCTGGTTCTCGCCGTCGAAGACCTCGCTGACGGAGTCGTCCACGAAGATCCTGCGGATCGAGTCGGTGAGGAGCTCCGCGCAGGGCAGCACGCGGACGTTGGCGGGCCGGTCGGGGCTGACCGGGATGGTGTCCGTGACGACGATCTCCTCGAAGTCGGAGTTGGCCAGGTTCTCGAAGGCGTTGCCCGAGAAGACCGCGTGGGTGGCCGCCGCATACACCCTCGTGGCGCCCTCTTCCTTGACCGTTTTGGCCGCCGCCGCGAGCGTGCCGGCGGTGTCGATCATGTCGTCCACGATGATCGCCGTCTTGCCCTTCACGTCACCGATCACGTAGCCGATCTCTGCGACCTGCTGGGCGGGGCGCTCCTTGTCCAGGATCGCCAGCTCGGCGCCGATCTTGGACGCGAATTTCTTGTTCAGCTTGACCCTGCCGGCGTCCGGCGCCACCACAACCAGGTCGGACAGGCCGAGATCGCCGAAGTACTGGGTGAGCATGAACAGGGATGTCATGTGGTCCACCGGCTTCTGGAAGAACCCCTGGATCTGGCCGGCGTGGAGATCCATCGTCAGCACCCTGTCGGCGCCCGCCGCCTCGATCATGCGCGCCACCAGTCGCGCCGAGATCGGCTCCCGCGGCGCGGACTTCTTGTCCTGGCGGGAGTAGCCGAACCACGGCGTCACAGCGATCACGCGGTGCGCCGACGCGCCCACCGCGGCGTCGATCATGAACAGCAGCTCCATCAGCGAGTCGTTGGCCGTCACGCCCGTCTGCGGATTGCCGCACGTGGACTGCACGATGAACACGTCCGCGCCGCGAATCGACTCCTCGTAGCGGCAGTACACCTCGCCGTTGGAGAACGTCTTCAGCGTCACCGGCCCGAGGTCCACTCCAAGCTTGTCCGCAATGTCAATCGCCAGCTGCGGGTTGGCCCGCCCACTGAACAGCATCAGGCGCTTGTTGTAGTCGATCGGGAGGCTCGCCCGCGACTCAGTGCGCGTGTCGATCGCGCTCATCTCCCCACGAAGTGTAAACGTCCCGTTCGAATCTGGCGTCTTCGCCGTCGGTCACGGTCAGCGTAGCCGTCCACATTGGTCTGGCGGGCCCTGGCGATGCCCAGCGCGCCGGAGCCGGAACGTCCTCGGTGATCGACCGAGCCCGCGCCCTGTACCGCTCCGTCGCCGAGGCTCACCGGCGCCACCAGCGTGGTGTCAACCCCGGTGCGCACCCTGCTGCCGATCGTGGTGCGGTGCTTGTCGCGCCCGTCGTAGTTGGCCGTGATCGTGGCCGCCCCCAGGTTCGTGTCCTGCCCCACGTCCGCGTCGCCGAGGTAGGAGAGGTGCGGGACCTTGGCGCCCGGGCCGATGTCGGAGTTCTTGACCTCCACGAACGTCCCCACCTTGCGCCGCTGCGCAGCACCGCGCCCGGGGCGCAGGTAGCCGAACGGGCCCACGCTCACGCCGTCCTCCAGCACGCAGTCCACCAGGTAGGAGTGGCGCACCGTGCAGCCCGAGCCGATCGTGGTCTTCCCGCGGATGGTGGTGAACGGCTCGATCACCGTGTCCTGCCCGATCTCCACGTCCACGTCGATCACCGTGCTCGGCGGGATCCACGATCGTGACCCCGCCCAGCATGTGGCGCTCGTGGATCGCCGCCTGCGCCAGCGCCCGCACGCGCGCCAGCGCCACGCGGTCGTTGACGCCCAGCACCAGGCGCTCGTCCGCCACCACGTGCGCCGCCACGCCGGCGCCGTCGGCCCGCAGCAGGTCGAGCACCTGCGGCAGATACAGCTCGCCCTGGGCGTTTTCCACGCTCAACCGCGGCAGCGCCTCGCTCAGCGCCTGGGCGGAAAACACGAACACGCCCGTGTTGACCTCGCGGATCTCGCGCTCGGCCTGCGTTGAGTCGCCGTCGCCCTTCGTCTCCACCACCCGCAGCACCGCGCCGCTCGAGTCGCGCACCACGCGCCCGTAACCCGCCGGGTCATCCAGGATCGCGCTTGCCATCGTGGCCGCCGCACCGCCGTGGCGGTGCGCGTCGATCAGCTCGCCGATCGCCTCCGCGCTCACCAGCGGCACGTCGCCGCTGAGGATCACAACCGGGGTATCCGACGCCAGCTGCGACCCGAGCGCCGCCATGCCCGCCGCCGTCGCCCCGCCCGTCCCATCCGAGCGCTCCTGCACCGCCAGCTCCACGCCCGCTGGCAGCACCCCCTCCAGAGCTCGCTCCGGCGAGTCCACCACCACCACACGATCGGCGCCCGCCTGCAGAGCCGCCGTCACCGGCCACAGCACCATCGCCCGCCCGCACAGTTCGTGTAGGACCTTTGGGGTCTTCGAGCGCATGCGCGTGCCCCTGCCCGCTGCCAGGATCAGAACGATGGGGGCGCTCACCCGGGGGATGCTATTCCAGTCCCGGTCGTTTGACCGGGTGGCTGGACGGAATTCGCAACTGGGGAGCAGGGATTCGAACCCCGATTCTCAGGACCAAAACCTGATGTCCTGCCATTGGACGACTCCCCATCGGGACTACAAGGATAGATCCTGGCGCCCCCAACATCACGCATGCCCCAGCTATTCGAAGGACAGGTCTAATGCAAACACGGCAACTTCGGGGTAACAACCCCGTCTCCTGCATCTGCAAGGATGATTGCGCTTGCCAGTGTTCACGCAGACAACGGGGTGCAGGCGGCTGGCGTCGCTTGGAGCATGCGTGGTAGCCCTCCTGGGCACGCTTGCGTTGGCGTGCGCGCCCGCCCACGCAAGCCAGGCTGGCTGCGCCAACGCCAACCTGCGGGTCAGCCACAGCGACCACCGCGCCATCGACCGCGCCACGCTGTGCCTGGTGAACCGCATCCGCAGCTCCTACGGGCTGGCGCAGCTGCATGCCGACCGGGCGCTGGGCTCGGTGGCGCGCAAGGTGGTGACGGGCATGATCCACCGCAACTACTTCGCCGACCTGCCCCCCTCCGGCTCGAGCGCGCTGGGGCTGATCTCGGCCAGCGGCTACATGGCCGGCGCGCCGCAGGTGACCGTCGGGCAGAACCTGGCGTGGGGCACCGGCAGCTACACCACGCCCGCGCACATCGTGGCCGCCTGGATGGCCTCCCCACCGCACCGCGCCAACATCCTCGACAGCGCCTTCCACGACGCCGGCGTGTCTGCCGTCTCGGCGCTTCCCAGCGCCCTGCACGTGGGGCGCCGCGGTGCGTTGTACGTGTTCGAGTTCGCCGCCCGCCTGTACTGAGCCGCGGGCACTCAACCTGCGTCCGCGAGCTAGGAGCGCCGGCCGGTGCGCCGCGGCACGCGCCCGCCTTCGGCGCCGGCCTCCAGCGCCGGCCCGCCGGCCGAGGTGATGCCCAGCACGCGCATCGACTTCAGTCCCAAGCTCAGCTTCTCGCGCCCGTCGCTGGAACTGACGTCCAGCCCGGACAGCTCGCGCACGCGCTCCAGGCGGTAGTAGATGGTGTGGCGGTGGGTGAACAGGCGCTGCGCGGTGCCCGCCACGTTGCCGTCCGCCTCCAGAAAAGTCTCCAGCGTGCGCACCAGATCGGTCTCGTACTGCTCGTCGTAGGCCACCAGCGGTTCGACCGTCTCGGCGTAGAAGCGCTGTAGCTCGCTGGGGTTCTCGCTCATGGCCGACAGCAGCAGGCGGTAGGCGCCGGTCTGCTCGAACGCCAGCGCCGTGCCGTCGCGCGAGCCCTGCGCCACGTTCGCCGCCAGCAGCGCCTCGCTGGCCGCGCGCGGCAGCTCCGCCGGGTCCTCCGCGATGCGGCTGCGACCGAGCGCGAACGTGTAGCCCGACAGCGACGCTTCCATCTCGTGCAGGATCGCCTCCGCCGCCCTCGCCGCAGTGGCATCCTCGCCGCCGGGCACCAGCACCAGCACCTCCGCGCCGGGCACCCCCTCGCGTTCGGACAGCGCCGCAATCGAGCGGCTGGCCACCGCCCGCGCGCCGCGCTCGGCAACCGCCCGCACCCGTCCACGCCAGCCCTCGTCGGTGGGCGCCTGCGGATGGGCGCGCGCCACGATCATGGTGGCTCCGTCCTCGATCGCCAGCGACAGCTCCCGCGCACGGGCCAGCAGTTCGTCGCGCTCGCTCAGCTCGCGTCTGAGCACGGCCCGCAGGAAGTCAGCCGAGGCGGTCTCGGAGACGCGCTCGGGCGCGCGCACGCGCTCCACCTCCGAGGCGATCATGGTCAGCAGCAGCCTGTGCATGGGCGCCGGCTGATCGGCCTCGGTGCGCTCCGCCTTCACGCGCATGTGCAGCGTCCCCACCACCGTGTCCGCCACTCGCAGCGGAGCGCTGCTGACGCCCTCGCCCTGTGACAGCAGCGCCCGCTCCTCGGCCGGGGAGCGGGCGGCCACCGCCAGCGTGGCGCCCCACGCGTCGGTCACCGCCAGGCTGGCGTCCAGCGCACGCGCCGCCGCCCGCACCACCTCGGGCAATCCCGCCCCCGACTCGACCGCCTCGGTGATCGCGTCCAGCGCGGCCAGGTCTGACACGCGTCAGCCCCAGAAGTAGACGGCCGCCAACGCGCCGACCACCCCTACGCCGACAAGCACAGCGAACACGTACAGGGTCAGGACGGTCGCCGCCAGCCGCTCCCACAGCCGCGAATAGGACGTCCATGCCGGGCGCAGGATCAGGCCGGCGTACAGCGCAACGCCGAACACGCCGGCGCCGCCACCCACCAACTCGTTGATTGACGTAGTGCTCATCTGAGGATCTGCCACCAGATTGTGACGCACGCGGGCGTCGCCCAGGCGCCCGGCGCGCGCAGTGCTGTATTGCCCTCGCACTTTGCGTATAACCATGGTTATACGGTGGTCGCGATGGACACATCGCTCACCACCGGCTCCGCCACGATCGCCGCCGGTGATCGCCCTTGCAGCTTCCGGGCCGCCAGCCGTGCCACTTCCACGCCGCCGCGCTGGCCCGCGAACAGCCCCACCACCGTTGGGCCGGAGCCGCTCACCATCGCCACCGACGCTCCCGCCCGCAGCACCTCCTCCAGCGTCCCGTTGAGCTCCGGGCGTAGCGAAACGGCCGCCGCCTGCAGGTCGTTGTGCAGCAGCGACTCGTCCTCCGGCAGCGCCGCCCCGTCGGAAAACGCTGCCAGCAGCCGCCCCTCGATCTCATCCATCGCTCGCCCATCGCGCGTGATCTGAAGCCGATCGGCCTCGGCGAACACCGCGGCCGTGGACAGGCCTGCCGAGCCGGGCAACAGCAGCACCCCGAACGAGTCCGGTGCCGGCAGCTCGCGCAGCCGCTCGCCGGCGCCGCGCGCCAGCCAGCGCCCGGGGGCCACCTGCGCTGGCACGTCCGCCCCCAGCGTGGCCGCCAGCTCGAGCAGCAGCCGATCGTCGCCCAGCCCTGACGCGTGCCTGCACAGGCGCAGCGTGGCGGCTGCGTCAGCCGAGCCGCCGGCCAGCCCGGCGGCCACCGGGATGCGCTTGTCAATGCGCAAGCTGAGCGGCGGCGCCGCCCAGCCGGTGGCCGCGCGAAACGCGCGCAGCGCAGCGCTCGCCAGGTTCTGGTGGGCAGGCCCGGGCACTCCCGGGCACAGCACCTCGTCCTGCTCTGCGCCCGCCGCGGCCGGCCGCATGGTGAGCTCATCGGCCAGCGAGATCGCCTGCATCACCGACACCAGCTCGTGGCGGGAGTCGCTGGCGCGCACCGGACCCACGAACAGCCCCAGGTTGACCTTCCCCGGGGCCAGCGCCCGGTACACGCCGATCTCCCCCTGCACGCTCACAGCTCCAGCAGCCGCGCCAGCGCGCGGAAGTCCTCGGGTGACAGACGCTCGGCCCGCGCGTCCACCGGCTGGCCCAGCAGTTGCAGCGCCTCGCGCACCCGCTCGCGGCTACGCCCCGGCGCGCCGCCGGACAGCGCCAGCGAACCGGCCAGCGTCTTGCGGCGGTGGGCGAAGCCGCCGCTGACCAGCGCGCGCAGCGCCGGCCATGTCGCCTGCCCCGCCGCTCCCGCCTCTGGCGCATCGCCCTCCACAGCTGCGCCGGCAGGCTGGCGCCGGCGCAGGCCCACCAGCACCGAGTCGACGTTGGGGACGGGGAAGAACACGGTGCGCGGGATGGCGCGGATCACGCGCACGTCGCACACCAGCTGCGCCAGCACCGACGGAGTGCCGTAGGCGCCGCCGCCCGGCCCGGCCGCCAGCCGCTCGCCCACCTCACGCTGGACCATGGCCACCCAACCGTTCACGCTGGGCAGCTGCTCGATCGTTCGCAGCAGCACGCCGGCCGCGATCCCGTACGGGAGGTTGGCCACCACCTTGCTGGGCGGCGGTTCCAGCTGGCCGAGGTCGATGGTCATGGCGTCGGCCCAGTGCACCGTCACGTTGGGGTGCGGGTCGGTTGCATCCAGCAGCGCCTCGCGCAGGCGTTCGTCGATCTCGATCACGTGCACGTGCGCCGCACACGCGGCCAGGTGCTCGGACAGCACGCCCAGTCCGCCGCCGATCTCCAGCACCACGTCCTGCGGCTCGATCGCGGCCGCACGCTCGATCACTCCCAGGATGTTGGAGTCGATCAGGAAGTTCTGCCCCAGGTCGCGATCCGGGCGCACGCCGAACTGGCGCATCCGGCGCAGGCTGGGCTGCGCCGGCCCGTCGGACTGCCCGTCAGACGGCTCGTCGGGCTCATAACCCGAAGCTCCGCGCCCGGCCACGGCGCTCACGCCCAGCCGAAGATGCGCGCCGCGTTGCGCTCCACCACCGCCCCCAGCTCATCAGCGCTCACGCCGCGCAACGCGGCGATGAAGGCCAGCGTGTGCGCCACGAAGGCCGGCTGGTTGCGCTGCTTGCGCACCACCTGCGGGGTCAGGTAGGGCGCGTCGGTCTCCACCAGCAGCAGATCCTCGGGTACCAGCGCGGCCGCCTCGGCCAGCTGGGCGGCGCTCTTGTAGGTGACGTTGCCGGCAAACGAGATCGCGTAGCCGCGCTCCACGCAGGTGTGCAGGTACTCGGGCATGGAGAAGCAGTGCATGATCACGCTCACACCCTGCGCTTCGCTGTCAAGCTGCACCAGCGTGTCCTGCTCAGCGGCGCGGCAGTGGATCACCAGCGGCTTGGACGTGTCGCGCGCCAGCGCGATCTGCGCCGCAAAGGCGCGCTGCTGATCGGAGCGCGGGGCGCCGTCGCGGTAGAAGTCCAGGCCGGTCTCGCCGATGGCCGCGCAGCGCTCGTGCGCGGCCAGCGCACGCAGCTCGGCCAGGTCGGCGTCGTCGAAGCCGGTGGCCGAGTTGGGATGGCGGCCGACCGCCGCGTAGACCTGCGGGAAGTCTTCCGCCGTCAGCAACGCCGCCCGGCAGGAGGAGCCGTCGATCCCCACCGTCAGCATCCGCGTCACCCCCGCCGCGTCGGCCGCCGCCACCAGCTCGGTGTTGGGCGGCTCGCACAGGTCGAGGTGGGTGTGGGAGTCGATCACAGTTCCTTGGGGAACAGCGAGTCGATCGCGTGCACACGCTCGATCCGGCCCGCGCCCAGCTCGGCCGCCGCGAACGACAGCTCGGGGGCGTCCAACGCGCCCAGCAGGCGCTCGGCGCTGGCGGGGATGTAGGGCCACAGCAGCACGCCCAGCGCGCGTAGCCCCTCGGCCAGCGTGCGCAACACGCGGTCGAGCTGCGCCGCGCTGTCCTCGTCCTTGGCCAGCTTCCACGGCGCCTGCTCCTCCACGTAGCGGTTCAGCCGCCGTACCCGCTGCCAGATCTCCTCCAGCGCCACGGTCAGCTCCGCGCGGTCCACGTGCGCGGCCACGCGCTCGGGCAGGCCGGCGAACTCGGTCACCAGCAGCGCGTCCAGCTCGCCCTCGGAAACCACTCCGTCGCGGTAGCGGTTGAGCATGCCGATGGTGCGGCTGGCCAGGTTGCCCAGCTCGTTTGCCAGCTCGCTCTCGTAGCGCAGTTCGAACGCGGTGGTGGACACCGAGCCGTCCTGCCCGAACGGCACGTCGCGCAGCAGGTAGAAGCGCAGCGCGTCCGCGCCGAAGCGCTCCATGATGGCGAACGGGTCGAGCACGTTGCCCAGCGACTTGCTCATCTTCTCGCCGTCCATCAGCAGGAAGCCGTGCACGAACACGTGCTGGGGCAGCTCGATCTCGGCGGCCATCAGCAGCGCCGGCCAGTACACGGTGTGGAAGCGCAGGATGTCCTTGCCGATCAGGTGGTAGCTGGCCGGCCAGAAGCGCTCGGTCAGGTCGGCTGAGCCGTCGGACAGGCCGGCCGGCGCGGGCGCGTAGGAGAGCGCCGAGTAGTAGTTCAGCAGCGCGTCGAACCACACGTAGAACACGTGCTCGGAGTCCCACGGCACCTGCACGCCCCAGCTCAGCTTGTGGCGCGTGAGCGGCACGTCGCGCAGGCCCGAGCGGATGAACGACAGCGCCTCGTTGTAGCGCGTGCGCGGCGCCACGAAGTCCTCATACTCCGCATACAGCTGCTCCAGGCGCTCTTGGAAGGCGGACAGCTTGAAGAAGTAGTTGTCCTCCTGCTCGCGCGTCAGCTCGATGTGGTGAATCGGGCAGCGGTTGCCCTCGTCCACTTCGTTGTCCGCCTTGAAATCAGCGCAGCGCGGGCAGTACCAGCCCTCATAGGTACCCGAGTACACGAAGCCGTTCTCGCGCACCCGCTCCAGCACCTCCTGCACCTTGGCTTCGTGCTGGGCGTCGGTGGTGCGGATGAAGAAGTCGTTGCTGGCGTTCAGCTGCGGCGCCAGCGCCTTGAAGCGCTCCGCGTTGCGGTCGGCCAGCTCCTGCGGCTCGATCCCCAGCGCGTGCGCCGCGTCCGCCACCGGCTCGCCGTGCTCGTCGGTGCCCGTCAGGAAGAACACGTCCTCCCCGCGCTGGCGGTGGTGGCGCGCCATCACGTCGGCCGCGATCGTCGTGTACGCGTGGCCCAGGTGGGGGGCCGCGTTGACGTAGTAGATGGGGGTGGTTACGTAGAAGGACATGGCTACTCCCACGCTACCGGGGGGCGATCAGATTCGTCACTGACGCGGATGATCGCGCGTCTTGGATGGTGAGAATGGAAACGAGTTCCCTCTCGTCGTCGTAGACGTACACGACCAGCAGCCATCGCCAAGGACCAAGGATGAAGCGCAGCTCCTCCCAGCGCCCTACGAGCTTCCGCCCGATCTTCGGGAATCGCTCCAACAGGCTCAGCGAGCGATACACACGCGCGTAAGTATCCGCGGGCAGGCTGTGTGTGATGATGAGACGATCGAGCCCCTCGATCGCCCGGGCAGTCAGCTCGACTCGCGCCACTCAGGCGATTCCGACAAGAGTGCGTCGAGCGGGACGGTCTTGCCTTCCCTGACCTGCTGCAAGCCGAGCTGCGCGTCCTCGTATGCACCCGGGATGCCGTCGAGCAGAGCGGTGATCATGCGCGGGTCCGGGTCGGCCTCGTCGAGCGCACTCGAGAGCAGCGACCGTGCCAGGGTTCCCTCTTGGACGTGCACCCGCTCGGCCAGCATGGAGAGCTTGGCCGCGTGCTCTGCGTCCAGGGTGACGTTCAATCTCGCGCTCGCCTGCTCCACCCCACCATTGTACACGATTTAGCACTGATCGTGTAGGACACTGTCTGGCGAGACGGCGGTTCTCGCTCCGGTCACCGTTTAGATGCCGCCAGCTCCCGATACAGCTCGTTCGCGCCCACGCCGCTCAGCTTGCCCACGATCGCAGCGGCCGTCCGCACACGCAGGCCGGCATCGACGAGCTCACGGGCCGCTGACAGAGCCTCGGGCCGAATCCCGCCGTTGCGCGCTGCGGCGCCCACGACGATCACAACCTCGCCGCGCGGGGCGCTCTCGCGATAGTGCTCGGCCAGCTCCGCGGCGGACCCGCGCCGCACTTCCTCGTGAATCTTCGTCAGCTCCCTGCACACCGCCAGCGGACGCTCGGGATCGAGCGCGGCGAGCTGTGCGAGCGTGGCGGCGAGGCGCCGTGGCGACTCGAATGCGACGAGCGTGTCCTCGGCACGCTCGAGCAGCCGCTCGCGCTCGGCTGCCTTACGCGGCAGGAACCCCACGAAGCACCAGCGCTCGGCTGGCAACCCGGAGGCGACCAGCGCGGTGATCGCCGCGCTGGGACCGGGCAGCACCTCCACTGGCAGCCCAGCATCCACGCAGGCTCGCACCAGCGCATAACCCGGATCGGACACCAGCGGCATGCCTGCGTCGGACACAAGCGCCACCACCGCGCCCTCAGCGATGCGCGCCGCCAGCTCCTGCGCGCGGGCGCGTTCGTTGTGCTCGTGCACGCTGATCAGCTTGGCGCGGATGTTGTGACGGTCGAGCAGTACCCGTGTGTGGCGGGTGTCCTCGCAGGCCACCACCTCGGCAGCGGCTAGCGTGCTCAGCACGCGCAGGGTCACATCCTCGAGGTTGCCGATCGGGGTGGGGCACACGATCAACCGCCCGACTGGCGCCTCGGTGCGATCCATCCCGCAAATATAGGGTCCTCCCGATGCCACCCGACTCCGAGAAGCCCCCGCAGTACACCCGCTACCGTGCCCGGCGCAAGCTGCTGGGCGGCGATCAAGAGGAGCTGGGCAGCGCCACAGTCCGCCCTCAGGCCCCTGACGGCGCGCGCGCGCCGCGCCCTCCCGCCCCGAGCCAGCCCCCCGGGCACGGTCGACGCCTGAAACGCCGGCGCGCCCTCCTCGGACCCACCGGCTGGCGGCGTTGGACCAAGCCCAAACGCATCGTGCTCAGCCTGCTGGCGCTTGTGCTGGCGTGGCTGGCGTTGTCGCTGGCGCTGTTCTTGATCAGCTCGCACTTCGAGCGCACGTCGCTGCCCGGCAACGTGGCCGGCGTGCTCGATCCGACCGGTTATCCGCTGACGTCGGCCAGCAACATCCTGGTGCTGGGCTCCGACCGCCGCCAGAAGAACAGCAGGGAACCGGGCGCCGAAAGGACCGGCTTCGGACGCTCGGACACGATCATGCTGATCCGCACCGGCGGCGGGCACTCCGCGCGCCTGTCGATCCCGCGCGACACCATCGTGGAAATTCCGGGCCACGGGCTGGAGAAGGTCAACGCCGCGCACGAGTTCGGCGGGCCGGCCGAGTCGGTTTCGGTGATCAAGAACTGGCTGGGCATCCCCATAAACCACGTGGTGGAAGTCAACTTCGAAAACTTCCCCGCGCTGATCGATGCGATGGGCGGAGTTACCTACAGCGGCGGCTGCATCATCTCCAAGCTCGACGGCGGATCGGCCAACGGCGGCTTCACCCTGCGCCTGAGCGCCGGCACCCACCATCTCGACGGCAGGCAGGCGCTGGCGCTGTCACGCACACGCGAGAACCTGTGCGCGCCCAACGAGACCGACATCCAACGCGAGGAACATCAGCAGGCGCTGTTCAACGACATGAAGAGCCAACTGATCTCACCATCCAGCTTCCTGCGCCTGCCGCTGATCGCCTGGAACGCGCCGCCGGCGATCATCTCGGACATGAGCGGCACCGAACTACTGGGCATGTTCGCCGCGCTGGCAGTTGCGGGCACGCCGCCCACGCACGTGCTCAAGCCGACCGGGCAGAGCACCCTGCCCAGCGGCGAAGAAGGCCTCACCATCTCCGAATCGGCGCGACGCGCGGACGTCGCGCGATTCATGGCCGGCTGAGGACCTCTCGCCGGCCGACGGGTCAACCCTTGGCGGCCACCGGCTTTGGGTCCTTGGCCTTGGCCGGCTTCTCGCTCTTACCGTCCGAAGAGGAGGAAGAAGAAGACGATGAGGAGCTAGAGGAGCCCTCTGAGGAGGACTTCTCGCTTGACCCTTTGTCTGAAGATGACTTCTCCGACGATGACGACGATGACTTCTCGGCGGCCGCCGCCGTCTCACGCTGGCGGTTGCGCGTGCCGTAGTCGGTGTTGTAGAAGCCTTTGCCCTTGAAGTGAACGGCCGGGGCGTGCAGAACGCGCTCCACCGGCACACCGGTGTCCGGGTCGACCTTCAGCGGCTCGTCTTTGAAGGACTGTTGGAGTTCGAACGTGGTTCCGTCCGGACGCCGGTACTCATAGATGGGCATGACCGGCGATTATAGGTGCGTCAATCGGTGAGCAACGCCTGTGCACAGGCAATGCCGGCGCACAGCGTGCTCGTGAAGTCCCGATCCGGCTCGCTCAGCATCCGCAGCGCGAACCCGTCGCCGAGCGAGAACAGGATCTCGGCCACCGCTTCCGGCTCGGCGTGCAGGCGCACCACGCCCTCGCTGTGAGCGGACGCCAGCATGCCGGCAACCTGTTCGCGCGTGCGGCGCATCAGCCCCGCGTACTCGACCGCGATGTCCTCGTTGCGACGAGACAGGGTGAACAGCTCGAACACCAGCGTGACGAAGTCGGGGTCTTCTTTGACGGTGTCCTGCAGGTTCTGCGCCATCAGCCCGATGAAGTCGTTGGCTGTCTTGGCGGTGGACAGCTGGCGCTCCAGGCGCTCCAGGCGCAGCTCGCAGTCGCGCCGCACCGCCTCCACCAGCAGCTGCTCCTTGGTGCCGAAGTAATAGTGCAGCAGGCCGCGCGACACGCCGGCCTCGCGCGAGACGTGCTCGAACGTGGAGCCGGCGGTGCCGCGGCGCGCCACGCTGCGGCGCATCGCGTCGATGATCCGCTGAGCCTTGTCCCCCGACAGCGAGCGGACGGCGCCGGGGGGCGGCTGCGCCTGGACACGCGCGAGCTCCGTCGCGTCATCCTCCACCGTTGTGGCGTCCAGCACGCTCATCCCTGACCCCCTTCGTTCGAATCGATTCAGCTGCCGGCCACAGCTTCAGGCGCAGGCGTCGCCGGCGCGGTGGTGGAGCTGTAGTCGAACTCCTCCTCAGCCCCGAACATCAGGTCCAGGACCTTCGAGCGCAGCCCCTCGCTCAACGCCATCGCAGCCGCGCCCGCCACGATCACCAGCAGCAGCGTGCGCGCGATACCGCCGCCTTTGCGACGGCTGCGCTTGGCCGGCTCGCGCAGCGAGCCCGACGCCTCCAGCAGCGCGCTTGCGGTTTCCTTGATCTCCTTCTGCAGCTTGTGGTCGTCGAGCAGCGCGCTGACGGGCCTGCCGTTGCTCACACGCCCATAGGCGTTGCGCGCGGACTCGTATGCGCCAAGCAGACTGGAGCGGAGCTCCTCGTCCTCGACCAGGCGCTGCAGGTACTGGTTGCTGTGCACCGCGCGTGCTGCCTCCGATGCCTTGCCCAACTTGTCTTTCTTTGCCATAACTAGCCACCACCTTCTGCTCAAAGCTTGCCGGTCAGTCCAATATACCCCGCTGCGGCGGCCGCGAAGCAGATCAGGCGTGCAGCGCGGCCTGCTCCTGGGCAGATGGGAAAGCCCAGGCGGCCCCGGAGCGGCGCTCCTGGCGAAAGACGAAGCGCAGCTGCTGCGGCGGTCGCAGCTGCGCCTCGTGCGGGCGGAACGTGGCGCACGGCTCCGACAGCTCGAGCGCACACAGCAGGTTGACCCTGAAGAAGCACTGCTCACAGCTGACCTTCTGCGCAGCCCGTTTGGGCGTGCGCTTACCCTGCATCGTCTGCGCCGACACGCTGCCCCCCGGTGGAGAAAGACTGGAATGAGAAACCGCTTGAACCGGTCGAGCGCCGCTCGCACTCGAACCGGACAGCTGCGATCAAAGCAGCAATCGAACGGGCACTCAAGGGCTCGCGCCGGCTCAATCCGCAAATCGCAGAGAAAACCAGCCGCTACCCGGAAATAGCCCACAAGCAGTCACTTTGCTGTGACGATCGCACCGATCAAACCGCTCTTTCCGAGCGATTCGGCGCCCCACGCGCGCAAACACGGCCACTCCGGCTCGACGCGCCATCGGCGTCATCATTGAGCCATGCGCATCCTCGTAACCGGCGCCAGCGGCTTCGTCGGCTCGCTGCTGGTTCCACGCCTGTGCTCCGCCGGGCACACCGTGGTGGCCAGCGGCCGCAACGCCGAGCACGTGCGGCAGGTGCTCGAGCAGGCACGCCAGCCACTCGACCCCGACCGCCTGGAGCTGTGCAGCGCCGATGCGCTCAGCGGCCGCGGTCTGGACCGAGCGCTGGACGGCGTGGAGGTGGCCTATTACCTGATCCACTCCATGGAGCCCTCGCCCGCTCCCATCTCCGCGTTCGTGGGCCGCGAGCGACTGGCCGCCGAAACGTTCGCCGCCGCCGCCCAGCGTGCACAGGTGCGCCGCGTGGTGTACCTCGGCGGCCTGCTTCCAAACAGCCCTCTCACACCCAACGCGCGGGCGCCCGCCCAGCAGCTCGCCTCAGCCCACCTGGCCAGTCGCAAGGAGGTCGAGGACATCCTGCTGGGCGCAGTCGAGGATTCGCTGGCGCTGCGCGCATCGATCGTGATCGGCGCCCGGTCGCGCTCGTTCCGCCTGCTGGTCCGGCTGGTGGAGCGCCTGCCCGTACTCACACTTCCCGCCTGGCAGCGCTTCCGCACACAGCCGATCGACGAGCGCGACGTGATCGAGATGCTGCTGGCGTGCCTCGACGCGCAACCGCACGCCCGCTCGCTTGAAATCGGCGGACCCGACACGCTCACCTACGGGGAGATGCTCACGCGCATCGCCGATCTGATGCTCCTCAACCGCCCCGTCATCACGTTCAAAGTGAATCTCACGCCCGTGGCCGCGCGCGTTGCAGCGGCGCTTGCAAGCGAGGACCCCGAGCTGGTTCTGCCACTGATGCAAGGCCTGCAAACGGACCTGCTCGTGCGCCACAACCGCGCTGCACAGCAGTTGAAAGTGCCACTGCACTCGTTTGACTCGGCCGTCCAACACGCCCTCGCCGAGTGGGAACAACACGAGCAGCTGGCCGCACGCTGACGCCTCGGCAAGGGCGCCGAGGCGTCCAGCAGCTACCGTTCTGCCGCCTGGCGCCACACAGCGGCAGAACACCCAATGAGCCTCGTAACAGCCTCGATCCAGATAGCAGCCACACCCATGCAGGTGTGGGACACGATCATGGACCCCGCCTGCCTGGGCGAGTGGGTCACCATTCACCGCAAGCTGATCTACGCCGACGATGGTCCGCCGCGCAAGGGCTACAGGATGGATCAGCAAATCCACATGCGCGGAGTCAGCCTGGACGTTCACTGGAAGCTGGTCGACTGCCAGCCCGGCAAGTTGGCCGTTTGGGAAGGACGCGGACCTGCCCGCTCCAAGGCCCACAGCGAATACGTGCTGAGCGCCGAAGGTGACGGCACTCGTTTTGACTACCGCAATGAGTTCCGCCCGCCACTGGGGCCGGTGGGGGCGATAGTGAGCCGCGCGCTGGTCGGCGGCATGCCCGAGCGCGAGGCCAATCGCACACTTGAACGCCTGCGTGCACACCTCGACCGGGTAAACAAAGAGAATTAGTGTAAGGTCAAGCCCTAAAAGATGTGACCGTCACATCAAATCTAGTGAAGAGGACTCAACATCGTGACCGATTTTCTTGACGAGAAGCGCCAGGAGATCACGGCTCGCCTGAAAGAGCTGAAGCCCCTTGTGGACGAGTACAGCCGCCTCGAGGCCGCAGCCGCGGCCCTGGCAGGCGTTGGCGCAGCAGCACCTTCCGCCAGCACCGCAGCCGTTGCCGCACCCGTGGCAGAGGCCCCCCGCCGCCGTGGACCCGGACGTCCGCGCGGCTCGGCCAACCGCACAGCAACGGCAAAAGCCGCTGCCCCCAAAGCAGCACGCAAAGCAGCTCGCCCCACCGGCCGTCGCGCAGGACGTCGCAAAGGCTCTGGGACGCGTGCCGCCGAGGCGCTGTCGTTCGTGCAGGGTCAGCCCGGAATCTCCATTCCCGAGCTTGCCGCCAAGATGGGCATCAAGCAGAACTACCTCTACCGCGTGCTGCCAGGGCTGGAGCAGGAAGCGAAGGTAGAGAAGAAGGGCCGCGGCTGGCACCCCAAGTCCTAGTCTCGGGCCCCCTGGCGGCGTCCTCGGAGGCTCGCGTGCAAAGCACGCCACGCGCCTCCTGCGTCCTTGCCAGGAACTCCGATCCGTCGGACTTCCACTCCGACCGGGCTGGGATTCCCGTTGAATAAATGGCTCTGGCTAGCTGAGTTATTTATTCAGCGGGGTCAGATGATTTGAAGAAACTGTTAAGAGCGCGGTCCATCGGGGGCCGCGCTTTTGGCTTAAGGGCTCATAAGAACCATCCACGCCACACCGCAGCGACCGCCCTGCGGCCGTGAGTCAAGCATTGGCTGCACCTGTTGACAGCGGCGGCCGCAGGTATGGGAAACACGGCGTCGCACTGGGGGTCGGTGCAAGCTGCGTTGCAGAACGGCGCATCGGAGCGATGAGCCAATCACCCTCAAATACCGCGCTGCCAGCGGCGTGGGGCCACGAGCAAGAGATCCTTAAACGCAGAGCGCCCGCCAGGCGAAGGTGCCGGACGGGCGCTCGGGCGCTGCTGGAAATGCTGCTGCCTAGATCAGACCCAGCTCTGAGACGGCGTCGCGCTCGCTGACCAGCTCGGCCACGGTGGCGTCGATCTTGGACTGTGAGAACTGGTCGATGTCCAGGCCCTGCACGATCGAGTACTCGCCGCCCTCACACGTGCACGGGAAGCCGCTGATGAGGCCCTCGGGCACGCCGTAGGAGCCGTCGGAGGGCACGCCCATGGAGACCCAGCGGCCGTTGGTGCCGGCCACCCAGTCGTGCATGTGGTCGATGGCCGCGTTGGCCGCCGAGGCGGCCGAGGAGGCGCCGCGTGCCTCGATGATGGCGGCGCCGCGTTTACCCACGTTGGGCAGGAAGTCGTTTTCGATCCATGCCTGGTCGTCGACCACGACAGAGGCCTGCTTGCCGTCCACCTTGGCGTGGAACAGGTCGGGGTACATGCTGGGCGAGTGGTTGCCCCACACGCCCATGTGGGTGACGTCGGTGACCGGCACGGACAGCTTGTTGGCCAGCTGCGCCACCGCGCGGTTGTGGTCCAGGCGCAGCATGGCGGTGAAGCGCTCGCGCGGGATGTCCGGCGCGTTGTTCATGGCGATCAGGCAGTTGGTGTTGGCCGGGTTTCCCACAACGAGCACTTTCACGTCCTTGGCGGCAACGTCGTTGAGGGCCTTGCCCTGCACGGTGAAGATCTCACCGTTGGCGCTCAGCAGCTCTGCGCGCTCCATGCCCTTGGTGCGCGGACGCGAGCCCACCAGCAGTGCGATGTTGGTCCCGTCGAAGGCGTCCGCGGGGTGGTCGTGCAGGTCGATGTTGGCCAGCAGCGGGAAGGCGCAGTCCACCAGCTCCATGGCCACGCCCTCCAGCGCGCCCATCGCCGGCGAGATCTCCAGCAGACGCAGGTCCACCGGCTGGTCGGGGCCGAGCAGCTGGCCGCTGGCGATGCGGAAAACGATGCTGTAGCCGATCTGGCCGGCTGCGCCGGTCACTGTAACTCGTACTGGGTTGCTCACAAGTTCATCTCCTGGTGATGTGCCGTGGGGGTTTGATTTGGATTTCCATCTTGCGATCGTGGTGCGCCGAATGGCGCTCAACCGATGACGGTGCGCAGGTTCTCGTCGATCGCGCCGAGGAACTCCTGCGTGGTCAGCCATTGCTGATCTGGGCCTACCAGCAGCGCCAGGTCCTTGGTCATCTTGCCGCTTTCCACCGTGTCGATGCACACGCGCTCCAGCTTCTCGGCGAACTCCGACACCGCCGGCGTGCCGTCCATGCGACCGCGCGCCTGCAGTCCTCGCGTCCACGCGAAGATCGACGCGATCGGGTTGGTGGAGGTGGGCTTGCCCTGCTGGTGCTGGCGGTAGTGGCGCGTGACGGTGCCGTGCGCCGCCTCCGCCTCCACCGTTTTGCCGTCGGCTGTCATCAGCACGCTGGTCATCAGCCCCAGCGAGCCGAAGCCCTGGGCGACCGTGTCCGACTGCACGTCGCCGTCGTAGTTCTTGCACGCCCACAAGTAGCCGCCTTCCCACTTCAGCGCCGAGGCCACCATGTCGTCGATCAGGCGGTGTTCGTAGGTGATGCCGGCAGCCTCGAAGTCGGACTTGAACTCAGCGTCGTAGACCTCTTCGAAGATGTCTTTGAAGCGCCCGTCGTAGCGTTTCAGGATGGTGTTCTTGGTCGACATGTAAACCGGGTAGTTGCGCTCCAGGCCGTAGCGCAGCGACGCGCGCGCGAAGTCGCGGATCGAGTCGTCCAGGTTGTACATCGCCATCGCCACCCCGCCGCTGGGGAAGTCGTAAACGTCCAGCTCGATCGGCTGGGACTCGTCCGCCGGGGTGAACGTGAGCGTCAGCTTGCCCGGGCCCGGCACCACCATGTCGCTGGCGCGGTACTGGTCGCCGAACGCGTGGCGGCCGATCACGATCGGCTTGGTCCAGCCGGGCACCAGCCGCGGGATGTTGTCGATCACGATCGGCTCGCGGAAGATCACCCCGCCGAGGATGTTGCGCACGGTGCCGTTCGGCGAGCGGTACATCCGCTTCAGCGCAAACTCCTTCACGCGCGCCTCGTCCGGCGTGATCGTGGCGCACTTCACGCCCACGCCGTAGCGCTTGATCGCTTCCGCCGCATCAACCGTGATGCGGTCGTCGGTCGCGTCGCGGTTCTCCATGCCCAGGTCGTAGTACTTCAGATCCACATCCAGGTACGGCAGGATCAGCTGCTCCTTGATGAACGACCAGATGATCCTTGTCATCTCGTCGCCGTCGAGCTCTACAACCGGGTTCTCAACCTTGATCTTGGCCATGTTTGGGTCCTTGCGCTGGGGGCGATGGAGGGATCCGGACCGTCAGCCGACGCCACTGCTGGGTTCCCACGCTCAAGGGGGAGCGGCGCAGGACGACCGCGGTACGGGTGGCCGATGCTATCGCCCGGACGAGGACGGGGATCGCAAATACCGCCGCCAAGCAGAGTTCTTGGTCCATCGACGCGTACCGATCGATGCGGTCCTGCTGGTCGGTGCCATGACTCGAAACATTGCCGACCAAGCCAGTAAATTGCTTGCTGGACTCCCACATCCGCCTCCCGTCATCGTCCGTAGAGACTGGTACTACTAAGACGATGACGACCATCGAACACCGCAGCGGAAACCTTCTCTCAGACGACTCCGAGGCGCTTGTCAACACCGTGAATACGGTCGGTGTGATGGGCAAGGGCGTCGCGTTGCAGTTCCGGAAGGCGTTCCCCGACAACTATCGGGCATACCAGCGCGCCTGCCGGCACAACGAAGTCAGGCCGGGCAGCATGTTCGTCTTCGAGACAGGTCAGATGGTTGGCCCGCGGCTGCTGATCAACTTCCCCACCAAGGAGCACTGGCGCGGCAAGTCACGGATGGACTACATCGACGCCGGTCTCGCTGACCTCGTGCGGGTACTGCGCCAGTATCAGGTTCGCTCGGTGGCCATCCCGCCGCTCGGATGCGGCAATGGTGGCCTCCGTTGGGATGACGTACGGCCAAGGATCGAAGCTGCGCTGACTCCGCTCGAGGATGTTCGCGTGAATCTCTACGACCCGGGCGCACCGCCGCCCGTACGCCAGCAGCGCTCGGCAACCAAGCGCCCGAGGATGACGCGCGGGCGTGCTGCGTTGATTGCCGCGTTTGCGGCCTACCGACGCGATCCCACAGCCGTTCTCACGCTCCGTGCCGCACAGAAGCTGGCATATCTGCTCCAGGTCGCCGGGGAGCCGCTCAAGCTCGCCTTCGTCAAGGCTGAGTACGGCCCCTACGCCGAGGTGCTCAACCACGCACTCCAGAATATGGAGGGGCACTTCACGTCTGGCTACGGTGACCGTACGACCCTCTCCGACCTCACTCTCCTCGAGGGCGCCGCTGACGGAGCCCATGCCTATCTCGCGGCGGACGCCGATGCGATAGCCCGGATCGAGCGCCTTTCCGGCTTGATCGAGGGCTTCGAAAACCCCCTCGGGCTCGAGCTGCTCACGACTGTCCATTGGGCCGCTACTTCCGAGGGAGCTGCAACACCGGGGCAGGCAACCAAAGTGGTGGCTGATTGGACACCGCGTAAGCGCGAGGTATTCGGCACGCGGGAGGTCGCGATCGCATGGGAGCGCCTGGAAAGCCAAGGTTGGCTCGCCCCACGCCCCATGCCAGCAGCGAGTTAGCTAGCGCCCGTCAGCGGTTCCAGCTGCCCTGCGCGCCGTGCGCCACCAGCACCGTCGGGCGGCCGCCGGCGAACGGGATGCTCTCCACGCGTCCATGCGACGGCGGCTCCTCGAACGAGCCCACGTCGACCAGCACCGCGCTGCCGTCGCTGGAGATACCCGCGCCCTGCACCATTTCGCCGTGCACCTTCAGTTCGCGAGCGCGACCGGAGCTCACGTTGACCGCGTAGGCCGCACTCGTGTCCTGGCCCTCGAACTCAGCCAGCAGCCTGCTGCCGCTGGCTGAGAACTGCAGCGGCACGAGGCCCTGCGCCAGCGAGTTCACACGGATGTGGGTCAGCTTGCGCACGCGCACCCCGCTCGTCGACGCAAGCCAGATCTGGTATTCCGGCGAGAGGTGACGCATGCGCTCGTGGTCGAACGCTATGTAGCGCGGGCCCCACAGCGGGAACAGGCTGCGCCCGTCGCTTGAGATGCGGTGCAGGCCCGCGCCGGTCGCTTCGCTCGCGTACAGGTTCACCGGCCCCGTGAACGACTCCGAGTGCGACAGCCCGAACACCAGCCGGTCGCTGCCGTCGCGCGCGAAGCTCGCCCCGTACACGATGCCCGTCGCGATCGGCGTGGCCGTCCCGGTCTGCGTGTCGATCACGTCCAAGCCCGAGCCCGCCGCGATGTTGCCCAACCCGTTCGACTGCCGCTGCACCGCCACGTAGCGCGAGTCAGGCGACCACGCAAGCGGCGTGGCCGTGGCCGTTTCCAGGCTCAGGTAGCCCGCCATCGGGCCGCCCGCAGCCGGGTAGATACCGATCGACGGGCCCGACTGGTCGTTGCCGGTGGTCGAGCCGAACACGGCCACAGCCACCGCCCCGCCGTCCGGGGACAGCAGCGGCTCCACGCCCGTCCCCAGCGATCTCGGTTCCCCGCCGCTCGGCGAGGCAACCCACACCTTCGATGTGGACGTGGCCGTCTCCGTCACGTACGCCAGCCGCTGCACCGGCGCTTCCGGCCCCGCCGCCGAGGCCACGCCGCCGCCGGCAAGCAACACGAAAGTGATGCCCACCCCGATCGTCGCGCGCGAAAACAGACCGCTCCACATACCTGGAAGGCTATACCCGTCAACCCCTGAAAAAGTGCGCCGATCGCTTCACACGCGAGCGCCCATCTCTGCTTGACTGTTCACATGGCCAGTACCGCCTCGCATTCAAGCGCGCCTTGGCAGACGCACACGGTGCTGAATCAGCCGGAGCCGCTCACCGACGTGAACGTGTTCGCCGCCAACCTGCCGCTGGTGGAGGCCACCCAGCGCGAGGGCGCCGAGTGGGTGCTGGAGCGTGCATCCGCGCTCGGTGAGTTCGTCGGCGCCGCCGGCGGCCCGCAGCAGGAGTGGGGCCGCCAGGCCAACGAGAACAAGCCCGTGCTGCACACCCACGACCGCTACGGGCACCGCATCGACGAGGTCGAGTTCCACCCCGCCTGGCACCAGCTCATGAGCATGGGCGTCCAGCACGAGCTGCACTCGCTGCCGTGGACCAGCGCACAGCCCGCCGCCCACACCGCCCGCGCTGCCTTGTACATGACCGCAATGCAGGCCGAGGCAGGCTTCGCCTGCCCCATCACAATGACCTTCGCCGTCGTTCCCGCACTTCGCGCCCAGCCGGAGCTGGCAGCGGAGTGGGAGCCGCTGATCACCTCCACCAGCTATGACCCGCGCTCGATTCCTGCTTCCGAGAAGGGCTCCGCCATCGCCGGCATGGCCATGACCGAGAAGCAGGGCGGCTCCGACGTGCGCGCCAACACCACCGTCGCCACGCCGCTCAACGGTGGCGGAGCCGGGGCCGAGTACGAGCTGGTCGGGCACAAGTGGTTCTGCTCAGCGCCCATGTCCGACATCTTCCTCGTGCTCGCCCAAACCGACCACGGCCTGTCCTGCTTCCTGCTGCCGCGCATCCTGCCCGACGGCAGCCGCAACGCCTTCCACATCCAGCGCCTCAAGGACAAGCTCGGCAACCACTCCAACGCCTCATCCGAGATCGAATTCCACGGCGCGCTCGCGCGCATGGTCGGCCAGCCCGGCCGCGGCGTGCCCACCATCATCGAGATGGTCGGCCACACTCGCCTGGACTGCGTCATCGGCTCCGCCGCCGGCATGCGCGTCGGCGTGGTCAACGCACTGCACCACACCGCCCACCGCAGCGCCTTCGGCAAGCTGCTCATCCAGCAGCCGCTCATGCGCAACGTGCTCGCCGACCTGTGCCTCGAGTCCGAGGCCACCACCGCGCTCGCCATGCGCCTCGCCCGCGCCTACGACGAAGCCCACGCCGACGTTGATTTTAGTGCCCACCCACCCACGAACGACAGCGACGCGCAGCTGTTCAAGCGCCTGGCCACCGCCGTCGGCAAGTACTGGACCTGCAAGCGCGCCCCCAACCACGCCTTCGAGTCGCTCGAGTGCCTCGGCGGCTCCGGCTACGTGGAGGAGTCCGGCATGCCGCGCCTGTACCGCGAGGCGCCGCTCGCCTCCATCTGGGAGGGCTCCGGCAACGTCATGAGCCTCGACGTGCTGCGCGCGCTCATGCGCCAGCCGCGCTCGCTGGAGGTGTACTTCAACGAGGTGCAGCAGGCCCACGGCGCAAACGCCGACCTGGACACGCGCGTCACCTGGCTCAAGGACCAGTTCAGCGACCCCGCCACGCTCGAGGCCCGCGCCCGCCGCGTGGTCGAAGGCATGGCCCTGTGCCTGCAGGGCTCGCTGCTCGTGCGCCACGCCCCCGCCGCCGTCGCCGACGCCTTCTGCGCCTCGCGGCTGTCCGATGAAGGCGGGCTGGAGTACGGCACGCTGCCCGCCGGCGTCGACTTCGGGGCCATCATCCAGCGCTCGCTGCCACAGCAGTAGCCGGCCCGGCGGCCCACCCGGCCTACCATTGACTTCATGCCCCGCCGCTCCAACTTCCAGCTAGCGCGCATCTTCGGCATCCGCGTCGGCGTCAGCGGCAGCTGGTTCGTGGTGCTGTTCCTGCTGATCTACTACCTGTCCAGCTACTTCCACCAACTGCTCGGCGGCTCGCAGAGCACCGCCTACGCCGTCGCCGTCGCCGGCGCGCTCGGCTACTTCGGCTCCGTCATCCTGCACGAGCTCGGGCACGCGCTCGTCGCCCGCCGGCTCGGCATCCCCATCGCCGGCATCGACCTGTGGTTCTTCGGCGGCCTGTCCACCATGACCCGCGAGCCCGACAGTCCCGGCGAGGAGTTCAAGATCGCCGCCGCCGGCCCAGCCGTCACGCTGGCGCTGTTCGCCCTGTGCATGGGCATAGGCACGCTCCTCGCCAGCGGCACGCGCGTCAGCGACGTCGCCTCGCTCACCGGCGAAGGCGTCGTGGCCACGCCCGCGCTCGCGCTGATCGGCTGGCTGGCATTCATCAACGCCGCCCTGTTGCTGTTCAACATCGTGCCCGCCTTCCCGCTCGACGGCGGGCGCATCGCCCGCGCCGCCGTCTGGAAGGCCACCGGCGACCGCAACCGCGCCACCCACGCCACCGGGCGCTCCGGGCAGGTCTTCGCGCTCGCGCTCGGGCTGTTCGGCGTGTGGCAGTTCTCCACCAGCGAATCCTCCTTCGGCCTGATCACCATGCTGCTCGCCTTCGTCATGTACCAGTCCGCCGGCGCCGCCGTGGTTCAGGGCGCGCTCGGCCGGCGCATCCAGCACATCACCGTCGCCGACATCATGGACCGCGAGCCCGTCACCATCGGCCAGGACGTCACGCTGCTGGACGCCCGCGAGCAGTTCTTCCTGCGCTACCACCTGCCCTGGTTCGCCGTCGTCGACCCCTCCCGCCACTTCCTCGGCGTGGTGCGCCAGCAGCAGGTCGAGAGCGAGATCGCCGCCGGGCGCCCCGCGCTGACCGTCGGCGAAGTGCTCGAGCAGGACCTGCCCGTGCGCATCGAGGAGCAGATGCCGCTCGAATCGCTGCTGCGCAACGAAGGCATCGGCCGCCTCGGCGCCATGGTCGCCGTCGACAGCGACGGCGTGCTGCAGGGCGTCGTCACGCTCGCCCAGGTCAGCCAGGCGCTGCGCCCCGCCCGGCCCGCGCGCGTCGCGTGAGCCCCGCAGGAGCCCTCAGCCCGAGGCCAAACTGCCTCGCGTTATAGAGTCCCACGCGCAAACCCCTCTTCCCCAATCCACCCCCAGGGAGCCATGCCAGCACACGACGTATTGATCATCGGGGCCGGCCTTGCCGGACAGCGCGCCGCTCTGGCCGCTGCCGAAAAGGGCGCAAGCGTGGCGATCATGAGCAAGGTCCACCCCGTGCGCTCGCACTCCGTGGCCGCCGCCGGCGGCATCAACGCCGCCATCGCCGTCGACGACGACTGGCGCTCGCACGCCTACGACACCGTCAAGGGCTCCGACTTCCTCGGCGACCAGGACGCCATCGAGGTGATGTGCTCCGAGGCCCCCGGCGAGGTCATGAACCTCGAGCACATGGGCGTCACCTTCCACCGCAACGACAGCGGCGAGATGGACCTGCGCGCGTTCGGCGGCGCCTCCATGAAGCGCACCGCCTACGTCGCCGACATCACCGGCCAGGCCATGCTGCACGTGCTCTACGAGCAGCTGATGAAGCACCACGAGACCGTGGAGCGCTTCGAGGAGTGGTTCACCACCTCGCTGATCAAGGACGACGCCGGCAACTGCTGCGGCGTGATCGCCCGCGACGTGCGCAGCGGGCGCATGGAGGCGTTCACCGCCAAGAACGTCATCCTCGCCTGCGGCGGCGCCGGACAGGCCTACAAGCCCACCACCAACGGGCTGATCGTCACCGGCGACGGCATCGCCATGGCCTACCGTCTGGGCGCGCCGCTGATGGACATGGAGATGGTCCAGTACCACCCCACCTGCCTGGTCGAGACCGGCATGCTGATCACCGAGGGCGCCCGCGGCGAGGGCGCGCACCTGCTCAACGCCAACGGCGAACGCTTCATGGAGAAATCCGCTCCCAACAAGATGGAGCTGGCCTCCCGCGACGTGGTCTCCCGCGCCGAGCAGATCGAGATCAACGAGGGCCGCGGCGTCGGCCCCGACGGCGCCGGCATCTACCTCGACGTCACCGTCGTGCCGCGCAAGCGCACCCTGGAGGCGCTGCGCGAGATCGTCAACCTCGGCCGCGACTTCGCCGGCGTGGACATCACGCGCGAACCGATCATGATCCGCCCCGGCCAGCACTACATCATGGGCGGCGTCAAGACCGACGTCGACGGGCGCACCCCCATCGAGGGGCTGTACGCCGCCGGAGAGGTCGCCTGCGTATCAGTGCACGGCGGCAACCGCCTCGGCGCCAACTCGCTGCTGGACACGCTCATCTTCGGCCGCCGCGCCGGCGAACACGCCGCCGCCCGCGCCGCCGCCATGGGCCCGCCCAAGGTGGATACCGGCGCGCACCTGCGCCAGGACGCGCAGCTGATCGACGACATCATCGCCCGCCCCCGCGACGGACGGCGCGTGTCCGAGATCAAGAGCGACCTCGGCGACGTGATGAACGCCAAGGCCGCCGTGTTCCGCGACGAGGCCGGCCTGCAGGAGGCGCTGGAGACCGTCAAGCGCCTGCGCGAGGAGACCGGCAAGGCCTGGATCGACGACCAGCGGCACCGTCTTCAACCAGGACGTGCTCGGCGCCATCGAGCTCGGCTTCATGGTCGACTGCGCCGAAGCCACCCTGATCGCCGCCATCGAGCGCAAGGAGTCCCGCGGCGCGCAGTACCGCACCGACTACCCCGAGCGCAACGACGAGCAGTGGCTCAAGCACATCAACGTCTCGCTCGACGACAAGGGAGCCCCAGAGGTCAGCTACTCGCCGGTCACGTTCACCCAGTGGGAGCCAGAGGTCAGGAAATACTGATGCAAGCCGATCGCACGAGCACACCCGTTCCCATCCGACAGAGCAGGAGCGCCAACGATGGCTGAAGTGCACGACCGTCCGCCCGAGCAGTTCACCCTCCGTGTGCGCCGCTTCAACCCCGAGTCCGGCGAGGCGCCCTACTGGGACGAGCACACCGTCGAACTGGAGCCCCACCGCTCCGTGCTCGAGGGCATCCTGCAGGCGCGCGACAAGTTCGACGGCTCGATCGGCATCCGCTGCTCCTGCCGCCAGGCGATCTGCGGCTCGTGCGGCATCCGCGTCAACGGCGAACCGTCGCTGGCCTGCCACACCCACCTCGACGCCGCCAAGCGCAGCGCCAAAGACGGCGTGATCGAGATCGAGCCGATGGGCAACATGCCCGTGCTCAAGGACCTGATCGTGGACATGGACGCCGTGCACTGGAAGAAGATCCAGCGCGTCACGCCGTGGCTGTTGGCCAAGCAGCCGGTGCCCGAGCGCGAGTACATCGTCGAGAAAGAGGCCATGGTCGACGTCACCCAGACGATGGCCTGCATCCAGTGCGGCGCCTGCGTCTCAGACTGCCTCGCCATGGAGGTCGACCCCGGCTTCATCGGCCCCGCCGCGCTGGCCAAGGCCTACCGCTTCGTGGGCGACCCCCGCGACGACGAGCAGTTCGAGCGCCTCAACGACCTCGCCCAGGACCCGCAGGGGATCTTCGACTGCACGCACTGCTTCAAGTGCGTCGAGGCCTGCCCCAAGGGCGTCAACCCGATGGGCCAGATCATGCGCCTGCGCCGGATCGCGATCTCAGACCACCACATCGTGGACCAGAACAACGGCGAGCGCCACGAGGCCGCATTCACGGGCCTGATCAAAGACCACGGCATCCTCTGGGAGGCCGAGTTGCTGCCGCGCTCATACGGCGGCGCCTCATGGTTCGGGAAATTCGCGCCGGCCGCGGGCAAGGAGCTCTTGGCATCGCTGCCGACCGGCATCAAGGGCCTTCTGCGGGGGAAGATGACGATCCCGAAGATCCTCAAAGCGCACAAACTGCCCAGCAGCGACCTCAAGGCCGTCAAGGCCATCTACGACAAGGTCGAGAGCCGCGAGAGCCGCTACGAGCTGAACCTCTACATCTCCGGGGAGGACGAAGCGCCGGCCGCGGCCGAGCCCGTCGCCACTGCCGCCGCCCCAACCAGCGCCGAAGGGAGCAACCAATGAAGGTCGCCTACTGGCCCGGCTGCGTAAGCCGCGGCTTCACCCCCGAGCTGCACGGCTCCATGGCCAAGGTGGCGCCGCTGCTGGACATCGAGCTGGTCGAACTGGACCGCGCCTGCTGCACCGGCGCCGGCGTCATCGCCGAGCACAACCAGGAGCTGGCCGACACGCTCAACGCGCGCACCTTCGCGCTCGCCCAGCAGGTCGACGGCGCGGCCATGATGATGAACATCTGCTCCACCTGCCAGGGCGCGCAGAGCGAGTGCCAGGAGCGCCTGGACGCCAACAAGGAGTACCGCGACCACGTCAACACCACGCTGGCCGCCGAGGGCCTCACGTACGAGACCGGCCTCACCAACAAGAACTTCCTGTGGATGCTGGTCGAGGAGATCGGCCTGGAGAACCTCAAGGACCGCGTCAAGCGCCCGCTCACCAACCTCAAAGTGGGACCCTTCTACGGCTGCTACATCGTGCGCCCGCGCGACCGCCTCGGCATCGACGACCAGCGCCCGCGCGACCACTACCTCGAGCAGGTCATCGACACGCTCGGCGGCACCGTGATCGAGTACGCCGGCATGCGCAAGTGCTGCGGCTTCCCCATCATCACCATGAACAAGGAGGCCTCGCTCAAGCAGGCCGGCCGCCACCTCGGCGACGCGGTCGACGCCGACGCCGACTGCCTGGTCACCCCCTGCCCGCTGTGCCACCTCAACCTCGACCTGCAGCAGCCCATCGCCGAAACCGTGGTCGGTCGCGAGCTCAACATGCCCGTGCTGCACCTGCCCCAGCTCGTCGGCCTGGCGCTCGGACTCGACCCCAAGGAGCTCGGTCTCGCCCGCCACGTGGTCAAGCCCACCTCCGTGGTCGACTGGAGCACCTCCGTGGTGGGGGCCGCCGCGTAGCTGAGCGTATCCTTCGCATCTTTTCCAGATACCAAGGAAGGGTGTGTTTCAGATGCGGAGGTTTGGACTCGTTGGAGTGTTGGTATTTGCGGTGTTCCTGGGATGGGCATCGCTGGCGGCAGCGGTGACGCCCGGCTGGGAGTGCGTGCCCACAACGGCTGGCCAGGCGGTTGTATCGGGCGGTACGGGAGCGACGCCGTCGTGCAGCTCGGGCACGCCCGTGCTCGCGCCCACATACATATCCAGCGGGCGTCGGCGGTAAGCCGACCGTGCAGTTCGCCTCTGTGAACGTGCAGATCGTGTCCGGCTCGGGCTCCACCAACGGCGCCGTCAACGGCAAGGGCAACCTGGTGATTGGCTACGACGAGAAAGCCAGCACTCAAACCGGGTCCAACAACCTGATCGTGGGCTACGGGCAGAGCTTCACCAGCTACGCCGACATCCTCGGTGGTTCCTACAACGCCGCATCCGGCCCGTTCAGCGACGTGTTCGGCGAGGCCAACAAAGCCACCAACTACGCAAGCTCCGTCACCGGCGGCTACCACAACGTGGCCGAAGGCTCGAAGAGCGCGGTCGGCGGCGGCGAAAGCAACAAAGCCAAAGGGACCGATGCATCGGTGAGCGGCGGGCAGGAAAATGTCGCCAGCGGAGAATCGGCGTCAATCGGCGGCGGCACCCACAACACCGCGTCTGGCCAATACGCCTCGATCGGCGGCGGCGGCTACAACACCGCCAGCGGCACTTCCAGCTCCGTGACCGCCGGCTCGGGCAATCAATCGATGAGCCAATACAGCTCCGTCACCGGTGGCTACAGCAACACGACACAGGAAGTCTGGGCCTCGGTCAGCGGCGGCGTGTTCAACGTGGCCAAGGGTGTAGAGAGCTCCGTCAGCGGAGGACTGGGCAACGTGACAGGCAGCTACTACTCCAGCGTGAGCGGGGGCTGCGAAGGCGAAGCGCTCAGCGTCGACGCCACCGTCTCCGCCGGCATCGGCAACAAAGCCGAAGGCTATGACTCGTGGGTCGGCGCCGGCCTTCACAACCAGGCCACCAACGAATGGACCGCTGTGGTCGGCGGCCAGGACAACAAAGCGGATGCCAACGGGTCGGTGATCGTGACCGGCAGCAAAAACACGACCACCGGGGAATTCTCCGCGCTGCTCGGCGGGGAATCGATCACGCTCACCACCGAAAACGGGATCTATCCGTAAAACGGGATCTATCCGTAGGTCATAGGAAGCAACGCAGCAGAGGTGGCGGTCCGCGTCGAAGGTTTGGCGCGGACCGTCACAGCTAACGGCCATACCGAGCTTATATTGAGAACATGCAACCAGACCTTCCGGCGGTGGCACGAGACATCACAGAGGCACTGAGAACTGAGCGCAACGTCCGCCTTGCGGTGCTTTTCGGGTCGGTGGCGCGCGGACATGCAGGAGAGGGCTCAGACGTGGATGTGCTGGTTTCTCTGGTCGAGGAGCGACCGATGTACCTCTCCTATCTCGCAGTGCGCTTGACGCGAGCGCTCCGACGCGACGTCGACGTGCTCTCGCTGAAACATGTGCGCACACACGACCCGGCGCTACTCGGCGCCATCCTGCGGGACGGGCGTCCCGTGGTGGACCGTGACGGCTCCTGGCCGGCGCTTATCGCCAAGCGCCAGCCCCTCGAACGTGCCGCGGCGAAGGCACGCGCAGAGCGCCATTCTCGCGCCGCCCACGCCGTCGCGCAGCTGATCGGAGGATGAGTGGGCCGGGCACCCGCGCGAGATGGTCGCGGGGAACCGTCGCTTACAGTCGCTCGTTCCTGCCGGCGACGTCCACCTCGTAGAAGCCGAAGTCGGCACCGAGCGCATCGGCGAGGCGTATCACGGTGACCGTGGTGGGCTGGGTCTCCCCGCGCTCGATTCGGCTGATGTCGGCCTGCTGGATGCCTGACAGCCCACTCGGCTGCCGCTGGGTGATCCCCTTGCGGCGGCGCAGCGCCACCAGCTGCCCAGCAATGTGGAGCCGGCTTTCGAGGGTGCGCAGTTGCGCGACGGCCTCTGCTCCTTCGGCCGAGGTTTCCTGCTCTATGTCGCGCATCAGTGGATCGAAGTCGCTCATCTTTCGGCGCTCCGAGCTGCGCGAGCGGATGCGCCAAGCGCAGGCGGAAGGCGTCGCTATCGCTCAGGAGGCTCATCTGTCCCGTCAGGGCGTTTACGACCTGCTGGCGGCGGAGCGATCCTCTTGACCATCTCATCGAAGTCATCCCGAGACGGCACCGGGATGTTGTGGCCCGCTGGCGTGGTTTGTTCCGGATCGGAGTTTGGATCAGACACATATTCAGGCTAACGTGCCGCACGCTCCGCACAGCTCGTCACGGGCCCGCGACGACCTCACGCTCCTGAACGCTGCAAGCGAGCGCTCGTCTCTAGCCGCGCGGCGTGGCATGATGCTGTTATGAGCGAGACTGCTGGGCTCACGTCAAGGATGCCGGACAATGGCGGAGCGAGTGCAACGCAGCTCTCGGTGTTGTTGTCGTCTGCGACCGCAGCAATCGATGAGGAGTTCAAGCGGAGCGAACGGCTCGACGCGAAGTCGCGAAACCAGATCACGATCGTAGCCAGTTTCTTCGCGATCGTCCAAGCTGTAGTCGTCGGCCTTATCAACGGCTCGCTTGGAGGCACAGAACAGCACGGAGCATCCTCGTTCGTCCTGTGGCTCGCGATTGTAGGGGCTCTCGCATCTGCGGCGCTCGTCGTGGCAGCCTTCGTCAGCTACAACGCTTGGAAGCTTCGCAACGATCCGACCCTCGAAACCGAGACAATCCGCGAGTACATCGACTATGCGCGAGACGGCAACCCCGTCGTCGGCGTCAACCTTGTGGCCGCATACGCCGACATAGCACAAGGACGGCGGGACAATAACGCGCTGCGCGCGACTGCCCTGGAACGCGCCACAGTCGCTTGTGGAACGGCGACTCTGCTCATCGGGGCCGAGCTGGTCTTGGCCTTCATCGCAGTAGCCGTCCAGTGAGTGCCGGAGCCGGGGATGCGCCCCCGCCGCCCAAAGAAGGAGATCCGCCGCCAGTCAAAATCGGCACGATCCGTAACTTTGCAGGGCTCTCCCCCGAGCTCAAAGGCGCAATCGCAAATGGTGCCCTCCTAGCGCTAGCGGGAGCAGGGATCCACGATGAGAACGCAGTCGAAGTGGGGGTCCTTTCGGAGATCCTCATCCATTTCGATCGCCTGTTTCGCATCATGCGCGCAAGTGCTGGGAGGCTTGAGGTCAAGAGAACTGGAAGGCTTCCTGAGGTTGCTGGGGCGCGGCGCTTGGTAGTTCTTCCAGCGATAGCTGGAAGCTATGCGATCCCCCTGCGCTTGGAGGATCCCGACGGGGAGCTTGTGGTCGAGAATCGGCACGAGTTGGAGGATGTTGTGTCGCTGCTCGGCCGAAGCGAAGAGGAGCCATTTACGAACCTACTTCTCGATTTGCCGGAGCGCGCGGGGGACGAGCTGAATTCGCTTCTAGAGGCGCTTGCGGCTGGCAAAGTAGATCTCACCGTCGAGGTCGTGCAAGATGGTCAAGCAAGTGAGCCAACACGAGTCGATGCGACGGCTGCAAGACGTCTATCAACGTGGCTGACCGAGCCTGTTACGAGCGAGATAGGCGTCGAAACTCTCGTAGGGAAGCTCTTTCGCATCGACACGAAACGGGGGCGCGTCGCTGTTGACGTCGCGCAGGACGACGACGAATCTCCCGTCGTCGCGGAGGCGTCGTTTCAGCCAGAGCAGCTCGACGAGCTAAGAGCAGCACTCAATTACAGGGTCGAGCTTGAAGTCAGCGTCGTTGAGGAGAGACGACGTTACGAGCGAACCGCCCGAGGTCGCACGATGGGTGTTGGCACGATTCGTCGTCTAGCACCTGCAGACGCTTTAAGTCGCGCCACGCCCCGGCCAATTGGTTTGTTGGAGCGATGAACGTAGACCCGGCTCACGCTGATCGCTCCTGCTCTATGTCGCGCATCAGTCGATCGAAGTCGCTCATCTTTCTAATCCCATACCTTGATGTGTAAGAGGACATCAAAATTTTAGCGCTCGTCACAAAGCAGGCAGCTTGAGCCAATGGATATGCGATGACCAACTTGGATGGGGACGACGAGCAGGCCCTGCTGATCGCAGCGCGATCCGACGCCCACGCCTTCGCGGCCTTCTACCGCCACTTCGAGCGCCCGGTGCTGGGCTTCTTCATGCGCGCCACCGGCCGCCCAGAGCTGGCGGCGGACCTCACCGCTGAGACGTTCGCCAGCGCCCTGGAGTCAATCGACAGCTATGACCCGGCCCGTGGCCGCCCCGACAACTGGCTGTTCGGGATCGCCCGCAACGTGCTCGTCTCCAGTTACCGCCGCGGCCGCGTGGAGGCGAGCGCACGCGCGCGGATGGGCCTGCCGCGGCTGGTGCTGGACGACCACTCAACCGAGACGATCGCGCGCCTCAACGACGGCCACGACGACGCGTCGCTGGCGCTGGCGGAGCTGCCCGGCGAGCAGCAGAGCGCGATCCACGCGCGCGTTCTGCAGGAGCGCGACTACGCGGAGATCGCCAGCGAGCTGCAGTGCTCGGAGGCCGTCGTCCGCCAGCGCGTCAGCCGCGGCCTGCGCACCCTACGAGCAAGATTGGCAGGTGAGCGATGAGCATCCTCGGGCAGTTGGAGCACGACCTGCAGCGCGCCGCAGAGCGGCGTCTGTCCAACAACGCTCCCTCCAGGCGGCGCAGTTGGTGGCGTCAGCGCAGCCGCGTGCTGCCGGCCGCCATCGCCGCGGCTGTGCTGGTGGGCGCCGGTGGCAGCGCGCTGCTGTTCGCCCCCGGGCGCGCCGTTCCGCCCGCGTTCGTGCTGGCCGCCAACCCCAATGTCGGCCTTGGCCAGCCGATCAAACCGAGCCTCGCGCTGCTGCCCATGCGCGTGGCCGATCCCACCGGCGGCCCCCCATGGGGCATGCGCGTGATCCGCACCAGCCGCGGACTGGCGTGCATCCAGGCGGGGCGCGTGCAGGGCGCGAGCATCGGCGCACTGGGAGTCGGCTACGCGTTCAAGGGCGACGGGCGCTTTCACCCCTTCGAGGCCGCCGACGCCGTCAGCCTCGACTCCTGCCCCACTTTGGCCGGCGACGGATCGGCCTTCCAGCCGGGCGCATTCAACGTGGTTACCAAGGATGGACTGCCGCTGGCGGGCGAAAACATCTATCCGTATGAGCGCGTGCACTGCGACCTGCCCGACCAGGAAGACTGGGGGGTGCGCTGCCCGCAGAGCGATCTACGCGAGGTGGCCGTGGGAATACTGGGGCCTGAAGCAACGAGCATCCGGGTCACTACACCCCGCCGGAGCTTCACCGTCACGCCCTATGGGCGCTTCGGTGCCTACCTGATCGTGCTCAGCGCACCGCCGCACGCCAACAGCGGCCCATACGGGTTTCAGGGCCGCCGCGCCCCCGGCACGCCCACGCTCACCGTCAGCTACCGCGACGGCTCCAGCTGCCGGCTGCCGGCCACCACGACCAAGCAGCAGTGCTCGCCCAAGGGCCTCCGCTACTCGCGCCCCAAGCCGCCGTCGGCCACGCACCTGAAGACCCCCGTGCGCGTCACCTACAGCTCGCTGCTGAACGCCACCGGGCCGCTGATGATGCTCGGCGAGCACGGGCAGGTGACCCCGCCGTCGGAAAAGCCGGGACCTGGGCTGACGATCGCGTTCACCGCACCCGCAGCCGCGCCCACCGTCTCCAGCGGTTACGACGTGCAGATCGAACCGCATGCATCGCCGGGCTGCTCCACGCCGAGCATGATCGTCGCTCAGCCCACCTCGCAGACGATCGCCGTGGGCCAGCGCGTGCAGATCACCGTGCCGCTGGAAAGCAGCTGCCGGGCTACATACACAGGGCGGGTGTTCTTCGTGGGCAGTACCGGCACCTACGGCGAAGCGAGGACGTCCAACAGCAGCGAAGCTGGGCCACTGTATGAGGTGATCGCCCGTGGCCTGTCCGGCCCCGGCAGCCACGCGCACACGTTCGGCGCCACCGTGGCGCGCTTTCAGATCTCGGTGCCGTGAGCGGCTGACGGGCCGGGCCTCGTCAGATCCCGAGAACGAGTCCCAGTGCCTCGTCAACGGCGTTCAGCTCGCCAGCGTCCAGGCGCCCGGCCGAGCCTCCGAGCCGCTGCGGATCCACAACGGTGGTCTGCTCGACCAACACAAGCGTCTGGCCATCCTCCAACTGGATCGCCGGCCGGAAGCTCGCCGGCCGCGCGCTGCGTGAGGTGGGAGCTACCAGAACCGTGCTCGAGCCCAGAAACTCGTCCGCTTGCACAACAACCGCATAGCGAGCGCTCCGTTGCTCATGGCCCCTCGCTCCACGAGGGTTAGCCAGGCGAAAAACCTCTCCGCGAACCATTCAATCGATGACGGTCGGCGCAAGCTCGGCCATCTGCTCTCTAACGATCCGCATCTCTTCGCGGTCGGCCTCATCCGCCATCTCGGCCAACTCCCCGATCGCGCTCATCGCCGCGTCGGCGACAGCGCGATCGTTGCTCAGGATCCGAAAACCGTTGTGCGCCTGATAGGTGTACCGAGAGTTCGAATCTCTCCCCCTCCGTTTTTAGCTGGTACGAGGTCGTTGTTCGAACTCGGCGGGGTCTGTGATTCATCACGGCGACTCGGGCCTGTGTACGGAGGCAGCCGTAACCGAGCATCCTCAGGAGATCTGGCGTTGGCTGACTCAGGCAGCGTGAGGACGAGCGCGCTCATCGATTGCGCCAAGGAGCACAAGGGTGCTCTCAACCGATTGCGCCAGTCGCGTTAGTTGAGGGGCTTCAGTGATCGTTGCGCGTAGGTCGGCTGCCAGCGTCTTGTAGCCGAGATCCTCGAGTTGGGCTGGAATCTCGGGTCTTGAGAGCGGGAACCTTTGGCCCTCCAAGAGGCGCCATCGAGCGGCAAGCGTGAGTGCTGTCCTGACTTGCTCAACTACGGCTTCGTGATCGCCGCTTGCCACCATGGCTCGAGCGATGCCGAGAGACTTCTGTGCCTGTTGCCACTTGCGAAGCGGATCTGGCCACAGCTCCTGCTCTGCGATGAGGTCCTTGCTCTCTCGAACGATGCCCGTGTCGAAAACCACGCAGCCGAATCGCAGGGACCAATGGGTGAAGTCGTCTCCTTCCAATAGTCGGGTACGCAGGCGTGCAGGGGAGACGACATGGATATCAAGCTCATCAGGTAGACAGGCGACTGCGATGGGATCGCCGATCAGGTGATAGTCGACGTCGCTGGAGAGTGTTCGTGTTCCGCGCGCCGTCGATCCGGTCAGCAGCAGAGCTTGTGCGCCCGCCCCGCGAGCACGCGACGCAACCGTGTCGTGAGCCGAGTGCAGCCTCGCCGGTATTAGCTCCTGGATGGGGTCGGCCTCATTGCTAAGCCGCACGCTCCGGGCCCCGTCACGGGTATGCTGCCGCGCGGGGTTGCTACTCATGAGGTGCCTCTGCTAGATCGACTGCCGACTCGACTTCCAAAGCCAAGTCCTCTAGTGATTGGTCTCCGAAATCCGGATTCTCTCCGTCATACACAGCCTCCTTGCGAGCCTCGTTGAGCGTGCGCAGGGCTGGTGCGAAGTTTGTCGTGATTGAGCCTTGAGCGTAAAGCTGTTCGGCGGCCTTGACCTTCCGCCAGTGATTGGGCTCGATCGGGACGCCATGCTGTTCGGCGAGCGCAACGATCGCTGCCACAAGCGAAACAAAGAGCCAGGTGACGGCTTCTGTGTAGTCGTTAGACGCCACCGCAGGCGACGCGCGATCTAGATGCTCTCGAGCGAGCTGGGACTTAGTCTTGGGCGACACGACCACATGCTACGCCTCAAGGTTGATGGGGTCGTCGATCCAATGTCAGTTGGCCTCCGGTCGTCTGACCCGAATCGTTCTTCGTGAAGCTGCCGGATCAGGGGCCACGGAGATTTCGAGAGTCTTCCCGCCATCCCCGTTTTCAAGTGGTGCGAGGTCGTTGTTCGAACTTCTGTCGATGCCAGGCGCATCCGAGCGATCGATTTCCGGGGAGGTGATGCGATGGCGCTCCGCTTACCGTCTCTCGCCGGAACCCAGCGACGCTGGTGACCGACGTGAGCGTGCGGCACAGCATTGACGATCGTTGCATGAAGCGACGCCATCTCGAGCGTCATCCCAGTGCTCACGCCTGCCGCCAAGTTGGACGAGGGCGGGCAATGCTCGATGGGTGTGTCCTGATTGGCGCGCGCTCGGTCATACTGCGCCATCGGGAGACCGACGACGGCCTGGCGCACAAGATCTGCCGGCAACCGGCGGTGCCGCCGGGAGATCTCGCTGACAGTCTTGGGGGCTAAATCCCCTGCCGCCTCGGCTGGTGGTAGTCCTGCTCAGTGTGCAGCTGCTGGCCTAGGGCCGCGCATACGATGCCGGTATCCTGGGATTGGGACAGGATCGGTATCGACCCAGTCCGATGGGTCCGTCACGAGAGGCCCCATCGACCGAAGGCGACGGGCGACGACACTGACTCGCAACCGCCGCAGGATGCTTGCGGCCCAGCCAGGAGCAGGCTCGTAAAGGAACTCCACCCCATCGGGCATCACGATCAAGACCGGACGATGCTCATCGAATGCCGCTTGCGCGAAAGACAACCCAAAAATGGGGGAATCAGCTGCGATGAACGCTGTCCGGTCGGGGTACTCGTAACGGTCTTCCATCAGCGCCAATAGCGGCCTTGACGAAGCGCGCGCTACCGGTATAGCAGCGTCGTTGATGATGTCGTCAAAGAACGGCTCAAGCGTCATCGGTGCCAGCTCTCGATGATTGATTCCGATGCTCGTACCAGGTAGGCGACGGCCTTTGGGAGTACATCCCGGGCGTCACCAGTCTCGAAGGATACGGCATCTTGCTTGAAGTCTCCTGTGTAGCGGTGCATGTGATGCGCGTTATGGGCGTTGTCGATCAGCCGAATCGTCTGCCAGCACCCCTCCCGAAAGATCTGGAGCATCGCTGCATAGCGGACCATCGGCCGACCTCCATGACGGACCAATATGCGGGCATCGCCGCGTTCCAGCGGCACGAGCCACTCTCGATCGAAGTCCATTGTCGAGCAGACTGCCGGAGCGCCCGGATGCAACGCTCGGCTGTGTGCGGATTTGGCCGTAGATCTACAGGTGACCATCAGGAGCCGCGCGATAACCCGTAGAGTGGTCAGCCCGATGCGGCTGTAGCGATGCCAACGGAGGCCCTTGGTCCAAATTGCTCCTCATGGAGCCTTCGGATCAGAGGCCACGGAGATTTCGAGAGTCTTCCCGCCATCCCCGTGCACAGCGATTTTTCGTCGTTCTTGGCTCTGTGAAGCCGAGAACGAGCGAGCGATGGGACAGGGGTGTTCGGCTCTCGTGCGAACCCAGAAGCGAAGCGCCTAGTGTCAGCCGGGGACGTCCACGGCGATATTGGTGCGGCGCGTTAGGCCGACGAGCAGGTTGATGTCGTCTGGGTCGCCGGTGATGATGGTCACCGCGCAGATCCGGCTACGTTCCTCGGCCATCGCAACGACCTGTGCATCGGTCGTTGAGACGTCGTGGCGCGAGAGCACAAGGGCCTCGGTCCGCAGTACGCCAGCCCGCGTGGCAGCCTCGACGGTCAGCGGCGCGTAGATGTCATGTTCTGCGCCGATGGCCTTGATCAGGCGATCGACGATTGCATCTGAGCGCCGCTGGCCAGATCGCACCTCGGTAAGAACGGGGATCGGAATCAGGAGCGCTCCATCGATACGCAATTTGAACAGCTCGAGATACGCAACGAGCAGATCCCGGTTGGCCGCCAGCGCGCTGACGCCGCCGCTGTCGAGCAGGAAGTCGCGGCGAGGACGGTTGGTCACTCAGGCCAGGCGTCCGCGCGGCGCTGAAGCTCTGGCAGGTGCTTCGAGCCATCGGCGCCCTCAGCTACGAGTTCGTCACACAGATGCTGGAGGCGAGCACGCTGCGCGGCGCGGAGCTTGGGATCATCCGCTGGCTGCGGCTCTGTGTGCATGGCGATTGCGGCCTCCATTGAGTTCATTGTATCCAGAGTTTCGGCAGTCGGATGGGCGTTCTTGATCAACGCACAAGGCTACGCAGACAATCACGAAACAGCGGGTTGGCGGTCTGCTTGACGGATCGCGGCCACTGCTCGCCGCCGCGCCTCTCGCCCGACTGGCTTCATCAACTCCTCAAGTAGCCGATCCAGGGCAGCGGTGGGGTTCGCAGGTCGTCCCGGTCTCCCCGTTTTTGGCCTGTAGGACGTCGTTGTTCGAACTTGGTTCGCTGGGATGTCCCAAGCGTCGATCATGCTTAGCGGGTGCCCGACGTCGTCAACCAGTTGCTCGCTACGGAGGCCGCCCTGAACAAGCTCGGGGCTCGAGGGATCTCTGTCGTCGAGGCGGAGCAGACGATCTGGAACCGCCACGTGGTCGTCAGGAACCGGCGCGGTAGCCGGAGCGGCGGCTCCTTGGCCCAAACCGCTCCTCAGGACCCCCGGCGCGGGTTGACTCAGGCCTCAACCGATTGCGCCAGTCGCGCCAGCTGATCCGGCGTCGTTGCGCCTCCTGTGTAGTGGAATCGAATCGCTCCGCGTGAAGCCTTCGACTCAGAGGCCACCAGCGCGGTGCCGACGATTGCGGGGTCCTCCGCAGGGCCGAGCGGAGAGCGCTCAGCAGGGCGTGTCACCGCTCCAGCGGGAATCACCCCTGGACGAGGCCATTGCACTTCGCTCCAAGCGCCTCGGACAGGCCACCCTCTAGGCTCCCCACGTGCGCATCCTCACCGTCGTTGGCAATCGACCGCAGTTCATCAAGGCGGCGGCCGTGTCGGGGCTGCTGCGCCAACATCACGAGGAGATCCTGGTGCACACCGGCCAGCACTACGACGACTCGCTCTCGCGCGTGTTCTTCACCGAGCTCGGGCTGGCCAGTCCCGAGCGTGAACTGGGGATCGGCGGCGGCAGCAACACCCAGCAGAGCGCGCGCATGCTGGCCGCGCTGGAGCCGCTGCTGAAGGAGCTGCGCCCGGATGCGGTGCTGGTGTACGGCGACACCAACTCCACGCTCGCCGGCGGTCTGTCCGCCGCCCAGGCGGGCGTGCCGGTGGTGCACGTGGAGGCCGGCATGCGCTCGTTCGACCGCGCCATGCCCGAGGAGCTCAACCGCGTGCTCACCGACCACCTCAGCGCGCTGCTGCTGTGCTCCTCGCAGACCGCTGCCGAGAATCTGCGCAAGGAGTCGGTCAGCGGCGCGATCGAGGTGGTGGGCGATGTGATGGTGGACGTGGCCCTGCGCTGGCAGCCCGCCGCGCGCGCCAACGCCGCCGTTCCCAGCGCCCACGGCGTGAAACCGGGCGAGTACCTGCTGCTGACCGCCCACCGCGCCGGCAACGTCGACGATCCCCAGCGCCTGAGCGCGCTGGTGGAACTGGTGCGAGCGCTGCCCGGCACGGTGCTGATCCCCCTGCACCCCCGCACCCGCGCACGGCTACAAGACGCCGGACTGCTCGAGCGTCTGCAGGCACAGCGACGGCGTGCGCCTGATCGAGCCACTCGGCTACGCCGAGTTCAGCGCCCTTGTCTGCCAGGCGCGCGCCGTGCTGACCGACTCCGGCGGAGTGCAGAAGGAGGCCTACCTCGCCGGCGTGCCCTGCGTCACGCTGCGCGCCAACACCGAGTGGGTGGAGACCGTGCAGACGGGCTGGAACGCGCTTGTGGACCTCGACACCTCCGCCGCGCTTGCCGCGCTCGAACGCCAACCGCCGGCCGAGCGCCCAGAGCTTTACGGGGACGGGCACGCCGCCGAGCGCTGCGTGGCGGCGATCGAGCGGCTGTGAGTCGCCCCGCCGCCCAGCACGGGACACTATGAGCCGATGAGCGATACCTCGACACCGATCCGCGTGGGCGTGGTCGGCCTCGGCTACTGGGGTCCGAACCTGGCGCGCAACTTCGGCACGATCCCCGGCTGTGAGCTGACGTGGCTGTGCGACGCGTCCGAGCAGGCGCGGGCGAAGCTCGAGCGCTCCTTCCCCAACGCGCGCTCCACCGACCGCATCGAGGACCTGCTCGAGGATCCGGAGCTGGACGCGGTGATCCTGGCCACGCCGGTGCCCACCCACGCCGAGCTGGCGATCGCGGTGGCCAAAGCGGGCAAGCACTGCTTCGTTGAGAAGCCGCTGGCCATCAACGCGCCCGACGCCGAACGGGCGGTGGCGGCGGCGGCCGAGGCGGGCAAGATCCTGATGGTCGGCCACCTGCTCGAGTACCACCCGGCGGTGGAGCGACTGAAGGAGCTGATCGACGGCGAAGACCTGGGCGACCTGTTCTACATCTACGGCAACCGCCTGAACCTGGGCAAGCTGCGCGCCGACGAGAACGCGCTGTGGAGCCTCGGCGCCCACGATGTGTCGGTGGCGCTGCACCTGATCGGCGAAGAGCCCGTCGAGTGCACCGCGCACGGCGCCTCCTACGTGCGCCAGGGCGTACAGGACGTGGTCTTCTGCTACCTGCGCTTCCCGTCTGGGATCGTGGCCCACCTGCACCTGTCGTGGCTGGACCCCCACAAGGAGCGGCGCATCACGGTGGTCGGCGCGCGCCGCATGGCCACGTTCGACGACATGCTGATCGAGGGCAAGCTCACCATCTACGACAAGGGCTTTGACGAGGACACGCGCTCGTGGGGCGAGTACATCGCCCGCTCCGGCGACACGTTCTCGCCGCGGATCCCCAACGTGGAGCCGCTGCGCATCGAGTGCGAGCACTTCCTGGAGTGCATCCGCACCGGCTCAACCCCCCGCTCGGATGGCCACAGCGGGCTGCGCGTGGTGCGCGTGCTGGAGCAGCTCCAGCGCTCGCTCGACGGTTGAGCCACCAAACTGTACCTGGAGATAGTGCAGAATCGCATTTGTGCAGCGGGCTGCTGCACAATCGCGGCGCGGGACTCAGCTCTCGCTCGGCCCCTCGTCGTCGTAGATCGCGTTCGCGGCCTCCACGATGCTCGAAAGCTCGCTGGCCAGTGCCGGCAGATCCGGGAGCGCCGGTTTCATGTCCGCCGGCGAGGTCTCCGTCAGCCGGACTCCGCCGGTGGTGTAGCGAGCAACGGCCACCGGCGCGTCGATGCCACGCAGCGCCCATTCGGTCACCGTCTTGCTGCGCCCGGGACAGAGCACCAGGCCAATTGACGGATCGTCGCCCGGCTGGCGCTCGAGCTCGTCGATGGCCGCAAGGTAGAAGCCCATCTTGCCGGCGAACTCCGGCTTGAAGTCCTCGATCTTCAGGTCGATCACCACGAATCGACGTAGGAGATAGTTGTAGAAGAGCAGGTCGATGAAGAACTCCTGCTCCTCGCCCGTCTCCTGATCGGCGACCTTCAGGGGAAACTGTCGCCCGACCAGCGCGAAGCCGCGCCCCATCTCCATCAGGAACGATTGAACGTCGTTGAGCAGGGCAAGCTCGAGGTCGCGCTCCTTGGCCTCTGCCGAAAGGTTGAGGAACTCGAAGTTGTAGGGGTCCTTGATGGCGTCGCGGGCCAGCTCCGAGTCCGGCTTCGGGAGCGATCGCTCGAAGCTCGTCAGCGCGCCGCCCTGACGTGCTCGCAGATCGGTTGCGATCTGCGCATCGAGCAGCTTGCGCGACCAGCCGTTCTCGACAGCCTTCGTCGCGTACCAAAGCCGTGCGGCCCGGTCGTCGAGCTTGTCGAGCAGCAGCATGTTGTGCCCCCAGGGCAATTGTGCAGCAGGCTGCTGCGCAATTGCCGATCGGTCCTCGGCGGGCCACGCTCGGGCAAACGCTCTCATGTAGCGAAGGTTGCGCAGCGACATCCCCGTCAGGTCGGGGAACTCCCGCCTGAGGTCACCAGCCAGCCGATCGATGACCTTGGCGCCCCATCCCTCGCGCTGCTCGCGATCGAGGATGTCATGGCCGATCCCCCAGTACAGCGTGATCAGCTCGCTGTTGACCGCAAGCGCCGCACGGGTGCGTGCGGCCACGATCCGCGCCTTGACATCGGTAAGGAACTGCGGGTAGTCGGCCGGCAGCGCATCAGCACGGGGAACGGGGTGTTCAGCCACAGATCCAGCCTAATAGCTCACGAAGGGCCAGTCGAGCGGGTAATGGGTCAGTTTTGACCGAGAAGCACAAGGTGGACTGTGCACTTAAAGTGGGCTTGTCCCACTTGCCCACCGATATACGGAAGAGCCAATGTCGTTGAAGACAATCGATGAGAAGGGACGCGTAACCGTCGGACGCGAGTTTGCAGGACGAACCGTTCGCGTCGAGCGAGACGACGACCGCCTGATCCTCGTGTTCTATCGCGCCGTACCCGACCGGGAGGCATGGCTCTGGGAGAACGAGGCTGCAAAGGACATGGTCGACCGTGGCTTGCGCCAGGCACAACAAGGCGACCTGAACGACGGTCCTCCCGATCTGGCTTCGGCCCTGGCATTTGCCGACAGTCTTCCTGAGGAGTAATGAGTTTCCATCTGCGCTGGACTGCGGATGCCACCGCAGTCTTCCAGCAGCTTCAAGAGGCCGCAGAGCGGGCGCCTACCACGAGACATGCGGCCGGGAAGAAGGCGAAGTCGTCCAAGCAGGAGGGCTTGTTCAAGCAGGTCGCCAAGTCCGTTGGGCAGCTAGCGTCCGCGTTGCACAGCGGGCGCACGATGGCGCGCAAGACGCAGTCTTTCTTCACCCTACGCAGAAAAAGGCCGGTATATCTGCATTGCATTGCAGAAAAAGCATGGTATTTCTGCGCCATCGCTAGACTGAAGCCATGAACGAAGGGCATCTGACGGGCGCACTGGCAGCCGGCAACGCATGGTGGCGCGACGTCAATTGGGAGCGCGACGACCGCGATCTGCGTCCCCTGGCGGTCACCGCTCTCAACTACGAGCCCTCACCGCTGTCCGACATCGCGCCCGACGGCCTGTACGTATTGCGTGGTCCGCGCAGGGTCGGCAAGAGCCTGGAGATCAAGCGAGCGATCTCGCAACTGATCCAGCGAGGAGTGGAGCCCCGCAGCATCATCCACTTCGCCTGCGACGAGCTTGGTCGCGGAGATCTACAGCGCCTGGTCAACGCAGGACGCGAGGTACTCACGCGAGGCATGGTGGGAGCGCGCTACTGGTTCCTGGATGAGATCACCAGCGTCCCTGCATGGCCCGAGTCCATCAAGTGGCTGCGCGACAACACCGCCTTTGGGGAAGACTGCGTGGTCCTGACGGGCTCCTCGGCGCGCGACCTGGCCGATGCTCAAAAGCAGTTGGCGGGCCGACTGGGGAGCGCAGGCGAGTCAGACCGCCTGCTGCTGCCGATGGGATTTCGGCGATTCGCGCAAGCGATCGGGCTGCATGGGCTGCCCGAGCCAAACCCCGTGAGAGCTCGCGACTTCATGTCGCCCGAGATCGACATGGCCTTCGTGGAGTTGCTTCCCTGGCTTGACACGCTGCTGTCGACCTGGGAGCTCTACCTGATGGTGGGTGGCTTTCCCCGCGCGGTCAGCGACCAACTGGCACACGGCGAGGTTCAGGACGACTTCCTTCGCGCGCTGTGGGACGTGACAGCCGGCGAGGCGATCCGGGGCGCCGGCACCACACCGGCCCAAGTGCAGGCCATGCTCGGACGGCTGACGCGAAGCCTGACCAGCCCCCTGACCGTCGAGTCCCTGCGTCAGGACATGGGCGTGGACAGCCCACATACGGCCAAGGCGCGGCTGGGAGACCTGGTGTTCGCCTACTTGGCATGGCCATGCCACCAGCGTCACGGCAACGGACCAAAGCTCTCCGCCCAATCCAAGTACTACTTCATCGATCCGCTACTGGCACGACTCGCGCCGCTGCGCAGTTCGGGCCTGCTCGCTGAAGCAGACGCCTCCGCGATCAGCGAGCAGCAACTGGGCCTCGAGCTGCTCCGGAACCTGGAGCGCGAGCAGCCCGGCACGTATGCGCACTTCAGCGACGTCATGTATCAAAGGACCTCCAGCAAGGAGGTGGACTTCTGTGGCCCCCGTATCGGGAAGCTGGGCTTCGAGGGCAAGTACGTCGACTCCGGCTGGAAGCGAGAGGCACGGACGGTCCATTCCGCCTTCGGCGCGGGGGTGCTGGGCACCCGGGGGCTGCTGGATACCAGCGGCGATGTGTGGGCCGTGCCGGCGCCCTTCATCGCATGGATGCTCAACGATTGAAGCCCGCCCATCGTCCGATGCGATCCGTGTGCTGGAGCCACTGCGGCGCCCCACTCGACGGTTGAGCGCGCTCAGACAGGGGGGTGCGGCGCAGCGAATGTACGAAGCATGAAAGAATCCGGCGAACCCAACGTTGATAGGACAATGCTAAGAACCCAGAGCCACACTTCCCCCCGACCTTGGCGTCGAGTATCGCTCTTCATTGCGCTTACTACCGCCGTCCTCTTGCTCGCCGTCGGCGCTGCCGCGGCCGCAGGAACGTCCAACATCGAAGGGGTGTGGTCTTTCAACGGCGGGGAAATCGCGATCAAATCGGAAGGCAACGGCAAGTATGAAGGCATAGTCGTCAAAGCGACTACCTTCGCTGCCTGTCCGCACGAAGTCGCGCAACAGATTTGGAAGGAAATAGCTCCCCAAGCCGACGGCTCCTACTGGGGACTGCACCAATGGTACTATGAAGGCGAATTCGACGGCAAAAAATGCGTGGAAAACCCGGTACGCGGCGACACGGCGTTCCGCGTCGTGGAAACCTCCAACGGCTCATATCTTCGCGTCTGCTTGAGCGAACCGGGCGATCCACAACCTACGATCCCGCCGGGAAGCCCCGGCAGCGGCGGCTACGCAGGAGGCGAAAAAGGTTGCGTAAGTTCAGCTTTGCTCGCCCCGCTAAGCACTAGCTCGAATACGAGCACCGAAAGCTCCGGGGGCAAATCCGGTGCCAAATCCGGTACCGCCAGCTATATCGAGACACTTTCGCTGCCGAACTCGAAGAAATGCCTGAGCGTCAGGCTCTTTAGGATCCGCCTCAAGGACCCTGAACACGACGCCTTCAAGAAGGTGGCAGTTACGATCAAAGGACGGAAGATCAAGACTTCACGGCATGGGAAATACATCGTCGCCACAGTCAACCTCAAGGGACTTCCGCATGGCAAGTTCACGGTTAAGATCAGTGCCACCACCGTGCAAGGCAACCATCTGACTGGCACTCGCACTTACCACACGTGCGCGAAGAAAGCCAAAGTCTCACACCCGAAGAAACTCAGCCGACGCGCATAAAAATCCACGGACGCTCGGAATGCAAGAGCAGCCTCCATCATCGGGCTAGACTTTGATGATGGAGACATGCTATGTGGCCTACGGACTGCAACTTACCTCAGAGTTCGAGCTACCTGGAATGAGGATCGCCACACTAGCGAACGACCGTCTTCCCGCGATCACGCTCGGTTTGCGTACACGCGGCGACCTGCGAGCCCAATGGAGCGGTGCTCCAGGACCGCCTGAATGGAGCGGACGTCTAGGCGACGGGCTAGCGCTCGTGATCGAACGGGGCACAGCAGGCGACGTGCTCTTCTCGTATGGAGATCGAGCCCAGTTTCGCCTCTCACCCGACATGACCCAGCTAGATTGCGCGCCGCGAGAGGAGGGCTTGGATTGGCAGCGCGTCCTGATTGGCAAGGTGCTGTCCACAATCAGCCTGATGCACGGCTATGAGGCCCTTCACGCGGCGGTGATCGACTCGCCCGAAGGCGTCGTAGCAATCATGGCCCCGAGTGGGTCGGGGAAGTCAACGCTCGCTGTCGAGCTTCTTGGTCGCGGCTGGCCCCTCTTCTCTGACGACATACTGGTCCTGCAGGACACCGGAGGAGCCGTTCTTGCACACGCGGGAACGCCACACATGAACCTCGCAGTGAGCCAACCCAATTCGATCGATCCGCAGACGATAGGCGATACAATCGCGATCCTTACCGGGGAGCGGTGGCTTGTTGCACACAGCACTAGAATGGAGCCGCGCCCTGTGCGCATGCTATGTGTGCTCACGCGCGCCGAGGGGCTGCGGGTGGGAGCCCATAGGCTTTCATCCAGCCCGCTACCGCTGGCACCCTACATGCTTGGTCTCGCTACTGACATGGAGCGCCAGCGCAGTTGCTTTGAACTTGTACGCGAACTTGATGCAAACAACCCCACTCGTGCGCCTAAGCGCCGGCCTCCAGGATCGACCAGATCGGCTCGCCGATCTGGTCGAAGACGCACTTGCTGGACACAGCGAATTGAGTTTCGGAGGGGCCGTATGACCGCGCACCCTCCACAGGTCACGGAACCCGCAAGCACGACGCGCTCGGAAGCTGGATACGAGCCGCCGTCGGAGCGCAAGCAGGCGATCGAGGCCGCACCCCTCAGACTGAGCGCGGTCAGTAAGCGCTGGCGGAAGGACCTGCCGTTGAGTACTAGACGAACTCGACCTCACCCTTGAGCCGGGTACAACAACCTGGGTTGGCGGACGCAACGGGATCGGCAAGACAACCATGCTTCGCGTGGCGGCCGGTCTCATCGAGCCCGATCACGGACGAGCTGAGGTCTGGGGCGTAGCCCCATCTGAGAATCGCACGCGCTATCAAGAACTTGTCTCCTTCCTACCCGCTGGCGATCGAGGCCTCTATGCACGACTCACCGTGCGACGCCAGCTTGAGTTCTGGGCTCGCATCGCGCTGGTGCCGCGCGAGCACTTCCGTGATGCGATCGAGCAGGCCATTGATACCTTCGACCTGGGTGAGTTGGCCGAGCGTCGGGTGGACCGCATGTCGATGGGCCAGCGCCAGCGCCTGCGGATCGCCATGACCTTCCTACCGAAGCCAGAAGTGGTGTTGCTGGACGAGCCGCTGACCAGTCTCGACACAGAGGGTGGCGATTTGTTGCAGGCGGCCGTCGCTGAGCTGCTCAGCAGGGACGGCGCAGTGTTGTGGTGCTCGCCCAGCGGAGAACATTTGGACATGACCTTCGACACCGAGTGGCTGCTCGAGGGCGGACGACTGGTGCCCGCATGAATAGCTCGATATCGGCCACGAATGCGTTCCTCGCCGTGATGCGCCGCGATCTGCACATCTATCTGTCCTATCGCACGCGCCTAGTCAGCCAGGTGCTAACGGCACTCTTCAGCCTCACGCTCTTCTACTACGTATCGAGGCTCGTACACGTCACCGGGTTCGGTCTCCCACAACGCCTATTTCGGCTTCGTGGTCGTAGGCATATCTCTCATCAGCGTGCTTTACTCATGCTTCTCGATACCGGAACTGGTGCGCCAAGAGCTGGTGGCTGGCACCTTCGATCGTCTACTGCTCTCCCCTTTTGGCGCTGTGCGCAGTGTGCTCGCAATGACGCTGTTCCCAATGATGCTGTCCTTCGTAATTGCCGCGACTACCCTTGGCCTGGGCTGCGTGGTGTTTGGACTCCATCTCCATTGGTCGACGGTGCCCGTGGCACTTCCCGTGATGGTGCTCGTATTGCTCGCGTTCCTACCATTCGGAATACTGTTTGCGGCTCTCACCGTAGTGATCAAGCAGGGAAATGTCGGCATGAGCTGGGTGGTAGCACTGCTGTCGATAATTGGAGGGCTCTATTTTCCCGTGTCGCTCCTGCCAGCCTGGCTGCAAACCGCGGCCAAGCTCAGCCGTTCACCGCAGCCACGGATCTACTCCGGCACCTCCTCGTCAACAGCTCTCTGGGCGAAGCCCCTGTGGGATCACTGCTGAAGCTGGTGGCATTCGCGGCTGTGCTGCTGCCGCTGTCTGTGTTCATGCTCACACGCGCAATCCGCTCTGGCCAGCGCCGTGGAACAATTATCGAGTACTGAGAGGTGGACGAACCGATTATGATACCTCGAACCGTGCCCGACGCCTCCTCGCTCTTGACAACAAAGGTCAAGATGCCGCAGCACGTCGTTTATCGCAGCTTCCCCGCGGAGACCGTTGTGCTCAACCTGCAAACCGGTAAGTACCATGGGCTAAACGCAACTGCGGGACATATGCTGGAGGTACTCGAACGCTCCAACTGCGTGCGTGACGCCGCGGCCGAGCTAGCTGCGCTTTACGGCCAGCCACAAGACGTCATCGAGACCGACCTCTGCAACCTCTGCTCCTCGCTTCTCGAGCGAGGGCTGATTGAAACCCATGCCAGTACCGGCTCGTGAGCCGCAAGGCGCACCCGGCCTGGCCTCCGAGGCCAGCCAACCAGGGCGTGGGCGCCTCAGCCAATTTGAGCGAATACGCCTCGGCCTTGAGATCCTCATTGCATATGGTCAGGCTAAGCGCACGCTCCGCCGGGCACCGATCGCATCGGTCGTGCTCGCTTTACGCGCGCAGGCGCCTGCCACGACGGCTCCTGGCCCCGATTCATTCAAGGAGGCCGTGCGGCTAGGTCGAGCGGTATCCCGTCTGCTCAAGTTCTTGCCTGGCGACACACGGTGCCTTGCACGCTCGCTTGTGTTGACTCGGCTGCTGGCCCGTCGCGGCATGCAGGCAAAGCTGGTTATTGGAGCTCGCCCCAAGCCCGACTTCCTGGCACACGCCTGGGTAGAGCATGAAGGAACCCCGGTGCTCGACCCCGGCGATGACTCCTTTGGTCGGCTAGTCGAGCTATAAACACTGTCCGTGGCTGCAACGACCACAGCGTTCGGTCTCGACATCGCTGCCGATACGCAGCTGTCGTTTCTGCGCGGCACAATCGCGAAGGCCACCGGGCGCAAGCTCACACTCTCGGTGCAAACCGTCGCGCAGGGACGCGATAGCTGGCCGGACGACGGGGAGCTGGTCTGTGATGAACGCCTGCCCAACGGTAAGCCGAACTTCAGCATCGAGAGGCACGTCAACGCCGGATACATGATCTGTGGGCCCAATTACGGCACGCACATACTCTTCGAGCGATGCCAGCCACTTGAGATGCTTCCCCGAAGACCAGCCTGATGGCGCCTGGCAGCGCCTACTGATCGGGCAGGTGCTGCCTTTTGCAGCCCTCCTGCAGGGGCTTGAGGTGTTTCATGCCAGCGCCGTCGTGCGCAAGGGCAAGATGCTCGCCTTCGTGGGCCCATCCAGAGCAGGTAAGACCTCGCTTGCTCTTGAGTTCTGCAGACGAGGCGCAACCTTCATGGCCGACGATGCGCTGCGCTTGAGCGACAAGGGAAGGAGCTTGTGGGCCACCCAGGCTCGCCAATAGCCGGTGTTGATCGCAGCGAGTCAGACCGGCTGCCATCAGACGTCGAGCGCACCCGTGTCGTGGCCAACAATGCAAGAGAGCAACTCATCGAAATGCGAGGCGCAACTGAGCCAGCGCCGCTGACGACTCTCTTTTTCGTGGATCGCCACCTCGACGGGCCTGATGTGCCCCGATTTGCGATGTCCACGGACGCTCTACGCTTGCTCACGGCGACGTTCAACTTCGTGCTCACCACCGACGATCGTTTGGAGCGCTTGCTCGATATATGCTCACTGGCGGCACAGCAACGCGTCGAGCTTGTCCAGAGCAGCCTCGACACAGACGTCGCAGCACTGACCACCGCCATTGAGGATCGGCTTGACAGCTGATGACGCGTTGGCTGGCGGGAACATTTGACCGCCGTGGTCGAGCGAACCCTGCACGTTTGCACGGGGCGCTCGCCCCGCATGCGAGCACGGTCATCGAGGCCGGTCCTATGCGTATTGCATACACAGGACTAACCAAAGAGCCAGAGGCGCCGCTATGTCTGCTCGACGGGCATCTTGACAACACGGCCGAGCTGAGCGCCATGCTCGGCTCTCTTGTTCATAACTCGCCCGAGGAGCTACTGGCTGCGGCCTGGCTGCGCTGGGGGCACGATCTACCCCAGCGCCTGCGAGGAGATTTCGCGCTCGTCATCTGGGATGAGACTCGCGGGCAGGGACTTCTGGCGCGCGATCAGCTCGGCGTACGCTCGCTGTTCTTGCACGACTTTCAGGGCAGCCTATGCTTCGCAAGCGAGGTTCGTCATCTGCTGGCCCTGCTGCCTAGCCGGCCCGCCCCCGACCATGTGAGCCTGGCGCACTGGATCACAATGAGCAACCGGCCGGGGTCCTCCACGCTATACACCGGCATCCGTCGGCTGAACCCTGGAGCAGCACTGCTGCTCAACGGACAGAGCGCGCGCGAAGTCCAGTACTGGTCGCCGCAATTCACCGAGCCGCTCAGCCAGGCCGAATCACAGCTCGTTGAGCGAACGCGCGCCGAACTCAAGCGCGCGGTCGTGCGGCGGATATCACCCGTCGGCTTGACTGGCGTTCTGATGAGCGGAGGACTGGACTCCTCCGCTGTGGCTGCCCTGGCGGTGGATCAGGCGCCTGGGCGCATATATGCCCAATCAGCGGTGTTCCCTGACCATCCTGGCGTGGATGAGTCTGCACTGATCAGCGAGCTGAATGTGACGTTGGGGATTCCAGGCATCATGGCCGGGGTTCGTGCCGGCGGCATGCTGGCGAGCGCGTTGGAATCGATAGCGGAGTGGCAGATGCCGCTGATCAGCTGGGGCGATTTCTGGGCTTTGCCGCTACTGCGAGCAGCAGCCGATGCCGGCGTCCGGACGACGCTTGGTGGCGACGGCGGCGATGAGCTGTTCGGAGCACGAACATATCTGGTGGCCGACCGTATACGCACCGGGCATCCAAGACAGGCACTGGACTTGGTCCGAGAGCTGCCGGGAGCCGGCGACCACCCCGCCCGACGAGAAGTGGCAAGGATCTTTGCCCGCGTCGGCTTGGCGGGGGCACTGCCTTACCGCGTGCATGACCGATTCCAACGATCATCCGCCCGACGCTCCTTGCCGGCGTGGCTGACTGCGCCCGTAACCCAGGCATTGATTAGCGATGACGATCCGTTGGCCTGGAAGCGCCTAGACGGGCCGCGCTGGTGGGCCGAGAGTGCCCATACGCTGACGCGTGGAATCGAGGAGAGCGGAATCTTCGAGCATCAGCGACGTCGCGCCGCATCAGCCGGCCTACAAGCGCGCCACCCATTGTTCGACCTGGATCTGGTGGACTTCTGTCTCTCGCTTCCACCACTCGCTAGCTTCGACCGTCATCGCAGCCGCCCGATCTTCCGCGCCGCGATGCGCGGCATGCTGCCAGACTCGGTGCGACTCCGTCCGCAAAAGGCGTTGTTCGACTCTCTGATCATCGATAGTCTGAGTGGCTCCGATGGCGCAAACGTTCGTGAGCTACTTTGCGACCCCGGGGCCGAGCTTCGCGCCTATGTAGACCAGCGTGCAATGGAGCGGGCGCTGTTTGAGACCCCAGAGCTGGACCCGCGGACGCCATTCCAACGGATGTGGCAGGTCTGGCGCCTAGCCACAGCCGAGTACTGGCTACGCGCGCAACGCGGCGGAGATGAGCTCGAGCGCTTGGCCGAGCGTACGAGCAGAGCCAGGCTCGCATTCGAGCCCACGACAAACCAGGCAGCAAAGTCCGGCTAGTACGTTTTTCCACCTTGACGCACCAGCTGATTGCTCTACCCTTCTAGCAGTCGGAAACTCGTTTCGCATTATGCGGGGCGAGGTCAACGGATAAGGAAACCGTATTCATGAATACAGTTCAGTCTTATGAGGCACCTCAGGTCGTCGACTATGGCGACCTTCAGGAGCTGACTGCGGCATGCGCAGGCTCGTCGGGTGGCGATGCCTTCACGGCAGCCGGTGGCGTAGGTACCTACGGCACGAGCAGCCCCGCGTACGGGTGCAAATCAAACCCGTAGCACACGGCAAGCAGACGCACACGCTTCAACGCGCCACAGGTGCTCCGTTCGAGCACCTGTGGCGCGTTGTGCTCTCTGGCGTCGTAAGTTTGCGCCAAAGCGGGTCGTTACTCCTGTATGTCGAAGCTCGCAATCGGAGCCCGGTCCTACGAGACTAGGAGCGAGTCTGCTCCCGGCCCTGTAGCCCTTGTAGCGTTCGGAGAGCCTCGAACTAGTCTCGCCGCGATCCTCCAGCAGGAGGATTTCGATTTTCGGGGCTTTGACAACGTTGAGAGCCTGCTTAGAGACCGCGAGGCACCAACAACCCAGTTGATCGTGCTGTCGGTCGATGATGCTATGGGACTCGCGAGCACGATCGAGCCTTTGAGACGGTCGCTCGCGCACGTGCCGACGATTGTGGTCTGCGCGAGCATCGAGCGCAGGGGCGTACGCGGAGCACTGGCCGCGGGCGCGACTGGCGTGGTTCTGCAGGAGAGCGTGGAAGCAGCGTTGGCACCGTCCATATGGGCAGCTCTGGCAGGTCAAACATGCGTGCCTCGGAGGTACGGACCGCAGATCGAGCCCCCGGCGCTGTCCTCGCGTGAGAAGCAGATCCTCGGTCTTGTCGTCATGGGCTACACAAACGGTCAGATCGCGCGACAACTGTTCTTGGCCGAGAGCACCGTCAAGAGCCATCTCTCTTCTGCCTTTGGCAAGCTTGGAGTCCGTTCGCGCAACGAGGCCGTGAGCTTCATACTCGATCCGGACCACGGCTTGGGTATGGGCATCTTGGGACTGGGAGGCGAGCCGATCACCTGATGAGCGTTGAGAAGGCCCCCGGAAGACGACCTTGGCACGATGCTCTCGCGCCGACGCTAGTGCTGCTACGGGCGTCCTGCACCATGATGACTAGCGCCGGCTATCGAGCCGCCCATGCCCCTGTTCGCTATGGTCCAGGCAGGTGCACGATGGATCACGCGTGATACTAGCCCGCGGTCGGTCAGACCACAATCTCGGCTTGGTAGGCGTATCAGGATGCCTTCTCGCCGTCCTCGCTGGCGGACTAGCAACAACTCACTACGGCGTGCTTATGGCTGGTGGGACCGCGTCCCTGGCTTTCGTCGTGATCGCGCTCATCGCCTACAACAAGAGCCCGATCATTGCACTACTGGGGCTCTGGATCTTCGAGATCTTCAACACTCCGCTGTCGGCGATGTTCGGTTATTTTTCGAGCGCTGGAGAAGCGATTCGGCAGGGCAATGAGGTGTTCGTGCTGCTGTTTGTCGGTCTGACCATCTGGCGGACTTTGCGCTCAAGCGCAGAGCTCCCCCCAGCACGCTTTGTTTTGCCGGGAGTCGGCGTGGCGCTCTTTGGAGTAGTCGGCGCGATTTACCATGGCGTACCGCTACAGGTGACCATGGTTGGCGCACTTCTGGGCCTAAAGCTATGGATCATGGTGGTGACCACCCTCTTGCTTCCTTGGACGCCACAGGACGTTCCTCGCCTCTACGGCATCGTGATTAAGGTCGGGCTCCTAGTCGCGGCACTCGGCCTTTTGGACTATGTGACCCATGGCATTGTCTCGCGCACACTCCATACGAGCAATGCGGTTCTCAAAGCGGGCGCCTTTCGATCCGAAGCGGTACAGTCGATTTTCCCCACCCCTGGCGAATTTAGCCTTTTTATGAGCATCCTGTTCGCCGTCACGTTTGCCCGCTTCGCCAACCACCTTCGAAAGCCGGACCTTCTACTCGCGTTGATATTCGCTGGTTCGGTGCTGCTCTCGCTCCGACTAAAGGGGGTCCTGTCACTAGTCGCAGTCATCGCGATTGTCGGCGCCGTGCAAGGAGCGACGAGCTGGCGTCGTGCGATTATCTCCCTACTCGCCGGGATTGTGCTGATTGCGGGCGGATACGCTCTGGAGGGTAACGTCATCACTGCTCAAGTTTCCACGTATACCTCCTCCAAGGAATCCGTTCGCGCGATCCTCTACAACACGAGCGAGAAGATCGCTGCGAGTAACTTTCCAATCGGAGTTGGCTTTGGCCGATATGCCAGCTATCCGTCGCGCATATACTATAGCCCGGTTTACTTTCAATATAAGCTGAATAGAGTGTATGGGCTCTCGCCGAGCTACCCTCATTACATCGACGACACTTCGTGGCCTAGCGTCATCGGAGAGTCCGGCTATGGCGGCTTTGCGACCTATGTAGTTGGCTTGGTGCTGATGGTTGTCACACTCTGCCGCAAACTCCGCTCAGACGAGCCTGCGAACTGGCTTGTTCTAGCGACGGTTTGCTCTATTGCTGTGATCCTGGCGGATTCGCTTGGTGATCCAACCCTATTTTCCTGGCTCGCAACCTCAACGCTTGCACTGCTCCTGGGTCCGGCGCTGATGATCACGCGCTCCGCACGTAACGCGCTAGACGCGTGATCATGCGATACGCCCTAATGCTCCTTCCAACTACTGCCGGCAGCATTCAGATGGCGGCGCAATCCAAGCCGCGCGCGCTCTAGGTGATGCCCCGACTAGTTCCCTCGTAGGCTTCAATGTGCACGTCTGCGGACCCTGTCCACCCATGGCTGTTTGCCGCCGCCAACGCAGCTGCTTCTCGAACCTCTGGGGCAACCGCGAACGCATCGTCCAGGACTTCCATTGGCGAATGGTCCCAAGCGAAAAGCGCGGGGCGCGCGACGATCTCGTTTGCCGTACCCTGACTCGGGGCAAGGACCGCCCTTCCCAAGGACAGCGCCAGCATCAGGGCGCCGCTTGAGAATATCTCAGAGTAATTGATTACGGCAAGGTCGGCCAGCGAATAGAGCTCCGCCACCTCCGAGTCTGGAATGTAGCGATCCAAGAACACCACACGATCGCTGGCGTCAACCATTTTTCGCAGTGTCCGTGCAACGTCAGCGTCTTTTGGAGGTCCAGCGATCATCAGACGAACTGGCGCTGAGGAGGAAGCAAAGTCACCCACAAGCTCAACGAGTCGCTTATAAGCCCGCACTTGACCAAATGCGAGAAGCACTTGATCACCCTTTCCAACTCCGTACCGTGCACGCAATGCCTCTCGCTCGACCGTCGCCGAGGCGTAAACGCCCACATAGTTCCCGTGGCGCGCAACGTAGATAGGTCCAGTCCTGCCTAGGCGTTGGCGAACCAGCTCGGCGGCATAGCGCGTATGAACGAGGATCGCATCCGCATCGGCGGCTAGCCAGCGATATAGGTGGACTTGCGCTCTGGGCGCATCAGGACTATGAGGGCGGATGTTGTGCGCCGTCCATACGATCCTAACTCCCCGACGCTTCAGGAGCCCCACGCTGATTCGAAGCGCATACGCCGCGGCCACCGCCCGCGCCGCATGAGCGAGCCCTTTTCCAGGGCCAACCATTATGTACTCTGGCCAGTGTATGTGGAGCACATCGTATCGTTGGCGCCCCCTGTAGACGACCCACGGGTGGAGGTCGGCCTCCTCAATCGCTATACCTTTGGCCCGCAGCGCCTCGTACAACAGGGTTATGTACGGGTTGCCGCCACCATCGAGTGTTGAGACCCCGACGCTTGTCACTATCCCGCGACCTTGCCGCTGTCCAATTGGGACCTCGGCATAAGAGATCTGTGCACCGCGTCGCTGTGCACCGCGTCGCCCACCGGCCGCGCGAAAACATAGCCAAGCTTTGACGGTCGTCCTTTGCGATCTCCAGACATCCATGGATAGACTAGCTACTCAGAGTCTTTTGTGGCTCCACTGCAACGCACCCGGTCGACGCTGGATGGCCGAAGCAGAGTGGGAACTCAGCATCTTGGCGGCGCCGACACGCCTATCGGTCGTTGACGTGCCCCCGCACCTCTTTGCTGCGCGAGCGAGGCACCACCCAACCGCGAGAGATATCTGTTTAGATACCGACATGGATTGCGATATCTTTAGGCCGTCGTCTATTTATATCGGCGCGGAGACTCGAACGCGCGCACTCGTTACCATCTCCGATCCACTGCTGACTAGTGGCTAGCGAGGACTCTGACTTTCTGCATCCAGTTGGCGACGGAACTGGTCTGAACCCCGTCGTCGATGCCGAGGAGATTCGCGAACAGGCCGAAGAGGTGCTGGCAAGTGACCGCCCGCTGCTGTCGAACGACCGCAGCGCGGTCGCTGAGGGAGAACTGCGGTCGACGGTCTTTCGCTCCGTCGGGTGGGTAGCGGTTGGCAGGTGGGGAAACCGCGTGCTTTCGCTCATAGTCTTTGCCATGCTTGGTCGGCTGCTCTCTCCCTCCCAATTCGGGCTAGCAGCGCTAGCTGCGGTCTTTATCACACTTTTTACACTGCTTTCGGAACAGGGTTTCGGAAGCGCGCTAATTCAAAAGGTCACTGTTTCCAAGGAGGACTGCGACACGGCCTTCTGGATCTCGATTGCCACGGCCGTGGCGCTCATGGGGCTGACGATCGCCCTGGCACCGCTCGCTGGTCAGGTATTTCATCAGCCCGAACTCACGGGTGTGCTGCGAGCCCTGTCGCCGGCCCTCGTCCTCAGCGCTCTTGCCAATACCCAGGAGGCATTGCTAGAGCGAGACTTCGCATTCCGGTCGTTGAGCATTCGCACCCTCTTTGGCTCGATCGTAGGCGGAGCCGTCGGCGTGACGGTCGCCGCGCTTGGCGGCGGAGTCTGGAGCCTAGTAGCCCAAACACTCGTTACGAGCGCGGTGCAAGTCGTGGTGCTCTGGACAATCACGCCGTGGAGACCAGGCCTCGCGGTGCACCGCGAATCGGTGCGCGCACTCCGTGTCGTCGGATTGAACGTTCTCGGCATCGAGATGTTTGCCTTCCTCAACCTGCAGTCGGACAGGCTATTCATCGGTGCATTCCTCGGCCCCGCAGCATTGGGATACTACTACGTAGGCATTCGCATCATTGCGATCATCGTCGAAGTCCAGACGTCAGTGATCGAGCAGGTTTCGTTGACCACTTTGTCCAAGCTGAGAGATGCTCCAGGTCGTCTCCTCAACGCCTTCTACCGTCTCACCGGCTTCAGTGCCGCGATATCCATCCTGACGTTCTCGCTTCTTGCTCTGCTCGCCCCACAGATTGTGCCCTTGGTCTTTGGCAGGCACTGGCACTCATCCGTGATACTGATGCAAGTGCTCTGCCTCATGGGCGCGTTGAACTCTGTAATCACCTTTGATCGTAACGCACTGGTCGCCGTCAATGCCAGTAGATCAGCGCTCGTCATTACCGCAATACAAAGCATGGTATGCGTGATCGTGGTGCTCATTTCCGTTCACTGGGGAGTGCTCGCGGTGGCAATCGGTGTGACTGTCCGGCAATATCTCGTCTGGCCGCTCCGGCTCAGAGCGCTGCGCCAGCACATCGGCGTGAAGCTATCGACTTACATGCTACGGTGGCTTGGGCCGATGTCGAGTGGCCTCCTTGGATGCGCTGCCGGCTTTCTCCTGGCCCATTTTTGGAGCCCCGAAAGCGGCCCCACGCAAATTGCCTATCTGGCCGTGCAGACCATCATCGTTTCGACCATCTACATACTTTCCCTTCGCTACACCGGTGCCGACACATGGCAAGAACTGATCCGTATCCCGTCCTTGGTCAACCCCCGTCGTCGCGACGGCTAGATCCAACAGCCGGCCGTCAAGGCCGCCAAAGATCAAATGGAAAGGCAGACAGAAGTCGCTCTTGATCGAAGACGGGGCCGAGCTCTCCACCCATGCTGACGGCCTCCTCAACGGTAGACGCGAACCGTACATCCGTGCGGCCTGTGCCTGCGAAGTAATCATCGTACTTAAAGCGATCCTCAACGGGCGAGGCTATTAGCCGAGCCGGTATACCGAGAGACTCCGCCACGATGATCGCATGGAGCGAGGAGCCAACCACCAATTCGCTTTCGGCGATACGCCGCAGACACAAGTCAACTGAAGACCGGGGGTCGAGAAGCGCTGAGCTAGGCGAATATCCATCAAAATCATTGAAGTTCGGTACTACCACGACTGCATGACGCTTTGTTCTCGACTGAGCAAGCAGCTCAGGGAAGACGGCCGGTAGCAGCAGCGCAGGATCACCAAAGATCGCTGGCGCGTCCACGCCGCGACTCGCCAAAAACGCGCGGGTACGAGGGCCACGTACCGCTCTCACGTCGAGCGTACCAAAGCGGTATGCACTCTCAGGCACCTTCCCGTTCACGCCGGTGCCCCAAATTACGTCGCAATCGTGAGCGAAGTGCATTACAGAACCTATCGACAACAGCCTGCGGTCACTTACGGCCCCTCGAGGATCCACGCCGTTCATCGCGAGAATCTTCGCGACGATCATGGGCCCGAGCAGGTCCCCAAAGTTGTCCACGCGATGCCCCACGTGTAGCACCCGTGCCAGCACCCCCGGCAGACGAGACTTGCGTGGGTTCCAGCTGAAGACTTCAACTCGAGGCATTGACTCCACCGATAGCAGCAACCGCGCTCCGAGCGCATCGCTCGCACCTATAAGACTCTTGGGACCAGCATATCGAGTTTCGCGATCCAGTGGGAACTGTGGTCAACCCCTTGGTCCCTCCGGTAATGGAAAGTTCGATACAAGATATTCACGATATCCAGCGCCGTATGGTGTCGGCGTTCCGCTGTAGTCAGTGATCAGTGAAGGCTCAGTAGAGCAGTTGCCCACATACCACGACCACGCCAAGTATGAAATGCCACGTGCGCTCGCCCAAGGCAGAAGCACAGCAAGATCGGTATCTGCGCAGTCGAACTCGCCGATCTCGCCGATGACTACTGGAAACCTCTCATGCACGATTCCGATGTTGCTGTTGAAGTAAGTTGTATCGGCTTGGTCGTACGCGTGTACCGACGCTACGAGCTGCCCCGCAGGATCCAGAGGATGATGGTCGAGCCACTGACGCCCATCTTCGCTACCTGCCTTTATGCCTCCTACCATCACTGGCTGTCGTGCTCTCACACGCCGAATTACGTCGACGAGCTGCTGCATGCCGGCGGTGCGAAATCGACGCGGAGCCTCGCATCCATCGAGCCAGCACTGCCACGACACTCCGAATGCCTCGTTATACAAGTCGAACAGCACCGCGTGATCGCGCTTGAAGTAGGCTGCGACCGACGCCCAGAACGCCGGAGCGTGACTCTCGTCTGCCATTTCATAGAAGCCCGCACGCCCGCGACCATCGTGCGACAATCTCTTCCCCGGCGCAATCCAATGCAAATCGAGAATCGCATAGATACCGTGAGCGTGCAGCCGCCTCACATAGCTGCCAATTTCGTGATGATATGACCGTATGTCTCGAGGCGCTCCGTTTATGCCCAGCCAGCAATCCTCATTTAGCGGAATGCGGACAACATTCACATGCCAGGCGGCAATCGCGGCGATGCTCGCTTCGTCGCTAGGAGAATCGAACGCTTGCCCGTAGAGGCATTGCCACTCTGTGCCGTCAAGATTCACGCCGTGAAGTGTCACTGTTTCATCGGACCCGTTCACGAAGTGGTTGCCGCTGACAGCAATCCGGAAGCTGGTGGTGGGCTTTATAGCTGACGCTTTGTGATACGACGGCAGTCGAACCTCCGGAACTCCGTGAGGTGAATGGGCTTGCTCACGCAGCGTCACTAGCGCGAGCATTCCAGCGGCGGCGATGACGGCCGCTATGAGCACGTAGACGACCCAGCTTCTATACCTGTGCTTAGCAGGAGTCACAGGCTTGCCTCAGTCACCACGACGAAGCCCCCTTTACCAGAGTGGCCGTGTTGAGTAATCTGCGCACCCAAAGCCGCGCTGATTTTAGCCGGCAGCCGACGTGCATAGAGTTGCTGGCTTTTGGTCGCGAGTCGATGGGAGAAGGTTAGCCTAAGTCGCTTCCCGCCGTCGACGAAGATGTGGCGCTAGATCTGCGTAATGCTCACGCCGTGGCTAACGGACGCGTGAGGACCTGAAAGGGCTCGCGATCAGCCCGAGAGAACGTATCGGACGATCAGGCCTTCGATGGCACGGCGGGGCTACGTGTCACGCCGTCGGTTCGGGGGCGGGGAAATGCGCCAACAGATGGTCGCGATATCCGGCTCCGAATGCAGTCGGGGTTCCGTTGTAGTCGCTGATCAATGACGGCTCGCTGGCGCAACTGCCGACATACCATGCCCATGCCAGGTAGGACACTCCGTGAGTGTCGGCCCACGGCAGGAGAACATTGAGATCCCAGTCGCCGCAGTCGAACTCTCCGGTCTCACCGATGACGACAGGAAACGACGTCGCCACTACGCCGATGTTGCTATTGAAATAGTCGATAGAGCGTTGGTCATAGGCATGCACGGACGCAACCAGTTGGCTTGCCGGGTCGACTGGATGATAGGTGATCCATTCCTGGCCGTCTTCGCTGCCCGTCTTGAGGCCGCTCACCATAATGGGCTGAGTGGCGCCAACTGACCGCACCACGTCGACGAGCTGCTGCATTCCGGCGGTCTGAAATCCTCGGGGCGCCATGCAGCCGCTAAGCCAGCATTCCCACGAGATACCAAAGGGCTCGTTGTACAGGTCGAACATGACCGCATGATCAGTTTTAAAGAAAGATGCGACTGATTCCCAAAATGCCGGCGCGTGATCCTCGTCTGCCATTTCGTAGAAGCCAGCGCGACCGCTGCCGTCATGAGAAAGGGTTTTCCCCGGTGCGCTCCAGTGCAGATCCAATATCGCATAGATTCCGTGATCATGGAGACGATGGATGTATTCACGCAACACTTCGTGATAGGTGGCTATACCCGTCGGGGCTCCATTGATCCCCAGCCAACAGTCCTCGTTGAGCGGGATACGTACGGAGTTTATATGCCATGCCACCATCGCTTCGATGCTGGCTTCGTCGGACGGCGAATCAAACGCCTGCCCGTAGAGGCACTGCCACTCGGTGCCGTCGAGGTTTACTCCATGGAGCGTTACGACCGTTCCGTACCCGTTCACGAGATGATTGTTGTGGACTGCGATCGACAGAGGCACTCGTGGCTTAGCGGGCGGTCGCCCAGGACCTGCAGTTTGCACAGGCTTTTCCGAGGCGGGGAGTTCGCCTATCGGACTTTCGGATGTAGGGGTTTCCGATATGGGGGGATCCTCGATCGGTGGTTCCGCGGTCGGCGTATCGAGGAGAGGAAGTTCGCTGTTGGGCGCTTGAGCAACTTCTGCTAGCCGCGGCTGCTCGCTCGGATCGGGGGCCTCGGCGACTGCCGTCGAGTCCTTTTCGCGCCGAGAGTGCGCGAGGTCTCGCTCCAAGCATGCCAGCCTGCGTTCGAGCTCGGGGAGCATGCGCCTCGCGCGACGCTTAGAAGCTGTGTGGCCGCCGCGCTTGGCAAGCTCATGCCTGGTCGTCTTGATGCGTTCGCGTAGGCCTGCCGCTCTGCGTAGCCTGGCGCTTTTGGCCGTAGAAGACGTCGACAAGCTCGGTGTGCATGACCGATCGGCGTTGCCGGTACTAGCAGCGACGGCAGTGCCTGGCGATTGCAGCAAAGCCGTGGTCGCGACGCTCACGAGGACAGAGGCCGCGGACAGCCGAGACAGCCGTGTGAACGCAGCGCACGGTATACTGCGCGCAGCAGTCTTCACTATTTGTGATCCAAACACGCTGAATGATCGGTACGCAGGTTTGGCCACGTAAGCTGGGGGGTCTGCGTGTGGACGGGAATCCGATGGCGCTCGCGTGTGGGCCATGCAGCTAGACCTCGGCACGGAGCATACTGTGGTGCGACGGTCACGGTTCCAGGCCCGGGATGATCGCAGTTCGGGTCGCGCTACGATCGCCATAAGGCTCGCCCAGATCTGACGGCTTCAAGCGCGGCTACAGGCTCACCAGGCAGATCTTCCTCGCCCGGTCATCGCCAGTAGACGCGCCACCGTAGCAGGCTTGGCTATGGGAACCAGACGAACCGTCGCGTAGCGACCATTTGACTGACCTTGCTGGCCTTCGTCCGCTACCCTCCACGCCATGTCGATCGTAAACACCGTGACTGGCCCAAACGGCCCTGCGGGCGGCTCATGGTCGCGGACTCTACGAGCATATAAAGTACTTCCGGTCGTCGAAGTCTATACCAGCACAGCATTGTTCAGCTCCTTCGAAGCCAATCCCCGTATCTCCTGCCATCGTCGAGCTTCCGACGCTGATCGATGCACTTGATAACGCTCGCTTGATGCACGTCGGCATTTTCATCCCCAACCTGCATGGTGGCGGTGCCGAGTTTGTGACCAGGCGTTGGGTGGTCGAGCTGCACGAACTCGGACACAAGGTCTCAATCTACGTATACGATCGCGCCCAACCACCGGTAGACCTTCCAACAACTGTGACTCTATATCGGTTCGACCCCGCATGGCGTGGGGCACGGCACCTGATGCTTCCGATTTGGCTACACCGCAGAGTAACCACATCGCAGCCAGACGTTCTTCTATCTATGTTGACATATAGCAATGTGGTCGCATTGCTTATGTCTCGCATTTTCCGTCACTCCGACTTGCCGCTTGTCGTTTCCGAGCGCAACATGCCGAGCCTAGAGTATGCAAGAGGCCGCAAGCGCGACCGCGTAACAAGTTGGATTGCGAGACGTCTATACCGAAACGCGGAGGGAGTCCTTGCAATCTCGCATCCCGTGGCTGGCGACCTTGTCTCGGCGTACAAGGTTCCGCCCGAGCGCCTATATGTAGTACCGAATCCGGTGATCGCCGATACGGGTACACGGCACCGCCAGCCTCCGGAGGTCTCGCCGGATCGCTTGCACATTGCGTTTGTAGGTCGCCTGGTCGACCAGAAGCGTCCGAGTCTCTTCTTGTCCGTGCTCGATACCCTTGCCCATCGCGACATTGAAGTCCGAGGAACGGTCATCGGCGACGGGCCTCTTCGGCAGCAGACCGAAGACGAAGCACTCAAGTTCGGCCTAGATGTCACATTCGCCGGATGGCATGAGCCCTGGTGGGAGAACGCGGCAGCAGAAATCGACTGCATACTCCTTACAGCTCGATTCGAGGGACTCGCCAATGTACTTGTTGAGGCTGCAGCTGCCGGGATACCGTCAGTTGCCTGCTCACGTGCCCTTGGTGTTGCCGATGCGATTCTCCCTGGACTCACCGGCGAGCTAACCGTCACCGATCATCCAACCGACTATGCTAATGCCGTAGTGCGAGCCTGTTCGCGCGTACACTCCACCAATGAACTGCAGGACTGGCTAGCTCACTTTTCCACCGCCCACAGCACCGCGACTCTTTTAGTGGCCCTTCAAGCCGCATGCGAGCAGTCACGGGCTTAAGTAGAGCCATGGAATGCGTCGAAGAGGTCGAGATATGCCTGCGCGCAATCGCTAAGCTGGAAGCTTAGTGCGATCCGCGCTTGACCAGCCATGCCGTGAGAGGCCCGCAGTGCATCGCTAGACGCATATCGCAATAGAGCTTCGGCAAGTGCCTCTATGTCACCTGGCGGTACCAGAGTTCCAGTTTTCCCATCCATAACGAGCTCCGGAAGGCCACCGTTGCGAGACGCAACGACGGGCTTCCCGCATGCCATCGCCTCGAGCACCGTCATGGGGCAACACTCGATGAACTGCGCGGACGGTATTACTGCGATATCGCACGTCTGCCATAACGTGGCCATGTCGTGCTTCCAGCCAACGAACTCCACTGCTGAGGCGAGTTTATGACTGATCGCCAGAGCTTCCAGCCTCGGCCTCTCTGGTCCATCACCAGCGATGCGCAGCTTGACAGGGTGACTGCTTTGCATCAGTGCAACTGCCTTTATTAGGTAGTCAGCCCCCTTGCCAGCTATTAGGCGCCCCGCAAATGCAAGAGCAATGGTCCTTGTGACATCGGAGGCGCGCTCAGCTTTTGGAGGATAGTGAGAAGGATTTATTCCATTGTAGATCCGTCGCTGACACTGTGAGTGAGGGCACTCACGCATGTGCTCTAGTGTAAAGTCGGACACAGCGACCTCTGCGTCGGCCGCACGAGCGCCAGCGGTGCGAGCGAGCCACCACAGCCACCGGCGACGGCGTGAAAGGCGCTGCGATTTAAACAAGTCTCCGTGCTCTACCGCAATGATCACGCCTCGATATCCCCCGGCGCGAAGCGCGGCCCCCATATAGCCACAGGACATCAGGAGCGCCCCGTCTGGCCCCGCCTTTCTAACCTCAGATGCATAGCGTCGAGGGTGCCAAAGCACATCGCTTCCTCGGCGAAGCCCAATGCTTCGGTAGGACACTTGCCGATCCGAGAGCCGCACGGATAGAGATTGGGGATTCTCTATAAAGACGATCGTCGCTTCAACACCCATCGTGCGCAGCTGATTGGCGAGCTCGATGCCGTGTACCTCTGCACCCCCGACGACGCCCTTCCACAGAACGATCGCAAGACGACGTGTAGCTGGGGTGTCTTTCATGGGCTTGGTATCGTGCTCCGTCCCGACTCCCGCTGTGGCCTGCAGGCAGCACGACGACGCCTGCCGCTTTTTCGCAAGAAACGAGCATCTAGCATCATACCGTTTGGCTAACCAGCGGACTCCATTGATTCAACGACCGGCCACGACCCTGGCTGTCGCGATCGGCACGACTCCTACGGGTCCACGGCGTCCCGCGCTGTATGCCTGGCGTATTATCGGCTTTGTGCGACGCAGGCTTGAGCTGCCAAGCGGAGTATGCCTAGCGGGGGCTCTGTCGGTTCCTGGCCATGGCGAGCGTCACATGAGTCCGGCGCATTGACCCCCGGGCTCGAATCGCGGCATCAGACCGAGTCCATGCTGCGCCCGCCACGCCCAGACTTCCGCACAAGGCAAGCAAAGGCGGGCCTTGGTCGATGAAAGTTTTCGATCGTCGATCCGTTTGTCTTGCATAGAACGACCTAGCGGACAGCTCGGCCACGACGCGCTTGTCGTGTTCCTTATACGTAATCGATGAAGTTTGCGATCCTTGGAAGTCGCGGGTTTCCTAGCACCTATGGTGGCTACGAGACCCTCGTTCGAGAGCTAGCGCCGCATCTTGTTAGGCGTGGACATGAGGTGGCTGTCTACTGCCGATCGCGGGAAGGCACCCCTCGCACGTGGACAGTTGATGGCGTTCGATGTATTTGGACGCCGGGGAATGACAAGAAGTCGCTTTCTACGTTGACGTTCGGGATGACTGCTACGGCCGATGCAGCCTTTCGCGACTTCGACTCGATGCTCGTTCTCAACATCGCTAACGGCTTCTGGTTCCCCGCCTTGCGTGCCGCTCGGATCCCATTCGCGGTGAACACAGACGGAGTCGAGTGGGAGCGGGCAAAGTGGAGCGCCTTGGGCAGAATGATGTTCCGAGCAGGTGCCCAGATGACAGCTCGCCACGCCGGGCTGCTGATCTGCGACTCGAAGGCGATGGGTGATATTTGGCGCGAATTCTCAGGCAGAGAGTCCCATTTCATCCCCTACGGAGCCGCCGTGCCGGACACCGTAGGTCGCGATCGTTTGGACGCAGTCGTTCCAGATGTCTGCGGTGCGAGCTACGTGCTGGTGGTCGCACGCCTAGCTCCTGAGAACAACGTCGAACTTACGTTGGACGCGTTGGAACTTCTCGGTGATGACGCGCCTCTAGCCGTGGTGGTTGGCAGCGCCAACTTTGTTTCACCGCTTGAGACCCGCCTCAAGACGATGGCGGCCGCGGGAAAGGTGAAGTGGTTGGGACATGTAGCTGACCAGGATCTACTCACGCAGCTATGGGCACACAGCGCTACGTATGTCCACGGCCATTCTGTCGGCGGTACGAATCCCGCTCTACTCCAAGCGCTCGGAGCGGGTGCACCCACGCTCGCTTTGGACACACGCTTCAACCTTGAGGTCCTTCAAGACCCGGCCCAGCTCTACTCCCACGATGCAACCGTTCTCGCGGACCGTCTGCGAGACACACTTGCCTCGCCTGTCCTCCAGCAGCAGATGACGGAGCATGGGCGGGCCGTCGTGCGCGAGCGCTACAATTGGGAGGACGTTTGCGATGAGTATACCGAGGCGCTAATCGGTCTCGCTGCCGGCCGCACCAAGCCACCACAAAAGGACGTGACTCAAGCGACAGCCGAGGATGGGTCGGGCAAGCTACGGGCTCCTAAAATGACCCGTCTGCGAAGGTCGCCGGAGAGAGTGAGTGCGAACGCCGATTGACCCAGCGTGGTACAGACACACACCTCCCGCCTTACGCTGCTCGCATACTCGCCGTGACCGTCGGCTAAGCAGCCTATTCCAACAGAGGTAATAACGCAACGCCAGCTTCCTCGCTGCCACCTCAAGTTCCTGCCCTTGCTTCATATGCGCATCCTTCAAATCCACAAGTTCTTCTTCCCTCATGCAGGCTCAGAGACCGTCCTGTTTAATACCCGCGCGCTTCTGACCAGCAACGGGCATGACGTAGTCGACTTTGCTATGGAGCATCCAGACAATAGTGAGTCGCCCTACCAGTCATATTTTGCCGCTCAACGCGACTACATTGATCCCTCACGCACGGTCCTTCTTCGCGCGAGAGACGCCGCAGCATCCGTCTATTCGTTGAGCGCTCGAACGCGGCTTCGCAGACTAATCAAGGACACCAAGCCCGACATCGCTCATCTCCACATCATCTACCACCAGCTCACCATGTCCGTGGTGGACGAGCTAGCCCACGCAGGAATCCCGATGGTGATGACACTCCATGACTACAAGATTGGCTGTCCCGCCTACGTCCTCTATCGCAACGGACACCCCTGCCGTGATTGCACAACCGGAGCAGTCTATAACGCAGTCAAACATAGGTGTGTAAAGGGCTCTCGCGCCGCCAGTACTATTGCCGGCGTCGAGGCTGCGCTGTCACGCGCGTCAGGTAAGTACGCAAAGGTGGACGTCTACGTATGTCCCAGTGCATTCGCGGCTGGCGTTGCCATAGAGGCCGGTATTCCGAGCGAGCGAACGCGGGTTCTTCCCAACTTCCTACCTGACTCCGAGTTAAGACCGCCAGTCACGTCGCTCGTGTCCCCTCCTCGGTTCTTCTTCGCAGGCCGACTGGAGCAGGTCAAGGGTGTCGAAGACCTCATTTCTACATTTGCCGGCGCGGATCCGTCTATGGGTACCCTTGCAATCGCTGGCGCTGGCGGGGAACTCGAGCCGAAGGTGAAGCGTGCCGCCCTGGAGCTAAGCAATGTTGAATACCTAGGTCGGCTCACTCGTTCGGAGATTCTCGAGAACCTACGCAGCACTCGAGCCGCGGTTTTGCCCTCGCGATGGGACGAGAACAATCCAATGAGCATTCTTGAGGCACGGTCCGTGGGCATTCCGGTGGTTGTCACGAGCCGCGGCGGGCTCCCGGAGATGGTCAGCGACGGCGTTGACGGCCACATCGTTCGACCTGGCAACGTTAGTGACTTGAGAACCGCCCTAGAGCAGCTTGCCGCTGATCCGGCCCGTGCGGCGGCAATGGGTCGTGCCGGATATGCACGCTTTCGACGGGAGAATTCGGCCGATTCCCACTACAATGGCTTGATGGCCGCGTACGGAGCAGCATGCGGGACGGACATCGCCGCTCCCGCCGCCCTCTAGGTAGATCAGGTGGACCGGACGGGATGAGATCGGCACGCAACAACCTGCTTCTGGGCTCATGTGTGATGTGGTGCACGGACAACGAGCCGCTGCCCTGGAATAGCCTTCTGGCACTGCCTACTAGGCTGTGCAAGAATCTAGCGTTGTCAACCAAATCGTAGCCGCTCAGGCGAACTCCGAAGGGACTCCGGTGCCGCAAGACTCCAACGAAGCAAACCTCACGCGAGCGCTCGGGTTCCTCTTGCGCCGAGGCTTTTGGATTGTGCTTTGCTTGTGCCTGACGGTCGCCGTCGCATTGGCGGTTTCGAAGCATGAGATCAAGAGGTACACGGCGACCGCTTCGATTGCTTTCAACAACAATCAACTTAATCAAGAGATCGCCGGACTTTCGGCGAGCAATAGCGGCACCGCTGCCCAACAGACGTCAGACCTTGAACTAATTCACGCTGGCAGCGTGGCAGAACGTACGGCGCAGGTGATCGGCGATGGGCTGACAGCTCGAATGGTTGAGACCAGCCTGGACATATTCCAGGAGTCAGAATCCAACATCACAAGCGTGTCTGCGACAGCCTCCTCTCCAGAACTTGCTACCAAGATCGCCAACACCTATGCGCGAGAGTTTGTCAAGGAGCAAGGCGAATCGAATAGCCGGTTCTTTAGCTCGGCACTCGCTGTGGTTACCAAGCAGCTGAGACGTCTGACGCCTAGCCAACGGGTGGGTTCAGACGGTCTATCGCTGCAAAACCGAGCGCAATCGTTGACGCTCCTGAGAGCACTCCCGCCGAATAGCTTCCAAGTTGCGCAGGAAGCGCTACAGCCTCTCGCGCCATCCTCGCCGCGCCTATCGCGAAATGTCGCGATAGGCGCTTTGCTCGGTTTCTTTATCGGACTTGGACTTGCGCTGATACTTGAGAGACTGGATCTCCGCATCCGGAATCCAAAAGAATTCGAAGCCATCTACAACCAGCCCGTGCTTGGACTGCTTTCGAACAATCCTTCGCTCGACGAACTGCGCTCACAAACCCGAAGCAACACTCCGGAGTCGTTGGCGAATGTGCAGCCCGAGGCGTTTCAAGCGATCAGGGCGCATCTGCGATCTTTCAACGCCGAGCGTGAGCTCCGCACAGTTCTCGTGACGTCTGCCACCTCGGGGGAGGGTAAGTCGGTCGTTGCGCTTCATCTCGCGAGTGCCGCGGCACGCATGGGCGCCCGGGTACTTTTGTTGGAGGCTGACCTGCGGCGACCGACGCTCTCGCGGAGGCTCGGTCTTCAAAACGAGATCGGGCTATCGGACGTACTGTACAGGCACATGGCAGATGCGACAGCGATTCAGTCGGTCAACTCGACGATAGGCGGGATTCATTCTGGAGCGCTCGACGTAATGCCTGCTGGCGTTTCACCCATCAATCCGGTTGAGTTGATCGACAGTCAAGCGATGGCGGATCTGCTGGTGCGAGCACGGGATCAGTACGATTTTGTCGTCATCGACGCTTCCGAGCTGCATGCCTTTGCAGATGGATTCCTTTTGCTCTCGAAAGTCGACGGAGCGATCCTAGCCGGCTGGATCGGGCGCAGCCGACGCGACGAGGCGGTGCATCTGAAGCAGGTGCTTGAGACGAGCGGAGCACCAATGGTGGGCGTCGTCGTCAGCGGCGCCTTCAGCCGGAGGGGAGAGCCAGCTCGACTTGTGGCCGGCCGGCCGGAGCCAGATGCTTCGGACTCCGCTAAGCAAGGCCTGGCTCAACCTGCGCACCCGCAGGGAACGAGCTGACCTCTCGCGGCTCAGGAGAGCGTTTCAGGCGCACGCAGCAACCTCAGCAGGGACAAACCGTACCTAGCGAGCACTCGCAGGCTGTAGTCCAGGGGAGTTTTCGCTCGAAACCCGGGAACGTTTTGCGCATATTCGTCTAGAACCTCGCTCGGCAGCAGTAGCTGCCTCTGTGCAAACACTCCGAGGTCCCGTGCGGGAGTGAGCAGCCCATCGATAAAGCCCATGTCAGCGTATTGCTGGGAGACGCTGCACCGAGGATTCGGATTTGCCAGCCGCGCTGCGAACTTGTCACGCAGCCGTGTTCGCGTGGTAGCGCCGAGCACCTGCTCGAGGGGCAGTCCGACAACGTCTGCCACAACCCGCGCAGCTACTTGAACGGCACGACCAAGCACCGGATAGACATCGAGCACATCGGCGACGGCCTGCGCCGATACCTCAGCACCAAATACGTCCCACCAGGCACTCAGGTCTGTAGCGAGACGCAGATCGACGAACCCATCTCTTGCGTAAAACAGCAGTAGCGCCACAAGCTCATCGGCGGGAGCTGGACGCCACTCGCTAGCCGACATGCATTCTGGGGGAAGGAGGCGCTCGCGTGCGAAACTGCGCTCGTACCAATGAATGCGCCAGTGCAGCTCAACAGGCGGAAGCAGCTGATGCTCATGTTCGAGTGCGAAGTGAAGCAGTGGAAGCCCGCTGGCGTCAACTCTGTCGGAAGGCGCCCCGTAGTCGAGATTGCGAACGACTGCAACGGCGGCATCCAGCTCGGTGGGATCCACAAGCAAGTCGATGTCGCTCGAGAGACGCCTGCCGGGATCCCCATAAATGCGCTCTCCCAGAAACGGGCCCTTCAGCGGAGTGGACCGGATTCCTGCACCCGCAAGCGCGGACATGACTCGATCGCAAACGAGCATGAGGAAGACCGCGTGTGGATGTGCGGCAGCCACTGACTCCTCGACCGCCGCAGCAAACGCGTCGCTATCGCGACCGGCTGCCATCTCTCGAATGCGCGGACCCAAGACTGGCAGTAGCTTCCGCCTATTGAGTGTCGCGGCAAGGATCTCCCAGTTGACATCCTTCATCAGGCGCCAAGCATGGGCTCGCATCGCGTCGCGGCGTGCAGCGGTGCCGGCGCTTATGAGAACGAGCTGCCTTTCCGAGCGTGAAATCGTCACTAGCTCGGAGCCATGAGACCAGTTGCGGCCAACTTACATCCTGGCGGAGTCGACGGTCACCGGCGCGGCTCCGCGAGTGATCAGCTCCGCGCGTAGAGCCCTTCTTCCACGGTGATGAAGTCCGTGAATTGACCCCTCGGATCGACCTGTTCGCGAAGCGATCTCGACAGGGGATAATCCGGCAACGTGCCGAAGGACCAGCACCTCACGCTGATCGACTGGAAGCGTAGATAGCGCTTCCGTCAGCAGGTTCATCGGTCGACCGGCAGCAGGGTCGTTGCTCGCATGGTCGGTGACTCTAACCTCCTCGACAGGGATCATACGCTGAGCACGAAGATGGTCGATGGAAAGATTGCGTGCCACGCGTAGGATCCAAGCGAGGAAAGGCACCTGACGCTGCTCGTATTTGCCGATGATACGTATCAGCTTGGCGAACACCTGCTGGGTAAGGTCTTCGGCCTCATGTGAATCACGGACGATGCTGCGTACGTATCCATAGACCTCATCGGCGTAAACTACATAGAGAAACCCGAACGCATCACGATCCCCGTGCTTCGCAAGCTCAATCGCTTGCGATACGCGCTTGCTGGTACGTTTGCCGGCCTCATTCGAAGACCCTGTCGCGCCCCGCGCCATGCTAGAGCCCACGCCGCCCCATCACGTGCGGGACGGTACGCATCATGATCTTCACGTCCGTCCACAGCGACCAGTTGGCCACATACAGGTAGTCGATCGCCACCATCTCGCTCAACGGCACCCGCGCCGGGCCGAGGATCTGCCAGTGGCCGGTCATCCCCGGCGTCAACTCGAGGCGACGGCGGTGCCAGCCCTGCACGCGGATGTCCTCCTCCAAGATCAGCGGGCGCGGCCCCACCAGACTCATCTCGCCTTTGAGCACGTTCAGCAGCTGCGGCATCTCATCGAGCGCGCTCTTGCGCAGGAACCTGCCCACACGCGTGATCCGGGGGTCGTCCTGAATCTTGAACAGCCCCCCTTGAGCTTCATTACGCTCCTGCAGCGAGTCCTTCATTGCTTCGGCATCGCGAACCATGGTGCGGAACTTGAGGATGTGGAAGCGCTCGCCGTAGCGCCCCACGCGCAGCTGGCGGAAGAACACCGGGCCGCGGCTGTCCAGCTTGATCGCGATCGCAATTCCGATCATCAGCGGCGAGACGGCCAGCAGGCCGAGCGTGGAGCACACCACGTCGAACGTCCGCTTGACAGCGGCCGAAGAGCGCGTCAGCTCGAAGCGGCGCACGCCCATCACCGTCACGCCGTGCAGGTCGTCGAACTCCACCGTCGAGCCGACCACCTCCAGCAGGCGCGGCAGGATGCTCACGCGCACGCCCACGGCCTTCAGCGTGCGCACCAGGTTCAGCACCTCGCCGGCGTCGGCGCTGCTGGGAGCGACGATCGCACGGTGGATGTCGAACTGGCGGGCGAGGTCGCGCACCTCGGCCAGCTTGGAAGACGAGTGCGCGTCGGCCGACCACGGCTCGATCTTGTCCAGGTCCAGGTGCGCCACGAGCTTGGCCCTGATGCCGCCGTGATCGCCGAGCTTGGAGCGGATCGTCCTGGCGGCGGCCTCATCGCCGATGAACAGGCAGCGCTCCTCCGGTGCGATCCGCAGCGCGATCGTGCGGGCCACGGTGCGCATCAGCAACAGCAGTAACGCCAGCGCCAGCCACAGGAACAGCGCCTCGCGGCGGTTCAGCGTGCCGGCCACGAACAGCCCTCCCGCCAGCCACGACACCAGCGCGCACAGGGTGGCCACCTGGAACAGCTTGGGCGCCTCGTCCAGCGTGGTCTTGCGCAGCAGCGTCTCGTCGCGGTCGTACAGCCCGGAGACCTTGGCGCACAGCAGCAGGATCGGCAGCGCCGCGGCGCTCGCCCACGTGAGCTGGATCGACCTGGAGGCAAGCGCCATCGTCAGGACGAAGGCCGTGGCGATCGCCAGCGCGTCCGCCGTCAGCAGCATCCTGCGAAACAGCGCGTCGCGTAGTTTGCTCGCCGCCGGCCCGCTGACTTCGGCGGCCGGCAGCCCGGTCCCAAACGCCCCGAGCGGCGGCGCGCGATGGGCAACCGCACCCCCGCGGCCCTGAATCGCAGCAGCTACCCCCGAGTCTGCGACGTTGCTATCCATAGCTCAAGCTCCTCCGTTGACCAGCTGTGCGATCGGGAAATCCTCGCCTGTAGAACAAACGTCGAATCGATGACCAACTTCTTATCTCGGTCTTCGTTTCTTCGATGGGGCACATACCACCGTAAAGAGCACCTAAGGTCAAGGGTTCAGGTGTAAAAAGCCCCTTGGACAGACGTCGTTGTCAACTAGACGAATATTTCTCCCAGCATTTGCCCAAAAGCCCGCAGAACACTGATATCTGGAACATCAGCGTCATTTTTGGGCGAAATCTTGCAGAACAGCAACCCGGGTGGCATGGGCGACGGAAACCGAGCCACGCGCGCCTTGGCTCGCGGCGGACGGCTTGACTGCAAGCCAGTGGAGCTAAGCGGCGCTGGCGCGGCGGCGATCGGCCCCGGCGAACGAGCGCGAGCGGCCGCCCTGGCCGTGCGAGCGGCGGTCGATGCGCAGCACGGGCCCGAAACGCGGCCCAACGCCCCGCAGCAGGTAGGCATCGCGCGACGTGCTGTAGCGCAGCACGGGGCGCATCAGCGTGAGCCAATGTCCCGCTACGTACCTACGTGGTCTTTTCATCGTGCGCATATCTGCTCGTCCTTGAACTCAACAATATGGAGGGATGAGTAGAGATTGTTACAAATCCCCGCCTCAGGGCCTTTCAGAACGGCTCCTCCACGCTCACAGTGCCCTCGCCGGAGAGCTCAAAAGCGCTGTGCAGAGCGCGTACCGCCAGCTCCACACTGTCGCGGTCGATCACGCACGAGATCTTGATGGGGGAGGTGGAGATCATGTCGATGTTGACGCCTTCCCGGGCCAGCACGCCGAACACCTTGGCCGCCACGCCGGGGTGCGAGCGCATGCCGGCGCCCACGATCGAGACCTTGCCCATCTGCTCGTGGGTGCTCATCACCTGGAATGCCTCGCCCGTCAGCGGCTCCAGCGCCGCGCACGCCACGCGCAGATCGTCGCGCGGCACCGTGAAGGAGATCTCCGCCTGTCCGCCGGCGGCCACCGGCTCGTTCTGGACGATCATGTCCACGTTGACGTTGGCGTCGGCCATCGCCTCGAAGATGCGCGCGGCGGCGCCCGGCGCGTCGGGCACGCCCGTCAGCGTCACCCGCGCTTCGGCCACCGAGTGGGTCACGGCTGTGATCAGGGGCTGCTCCATAGTTTCTCCTTCCGCCAGCACCACAGTACCCGGCTCCTCGTCGAATGATGAGCGGCAGTGGATGCGCACACCGTGGTTGCGCGCGTACTCCACCGAGCGCAGCTGCAGTACACCGGCGCCCGAGGCCGCCATCTCGAGCATCTCCTCGAACGACACTGTTTCCAACTTGCGTGCGTCGGGCACGATCCGCGGATCGGCCGAATAGACGCCGGCCACGTCGGTGTAGATTTCACACACGTCCGCATGCAGCGCGGCCGCCACCGCCACCGCGCTTGTGTCAGAGCCGCCGCGTCCCAGCGTGGTCACGTTGCGCGCGCTGCGCGACACGCCCTGGAAGCCCGCCACCAGCACGATGTTGTCCTCTTCCAGCGCCGTGCGGATGCGGTCGGCGCGCACGTCCACGATCAGCGCCTTGGTGTGCGACTCGTCGGTCACGATGCCCGCCTGCGAGCCGGTCAGCGAGATGGCGCGGTGCCCGAGATCGTTGATGGCCATTGCGCAAAGCGCACAGGAGATGCGCTCGCCGGTGGACAGCAGCATGTCCATCTCGCGCGGGTCCGGCGTGCTGGAGACCTCCTGGGCCATGCCGATCAGCTCGTCGGTGGTCTTGCCGCGTGCCGACAGCACCGCCACAACCGAGTAGCCCTGTTCGCGCTTGCTCACGATCCGCCGCGCCGCGCGCTTGATGCGCTCCGCGTCGGCCACCGAGGTGCCGCCGAACTTCATCACGATGGTGTCGGGCATGAGTCGCAGGATATTGGGCTGGGGGCGGCAGTCCAGGGGAACCAGCCGACCAATCCGGAATAGACCCACCGACCAAATCGGATTAGTGGGCTCCGGAGGATGACCTCACGGAGTGGAGACCCTCTTCTCAAACGTGTCCACGAGCGTCAGCAGATCGCCGCATTCCCACACGCGCCCCCACTTACGTTCGTTGAGCTTCTGCAGGACGCCAGCCTCTTGAAGCTGCGCTATGGCGCTGCCGACGGCGACGTGGGACTTGCCTGTGAGCTGCTGGGCGGCGGCCACGTCGATCACCGGCTGGGCTGGGAGCGCGCTCACTATCTCGCGCACCGCCGCGTCGCGGCGGGGCTGTCCGAGACGGTCGAGCCACCCGGCCTGAAGACCTTCGATTTCTTGGGCGAGCCTCTCGGCCTCCAGCGCCGCGCGCGTGGCAGCGTGCGCGAAGCGCTCGCACCAGCGACCAACCTGCCCTTGGCTGTAAGCGCCGAGGCCGCCTACGTAGTTCTTGGGTTGGCTTGCAAGCACCAAGCTGATCGGAGGGATGTAGTTGGCGATCTCTCCGCGGCGGCGCAGCACTGTGTAGATCAGCGCGCGACCGGTGCGCCCGTTTCCGTCGATGAACGGATGGATGTTCTCGAATTGCGCGTGGGCGATCGCAGCCTGCGCCACAGCTGCGATGTCGGTGCGGGCGATGAATCGACAAAGGTCATCCAGGAGCTCCTCGACCAGCTCATGCGGAGGACCGACGTAGGGCGCACCGATGGGGTGGTAATCGTTACCGCCAATCCAACTTTGCTTCGTGCGAACGACCCCCGCGATCTCGCGATCGTCGGTGAACCGCAACAGCTTGCGGTGGATGTCCTGAATGTCGGCGACCGACAGCGGCTCGGCACTCGTGCCCAACTCGATGGCCCGCTCCATCGCTTCGACGTTGCCCAGCACTTCCGCCGCGCGGTTATCGCCCCGTTGGCTCCCCCCCTGGCATAAGCCGCGCGAGCCAGCCGCTTGTGGGAGATCTTGACACCCTCGATGCGCGACGAAGCGGCGCTCTCGGAACGAAGCAGGTTGCGGGCCAGCGCCGCCAGCGATGCCAGCCGTGGGCGCGTGTCATTGAGGTGCCCCAGGGCCTTGGTCGCCTCAGCTACCACTGCCACCGCTTCTCCCTCCAGGGTGAACTCGCGTTCGGCTATCGGATCTGGGACGAAGACGCGATAAGACCCACCACGTTGACCACCGGGCGGAGCGGTGGGGTCAGCGGGCCAGTAGCGTTCCTCGTGGTGGCCGAGCATTGTGGCGGGCACTGGTTTCCTTTCAAAGCCTTCCCAGCTTTGTAAGGATAACTACTTAACCTTACAAAGCCAAGGGAGGATCGTAAGGTTGCGAGGCTTGAGTTCCTAAACGACGCGCCGCCCGGCAAACGCCTTGCCAAGCGTGACCTCGTCGGCGTACTCCAGATCCGATCCAACCGGCAGCCCGCTGGCCAGGCGCGTGACCTTCAGCTCGGGCGCCCGCGTGCGCAGCTCATCGGCGATGTGCAGCGCGGTGGCCTCGCCGGTGGTGGTGGGGTTGGTGGCCAGCACCACTTCCCTGACCGCGCCGGCGGCGTCGCTCACACGGGCGAAGAGCTCGGCGATCTTCAGGTCCTCGGGATCGATGCCGTCGATCGGCGACAGCGCGCCGCCCAGCACGTGGTAGACGCCGTGGTACTCGTGCGTGCGCTCCATCGGGATCACGTCGCTGGGCTCCTCCACCACGCAGATCTGTGAGCTGTCGCGGCGCGTGTCCTGGCAGATGCGACAGCGCGCTTCGTCGGTCAGGTTGAAGCACAGCTCGCACAGCCCGATCTTCTCCTTGACCTCGCGGATCGCCTGCGCCAGCGCGATCGCGTCCTCGTCGGAGGCGCGCAGGATGTGGAACGCCAGCCGCTGCGCGGTGCGGTGGCCGATGCCGGGCAGCTTGGAGAGCTCTGTCACCAGCCGCTGGACGGGCGGCGCGTAGGAGGTGCCGTCGCTCACAGGCCCGGCAGGCCCAGCCCGCCGAGGCTGCCCATGTCAAGGCCGGCGGTGGCTCCGCCCATCTTGCGCTCGGCCAGCTCCTGCGCCATGCGCAGCGCCTCGTTGACGGCCGCCAGCACCATGTCGGAGAGGATCTCAACGTCCTCCGGGTCGACCGCCGCGGGATCGATGCGCACCTCGCGCAGCTCCAAGCCGCCGCTCATCTTGACCGTCACCATGCCGCCGCCCGCGGAGGCCTCCACGATCTCGTTCTTGAGCTCCTGCTGGGCGATCTCCATGTCCTTCTGCATCTGCTGCACCTGCGCCATCATCTGCTGCATGTTGGGCATCCGTGGCTGCTGCTTGGCCATCACGCGCCTTTCTCGTTGCCGATAGCTACCTCTGCGTCGCGGTCGAGTCCCTGCGCCGGGGCCCGGCCGTCCGCCGACCCAGACTCCTCCACAATCTCCTCCGCGTCAAACTCGTCCATGAAGCGGCGCACCCACTCCTGCTCGGAGTGCTCGCCGGCCGGCGCGCGCTCGTGCGGCTCGTGCTCCTCGCGCAGCTCATACGTCAGCCGCCACTTGCCACCGGCGATCGTTCCCAACGCCTCGCCCACGATCGCGCGGTTGGCCGGATCTTCGGCCTTCTTCTTCAGGAACTGAGCAGTGGAGGCGAACGCCAGCGTCAGCTCCTGCCCGTCCACCGCCAGCGGCTGCGCTTCGGCGATCAGCGCGCCCAGCAGCGCGTTCTCCGAGCGCACCAGGTCGACCACCGCCGGCCACACGGCCGACACCGCTTCAAGCTGACCCGACGGCCGGGCCGGAGCCTCGACCGCGGCGGGCGGGGCGGGTGGCGCGGAATCGGCAGCCGCGGCTGAGTCGACGGGAGTGGGCGACGCGGGCGGCTGCTGCGCGGGAGCCTGCTGCTCGGGTGCGGCGGCAGGAACCGGAGCAGAGGGTGCCGGCGCCGTGGCGCCGACCGAACCGCCCTGTTCCAACCGCTCGATGCGCGCGAGCAGCGCCCGCATGGAGCTGTCGACCTCGGGCCTGGCGGCCTTGACCAGGGCGAGCTCCAGGCGCGTGCGCGCGTCGCCTCCGGCACGCACCGCCTCCATGGCCTCGCCCAGCAGTTCCAGCAGGCGCACCACCGCGGCGCCGTCCACGCGCTGCGCCTGCGCGCCCAGCGCGGCGTCGGCCTCGGGCGTGAGCGACAGCTCGCCGGGGACCTCGCCCAGCGTCTGCACGATCAGCAGCTCACGCGCGCGCAACTCCAAATCGGCGGCGAAGGAGGCGGCGTCGCGGCCCTGCTCCACGCACTCCTCAAGCGCTTTCAGGGCGCCGGCCGCGTCGCTTGCGGCGACCGCGTCGACGGTGGCTTCAAGCAGCCGCGAGTCGGCGATGCCCAGCACCGCCAGCACGTCCTCCAGCAGCACCTTCTCGCCGCTGTAGGTGACGATCTGCTCGAGCGTGCCCAGCGCGTCGCGGAAGCTGCCGGTGGCCGAGCGCGCAAGCGCTGCCACGGCCGGTGGGGGGATGTCGATCGACTCGGCCTCGGCCGCGCGGCGCACCACGCTTGCGATCTGCTCCACGGTGGGACGGTGGAAGTCGAAGCGGTGGCAGCGGTCCACCACGGTGGCGGGCACCTTGTTGGCCTCGGTGGTGGCCAGCACGAACACGGTGTTGGGCGGCGGCTCCTCCAGCGTCTTCAGGAACGCGTTCCAGGCGGCGGTGGAGAGCATGTGCGCCTCGTCCAGGATGTAGACCTTGCGCCGGCCGCTGACCGGCGCATAGGCCACGCTCTCGCGCAGTTCGCGGATGTCGTCGACCGAGTTGTTGGACGCGGCGTCCATCTCGATCACGTCCAGCGAGGTGGCCGCCGCGATCGACAGGCACGAGTCGCAGGTGCCGCACGGTTCGACGGTGGGCCCGTTCTCGCAGTTCAGGCAGGCGGCCAGGATCTTGGCCATGGAGGTCTTGCCGGTTCCGCGCGAGCCCACGAACAGATAGGCGTGGTGGACCTTCTGGCGTTCCACCGCGTGGCGCAGCGTGCGCACCACCGGCTCCTGGCCGACCACCTCGGCGAACGTGCGCGGGCGATGCCTGCGGTAAAGCGACCGCTGCTGCTGAGGCTGGGACTCTGGCGACACCGTTGGCTGAGTCTATCCACGCCCGCCGGCCGGCCCGAGCACACGCACGAGCGGATAGCGTCCGCGCTGATGAACGACCGGATCAGGCGCCTGCGCGGGCGCGCGTATGCGGGTTTGCTGGCCAACTCGGTGGGGATCGCGGCGGGAGCGGTGCTGCTGCGCGCGATCGCGGGGGTGGGCTTCGTGAACTACGACACGCTGTACGCGCTGGTGTGGGGCGGGCAGCTCTCGCGCGGCAGCACGCCCGCCTACGGGGTTGCGATCTCGCCCACCCCGCACCCGCTGATGGAGCTGGTGGGCCTGGTGCTCTCGCCGCTGGGACCGCGCGGCGTGGCCAACACCACCGTTGCGCTGGCGTTCGTGGCGCTGTCGGCGTGCGGGTGGGTGATCTACCGGCTGGGAGCGCAGTGGTTCGGGCGCGCGGCGGGGGCGCTGGCGGCGCTGATCTTCCTGACGCGCGTGCCGGTGCTGTCCTACGGCGTGCGCGCTTACGTGGACGTGCCGTACGTGCTGGCGGTGCTGGCAGCGCTGCTGGTGGAGAGCAACAGGCGGCGCGCGGGCGCGCCGGTGCTCTTGCTGCTGGCGCTGGCGGGGCTGCTGCGCCCGGAGGCGTGGGCGTTCTCGGGGCTGTATGCGCTGTATCTGTTGGACTGGATGCCGCCGCTGCTGCGCACGCGGATCGGCAGCACGAGCGCTTACGGCAAGTCCGGGGGCCCGGCGCCGGCCACGCGCAGGGAGATGGTGCGACTGCTGGCGCTGGCGGCGAGCGCGCCGCTGGTGTGGGTGGCGAGCGACCTGTTGATCACCGGCCAGCCGCTGTGGTCGCTGACACACACCCAGAACACGGCGTCGACGCTGGATCGCGTGACGGGGATCGCCAACGTGCCGGAGTACATCCCCCGGCGCATCGGCGAAATCCTGCGACCGCCGGTGCTGGTGGGCGCGGCGATCGGCGGCGTGCTGTCACTTCTGTGGATGCGCCGGCGCGCGGCGCTGGGCGCCAGCGCGGGCGTGGTGGCGGTGCTCGTGTTCGCAGCGTTCGCAGCCATCGGCCTGCCGATCAACTCGCGCTACGCGTTCCTGGCCTCGGCGATCCTGTGCCTGTTCTGCGGCGCGGGCGTGTTCGGCTGGACGCGCCTGGAGTACGGCGATCGCAGGCGCCCGATCTGGATGGCGGCCGGCGCGCTGGTGGCGCTGGCGCTGCTGGCGTATACGCCGGCGCAGTACCGCACGGCGCACAAGGAGCTGGTCAAACTGGCGCGCCAGCAGAGCCTCGAAGGCGAACTGGTGGCGCTGGTGGACAACCACACGATCAACCTCAGCTGCGGGCCGGTGGGAGTGCCCAACCACGCGCCGGTGCCGCTGCTGGCGCTGTATCTGAAGACCAGCCCGGCCAACATCGTGAGCCTGCAGGTGGGACACATACCGGACGGCGTGTACGTGGATCCGGCCAGCAAGGAAGTGGAAGAAGACTACGTCCTGGACCAGCACGACCCACACCCGCTGGCGGTCAACATCCCGCCGGGCTTCACCGCGGCGGGCTCGGACGCGTCATGGCTGATCTTCAAGCGCTGCGTGTAGCGGCCGGCGAAAACTGCTTGTGGACCGTGCACCCCGTGTCGAGACTTGCGGCATCCGGCGCCGATCGCCGCCCACGACTCCGGTCCGGGAACTCCCGCTGCGCCTGCCGGTGATCGCTTAAGGCTGCTTCCTTCCGGACCTGACCTGATTCGCAAGCCGACACCGCGCGGGACCCGAACCATCGACGCCCCGAGCGACGGAGCGACCGGAACCGAAGCCCCTCGAAAGGGAATTCAGCCCCGCTAGAGCGGATTGCGGATTCAGGGCACCGCTACCTCCCCGCCTAGCACGGTCCGCCAGCGATCGTAACGTACCCACGCCTGTCACGGGCGAGTTCCGGTAGGCTGCGCGACCGTGACCAACTTCAAAACTTTCCACCTCATAATCCGCTCGCGCATCGCCATCGTGCTCGCGATCCTTGGCACCGCAATCCTGCTGGCCGGCTGCGGGAGCTCCGGCAGCTCCAGCACGATCACGGTGGGCAACGAGAATGCGTCCGACAGCGCGATCGCGAAGGAAGCCGAAAAGGGCTCCAGCACAAGCAAATCCGGTGAAACGGGGCCGGCCAAGACCCCGACCAGCGGTGCGCTGTCCAAAGAACCGAAGGTGACGGTGCCGTCCGGCCCGGCGCCCACCAAACTGGTGACCAAGGACCTGATCGTGGGCAGCGGCGCGGAAGCCAAGGCGGGCGAGACGGTGACGGTCAACTACGTGGGCGTGCTGTACAAAGGCGGCAAGGAGTTCGACGCGTCATGGAAGCGCAACGAACCGTTCAGCTTCGCCCTCGGCAAGGGCCAGGTGATCCCCGGCTGGGATCAGGGCGTGGCCGGCATGAAAGTGGGCGGCCGTCGCGAGCTGATCATCCCGTCGGAACTGGCCTACAAAGCGCAGGGTTCGCCCCCGACCATCCCGCCGAACGCGCCACTGATCTTCGTGGTCGATCTGCTGGGCACCTAGACGCACGGCACCGGCAGCCTGCAACACCAAGTCTGAATCACAGAGCCCGGTGAGCGCCCTTGCCCGCCGGGCTCTGCTGCTGCTCGTGGGGGCGGCGGCGCTGGCCGTGGCTGGCTGTGGGGGCAGCGCCACGCCACTCAGCCAGGAAGCGATCAGGCTGGAACGCGAGGATCTGGCGGCTGTGGCTCGCGCGTTGAGCGCAGCGGCGCCCGGTGTTCAGAGCGAGGTGGCGACGACCAAGTTGGCGTGGCCGCTGGTGGCCAACGGCCTGCCGGCGAACACAGCCACGATCACGCGGGCGCCGATCCGGGCGGCCACGGCGAGTGCGGTCAAGCTGAAGACGCCGACGCTGTTCTCAGAACACACCATCGGCTCGATCACCGGTCCCGGCTCGAAGCTGGCGGGCGCATTTCGCGGCTTTGTGCTGCTGAGCACCCGTGGCTGGCAGATGATCGGCGCGGCGATCGATGAGATCGAACACGGCTCGCCGGCGGCAGCGCGCTTCGCGCGCGCCAACGTGGCGCTTTACATAGAGAGCGTGTACGACGCCCACTACAGCCTCTCCCAGCTCGGCAAGCAGCTGCTGGCCGCCTACGAAAAGCTGGGCGGCCCGCCCGCGTTCGGCTCCTCGCTGACCCCAGAAGAAGTGACCACGCTGGTGCAGGCCTACTCGGAACCGAGTGACCGTCTGTACCCGCACGACGGCGTCAAGTTCGGGACGTGAGTGGCGCTGCTGCCCAAACGCTACGCGGCCACAGGGGGCTCGTAGAGCCCGCTCGTAGCCGCTACCGATACGCCAAATGCCTGAAGATCGACCGGCACGTGAGGGGAAGTCAGAGGGCCGAGCTTGCGCAGAGCATCAAGCGTTGCCGAGAGGTCGATATCGCCGGTAGCCTGCAGGGTGGGACGGAACATGATCTCCTGACCGTCGGGAAACACGAGCACGAACGGCGCCCTGCCCTCGACCGCATCGGCCACCGCAACTCCGAACTCCGGCAGATCGCTCGGGATGACGACAGCTCCGTCGGGCCAGCGGTGCGTCTCCGAGAGCATCTCCGTGTCCATCGCACCCAGTGCCTGCTCGGCGGCTGTTCCTAGCGGTCGTTTCGCCATGCTTTGAGGATATCGCGGGCGTGCTCGCGAAGAAAGTCGCGCGCTGCAGGAACGCCCTCGCGTGCGGAGCCCTGGTGGAACGGCTGTGCCGGCAGCTTGCGCGTTCCCTGGTAGCGGTGAATGTGGGTGCCCTTGCCCTCGGCGTTGTCGATCAAACAGATCGTCCGCCACCCACCGGCGGTCTGCGCCTGGAGCATGACGGAGAACTTGAGATCGTCCGGTCGTCCCCTATAACGGACAAAGACCCTCCCCTCGGGTAGACGGATCTCGAATGTGCGCTCGTCGCTCAAGCGATGCAGTATGCGCCGCAGCGAGGACGAAGGCTCAGCTTCAGACACTCGACGAAGCAAGGCGCAGGCCAAGGGGCATCGAGCGCCCCGTTCCCGCGCCTCAGCGCCAAGCGGGCTCGTGCCGAGACCGCGAGCACCACTCAAGCCCAATAGACTCAAGCGTCTAGGGCGCGTAGCTCAGTGGGAGAGCGCTCGCTTCACACGCGAGAGGTCGCAGGTTCGAAACCCGCCGCGCCCATAAAAGTCCCTGCAAATCGATAGTTTTCGGTGAGGGCGCCCATCGAATGAGCGCTCGCTTGCTCGACTATTTGCTTTTCATTTGCTTTTCCTCCTGCTTATCGTTGCGGCGCGGCGTTTCCCCCCGTGGAGATTTGAGCAGACGGCGGTTGCCTGCAAGGATTACGGAGTGGACCTACGCCGCAAGGAGTACGAGCTGCTGCTCGCGAGCTGGTGCACTTGGCCTCGCCTGCCGATGATCTGTGTGAGCTCCGCATAGCCGTGGTCGAACACGTCGTGCAGGAGCAGCGGCTCGCAGGCTCTCGAGCAGCACCAGCATCGCCAGCGACAGCGAGTCGGCCATCTCGGCGTGCTGGGCGGGATCATCGACGACTACGACATCGCGCGGGAAGCGTTCAGCGGCGCCTGTTTCTCGAAGGCATAGGCAGTGCTCTGGATTCGATCGGCTGGTGCCGTTGAGCACCTGAACTTCGATCGATGGCCTCGCGATTGAATGTGATTCGCTTGGCCGTCGCTGTGCTCGTCGAGGACATCGTACCCACGCCGATCTGCCGAGGACGGGGCGCGATGAGGGCCTTCAGGCGTCCGTGCTCGCCGTCACGACGGTTCATCTCGCGCGCGTAGAGCGCCAGCGTCAGCGCGGGAGTCGTGTGGCCCATCTGGCTCATTACGTACGTCGGCGGCTCGCCGATCGCGAACAGCAACGACGCAAACGTCCGGCGCAGAGAATGAGGCGTGAGGCCAACGGGCAGCGGTTGCCGGCCCCCCGCTTCGAGTTCTGCGTTCGCTCGCTGCACCGCGCGCGCGAGCACCCGTATGCGGATATTCGAGGCGCCGAGCGGCCGACCCGAGCTCGTGCAGAAGACGAGCTGACTCGGTCCCGCTTTGACGCGGTCGCGGTGCTCGGCGAGCTCGCGCCGCAGGACGGGCAGCATGTGCACGATCCGCACGCCGGCGTCGGTCTTGGCCTGCCGGACGCGGATCGTGCCGCGAACGAGGTCCACATCGCTCCATCGCAGAGCCATCAACTCACCCACGCGCAGGCCGGCGAAGAGTAGCGTCGCGATCAGGGGCCGCCGCAGACCGGCGCCGGCGCGACCCTCGCTATCGATCTCGCGCGCGGCATCCAGCAACGCGGTTATGTGATCGGCGCGATCAAGCCAGGACCGGTGGGGGGGTGACAGTCGGCAACCGACGCCTGCGTCCCTTCGCCGGGTTGCGAGCAATCAGCTCGTATTCGACCGCCGTCTCGAGGATCGCCGCGAGCGTCGTGAGTAGTTTGTTGATCGAGGTCGCGCTGAGCGCCCCCTCGCGCACCTTCGCCAGCCGGAAGTCGTCGACATCGGAGACCGTGACCGCGTCCATCGGCATCCAGGCGAAATGGGCGAGCAAGTGCTCAAAGCGCCACTGCAGGTCGGCGTGGCCACCCGGCGACATGCCGGTCTGGCGCCGACCCCCCTCGCTTTGCTGGCGAGCGACCCAAGTGCCGGCGAACGTCTCAAAGCTCGGCATCACGCCGCACGGTCGGCCTGATCGCCGTGGCCGTGGCGGCACCCATACGCCCCGTCGAACTTCGTCCATCACGACCGCCATCTCGCGCAGAGCCTGATCACGCGTCGTGGCCGGCAACGTCACGTAGCGACGCCGTCCCGCGTGAGAGAACTGCAGACCCCACGAGGTAAGCCTGCCGGTCGCGGCCGAGCAGTTTTCGCTGAGATGTCCGGTCGCTGGCCTGCCCATAGATCTAGCCGGCCCGCCAGGACTCGACACCTCAGAACATAGGCCTCCACCAGAGCCAACCCTGAGTCGGCCACTCCACCAAGCCCGCACCTTGCGCAAGAAGCAGTACGAGCTGCCGCTCTCGCGCATCGGGTCCGAGAGCGGCATCCGCAAGTCGCCGACGCCGCTCACCTGCCCCAGCGCCCCTGGGGTGCCAAGCCGACGTAGCTCAGCTGCATGGTCAGCCTGTTGGTGTCAGCGGGCAGCCAACGCCGCCCTAGCTTCTCGGCGCTCGCAGTGCATTGATCAGCTCAACGAGCTCTTGGTCAACAGGTGCCGCGTCGTACTCGTCGCAGCACGGCGGCTGGTCTTTTCGGGGGCGGCCAACGTCCGCCAGCTGCGGCACATCCGCTGCTCCGTCAACGTGCGGGTTCTCTGCGTCGTTGTGTCGGCCGACCCAGGCGACGACGATTTCGTTGTCCTCGGCGAACACGATGTGCATTCTCCACTCTGCGTAGAAGCGCAGCCCGCAGACGTGAGCATCTCCACCGTCGGGTGCCCGCATCCCCTAGTGGGCGGCGGCGCAGCCTTCATGCTCCAGGCGGTTGACTGCCTCCCAGAAGTTGCTCTTGACCTTGCCACGAAGCCCCTTTACTCGCCGATTGGCCCGCGGGGCCACCGTGACGGTGAACTTCACGCGCGCGTGAGCGGTTCTGTGTTGCCCGCGAGGGCATCGGCGAAGCCCTCGCGGGCGCCGTCCTCGGCGAACTCGCGCTGGTCGGCGGCGGCTGCGAGCAGCGCTTGCCAGCGCTTGGTATCGCCAGCTGTCCCGCGCAGACGTTCCAAACGGTCGCGCAGATCTATAACGCTGGTGAAGGTCAGCATCATCGGCTGCTCGGCAGCGATGCTCATCAGCCCGCGTCGCGCCCATGCGCGCACCGTTGGCGCGGACACTCCGAGTGCGAGGGTGGCCTGCGCCACGTCGATTGTCTCTGGCCGCATGCTGGCCACCGTGTCTCGCGTCTCCCGAAGCTGGTCGAGGGCTCGCTCGAGGCTGCCTTGCTGTAGGGCATCTTCAGTCCGATGCAAGGTGTCCTCAAGCGTGATGAAGCCGACTGCCAGTGCTCCTCGCTCTCGCTTGGTCATTGAAATCAGCATAGCACTTCTTTCTGATAACACATAGATACCAGAAAGAAGGTGCGCGGCGCCGACTCGGCGAGAAGAGCCGGTCTGACGTGCTCGTGTCCGGCTTCAAAACACCTTGGGGGGTTTCGCGGGTCACCCGCAAAACCCCCGCCCAAAATCGCCCAAAACAGGCTAAGATCGCTTACCACTGACCGGCCTGCTCGGACGCCGATAGTCCGAAAGCCCTGGAAACATGGGCCTCCAGGGCGAATATCTCAGTGTGGAGCCGGATCTTTCACACGCGAGAGGTCGCAGGTTCGAAACCCGCCGCGCCCATAAAAGTCCCTGCAAATATGAGGTTTTCAGGTTTTCAAGCGAGCCGATACTTGAGAGAGCGCTCGCTTGTGGGATTTTTGGCTTTTGAGTGGTTTTTTCCTCCAATATCGGGGACGACCAACTGCTTCCTCCCAGGCCCCTCACCGTGGACGAAGCCCACTCTGTGTATCTCGTTGGGCGGACTCCAAAGCCCGGTGACGAGCAGGGTGCTACGGAGACCTGAAGGTCCAGAACTAACGAGAACTAACAAAACCAACGAGAACTAAAACGACACGGCTATGCGACCCTGGGACCAACAAAAGCTCACCACCTGTCGATGAGGTGGTTAGGATTTGTCGCATGCCGCGTTCTGAGATGAGGATCATCAAGCAGCACTTCGGCAACCGGCCGTTCCGCGTCCGCGAGGCCGTCGACGCCGGGATCCCGCGGCACCAGATCTATCGGCTGCGTGACAAGGGCGATCTGGTCGTGCTCTCCCGCGGGGTGATGCAGTCAGTTGACAGCGACCCGGCCATGAACACCGAGTTCGCGGCGCTCGCCGCGCGGGTACCGGACGGGACGATCTGTCTGAGCTCGGGCCTGTCGTACTGGGATCTGTCCGACGAGCTGCCGGCGAGAATCGACCTCGCCGTTCCGCGCGGCGCCAATGGCAAGAGTTTCGGCCTGAATGAGTTGAGGGTCGGGGGTCGCGGCGGCCATCTGGCCCTTACCCACCTAGAGCAGACGGCAGCTGGCTCCATCACTGTGCGTTACAGGCGTAGCTCGGATCACAACTCCTGGTCACTTGTTGACGAGCGCCTCGAACTCGGCGCCAACACCCCCTGCAGCCTGACGATCCGTGGTTCCGGTCGGTCCGCCGTCGCTAGCGCTCTAAGGGACGCGGCCACACTGAAGGACTGTGCAGAGATCCATGTCTATTGGCCACCGTTGAGGAGCATCAGCGACTTGTCCGACCTTTTTCTGCGAGTTCAGGAGGCATTCGGCGATCGCATCATTGTGATGCACGGCACCGCTTGGGACTCACATGTTAGAAGTCTTATGGAAAACGTTCTACCGAACGTTCGGATAGCAGATTAACGAGCTATTTGTACGTACTGCTGTCTCGCGAACGCCCGCTCTGCTGCCTTTTCGTTAATGCAGGCACGGCGGCGGATATCGGACGATCTGCGGTCGTCCCAGTACGGAGGTTCTACACATGGCTTATGCCGGCTCTGGAGGTCTTCGATCAGCGGTAGCAGGCTGGACGACATTGTCCGCCGTCTGGTCTCGAGGTAGGGTCTACAAGCGCGGCAGCTGGCTGATCCACGATCCTGCCGCGCTCAACAGGGCGAAGTGATCGCTCACGTAGCTCGTGTGGATCTTTATCCCGCGACCCGAATGGAGCAGTCGGGTGGCGAGCTGCGCCTTGCAACGTGCAGTGAAGTCAGCACAGAGGGGATCGAAATCGCACACGATGTCACCTTTTTCGCACACTTCGACGGTCGTCGCAGGGATCGGCGGGTCGGTCGGGCTCGGGACGTCGCTCTGTCTCCACTGGTAGATATACGGGCGCAAGCCAGCGTCCGTGGCGGGCACCCCGCCGAGCCTCTCCGCGGCATCCGATCCCGCGACCCGGTCGCCGTCGGCGATAAGTACCGTTCCACCAATGTGAGCGAGGTCCTGTGGCGAGCCCTCCCGTAGTGCTGCCTCCGCCTGGTGCACGACCATCGCGCCCTGCGAGTACCCCGCGAGCACCAGCTGAGACAAAGGGCAAGCTGCGACTTCCTTGCGGATCTCGGAAGTGAGCGCCGTTATCCCGCTTTTGATGCTCGCCAGGAACTTGGCGATGTGAGTGTGGTAGTAGTAGCCCCAAACTTTCTCGATGTCAGGCTTGAGCGGGCCATGGATGATCCGGGCAATGCCTAGCAGCACGCCTATCCGCCTGATCTCCGAGGTTGAGAGCTTGAGATCCCCATTCACGTCGTCAGCCGGGTAATCGACTGAGCGCACCTCGACGCTGGCACCTCGCGCCTTCAGCTTATCTCCGATGACGTTGGCAACGACATCCACCTCTGGGCCGAGGCCGCCGTCATCGGAAGCCGACTGGCCAGAGCCGCGCGCGCCCAGGATGATGACGCTGGAGCACGCGGAAGGAACCACGCGGGCTGGCCCCGAGGGCCTCCACATCATCCCGAAGCCCCCAAATTGGCCGGTCGTCCCACAGATCCATGCCATGTTCACTGTAGTCGAATATTCGCCACAGCCGATGCTCACCGAAGGGATACTGCCGTCCGGTTGATCCTCCGCGCCGAAGTTGATGGTGGTGGTGCCATCCGCGACGCAGTCCTGGGCTCCCCCGCCGGCAACGGTGCCTTCTTCTGCTTCGGTATATCTCGTCATCGTCCCTTCATAAGTGCCCGTCGCTTCGTATTTGCCAGCCGGGACGTAGTGCACAGTAATGCTCACAGGCAGGCAAAGTCGCCCGCCGCCGTAATTGGCGACGGGCGTGCCGGTCTCCGTTACGTCCGAGGTGTATGTGCCTGGGCTGGATTCGGTGAAATCAAAGTGTGCTTCCAGCCCGATCTGGCCGAACGGCTCCACCCAGCGGCCCGCGATCCAGGACGGATCGATTCGGACGGTCTGGGGGACTGGCTTGAACGGATCGCGGCTCGCAGGCGGACGCGCGGTGGCGCTCGGCACGACAGCTGCGGATAAGAGCACGAGAGCCAGGGTGCCTGCCCCAGCGAGGCTCCCGGCCGGGAGCCTCGCGCATGGGCCTGGTGCTCGGCCTTGCCATATGCTCAGCAATTTGCGTGGCTTCTTCGCGAGAGGATCAAAGGGGTTGGCTTAATGTATAGCGAGAGTCGATCCGCCTGGAGTAACGAGCTGGCGACCGTTGAGAATCACTAGCCCCACGTCAGCACTCCGAAGTCTCGGACCATCTTCAGCGTCGTCGAGCCTGGATGGGGCGGGAACGTCAGCACGAGCCTCGTGAAGTGGCCTCCGCGTGGAGTTTCCGCGACAACGTCTATGTGCGCGCGCGATACGATTCCCTGATGCATTTGTTCCTCGATGCCGGAGCCAGTCGCGCGTAGAGGGCCCCACGATGACCATGCGACCCTTAGGGCAGCGCCACCCAAGCAGTGGGGTGGAGAGCATGCGAGTTTGTTCGGGCGTACCTTGAACTTGGGCTTCATGCATGGCACCGCTGTGCAACTCGCCAGAAGGGTGGGTTGCACAGCCGAGGCCGCCGTGCCCGCTCCCGTCGCGGCGGCCAATGCGATCGTAGCGTCAGGTGCTATCACCCATGCTGCGGACACGGCGAGTAGTGTGGCCGCCGACCTTCTAAAGACCATGATGCGAAACCTTCTTTGTTCAGCGCTTGAATAGTCGGACGGATGATGTCAAATGCACCGCTATGTATGCGTAGCGAACCACTGGGACGAACCGACGGCACTTGCGGCCGGACACGCCTTGACCCAGCTTCGGAGACGCACAAGCACCCGACCCGTCGCAATCGGTCTTCGTCCCAGGAGGGCGTGAGCGCAGCCGTCACGCAGGTGCTCGCTCGGCCACTAAAGCAGTGGTCTCGTCGAACCGTGCACTTTGTTGTCTGCTGCCAAAAAGAAGTAGGATTGCTGCAGGGCGCGGAACGGTGAGTGGCTCTCACGGACGGCGCCATGTTCATGACAGGGACGGAGAATGCGAGATGTCGAAGATGACTGGACGGGCCGGACTTCTGCCTGAACGCGGGGCGCTGGCGGGTCGTGTGAGCCTTGACGTGAGGCACTCGGGGGTCAGAGCCGGTCGCAGTCTCGCTCAAGATCGCGGCCAGCCGGGCCCGATTGGCTCATCGTGCTGGCGATCCTCAGTCATTGCCGTACTCCTCAGCATCGCAGGGGCGATAGCGATGGTGGCAGTCGCGCCGTCGATTGCCGATGCGGAAACGCTCACACCGTTCGCCTACGTGACCAACACCAACGAAAACAATATCTCGGTGATCAATACCTCCACCAATACTGTTGTTGCAAACGTAACCGCGGGGCTCGAGCCCCTTGCCGTCGCGGTTAGTCCTGACGGCGCGTTCGTCTACGTGACGAACGGCACCAGCGAAACGGTCTCGGTAATCAGCACTTCGACTAATGCCGTCGTGGCCACCGTGCCCGTGCCCGGCTACCCGTGGGGCGTTGCGATCTCTCCCGACGGGGCGTTCGCCTATGTGACGGACTACAACTATCAGCTACATAGCGTCTCAGTGATCAGCACCGCGACAAACACTGTCGCAGCCACTGTGCCGGTAGGCATCGACCCTAAGGGTGTGGCTCTCACTCCCAACGGAGCATTCGCCTACGTAGCAAATAGCGGGGACGGGAGCGTCTCAGTGATTAACACATCGACAAACGCCGTCGTAGCGACTCTAAATGGTTTGGGTGACGAACCTTGGAACGTGGCGATCACGCCCAACGGAGAGTTCGCCTACGTCACCATCAAGGGGAGCCAAATGGTGGCTGTGATCGAAACGGCGACTAACGCCGTCGTCGCCACCGTACATATGGAAAACGGTCCGTTCGGCGTGGCGATCACGCCCAACGGAGAGTTCGCCTACGTGACGAATAGTGGCGGGTCTACCTCGGTGATCAACACATCGACCAACACCGTGGTCGCGACCGTGCCCGCAGGCTATACGCCCAACGGCGTGGCGATCACGCCTAACGGCGAATTCGCTTACGTGACGGACTTTGATCCCGGGACCGTCTCTGTGATCAACACCTCGACCAACGCCATCGTCGCCAGCATACCTGTGGCCAACTACGGCACCGAGGAAGTGGCCATCACGCCCCCAATCGTGGGCCCCGCGGTGCCTAGCCCGTCGCCGATCACCACGCCGATTAGCACGCTAACCACGCCGACCCCCATAACCCCCAGACCTAAAGCGATTTCCGCCACTGCCGCATTTAGCCTACCGTCCGCAAAGCAGTGCGTGAGCCACCGCAAGTTCATGATCCACGTGCGGCAGCTGCCCGGTATCACGTGGGTCAGCGCGGTCATCAAGGTCAATCACAAGCGCATCAAGACGCTCGGACGGGCGCACATCACCGCGCTTGTGACCCTTGTGGGCCTCCCCAAGGGCACGTTCGTCCTCTCGATCACCACCAAGGCAAGTAACGGGCAATCGGTAACCGGGACACGCACCTACCACACTTGCGTCCCGAAAAGCAAAAGCCACTACGGCCCACCGAAGCTCTAGCGCTTCCACGCAGAACCCCTAATGGAAACGGACGGGATGAGATACACGACCCAAGAGTGCTGTATGGCTGGCGCCTGCTCGCCGAGCAATGCGAGCGCCAGCCAGCGTCGGCACCGCTCTTGCGCTACGGACGAGTAGCGAGAGCCGGTGCTGCGACGAGGATGGCTCCTCGCCATCGATGAGCCGGCTATAGCGCATCACGTTGGAACGGTGCCACAGCTGACGCCACGTGACGCGATACCCCATGCTTGAGGTGGTCCGGGGTCAACGCGATCATTGAGGACGCGAAGACCCTGCATCCAAGCTAATCGTGCTGCATGACCAAGCTCGGGCTGGGCTACGGCAGCAGGTCCGCCAGCTCGCGGAGAAGCGCTGTCTTCGCCTCCTCGTAGGAGGGCGCCTCTGGGTCGAGGCCTGGCAGCGTCTCCGCGTATTCGCTTGCCAGTGCCTCCACGGTCTCTTCGATGCGCCCGCGGTAGTTGCCTTGCTTGACGCGCTCGAACTTCACGACCGCGAGATCTTTGACGCGCCTGCTGTCCAGCTCGTCGCCGTATTTGTCGAGGATCAACGCGATGTCCGACAGGTCCGTCGCGCGTCGGCGCTGCAGCAGCGTCCGCAGCTTCTCCGCGATCCCCTCATCGAGCGTAAGGACCGGGATCTCAAACTGGTCGTAGTAGGGCGGGCCGACCATCACCAGATCCGGTGGATCGACGACACTCTCTCGGTAGGACACCTCTACCGCGAGCCTTCCCCTCTCGCGCTCGGTGAAGAACTCGACCCCGTCGAAGTCCAGGCTCTCCCTGCTGTCGGTCTCCGGCGCGCCGGGATCGAACCGCAGCAGCGGCTCATCGCTCGCGCGTCGGATCGCCTCTGCGACCTCACCGGCGTCGAGCTTGTGCTTGGCGGGGTTTGTCCGCGTAGCGTCGATGTCGCCTGATAGGCGTCCCGAGCCGCGCACGTGGCGGAGGACGAAGCCGCCCTTGAAACACAGCTGGCCGGAGAACTGGTCGGCGAGATGCGCGGCGAGAGTAACGAGCGCGAAGTCTCGCTCGATCAGCTCGATTGGACGCGCTGAGCTTTCGGCGATGTCCTGCAGGTCAAACGCGTTGTGTACAACCCGACGCGGGAGGGTCATCCGGTGATCCGGTGCGCGAGCAGCAGCTCGGGCTCGACGTTGACATGTACCCGCCAAGTCGAGTCCGTCGGACCGCTGGCCGACTGAAACGGCGAGAGCGCCACGTACCTGTTGCTCGCGCCTCGGAGCTTCAGCAAGGGAGCGGCGGCGGCAGCGCCGACGAGCAGTTCGACCAAGAAGCCCAGACGTCTAGAGACTGCGGCTGTTTCGTAGCGCCGTGCAGCTTTCGCCAGCCGTGAGACCGGCACGCCCATCCTCACCGCACGGTCTATCGCCTCGGCCGTCTGCTGAAGGCTGACCCCGAAACGGCGGTCCGCCAGGCAGTCTAGGATCGCTCGCTCCGGACGCGCTATCGCTGGTCCGTCGGGACCGAGCTCACCCCAGATCCGATCTCGCGCCGATTCGACGTAATGGACCTGCTCGCCCTGCCAGCTCCACGCAGCCAGCCGGCGTGTGCTCAGCACAACCACACCGAAGAAGTGCTGATCGCTGAGACCGGTCTCGGCAAGCGCTCGCCCAGCGGTCACGAGATAGGGGCGAGGAGTCACCGCATCGAGAATCGCCAGGAGTCGCGCGTCGGTGCCGCCGGTCGGCGCACCCAGCACGTAGGCGCCGCGGCGCACCTGGCGCAGACGCCCGTCAGCAGTCAGCTGCCGCAACGCGTCATGGCTTTTGCGCCTCCCGCCGGTCGCGTCGTCAAGCGCCTCCATGTCCTGCTCGAGCAGAACGACCGGGTAGCGTGCCTCGGTGTTTGCCCGCCGGTTCAATGCGATGAACGCGCGCTCCGCCAAAGGGCGCTCAGATAGGGGGATCACAGTAGACGCCATATCCTCGTTCCTCACACGATCTTACAACAATCTTGAGATATCGCCCTGCGAAAAGGGAAGCCGTGCTTCCGTCATCGACCCCACCCATGCCCGCCTTTAGCCCACGCGGCTAGTCAGTGCAGCGTTCCCGAAGTAGCTTGTCGATTCGTGGCACCCGTGATGTGTCCACGGACGCCCGCTCCGTCGACGAACGAGGCGCCTGCCTGAGCAAGCCGAGACTGCTCCCTGTCGTCCGCAGCGGGCACGTGGGGGTAGACCAGGGAGGGGTCTGCTTTCGGCGAAGGGGACACTCTCGCCCGTGTGGAGGACCGACGTGCTCCCGCGATCTCCGCCGGAGGCCCGGGGCTGTTGCGCGATGTCCGGGATGGTTTAGGGGTCGGTGCTGTTGATGATCTTGTCGAGCGTCTGCTGGAGGGCTCGGAGGTCTGCGGCGTTGAGATGAGGGGCGATCATTCGGGTGATTACGGTGTCGTGGGTGATCCTTGCCTTCGCGAGCTTCTGCTTGCCGTCGGACGTGAGTGTTGCGAGGAACGCGCGGGCATCGTCTGGGTCCGGGTCGCGTCGGACCAGTCCTCGGTCCTTGAGTCGGCCGATGAGTCGGGTCATCCCGCCGCCGGAGGACAGCATGGTTGCGCGGATGGCAGTCGGGGTTTCAGACGCGCTCCTCTCCCACGAGAGTGCCCTCTCGCTGCTCGATCTCAGCGACAACATCTCCAATGCCATCCACATAATCGTCCCGCGCCGTCACCGCGGGCTGCGCCCGCCACCCGGCGTCATCGTCCACACTCGCCCTGACAACGAAGACCTCGCCGCTGTGTGGCGCGACGGCCTTCCGCTGACGACGCCTGCGCGAACGCTGCTCGATCTTGCCGACCAGCTTCAACCCGAGCAGTTCTCGATGGCCGTGCGACAGGCTCTAAGCCGCGCGCTGCTCACAGCCAGCCAGCTGCAAGAGGAAGCGGCCCGTCGCCATAAGACCCAGCTGATCGAGGCGATCCTGGCCACCGAGGCACACGTGTGAAGTACACCAGCGCCACTGCGTTCCGCCAGGCTCTCGATCAGCGCCTCAAGAACGAAGCCGCCAGCAGCGGGATGCCTGCAAATAGGCATGTTTGGGTCCGTTCACGCTCCGAGTGCCCCATCAGCGCCGTGCAAAAGGGTCCGCAGCGTCGAGCACAATCCCGGCGATGGAGATGGCGATAGATCCACTCGGACGCACTGTCCAGCTGGCCGAGGAGCGCTGGAGCCACATCATCGAGGGACACCCGTACATGGCGCGGTTTCGCGCCGATGTGATCCGCGCGATCGAGGAGCCCACCCACCGGATCGAGCAGCCTCGCCCCGGTCAGGCCTGGTTCTACCTACAGGACGCTGGACCCAGTCGGTAGCTCAAGGTCGTAGTAGCCTTTGACGAAGACTCAAACGGGCGCATCCGCACGGCGTTCCCAAGGAGAAGCAAGCCATGACCGTCCACATAGGCCCTTACATCTTCGACCGCGTCCGCTACGACCACGAGGCGGATGTGCTCTACCTCTCCCAGGGCGATCCCGCACGCGCGGTCGACTTCGACGAGACACCCGGAGGGCACGCCGTCAGCTTCGATGCGAACGGCGACCTGGTCGGCCTTACGGTGATCGACATCCGCAAGCTTCTCGATGAAGCGGAGGGCGAGCTTCTACTGGAGCTACCAGCGAAGGCCAGCCCAGCAGACCTCAAGCTAGCGCTCGCGTAGCCTTCCTTGCTTTAACCGCGATCGTCTACTTGAGCTGCACTACGTGACGCAGGCCCTGCGCGACCTCTACACGCGCGAGGGTGCCGAGATCTGGTTGCACGGCCGGCAAACGGAGCCTCGCAGGCCGCCGCCCCGTGGACATGCTCGCCAGCGGCTCCTACGAGGAGGTGCTCGACGCCATCCAGCGCAAAAGCGCGGGAGCCATGTGAGGCAGCGCGACCTGCTCGCCGCGGTCGCCCGCATCGACCCCCTTGCGCCGATACCTACGTGTGATTGATCCATCACAGGTAGGTATGCCATAATGAGCAGGTGCGTTCAGCCGAGATAATCGCAGTGTTGCGCGACTTGGGCTTGCCTCATGGTGAGCTCGCGGAACGGGCCGGCATGGCACGCGAGACGTTGTCGCGGTGGGAGACCGGTGCTCAGCGCCCGAGCTTGGAGGATCTGGAGAAGGTGGTCACGGCAGCCGGCGCAAGGCTGGATATTCAGGTGGTCCTGCCGGAGCCAAAGCTCGTCGAGCTGGTGGGTGAGCAGCTGGATATCGCATCGCCTACCGAGCGGCTGAAGGCGGTGCTCGGGAACCGCTGGCGAGGATGTCGCGATGCGCTGCGCGCTACCCACCAGACGGGTGAGCTGGCCGTCGTGGTGGGACCGGTGGCGGCCGCTCTCGGGGGTGCGCCCGAGCGTCCGGGGTCAGGGCGAGTCGACCTGCTCGTGCCCGCGGAGCAGCGCGAGGAGCTGACCGAGTGGTTGCTGCGCGCTGATGCGTGGCCTGACGGCGTCGAGCAGGCGCCGCACAGCGGCGAGCGGCGCGAGCGCTGGCGGGCTGGCCGAGGCCAGCTAACGGTCCGCTCCCAGGCCACCGGGATCGAGGACATAGCTGCGCTACGCGATCGTGCCTACCCCGTCTTGCTCAACCGTGAGGATGCCGGTCTCGTTCGCGTCGCCCTGGTTGAGGATCTGCTCGACATGGTCGAGCGCTCGCAGTGGCCCGAGGACGCCTTGTACCGCGTCGGATTGCGTGCGGTGTTGGCGTCTGGACGCTACTCGTCGCGTAAGGCGCGCAGGGAACACCTGGTATCAGCGTGATCGAGATCGAGGATCGCCATCGTGAGCTGCTGCGAACCCTGGCCGGCGCCAAGGTGCAATTCGTGCTCGTGGGTGGCGTGGCGCTGCAGCTGCGCGGCTTCTCGGGCGCCACTCGCGACGTGGACATCACGATCGCGGTCGATGATCTCAACACGCGCCGACTGGATCAAGCGCTCGAGGCACTCCAGGCGCAGGCATACCTCACGGGCGAGCGCGGCGTCGCATACCGCACTCGTCTCGGCCAGATCGAGGTGATGCGCTGGACCGACGGCGTCGGCGACTACGACGCCTGGACGCGCGAGGCAACCGTGATCGAGCTCGATCCCGGTCTCGATATTCAGGTGGGCAGCGCATCGCACTTGCTGCTTGCCAAGGAGGACGCTGGCCGCGAGAAGGACACCGACGCCCTACCGCTCATCCGCGCCGAGCTACTGGCGAGCGGCGCCCTGCAAGCGGGCGATGTACGTGGACCGGTCGCATCGTTGCCTACAGAGGTGACGCCCGACCCGCGTGTCGAGCAGGTGCTCGGCCCCCGACCCGGGCGACGCCGCACGCGCGGTCTGTGGGATCACGGTGCCCAGATGATTGCCGAATACCGTGAGCGTTGGAGAGTGCCCGACGATGGTCCACTGCTCGGCACACCCCCGGCGGCTGGCGAGTCGCAGGCAGTTGATCGCGAGGCGCTCGATCAGCAACTGGAGCGTCTGCGCCGACTCATTGCTCGCACGAGCAAACCTCGTCCATAGAGTCGCTCGCAGATGCTTTGGGTGCCGACGAGCGGGCGTGCTCGGAACCGGTCCAAAGTAGGCGATACGTAAAACTGCGAGCCACACGTTGCTGGCGTGCCAAACCCTCCGGTGCAGAGGTGGCCGCTCTGGCCACTGAACGACCCGCCTTCAAGCAGAAGCTCATGACGAGGGGCGCCCGGAGGCGCCCCTCGTTCTGTGATGGTCGTCGTCCGCCGGCTGATATGGACGTCGGTTTGTCAAGTGCCCAGCACCGGATGCCCGCGGCGGGGCGGGCATCCTTGTCGGTCAAGGGGGCGGCGGGCCTGGCTGGTGCGCGACGCGCGGTCAGGCTGATATGCGCGGGTTGGTTACCGCAGGACCGGGTTTCGTCGTGAGAGCCCGCTGTCTAGGATCGAGCGTGGCCCCCGTGCGTGTGGGGGTTGCTCATAGCCGGATCGCGGGTGCTCTCGCGCGTGGTGGCCAGGTTTGTTCCCGCCGCCTCCTTGACCGACGTGGTGCAGGGCCGGGTTAGTCTGTGTTCGCGATCGCCCAGCAGAACCCGGCGAGTTCTCGCGCGACAGCGACCGCGACAATCGTGCGTCGCTTACCGCGCTCTGCGTCGAGGCGGCGCCATGTGCGGTGCAGACGTTGCTGCGCCTTCCAGGACAGCGCGATGATGTGCGGGTCCTGGCCGTCCTGGCGGCGCTTGAGCGCCAGTCCCTTGGCGGGTGCTCTGCGGTAGTGCCAGGCGGCCTCGACGAGGAGCCGGCGGGCGTGACGGGAACCCGTCTTGGTGATCGAGCCCTGACGGCGACGTTCCCCGGAGCTGTCCTCGCTGGGGACCAGCCCGACGTAGCTCATCAGCTGCCCCGCGCGCTCGAAGCGCTGCCAGTCGCCGATCTCCGCGCACAGCGTCGATCGCGCCGAGATAGTCAAGCAGCGTGACCTGCGCACCCCGCTCGCCCAGTTCCAGGCGCCCGAGCCACTCACGGTGACGGACTGTCCAGTTCGAGCCGGGGCCATCGAAGACGATCTCGTGGCGCAGCAGCAGCTTGCTCATCCGGTGGCGCGCGCGCATCAGATCCCCACGAACGTCCTCGCGTGCCCGGACGAGGTCCCGCAGCGCCTCTTCCTCGGTGCTCGGCACCCTGACCGGATGCAGACCCCCGACCATCAACAGCCGCACCAAGCGCTCCGCGTCGCGACGGTCAGTCTTCACGCGATCCTGGGAGGGACGCTCGATCTTGCCCGGCGCCGCGATCACACAGCCGATCCCCGCCCGCTCCAGCGCCCGCGCGAGCCCGAACCCCGTCGGCCCCGCCTCATACGCCACACGCGTCGGCCCAGGCAACGAGCCGCAGAACTCGACCACCTCGCTCGTGCGGCCCGACAGCGTCCGCGAGCGAAGCTCACCCGAGACCGCATCGACCGTCACCGCGAGCACCTTCGCCGCGTGCACATCCAAACCAGCCCAGCTGCGAACCTGTGTCATGTCGGCACCCCCATGATTGCGGTCGGGGCCCAGGCCAACCCTGGACCCTCAACCCGCGCACCTCATGCGCGGGTGCCGACCCTCACACCACCACCAGACGGACAGAGAGAACGGCCGTCCATATGGTCTAGAACCGCTTCGTGAAGCGGATCACGGTCGCCTGCTTGCCGTTCGTTTCGACGAGCGTCACCAGGTACCGACCGTGCTCCATCGGACGGATCATCCGAAGCGCGAGCCGAGCCATGCCGCGATGCACCACCGCCATGCCAACCGCGTAGGTCGTCCTTCCGCGCGTGATCTCGACGCTCAGATCGGCGGCACTGCCCGTGACGACGGTGCACTTGTAGCGCTGTAGCTTGCCCTTCCCCTTGAGGACGCACTTGAAGGACTTACCTGCGGGTCCTCGCTGTCCCTGTGGGCCCTGAGGTCCGGTCGCTCCGGTCGCTCCAGTCGCGCCGGTCGCTCCAGTCGCGCCGGTGGCTCCCGTCGCGCCGGTCGCTCCAGTCGCGCCGGTCGCTCCCGTCGCGCCGGTGGCTCCGTTGGCTCCAGCCGGGCCCTGTGGCAGCGAGCCGCCGCTGCCCGTTAGCGAAGCTAGCTGGTACCCCGCGCCCGAAAACACATCCGTGTTCTGGAGCGCGCCGGCTCGCGCTCCGCCCGCGCTTGGTGCAAAGCGTATGTCCACCGTGCAATTGGTTCCAGCCGCCAAGGTGGCGGGACAGGTCGACGAGGTGATGATGAAGTCATCTGGATTTGCGCCGGTGGTCGACAATGCCACCGTGACCGCCGATGTCGTCGTGTTGCTCACGGTGAACGGCACCGCGGATCCGACGGTGTCCAGCGCTTGCGTCCCGAAGTCCTGCGGGGACGGCGACGCTGTCAGCAGGGGCAACGTGCCCACATACACGTTGCTCAGCTGATCGACGGTCACGCACTGCATCACGGACGCGCAGGCAACGCCGTGCAACGGATCTCCCGTGACCTGGTCGACCGTCACCCCGACCGGATTGGTCTGCGTGTCGATCTCCACCACCTGACCAGAGCTGCTCGTGGCGACGCAGTAGAAGGTGCCGGGGCACGCCACGGCGCTCAGGCCGCCGAAGTTGAAGACCTGAACCGGACTCGCGCCGCCGGGCGAGGTCGGGTCGAACGTCACCTCATTCCCGCCGGGGTCGACGGCGGTGCACTGGCTCGCCGACGGGCACGCCACGCCGCTCAGGCCGCTTGTACCATCGATCGTGGTCGGCGTCGGGGCGCCCGGCGAGGTCGGGTTGAACGCCACCTCCTGCCCATGACTGGTCACGGCCGCGCACTGGGTCGTCGACGGGCACGCCACGGCGTTCATCTGGCCAGGAGGGTCGATCGTGGTCAAGGCGGTGGTGACCGAGAAGGGACTCGGGTCGAACGTCACCGCATTGCCGTTGTTGTCGACAGCGATGCACTGGCCGGCCGACGGGCACGCCACGGTGCTCAGCTGGTTGCCACCGTCGATTGAGTTCGTGTTCGTGACGCTCCCCGTGCCCGGGTTGAACGTCACCTCGTTGCCGTTGAAGTCGACCGCGGTGCACGAGCTCGTCGACGTGCACGCCACCGCGTCCATGCTGTTGTTGCCATCGATCTGGGTCGGGCCGCTGATGTTCGGCGAGGGCGAGGTCGGGTTGAACGTCACCTCGTTGCCGTTGAAGTCGACGGCGGTGCATTGGCTCGCCGACGGGCACGCGACGGCGTTGAGGCCGTTGAAGTCGATGGAATTCTGGGCTGTGACGTTTCCATTGCTCGGGTTGAACGTCACCTGGTTGCCGAGGTTGTCGACGTGCACACCACGGCGTTCAGCTGGTTGCTGCCGTCAATCGGGGTGGAAGTCGGCGTGCCCGGCGAGGTCGGGTTGAACTTGACTGCCCGTCCACTAGCGTCGACGGCGGTGCACAGGCTCGTCGACGGGCACGCCACGGCCGGCGTCGGCTGGCCGCCGGCCGTGTTCACCGCGACCGGCGCACCCCAGGACAGCGACGCGCTCGCAACGGCCGGCGCGACGAAGAACGATGCCAACGCCGCGACAAAGATCAATGGTGCATGCGACCTCGTAGTCAGAAGTCGCCCCGACACTGCCCGAATAGCGCGCATGATGTACCCCCTCTTGTTGGGCCGGTTGGCCCAGTAACGACAGCCTCGTCCCCACGGAAACCCGCGGTATCCGTGGGATCTACGGGCGCTCAACGAGTTTGCCCCGTCCGCGTCCGCGGTTTTCCCGACGGGGAGGTTCCGCCTTTGACCGTTACGCAGGTCACAGACGGTTGGTGAGTTCGTCGAGGTGTCTCGGTTAGGGCTAACGCACTACCTTGAAGCCTGTGATGCGTGTGGCGCCGTTGCGCCCGGCGAACCCGGGGATTGCTTGGAGGCGGTAGGCGCCGGGCTTTAGGTTCTGGCCGCGGACGCGTCCTGTGAAGTGAAAAGTGTTGCGTCCGGCCTTGTCTATGTGGCTGAAGGAGCCTGCGGGCCTGTAGAGCGTGCAGCGCCTTGGCGTTCTTCTTGCCCGCGGGCCGCTTGGCGCCGCAACGGCCGTTTCGAGTGAAGCCCTTGGTGGGTTTCAGTACCGTAAAGGTGGTGGTACTGGCCTGCGAGTCCGTGTAGCTCACGGTGGCGCCGGTCGTCGGCTTCCTGGCGGTGACTCCTGGATGCGTTGGCCGCCGCGCCAGAGCACGACTATCAGCGCACGCAGGCGAGCGCCGTGCGCATCACCGCGATGATCTCCTGCACCGTGGGCGGGTCGGCCGGGTAGCGCAACCCCTTGTTACGCAGCGGCCGTCCAGCGTGGAAGCCGGGCAGGGTCTGGCGAGCGACGCCGTCCAGCGGAATCGAGAACAGCGGAAACGGTCATGGGATCCTCCTCGAGATCAAAACAGCGAACAGTTCTTGCTGCTCTACCAGCCCACCGGGGACTCCCAATACACGTCTGCCGATCGGTTCGTGTCGTGTTCTGGCGCTACTCTTGAAGTCATGAGGCATTCTGTTTTGAGCACTACCCCAACGGCTGAGAAGCCCGCGCTGAGCGACGAGGAGCGCGCCAAGCGGCGGCGGCGGCTCGCCGATCGCGTGTTTAGCCCAGGCGGGCTTGATCGGGATACGCTTGAGCACATCGAGCAGCTGACGGACAACGAGTCCTAGCGACCTGCGGTGGATGCCGTCGAGCTGCTGGAAGGCGACGCGCCGTTCATTGCCGACACATCGGCATGGTGGCGGTTCTCCTCCCTCCCCGCTGTACTTGCCGGGCTCGTCAAGCAAGCGATGGACGATGACCGGCTGTGGATTACGCCGATCGTGCGGATGGAGATCCTCTACTCCACTCGCAGCACCTCCGAGTACACCGCAGTCGAGACAGAGCTCGACGGGTTCCGGATCCTGCGAAACGATCGAGCCGTCGCTGACGCGGCGATGAGCGCGGTCGGTGACCTAGGGTCCTGAGCCGTCAGGCATACACCGACGCCGCCAGCCATCTACGGGACGCCTCTCGTCCATGTCGGTGGTCTGGCGGGCATTCGTCGAGACGCTCGCTCCTGACCAAATGCGCAACTCGCCGCCGGTCCACCGCATTGGCCGACCTCGGTCTCACAGCTGCTGTTGGGCGTGGCTGCGCCTGGCTACGCGGAGAGCGCCGCAGCTGGTCGGGCGCCGGCTGCCTGGCGCTCGTTGCCTTCGGTCGGCGGGTGTTCGGGTGTCAACAGCTCGTGCGCGAGAGTCACGAGCCGGCTGCGCAGCCATCGGTGTGAGGGGTCGTTTTCGGAGCGAGGGTTCCATAGAGCGCTTCGGTGTGCGCTTTCCAGCGGAGCCGCTAACGCGTTAACCCGTAGTGTGCGGCGGGCGAAACGCTGGAAGCGGCTGGCAGCTTCGCCGCGCCATGCGCACGGCGAAGGCCAGCCCAGCAGACCGCATCCCCCGCTCACAGACGCCTCCTGCGCGGAGGCCACGTTGCCCTCGCCGGCGAGCACAGAGGCTGCTCCGCCACTGGCGGTGTTGCTGTAGCCACCGGCGATCGTCGACTGCAGGCCCGTCGCCGTGTTCGTGGATCCGCCAAGGATCGCCTGCATCCGCGATGCTGTAGCAGGAGAAGAGTTATAAGAGCCACCCACGATCGCGCCATAGCTGCTGTAGGACTGCCCACATCCAACCACCAGATTGTTCGAGCCGGTCTGCTTGCCAGCTTTCTCGTCATAGCCAACGGTCAAATTGCCCTCACCGCTGACCGCCCGATGCTAGGCGAGGCCATGTGCGCGGCTGGGTGAGCCAGCAGGCCCACCCAGCCACCTTGACAACCGCCACGTGCTGAACACTGAGCACCACACGGTCCCGAGAACGCTGTCAGGTGCCTTTTAGCACCTTCACTTTTTCAGCCGCTTTTGTCGTTTTGTTGAGAAAGCTCACTTGCTCCCGGCCCGTCAGCACAACATTAGCTGTCCCCACTTTTAGGCTCGGTTTCTTCGGCGTTTCTTCGGGTTTACACCCTCCTAATTCGCCTTTGCATTCTAACATACCCGAGGAGGTTTTCACCTTTTGTGATTCTTTTTCTTCAGCAAACACAAGTTCGTTTGTTGTCAGACTTTCGTTAACATTCACTACTTCGCCGGCCACTTCTCCCCTAAGGGTTACTTCTTTTGTAGGCAGACATTCGGCCACGATCACAACAAACGGCGCTTCTTTGCTTTCGCTTTCAGGAAACAGTTCAAAACCTACGCCTTTTTTCGCTTCGCTTTCGGCGACCCAGACCAATTCGCCGGTCGATTTTATGCGTATCGTTTCTTTTGCGGCTCCGCTACTGCTCACGGCGCATTTTTTCCCGCCGACATTCGCAGTACATCCCGTGAAGGTGAGCGTGATCGCGGTTGCCCTCATGTTTTTCAGGCCTGTGCCACCCCCGGTTGACGTGCTGCCAGCACACGTCACCGTCACTTTTGTTTCTCCTTCGGTCCATTTCATTTCTGCTTTTTCTGTGGATTTTCCTTCGAAAATCGTTTCAGTGCCCGTTTCCCAGTCCTGTCCTGCGTGTGCGAGCGCCACCGATGCGGTGACCCCGCTCAGGGCCAAAGCAGCGACAGCTGCCAGCCCGAGGAGTTTGATGTGTCCCATCTCACGTGCTCCTTTGCTCTCGTGGAGCAGGCACGATGTCTCCGCTTTGGTCGACAGCAAGAGGCGATCCTCTGAGCAACTTCGACCCAAGCGTTGCGCATGCCCGCTTCCTATGAGATCCAGACCTTGTGGCCGGATCATGATCGTGCCCATTTTTCGCAACCAATGCGCCGCTCGCCCGAACCCTCTGGGTGCATCGCCAGAACGCTCACGTTCAGGCAATCGGCGCAGCACGATCTATACAGCTAAAATAGGCGCACAGCAAGGCTTGGTATCTTCACCCCTGCGTGTATACGCATCGCCTGCACTCGATACTTCAGCTGCTTGCAGGGGTTTCGAACTTCCGAATCCTGCCAGATGAGAGAGACACGGCAGGTGAGCTGTGCCATCGAGGGCCCTACGCCACTGGATCCGACCGCCCTCCAAGATCGTGATCTCCGCGCAAGACATCAACTGATGCAGGCTGGCATGATCTCCCCATGAGCAAAGACAAGCCACTGGAGGCCGGGCCAGTAGAGAAGATCAAGTGGCTCGACGATGTAGCCGACCACGACTACGACGCCGCCGCGGCCTACCTGTCGCTCAAGTTCGATGAGGAAGCCGTGCACAAGACCGTCAAGCGACTACGCAAGACGTCGCTCACAAAGCGGCGCGCGAACGACATCCTGCGTGCCGCCGGGCTGACCGCAGCGCCGCTGGAAGATCCAGGCGTGATGAAAGACTTGATCAAGGTGATCGAGGGCAAGCATCTCAGCCCCGTGCTCGTGGTCAGCGCAGAGATCGGCGCCGACATCGCCGACGGCTATCACCGCGTGTCGCTCGTCTACCGCATCGACCCCTACGGGGAGATCCCGCTCAAGATCGCCTGAGCGTCACCAGCGCTCCGATCACTCCTTCGTGGGAGGTGCTTCCCCATCGCTTGGCTCGCCCGCACGCAACGCGCCGGACCCAGCGCGGCGGGATGTGGGGTCTCCACCCGCGCCGCGCAGCAGATACGCGCAGCCGACCGCTATCAGCGCCCCGGCGATCGGACCGACGACATACACCCAATAACTGCTGAAGTCCCCGCTCACCAGTGCCGGTCCGAAGGAGCGAGCAGGGTTCATCGAGGTGCCACTCACGGGCGCCGACCACAGGCCCGCCAATGCGATGTACCCGCCCACTCCGAGCGCGGCGATCGCGCCGACGTTCTGGGCAGCAGAGGCGGTACCCAAGATCACGCTCACCAACGTCGCGGTGAGGACGACCTCCATCAGCAGCGCCTGCCAGTTCGCATACCCCGGGCCCGGCAGCGTCGCTCCGAGATGCTGGACGTCACCAAACACCGCAAGCAGGAACAGACAGGCCAGGGCTGCACCGACGAGCTGGATCAGGACATAGCCCGGCAGGCGCTTCCACGGGAAGTCTCCGCGCAGGGCAAACGCCAGCGACACCACCGGATTCAGATGCGCGCCTGAGACGGCGCCCATGAACAGGATGATCGCCATGACCATCAGCCCCGGCGCAACCACGGCCGCGGGCAGGCCGATCTGGCCCTTGCCGTGTAGGAGCCCGCCACCGGCGGCAACGAGTACCAGCATGAATGTGCCGAGCAGCTCGGAGAACAGCCTCCGCCACTCCAATGCCGGGTCGTCGAACTCGGCCTTCGAGCCGAACTCGAGCGCCAGCACGTGCCGCGTCCGCGGAGCTAGCCCGCCGGGACCAGCCTCCCACTGCACATCGCGCTCATCGGGCACCGCCCCAACGTACCAGGGCCAAACGCCGTGATGAGGACTGACGAGTGCCGGCCCTCGCGCCGCCGGAAAGGACGCGTCAGTCGAACACGACCACGATGTCGTTGCGGTGTGCGATCGCGCCTTGAACCCGGGGGTTGGTCGGCTCGACGGTGGGCGAGAGGTTGGATATGAGCTTCGCCACACGCTGCGCCTGTGCCTGTGCGTGCGGCGGGTAGAGGACGTGGACGCCGCTGCCGAGGTTGGCGTTGATGTTGCCGATTTCTCCGAGCTGGATGTGATCCGCTCGCAGCTCGGCGGCGATGTGGTGGGCCTCGCCGGGTGTGCCGCTGGCGTTGAACACAGCGACCGGAAGCGCTGTTTCCACTGGTGGGCGATGCTGTGAGCTGCCGCCCGGCGACAGCTGTATGACAACGACCACAACGAGCGCCGCCGCCAGGGCTCCGCCGCCGAGGAGAGCGACGGTTGTTCGGCGCCGGCGTTTGCGTGCGGTGTGGATGGTGGGCGCCGCAGGCGCCGTGGCGGCGGGGACGGCGGGGACGGCCACCGTGGCAAGCAGGGGACGGTACTGCGCTTCGAGCGCCATCGCATGGGCCACCTGCTCGCGCAGTTGAGCGAGCAGGCGCCGGCGGGAGAGCAGCAGCGCCGCCAGCCCCACCAGGGCCGCAATGCTGAGGAAGCTGATGGCGATCGCGAGCGTCGCTTTCAGCCCTGTGCCGGTGACTCCGCGAGGGGGCGGCGCGAGGCTTTGCGGAATCGTGGTGGCGGGCGTGGGCGTGGCCGCGTCCACGCCGATCACGGGAACCGTCTGCTCGGCCATCGCCAGCATCTCACGCGGCTGGATGCTGTTGGTGAGCGTGTTCTGGATCCAGTACACCGCGCCGTGTTCCTGCCAGCTGATCGTCCTGATCGCTTCCGCGGTGTAGAACAGGCTGTAGGCGCGAGCGCCGATGTGGATCACCTCGCTGGGGTCGCCCAGCAGTGGAGGGTCGGTCCAGGCGCTGCCCTGCACGTCGTAGAATTCGCCCAGCCCGCCGCGATCGATCGCCACCGCGTAGATCGGATCGATGTGCCCCCGCTGGTCGCGGATGTCATACCGGCGCAGCAGGTCCGGCGCGGCGCCGGCGTTCGCCTGGCGCACGCGCGGATACTCGAGCGGAAACGCGAGGTTGGGGGCTTCGGCGCGCGCCTTCTGGAGCTCTTCTTCGGAGGTGGGCGTGAGCGAGGGAGCTGGGGCGCCGGCGTGGTGGTGAGAATGCGCGCGGGCAGCGTGCACCGCCTGGCTGACGCTGTGATGGGAGATCGCATTGGTGCCCGCCAGGAACGATTGGGCCGCTTCGTGCAGCTGTGCGGGGGTGGCCGTGTCGAAGGTCGGCAGCAGCGTGACGTGGAACGGAACCTGGCGCACCGGCTTGCCCTCGGACTGCACCAGCAGCTCGAGCAGGTCCAGCACCTCGCTCGTGCCGTGGAGGTCAGTTTCAACGGCGCGGCCAAGGATGCGCTCGAACTTTTCACGGTCTTCGAACAGCGTGGCGCCGTACTCGGCCTTCACAGTTTATGTTGAATTCAACATAAGGCATGTTATGCGAACTCCCGGATTATGTTGATATTGGTTGTGGGTGTGGCTCTGGGGGTGGTGATCGTGGCTTGGGGGTCGGCATAATCTTGGGGGTCTGAGGTCGGCGAGTCTTCTCTTCTCCGTAACCGAGGGAAGGGAGTTGGTCGATGAGTGATCCATCGAGGGTTCGGGTGTCCGGGCCGCTTGAGCCGTTTGCGGCTGGTTTTGCGGTGTGGTTGTCGGGGCGGGGTTATCCGCCGAGTTCAGCGGCTCGACAGCTTCAGTTGATGGCGCATGTGAGCCGTTGGCTTCTCGCAGAGGGGCTGGGCGCGCGGGAGCTGAGCGATGATGCTGTCGAGGCGTTTGTGGTCTCGCGTCGCGCGTGTGGCTATAGCGGTCACCGGACGAGCAGGGCGCTTGTGGGGTTGCTCTTCTATCTGCGGGATGTGGGGGCTGTGCCTGTTGCGGCGGAGCCGTCGCTGGAGGGGCCGGTGGAGAGGGTGCTCTATCGCTACCGGCGGTACTTGGTGGTTGAGCGGGGTGTGGGCGCGTCGACCATCCGCGGCTATGTCCGTGTCGCCGGGCAGTTTCTGGATGGCAGGGTCTGCTCGGATGGTCTCGGTCTCGAGCATTTGCGGGCCGGGGATGTGATTGCGTTCGTGGTGGCGCGTTGTCCTTCGCAGTCGCAGGGCTCGGCGAGACTGACGGTGAGGGCGCTGCGTTCGCTGCTCGGTTTCCTTTACCTGGAGGGCGTGATTGACCGGCCGTTGGTCGGCGCGGTGCCGTCTGTCGCGAGTTGGCGGCTTTCCGGTTTGCCGAAGGGCCTCTCGCGCGTGGAAGTCGCTGGTCTGTTGGAGAGCTGCGACGGGGGGAGTGTGGTTGGTCGGCGCGATCTGGCGATGCTGATGTTGCTCGCACGGCTGGGGTTGCGCGCGGGCGAGGTCGCCAGGCTTGAGCTTGACGACATCGACTGGCGGGCTGGCGAGATCATGGTGCGCGGCAAGGGTGATCGCCGCGAGCGGCTGCCGTTGCCCGGCGACGTCGGCGAGACGATCACGGCTTATCTGCGCGACGGGCGCCCAGAGACCGCTCGGGGACGAACGGTCTTCGTTCGGGTGATGGCCCCTCACCGCGAGCTCACAGGCGATGCTGTGAGCGCGGTAGTGGCCGCTGGCGCGAGGCGGGCGGGGCTGGGTGTTATTCACTCGCATAGGCTGCGTCACACCGTCGCGAGCGATCTGCTGCGGGCCGGCTCCTCGCTGGTCGAGGTCGGCCAGGTATTGCGCCACCGCAGCATGCTCACGACGTCGATCTACGCGAAGGTCGATCTTGAGGCTTTGCGAACTATCGCCCGCTCGTGGCCTGGGGGTGCGTCATGAACCCGTCGCTACATGATGCGTTGAACGACTATCTGGCGGTACGCCGCGCGCTCGGCTTCAAGCTCGCGCGCACCGAGAAGCTGCTCTTCCAGTTCCTCGCCTACCTTCACGAACAGAGCCAGGTGAGGGTCACGACCGAGCACGCGCTCGCATGGGCGACGCTTGCCAGCGGCGGTGATGCGTGGCGCGCGATACGGCTGGGAGCGGTGCGCGGCTTTGCGGCCTACCTGCACAGCATCGACCCCGCGCATGAGGTGCCAGCGGTCGGGCTGCTGCCTGACCCGCCCCACCGCGCTACGCCATACCTCTACACCGTTGAGCAGATCACGGCGTTGATGAACGCGGCTGGGACGCTTCGCACGACGCACGCTGCCGCGACCTACAGGACGCTGATCGGCCTGTTGGCGACCACCGGGATGCGCATCGGGGAGGCGAGCGGCTTGGACCACGAGGACTTCGATGCTGCGGCAGGCACACTGCTGATTCGGGGCACGAAGTTCGGCAAGTCCCGGCTGCTCCCGCTCCATGAGAGCACCGCGGGAGCGCTTACACGCTACCTGAACCGGACGGACCGGCCGCGGTCCGCGGCCCGCACAAAGGCCGTGTTCGTCTCCGTCCGGGGCGCTCGTCTGGGGACCCGCACCGCGCAGGGGACCTTCCAGAAACTCGTCCACCGAGCCGGGATCAAACCCCGCTCGGCTGCGTGCCGACCGTGTCTGCATGCTCTGCGCCACAGCTTTGCGGTCAACACGATCCTCGACGCCTACCAGGCAGGCACCGACGCTGGCCCCCGGCTGGCGCTGCTCTCCACATACATGGGGCACGTCGATCCCGCCAACACCTACTGGTATCTGCAAGCCGCCCCCGAGCTGATGGCACTCGCGGGGGAGCGATTGGAGCGCCACCTGCAGCAGGGAGGCCAATCATGAGCATGCTGGCACCCACCCTGCAGGCGTTTTTCACCGACCGGCTCGTGCGTCAGCGCAACGCCAGCCCTCACACGATCGCCGCTTACCGTGACACGATCAGGCTGCTCCTAGCCTTCGCCGCCGAGCGCACCGGCAAGCAGCCATCCAGACTCCAGATCGACGAACTGGACGCGCCGCTGATAGGCGCGTTCCTTGACCATCTCGAACACCAGCGGGGATGCGGCCCCCGCACCCGCAACGCGCGGCTGGCCGCGATCCGCTCCCTTTACCGCTACGCCGCGCTCAGACACCCAGAGCACGCTCACACAATCGAACGAGTCCTCGCGATCCCCACCAAGCGCCACGAGCGCGCGCTCGTCACGTTCCTCACCGAGCCCGAGACAGACGCGCTCATCGACGCACCGGACCGATCCACCTGGACCGGCCGGCGCGACCACGCGATGATCATGCTCGCCGCCCAAACAGGGCTACGCGCATCCGAGCTCACAACGATCGCCCGCAGCGATGTTCACCTCGGCACCGGCGCGCATATCAGCACCCTGGGCAAGGGACGCAAGCAAAGGATCACCCCACTGACCACCGCGACGGTCGCCGTGCTACGAGCCTGGCTCTCAGAGCGCGCCGGCCAGGAAACCGAGCCGCTGTTCCCCACAAGCACCGGCCGACAGTTGACACGCCACGCGCTCGAGCGCCGTCTGGCCAAGCACGCCGCCCACGCCGCCGAGCGTTGCCCGTCGCTGCGCAGCAAGAAGGTCACGCCGCACGTCCTGCGTCACACCACCGCGATGCGACTACTGCACGCCGGCGTGGACACCACGGTCATCGCGCTTTGGCTCGGCCACGAGCAAGTCGAGACCACCCAGATCTATCTGCACGCCGACCTCGCCATCAAGGAACAGGCACTCGCCAGAACCACCCCCATCAACCACAAGCCCGGCCGCTACCAGCCCCCCGACACCCTGCTCGCCTTCCTCGAAGCGCTCTGATTATGCCGACCCCCAAACCACGATCACCACCCCCAGAGCCACACCCACAACCAATATCAACATAATCCGGGAGTTCGCATAACACTTCCAGCAGGAATCGCTGGTCGCGAGCGTCACGGGTCAGCGAGGTGTCTTCGTGGCGGTTGGCCACGAATTCAAGCGCTTCCTTGCCGCACAGTCGCTGGTAGCCGGGCTGCAGGTTGATTTCGAAATACTGTTCGCCACCGGGTTCGTTGACGTGGAAGTAGCGACGGTCGACGCTCATGTACACGCAACCCATTTCATCCACCGCGCGCCTGAACTTCGGGAAGGTGACCACGAACACGTGGTTGACGGAGATCCCAAGGATGTTCTTGATCGTCTTCAGCATCAGTTCCACCCCGCCGTAGGTGTAGGCGGAGTTGATGCGGTTGGTGATCACTTCTCCGTTGGGCGCCGTGAACGTGACCTGCAGCTCGCGCGGAATCGACAGCATCGAGATGGTCGGCTTGCTGGGGTCGATGCGCACCAGCAGCATCTCGTTGGAGTGCGGCAGCACGCTCCCAAACGGGTTGCTCTTGGGCGGCGGACGTTGGTCGTTGCCGACCAGCAGCAGCGTCTCGGGCTGCCCCTGGGCGGTCGGCAGCAGCACCTTCGAGGCGACCTTCACCGCCTTGGTTTGGCCAAGCGCGTCAACGACTTTGTGGACCTCGCCCAGCGCCACCACGTAGGTGGTCAGGCCGCTCAGCAGCACGATTGCAACCGCCGCCACCAGCACGCGCTTTGCCAGCCACCACGGCCGCCTGGGCGGCTCGGCCGTTGTCAGCTCCATCGCCTGCATCGCTCAAAGGTAAGCGAGAACGCCGCCCGCGAGCGGCGCTTCAGGGTATCCCTACTTCGTGCGCAGTTCCAAATGCCCGATGCTGCCAGTCAGATCGAGCTCGGTGTGCGTCGTTCCGGGCTGCAGGCCCAGGAGCGTGGTGAGCAGCAGCAGCGGGGTGCCGGCCGCCCACGCCTGGGGCCGTGACGCTGTGGGGTAGGCGACGGGCACGGTGGTGAGCGATGCGGGGTAGCCGGCGAACACCTCGGGCAGGCGATACTCGAAGTGCGGCGCCGCCGAGAGCATGGCGGCCGCGATCGTGGCCGCGGCGTCGTGGTGCCCGTAGCGGGTCAGCCCGGCCACGATCAGCGAGTTCTCGTGCGGCCAGATGGTGCCTGTGTGGTAGCCGAGCGGGTTGTAGCCGGCCTCGCCGGCGCCCAGCGTCCTGACGCCCCAACCGGAGTAGAGCTCCTCGCCCAGCAGCAGCTCGGCGGTGGCGGCCGCCTGAGCGTCGTCGAGCAGGCCCGACCACATCAGGTGGCCGATGTTGGAGGTGAGGCTGTCCACCTGTCGCTTCTCTCCGTCCAGCGCCACCGCATGACACTGGCGCTCCGGCATCCAGAAGTCGCGGTGAAAGGCGCTGCGCAACTCGGCCGCCTGCGCCTGGAGCTTCACCGCCAGATCCTCATCGCCGTACAGCTCGCGTGCCAGGCGCGCCGCACGACGCCTGGCGTCATACACATAGCCCTGGATCTCGCACGTGGCGATCGGGCCTTTCGGCAGCGTGCCGTCGGCGAACTGCAGCGCGTCCCAGCTGTCCTTCCAGCACTGGTTGACCAGGCCGGTGGACTCGTTGCGCCGCGCGTACTCCACATACCCGTCGCCGTCGCTGTCGCCGCTGTCGTCGATCCACGCCAGGGCAGCTCTGGCGTTCGGCTCGAGCTTCACGCACCAGCGCGTCATCGCCCGTCCAGCGGTGGTACTCGTCCAGCAGCACCAGGAACAGGGGCGTGGCGTCGGCCGAGCCGAAGTAGGGGGAGTGCGGACGCTCGCCCCTGGCTGTGAGCTCGCCGAAGCGCAGCTCGTGCAGGATCTTGCCCGGCTCGCGTTCGTGGAAGTCGTCGCGATCGAGCGCCTGCGCGGCGGCCAGCACCCGCAGCGTGGTGGCCGCCAGCCCCGGTAGATACGGAAGCGCCTGAAAGCTCGTGATCAGGCTGTCGCGCCCGAACAGCGCCATGAACCACGGCAGGCCGGCCGCGGGCAGCGTGGCGCCCTTGCCGATGTCGGGTGCCAGCCGCAGCGCGCCGAGATCGCTGAGGCTCGCACGATAGGTGCGCAGCAGCGCAGGATCGCTCGCGGACAGTGTCGGAGCCTTGGCCAGCCACCGCTCCAGCTCCGCCGTTTTGGCCGCGCTCATCGCAGCGAGGCTGCCGCGGGCGTGGCGTCTGGTGGGAGCCACCGAGCGCTGTTCGGAGATGGGCGTGATCGTGAACGTGCTCGACCACTGCTCTCCTGGAGCCAGCGTCAGCAGATAGGAGAACATGTTGCGCTCCACCTGCGCCGGCTCGCTGGCGGCGATCGTCACCGCCCGGCCGAAGCCGTCGCGCTCATACGACAGGGTCAGCGATCGATCGTCGCTTGCGTATTTCACCTCGCGATCGCGCACACTGCCGTCCTTCACCTCGAACAGGTCGGCGAAGTCGCTCTCCAGTTCGAGCACCACGCTCACCTGGCTGTGCTGGTGGCGGTGGTTGACGATCGAGATCTCCTCCATCCACACGTGGTCGATCAACCGCCGGCGCATCACCGAGCACGGTGCCTCGGCCTCCGGGCCGACGCGCGGCGTGAGGAAGAACTGGGCGGCGAAGTGCTCGCCCTGGTCCAGGCCGAGAAGCTCGAGCGGACGGTCGTCCACGTGCAGGACCCACTGCGACAGGAACCGCGTGTCGCGGCAGAAGAACCCGTGCTCGCGCCCCTCCTCGCTGCGCAGGTCCCCCAGCCGGTCGCTGACCACGAACGTGCTGCCGTCCAGCACGCTGAGGGTCCGCTCAGACAATGGCGATCTCCCTCAGGCTACCCGCCGCTCGATAGCTGGCCTCATACGCGCCGGCGACCACATCCACATCGCAGTGCTCCGCCACCCAGGCGCGACAGGCACGAGCGCTGATCCGCCCGAGATCCCCGACCGCGGCGGCCATGGCGGTCTCGTCCTCGACCAGGAACCCCGTATGGCCGTGATCGATCAGCTCGCTTGCGGCGCCGGCGGGAAACGCGATCACGGGCGTGCCGCAGGCCAGCGCCTCGACCATCACCATCCCGAACGGCTCCTCCCACGTGATCGGCATCAGCAGCGCGCTGCGCGCCTGCGTACAGCGACTGGCGCACCGACCCGCCGACCTCTCCCAGGAAGCGCACGTGCTCGCCGTCGATGTGCGGCGCCACGTGCTCACGGAAGAACGCCTGCTGGCCGGGTTGGATCACCCCGGCCAGCACCAGCGGCACCCCCGCCATGCGCGCCGCCGCGATCGCGCGGTGCGGCCCCTTCTCCTCCGTCATGCGGCCGATCCAAAACAGGTAGTTCTCCTTCTGCTCCCGTAGCGGCCAGCGCCGCACGTCGATCGGATTGGGGATCACCGCCGCGTCGCTCAGGATCGCCGGCGCCATCGCACGCTGCGGCGCGGCTGATCGCCACCAGCGTGGCCTTGTGGGCGTGGCGCTCGTAGAACGCCGCGGTCTCCAGCGTGAACTGCCCGTGCAGCGTGTGCACCAGCGGCGTGCCCAGCCTGTCGGCCATCGCCAGCGCGGTGAAGCCGCAGTGATCGTGCACCACGTCGAAGCCGGCCATGCCGGGCGCCACGCCACGATCGATCGCGGCGAACGCGCGAGCCACGTGGTCGACCTCGTACAGCGAGCGCTCGATCTCGTCCGGGTGGCAGCCATCGAGCAGCGTCACCACCTGGGCGCTTGAAGTCGAGCCCGGCGCACAGAACAGCGTGACCTCGTTGCCGCGCTGCACGCAGCGCCTCGGTCAGCGTGCTCACAACCGACTCCACCCCCCCGTAGCCCGGCGGCGGCACCGAGATCCACGGCGGCGCCAGCATCGCGATGCGCAGATGCCGATCGCCCTCGCGGCGCGCAAAGGGCGGCGGCCCCTTCAAGGACCGCCGTGCGGAGATGCGTGGCGGCCTGCGATCGGCCAGCGGCTCGGACAGACTCACTGCTGCGCAGCCAACACGAACGGACTCGTTTCGATGGGTGTGCGCGCACGCTGTGGATGCGCACGTCGCTACCCAATCACCATAACATGAACTCAAAATCTAGTATTGCTAGTCTTAGCTATATGAGCGCCGAGGACGAGCCCACCCGCCGCTGGAGGTTCCTCACCAACCATGCCCTGGTGCTCGTGTCCATCGCCCAGCAGCCATCCGTTCGCCTCCGCGACATCTCAGAGCGCGTGGGCATCACCGAACGGGCCACGCACCGCATCGTCGCCGAGCTGTCCGAGGCCGGCTACATCACGCGACAGCGCGAAGGCCGACGCAACAGCTACCTGGTCCACGCCGATCTCCCACTGCCGGACGCCGTGGCACGCAATCAGAGCGTCGGCGACCTGCTCGCCATTCTGCTCACCCCGGCGTGAGCGCGCAGGGGGCTTGAGCGGAGCAGCCCGACCGCCCGACCCCCGCGGATGCGGAGGCCGGGCGCGCCGGGCCAGCTCAGACGACTACGGGTTGAACGTGGTGCTGCCGCTGCGGCTGAGGTTGGCGGTCGCGCTCGACAGCGACTCGCTGTCGCCGCCCGCGATCGAGTCCCCCAGCGCTCCGGTGATGCTGTTGGAGCTGCCGAGCCTACCCGAACGGACACTCCAGAACGTGTTCTCAGACCGAGATCATGCCCAGGGCGTCGATGCGCCTGAGCGCGGCTGTGGCTTGCAGTTGGTCTCGCTCCACCAGCAGGACTCCGGCGTCGGCCAAACTCTGTACGGCGCTGTCGATCTGGGAGCTGTCGAGCTGAATGGCGCTGTAGAGCTCGGAGATGCCGAGTGCATGTGAACGGCTGAGGAGTTCAAGGACGACGGCGTGCTGAGTCCTGACATCCAGCTCCTCTGTAGTCTCTGCGGGCATTGCAGAAGCTCCACTTCTGTTGTATAGGCAATCAACGTTCAGGAGCGTTGACGGCCAGCGGCAGACTACCAAAACTTAGCCGTAGTGTGGAATTAAGTCACTTGATCGAGCCTCCAGCGCCATACACCGTGCTCGGCGTAGCGATGCGCCGTCTGCGCAAGCGCGCCGGCCTGACACAGGTCCAGGCGGCCGAGCGCATCGGCATTCGCTCCACGTTCGTGTCACAGATCGAGAACGGCGCCCGTGGGATGCGCTGGCACACCATGCTCGCGCTGCTCACCGCCTACAACGCCGAGCTGGAGGACCTGGCCGCCGAATACAGGGACGCCCTGGGCAGCGACTCATAGGCGCCCCGGCCGGCGCCCGCGCGGCTGTTGTCAATCTCCGGGGCCGCCATCTTCCTACTATTGGACGAGGGGATGAGAAGGTGGCCATGACAATCGCCGAGACACTGGCGCTGGCGCATCCGGAGGAGCGGGCCAGCGGCCGTGAAGTGCGCGTGGCGGTCGCGATCGCCGCCGGACTGTATCTGGTGGGCGGGCTGCTGTGCTCGAGCGCGGCGCTGCTCCCGCACGTCAGCTCGCCCGCCGGCGTGATCGCGGTCGCACTCGACGCGCTGCTCAGCGCCGGGCTGCTGCTCCTCGCCGCCAGCCGTGACTGGGGCGGGCTGCGACTGGCGTTTGCGGCCGAGCTGTGGGGCGTGCTGGTGATCGCGGTGCTGTGCGCCTCCAGCGGAGGCTCAGACAGCCCCTTTGGGCTGATCTACTTCCTTGCGCTCGGTCACGCCGCCGCCTTTCAGCCGCGCCCGCGCTTCGCGGTGGTGTCGGTCGCCGCCCTGATCGCGTTCCTGGCGCCGGCGCTCTACCAGTCCCACGTCTCCAGCAGGTTCGCGGCGGTCGCGTGCGTCGGGATCGTGCTGGCGCTGCTGGCCTCGATGGTCATCCACTCGGCGCTCAACCGGCTGCGCCTGCAGCGCCGGCGCATGGAGATCCTGATCGCCGCCACCGCCAAGCTGGACAGATCGCTCGATCCGGCCGAGACGCTGCGCACGATCGCGCACACCGCCGTGCCCGACCTGGCCGAGCTGTGCGTGATCGACCTGCTCGACCACAACGGCGCGATCGATGGCACTGTGGCCGCCGCGGTCGACCCAGCGGTGGCCGCCGGCGTGCAGCGCATGCGTGAGGAATTCCCGCTCGACATGGACAGCGCTCATCCGGTGGCCCAGGTACTGGGCCGCGCCGCTTCGCGGGCCGTACGCGACCTGACCGAAACCGGCGCCATCGAGCGCGCCGCCCAGAGCGACGAGCACGAGCGATTCATGCGCGAGGCCGGCTACACCCGCGCAGCCGTGTTCCCGATGATCGCCCGCGGCCGCACGCTCGGCGCCATCTCCTTCCTGCAGCTGCACAGCGACGCTCGCCACGACCTCAGCCTGCTGGCGGTGCTCGAGGATCTGGCCGGGCGCGCGGCGCTGGCCTTCGACAATGCGCGGCTGTACGCCGAGCGCGCCCAGATCGCACGCACCCTGCGGCGCAGCCTGATCCCCGCCCAGCTGCCCGAGATCGCCGGCATCGAGCTGGCCGGCTACTTCCGCCCGAGCGACACCAGCAGCGAGGTGGGCGGCGACTTCTACGACGTGTTCGACTGTCCGGAGAGCTGCTGGCTGGTGGTGGGCGACGTGTGCGGCAAGGGCGCCGAGGCGGCCGCGCTGACCGCGTTCGTGCGCCACACCACCGCCGCCTACGCACGCCAGGCCAGCTCGCCGGCCAGCGTCCTCTCCCAGGTCAACCAGGCGATGCTCGAGCACGACGCCTTCGACGGGCGCTTCGCCACGGCGATCCTGGCCCGCATCCAGACGCGCGGCTCCCACGCGGAGCTCACCGTCGCGGTGGCCGGTCACCCCGCCGCGCTGATCGTTCGAGCGGACGGCCACCACGCGCACGAGCTGGGCGATGCGGGCGCACTGCTGGGGGTCTTCGCCGACCCGCGCATCGGAGAGGCCACCGCAATCCTCGAGCCGGGCGACGGGCTCGCGCTGTACACCGACGGGCTGCCCGAGGCCCACGCCCCCACGCATCCGATCCCTGTCCAGCTCATGATCCGCCAGCTTCAGAGCACACCGCGATCATCCGCCAAGGACAACATCGACGCGCTGCTGGCGCTGATCAACCCCGACGACAGCGTGCGCGACGACATCGCGATCCTCTCGGCGCAGGTGCGATCGAGCTGAGCGAGGAGGAGCTGGCGCGCGTGGTGCGCGCCGGCACCACCGCCGCAGCTCCTGCGCGTCAGCCGATGCGCAGCGGGCGGCTGTGACCGGAGGTCACCTCGCCGCTGGCCACCTGCACGTAGGCGCGATACAGCCCGGCATGGCGAATGCGGACCCTGCGGCTGAAGTGGGTGGCCGCCCCGCGACTGTCGATCACGATCGAGGCCAGCGTGTGCGGCAGGCGCCCGCGCCCGACCAGCTGGAAGGACACCCGCGCCAATCCCGATCCGGGCATGACGGTCCCGTAGAAGCGCGCGAAGCCGGCGCCGCTGGCTTTCACGTGCAGCGTCACGCGCACGGCCACCGGCTCCAGCACCACCCTGCTGAGCACCGGCGTCATGTCGAGCGTGGACACGCGCAGCTGGGTGTTGGACAGCAGCGTCACGCCAGGGAACGCGAAGTGCCCGTTGGCGTCGGTCAGCTCGGGGTTGCCCACCGTTTTGAAGCCGGTCACGTAGGGGAAGGGGTCCTCCTGCAGCACCACCGCGTGATCGGGCGCGCCCGTGCCGGACAGCACGCCGCTGACCGTCAGCGGGCTGCCGTACACGTCGAGCGGGGGCAGCGACAGCGCGAACGTCAGCGGGATCTTGGCGGTGGTGAATGTGCGGTCCCCGCCGGGGACGACGCCGGAGGCGTTCTCGGTGACGATTCTGTAGTGGTAGGTGGTGAGCGCGGCCAGCCCGGTCACGGTTGCGGACACGGACACCCCCTGGGTGGCGTTGCCGGCCGGCGACAGCGGCGTGACGGCGCCGTATTTGGAGGTGGTGCCGTACTCGAAGTAGTAGTTGGTGCCCTGGCCGTGGGGGTTGACGGAGCCTTTCAGCTTGGCCGTGGTGGCGGTCACCTCCGACGCGTAGGACGTGTAGGCGCCGGGCGCACTGGCGGCCTGGGCGGCGGGGGCCAGACCCAGCACGAGCGCTCCGCTCAGCGCCAGCCCACAAGCCCAACCCTGCATCTTCGTGATCGCGTGACGCACGTCGCACATCCCCTCTCGGATTACTCTGTCGGGTAAGACTACCCAGCGGATACAACCCGCAAGCAGCCGACAACTACCGGTCCAACGCCAATCGATTGGGGCTCAGCGCCGACAAATGAGTGCAACAGAGCCCGCAACCATCGAGTCGATCGCGCAGGCAGCGGAGCTGGACCTGGAGGCGCTGGTGGCCATCTTGAGCCCATCCGGCGACCGCGAGGGGGCGGAGGCTGCGCTGGCGTTGTGCGCGCGCCGCCTGCCGAGCGACGCCGTGCTCGAACGGGTGCCGTGCTCCTCGCCAGAGCACGCCCCCGACCTGCTGGCCCGCCTGCCCGGCAGCGGGCGCGCGCGCATGCTGCTGCTCGGCCACGTGGACACCGTGGTGGCCCACTCCGAGCATCAGCCGCTGCACCACGAAGGCGATCGCTGGCGCGGCTCGGGCACGGTTGACATGAAGGGCGGGGTGGCGTTGGCGCTGGGCCTGGCCGGCTGGCTGGCGGAACGCCGCGAGCTGTTCGCCGAGCTGGCGGTGCTGCTGGTGGTGGATGAGGAGTGGCGCCTGCAGCCGTTCGCCCATGCACAGCGCTTCAGCGGCTATGACGCGTGCCTGTGCTTCGAGGCGGGCGAGCGCACCCTCGATGGCGATGAGGCGGTGGTGGTGCAGCGCAAGGCGGCCGGCACGATCGAGGTGGTGGCGCACGGCCGCGCCGCCCACGCCGGCTCGAACCCGGACGCGGGGATCAACGCGCTGCTGGCCGTGGCCGAGGCGGCCACCGTGGCGGGCGCGCTGCACGACCCGGCGGGCACCGAGGCGCTGAGCGTGGTGCCGGCGCGGATCAGCGCGGGCGGCGCCATGAACGTGGTGCCGGCCGACGGGCAGCTGACGATCGACGTGCGCGCACGCGACGACAGCAGCTTCCGGCAGGTCATCGACGCGATCCCGCGTTCGGTCAAAGGCGCGCGCGTGGAAGTGGAGCTGCTGCGCAGCTGGCCGGGCATGGACAGCCGCGCGGCCACCGCCGGCGTGCTGGAGTCAGCCGGCGAGCTGCTGGGGCGGGCGATCGTGGGGGTGGCGCGCGGCGGCGCCAGCGACGCCAGCCACTTCGCGGCCACCATCCCGCTCACCATCGATGGCCTGGGGCCGCGCGGCGGGCATGCCCACTCCCCCGAGGAGTTCGTGCTGCGCTCGTCTCTGCGCGAGCGCGCCGAGGTGGCGGTCGCGGTGGCGCAGGCGATTTGCCGGGGCGCGCAGCCTGATGACACTGGTCGTTTTCGCTAGCTGTAACGCCATTTTTACCGTATGACATTATTTGCCCAATGGTGTCGAAGCGTCCACGCAAAACAGCGATATCCCGAAGGGCGCTCCGCGCACTGGGAAATACTGTTGTAGTCGGCGCCATATCGATGCTTGTACAAGAGCGCCGTCGTAGGACAAAGCTGACCCTCCGCGACGTGGACGACTACTTCGGATACGGATCATTGCCTACCCCACCCGTCGAGCCTGTGATTCTCGCTACCGATCCGACGCAGGCGACTCCGACTCATGTACTTGGATACGAGACTTATGCGCATACTCACTTCTTTCCCAGCGCGGGATCATTCATTGAGACCGAGACCGACGCATATAGACTGGCCCGCGAAGGTCTCGGGGGGCAGCGCAGTGACTACGATGACCTGGTCTGGGGGTTGCACGGACTCGCCAATCCCGGCCAATCCCAGAAGTATCGTGACCAGGTGCAGCTCGGCCGTGTGCTCGTACGCGGTCTTGCGTGTTCGAGCAGTTCCTTCATACCTATGCAGTCATGCGGCGCTTTGATCCTTTCGCCCTGGACACGCCGCTGGCCCTTGCCAGAGGATACCTGGCGCGTCATCCGCACAAGCTCGCAAATTTTGACCCATTTCGATTCGAGGCATTGATGGCCGACTGCCTCAGGGACAGCCGAGGTGACTGCGAAATCGTGCTGCTCGGCGGTCGCAGGGATGGTGGGATAGACATCAAGGCGGTCCGAACAGATAGTGAAACAACTTTGATTCAGGTAAAGCGGCGTGCCGATTTTGGCAAGCGCGAGAGTGTCCAGGTCGTTCGCGAACTCCACGGTGTGATGATGAGAGACGGCGTGCCGCGTGGAATGGTAATTACGACGGCGCGAGATTTCTCCAGCGCCGCCCGAGACGAGGTTGCCGCTGCAGGACGAAGCCTTCAGGGCTATTCCATGGAGTTGCTGACATACGACGACGTTGTCGAACTACTCGGAGCCCGGCCTCGTCAACTCAAGGAACCATGGTCGAGCCACGGCATCCTGCTGAACCAGCGTGAGCCGTCATGGCCGACGGCCGAAGACTGGATCGATCGTTCGGCTCTGCCGCTGCCACTGGCGGATCACTATGACTTCGGAAGCGCTTTCTAATGGCGCGACCATCAGGGCATGGTTGCGAGACTCGATGCGCCGTGCGATACGAGCGTCACGCGGACCAGCGGCAGCGCTGCTTGGCGTTGGTCGCAAGTGATGAGGGTGAAGTCGTGGGCGAGTGCGGTTGCTGCGATCCAGAGGTCGTTCGTCGGTCGCCTTCCGCTGGCGGTACGCAGCTCGCCATATCGGGCGGAGACTGCGCGATCGACATCGACGACGGGAGCCTCTGTGAGGACGGCACCCAGCAGCCGCAGCCGCGCAGCGCGCGTGGCATCGTCGGTTGCCAGCAGCACGCCCGCCTCCAGCTCACCGACCGAGATGGCGCTCACTACCCACGGCTCATCGATCTCGGGCGTGATGCCGTCGATCAGGACGCTGGTGTCGATCAGCGCCGTCAAGCGGCCCAGGTGTCCCCCGCCGCAGCGACGTCTTCCTCGCGCATCTGGCGCAATTGTGCGGCCCATGCGGTGTCCGCCGGCGCCTCCGCAAGGATCGCCGCAAGCCGGTCGGGCGCTGCCGGCCGGCGAGTGTTACTCAGCGGTCCAAGCTCGGCCACGGGACGCCCACCCACAGTGATCGTGAAGCGCTCCCCAGCTTCGGCGCGTCTGAGTACCTCGCTTATCTGGTTGCGCAGCTCGCGCTGTGGAATCGTGACCGACACAGGATCAAGCGTAGCAGTCCTGCTACACCGGTGCGGGACTGCGCTTGGCCCAGCCCTGGCGCAGCAGCTCGAGTAGCGCCTCAGGCGGCTGCGCGCCGGATGCGCCGAGCTTGCGGTCGACCACGAACGTGGGCACGGCGCCGATTCCCAGCTCGCCGGCGGTGCGCTCGTCCTGGCGAACGTCATCGGCGTAGCGGTCGCCGGCGAGCAGCTGGCGGACCTCCTGCTCGTCCAGCCCCACCTCCACGGCCATGCGCACGAGCGCGTGGTGATCGGACATCAGCTCGCCTTCGGTGAAGTACGCGCGCAGCAGGCGCTCCTTCATGGCGTCCTGGAGGTCGTGGGTTGCGGCCAGGTGCACGAGGCGGTGGCCGTCGAAGGTGCTGCCGCTGCGGGCGATGTCGAAGCGGAAGGGAAGGCCCACGCCCGCCGCCACGTCCATCAGCCGCTGCTCGGCTTCGCGTGCCTGCTGCACGGTCATGCCGTACTTCTGCGCCAGGCGCTCGGCGCGATCGCCGGTGCGCTCGGGCGGCGCGCCGGGATCGAGCTCGAAGCTCCGCCAGATTTTTCGTCCGGCATCTGCACACAAACTCCAGCTCTCTGAACATGCGCCCGTAGATGGAGACATGCGGTTCCAAGGCAATCGCAACGGTCCTGTGGGCCATTTGAGCCTTACACGCCAGGTGGCGCTGCTGAGCCTGGTGCCGATGGTGGCGCTGGGCTTTGTGCTGGCGCGCGTGCTGCAACAGCAGATCGTGACGCGCACGCTCACCGACGCTTCGCAGTCGGCGCAGATCATTGCGCATGTGGCGGTGCAGCCGCGGCTGTCCCCCCCGGACATGAACACGGGGCTGACGGCTGCGGGAGTGAGAGCGCTGGATGAGCAGCTGAGCGCGCGCTCGGTCACACAGAACCTGGCGCGGATCAAGGTGTGGAACGCCAAACACAAGGTGATCTACTCCGACGATCACGCGCTGATCGGACGCACGCTTCAGCCGAGCGACGATCTGCTGAACGCGCTGGCCGGTAGCCCGAACGACGCCGCGGTGATGACCCCCAGCGCGCACTCCGAGACGGCCAGCGAGGTCGGCCTGGGACAGCTGGTGGAGGTGTACGTTCCGCTCCGCTTCAAGGCGTGGGGCCCGCCGGTGGGAGCGTTTGAGATCTATCTCAGCTACAAGCCGATCGCGGCGGCGGTGTCCCACGACAAGCGCGAGATCGCGCTGCTGGTGGCGCTGGGGCTGGCGCTGCTGTGGGTGATCCTGTACCGCATCGTGGCGCGGGCGTCGCGCAACCTGCGCCGCCAGGCGCGCGAGAACTACCAGCTGGCGCACTACGACCAGCTGACCGGCCTGCCCAACCGCAACCTGCTGATCGAGCGCCTGTCAGAGACGGTGCGGGCGAAAGCTTCGGCGCCGGGCAGCGTGGCGGTGCTGGTGCTGGACCTGGACGGCTTCACGGCGATCAACAACACGCTGGGCGACGCCAACGGCGATGAGGTGCTGTGCGAGGTGGCGCGGCGCCTGCAGGGCTGTGTGGAGCAGGAAGCGCTGGTGGCGCGCATCGGCGGCGACGAGTTCGCGGTGCTGTGCCCCCAGCTCGATGGTGTGGGCGACGCGCTGAATGTGGCCGGAGCGATCCAGTCGGAGCTGGAGGCGCCGATCGTGCTGGAGGTGGTGGCGCTGAACGTGGAGGCGAGCATCGGCATGGCGGTGCTGGGCGAGCACGCCGGGGACACCGACACGCTGCTGCAACGCGCGGACGCGGCGTTGTCGCACGCGCGCCAGCGCTGCAGCAGGATCGAGGTTTATTCGAAGGAGTGCGACCGCTTCGACGCCACCCGCCTGAAGCTGCTGGGAGAGGTGCGAAGCGCGCTGGAGCGTCGCGAGTTCGTGCTGCACTACCAGCCGCAGGTGGACCTGCGCAGCGGGCGCACGGCCGGCGTGGAGGCGCTGGTGCGCTGGCAGCACCCGGAGCATGGGCTGCTGTCTCCGCCCACGTTCATTCCGCTGGTGGAGCAGACGGCGCTGGTGGGCGCGCTGACGCTGTACGTGATCGAGGAGGCGATCGCGCAGGCGGCCCGCTGGCTGAAGGACGGGATCGAGCTTGAGATGTCGGTCAACCTGTCGGCGCGCAACCTGCTGGACACGGAGCTGCCCCGTCAGGTGGCGGAGCTGCTGCAAAGCCATCAGGTGCCGGCCAGCCAGCTGACGCTGGAGGTGACGGAGAGCGCGGCGATGGTCGACCCGGACCGCGCGGTGGCGGTATTGGAGGCATTGCGGGCGGCGGGAGTGGGCGTGTCGATCGACGACTTCGGCACGGGCAACGCGTCGATCGAATACCTGGCCAAACTTCCGGCCAGCGAGATCAAGATCGACCGCAGCTTCATCACCGACATCCTCACCGACAAGCGCGCGGAGGCGATCGCGCGCTCCACCATCGACCTGGCGCGCAACCTGGAGCTGACGGTGGTGGCGGAGGGCATCGAGACGGAGCCGGTGATGGAGTACCTGGCCACGCTGGGCTGCGACCGCGGCCAGGGCTACTTCATCTCACGGCCGCTGCCCGCCGAGGAGCTAGATCTCCTGGCCCCAACAGGAATGAGCGTGTACGCGGCGAAGTGAAGGGACGATGATCAAGGAGTTCAAGGAATTCCTGTTCAAGGGCAACCTGATCGAAATCGCGGTCGGGCTGATCATGGCCACGGCGGCGGCGGCGCTGGTGAAAGCGGCTGTGGCCGACCTGATCACGCCGATCATCGCGGCGGTGGTGGGCGAACCGAGCTTCGGCGACCTGTCGTTCACCATCCACAACAGCCGCTTCTGGTACGGCGATTTCATCAACGCGGCGATCACGTTCGTGTCGGTGGGCGCGGCGGTGTTCTTCTTCGTGGTCAAGCCCGTCAACGTGATCAACGCGCGGCGCAAAGTGGGTGTGGAGGAAGCGTTGGAGACGAAGCAGTGCAGCGAGTGCCTCAGTGAAATCCCGCGCGAAGCGCGCAAGTGCGCGTTCTGCGCCTCGCCGCAGGCGTAGCTCAGGCGCGAGCGCCGAGCTTGACCGGCAGCGACTTGAGCTGGTTGATGAACAGCGACTCCACTGCGGCGGGGCGGCCGTTGAGCTCGATGTCCGGGTAGCGCTTGAGCGTTTCCTCGAGCATGATCTTCAGCTCCAGCCGTGCCAGCGCGGTGCCCAGGCAGAAGTGCCTGCCACCGGCGCCGAAGGCCTGGTGCTCGGGGTTGCGCAGCACGTCGAACCGATCGGCGTCCTCATAGCGCGTCTCATCGCGGTTGGACGAGACGTACCACATCACCACCTTCTCGCCCTCGCGGATCTTCTTTCCGCCTATTTCCGTGTCGCATGTGGCTGTGCGCCGGAAGTGCGCGAACGCGGGAAACATGCGCAGCGACTCCTCCACCGCCCCCGGGATCAGCGCGGGGTCCTCCACCAGCATGCGCTTCTGCTGCGGGTCTTCCATCAGCGCGCGCATGCCGCTGCAGAACGTGGCCTTGGTGGAGTCGTTGCCGGCGGCCATCAGCAGGAAGAAGCCCATCACGATCTCGTGTTCCTTGAGCTTCTCGCCGTCGATCTCGGCGTGCACCAGCACGCTGGTGAGGTCCTCGGTGGGGTTCTGCTGGCGGGCGGCGATCAGCTTGCGGCAGCGGTCGAAGATCTCCGGCAGATCCTTCTCCAGCGCGCCCTCGAAGCCACCGGGGTTGAGGTCGATGTCGCCGGCGCCCAGCACGGCGTTCATCAGCCGCGCCCAGATCACGTCCTCGTCCTCCTCGATGCCCATGAAGCTGCCGATCACGCGGGCGACGATCGGCTGGGCCACGTCCTCGACCAGGTCGCACGTGTCGCGCCCGTCCAGCCGGTCGAGCACGCGGTTGGCGATCGCTCTGATGGAGTCCTCGTGCGCGGCGATGCGCCGCGGCGTGAAGCCGGCCTGGAACAGCGCCTTCAGACGGTCGTGCTTGGGCGGGTCCATGCCGATGAACATCGCCTGCGCCAGCTCCAGCGGGAAGCCAGCCCGCGCGGCCAGCACACCGCCGCGTTCCGATGAGAACGTGCGCCAGTCGCGGCTGACGGTGTGCACGTCATCGGCCGTGGTGATCGACCAGAAGCCCTCCTCCTCGGGGAACAGTTCGAAGCGCTCGGTGAAGTGCACGGGGCACTGGCTGCGCATCTGCTTGAACACCTCATACGGCGGCCCGTCCGTCCAGAACTGTTCTTCGGTCAGTTCCAAACTCTCGATGTCGCGTTCAACCGTTGCCATTCCAGACCTCCGCGCTAGCCCACCATTGGATGCTTGCCCGCGATCATACTGGCTGGCTGGCCAGTTTGATGAGAACCTCGCAACATTCGCTGCCGCGGGCGGCGTCAGACTGTGGGCTGCGTGGCCGCTCCCTCCCATCAGCCCAACGTTCCCGGCAAAGGGATCGTTGCCTCCTACGGCGCACGCTTCTGGATGCTGGTCGTTCTGGTCGGCCTGGGGGCGGGCCTGGGCGGGGCGGCGCTGATGGAGCTGCTGCGTGCGATCGAGCACGTGGCGTGGTCGTATCACTCGGGCACGTTCCTGGCGGCGGTGCAGCGCAGCTCGGACACGCGGCGGGTGCTGGTGCTCACGGTCGGCGGCGCGGTGGCCGGCGGCGGTTCGCTGCTGCTGGGCAGCCGCGGCGGCGGCGAGGTCTCAGAGGCGCTGTGGCTGCGCGGCGCGCGACTGCCGCTGCTGTCCAGCTTGGCGCGCTCTGTGCACTCGATCGCGGTGGTGGGGCTGGGCGCGTCGCTGGGCCGCGAGGCGGCCCCGCAGCGCACCGGCGCGGCGGTGGCCAGCGCGCTCAGCGATTGGGCCAAGCTGCCGCACTGGCAGCGGCGGCTGCTGGTGGCGTGCGGCGCCGGCGCGGGCATGGCGGCGGTGTACAACGTGCCGCTGGGCGGCGCGCTGTTCGCGCTGGAGGTGCTGCTGGGCACGCTCACGCTGCCGCTGGTGCTGCCGGCGCTTGCCACCTCGCTGATCGCCACCGGGGTGGCGTGGATCGCGCTGCCCTCCACCCCCACCTACTCGATCCCCACCTACCCCATCCACGCCTCGCTGGTGGTGTGGGCGCTGCTGCTGGGGCCGATCGCGGGGCTGGCGTCGGTGGGCTACATCCGCATGATCGCGCTGGCGCACACGTTCCGGCTCAGCGGCTGGCTGCGGATGGCGGTGCCGATCGCGGTGTTCGCGGCACTGGGCGCGGTGGCGATCGCCTACCCGCAGCTGCTGGGCAACGGCAAGGACGTGGTGCAGCTGGCGCTGGTGGCGCGTCTGAGCGTGGCGCTGCTGGCGGTGCTGATGGTGCTCAAGCCGCTGGCCACCGCCGCCTGTCTGGGTAGCGGCGCGCCCGGTGGGCTGTTCACCCCCACGCTCACGTTCGGCGTGCTGCTGGGCGGCCTGCTGGGCGAGGGCTGGTCGCAGATCTGGCCGGGCGCGTCGCTGGGCGCCTACGCCATCGTCGGCGGCGCGGCCGTGCTGGGGGCCTGCATGCAGGGCCCGCTGGCGGCGGTGGTGCTAATGCTGGAGCTCACCCACCACGCCGACGCGCTGATGGTGCCCACGCTGCTGGCAGTGGTGGAGGCCACCGTGCTGGCCAGGATCATGGGCGCACCGTCGATCTACTCCGCGCGGCTGTCGGCCGGCGATGCTGGAGACGCTGACGTCGAGGAGCAGCACCCGTTCGGCTGGGAGAACCCCGCCGACCTGCTGCCCCACAGCGTGGGGCCAAGTACGTAGCACTGCCGGAAGCTGAACATGGCACTCTGGGTGTAATTAGTGCCAGGTTGCGCGAGCGCGTACCCGGCCGTGATTTTGCAGGGTTGGAAGTGGGCGCCGTCAGGTGGTACTACTGAGCGATGCCCCGCGCAATGTGGACCGGTGCGATCAGCTTCGGCATGGTCAGCGTGCCCGTCAAGCTGTACAGCGCGCTCGACCGCAAGAGCGTGCGCTTCCACCAGCTGTCGAGCAAGACGGGCGCGCGCGTGGCGCAGAAGCGCGTGGACCCGCACAGCGGCGAGGAGGTTCCGTACGCGGACATCGTCAAGGGCTATGAGATCGCGCCCGACCGCTACGTGGTGATCGAGCCGGGCGAGCTGGAGGCGCTCCAGGCGGCCAAGACCAAGACGATCGAGATCGAGGACTTCGTGGAGCTGTCCCAGATCGACCCCGTGTTCTACGACCACCCCTACTACCTGGCGCCTGCCGCCGGCGGCGCCAAGCCCTACCGGCTGCTGCTGGAAGCGATGAAGGAGACGGGCAAGGTGGCGATCGCGCGCGTGGTGATCCGCTCCAAGGAGGCGCTCGTGGCGATCCGCCCGATGGGCGACGTGCTGGGCATGGCCACCATGATCTTCGCCGATGAAATCCTGCCCGCCGAGCGCATCGACGAGGTGGCCGACGCCACCGAGGTGAACACCACCAAGCGCGAGCTGGACATCGCCAAGCAGCTGGTCGACTCGCTGGCCGGCGACTTCCAGCCGGACAAGTACAGCGACACCTACCGCCAGGCGGTGCTGGAGCTGATCGAGCGCAAGGCCAACGGCAAGACGATCGCCGTGCAGACCACGCCCGAGGCCGTCAGCGCCCCAGCACCCGACCTGATGAGCGCCCTGAAGGCCAGCCTCGACGCCGTCCGCGCCCGCGAAGGCTCAGGCGGAAAGAAACGCAAAGCGCCTGCCAAGAAAACGCCGGCCAAGAAACCGGCGGCCAAGAGACCGGCGGCCAGGAAACCGGCCGCCAGCAAGAAACCCGCCGCTTCGCGGTAGGTGCCCACCCGCGGCTCATCCGGCAAGCGTGGCAGTGCGCCACAACCCGACCCGCCCGCGGACACGAAGCTGAAGCGCTACCGCGGCAAACGCGACTTCAGCGCCACGCCGGAGCCCGAGCCGAGCGACAGCGCCGGTGCCGAGCAGCAGCGCTTCGTGATCCACGAGCACCACGCGCGCAGCCTGCACTGGGATCTGCGCCTGGAGCGCGATGGCGTGCTGGCGTCGTGGGCAGTGCCCAAGGGCCTGCCGCCGGCGCCAGGGGAGAACCACTTCGCGGCCGCCACCGAGGCCCATCCGCTGGAGTACCTGCAGTTCCACGGAGAGATACCCAAGGGGCAGTACGGCGCCGGCTCCATGACCGTATGGGACAGCGGCACCTACCACACGCTCAAGTGGGAGCCGCGCAAGATCGAGGTGCTGCTGCACGGCCAGCGCGAGAGCGCGCGCTATGCGCTGTTTGCCATCGACAAGGACCACAACCCGCCCAGGGACTGGATGATCCACCGCATGGACCCGCCGGCCGACCCGCACCGGCAGGCCATGCCCAGCAAGATCGCGCCGATGCTGTCGCGCAGCGGGGAGCTGCCCAAAGACGATGCGCAGTGGGCATTCGAGATCAAGTGGGACGGCGTGCGCGCGCTGGCCTACAGCAGACCACGCCAGCTGCGGCTGGAAAGCCGCACCCTCAAAGACATAACCGACCGCTACCCAGAGCTCAACGGTCTGGGCGCCGCGCTCAGCTCACACGAAGCGGTGCTCGACGGCGAGATCGTGGCTTTCGACGAGAACGGGCGGCCCAGCTTCGCGGCGCTGCAAGGCCGGATGCACACGCCCACCAAGGCGCAGGCCATCAGGCAGGCGCGCACGCAGCCGGTCACGTACGTGATCTTCGACCTGCTGTGGCTGGACGGGCACTCGCTGCTGGAGCAGCCTTATCAGGCGCGCAGGGAGCTACTGGACGCAATGGAGCTGAAGGGCGCACACTGGCAAACGCCCGAGTACGCCGTCGGCCACGGCGCCGCGCTGCTGGCCGCCAGCGCCGAGCAGGGCCTGGAGGGGATCGTGGCCAAGCGACTGGATTCCCCCTACCTGCCCGGCGCGCGCAGCGGCCACTGGGTGAAGATCAAGACCGTGCAGCGCCAGGAGTTCGTGGTGGGCGGCTGGCTGCCCGGCAAGGGCAAGCGCAGGGGCAGCATTGGCGCGCTGCTGCTGGGCGTGCGTGAGCTGCGGCAGCTGCGCTACGTGGGGCGCGTGGGCAGCGGCTTCGACGACAGCGATTTGGAGCGGCTGGCCGAGCTGCTCGGACCGCTGGAGCGTGAGCGCTCACCGTTCGACAGCGATGGCGGTGGTGAACAACCGCCGCGCGAGGCAGTGTTCTGTGAGCCGCAGGTGGTGGTGGAGGTGAAGTTCGCGCACTGGACCGCCGGCGGCGCCCTGCGCCACCCCGTGTTCTTGGGGCTGCGGGGCGACAAGCCGGCCGGCGATGTGGTGCGCGAGGGCACAGGAGTATCCGGCAACGACAGCATTGTGGAGGTGGACGGGCGCCAGCTGAAACTGTCAAACCGGGACAAGGTGCTTTACCCGAAAAGCGGTTTCACCAAGGGCGATCTGATCCACTACTACCGCTCGATCGCGCCGGTGCTGTTAGGGCACCTGTACGACCGAGCGCTGACCGTCACCCGCTGGCCGGACGGCGTGAACGGCAAGTCGTTCTTCCAAAAGCACGCGCCCGCGCACCGGCCCGACTGGGTGCGTACCGTATCGCTGCCAGCCGGCAGCAAGCGCATCGACTACACGCTGGCCAACGACCTGCCCACGCTCGTGTGGCTGGCAAACCTGGCCGCCATCGAGCTGCACACGCCGCTGGCGCTGTGCGGAAACGTGGAGCGGCCCACCGCGCTGGTGTTCGACCTCGACCCCGGACCACCGGCCACCGCTGTGGAGTGCTGCCGGGTGGCGCTGCAGCTGCACGGCATGTTCGACGGTCTCGGGCTGCAGTCGTTTGTGAAGACGTCCGGCTCCAAGGGGCTGCAGATGTACGTGCCGCTCAACAACAGCCGTGTCACCTTCGATCACACCAAGACGTTTGCCAAGACGGTGGCCGAGCTGCTGGAGAGCACACAGCCGGAGCTGGTGGTGTCGCGCATGAGCAAGGCCAAGCGACCCGGCAAGGTGCTGATCGACTGGAGCCAAAACGACCGCAACAAGACCACCGTGTGCGTGTACTCGCTGCGCGCCACCCAGCGGCCCACCGCATCCACTCCGCTGGAGTGGGAGGAGGTTCAGGACGCGCTCGACGCCGGGGATGCCGCGCTGTTGGCGTTCGAGGCGGGGGACGTTCTGAAGCGGGTGGAGGAAAAAGGGGATCTGTTCGCGCCTGTGCTGTCTTTGGTGCAGGAGCTGCCGGGGTGAGGCATGCTAAAGGTGGAAATTCAATATGTCGAATAGCTGGGCGTGCCCGTCTCCGCAGTTATCCACTCAGTGGCCGCCAGCTCTGGCAGCAAAGAGATCATCCTGGCGATCGCGGGCGGCACGATGCTCACAGCCGCACTCACGCGCCCCCGGCTGAGATGGGTTGAAACACTGACCGAGGATTCCGAGACAAACCGCCTATGGGCCGAACGAGGCCTCACCGTCTTTGCGTTTGTGATGGGTGGCTATGCATGGGCCACTCTCTTTGTCATCCTGCAACGCCAGTTGGGCAGCGAATCAGCCGCGCTTCTCAAAGGCGCCTCGATCCTGCTGATCCTCTATGCGTGGTTGACGCATTTCGAGCCATTTGCGAGAGAGTGGCGATTGTCGGGCGGTCTTGCCGCAGCGGTCCTATACACAGGAGCCGCGTTCTTGGCTGGCGCAGCGGGAGTGATGGGCGCCGAAGTGGCACGCCACCCGTTTCTCCACCGGGCGCAGCTTCCGTTTCTCGCGACCGTGGCGGCAGTGACAGCGACCTTCTGGGTCTTCTACAAGCTCATCCCAAAACTGGAAGCACGGTTGAGTCGCACGATCGACACAACCAACAACCCCGGCTAACGCCATCCGAAACCAATCTGGCCAAGCACGGCGCACTAAGATTGGCTTATGAAGAGCGTGTCGAGAAGCCTGCCTGGCCATGAGCTGGTGAGCCAAGGCCTAACCGATCTCTCCGCCGGGCGCGAGAGCGAGGCATCCCTGCTGGTGACGATGGCAGCGCCTCGACTTCGAGCACTGGGCTTCGACGTGCCACATGGGAAGAGCACCGACTCGTCACATCGTCTCTACGAACTGCTGTCCGAGCGCGATGGCGGTGCTCATAGCCGCTACAACGCGCTTCTCCGCCGGGTCGTCAGCTTCGTGCGTGCGGCCGAGCATGCGCCCCCCGGTTGACGAGCAGCGCATACGGACTCTCGCCCGCGAGCTTGGGCGTGTGGCTCGTAGCCCAGTCAAGATCTATCTCACCGGTGGCTCAACCGCCGTGTTGGAGGGTTGGCGGGTGACTACGATCGACGTCGATCTTCGGTTTGAACCTGAAGCCGACGAGCTGCTGAGAGAGCTGCCGAGGCTGAAGGAGAGCTTGGGGATCAACATCGAGCTCGCTTCGCCGCCTGACTTCATCCCCGAGCTGCCAGGTTGGCGCGAGCGTAGCCCACTTGTATTCCAAGAGGGCAACATCGCCGTCCATCAATTTGACTTTTACTCCCAGGCATTGTCGAAGATCGAGCGAGGCTTTGAGCAGGATCTCGACGACGTTCGCAGCATGCTAACCAACGGACTCATTGAGCCCGCACGTACGCGCGCTCTGTACGAGGCGATCGAGCCGGACTTGTATCGATATCCCGCGATCGATCCGCCGGCCTTCAGACGACAGCTCGACCTGGCGCTCGGCTAGACACCGCTACTCGAACTCCGGCTCGCTCCACCACGGCATGATCTCCGGCAGCCCCTCGCTCACGCGATCGGGGAACACCGCCGGACGCTTCTCGAGGAACGACGTGATGCCCTCCACCGCGTCCGCCGACTGACCGCGCGAGAACATCCCGCGCGAGTCCGCCCGGTGGGCCACCATCGGGTGATCGGCGCCCAGCATCCGCCACATCAGCTGGCGGGCAAGCGCCACCGACACCGGCGCCGTGTTCTGCGCGATCTCCTGCGCCAACGCGTTGGCCGCCCCCAGCAGCTCGCCCGCCGGGTGCACGCTGCGCAGCAGCCCAGCATCCAGGCCCTCCTGCGCGGTGAACACGCGGCCGGTGGCCACCCACTCCATCGCGCGGCTGATGCCCACCACACGGGGCAAGAACCAGCTGGAGCACGCCTCCGGGATGATGCCGCGGCGCGCGAACACGAAGCCCATGCGCGCCTCCTCCGACGCCAGGCGCACATCCATCGGCAGCGTCATGGTGGCGCCCACGCCAACCGCTGGCCCGTTGATGGCTGCGATCACCGGCTTCTTGGACTGGAACACCCGCAGCGTGAACTGCCCGCCGTTGTCACGCGGCGCGCCGTCCGCCACCGCCTCGCGCGCCCGGTAGTCGAATGTCTCCCCGCCCGTGGCCAGGTCAGCGCCCGCGCAAAAGCCCCTGCCGGCGCCAGTCACGATCACCACCCTCACCTCGTCGTCCGCGTCCGAGCGGTCGAACGCCAGCATCAGTTCCTCGCCCATCTGTCCCGTCCACGCGTTCAGCCGATCCGGCCGGTTGAGCGTGATCGTCATCACGCGGTCGGCCACGTCGGTGGAGATCTGTGGAACGTCTGAGGTGATCTGTTCAAAGCCCATGGACGGGCAGCATATTGTTCGTGGTCCAGTCCTGAAGGCCACCTTCGTCGGCATTCAGCGAACGGCCTGCTGGCAGCGCTTGCGCTTCGGCAACAGCGGATCGAAGCGACGGCCCCCCTCCGAGCAGGATCCGTGCAGCACCATGCGCTTGGCCGGCGTGGCTGAACAGCGACGTGTCTTCGCCGTGAGGACACGCCTGTTCCTGTTCCTCGGACGGTGACTTCAGCTCGTAGTAAAAGGTGTGAGCCACGTCGAATTCGTGGTCGATCAGCCGGTTGAGATACATGGCGCCGCCTTCCTGTTCCCCAGCGCCGTCTCTCGGCCCGGTCACCTGCCCGCCTTTGCACTCATACACCCCCGCCTCGGTGAACCACATCGAGTCCTGTGGGTCTGGCAGGGCACCACGGAATTCGGCCACCGCTTCGGCCGTTTCGTACCTGACCGCCGCATAGGGATGAAACCCCCATATAGGCGGGTTGACGGGGTCGAGGTAGCTGTCGTATTCCCGCTCGTACGCCACCCCCATTCCGGTCGCGCCTTCGTGGACTTCGGGATGCCCCGTCCTCCGGTACTCGGCATCCAGGAAGTTCCCCGCGATCGGCGTACAGCCGTAGTCCGCGCACTGCACCGTGGCGGTGTTCATGAATTCCGCCGCCGTGCGGGCAGACGGATGGCCCACGCCGGCATCACCGAGACCCGCGTTATTCGGCTCGTTCCACGCCTCCAGGTAGGAGATCGGCTCGCCCACCGAAACCGCGTAGCTGAGCAGCTCAGCCACGTACCGTCCGTAGCTGGGCTGCGTGTCCGGCACGCGTGGGAGGACTTCACCGTCGGTCAGCGCCAGTGGCGCTTCCGCCTGCGCAATCGCCACGTCTGGAATCAGGCCCAGCGCTTTGACGTCGGCAAGCCACGCCGTCAGCAGTTCGAAGTGGAGCGCTTCGCCGCTGGCAGCCGCCATCACGTCCCACGGTATGACCAGGCGGGCGTAGCGAATGTGAGATGTGGGCGCACCGCCAACCCACTCGGTGCGAAGGTTTTGATCCGAGATGCCGTCGATGCCCGCCGCGTACGCAGGCGCACACGGCAACGTCAGCATCGCCACAAGCGCCAGCAGGACGGTGCATGTGCGGGTTCGAAGCATCCGCCCGATGGTTCCACGGCCAGCAGCCGGCAGGCGCCAATTGGACCTTTGGTCAGCCTTGCTAGTGGCGCAACTGGCGCTCATACGGTCCACGCCCGGTCAGGCACGCGGCACCGCAGCGGGCAGCCAGCGCAAGCGCGTCCGGGACGGCAAGCCCTGTACCCAGACCGTAGGTAAAACCGGCGGCGAACGAGTCTCCGCAGCCGTATGAATCAGCCGGCTCGCCAGGCAGCGGTGCCGCCTCCCAGCGCCCACTTGCGCCTGAGAGCTCGCGGTAGCTGCCCCCGTCAGCCCCTTCCGTCCATACCACCAGCTCCGCGTCCTGCCGCACACGCTCGGCCACAGCGCGCTCGCTGGAGTCATCGCCACTGAGCACCAGCGCGTCGAGCCGCACCCCGTGCCCAAGCGCATCTGCAGCGCGTGGCGATGCCACCAAAACACGCGCGAGCTCGCGCGCCCGGCGCAGAGCATCCACGTCTCCCGCGGTGAAGTACACCGCATCCACATCGCTGACACCGCTCCAGCTCCGCTCGTCCGCACCACGCGGCTGCAAACGCTCACCGAACGTGGTGATGGTGCGCTCGCCCCGTTCGTCCACCAGCGTCACCGCCGTGCGGGTGGGCGCGTTCACCAGCGACGCTCGCACCTCCACGCCGAGCTCGCGCAGACGCGCCACCGACGCTCGCCCGTGCTCGTCATCGCCCAGCGTGCTCACAAGCGTCGAGCTGCCCGCCAGGCGCGCCAGCTGCACCGCCGCCACCGCGCCGCCACCGGCCGGCTCCTCGAACTGGGCGCTCGCATGGACTATCTCCCCCGCCTGCGGCACGTGCTCCACGCGGGCAAAGCGCACCCACTCCACGTGGCCCACCACCGCCACCCTGGCTGTAACCGCACCCATGTGCGCCAGTGTCACACAGTGGGCCAGCGCGTAGTATCCGCCGCCCATGGACCCGCTGCTGCTGATCAACGAGCCTGCGCCGCACGTCCGCCAGATCACGCTCAACCGCCCTGAGCAGCTCAACGCCATGACAGCGGAGCTGTGCGAGGAGCTGCACGTCCAGCTGCGCCACATCGCCACCGATAGAGCCTGCCGCGCAGTGATCCTCACCGGCGCCGGACGCGGGTTCTGCGCCGGCCTGGATCTCCACGGCTACGGCGCCGCTCCTGGCAACGACGGCAGCGACGAATCGCGTGACCGGCTGGGCAACCAGCAGCACATGTCCACCCTGATCCTGGGGTTGCGCGCGCTGCCGCAGCCGGTGATCGCCGCCGTCAACGGGCCCGCCGCCGGGTTCGGCCTGGCGCTCAGCCTGGGATGCGACATCCGCTACGCCAGCGCCGATGCCGTGTTCCGTGCCGCGTTCATCAACATCGGCGTGTCCAACTGCGACATGGGCACCAGCTGGCTGCTGCCGCGCCTGATCGGCGCGTCGCGCTCGCACGAGCTGATGCTCACCGGGCGCAGGGTGGACGCCGAGGAGGCGCTGCGGATCGGCCTGGTGGCAGATGTGGTCAGCAACGAGCTGCTGCTGGAGCGGGCGCTGGAAAGCGCACAGCAGATCGCAACGCTTGCACCGTGGGGCGTGCGCCTGACCAAGCGCGGGATCTGGACGGCGCTGGAGATCCCCTCCGAGCACGCAGCCGTGGAGTACGAGGACCGCCAGCAGATCATGAGCACGTTCGGCAACGCCGTGCCCGAGGCCATCGGCGCGTTCCTGGAGAAGCGCCCCGCCGAGTTCGCCGACTGATGAGCGACCTGTTCGACGTGTCCGGCAAGACCGCCCTGGTCACAGGCGGCTCGCGCGGCATCGGGCTGATGATCGCCCGCGGCCTGGTGCAGGCTGGCGCCAGCGTGATCGTGTCCTCGCGCAAGGGGGCCGACGTGGAAGCAGCCGCTCAACAGCTGGGCGAGCTGGGCGAGTGCCAGGCGATCCCCGGCGACGTGTCAACGCCCGACGGAGCCCGCCAGCTGGCAGCTGCCACCCGCGAGATCTTCCCCAGTCTGGACATCCTGGTCAACAACGCCGGCGCCTCTTGGGGCGCGCCGCTGGAGGAATTCCCTGACAGCGGCTGGGACAAGGTGGCGCACACCAACGTGGAGGGCGTGTTCCACCTCACCGTGGGACTGCTGGACGCGCTGCGCGCCGCCGCCAGCGCCGATGACCCGGCGCGCGTGATCAACATCGGCTCCATCGACGGGCTGCGCACACCGTCGGTCGAGAACTATTCCTACAGCGCCTCGAAGGCCGCCGTCCACATGCTCACCCGCCATCTCGCCAAGCGCCTGGCCGGCGAGCACATCACCGTCAACGCCATCGCGCCCGGCCCGTTCGATAGCAAGATGATGGCCTTCGCGCTCGACAACCCCGACGCGCGCGCCGCCATCGAGCAGTCCGTGCCGCTCGGACGCATCGGCCGCCCAGACGACGTTGCCGGTCTCACCCTGTTTCTCGCCTCGCGCGCCGGCGCCTACATGACCGGCACCGTGATCCCGCTCGATGGCGGGATTACCGGGTGCGGGTAGCTCACCTACGATCTAGCTGACGATGCGCTGGTTGCAGCAAGCAGGTCGCTTATCGAGAAGAAGCGCTCGAAGCCTTCCTCTGAGTGCTGAAATAGCTTGAATGAGTCTTCTTGATCGTCTCGATGGAATCTGCACCGAGCAGAACGACCTCGACATCGTCGCGACCCCTGTAGGTCTCCTCGGCTCGTGCGTAGGCCAGCAAGGCCGCGTCGTAGTCTTCGCCAAAGCTGTCGTCGACGTTAGCCTCGTGAGCCGGGATGTCATAGACGACCAGGAAATGATGAATTGGGGTTTCGCTCATTGTTTCTCTCCCGTGGTGACCGTGAGGAAAGGTTGTGCCGCCCTGAACGTGCGCAGAAGCCGTTGACTTAGCTCGTCATCGGGCTCTGCACCTAGTTCCCTCAGCGCGAGCAGTTCGGAGATAACCACATAGTAGTCGTGGACCTCGCTCTGCCCCCTGCCGCCCTTGAAGTCACGCCCAACACGGCGAGAGTCCTCCTCCACCTGGTTCGCCCAAGCGTCCTGAATGGGCGTCCTGAGCTGCACCTCGATCAGACAGCCTTTGCGCCGGACAATCAGATGCACTGCACGGTAACCAGAAGCCTTTGGCTCGGCCGCGTAATCGCGCATCCGCGTGACGTCCCAGTTTCTCCGAAGCCGTTTCGTGACGTCGTAGACAGCTGCCTGGTCGGGAAGCAAAGCTCGGCAGCCACCGATGTCAGCCATCTGGCTGAGCTTCATCTTCGGCTCTCGCAACAACTTGTCGACCACTGTAGGAAGCCGCTTCAACCGTTGAGTGACCAAAATGTGGCGATATGGCCTTACGTAGTGACGCAGATTCGCGCTCAAGGAAGTCAACGGCCTCGCATGCAGCCCCCTCCACCAGTCGATCGTCTCGAACGCCTGATTGATCTCCTCGGGGGGCGTGGCCTCGAAAAGGCCCGCGCGTTCTGAGGGCGGAAGGCGGTGGTCCGCGAGGAGATCAGCGATTAGGCGACCGCTGCGATTGACGGCTTCCTTAGAAGGCCCAGATACGCGAGGTCTGGAGGCGGTTGGCACGCAATCTATGTTGGCATCAAGTAGTCGATCACTGCCTCACGTCGCCTCAGGCCGATAGGCCCCCGGCTTCGGCCTGGGCTTACCGCCGGGAAATGCCAGCCTGAGGATGGTGCGATGCACGGTGCCGAGCTGCCTGCTGAACGGGCCGGTGTTGTAAGGCAGGCCATAGCGGTGGCACACGTCGCGCACACGCGGGGCGATCTCGGCGTAGCGGCTGGAGGGCATGTCGGGGAACAGGTGGTGCTCGACCTGGAAGCTGAGGTTGCCGGACAGCAGGTGAAACAGCGGGCTGCCGTCGATGTTGGCCGAGCCGAGCAGCTGGCGCACATACCAGCCGCCACGCGTCTCATCGGCTACCTCCTGCTCGCTGAACGTGTAGGTCTGATCGGGGAAGTGGCCGCAGAAGATGATCGAGTAGGCCCACACGTTGCGCACGATGTTGGCCGTGAAGTTGGCCGCCAGCGTGGACTTGAACGTGCGCCGGCCCGACTCCAGCGAGCCGCGGTTCGTGGCCAAAGCGCTGAGTGCGGCCAGCGCGGGAAAGGCCACGTAGTCCTTGACGATCTGCCCGCGCGCCTTCACGCCGATCGCCTTCAGCTCTTCCAGCACCTGCTCCTTGGACTTCTCTCCGGAGTGGATGGCGCCGTGGTTGAGGTCGTGAACCGCCACCCCCCACTCGAAGAAGCCCATCAGCAGCAGGTTGTACAGCGGCTGCAGCAGATACACCGGGTGCCACGGCTGGTGCGGGTCGATGCGCATGATCTCATAGCCCAGGTCGCGGTCCTTGCCGCGGATGTTGGTGAACGTGTGGTGCTCGTAGTTGTGAGAGTGACGCCACGCATCCGCCGGCGAGGCGGTGTCCCAGTCCCAGCTCTGGGAGTTGATGTCAGGGTCGTTCATCCAGTCCCACTGGCCGTGCATCACGTTGTGGCCGATCTCCATGTTCTCCAGGATCTTGGCCAGCGACAGCGCCGTGGTGCCGGCCAGCCACAGCGGCTTGCGGCGCGAGCCGAGCAGCAGCCCGCGCGCGGCCAGCACCAGCTGCCGATGCAGCCTGATGGTGGAGCGGATGTAGCGCGAGTCGCGGTCACCGAGGTCCGCGTAGACCTCGTCGTGGATCGCGTCGAACTCGCGTCCCAGCTGCTCGATCTGCTCGGCGGTGAGGCGCGCCAGCGGGCTCTCGATCTCCTCGAAGCCCTGGTCGCTCGGCGCAGCTGCTGTTTGGGTGGCTGACATGTCAGTCCTTTGTTGAGGTTTCACAGATCGATCTCGACGGCGCCCTCGGGCGCGTTCACACAGGTGCGCAGCACCTCGCCGGGCGCGCCGTGCACGCGGCCGGTGCGCAGGTCGCGAACCTGGCCGCTGCGCAGCGTGCCCACGCAGCTGTGGCAGATGCCCATGCGACAGCCGAACGGCAGGCACGCGCCGGCGCTCTCGCCCGCCGCCAGGATCGGCTGGGTTCCGTCACTCACGGCCTCAATGCCGCTGCGGCGGAAGCTGATCGTGCCACCGGCGCCGCGCTCTCCGTCCCCGATGTCAGCCCACGGCTGGAAGTGCTCCACGTGCAGCAGCGCCGGATCGCCTGCCCGGCGCCAGTGCTCGCTCATCGTCTCCGCCAGCCCCGCCGGCCCGCACAGGAACGTCTCGCGCTCGCGCCAGTCCGGGCAGATCTCCTCCAGGCGTGCCGGCGTCAGTCGCCCGGCCTGCCCCGTGATCTGCTCGTGCAGGCGGTAGCCGCCTTGGCGCCTGTGGAGATCGCGCAACTCGCGCCCGAAGATCACGCCGTCGGCGGTGTGCGAGCTGTGGACGTGCACCACATCGGTCATGCCAGCGCCCCGGTCCAGGCCGCGCAGCATGCTCATGATCGGCGTAACGCCACTGCCGGCACTCAGCAGCAGCAGGCGCTCGGGCGGGGACTCCGGCAGCACGAACCCGCCTTCCACGCCGCCCAGGCGCACCACCATGCCGGGGCGCGCCCGTGTGCACAGGAACGGCGAGACCTTGCCGCCGGCCACCAGTTTGGGGGTGATCGCGATGCAGCCATCCGCGCGTCCCGGGTCGGAGGTCAGCGAGTAGGCACGCCAGTGATGGATGCCGTCCACCTCGATGCCCAGCCGCAGATACTGCCCCGGCCGGTGACCGGGCCAATCCCAGCCGGGCTTGATCAAGACCGTGACTGCGTCCGCGCTCTCGCGCTCGATCCGTTCGATGCGTCCGCGCAGCTCGCGGGTGGACCACAGTGGGTTGATCAGCTCGAGGTAGTCGTCCGGCAGTAGCGGCGAGGTGAACGAGCGGATCAGGTGCAGCGCGCGCCGGCGCGGGGCGGACACGCTGGGCAGCGCGCCGCGCTCAGCCATCCGTGCCGCCGGACGGTTTGAAACGAGAGGGCTTTTGGGTAGAGATCATCATGACGTAGATCCATGCTACCTCAAACGAGGGAACATCAAACATGGTAGCCTTGAACGACGATGGCGACAACCACATCAACACCCCCCAAGAGCACCCCGGCGGCGAAGTCCACCGGCGGATATGACCTGACGGTGGAGCAGCTGGCCGCCGAGGTGGGCATGTCGGTGCGCAACATCCGCAACCACCACACGCGCGGGCTGCTGCCGGCGCCGGAGGTGCGAGCGCGAGTGGGCTACTACAACGCCGACCACGTGGCGCGACTGCGCCTGATCCTGGAGATGCAGGCCGACGGCTTCAACCTGGCCTCGATCGAGCGGCTGCTGAGCGGCGGCTCCGACGGCGTGGCCGAGCGCCTGCTGGGACTGCGCAACGCGGTGACCGCGCCGTTCGAGCCCGAGACCCCCGAGTTCATCACCGCCGATGAACTGGTCAAGCGCTTCGGCGAGGTGTCCGGCAAGGACTTCGAGCGGGTGCGCAAGTTGAAGCTGCTGGTAGCGCTGGGCGACGATCGCTTCGAAGTTCCAAGCCCCGCGCTGCTGGCCGCCGCCGAGGAGGTCACCGCCCTGGGCATCCCGCTGCGCGCGGCGCTGACGCTGGTGGAACGCATGAACCGCGATTGCGAGTCGATCTCGCGCGCGTTCACCAAGCTGTTCATCAGGGAGCTGTGGGAGCCGTTCGAGCAGGCCGGGCGCCCGGACGAGCGCTGGGAGGAGCTGACCGAGGCCGTCAACTCATTGCGCCCGCTCGCCTCCGAGGCGCTTTTGGCGCTGTTCAAGCAACGCATGACCTCACAGCTGGAGGAGGCATTCGGCAAGGCCATCCAGCATCAGTCAAAGCGCAAGTAGGCACACCCGAACCGGGGGCCTCCCGGCGAGAGCGTGTGCCCGTACCACCATAGGTATGTTCCGTGATGTAGCTAGAGCGGCCAGGGGCTCGGGACTGGCCGCCACGGCTCTGAGCGCCAGTCCGCATACGCCTCATCCGGCTCATCCGTCGTCTCGGAGGCCGAGGCGTCGTACTTCGCAGCAACCTCGTTGACCGGGTAGCGGCACTCATCCACGCGCCGGGAGCCGATCATCAGGACCGCGCACGGCCCGTCGCCTGCGCCGACGAACACATGGGCAACGCCTGCCGGACAATGGAAGAAGTCCCACTGCTTGAGCGGACGCTCCTCGCCTTCGATGATGGCGATGCATTCGCCGTGCAGGACGAGGAAGTCCTCCTGGACGGCCTCCGAGTGGTACCGGCAGTTCGGCTGCCCGGGCTGCATGACCTGGACGTTGACGCCCGTGTCGGGCCAGGGTGCGTCCTCGGGCTCCCAGTCGATCTGGGTGGCCCTGCGGGGATGGCTGAGCGCTGGAGCGTCGGCCAAGTTGACGATCAGGGTCCGATCCACGCCTCGCAAGATAGCTGCTGGACACAGAGATGCTGGCTGGATAGATCAACAGCCGAGCGCGGAGCTTGCGGGATACAGCCCCCACGTGCGTCAAGCTGGGAAGGCATTGAGCCGACTTGACCACATGAGACGCGTGCTGAGCCAACGCAACTTTCGTTATCTGTGGCTGGCCCAGTCGGCCAGCGTGGTGGGCGACAACATCGTGCTGGTGGCGCTGGCGCTGTTCGTAGTCGAGCGCTTCCACAGCACCACCGACCTCGGGCTGGTGCTGGCCGCGCACGCCTTCTCGCTGGTCGCCTTCCTGCTGATCGGCGGCGTGCTGGCCGACCGGTTGCCCCGCCACCGCGTGATGATTGCAACCGACCTGGTGCGCTTTGCGTTGCACACGCTGCTTGCCGTGCTGATCTTCGCCCACTCGGTCAGCATCTGGGAGCTGCTCGTGATCGAGGTTCTGTTCGGCGCCGCCGAGGCGTTCTTCCGCCCCGCCGCCAACGGCGTGCTCCCGCAGACAGTGGTCGAGGAGGACATCCAGCAGGCCACCGCCATCACCACCATGTCCAACAACGTGGCCGAATTCGCCGGACCGGCGCTGGCCACCGCGCTGGTGCTCGGCGCGGGCGCCGGCTGGGCCTTTGCGCTGGACGCCGCCACGTTCCTGCTCAGCGCCGCCCTGCTCACACGCGTACGTGCACGGGTGCGCGAGCTGCAGCCCACCGTCGAGGCGCCCGCGCCCGCCGCCGGAATGTGGAGCGAGCTGCGTGCCGGCGCGCGCGAGGTGCGCTCGCGGGCGTGGGTGTGGGTCACGCTGGCCACGTTCTCCGTGGCGCTGTTCTGTGGCCTGGCCCCCTGGTTCGTGCTCGGCCCCGCCATCGCCCGCCAGCAGTACGGGCACCTGTCCGTGTACGGCGTGATCGAGACCTCGATCGGGCTGGGCACCGTCATCGGCTCGATCGTCGGCATCGGCTGGCGCCCGCGCCACCCCATGCGCATGGCCATGTTCGCCGCCGTGGTGTGGCCGCCCGCCGCCATCCTGTACGCCACCGGCGTCACGCTCGCGCTCGTGATTCCCGCCACCGTCCTTGCCGGGGTGGGCATCGCGCTGTTCGACGTGTGGTGGATGACCGCGCTGGCCGAGCGCATCCCGCCGCAGTCGCTCTCGCGCGTCAGCTCCTACGACTGGATGGTCTCCTACGCGCTGCTGCCGTTCGGGTTCCTGCTCGCCGGCCCGCTCGCCTCCCAGCTGGGCACCGTCAACGTGATGGCCGGCGGCTCCGCGCTCGCGTTCATCGCCTTCGCCGTGGGGATGCTCCCGCGCGAAACACGCATGCTCGAACGGTTGAACAGCGGCGAGAGCGGGCTCCGCGAGCCCGAGCCCATGCAAGCGTCGTAACTTGTGCATGGTTGCGCAGGAGCGCGACGCGGGTACATCGAACACGTTGCACGCACCGATCCACTCCCGCGCCACCGCCGGCCCAGCCGCCCATCCACCGCCCGCCACCCAAGGAGCCACCACATGCCCGACATCCACTTCCCCACAGCCGACGGAACCGCACCCGGCTACCTGGCCGTGCCCGACGGCAACAGCGGCCCGGCAACGATCGTGCTGCAGGAGTGGTGGGGCATGGACGAGCACATCCGCTCGATCTGCGACCGCCTGGCCGCCGAGGGATTCTTCGCGCTGGCACCCGACCTCTACCGCGGCGAGACCACCACCCAGCCCAGCGAGGCCGAACAGAAGATGATGGCCATGTCGATGGAGCAGGTCGAGAAGGACATGTGCGGCGCCGCCGACTTCCTGCTCGGCCAGCCCGGCGTCGCCGGCCCCGGCGTGGGCTCGCTCGGCTTCTGCCTCGGCGGCGGACTGTCGATCTGGGCGGCCGCCACCTGCCCCAACATCTCCGCAGCCGTCACCTACTACTACGTGATGCCGCACGGCAAGCCCGATTTCAGCAAGATCAAAGGCCCCGTACTCGGCCACTTCGGCACCGCCGACGAATTCATCCCGCTGGAGGAGGCCCACAAGCTCGAGGCCGCCCTTCGCGACGCGGGCGTGCAGGTGACGTTCGAGTACTACGACGGCGCCGGCCACGCCTTCTTCAACGACACCAACCGCCTGGGCACCTACGACGCCGCCAAGGCGCAGACATCGTGGGAGCGCACCATCGCGTTCCTGCGAGACGCGCTCACCGCATAAGCGTGAGCACACGCACGTTCGCGCTGGGCGTGATCCTGGCAACGATCGTCGGCGGCGCACCCGCAGGCGCCGCCGAAGCTGCGTCGTGGTCGGCGCCCGCCATGCTCAGCTCCTGCACCGGGGATGGCGCGCCGCTGGTGATCTTCCCCAGCGACAGGCCCAACCACGCCACCGGCCCCGGCGCGATCGTGTGGAGCGCCGTCGGCAATTGTGCCGGCGGCGAAGGCGCGCGCGTGGCCGCCATTGGCGCGGGCGACATCCCGGCGGCCCCGATCGTCCCCGCCACCGCCGGCGGGAGCCGGATCGCGCCGCAAGCAGCGATCAGCGCCAGCGGCGCCCCGCACGGCAAGATCGTGATCGCCGGGCGCTCCCCAAGCCACCCCGGTAACACGCTCGTGATCCAGGGCGCCGCCAACGGATCGTTCACAGCGCTCAGCGAAATCCGTGGCGACCCCGCACCGCCAGCGCTGTCGCGTGCCTACCTGGGCGACGTTGCGCTCGCCTCGCAGGTCTCCGCCGGCGCACACCGCAATCAGCTGAGCGTCAGCGTGGAGCGGTATTTCGCTCGCCATCTGATCCCGCGCCGCGCAGTCAGCAGCTGGAGCGGCGCGCCCGCCAGCGCGGTCTCCGTCGCACTCGACTACCGCACCGACGTGCTCACCGTGTGGGCGCAGGGCGGATCGCTGTGGGCTCACAACATGCCCGCCTCCGACCTGCTCGAGCCGATCCAGCGCCTCGCCTCCGTCCAGCCCGGCGTGCGCATCGCCGCGCTGCTCAGCGACGACAACCGGGCCACCGTCGCCTGGGAGCAGGAAAGCGCCGGCGTGAGCAGCGTCTACCTCGAGCGCTCCGCCGTCGGTGTGCGCTTCGGCAAGCCGAAACTGCTCGAAAGGTTCCGCAACCCCGACGGGCTCGCAGACCCCAGCGGCTCCCCGCGGCTCGTGCGCCTGAGCTCCGAGAGCGTGATGATGGCCTGGGCGGGAGCAGCCGCCGGACACTGGGCGATCCGCGCCGCAGCCGTCGACTCAGGCGGCGTGGGCGCCGTCACCACGATCGCCGCTCCGGGGACCGACGCGCTGCTGGCCGACCTCGCCCCCGGTCCCAACGACGACGCCCTGCTGCTGTGGAGCGAGCCACAGCTGAGCGCCACCGGCACACCCGAGCTGGAAAGCCAGCAGCTGCTCAGCGCGCGCGGCGAGGACATCGCTCCGGGCAGAACCGTGTTCGCCGCGCCCGAACCGATCGCGGGGGGGGTGGGCCTTGATAACGACGCCACCGTCGCCCTCGACCCCGCCAACGACCGGGCGGTGGCCGCCTGGCGGGGGACGGAAGGCACGTTTCAGTACTCCGTCAGAAATTCCACCAGCGCCACCCAATGACCACCGCCGCCACTCCCGTCGCGAGAGGTCGCAGCGCGCGCCAAAGCGCATTTACGAGAGGATGCCAGCCCATGGACAGGAATTACGAGCTTCAAACCCACCACGCCGAGGACCGCCATTGGTGGTACCGCGGCAGGCGCACCGTGCTGCAGCGAACGATCGCCGCGCTCGAGCTGCCCGCCAACGCGCGCATCCTCGACGCCGGCTGCGGCAGCGGGCGCAACATGGTCGAGCTGGCCCGCTTCGGCACCGTCACAGGCGTCGAGCTGGCCGACGCCAGCATCGCCGTGGCACAACAGCGCGGCGCCGGTCAGGTCGTGGCCGGCTCGATCCTGGAGATGCCGTTCGCCGACCACAGCTTCGACTTCGCCGTCAGCCTCGACGTGATCGAGCACCTCGAGGACGACCTCGGCGCGCTGCGCGAGCTGCGACGCACCATCGCCCCCGGCGGACGCCTGCTGGTGACCGTGCCCGCCTACCAGTGGCTGTGGAGCGGACACGACGAGATCAACCACCACCATCGCCGCTACACCCGCCGCTCACTGCAGCGCGTGGCCCAGCAGGCCGGCTGGAAGCAGACGCGCACCACCTACTTCAACTCGCTGCTGCTGCCCATCGCCGTGGTGCTGCGGCTGCTCGAGCGCGTCAACACCAAGACCAGCGAGTCGAGCCTCGACCTGTGGATCCCGCCCGAGCCGCTGAACTGGGCGCTGGAGCGCCCGCTCACACTCGAGGCCGCCCTGATCGGCCGTGGCATCAGCATCCCCGCCGGCCTGTCGCTGCTCAGCGTCTTCCAGTAGCGCCCGTCAACGCCAGCGGCTCCGCGGCCGGCGTGCGCTCACGCCTCGGCGTCCGCCACCTGAGCCACCGGATGCACCCGGAACGTCCACGCGCGGTTGACAATGAAGGTGCTCACCGTCACCACCATCGTGGCAAACGCCTGCGCCAGCAGCTTGTCCAGGCTGGCGTAATCCACGAACACGTACAGCAGCGCCTCGTTCACCGCCAGCCCGCAGCCCTGCACCACCGCCCAGCGCACCGGCGTCAGCGCGTCGCCCACGTGCTCGCGAAACGTCCAGCGGCGGTTCAGCAGGAAGCCGTTGGTGGCACCCAGCGCAAAGCCGATCGCCGACGCCGCCAGGTACCACACGCCGAACACCTTCAGCAGCAGCGTGTACACCGCAAACGCAATCACCGTGTTCGACACGCCCACGATCCCGAACTTCACGAACTGCACCAGCACGTGGGCACGCGTGCCGCTTGGCTGTGGCGCTACGCTTGTGGACGCTCGCTCGGGCTGCTCGACGGACATGCATACACAGCATGAACGATAAATTGAGCGCCAGCTTAAGCACAGCATCGAAGGTGTGTGCCAAGCGCCAGATCCGCCAGCTTCCCCCAGAAGGGCAACGACCATGTCCGACAGCCAACTTCGCACTCCCACCCTGCTCAGCCTGGTGGCCCCCGTCTACAACGAGGAGGAGCTGGTCGAGGAGTTCGTCAAGCGCGCCACCGCCGCCATCGCCGACTACGAGTTCGAGCTGGTGCTCGTCAACGACGGCAGCTCCGACCGCACACCCGAGCTGCTGGATCGCATCGCCGCCGCCGATGAGCGCGTGCGCGTGGTGCACCTGTCGCGCAACTTCGGCCACCAGGCCGCGCTCACCGCCGGGCTGGAGCACGCCGTCGGCGACGTGGTGGCCATGATCGACGCCGACCTGCAGGACCCGCCCGAGCTGATCCCCGACATGGTCGCGCAGTGGAGCCAGGGCGCCGACGTGGTCTACGCCGTGCGCAAGCAGCGCGACGGCGAGACCGCCTTCAAGCTCGCCACCGCGTCGTGGTTCTACAAGCTGTTCGACAAGCTCGCCCAGGTCAACCTCGAGCCCAACTCCGGCGACTTCCGCCTGCTCGACCGCCGCGCGCTGGACGCGCTGCTGGCCATGACCGAGCGCTCGCGCTTCCTGCGCGGCATGACCGTGTGGGTCGGCTTCAACCAGACCGCCGTCTCCTACCAGCGCGACGCCCGCCACGCCGGCGAGACCAAGTACACGCTGCGCAAGATGCTGCGCTTCTCCCTCGACGCCATCACCTCCTTCTCACACCTGCCGCTGCAGCTCGCCACCTACGTCGGCGTGCTCTCCGCCGGGCTGGCCTTCATCGCCATCCCCGTGGTCATCATCCTGCGCATCTTCGACTCCTACCTGCCCGGCTTCGGCTCCATCACCATCGCCATCCTTTTGCTCGGCGGGATCCAGCTGATCGCGCTCGGCGTGATCGGCGAGTACGTGGGGCGCATCTACGACGAGGTCAAGCACCGACCGCTGTACATCGTGCGCGACGAGCGCAACCGCCCGCCCGCCGCGTTGGTGGCGCCCGGCGGTGCCGTGCTGGAGCGCGCCGGCCTGCCAGCCCGCACGCCCGAGCGGATCTCATAAAAATTACTCGTCCGCGGAGTAAGCCAGCTATTCCTTCTTGAGTGGCGTATAACCATGGTCATACAGCGCTTCTCCTGAGCGTGCTGGCCTGCGTGTGGATCGCTGTCGCCGCAAACGCCGCTGACGCCGAAACCTGTGCCGGCTCCGGCGGCGCGCCCTGCCCCTACACCGCCGTGCAGATCGTCGGCCAGCGCGCCGAATCGGTGCTGCGCTTCCCCGAGGCTGTCGCCGTCGACACCACCGGGGATGTGTACGTGGCCGACCAGCTCAGCTACGTGGTGCAGAAGTTCACCGCCGCCGGCGCCTTCCAAACGCAGTGGGGCTCCTACGGCGGCGCCCACGGGCAGTTCGGCCCGATCGGCGGGCTGGCCACCGACGCGGCCGGCGACGTGTACGTGCTCGACTCCAGCCACAACCGCATCCAGAAGTTCAGCCCTGACGGCCAATTCATCACCGACTGGGGCCACAAGGGCAGCGAACTGGGGCAGTTCGACTTCGGCTCCTCACAGAACTACACCGACCCGCCCGGCGGCGGCATCGCGGTGGCCGGCAACTACGTGTACGTGGCCGACTCCGGCAACAACCGCATCCAGCGCTTCAACCTCAGCGGCGGCGAAGCCATGCAGTGGGGTAGCTACGGCAGCGCGCCCGGGCAGTTCTCATACCCGCGTGGCGTGGCCGCCAACGAAAGCGAGGTGATCGTCAGCGACGACGACAACCACCGCATCGAGAAATTCAGCCCCGACGGCGCCTTCGAAGCCGAAGCCGGCAGCTACGGCACCGGCCCCGGACAGTTCGGCTTCCCCTACGGCGTTGCGCTCGACGCCGCCGGCAACGTGTATGTGGCCGACGACATCAACCACCGCATCGACAAGCTCTCGCCGCAGCTCGGCTTCATCGGCGCGTGGGGCGGATTCGGCTCCAAACCCGGACAGCTGGCGTTCCCGCGCGCACTCGCCAGCGACCCAGCCGGCGACACCTACGTGGCCGACACCGCCAACGACCGCATCCAGGTGTTCGACCCCAGCGGCAACTACCTGCGCGCGTTCGGCGTCTCCGCGCGCGGTCCCGGGCAGCTCACCGCGCCGCGCGGCCTTGCCGTCGACCCCACCGGCCGGCTGCTCGTATCCGACGCCATCGACAACCGCATCGAGCTGTTTGCGCCCGGCAGCTACGCCTACGCCGGGCAGTGGACCGCAGCCGGCGGGTTCGCCGCTGGATTCAACGCGCCTGCCGGCCTCAGCGTGGACCCGCTGGGCTCGGTGTACGTGGCCGACCAGGGCAACGAACGTGTGGTGCATCTGTGGGGCGACGGCACCTACCTCGGTGAAGCCCACGGCTCCGCCCAGCCCGCCGGCTCCAGCACGCAAGCCGTGGACGGAGCAGGACGGGTCTACGTATTGGACAGTGAAAACAACCGCGTGCAGGTATTCGCCCCGAACGGCCAGTTCCTGTACAAGTGGGGCGCGCGCGGCGACGGGCCGGGCGAATTCTCACAGCCCAGCGCCATCGCCGTGGACTGCGCCGGCGGCGTGTCGGTGGCCGACACCTTCAACAACCGCGTGCAGCGCTTCCAGCTCGCCGACCCCGCCCCCGGCGGCTGCGAGGCGCCCGGCGCGTGGCCGCCGCCGCTGAACGTGGCACCCGTGCTGAAGGTCAGCCTGCTGCGCAGCGCCGCCGTGCTGGCGCGGCGCGCGGTGGCGCTCAGCGTGAGCTGTGAGCGCGGCTGCAAGATCCTCGTCAACGGCACGCTCACCCCGCTCTCGCGACCGCGCGCCAGCGTCCCCTTGGTGGCCGCCGCCCGCGCGCTGGCGCCCGCCCTCACCGGACACGTACGCCTGCTGGTCGGGCCCAGAACGCTCGCCAGGCTGCGCCGCGAGCTCGGCCGCAGCCGCGCCCTGCGCGCGCGCCTGAGCATCGTCGCCGCCGGGCCCACCGGCCTGCGCACCACGCTCACCCGCACCTACACGGTGGGGCGCTGAGCGCTCAGCGGCGCGCGCCGGCGCGCCAGGCCCGATAATGCGCGTATGAGCGCCAGCGAACCAGCCGCCGAGGATGAGCACGACGGCACCGACCGCCGCAAGGAGCGCGTGCGCATCGAGACCGAGCGCCACCGCATCGAGGGCGCCATCACGCTCGCCCGCGACGGGTTCCGCAGCCGCGTGTCAGACGTGCTCAACGCCTCCGAGCGCGACTTCATCACGCTCACCGACGTCACCGTCGCGCCGCTGGAGGGCGGCGCCATCGAACTGCACCCCTACCTCAGCCTCGCCCGCCGGCACATCGTGTTCGCCGTCGCCGCCGAAGACCCAGCAGAAGGCTGAGCCTGCGCACGCCCATCGCGCGCGTCATTCCCGATCGATCGACTGAACAATCGGTTAGGCTACTGGCAAGCCGAACGGGCTAACTCTCGCGCATGAGCGATCCGCTGCCAAACATCCTCTACCTGCACTCGCACGACACCGGTCGCTACGTGCAGCCCTACGGGCACCCGGTGCCCACGCCCAACATCCAGCGCCTGGCCGATCAGGGCGTGCTGTTTCGCAAGGCGTTCTGCGCCGCGCCCACCTGCTCGGGCTCGCGCGCCTGCCTGCTGACCGGCCAGTACGGACACAACAACGGCATGATGGGGCTCGCCCACCGCGGCTGGTCGCTGAACGACTACCGCCAGCACCTGGTGCACCCGCTGCACAACGCCGGCTACCACTCGGTGCTGATCGGCGAGCAGCACATCGCCAAGCGCCCCGACATCATCGGCTTCGACCAGGTGATCAAGATCGAGACCACGCACGTGGAGTCGGTGGCGCCGGCCGCCATCGAGGTGCTCGCCGGCCCGCCGCCCGAGCCGTTCTTCCTGTCGGTGGGCTTCTTCGAGACGCACCGCAACTTCCTCACCCCGCCGTCGCTGCGCGACTCGCTGTACTCGCTGCCGCCCGCCAACCTCCCCGACACACCCGAGACCAGGCGCGACATGGCCTCCTACAAGGGCAGCGCGCGCACGCTCGACCAGGGCGTGGGCTCGGTGCTGGAGGCACTGGACGCGCACGGGCTGGCCGACAACACGCTGATCGTGTTCACCACCGACCACGGGCTGGCCTTCCCCAACTCCAAGGCCACGCTGTTCGACCGCGGCCTCGGTGTGATGCTGATCGTGCGCGGCCCCGGCGGCTTCCACGGCGGCAAGGTGATCGACGCGCTGGTCTCCCACATCGACGTCTATCCCACGCTGTGCGAGCTGGTCGGAATCGATCGCCCCCACTACCTGCAGGGCGAGTCGCTGATGCCGATCGTCCGCGGCCAGCGCAGCTCGGTCCGCGACGAGATCTTCGCCGAGATGACCTGGCACGCCGCCTATGACCCGCAGCGCGCCATCCGCACCGAGCGCTGGAAGTACATCCGCCGCTTCGGCGACCGCCACACGCCGGTGCTGGCCAACTGCGACGACTCGCCCAGCAAGGACCTGCTGATCTCACTCGGCTGGGCCGAGCGCAAGATCGCCTTCGAGCAGCTGTACGACCTGGCGTTAGACCCCAACGAGGCCAACAACCTCGCCCACGACCCCCAATACGCCCACGTGCGCGCCGAGCTCAGCCAGCGCCTGCTGCAGTGGATGACCGACACCCAAGACCCGCTGCTGGACGGCGACCCGCAGCCGCCGCCCGGAGCCGAAATCAACGACCCCGACCAGCTGTCCGCCACCGAACCGGTGGTCACCATCGCATGAGCGCCATCGAGCCAGACACGAACGCGCACGCAGACAGCGACGCGCAGGAGGCGGGCGACGGCGTGCCCGTCATTCCCACACGCTCCTACCTCGTGTGCGCAACCCCCCGCAGCGGCAGCACCCTGCTGTGCGAGACGCTGGAGCAGACCGGCGTGGCCGGGCGCCCGCGCGAGTACTTCGAGGCGCTCAAGGAGACCGGCGTGCCACGGCGCCCGCGCGAGTACTTCTGGCGCCTGCGCAGCCCCGAAGTGATCCGCCTGCTGCCACCCGACGCCCAGCTCGACCGCGAGGCCGAACGCGTGGCCACATGGGACCGCGACGACTACGCACGCCATCTGGCCGCGTCGCTGCGCGAGGGGACCACGCCCAACGGGATCTTCTCCGCCAAGCTGATGTGGAGCTACTTCGACGACTTCCTCGAGCTGATGCGCGGCATTCCCCGCTTCGGCGGCATGGGCGACGGCTCGCTGCTGAACACCGCCTTCCCCGACTTGCAATACGTGTTCGTGTCGCGCAGCGACAAGGTCCGCCAGGCCGTGTCGCTGTGGCGCGCGCTGCAAACGTGGGTGTGGCGCAAAGGCGAGGGGCAAGGCAGCAGCGAGCCGCAGCCCGCGCGCCAGGCGGTGTACTCGTTCGACGCCATCGACCACCTGCTCCACCAGCTGCGCCGCCACGAGGACGCCTGGCGCGGGTTCTTCTTCCGCATCGGCCAGCAGCCGCTGCAGCTGTTCTACGAGGACGTTGCCGGCGACCTCGACGGCTCAGTCGGGCGCGTGCTGGACATGCTCGGGGTCGAGCGCCCGGGCGACGCCGCGCCGCTGCGCCGCAGCACGAGCCGCCAATCCGACGAGCTGTCGGAGAGCTGGGTGCAGAACTACCTGGAAGACGTCTCGCGGCGTTAGCCACCATGTCGATGCCAGCGGCGCCGCAGCTGCGTGTTTGCACCGCCGCCTACGCAGCTTCGCTGGCGGTGTTCTTCCTCACCCCGCTCGGCCACCACTGGGGCTTCGTGGACCTGTCCGTTTACCGCGAAGGCGGACGAGCGATCCTCGACGGGACTCATCTCTATCTCCTGCGCTTCCCCGGCGCGTTGGCGTTCACCTATCCGCCGCTGGCCGCGCTGGCGTTCACAGGACTGGTCTCGCCGCCGATGGCGCTGGTGGAGACGCTCCTCACCGCCGGGAGCCTCGCCCTGCTGCCGCTGATGCTGTTCCTGGCGCTGAGGATCCAACCGATGGGCAAGCTGATCGCCCGCCGGCAGGCGGTCGGAGTGGCGTTGCTGGGCGCTGCCGCCGCGCTGTGGCTGGAGCCCGTGTGGACCACGCTGCGCTACGGGCAGATCGACGTGCTGATTGCCACGCTGATCGTGTGGGACCTAGGCCGTCCACGCGCTTCGCGCTGGACTGGCATGGGCATCGGGTTGGCCACCGGCCTGAAGCTCACGCCAGCGATCTTCGTGGCATACCTGTTGCTCGGCAGCCGCTACCGCGCGGCGGCGCGCGCCTGCGCTGTGTTCGCCGGCACGGTCGCCGTGGGGTTCGTGCTGGCGCCCGGCGACTCCAGCGAATTCTGGGGCGGGGACTTCCTCGAGCCCAAGCGCGTGGGACGGATCGAGAACACCGCCAACCAAACGCTGCGCGGCGCCGCCGCGCGCCTGCTGCACAGCGCCAACGTGGAGGCCTGGTGGCTGGCCAGCGCGGCCGTGGTGGGAGTGATCGGGATGGCGCTGGCGGTCCGCGCCGCGCGGCGCGGCGACGACGTCAGCGGCTTCTCGCTGTGCGCGCTGACCGGGCTGCTGGTCTCTCCCATCTCCTGGTCGCACCACTGGGTGCTGGCGATCCCCGCGTTGCTGCTGCTGGCTGTCAACTCGCTGCAGCGCTCGTGGCGGGCGGGGATCGTGGCGGCGGCGCTGGCGGCCGCCGTGGGCTGCTCCCACGTGATCTGGTGGGTGCCCGTCAACCACCCCCCGCACTCCGAGCTGCACCTCAGCCCGTTGCGGCTGCTGTGTGCCGACGCCTACGTGCTGCTGGCGTTGGGCGCGCTGGCCGTGGTCGCGTGCGGTCTCGGATACGCGAAGATGACAAGCGATGTGACGCCGCTTCAGCAGTCATCGTCGGCGGCGACCGCAAGGCACGCCTCGGTGGCCACCTCGGCGCAGCCACCACCGGGCAGCTGACCGCCGGCGGCGCGCAGCAACAGCGCGTGAAGCGTGTCGCGCTCGTCCTCGTTGAGTGCTCCCAGCACGTCGTCCTGCACGGCTGCCAACTTGCGTTCGGCTCGTTGCAGCGCGCTGCGACCGGCGTCGGAGATCGCGACGATGTGGCGCCGGCGATCCTCGGGATCGCGCTGACGCGCCAGCAGCTGCTGGCGCTCGAGATCGTTCAGCAGCCCGACCAGGTTGCTGGCGTCGATGCGCAGCGCCTCGGCCAGCCCCTGTTGCGTGGCGCTGCCGTGATCGCGCAGCAGCGTAAGGGCCACGAGGTGGAGCGGGCGCAGGCCGAGCGGCTCGAGCGCCTCCTGCGAGCCGCGTCGCGACACGCGCGCCAGGTGGTTGATGAGCGCCAGCGACTGGTGATTGACGGCCGTCTGATCGGTGGCTGCTGCCATCGCTCAATGGTAGCCGCTAAATCGTTGGTGTTGATATGATACTTTGTGAAATACCAATTATCTTTCTTTGGCGAAAGGTTGTGCTCCGATGCCTCATCTACTGCACCTCGACTCATCGATCCGCACCGACCAATCCCGCAGCAGGGCACTGTCGGCGTACACGCCTTCTCCCAGCTGGGACTGACCGACATCCGCTTCATCCACGCCGAGTTGACGTTGGCGCGCGAAAGCCCGGCCATGATCCCGATGAACCTGGGCGAGGCGGAGGATAAGAGCCTGGCCGACGCGCACGCGGCCATCGAGGCGCTGTTCGCCGGCGTGAGCGTGCCCAGTCTCTGATCCGCCCGGTGACAGCTGCGCGGGCCCTACGTGGGCCTGTGCAGCAGCCCGCGCGCAGCGAGCGAGGGGCCGAGTGCGGCCAGGCGCCGACCGCACTCGGCGCCCCACTGGCGCGCAAGCCGGTGAAAGGGAGCCTCGGCATAGCGGAAGAACAGCGCACACAGGCCGACCGACGCGGCGCCGGCGGTCAATGTGAACGGAACGGGCGCCAGGCGGCCGGCGAACGCGAAGGCGAGCGCCACCACCAGCGGCTCGTGCACCAGGTAGAGGCTGAACGCCCGCTTGCCGAGCCACTGCGTGGAGCCGGCCTGGAGCAACGCTCGGGCGGAGCCGAGCGCGAGCGCGCAGAAGACCGCCACACAGGCGCCGAGCGCGATCAGCACCGGGGCGGTGCTGGGGTCGGGAACCCACCAATCGGCGCTCAGCCAGCACACACACGCGCCGAGCAGCGCCAGCTTGACCGCGAGCTTCCCCGGCGAGCGCCCTCTGAGGCGCACAGCCAGCAGCTCGATCGCGTCGCGTTCGTAGGCCAGCAGCATGCCCAGCACGAACGGCGCCAGCTCCACCGCGGTCTGGTTCTGCCCGTAGCGAAGCAATGCCAGGCACGCCAACGCCAGCGCCAGCCTGACCAGGCGCATGCCGAACGGGATCAGCAGCAGCACAGGCAGCAACAGCGAGAACAGCACCTCCCAGTGCAGCGACCACAGCACCGTGGTGAAGGCCCAGTCGCCGGCATGCGAGCCCAACAGCGCATCGACTTTCAGGCCTTCCCAGGAGAGTTCCAAAACGTGCGAGTTCAACCACCAGCTGGCGCCGGGGAGCACACCGTGGCTGACCGCCAGGTGCATCCACGCGGCCAGCACCAGGGCGCCCCACACCGGCAGGTACAGCCGCAGCATCCGCGTGGGGTAGTAGCTGGCGATGCGCATGCGCCCGCCCCTGGCCACCGGCAGCGTGAGCACGAAGCCGCTGAGCACGAAGAACACCACCACGAACTCCGGCCCCGCCCAGAACACGTGCAGCGGCGTGTAGGTGATCAGCCATTCCAGCGTGCCGCGCACGGGCGTGGGCTCGCTACGCCACCTTCCAAGTTCCATGTGGGGCGTGAAGTACGCGCCGGCCAGCCGCGGCGCGGACGCCAGCAGGCAGTGGTGAACGAGCACCACCATTGCGGCCACGCCCCGCAGCCCGTCGAGCGCGTGCACGCGTCCCCCATGGCGCCCATCGGCGCGTGAGCCGTCCTTCGCCGTACGAGCGATCGCAGCGTGCTTGGGCTCCATGGACGGCTCGGACACCTCAGGTGCTCTTCGGCAGGCGCCGCCCGGCGGATGAGAGCTGCGATTCCGGCTCGTCGGACGATGTGGGTGGTGAACCCGCTCCAAGCGGGATGAATCCCGTCAGTCCTGTACGGCCTGCTCCAGCTGTGACTGCTCGCGCTGGCCGGCCAGCACTCCGATGGCCCGCCCGAACAGCGCAAATCCCACCGCCGCTGCCAGCCCCTCGCACAGCCCGCGCTCCAGGCCCTCCATCAGCGAGCGCTCGGCGTGCCACTCGAACACGGTCACGGCAAGCGTCACGCCCACACAGGCAAGCACTCCCAGCCGTCGGGGTCGACGCCGCAGCCAGGACCATCCAATCAGCGGTAGGTCGTCGAGGACGTCTCCGGCTGCGCCGGGCGCGTCGGTGAGGATCGACCGCGAGCGAACGAGAGTGACCGCTGCCAGCGCCAGTGCAATGGCGGCCACTGCTGCCGCACCGCCGACAAGCGCCAGCCACCACCCCGGAAGCACCGCCGAAAAGTCGATCGCGTAGAGCTCAAGCGCCAGCGCGGTGACCAGCCCGGCACCGAGCGCAACCGATGCGCGACGGCGAATCAGAGCTATCTCGCCGGCCGGCATGACCGCAACCCGGCGGCGGCGCAACGCACGCCCGGCTGCCAGCAGGCCTGACACGAGCGCAGCTTGAGGCGCAATGAACATGACAAGCGCAGCGGGCACGAACAGCGCCAGCGTGTGACCGCGGTTGAAGCCCGGGTAGCCACCGGTGCGAGAGATCGCCAGCTGGGAGGCGGCCAGGGCAAAGGCCACCAAGACCAGCGCGCCGAATACGGCGAACGCCGCGCGGCGTGCTCGGGAGCTTGCCAGCTGATCGGCGAACGTGCGCGCCAGCTCGCACGGATCGCCCAATCGCTCCTCACAGCCGGGCTCGCAGGCGATGTGATCCTGGAGCTCGAACACGATCCTGCGCCGCTCCGCGCCGGTCACCCCGCACGCGGTCAACTCGTCGGCGAGCCGCTGGAGCCAACTCACCCGAGCACCGCCTCGACCGCGCCCGAGAACCGCACCCAGTCCCCGCGGCGCGCCTTCAGCGTCGAGCGGCCCGCGCGGCTGATGCGATACACGCGCCTGCGCCGCCCACCCTCCGTCACCCAGGCGCTGCTCAGCAGGCCGTCGCGCTCGAGGCGGTGCAGCGCGGGATACACCGTGCCCTCGGCCAGGTCGAACACGCCGCCGCTGCGAGACCGCAGCCGCTGCACGATCGCGTAGCCGTGGGCCGGGTCCTCGGCGACCGTGGCGAGGATCAGCGGGTCGAGCTGGCCGTTGACCGTGTCGGTGCTCATACCTAGTGAGTATAGGCATAGGCAAGCAAGGCATCAAGGCGGCGTGTCGGTCGAGCCTGCGATCACACAGTCCTGGCTGCGATCAAAACACGAGCACTGGCCGACGTTGTCGGCGCCAGCAGAACCCAGCAGGCGACAGATCTCCCCCTGGCAGCAGGGCTTCCTGTGGCCCAGCAGGCGGCAGTCGACCCGCGCTGCAACGCGAATTGTACGCGAGTGACAGCTCGCGTTATGTTTGTCGGCGTGTTGACCCCACCCACCCGCTTCCGCAACGGCGAGCAAGCCGAGGAGCGCTTCGGCGCGCTCGCGCGCAACTACGCGGCGGCGCTTTGTGCATCGGACGAGCTCGGCGATCGAGCGCTGGAGGCGTTGGATGCGCTCGGCGAGCGCGGGCGGCCAATGCTCGAGCATGCACTGACGGCCGGCATCGACGCCGTGCCAGACGCGCCGGCTGAGCTGCGGGCCCTGTTTGCGGAGCTGGACACACCTCCGTTCGAGGTGGACCTCGTGCGCATCGACCTTGGCGCCCGTGCGCTGGGACGGTGGGGCTTCCTGTACAGCGTGGCCACAAAGCAGGGGCTTTACTGGGGCTACTCCAGCGGATCGGCGGTCAAGCCGTTGGCCTGGACCGGCGAGCTGCGCCAGCCCGAGGCGGCATTGCGTCGCCTCACGGAGACCGCCGCGTGGACGCTCGCGGTGGTGCGCCCAGGCCAGCTGCATCGAGGCGCGGCCGCGTGGCACGCAACGGTGCGGGTGCGGTTGGTCCACGCCAGGGTGCGGCGCGCGCTGCGCAGGTCCGGCCGCTGGGATGAAGCGGCGTGGGGCGCGCCGATCAATCTGGCCGATCAGGCGATGACATTGCTCGAGTTCTGTCATCTGCCGCTGCGCATGATGCGCATGCTGGGCGTCCAGTTCAGCAGCGATGAGCTCGACGGCCTGTATGAGCTGTGGCGCTACGTCGGCCACCTGGTCGGTGTACCGGCGAACATCAACCCCGACGGCGAAACGGAGTCGGCGCGGCTGCTGGAGCTGATCGAGCTCACCAGAGATCCCCCGGACGAGGACTCGCTGGCGCTGGTGGCCGCCACGCTGAGCTCGACGCACGTTGGAGCCGTCAGCCGGCTGGAGCGCCTGTCGTCATCGCTGCTGGAGAGCCTCGAGCGCGCGCTCGCCTGGCAGCACCTTCCCGACAGCCATCTGCAGCGCCTGCGGTTCCCCGCCGACCGGTCGCGTGGCACCGTGCCGGCGCTCACCGCAGCGATCCGCATGGGCGAAGCTGTGCGCCAGGCTGCCCCGGCCACGCAAGCTGGGCTGACGGCAGCCAACGCTCGCCTCAACGACAGCGCGGTGGCGGGACTTCGGCTTCGCGCCGGACGCACGCCGGGCGGCGCGGCGCGCGCCAATCCGAGCGAGCGCCCACAGGTCGCACTGGCGCCCACAGCGGCAGCCGCAGCGGCAGCCGCAGCGGCAGCCGCAGCCGCAGAGTGAGCCGCGCCTGTTCCGTCAGCTGCCCGCCGCGGGGTGGTACGCGACGCCGAGGATGATGTTGGCGAGATCGTCGACGAAGTCCTCGCGGTCTATGGGCGGCTGATCCAGTACGTAGCGCACGGGTAGGTGCTGAGCCAGCTCCACGATCATCCAGGTGGTGCGGTCGAGGTCGTCGTGGCGCAGCGCGCTTGGTGTGGACGCCAGCGACTGATAGACCATTTCGCCCACGCGAATCCTGAGCTGGCCGGCGGCCTGCTGCTGCTCGAGCATGGGGATGCGATCGACGAGCGCGCGCAGCAGGCGGGCCTCAGATTCGAGAGCGCCAAGAACAGCGTCGATGACGGTATGCGCCCTGGTCGGCGGGTCCTCCAACGCAGCGCGGCGCAGGGCGGGGACGACGCTCTCGGCGAACCGGCCGCCCAGGCGCTCGACGACCACCGCGAAGATCTCATCCTTGCCGGCGAAGTACTGGTACACGCTGCCCGGGCTGACCCCCGCGGCGGCGGCGATCCGGTTCGTGGACGCGTGCTGATAGCCAACCTCCTCCAGGACGCGCGCCGCAGCGTCGACGATCCGGTCCACCATCTCCTGGGAGCGCCGCTGCTGAGGATGCCTGCGAGCAGGACGAGCCATCGGGCTGGACGATTGCAGGAACGCACACACGACGCCCATCCGCGACCCACGGGAGGAGCGACTCGACCTGGAAACCGCGACCGTAACGACGGCCGGACGGAGAGGCAGCCAGGGCGGAAATGTAGTGTACTTTGGGCTACACTTTTCACGTGGCATCAGCCCCTCATCCACTGTCGCTGCGCCTCGGACGGGACGGACTGAGCGCACTTGACGAGATTGCAAGGCGCCGAGGTTTGAGCCGCGCCGAGGCGGCGCGGCAGGCGATCACCGAGACGGCCGAGCGCGAGCGCAGACGCGGCGGACTTGCGGCAGAGGCAAGGCGCCTGATGCAAGACAAGAGCTACGTGCGGGAAGCACGGGAGGTCACCGAGCTGATGGAGACGCTGCGTGGTTCGTGGTGACGTTCACCGCATCAAGCTCCCCGGCAAGCGCGGCCACGTACAGGAGGGACGCCGCTACGCGGTGATCGTCCAGGCCGACGACCTGCTCGCCCTCTCAACAGTCGTCATCTGTCCGACCTCGCGCTCTGCGTTCGGAGCCAGCTTTCATCCGGAGGTCAGCGTTGAGGATCAGCCGACGCAGGTCCTCTGCGAGATGGTCGGTGCCGTCGACGCCCGCGCGCTCGGCGAGCGGGCCGGACATCTGACGCATCAGGAGCTACGCACGGTCGAGGACGCCTTGCTGTTGGTGCTCGATCTGCCATGAGCCAGCTCTGACGGCGAACGCTTAAGGGAGGAGTTCGCAACGTTCGGAAGCCCCGCACCAGGTAGCGTCTATCATCACTTGAATGACGCTACATAAGGCAACCCTGAAGCCCGAGGTTGGTATCCGTGAGCTGCACGACCAGCTGAGCCGATACGTACACCACGCCGCCCAGGGCGGCGAGATAGTGGTGACGATGCGTGGCAGGCGAGTGGCCCGGCTGTCGCCCGTGAACGCCGAAGACCCGCTCGCCGATCTGCGTGCACGCGGGCTCGTGCGGGAGCCAACTCAGTCCAAGCGGCCCATTACAACCCACCAGCAACTTCAATCGCTTGGGCCTGTATCCGACCTCGTCGCCGAGCAGCGCCGCTGATCGCCTACTTCGACACATCCGCGCTGATCAAGCTCATCTTCGCCGAGCAGGGATCAGACCTCGCCAAAGAGCTGTGGGACCGAGCTGACCTTGTCGCATCCAGTCAGCTCATCTATCCAGAGGCGCGCGCCGCTGCGGCGTTGGCCTGCCGGATGGGTCGGATCGATACCGACACCCTGCGCAGCGCGGTCCGCGCAATCGACGACTTGTACGTCGAGCTTCGTGTGATCGGCATCGACGACCCCTTGGCGAGATCCGCGGGCGAGCTTGCCGAGCTTCACGGCCTGCGCGGCTACGACGCCGTGCATCTCGCGTCGGCGATCAGCGTCGAAGACGCCGAACTCCTCACAGTCACGTGGGATCACGATCTGGCAGACGCAGCCGTCGCATGCGGCTACGCAGTTGTTCCCGCCTCGCCCTGACTCCGAGCATCAAGGTTCGAACTGCGATCAAACACGAGGATTGACCACGCCCCGAGCGACCTTCCGAATTTTCCTACCGTGGTAGCATTACGTCATGGCAAGCCAAAAGCGATCGATTTCATTCGATGAGTCGGTGCTGAGCGAGGCCGAGCAACGCGTGGCCAGGTCTGGAGGAAGCCTGTCAGCATTCGTCAACGCAGCTGTCCTACGTGAGCTGAGAGTCGCTCGCGGCTTGGAGCTTCTGGCTGAGGACAACGCAGAGTTCGGCGAAGTACCGACCGATGTGCGAACGCAGGTCGCAGCCGAGTGGCCGGCCTAACGCTCGATGCTGGCGCGCTGATCGCTTACGAGCGTGGCGAGGAGCGTGTGCGTGAGATCCTCGCAGTGGCATATGCGCGCGGTCTCGTACCGACGATCCCAGCGATTGCGCTTGCTGAGGTGTGGCGCGGTGATGCCAAAGACGCGCGCGTTGCCCGTCTACTCAAGGCGTGTTCGATCGAGGCATTGGACGAACGCTTGGCGCGAGCGGCGGGCCGCCTACGCAGAACGACCCCTGGGGCGAGCACAATCGATGCATGCATCGCTGTCGGCGTGAGTCAGCGGGTCGATGCCATCGCGACCTCCGATCCGGACGATCTGCGAAAGCTGCTCGGACCGGGCTTCACGATCCTGACGGTGTAAGCACTCCAGCAGACTCCCACCGCTCGACGGCTGGCCGACCCGATGTGTCAGCGATGCCGCTCAGATTCCAGCGGGGCTCGCAGAACGGAAGCAACCATCTGGGTGTACTGCCAGTACAGATAGGCACCCGCACGCGGTTATCGGCTCGCTTGATCTCGATCTCGGTCCCGGCCGACATTTTGATTCTCACCTACGAAACTGCTGCAAAGAAGCACATTATAGGGCGGCTGGCGTTTTGATAAATACTGATGTCCCACCGTTGGTGGAACGGAGCTCATCAAACAGCGGTGCGCTCAACGGGCGCGCAGCGCAGCTTCACGCAACTCGAACAGCTTGCGTGTAAGCGAGATCGTCTCTTCGAGGTTCACCGCCAGCGGCCGCTGCCCATCCACACGCAGCCGCACGCGCCGCACGCGGTCACCCTCCACGTCATGCACTTGATTCTTTGGCTGCTCGGCCATCAAGCCAAACACTACCGTGCCCGTGGCCCTCAATCGAGACCAGAGACGCGGCATGCAAAGACGCCCACCGCGGGCGCATCTGGGGGCACGGGATGGCGGGAAGACTCTCGAAATCTCCGTGGCCTCTGATCCGACGGCTCCACGAGGAGCAATTTGGGGCCTAGAGAGGTCGGAGATCCTCGACCTGGCAAGGACAATCAGCAAGATCGATGATCTCTGGGTCTCCGGTGAGGAGGGGTAGATCGTGGGCCGCGGCGGTCGTAACCGCAAAGCAGTCCCCAAGCGCAATCGTGGCGCGTGCCTTCAGCCGCGCGACCTCGATCATCCGGGCGGTCCCCGGAAGGTCAAGCACAAACGCAGCCCGCAGGTCCCGCAGCGTCTCGTCAGCCGCGGCGCGCCCCTGATCGCACTCCAGCCGGTAGTAGACCTCCACGAGATTGATCCAACTCACGACCGGGCGAGCCGCGAGCAGACCCTCAACCCTGGAGAGCGCCGGCTCTTCGCCGTCCAGCCAATCAAGGACCGCCCAAGAGTCCAGGCAGGCGCTCACCGAGGCTCACGTGCTCGATCTTCGAGCAGACGAGCCGCCATCCCCGTCTTCGGGAACCGGCCGCCCAGTCGCACGGGGGATCGCCGTGCGTAGAGCACGATCTCCTCGTCGCGCAACTCGAAGTCGACCTCGTCGCCCGGCTGCAAGTGGGCACGATCCCGGCCGCGCCTTCGGAATCACCACCTGCCCCTTAGCGCCGATCCGACCAGTCATACCTCATGAGTATAACGAACTTGCCCGCCGAGAAGCACAATTTCGAACAACGCTCTTCTGCCCGGCAAAAACGGGGATGGCGGGAAGACTCTTCGAAATCTCCGTGGCCTCTTATCCGGAAGCTCCACGAGGGACGATTTGGATCCAGGATCAGTCGGTCAGGCAGCTTTGGCTGAAGCTGCTCGGATCAGCGATCTGACCACCTCGCCCGGTCTCTCGCCCTGATCGTCAGCGATCCGCTGCAGTGCCACCGCGTCGTCTCCCTCAAGCGTGAACCGCACACTTAGGTGGCGCTGACGAGACGGCTGGGCCACCTGCACGTCAGCAGTGTCCAGGTTGGCGAGCTCCTCATCGAAGTCGCCAGGCAACGGATCTAGGTGGGACGGCATCATGATCTCCCCAACATCTTACGCTCGGCAGGCGTGGAATCCCACCCCGTAATGAGGATCCACGTAGTCGGCTCCACCGTCTCCTCGATCACGAGCGTCAGGACTCGATTGGCATCGCTCCGGCCGATCACGAGATACCCCGAGCCCCAAGCTTGTCCAGGGCGGCCTCCGTAGCGAGCAACTGATTGACGACGTCGGGCACCCGCTAAGCATGATCGACGCTTGGGACATCCCAGCGAACCAAGTTCGAACAACGACGTCCTACAGGCCAAAAACGGGACCTTCGGGACAAGCTGCGAACCCCGGTCCCAACCTCGACCGGCTGCTTAACCTTCTCATGGAGCCAGTCGGTCGACAAGCGCGGCGGGGGGCAGCCGAGGCGATCCGTGCCGCCAATCGCTGATCGGCTCGTACCTCGATCCCGAGCAGAGCAACGCGGTTGCATAGTCCTCCGGAGCCAGCCCTTGCGGGGGTCCACAATGCTGTCGCGCGAACCAGGCCGAGCGCAGGCCCGCCCGGCAGCTTCGCTACGGTGTCGTCATGGTTGCGCAGGATGTCATCGATGCGGCAGGCCAGACGTTGGCGGCCATCGCTGCCGATCCGGTCAAGATCGTGCTCTTCGGCTCGCGTGCCCGCGGCGACGCCGGCCCTGACAGCGACTTCGACTTCTTGGTAGTGGAGCGCGACCCGCAGGACCGACACGCCGAGATGGTGCGTCTGGGTCGAGCGCTCCGACCCCTGGGGATGCCGTTCGATGTCGTCGTCGTAAGCGAGCGCTACGTCGAGGATTGGGAAGGCGTGGAGGGGTCGATGGTGCACGCCGCGCTCACCGAGGGTCGAGTGCTGCATGCCGCCGCATGACCGACTCGATCTGGCCCGCGTGCTGCTCGCCCGAGCCGTAGACGACGAAACGCTCGTACGGAAGGTCTCCCCGGACACGGACATCGCCGACGCGATCGTCGGCTTCCACAGTCAGCAAGCCGTCGAGAAGCTGATCAAGGCGGTCCTGGCCGCACGGGGCGTGGCATTCATGAAGAGCCACGCGCTGAGCTACCTGGTCGGTGTGGTCGAAGAAAACGAGATCGAGGCTCCCGAAGCTCTCTCCGAGGCCGACGTGCTCTCCCCATGGGCAGTCGAGTTCCGCTACGAGGGAGAGGAGCCGCCTGCTCTCGATCGGGCCGCAGCCCTCGTGCTGGTGGAGCAGGTGCGGGCGTGGACCGAAAACGAGATCAACGCCGCAGATCACCCGCCCCAACCCGAGCAACAACAGCAGCGATAAGGTCCGCACACCCCTGCTACGCCGAGGTTCGCATGTCGATCAAAAGCGGAGATGGCGGGAAGACTCTCGAAATCTCCGTGGCCACTGATACGGAAGCTCCACGAGGAGCGATTTGAGCCGAAGACCGACTCGCGCCCTACCGCCCGAGATAGCCCGTCGGGATCGTCCAGGTGAACGGAACAAACCAACTCTCCACGCGCTGATCGGCGATCCCTGCTTCTCGGTTGACGGAGCTGTGGCCGGCGACAGCCGCGTCGCCCGGCTCACTCATCTCGAAGAGATCGAGGACGTCATCATCTTCAAACAATTCGAAGAGCCCGCTGGTGGCTGCCGCCGCGGCTGAGTCCGCTTCGGCCTCCGTTAGCTCGCCGCTGTCTCTCCGTATCTCCAGCTGCACCTTGGCCCCCTCGATGAGGCTCACCGCCACAATCTCCTCGGCTACACAGCCAGCGGGGCGCCCGTCAGAGAACCGCGCCATCAGCGCAACAGCAGCCGCGAACAAGTCAAGCGCCAAACGCTCGGTGAGTGCCTGCTCGAAGGCGGGCGGAACGAGGCCTTCAGCGTATTCAACAGCGCGACCGCGGAGGAGGTGGTAGCGAAACTCGTCAACGACGATCGTGCCAGCCACCAGCAGCGCTTCCCGGGCGTTGAGGTCGTCTACCTCCCCTGGCAGAAAGCGCAGTACGGCGCGAGGCACATCACCGCACCGTGCCAAATACTGCCGTCCGGCGCCACGCAGGACGGGTGGTTCTTGCTCCTCCTCGTCGAGAGCACCGAACAACAGGCCGGCACTTTCCAAATGCTCAATCTGCTGACGTATGACCCCCTCGGACACGTCACGCTCGCTGGCGATCTGGCTGATATCGAGCAGCTCGTCAGCCGCTTGTGCAAGCCCCGCCAGCTTCAACAACTCAAGCAGCTGCTCGACAGTCTCATGCTCATCCATCCCAGCCATCATCGCATCCCAGCCGCGCGAATCGCATCGCCATACGCGCCTCGCCTCGATCAGTTCTTTGGTCTGGTTCCCTCAGCTTGGTCTGGCAGATCCAACTCGACGAGTTTGCTCTCGTAGATTACGTAGAACCACGGGCCTACTTGCCGAGTGCGGATAATGGCTTCGACGTCATCCCACTGATTGACGAGCCAAGTCAGCCAGCCCCATGTCGTGGAGTCTTTCTTGCCGCCGATCTGGAAGACGCGAAGCCCAGCGCTCACGAGGTGCTGGACCTCGGCCGGACGTGTACGTATGCGCTTGTCCCTCCCAATGACGATGAGGCTCCGTGCTGCAACAGCTTGTATCCAATCGGGATCAGACGTTCCGAGTGGACACTCGGGGATGAGAGGATGGCCAGCGTGCACGACATCCTCACGAGCGGCGGCAAGCGTCTTACCAAGGCCGAGCGCGCTCTCGTCGACGTAGAACCTCAAACGCTCGGCTTTGGCTACCACGATCCCTATGCAAGGTCGGTCATGCCGCAGCTCTGAGCAGCTCGTATCTCACTGCGGCTTCAACTGTCGCACGCGGCAGCTCATAGACCTCGGCTATCGAGTCCTGGGATTCACCCGCCTGGTAAAGCTCCCCGATGATCTCGGTTCTAACGCCTCGCACAACAGGCTCGCCGAAGCCGTGGAGTGGATCAACGACAACCTCGTCGATCCCGGCAATCGGCCTAAGGCGGCGAGGTTGCGCATCGCCACCGTCACCGGTCCAATCGATCGCGCTACGGAACCTGTCCGCCTCTTGCGACCAGCAGAGAACCTGGCCGCTGCCGACGACGACCAGCGCCAGATGTGGATGCAGATCCACTTTGTCTTGAACCACGCGCACCAGCTCGCGCCCTTCTGCAGCAAGCCATGTTCGCGCAGAAGCCAACGGATAGCGCACTTTCAGCTCTTGCCGAAGCGCTTCTACCGCTGGACGCATCCGTATCAACGGGACGCCCGCGTCCCTGTATTCGGAGAGGAGCCTAGTCTCGACGAACTCGCCCCACGTCGCAATCTCATCGCCTGTGTGACGCTCCCGCACGACGGGGTCGTATTGCTTCCCGGCACGTTCATAGCCGTCGATCCACCGCCGAGCCGTGCCAGCCCGTAGGCCGAGAAGGCGATCAATCTGTGCCAGGCCGTAGGTCGGCCGATCTAGAAGGTCCACGACAGTGCCCATGCCAAGCATCATCGCATCCCCGCCCCAGGAATCCATCATTCGAGTCCGAGCAGACCGCCCGTGCCTGCTGCCAGCCACGATGACGGAACTATGATGGCGCTCGTGGGCGCGAGGATCAGAGTCGGTCCGGTGAGCGTGACGTCGCGCGGTCGAGTCGGCGTCAGAGCGGGTCCGGTCTATGTGTCTGGCGGGGGGCGAAGGCGGAAGTCGGGAAGCTCGGGCGGGATGGGTGCCTTAATAGCGGTAATCCTCGCTGTCGGCATCGTCGTGTTCGCGGTGATGTGGCCACTATCGCTGTGGGGTCACGCTATCCAGCTAACCCCGTCGTGGCATCAACTCATGCATCGCAACCGCAATTGGATGCACGAGCACTACCCGCTTGTCGGGCTGCGATACGTCGGTGCCGCGGTCTTGCTCATCCTTACGCTGGCCGTTCTCTCAATGCCGTTGTTTGCGAGCGCCAAGAAACGCGCCGCCGAGCAGCAGCGACTCGAGAGGGCGCAGGCTGAGGAGCGAGAGCAGCAAGCCCGTGAGCAGGCCGCCGAGCGAGCCCGACAGGCCCGCGTCACTCACGAACGATGGCTCGCTGGCCCGCCACCGCCGTTGCAGCTACCTGGGCGGTTCACGCAAACTTGGATCACGCAGCATGTGCCCCACTTGCACCCCGGACAAGTTCCGGTGCTTCTGGCGGAGCTGCGACGCAGGGGATGGACAGAGCTGGATATCGACCAGCGCGTCACGCCCTACATGGCCTGAGTTCATCCAAACGCTCAGGCACCGGAACGAACCTCAGCGCGAACCCGTCGGCGGCGGGACAGCCAATTGCCGGCAGATCTTGCGCGCCAGTCCGTAGTCGATCTCGCGATGGCGCGGTATGACCGAGCGCGCGCCTTCAGGACCAACCCATCGAGCATGGTTCCCGCCCTCGTCCAATTGGCGGCAGCCGTGAGCGCTGAGATAACGCTCCAGATCGCGTCGCTTCATGCAGCTATCGTCAGATGCAGCGCCTCACGCTCACGCCGATCACCGGCATCGCTGGGCTCCGGAGAGAGCATCAGCCGCAGCGCGTCGATCACGTTCGTGCGTGCCTCATCCCGCGTGCGACCCTGGCTGAACACACCAGCCACCTCGGGGATCGACGCGATGATCCAGCCTTCATCGCCGGGCTCATAGACGATCGTCAGATCAAGCTGCTCAGACATCGGCTACAGGATATCGCCACAGCGAGCACCGGATGTGGCCAGATGGGACGAGGGGCGCCATCGCATCACTGCTAGGAACCGGTCGCTCGGATGCGCCTGGCATCGACAGAAGTTCGAACAACGACCTCACACCTCTTGAAAACGGAGAGTTCGGGACAGTTTTCGAACCGTTTTTCGGCTTTGCTAAGCCAAATTGTGGATCCCGAGGGGCGTGAGGTACGGGCTCGGGCCGCAGAGACGATTCGAGCGGGCCGCGTAGCGCTTTGATTTCGGCTTCGTTCAACTCCGATCGAAGCGACCATTTCTCGAAGGACGAACCGCCTCAGCACCCGAAAGGGAGGCCGAGGTTTTGGATCCTGCCGACAAAGTGCTGCGGCTTGTGGGAGGTGCCGAGCGGCGTCCGCTGATCGATCAGGCGTCGGGTCGTCAGCACTGGCTCCATCAGTTTGTAGAGGTCCAACCCCGGTCTCGCAGGAGCCCTAGTTCGTGCTGTCTGGGGTGGGAGCCCAGGGCTTGACTACCTCAATGCCCACCGGCGCGCAACTCTCAACTACTTGATTTCTAGCGCTAGGTGCTATACGACTTCTAATGGCTAGCGCGATTCCAGCCTAGTGTAGACGGGTTTCAGCTAGCCCACGTCGAGCAGGACGAGGATCGAGAGGGTCAGACGTCGCACCTGATGAGCCATAACCAAACGAGTGAGAAGGGGGACCATGAAACGATCTCTGCGACTCATGGCGGCTACCGCACTGGTCGTCGCTTTCACGATAGCATTCACCGCACAAGCATTCGCAACCAACGAAAGCAAACTGTGCCCCGGTGAAAAATTCTGCACGCACGTCACGAACAACGAAAACTGGATAAAGAACGTTGAATCCTACAACCTAAGCGGCAAAGGAACCTGTGACTACCTCTGGTACTGGAACGGCTCGTCATGGGAAAAGCTGATCAACAAGTGCAATAGCGCAGAACAGGGGCAGCTGTGGTGCCTCGTGGGCTACGAAGTAAAAGGCCACGGTGAAACGACTCGCACGTTCGAATTTCTGTACGAACTATTCAATCGCCAAGACAACTTCAGCAACTGCAGCTGAAAGGGACTATCGATGATTATGCGAAAAAGGAAAGAACAGGCGCGCGTGTCTCGAACGTCGGGCCATGCAACCCGCATCGTGGCCGCCGTGTCACTCATCGCGGTTCTCGGAGCACTGCTAGCCGGAGGCGTTCTCGCCGCTGGAGGGCATCGTGTGCACCACGGCACAGCGGCACCACGGATCTCGATGTTTGCACATCCGCTCGCGCGGCACGCTCATATCGCGAGCACTGTTATAGCTGGAATGCCGCCAGCTGGGCCAGGGGTGCGCATCCTCGGCTCCGCCGCCAGCGATCCGCCGCCTGCGGCTGCTGAGCTTGCCGCCAGCGTAGAAGGCGACGAAGTCTACGTCTGGCAGCCCTCCAGCGCGGAAGAACAGCGACCAATGGTCTATCACCTAGGTACCGGCTCGAAGGTCTGCATCATGGAACGCGAAGCCACCAGAGGTATCGCTGGTGTGGCTTGCTACTTGAACTCGACACTAGAAGAGGTGGGCGCGGCGACAGTCAACCTACCCTCTAGGAGCAATCCTACTCTCAGTGTCACCGCGATCGTGCCTAACGCTGCCACCAGCGTTGTGGCAACCAACCGTGATGGGACGTCCAGCCAAATCAGCGTAAAGAACAACGTGGTGATCATCAAAGATCCGCAACTAGCATCGGTGAGTTACCCATTGGCCAACGGCTCGATTCATACGGTGAATGTCGAGGAAATTGCCACAGCCTCAGAACAAGCCACGCCCTCTCCGCCTCCACCACCAGCAGGGCAGTAGATTCACGAAGAGGAGCACTGGCGCCTCGGTTGGGGAATAGCGGATAGCTGCGCTCTAGGTTCACTAGCTCAAGAGTGCAGTGTGACGCTCGCGGTATATGCCGCGAGCGTCACACTCATCTACCTACACATCCGCCGATGCGCAACGTTCGGGCGCAGCCTCTCGCAGCCGCGTCACACAAGCGGCATTGGATGACTTGGGAGGAAGCGTCTACTGCCGGAGGTAATTGTCCGCGAGACCTACGGGCCTAACACCACCGAGCGCCTCGGCACGTAGGCGCATCCCGGTGTCGTTTGTCACCAGCGTAACCGCAGTCTGTCGACCAGACAGCTCCCATAGTTCCCGAGCTACATCCAGGATCTCTTCGTCAGCATCTACGGGCTTGACTCTGACATCTAGCTCTACCAAGACCTCGAACGTCACGCCATGACGGATGGGCAGGGCGGCACCGCCGACACCAGCGAGTTCCTCCAGCCTTGGGAGGATCGCCCTCGCTCGCTTGCGGAGCTTTTCGCTTTCGCCCCACTTCTTGCTGTCGATCTCTTCGACTACGCGTAGCGGAAGAATGAGCCGGACCTGTGGCGCGCCAACAACGTCTCGCCAGTCAATCTGGTTGGGTGGCATGAAGTGCAGCAGCGTGTGCGAATCCAGCACCGTGGGTTGTCCGGGTGTGCCCGCCGCTCGCGCAACCCTCATTTCGAGGTCAACGCGGAGACGTTCGAGACTGCCCTGAAGTGAGCGGCGCTCAGCGTCGATCAGCGGCGCCGGTCGTGCCGTTTGCTGATGCATCTCCCTGATCGCCCAATAGCGCTGAGTATGCAGGAGTTCGGTGACGCGATGGTCGTACGTGAGGTTCTGAAGCTGAATCTCAGTGTCCTCAAGCAGGGAGACGAACTCATCGCGGGATCGTATGACCTCAGATAGTCGTCCGGCCGGCCGAAGATTGCCCAACGCAACGATCTGATCCGCAAGCACCCGAAGTGCGAACTCTGCATCAACTCCATGCTTGAGATAGAGGCGGCGTGGTGGCCCCTGGCTTGGTCCAAAAGCTCCCATGCGTCAGAAGACTATCTCCTGGCTGCGATCTGACAGCCTGCGATCAGGTCGCACAATCGGCGCTCTACGACGCGTCGCGCCCGCGACTCATTGCTGTGAGAGATGAAGCGCTAGCTCTGGCTCGTCAACCCATAGGAATCCCTATGTGTCTGCCTGTGGGTGATCGTGCATGAGCTTCCCTGCTGGCGCAACCATCCGGCTTTGGCTCAGTTGTCCCTAGCGCGGTAAGTGCTTTACGCATATACTTAGAAACTATCCGAGAACTCGGTGGTGGGCAGGAGTTATGACTACTTGAGTTGAAGCGGCAAGACACACGACCTCGCGAAAGGAGTGCGCCTTGCCGGCTGCTGAGACTACCCCTGCCTGCCCTCTGGCGACGATTTGGGAGCTGCCTGATGATCTGTGGGAGGAGATCGAGCCGATCCTTGATTGCTTCTATCCACCAGCCCGGACCGGGCGTCCGCGCGCTGACTTGCGAAGGGTGCTGGACGGAATCATCCATCGCCTGCGCTCCGGCTGCCAGTGGAACCAGATGCCTGAGCGGTTCGGCGCTAGCTCGACCGTTCATGGCTGGTTTCAGCGATTCTCCGCGGACGGTTTCCTGGAAGAGCTGTGGGCATATCTCGTCACCGAGTGTGAGGAGCTCGGGGGTGTCTGGTGGGAGTGGCAGGCCGCCGACGGCGTGATGGGCAAGAGCCGCTTCGAGGGCGGAGCGAGAGGCCCAAACCCCACTGACAGAGCTAAGATGGGCACCAAGAAGAGCGTCATCGTTGAGCAGCACGGTGGACCCCTCGGAGCCGTGATCGCCGGCGCCAACGTCCACGACACCAAGCTCTTGGCCCAGACGATCGACGCGATCGTGATCCCCAGGCCAGACCCTGGCACGCTCACGCAGAACCTCTGCCTCGACAAGGGCTATGACAACCCGACCGGCGAGACCGCCTGCGCCAGCGCAGGCTACACCCCGCACATCCGCAGGATCGGCGAGGAGAAGCTCGACACCTGGGGCGAGAAGACTCACCCCGCCAGACGCTGGGTAGTCGAGCGCACCCTCGCCTGGCTCCAAAAGTGCCGCGCACTGCTGATCCGCTACGACAAGAAGCCCATCAACTACCTCGGCCTCATCCAGCTCGCCTGCGCGCTGCTCTGGTACCGACGCCGCCACCGCCTACAACACCAAACCCAAGGAGTTCTCGGATAGTTTCTTATTGGCGCGTACCGCTTGACCTTTCACGCGACCTTCACCCCACGCTTGGTAAGCCGCTCTTGTATGACTTGGCGGCGCGGAGTAGCCCGGTCGAAAGAGCTGGTCAAGCTCGTCGCTAGCTTCCTGGACGGCCGCAAGCTCACCGACATGGAGGACAGCGCCTAGAACCTTGAGATCCGTGAAAACGACCCGCGTCCCCGTTCCGGTGGCATATGGCCTCAGCTTCTCTCGACACTTGATCATGTCCTCAATCCCACGAGCGACAACTCGAAACCGAACCGCATACGCAGCCTTGACCGCGTCCCCTTCTTCCTTAGCGGCACTCTTTTAGCGGCACTCTTTTTCTGCGCGTCGAGCACACTGGCGCTCAGTTGTACTGCAACAAGGGTAGCCCCGACAGCCGCCACCGTTGCTAGAACCTGAGCGACCGCAATCGCCCGCGCGAATCCATTATTCGACTTGTCACGCTTTACGTCGTCGGGCTCGCCCACTGTGGCCCCAGTCTACTAGTAAATGCTTATCAGTACGAGTTGCACAACCGGTAATGAGCGACCATCACAGTCTGCCGACTATCCCATCGTGCCACGATACGGCAGGCGTCACGTAGATAGGCGAGGCAGTCTACTTCTACGCTCTGCAATTCCTGTGGTCTTGCTCTGGGCTGACCTTGCTGCCCGCTATGTCCCGCTTGGATTCTGCGACGATGAGGCAAGACCCTAGATCGCAGGCGCGAACCCGCCACCACGTGGTCGAATATACTTCGCCGATCATGCGAGCCTGGAGACGAGGGACGCCTGAAGCAGTGCGTGGTGCACCGTGCCGGGGTTCACGACGCGCCTGGAGAGTGCGGCTAGATCTCCTAGGGCTTGCTGCCCTCGTGGTCGTCCTGATTTCTATGTTTGACCTGGCAAGCCCGTTGGGCGCCGAGGAGGTGCTCCAAGCCGAGCAGAAACGCATCGAGACCGAGCAAGCCGCGATCGAGAAGCTCGCCGCCGCACGCTACGAGGTCGCCGAGCTAGACCAAGCCCTCGATGACGCCCTCCTGCTGATCGATACGAGGCTCGCTCCATACCTCTCAGGCAGCCCAACGGAGAGGCGGCTCATCAACTTGGCGATCTACGTCGAGCTGCTGGTGTCAGGCACCGACACGGTCCGGGCGAAAGCCACGCCCCTATATGCCCGGCTGGTCCCGCTAGCCCGCCAGCTAGCGCCCGACACCAGCCAGGCCGGACCCGCCCAAATCCAGCGGCAACGGCCCAAAAACGGCCGTAGCCCCGCTATTCGGGGCTACGGTTCGAAATACATGCAAATGGCGGAGAGGGCGGGATTCGAACCCGCGATGGAGTTTAACCCCCATACTCGCTTAGCAGGCGAGTGCCTTCAGCCTCTCGGCCACCTCTCCCAGTGTTTGGGACGCTGGCCAGTTTAGAGGCTGGCGGACTTGCCGCACAACCGCGTAGCATCTGGGAACAGGGAAGGGTGGCAGAGCGGTTGAATGCGGCGGTCTTGAAAACCGTTAGGCGGGCGAACCCCGTCTCGGGGGTTCGAATCCCCCCCCTTCCGCTCCAGCAGCTGGCTTAGCAGCGCTCCGGCGCTCAACCCGAGCGCGCCCCCACCACCACCCAGCGGCGGCGCACGAACCGCGGCACGAGCGTCAGCAGGCGCACCACGATCAGCCCGTTCAACGCCCACCACAGCGCCGTCAGGCTCCCCGCCAGCAGCGCAAACGGCACGAACACCGCCAGCGACAGCGCCATGGCGGCAGCCAGGTAACGCGTGTCGCCGGCGCCGATCAGGATGCCATCCAGGGCGAACACCACCGCCGCCAGCGGCTGCATCAGCGCCAGCAGGCGCCACACCGGATGACTGAGCTCCAGCACCTGCCTGCTGCCGGAGAACGCGTGCGGCCCCACGCCCGCCAGCGCCAGCAGCAGCACGCCGATCAGCAGTCCGCACGCCAGCGCCCAGCCGACCATGCGCAGCGCCGCCGCCCACGCTGCGCCCGCATCGCCGCCGCCCAGCAGCCGCGCCACCAGGATCTGCCCCGCGATGGCGATCGCGTCCAGCACCAGCGCGATGAACAGGAACAGCTGGAAGGCAATCTGGTGAGCCGCCAGATCGGCCGCGCCCAGGTGGGCGGCCAGCGCCGAGGCCAGCGTGAAGGCCGCCAGCAGCGACACGGAGCGCACCGTGATGTGCCCACCGGTGCGCAGCAGCGGGCGCATGCGCGCCACGTTCGGCCGCCGGCGCACGCCTGGGATCGCCAGCAGGCGCCGCGCGAACGCCGCACCCATGCCCAGCACCGCGATCAACGTGCCGATCGCCGAGCCGGTCAGGCCGAGGCCCGCCCCATACACCAGCGCCACCTCCAGCACCACGTTGGCCAGGTTGGCCACCACCAGGATGCGCAGCGGGCTGCGCAGGTCGCCCAGGCCGCGCAGGCAGCCCTCCGCCACCAGCGCCAGCAGCTGCGCCGGCAGGGCGAACGCCACGATCAACAGGTAGCTCTCAGCCTGGGCGTGCACGCCCGCGCCACGCCCCAGCAGCGTCAACATCGGCCCGCCGGCCGCCAGCACCACCAGCAGGGCGAGCAGCCCCACCGCCAGCGACAGCCACACCGCCTGGGCCACCACCTCGCCCACCTCCCGCGTGTCGCCCGCGCCGTGCAATCGCGCCACCTGAGCGGTGGTCCCGTAGGACAGGAAGTCCGCGGTCTGCACCACCGCGCTCAGCAGCGTGCCCGCCAGCGCCAGGCCGGCCAGCTGGCGCACACCCAGGTGCCCCACGATCGCCGTGTCCACCAGCGTGTACAGCGGGCCCGCCGCCAGCGCGCCCAGCGCCGGCAGCGCCAGACCGAGGATCTCGCGGTCGTAGGGAGAGCGGATGCGCACGCAGCCGAGAGCTACAGCGCCGACTGCGCGGCCACCGCCGAGATGCCCAGCACCTGCCCGGCCGCACCGAGCGCCTGCACCGCCACATACGGGCCGCTCGTGCCCGCAGGCAGCGCGATGGCGGTGTCGAATCCGGTGCGAGCGCCCTGTGCCACCGCGGCCAGCTTGTGCGGCGTGGACCCAGCCAGCACGCGCCAGGCGGCCACCAGCGTGGCGCCGTTCCAGCTGGCGTACACGGTGCCAGTGTGCGCGGCGCCGGCCACCAACGCATAGGCCGGGCGGTGTGTGGGCGTACCCGTCCACGCGAAGCGGAACGAGCGGTAGTTCTGGTCGAAGGGCGGGAAGTGCGCGTCGAACAGCAGCTGCCCCTGGGCGTTGAACTCCGACATGTCCGGCGATTGCCCCCAGCCCACGAACCAGTCGCCGTTTTCGAGCGCCTGCACGTTGCCCTGGCTGTCGGCCACCAGCCCCGGCGCGTGTGTGAGCTGGCTCACCAGCGTGGCGGTGGCGTTCTGTGGATTGAGGTTCAGCACGACTGCGCGCGACTGCCCGTGCACGTTGGGGGAGGCGCCGTTGTCGAAGATGCTGATGTCTCCGCCCGGAAGTTCGCGCGGGTCGTGCTGCCAGGCCGTGCGCGTGCCGGGCGCCTGCGCGAAGCTGCTGTGCTTGCCGCCCAGGCGCCACCCGACCTGGCCGCTGTCGCCGTCGATGCGGTACACAGCCCACGTGTTGCGCGCCGACACCAGCAGGCTTCCGTCCTGGTCGAGGTTGAGGGAGTTGATGTGGAAGTAGTCGAACGGGTCGGCCGTCGAGCTGACGTTGACCGGTGCGTAGGATTCGACCAGCCCCACGTGATCGAGGCTCGTCCATTCGTACATCACCAGCCCCGTCTTGACGTCGATCTCCTGGAACACGCCGTCGATCACCGCGCCGTCGGCCGGACCGCCGACCGATGCCAGGTTGCAGTAGACCGGGTCATAGGCCGTGATCAACGCGGTGCCCTGCGGTGTGAGCTGGAAATCGTGCAGGTCCTCGCGCAGCCCGTTACCGGCGCGCACGTGCGCGATCGTGGTGTAGTCGCTGTTGTCGATCAGGCCTTCCCCCAGCCCGAACCCGTGCACCGAGATGTTGCCCTGCCACCACGTGAGCACCGGCTGTCCCAGGTACTGCTGGACCTTGAAGTTGGTGGCGAACGTGTCGCGTGGAAGCGGGTCGAACCACACCAGCGCGCCGTCCGGTTCCACGATCTCCGGGCCCGCTTCGCCGGGGCCCGTGTACGGCGCCACGAACTCATAGCCCGGCGCCAGCCCGGGGGAGTCGGCCGTGACGCTCAGCACCGGCGGGTGCAGCGTGGGGCGCGAGCGAAAGCTCTGCGCATCCGCCGGCGAGCCCTGGTGGATGGTCTCCGGCGTGGTGGTGATCTGATCCTGGCTGGCGATCGCGAACTGGTCCACCAGCGTGTGCACAGCGCCGCCCACGCGCACCCGTGCGCGCACTGTCACCAGCTCGCCCGCCGTAAACGGCTGGCTGGGCAGAAAGCTCGCGCCGTCGCCCTGCGAATAGGCGGCCAGGCGCCCCGCGTGCACGCCGCTGTGGGAGGCGCTGACGTGCACCGCGCCGATATCCTGCGCGGGCAGGCCCAGAAAGCTGATCTGCGTGTTTGGGGTGGCGTCGCGGCTGCCCGGCAGCGGCGAGACGGTGAGGACCCCGAACTGAACGGCCGGGTTGTTCAGTACGGTCGGGCCGCACGTCGGCCCGGACTGCGCCGCGGCGGCGTCGGCCAGCACGAGCCCAAAGCCCAGAGCGAGCACCGGCCCTAGGATGAGAGCGCGCATGGACGACATCGATTCAAAAGAGAATAGAAAAGTCAATCGACGGACTTTTATAAAGGGCGGCCTGCTGGCCGGCGGCACGATCGCCGGCGCCGGCATCGCGATCCGCGCGGCGGCGGACACGGGCAGCGACTCGCCGCCCCCATCGCCGATGCTGGCGCAGCCGCCGCCGATCGCCAAACCGGCCAGTCCTGGCAAGCGCCCCAACATCCTGGTGATCATGGTCGATCAGCTGCGCTTCCCGCAGTGGTTCGGCCCCACGCCCGCCGGCGTCGGCCTGACGCCCAACCTCGAACGCCTGCGCGAAGGGGCCGTGTCGTTCGCGCGCCACTACACCGTCTCCAACGACTGCACGCCGTCGCGCGCAGCCATGCTGACCGGCCTGTACACACACCAGACCGGCTGCATGATCACCGGCGGCAGCACGCTGGACCCGGGCTTCCCCACGTGGGGCACTATGCTGCGCGAACACGATTACCACACGCGTTGGTTCGGCAAGTGGCACCTCACCCACCACGACAACCACTGGACCGCCGGGAGCGGCGAACGGGCGCTGGAGCGCTACGGCTTCGCAGGCGGCGTGTATCCGTCGCCGGACGGTGGGCCGGGGCAGGGCTGGCATGTGGACCCGCACATCACCGCCACGTTCGCCGACTGGTTTCGCCAGGAGAGCGGCTCCAAGCCGTGGTGCACCACGGTGTCGTTCGTAAACCCGCACGACATCGCCTGGTGGTACGTGTGGAGCGACCGCGTGGGAGCCGAGCGCAACGCCCGCTCCACCGTGCACCGCCTGCCGCCCAACTTCGAGACGCCGCAGCTGCTGGCCGAACGCCGCAAGCCGCTGTTGCAGCGCACCTTCCAGGACACCTCCGCCGCGTCGTTCGGCGCGGTCCCGTTCTCCGGGCCGGAATACGTGTCCAAATGGCTGTCGTTCCTGGACCTCTACACCAAGCTGCAGCGCGACGTCGACCGTCAGATCGGGCACGTGCTGCGCACGCTGGAGAGCCAGCCGGAGGTGGCGGCCAACACGGTGATCGTGTTCACCTCCGACCACGGCGAGTACGGCGCCTCGCACGGCCTGCGCGGCAAGGGCGCAAGCGCCTACGAGGAGGCGATCCGCGTGCCGCTGATCGTCAAGGACCCGCGAGGGCTGCTGACGAGCGCGCCCGAACAGCAGCGCACGCAGCTGACATCCAGCGTGGATCTCGCGCCGCTGCTGCTCACGATCGGCAGCGGTTCCAGCGAATGGCGCCGCGAAGAGCACTACTCCCACCTCTCCGGGCGCCTGGACCTGGCGCGGATCCTGGCCGATCCCGAAGCGCCCGGACGACCGTTCGTGCTGCACGCCACCGATGAGATCGTGACCGAGTTCGCGATCGAGCGGTACGCCGCCTATGCGCCCCTGCACGTGGTGGCGGTGCGTACACCGGAAGCCAAGTTCGCCACCTACTCGCACTGGGCCTCCGAAGGCATCTCCCCGCAGTCGCGCAACGAGGAAGTGGAGCTGTACGACTACTCCACGCGCAACGGCCGCCTGGAGGTGGAGAACAGCGCCGGACACAGCCTGCTCGAGGAATCGCTGCGCACGCAGTACCAGCGGGCGTTCGCCGAGGAGCTCAGAGGCCCGCTGCCTCACCGCCTCACCGCCGCGCACGGCCGCGGGTTCGCCGACTACTTCTCCACCGCGCGCCAAGCCGCCGCGGCCTCCGCCGCCCGGCGCAAACTGCACTCCGAACGTGAGCTGGGGCAGCCGCCCGCTAGCCCTTCACAGCCGACGAGCTACCGAGGACGCCACCGGCGCCATTGAGCGCCTGGACCTCCACGTAGGCCGGCGGCGCGCCCGCCGGCAGCGCGATCGCCGTCTCGAAGCCCGCCCGCGGCGCGCTGGCAAGCGGCGCGAGCGACGTCGGCGAGGAGCCGCCCAGCACGCGCCAGGAGACCACTTCGGTGGCTCCGTTCCAACTGGCGTAGACCGTACCCGCACTGCCCGCGCTCGAGGACGTCCCCACCGCCACCGACGGCGGCTGCGCCGGCTGAGCACTCCAGGATTGGATGTAGGTGCGGTAGGACTCCCAGCTGGGCGGAAGGTGGGCGTTGAACAGCACCTGCCCGGCCGCGTTGACCTCCGACAGGTAGCCCGCCTGGCCCCAACCGACCATCCAGTCGCCGCCCGCCAGCGCCTGCACGTTGCCCTGGCTGCCGGCCACCAGCGGGTTCTGATGCTGATAGCTGCGTGTCAGCGTGGCCGTCTTGGTGGTCGTGTCGAGCGTCATTTCGATCGCACGCGACTGCGAGCGCACCTGCGGGAAGGCCTCGTTGTCGAAGAACGTGTAGTTGCCCCCAGGCTGCTGGCGCGCGTCGTGCTGCCAGGCGGTGGCGGTGCCGGGGCCCATCTTGAAGCTCGAAGTGCTTGCCGCTCAGCTGCCAGCGCACCTGTCCCGTGTTGGCGTTGACGTCGTACGCCGCCCACGTGTTGCGCGCGTCCACCAGCAGGTCGCCGTCCTGCTCGGTGTCGATCGAGTTGATGTGGAAGTAGTCGTACGGTTCGGCGCGGCTGGCGTGCGCGGCCGAGGCGTAGGAGCTCTGCAGCGACACGTGGTCGAGGCTGTGCCACTCATACATCACGAGCCCCGTCTTCAGGTCGATCTCCTGCAGCAGCGTGTCGGCCAGCGCCCCGTTGCTGGGACCGCCGACCGCCGACAGGTTGCAGTCGATCGCGTCGAACACCGTGATCAGCGCGCTGCCCTGCGGTGTGATCAGGAACTCGTGCAGGTCCGGCTGGTAGCCGTTGCCGGCGCGCACGTCGGCGATCGTCTGGTAGGCACTGTTGGCGATCACCACGCCCGCCGCGGAGCTGCCGTTCGCCACCAGCGGGTCCTGCCACCAGGTGAGCACCGGCTTGCCTTCGTACTGCTGCACCCTGAGGTCCGCCGCCCTCGCGCCCGCTGGGATCCGGTCGAACCAGATCAGCCCGCCGTGTTCGTCGAGGATCATCGGGCCGTACTGCCCGATGCCCGAGTAGGGGGCCAGGAACATGTCGCCGGTGGCGGTGCTGGCTTTGGAGGACACCGTCACGTCCGGCGGGCGCAGGTCCGGGCGCGAGCGAAAGCTCTGGAAGTCGATCGGAGCGGGCGTGGACGTCGCGCTGGCGCCGGCACTGGAGCTCGAGCCGCTTGCCGGCCGGTCGGGCAACGCCACTTTGAAGCCCCACGCGAACGGGATGCTCTGCCCTCCGCTCACCAGGTTGGCGTGCACGCTCACCTGCTCTCCTGGCGCAAACGGCTTGGTGGGCACGAAGCTGGCGCCGTCGCCCTGGGAGTAGGCCAGCAGACGACCCGGATGAGCGCCGGTGTGCGAGCCCGTCACGGTCACGCCGGAGAGCTCGCCGGCGGGAGCGCCGAGCAGGCTGATCTGGGTGGTGGCGGAGGCATCCCTGGTTTCCGGTCCGGGCGAGACCGTCACCCGTTCGCCGGCCAGCGCCTGCGAGACGTTCAGCTTGGGAGGAACACAGGCGGGCGAGACGCTCTGCGCGTAGTGGGCCCGGACAGGCGGCGGCGTGTCGGCGCGCACCGAGGCCATGCCCACGGCCGTGGCGATCGCCACCAGCGCAGCCGCGGCGAGCAGCCGGACCTGCATGGAGCGCATCGTGAAGCGAGCTGCGCTCAACCGGCGGCCGTGGCAGCCGAGGTGCCGATCACGGCGCCGGCGCCGTTCAGCGCCTGCACCTGCACGTAGGCGGCCGCTCTGGGCAGCGCGATCGTGGTCTGAAAGCCGGACTTGGGGGCGCTTGCCACCGGCGCGAGCACCGTCGCCGTGGGCCCGGACAGCACCTGCCAGGAGGCCACTTCGGTGGCGCCGTTCCAGCTCACCGACACCTGCGGCACGCTGCCGCTGGTGTTGACCGCCACCGACGGCACACCTGGCGCCTGTCCCTGCCAGGGCGAGAGATAGGTCCTGAAGCTCTGCACGTTCTTGCCGAGCGTGCCGTCCAGCAGCACCTGCCCGGAGGAGCTGTACTCGGTGAAGTTGGGCAGCCCGCCGTAGCCCATCAGCCAGTCGCCGCCGGGCAGGCTCAGCGTGTTGCCCTGGCTCGAGGCCAGCAGCGTCTTTGACGGGTTGACGAACTGTTTGACCAGCGTGACCGTGTGGTTGGCCAGGTTGGGATCGAGCAGCAGCCCGCGCGACTGCTTCTCCTTGGGCGGGTCCGAGCCGTTGTCGAACACCGAGATCAGCCCGCCGGGCTGCCACTCGGCGTCGTGCTGCCAGTAGGTCACTGTGCCGGGGCCCATCTTGAAGCTGGAGTGCGAGCCGCCCACACGCCAGCGGATGGCGCCGCTGTGGATGTCCACGTCATACATCGTCCACGTGTTGCGCGCCGACAGCAGCACATCCCCGGTGGGCCCAGGCGAGATCGAGTTGATGTGAACGTAGTCCCACGGGTAGCTGGATTTGGGCACGGCGTTGTGCGATTCGGAGACCGGGACGTGCCCGAGCGTGTGCCACTCCCACATCACCAGGCCGGTCTTGATGTCGATCTCCTGCACCACCGAGTCGCTGAGGATGCCGTTGGCCAGGCCGTGCAGAGAGGAAAGGTTGAGCGTGATCGGGTCGAACGAGTCGACCCAGGCGGTGCCTTCGGGCGTGATGTCGATCTCGTGCAGGTCGGCGTGGTAGCCGTTGCCGGCATGAATCACCCCGATCTCCCGGTAATGGGTGTTGTAGAGCATGTCCTCGCCCTGGCCGAAGCCGACCTCGAGGATGTGGCCCTGCCACCACGTGAGCACCGGCTGCCCCTCGTACTGCTGCATCCGGAAGTTGGTGGCGCTGTCGCCCTTGGGCAGCGGGTGAAACCACACCAGGTTGCCGTTCTGTTCGGAGATCGTCAGACCCGGCGTTCCCTGCCCCTGGTAGGGCGCCAGGAACAGGTCGCCCGGCGCCGCGCCGGGCTTGGCGGGCGTGGTGATGCTGACGCTCGATGGCGTGAGCGTGGGCGCGGAGCTGTAGTGCTGGATCGCGTGCGGGTTGCCCGGGTTGTTGGGGAACTGCGTCTGCGGCACCGCGAACTGGTTGGCGATGGTGAAGCTGGTGCGCGCCTCACCCGAGCCGGTGGGCGTGGTCACGTTGGCCGTTACCGTCACCCGCTCGCCCACCTGGAAGGGGTGCGCGGGCAGGAAGCTTTCGCCGGTGCCGGTGGAGTAGGCGCGCAGCACGCCCGCGTGTACGCCGCTGCGCGAGCCGACCACGCGCACGTTCGAGACGTGCGTGCCGCTGGGCCCCAGGAAGCTGATCTGCGTGCGCGCCGAGGCGTCGGGCGTGCCCGGCTGGGGGGAGACGGCCACCGGGTTGGACGCGGCCGCGCTCACCGACGCAGCGGGCACGATCGCGGCCGAACTGGCCGAGGAGGAGCTGCCGCACGCGCCCAGCGAGAGCGCGCCGGCCATGCAGGCCAGGCAGCACACGGCCGCACGCATCTTGCTCGTTCGCACAGGCACTACAACACCGCCCGCGGGACTTGGTTGCGCTGACATCGGAATCCTCATCCTGTGGTGTTCGCGAATTGTGGGGAAGCTCCTATCACCCTGCCGCCCACGCCCACGGCCTGCACCTCGAAGCTCTGATAGTCCTGTCCCACCGGTATGGCGGTCTCGAAGCCGGTCTTGGCGGCGGTCTTCACCACCGTCACGTGTCCGGCGCCGGCCCCCGCCAGGACCCTCCAGGAGACCACGTCGGTGGCGCCGTTCCAGCTGGCATACACCGTGGTCGCGCCGGCCGTCCGGCGCGCGGCGCCGGCCGGCTTGGTGAGCGGCTCCCCAACCCACTGCTCGACCGTCGAGCGGTAGCTGAGGTTGGGTTCGGGGAACTCTCCTTCCAGCAGCAGCTTGCCGGAGGGGCTGTACTCGGAGAAGTAGCGCTGCGAGCCCCAGCCGACGAACACGTTGCCATCGGGCAGCGGCTGGGTGTCGCCCATGTATTCCGATTCGAAGCCTTCGCTGTTTCCGTATTGGGCCACCAGCGAGGCGGTCGATGTGCCCTGGTTCAGCTTCAGCACCAGCCCGCGGGAGGGCCCTGTGGCCGGCACCGAGGTGCCTCCGCCGGTCAGCTGGCAGCAGTGATCGTCGAACAGGCTGACCGTGGAGCCGTCGGGCTGGAGCTTGACGTCGTGCTGCCACTGGAACTCGGCGCCGGGCCCGAACTTGAAGTCGGAGCGCTTGCCGCCGAGCGTCCACTGGATCTTGCCGCTGGCGATGTTGACCAAGTAGGCGGCCCACGTGTTGCGCATCGAGACGAGGAAGCTGCCGTTGGGAGCCACGTCAACGGCGTTTACGTGGTAGGCGTCCCAGGGGAACCCGTTGGTGGGAACGCTGGCGTAGGAGTCGCCCAGCGGAATGTGTTCGAGCGCGTCCCAGTTGCGCAGCAGCTTGCCGGTCTTGATGTTGTACTCCTGGATGGCCGAGTCGATCAGCGCGCCGTTGTAGGCGCCGCCGTAGTTGGACAGGTTCCTGGCGATGTTCTTGTTGGCCGTCACCCACGCGTCTTCGCCTTCGATCAGGAACTCGTGCAGCGTGAGCACCCACCCATCGGTGGCTTTCAGCCTGGCGATCGTCTGGTAGTGCTGGTTGACCACCACGTCTTCGCCGCTTTCGGTCGCTCCGGTGTTCGTCACGACCCCCTGCCACCAGGCCAGCGCGGGCTTGCCTTGATAGCTCTGCAGGCTGAGGTTTGACGCCACCAGCTTTTCCGCCACCGGCTGGAACCACACCGGTTGCAGGTTGCTGTCGAGGATCAGCGGCCCGCTCTGGCCGACCAGCGGGGGGTAGTTGAGGTTGTAGAAGTTGGCGGTGAATATGTAACCGGGGGCCAGTTCGCCGATGGCGGTGTGCTTGTCGCTCTCGAGCTTGGGAGGATGCAGCGACGGAGCGCTGACGAAGCTGTAGGCGCCGCGCATGCTGTAGGCCCCGACGGGGGCGCCGTGAGAGCCGGCGAACGCGAGGTCGAGCGCCACGAAGCCCACCACCACGACGGCCACCGCGCCCGCCAGTCGTCTGACCGCCGCAGCCGGCACGCCGTCGGGCTTGGGCAGCGCCGTGAACGTGACCAGCGCGGCCGCCGCGGCCAGGCCGCCGCCGATCAGGTAGGCCAGACGGAAGCCGTCGGTCAGCGACTGCGGCACGCCGTGGCCGGTGCCGATCAGGTGGCTGCTGCGCGAGGTGGCCAGCGTGACCAGGATCGCCAGCCCGAGCCCGCCGCCGACCTGACGCGAGGTGTTGACCAGGCCGGAGGCCAGCCCGGCCTGCCCCTGCTTGGCGCCCTGGGTGGCGGCGATGGTGGAGGGCACGATCGACATCGCGATGCCCGCCGCCGTGAGCAGCCCCGGAATCATGATGTACACGATCGGGCTGCCGCTGGAGCCGACGCGCGCCAGCAGCAGCATCCCCCCCGTCAGCATCACCAGTCCGCCGCCGAGCACCGCGCGCACGCCGTATTGGCCCACGAGCTTGCCGGTGCGCGAGGCGACCAGCCCGATCATGGCCGTCATCGGCAGGAAGATCAGGCCGGTGTGCAGCGGCGACAGGCCCAGCACCTGCTGCAGATACAGCGAGCTGACGAACCACATGGGGAACAGCGACGCGCTGAACAGCAGCACGATGTTGTTGGCGATCCGCAGCGGCTTGGTCAGCTCCTTGAACGGGATCAGCGGTTCGGAGGCGAAGCGCACCTCGATCACGCCGAAGACCGCCAGCAGGATCACACCCGCGACGATCGGGCCGAGCGCGGCGAACGTGCCCAGGCCGGCCAGCCCCGCTTCCACGATCCCGAACACCAGCACGATCTGGCCGATCGTGAGCGTCAGCGCGCCGGCCAGGTCGAAGCTGCGGCCCGGCGATCGGCGGCGCTCGCTCACCACCGCGAAGGCCACCAGCGCGGCCGCGATCCCGATCGGCGGGTTGATCAGCAGCACCCAACGCCAGTTGAGCTCCTGGGTGATGATCCCCCCGAACAGCATCCCGGCGGCGCCTCCGAGGCCGTTCATCGCCGCCCACGCGCCGATCGCGCGGTTGAGCGGCGGGCCGGGCGCGAACGAGGAGGTGATGATGGCCAGCGAGCAGGCCGCCATCAGCGCGCCGCCTAGGCCCTGCACGGCGCGGGCGGCGACGAGCAGTTCGCGATCCGGGGCGAGGCCGCCGGCCAGCGAGGCGAGAGCGAACAGGGCGAGCGCCACCACGAACGTGCGGCGCTGGCCGAAGTGGTCGGCCGCCCGGCCGCCGAACATCAAGAAGCCGGCGAACGTGATCGAGTAGGCGTCCACGATCCACTGCAGTTCGGGCGCCGAGAAGCCCAGGCTCATCTGAATCGAGGGCAACGCCACGTTTACGATGCTCAGGTCGAGGATGACCATGAACTGCGCCACGCAGCACACGACCAGCAGCCACAACGAACCGGAGCCCTCGCTGCTGTCGGGAGGCGTCTCGGCCGCCCCCGGGCTCGCCGTCGTATCGATGCTCACAACGACCTGTCCAACTGCGATTGGGCCCACAAACGCCTGGTAGTGTGAGCGCCCGAGCCATTTTGCGACGATTGGAGCCCGGCCCATGAGAAGAACGCCACTGACAGCCATCCTAACGCTCGCTGCCGTCCTGACGAGCACTGTGGCGGTGGCTGGGTGCGGCGGCGGCGGGAGCTCCTCGCCAACGACCACGACGAGCAGCGCTCCGGCGACGACCACGCCGACGACGACTTCGACGACGACCTCGACGGCGCACAAAAAGCACCAATCCAAGCCGGCTTACTGAGCCGCTGGGGCACCGTCATCCGGCCCCTCCCGTGCTGGCCAGCGAGGCGCTGAAGCTGATCGTGTGGGCCACCGGCGAGCTGCCGAGCACGCGGCCGGCCGCGTCCAGCGCCTGCACCGCCACGTAGTCGTAGCGCTTGGGCAATGTGGTGGAGCTCTCAAAGCCGTCGTCTGGGATCGTGGCGTAGGCCGTCAGCGATCGCTGGTTCGCGCCTGCCAGCACGCGCCACGAGGCCACGTCGGTGGCTCCGTTCCAACTGGCGTGCACGACCGTCTCTTCGGCGGTGTTGTTGAGGGCGGCCAGGACCGCCGGCGGCGTCAGCGGGAGCGCGTGCCAGGGGAAGCGGTAGGCGCGGTAGAAGATCAGGTCGTAGGGCTGGTGGGCGTCGAACAGCAGCGCGCCGGCGCCGTTGTACTCGCTGATCGCCGGCACCCCACCCCAGCCCACCAGCGTGTTGCCGTCGGGCAGCGTCTGCGCGTTGCCCTGACTTGCCGCCAGCAGCGGCGGGTTGGAGTGCACGTAGACGGCGGTGAGATGCGCTTGGTGGGTCTTGAAGTCGAGTGCGATCCGCAGCGCGCGCGACTGGCTGTGGATCGGCGGGTTGGCGCCGTCGTCGAAGAACGTCACCTCGCCGTCTGCCAGCACGCGGCCGTCGTGCTGCCACGCCGTTTCGGTGCCCGGCCCCATCTTGAAGGAGCTCTTCAGGCCGCCCAGGCGCCACAGGATCTTGCCGCTGCCTGCCTGCAGCTGGTAGCCCGCCCACGTGCTGCGCGCCGAGATGAACAGCTCGCCGGATCGATTGGAGTCCCCACCCTCCACATCGATCGAGTTGATGTGAAACCAGTCCCAAGGCGAGGAGTTGGCGGGAGTTTCGACCTCGGACTCCGACACGCCGACGTGGTCGAGGCTGTGCCATTCCCAGCGCACCAGGCCGGTGCGCATGTCGATCTCCTGAACGGCGGTGTCGGTGATGGTCCCGTGCGCGGAGCCTTTGGTCGGGCGCAGATCGCAGCGGATGGGGTTGAACGCGGTGATGTAGGCGACGTGGTGGGCAGCGATCTGGAAGTCGTGCAGATCGGCCGGCAGGCCGTTGCCTCCGGGCACCCTGGCGACGGTCTGGTAGCGGGAGTTCATCACTATGTCTTCGCCCTGGCCGAAGCCCAGCGACAGCACCCGCCCCTTCCACCACGTGAGCACCGGCTGGCCTTCGTAGGTCTGCTCGTTGAGGTCCTCCGCCGTCTGGCCGCGGGAGAGCTCCTCGAACCACACCAGCCGGCCCTGCGGGGTGTAGATCAGCGGGCCGTACTGGCCCGGCCCCGGACCGTTGGTGGTGAGCACATCGCCGGCCGCCGGATCGCGATCGGGGGTGGTGACGGTCAGGACCGGGGCCTGGACGCCGGGCAGGGTGTAGAAGCTCTGGTAGTCGGCCGGCGGGGGCTGCGGATTGGGGAAGGCGGCCACGTGCGCGGTCGGATAGGGGGTGTCGACGCGGAAGCCGAAGCTCACCTGCTTGGCGGCTTGGCCTGCGCCGATCACAGCGTGCACGAGCACGGTCTCGCCGGAGTCGAACGGCTCCTCGGGCAGGAAGCTGGCGCCGTCGTTCTGGGAGTAGCCGCGCAGGCGGCCGCTGTGCTCGCCGCTGCGCCCACCGACCACGGAAACATCGCGGATGTCGCTGCTCGGCACGCCCAGGAAGCTGATCTGCGTGGCCGGATTGGCCGTGTCGGTTCCGGGCTCGGGGGAGACGTCGACGCTCGTGCCGGGCAGGCTGGCGCTGTGTTCGAGCGTGGACGGCAGGCAGGCCGGTGAGATCGCGCTTGCGCTGCCCCCGCCCGCCAGGCGCAGGCTGGCCGAGTGCAGCGCGACGGCGGCCACGGCCCATGCGAGCACCGCGGCGAGTGCCACCAGCGAGCCGACTCTTCTCATGCTCGACCCCTCCGGGCCCGGAAAGGGAAGACCATGGAGCGCGAGAATATCGGGCAAGGTGGGCGCCTCCGGCGCCGACGCGCGTCGGCGCGCCGATCCTTACCCAGTTCTTCGCAATCGCCCACATACGCGCGTCAATCGCTTACGCTGTCAATTGATGACGGTGCGCAACTTCAGCGGCATGCTGATTGTGGTGGCAATGTGCGGGTTCGTTCCCACGAACGCGGTGGCCAGCCAGCCCGACGCGGCCTCCACGCAGGCATACCTGCAGGCCAACTACGCGGTCGTGCGCTCGTTCGTGTCGCGGATCCCGACAGCGCAAGCAGAAATCAAGGGCATCCTCGCTGGGGTTCGACGCGAATGCTCGGGCGCAGCCAACGAGTCGCCACAGAACGTGGACTCCGAACAGCTCAGCAACGAGGTGATCGGGACGATGGTGACGACCGTGACCCAGCACTTCCTCGGGCCGGCGCGGAGAGTCATCCGGGCGACCGAACACCTGAGCTGGAGCAGCGGCTCGTTGACCAGGGCGGTCCATGCGCTCGACGCCAAGGCGAAGGTGCAGACCTCATTGGCGGTGCCGCACCTGTGCGCGGACGTGAAGGCGTGGGTGGCCGGCCACTACCTGACGCTGCCGGCGAGCACCGTCAGCTTCGACGCGCGCTTCTGGCCCAACTGGATCTCGGTCGGCCTGCTGCCAGCTGGGCTGGCGCGGTACGAGACACCGGCGGAGAAGGCGCTGGCGCGGCAGACCGCCAACCTGGAACAGCGGATCGCCGAATTCGAAGCGGGCGTACCGGTGGAAGCGTGGGGCGACATGATGGACACGATGGGGCTCAACCCGTAGGAGCCCGCGCAGCGGCCGGTCGGCGGCTCAGGCGACGGCGCGCAGGTGTTTGTAGGGGGCGCCGCGCAGCTCGCGGGCGAGCGCGTCGACCATGTTCTCCTCGTCCTCCTCGCGCCCGTCGGTGACCGCGCCGATGACCGCGCGCTTGCGCTCCAAAAGCGTTGCGATCGTCTCATCGACGGTGTCGGCGGCCAGCAGGTAGTAGGCGTTGACGGCGTCCTGCTGGCCGATGCGGTGGCAGCGGTCCTCGGCCTGGTCGTGCTTGGCGGGAGTCCAGTCGAGCTCCAGGAACGCCACGCTGGATGAACGGGTCAGAGTGAGACCCTGCCCGGCCACCTCGATCGAGCACACGATCAGCTGGTTGTGGGTGTCGTCGGGCCCCTGGAATGCCTGCACGGCGGCGTCGCGTGCGGTGTGGCTGTCCTGCCCGAGGATGTGCAGCGCGTGCGGGAAGTGCTCCAGCAGCGCGCGCTGCACCTCGCGGTGGTGGGCGAACACCACCAGCCGCTCGCCGGAGGAGCAGAAGTCGTGGATCCAGCGCAGCGCCGCGTGCAGCTTGCCGCGCGCGGCCAGCAGCTTGAGCGCGTTCAGGCGCACCAGCCGTTCGGCGCGCAGCGCGGCGGCTACCTTGGCGTCCAGCTCGCGCAGGTCCAGCGGCTGGCTGCGCAGCCACGCCACCAGGTCGCGCTCGGCCAGGCGGTATTCGACCTCGTTGTCCAGCTCCACCGGCACCACCGCGCGGGTCTTGGCGGGCAGCTGCTGCAGCACGTCGGCCTTCAGGCGGCGCACGAAGCAGCGCGCGCGCAGGTGCCAGTGCAGGCGCAGGTGCGCATCGGGGCCGCGGAAGCGCTCGCCGAACTTGACGCCGGAGCCGAAGTCGGCCAGGCGCCCGAGGATCCTCAGCTGGGAGATCAGCTCTGCCGGACGGTTGATGACGGGCGTGCCGGTGAGCGCCAGCACGATGCCGTCGAGCGGCACCTCGGCGGCCAGCCGCGCCACCGCCTGGGTGCGCTTGGCGGCGGCGTTCTTGCAGTAGTGCGACTCGTCCAGCACCAGCGCGCGCGGTCGCAGCGCGGACAGCTCCCCCAGTCGCGCGGCCACGATGTCGTAGTTGACCAGCGTGATGTCGGCCGGCGCATCCTCGGCGTCCGCATCGGCTGTGCCGGCGCGCGCGCCGGTACCGGACAGCGCCCGCACGCTGCGCCCCGGCAGCCAGTGCTCCAGCTCGCGCAGCCAGTTGAGCTTGAGGCTGGCCGGACAGATCACGATCGCCGGGTAGGCGCCGTCGGCCTCGAGCGCGGCCAGCGCCTCGATCGTCTTGCCGAGGCCCTGCTCGTCGGCCAGGAACGCGCGGCGCTGGGCCAGCAGATAGCGGACGCCGGCGCGCTGGAACGGCTTCAGCTCGCCGCCCAGCCCGGGGACCTCCAGCTCCGCGTCCTCGGCGCTGGACAGCGCCACCAGGCCGGCGGACTGCGCGTGCTGCTGGCGCACTTCCTGGAGCACGGCCAGCGCCGGCGGATCGACCCACACGCGACCGTCGAGCAGGAACGCGTCGAGCTCGGGTACGCAGAAGGGGTCGGCGCGGATGCCTGGCAGCTGCACGTGCTCGCGCTCGCCGCCGCGGCGGCGAGGCTGCAGCACGCCGGGCAGCGCCGCGAACGCCTCGCCGCGCGAGGGGTCGTGCCCGGGGGCGAGCACGAACGTGGACTCCTCGTGCACGGTGGAGAGCTCGAGCACCGCCGGCGGCGCCGGGCGCCCGTCTTCGAGCGCCGCCACGCAGCGCTTGGCCGCGTGGGTCATCCAACCGTCGAGCTGTCCTTCCATCAGCTGCCAGGACTCGAGCGTCAACGGCACTGTGGCGCCGCCGGGCACGGTTACGGCGATCTCGCGCAGCGCTTTGGGCAGGCGCGCGTAGGAGCCGATCAGCAGGAACACCGGCTCCTCGCCGGGCCCCTCCACGTCGATGGAGCCGCGCCAGGTGGTGGCGCGGCGCAGCCAGGCGTGCACGCGCGGGTCCACGTCGGCGTCCTCCAGGTGGCCAAGCAGCTCCACGATCTGCTCGGCGTCTTCCTCCACCGCGGCCAGGCCAAGCGAGCCGTCCGGGCCCTCGGCTGCGCGCATGCCGGCGCGAGCGGCCAGCACCCGTGCCAGCGCGGCGCGCGGGCCTGAGATCAGGATCCAGTGCTCGCCGCGACGGTCGCGACGGAACTCGATGTCGTAGCGCTGCTCGACGGGTACCTGGGCAGCTTCGCGCGCGCCGCCGTCTGGCCCGCGGCGGGCCTGATCGGCGTGGGCGGCCAGCGCGTTACGGGCCATGTCGCTGAAGCGCAGGCCCACGTCGCGCGAGCGCAGGCCGTCCAGCAGCTCGGAGGCGTGGTCGTCGATGGGGATCAGCGCGCGGCCGATCTCGGGCAGCTCGCGCGCTTCGGGGTGCTCCAGCAGTGCGCTGACCGGCTCGGGCGCGGCGTCGGTGGCGAAGCTCAGCCACCAGTCGCTGTCGGGGCGGGTGACATCCAGCAGGCACTCCTGGCGACGGCGCTTGGAGCGTCGGCGGGCGATCGTGCGCGCCAGCTCGGGAGTGACCTCGGGTTCGTAGGGCAGATCGTCGAGCAGCCGCGCCAGCGCCTCGGCCTGGTCGGGTTCCAGCGGTATGCACCACGCGCGCTCGGCCGGATCCCAGCGCCGTCCGGGGATGGCGCGCAGCAGCAGCCGCAGCCGGTCGTCGTAGGGGAAGCGCAGCTGCGCTTCGTCGCGGGCCATGGTGGCGGAAAAGTAGGCCGGTGACATGAGCAGATCACGATAGGCGCATCCGGGGATGCCTGGGCGGTGACCTGTAGTGGATAGCGTGGGGTGCGGTCGAGCGATACCCCAAGCGAGGAGCAAGCGGATGGCTGGCATGAGAGCTGTGCAGGTAAGTGAGCCGGGCGGCGAGTTCGAGCTGGTGCAGCGCGAGATCCATGAGCTGGCGGCCGAGGATGCGGCGCCGTTGCTGTGCGCGGGCATCACCACATACAACGCGCTGCGCCACAGCGGAGCCACGGGCGGAGACCTGGTGGCGATCCTGGGCGTTGGAGGGCTGGGCCATTTGGGCGTGCAGTTCGCGGCCAAGCTGGGGTTCAACACGGTGGCGATCGCGCGCGGGGCGGAGAAGCGCGAGCTGGCGCTGGGCCTGGGTGCACATCACTACATCGACAGCACCGCGCAGGACCCGGCGGCGGAGTTGATGAAGCTGGGCGGCGCCAAGGTGGTCCTGGCGACGGTCACCAACGCCAAGGCGATGGCGGCCACGATCGGCGGGCTGGGCGTGCGCGGCAAGCTGGTGGTGGTGGGCGCGTCGATGGAACCGATGGAGATCCCTCCGGCGATGCTGATCGGCGGCAACAACACGATCCAGGGACACGCGTCGGGAACGGCGCGCGACTCCGAGGAAACGCTGGCGTTCAGCGTGCTGAGCGGCGTGCGCCCCACGATCGAGACGCTCCCGCTGGAGCGCGCGGAAGAGGCCTACGAGCGGATGATGAGCGGCGACGCGCGTTTCCGGATGGTGCTTACCACCGGGGCGTAGCAGCGAGCGCGATCATGCCGAAGGCGGTGCTCCGCGGTCGAGGGCTGCGCGAGCGGTCGCGATCTTCATCACCAGTCGGCGTGAGCCTTGGATCGGCTGGAACTCGTGATGGCGGTAGAAGCGATGTGCGGCGTCATCGAGGGCGTCCACGGCGATCAGGCGTCCGCCGGCGTTCGTTGCGGCAGCGACGATTCGCTCGAAGTGCGTCGAGTAGTAGCTGCGTGCCCAGGCCTTTCCCGTGCAGGGCTTGGTTGAGCGCGAGTCGCGCGATGAGGTAGCCAGGGATCGTGCTGTAGCCGGCGCTGAGTGAGCGCGACGGCAAGTCGGTGCGCATGAATTGGGTCGGAGCGATCGCGTAGAACGCGACGACCACCAGATCGTCGGGTCCGGTCCACACGGTGGTGTGGGCGGTACCGGCCGCCTGTGCGCGTAACGCCTCGCGGAGCAGCCATCGATCAAGCTGATCGCTTCCGCAGTCCAGCTGCGCGAGGAGGTGATGCTCGCCGAGCGGCTGGGACGTCCAATCGCTCACGCGCGCCGGTATAGGCGCGGACTGCGAGCGGCTCGCTCCAAACGAGGAGCCGGATCGCCCTGGTCAAGCGCAGCGACCATCGCGTCGAACTGGCCGGCGGGGATCAGTGTCTGGTCAGCCCGGCCGAGCACGCGATCGGCCTCACGCGTAGCCGCTGCCAAGACGAACGCCGAAACCGAGAGGTCTCGTGCCCGGGCTGCGAGCGAGATCCGCTCCTCGCTCGCTGGGTCGGCTCGCATCTCGATCCGTCTGGTCCGAGTAGCCATACCACCATAGTACGGCACTTGTACGGTGCTTGCAAGGGCGGGCCGCTAGAGTGTCAGCGTCGCCTTGACCGCAAGCTGCCGATCACGCCTCCTATAGCGCTATCCGCCCGCCAGGGAGCAGCGCCAGGCGGTTCGAGTTGACTTCGGTTGGCTCCATGACTCGTAGTCAATTCGAACCGTTGCGCTGGGCACCTGACCCGATCGTGATGCGTGGCCCGGTGGGGGCGATTATTGGCTAGCCGGAGGCGACGATCCGGCCTTACGGTTCTTTACGGACTCTTACGACTTTTTCGTAAGGAACCGTAAGAAGCTGTAAGCTGAGTGGCGATGGCACGCAATCCCTACCAACCAGGCGTCGGCACAACGCCGCCCTACTTGGCCGACCGCGAGGAGCAGTTGCAGCGCTTTCGCGGCTACCTGCGCGATTTTCCCGATAAGCGTCGCAACGTTCGTCTCAGTGGCCTGCGCGGTGTGGGTAAGACCGTGTTGTTGAAGGAGTACCGTGCAGCGGCGCGCGAACGGGATTGGGTCGTAGTTCGTCGTGACCTGACCGCTCGGCTTTGTCACGAGACGGACTTCGCGGCAGCGATAGCCGACGACCTTGACACCGCGATCAGGGCCTTCTCGACGACAGCGAAGTTGAAGGCGACGCTCGCCAGTGCACGTGCTGCGGTTGGCGAGATCACGGTCGGACTGCCGGGGGGAGTGAGCGTGACCGTAGCTCCAGACAGCTCGGCCGTTGGCTCCTCGATCCTGGAGGATCGCCTCGCTCGGGCGCTGATACGGGTTGGACAGTTGGCGGCCAAGGCAGAACGTGGAGTGGCATTTCTCTACGACGAGGCACACATGCTGTACGACCAGCCGCGCCAGCGCCAGTATCCCCTCAGCGCGTTGTTGGGCGCCTTCGTGCAAGCCCAAGATGAGGATGAGCTGCCGCTCCCGGTGATGTTGGTCGTATCAGGTTTGCCGCCGCTCGTGCAGAACCTGCAAGCGGCCCGCAGCCACACCGAGCGGCTCTTCCGCGTCGAGGAACTCGGCAACCTCGCCCTCACATCGTCACATCCCGACCAAGCTAGCCCCGCAGCACTGGCTCTGATCAAGCCAGCGATCGACACCGGAATCAACTTCGAGCGTGCCGTTGCCGAGCGAGTCGCCTGCGATGTCGATGGCTACCCCTACTTCATCCAAAAGTACGGCGAGGCGCTCTGGGATGCAGCCGACGCAGCCAACCTCAAAGAAGTCAGCTCCAGGCTCTATGACAGTACCCGAGTACGAGTTCAAGATGCGCTTGATGCAGAGTTCTTCGAGAACCGCTACCTGGACGCCCCCCGCGCGGACCAACTCACCCTCCGAGTCGCCGCCGCGCTTGAAGGCGAGCGATTCGAAATCGCATCGCTCGCCGCGCAATTCAAGAGCCGCAACGCCAACGCCACCCAGCAGAGCGTAAACCGGTTGCTCAAGAGCAATCACGTCTACCGCGTCAGCCAAGGCGTCTATGCTTATACTGCGCCTCTCTTCGGCGACTTCTTGCGCCGTAAGTACCCGCGTCAACCATCCGATCAGTAACGTCGCTCAGAACGCGACGGTGATATCTCGCCATTGCTCCTGGGTTGGGCGCTGAGCGAGCCGGCGTTCGACGCCGCCGGCTATCTCGGCGAACTGGCTGTGGTCGAGCGTCCAGATGAGTATCAGCCCGGCGTGCGGTCTTTGGGCTTCGGCCCACTATATGGCAGTCGAGAACTCGATGAACGGGTACAACTCGTGCCACTCCTCGGGGGCGCGGCGGTTCTGCGCGATCGCCTCCGCCACCTCATCTGGGTAACTCTCCCGATAGGCCAGCGCGAGGCGTACCTGGCGCTCGGCCAGCTGCGTCTCTGCTACGAGCAGGTCGATCGAGCCGAAATCCTCGACCATCTGGACTATCTCCCAAACGTCCAGGCCGGACCCGATCACCCACGGGCGACGGCCGGCATCCTCGCCGCGGAAGCCGATGCCAGCGAACCGTCGCGTACGCACAGCCTCCTCCGTTAGCACACAAAACTTACGCCGTGTCAAGCGCGACTCTGTCGCCTTGCGAACCCCGGGCCTCCTTCAACGACAGCGTCACTCAGCTCGGCTCGCCCGGCCCCTGCAGCGCCAGCCGCGCCATCTCGGCGCCGCTTGACTTGTAGGGCGAGATCACGCGGTTGGCGCCGGCGCGCATGAGCTTCTTCTCGGTGTCCTCGATGGCGGCGCGCGCCACGATCGGGATGTCGGCGCGCAACTCGCGTGCGGTCAACGTGATGAACACGTTGTTGGCGTCGGAGTCGGCGCAGGCGATCAGCGAGCGGGCGCGCCCGATCCCGGCCTCTTCCAGCACCGCGTCGTCGGTGGCGTCGCCCGCGATGAAGTACGCGCCCTGCGCGCCTGCCGGCTCGCGGTGGTCGTGGTTGGAGTCCACTACCACGTAGTCCACGCCGGCGTCGTGCAGGTCGCGCGCCACCTGGCGTCCCACGCGCCCGAAGCCGCAGATGATGTGGTGGTCGTTGAGCGAGTCGATCATCCTCTCCATGCGCCTCACCCCCAGCAGGTCTCCGAGATGGCCGGCCACCAGGAACTCGGTGACGGTGGCAAGAGCGTAGAAGAGCGTGGCGACGCCCAGCACGGTGAGCCCCACCTCGATGACCTGTCCGGTGGTGGAGTGCGGCTGGGGGAAGCCGCCGGAGGTGGCGGCGGTGTCCAGCGACCAGCGAAACGCGTACCACAGCCCCACGTGCTCGCTGAGCTCCAGCCCGACCGTGCCAGACAGCAACAGGCCGGTGGCGATCACGGCGAGCACCAGGATGCGTTTGGCGAACGCGGTCAGCTGGTGACGCGTGGCCCTGGCCACACGGTCGGACGCGCCGTGCACCACGCGATCTAGGCCGGACGCGGAATCCATGTGCTCAGGGCACGTCGCAGTCGGTGTCCGCTTCGGTCACCTTGCCGGCCGTGACGGTGGCCTGCCCGCGACAGAATTCGTCGCTCAGCGTGTAGCTGCCCGCGGGCACAACCAGCGCGTAGCTCTGCCCCCCTGACACCGGCTGGGTCAACACCACGGCACCGGCGGCGTCGGCGAGCGTGATCGTGTAGGGCGTGCTGCGGCAGGCGTCGATCCCCGGTGCTGGGCCGCCGAGCGTGTACAGGCCGCCCACGATCACCCCGTCCCCCGGCGGCAGGCTGGTGGGAACGTTTGGCGGCGCGCAGTATTCGGGCGCGGGACCAACCAGCAGCGACTGCACCGGCGTGTGAGCGAGGATCGCGCCGCGGTGGGCGATCACCACGCGAATGCTCGTCAACCGGCTCTGCTGCGAGGTCTGCGCCTGCCACCTGAGCGTGAACGCGCCGCCGTGCACACGAACGCCTGTGAGCCGCTGCCAACGCCCGCCTGTGATCTGGCGCTGCTGGCAGCTCGGCGATCGAGCCCGCCGGAGCGCGCGCGGCTTTGCCGGAGATCGTGACCGGTTCGCCCACACGCACCACACCGGGCAGCTGAGCGCTGACGCGCACGCGATGGGTTGACGCGGACGCCTCTCCGCTGCCCACAGCGAACAGGACGAGCGCGACGGCAAGCATCGATGCCGCGTGAAGACGAGGGCGGGGAGGACTCATTGCGACACCGTGCTGCCGACGATAGCCGTCCACGCGGCAATTTCTCTCCGGTTGTCAGAGTCGATGCCAGCGAGCTCCAGCACCGGCTCCCTCGGAAGCGATCTCTTGGGTGTCTTTCAGCTGGTTCAGCACGAGGCGGATGGTGGCTGCGCTGATGGCGGGGAGGGCGCGTTGAACATCGCGCGTGCGGAACTCCGCCGGCGCTTGGCGAAGGACGTAGTGGCGCACACGCTGCTGCTTGCTGCCAGCTCCCTGTCCGGCGCTGACGCGCTGTCCGAAATCCTCGTAGGCGCCGTCGAGGATCCGCACGAGATAGGACGTCCAGGGCCAGATGCTGTGCTCTGCCTCGTGCCAACCTTGCTGGGATTCATAGAGGCTTGCGTAGTACGCGTTCTTCGATTCGAAGATGCGCTGCTCGATGCTGACGTAGCGAGCGACGCCGTACCCCTGAGCAAGCAACTCGTGTGTCGTCAGCAGCCGCGCCAAACGTCCGTTGCCGTCTGCCACCGGGTGGATGGCCAGGAGATCGAGGACGAATGCGCCAAGCAGAACCAGCGGATGCGCACGAGCCTCCTGCTTTGCTGCGTTGTAGCGGCTCAACAACTCTGGCAGCAGCACTTCCGTCTGCTTCGCATCGGGAGGAGTGAAGATGATCCGGCGCCGGCCGCTCTCGTAAGAGACGATGTAGTTCTGCTCGATCTTCAGGTAGCCACCGCGACCATCCACGTGTTGGAGAAGCAGGCGATGAAGATGCAGCAGATACGGAACGCTCAGAGGCTCGTGTACCTCGACACCTACCAGCGAGTCGACAGCGTCGCGGTAGCCCGCGAACTCGCGCTCGTTGCGGTTGCGAAAGCGAACTGCGCCCTCGACGATGCTCTCAGCCCGTGCGTCGTCGAGCACGATGTTCTCGATTGCGTTGGACGCTGTTATCGAAGCTATGCGAGCGGATACGGAGAGCTGGCTGAGCAGCTCAGGCATCTGGTCTTCAAACAGGCGCTCCTGCCCTCGTCCGGTATCGATACGCGCCAGCGCGGCACCGAGCTCGGGTGGCTGGTTGCCAAAGGTTCTACCAAGATCGACAAAGCTCTTCATAGCGCCGATGATCGCATAATGGTGCTAATGAGGCCAGCTAATTAGCACCATTATTGGCCAACTTAGCACCATTCTGAGCAAAACGTACCCAGTAGCCGGTACAAATCCGTACCGGATGGCTGGTACAATCGCTCCATGCCAACCCAGCTCAACCCGTTCATCTGGGACCGCCCCCTGGACGACCCGTCGAAGATCGTGGGCATGGAGGCGTTCGCCAACCAGGTGGCGCTGACGCTCAAGGGCCAGACCAACGTGGCGCTGTTCGGGCCGCGGGACACGGGCAAGACCACGTTCACCAACCAGCTGGCGCTGGAACTGGGCAAGAGCCATGGCGAGGATGCCCCGCCGTTCGATGTGGTGAAGGTCAACCTGCAGCGCGTGGTGAGCATCCCGGGGTTCATCGGGTGCGTGCACGATGCCATGATCGGCCACCCCAGCAAGAGCCTGCGGCGAGCGGCGCAGCGACAGATCGGCGCGCTGGAAAAGGAGATCGGCTTCGACATCAAGGTGGTCAAGGGCTCTGTCAAGAGCGCCGCGGCGAATCCGGCTCAGGACGCCGAGACGCTGCACGCGCAACTCCTGGCCCTACGTTCCCTTTCGGAGCACCTGGTGGTGGTGTTCGACGAGTTCCAGCGGCTACGTCACTGTCCGGGGGATCCGCTGGCGATCATCCGCTCGGCGCTGATGAGCTCCGGCTCCAACCACGTGTCGCTGCTGTTCACCGGATCGATCCGCAACGCGCTGAAGATGATGCTGGAGGACTCCCATCAGCCGATCTTTGGGGAGGCGGCGCAGATGCAGCTGCCGAGCATCGACCGAGTGGATTTCCTGGAGTACCTGGACTTCCAGTTCGAGGACACCGGGCGCCCTGCGGACGAAGACGCGCTCAGCTATCTGCTGAGCGCCACCGGGGTGCATCCTCGCAGCACACAGCAATTGGCGTGGGAGTGCTGGACCGCCACGCCGGCCGGGCAGCGGGTGACGCTGCAGACCGCAATCGACGCGCACGACCGGCTGGTGCAGACGATCGAGCGATCGGAGTTCGCGGCGGTGCTGAACGTGCTGATGAACGGCGACGAGGGCGAGGCGAACGAGGTGCGCGCGCTACAGCTGCTGGCCGATCGCGGCGGCGATCACCTCACCAGCAGACCGATGGCCACGCGCTACGGGTTCTCCAGCCATTCACGCGTGCCACAGGCGCTGCTGCGTCTGCAGGGGCGCGGACTGGTCGACCGGCGCGACGGAAGCTGGCACATCGTCGATCCACTGTTCGGCGAGTGGCTGCGCCGAGCTTCGCCACTGGCCGAGCGCTTGGCAGCCGACCTGCTCCGAGATTAACTGTACCTAACAGCCGGTACAATTTCGTACCGAGCATCCGGTACAATCTACACGTGCGAGCCGCCCTGACCGCAGGCTACCGCGCCTGCGGCAGCTTGACCGAGCGACCCTTGCCGCCAGGCGCGGACGGCGGCGGCACGAGCGGCCCGATGTCGCCGTCGGGCGCGTCGTCGAGATCGACGATCACGGGGGCGTGGTCGCTGGGCCCGCTGCCCTTGCGCGCCTGGCGGTCGACCCAGGCGGCGCGCACGCGGTCGGCCACGTGGGCGCTGGCAAGCACCAGGTCGATGCGCATGCCGAGGTCCTTGTGGAACATGCCGGCGCGGTAGTCCCAGTAGGTGAACACGCGCTCGCTGGGCCAGCGCTCGCGCACCACGTCGCGCAGCCCCAGCTGCTCGAGCTTTGCCAGCGCGGCGCGCTCGGGCGGCGTGACGTGGGTGTGCCCGACGTAGGCGGCGGGGTCGAACACGTCGCTGTCGGTGGGCGCGATGTTCACGTCGCCGCACACCATCGCGTCCGCCGGGCCGGCCGCCACCACTTCCCGCAGCGCGGCCAGCCAGGCGAGCTTGTAGCGGTAGTGCTCGGAGTCGGGCTCACGCCCGTTGGGCACGTACACGCTGTGCACTCGCACGCCGCCGCAGGTGGCGGACACGGCGCGTGCCTCCTGGTGGGGGAAGCCGGGCGCGCCGGCCAGCCCGTTGACGACGTCGTCCAGCCCCACGCGCGAGAGGATGGCCACGCCGTTCCACTGCACTTCGCCGTGGCTTGCGAACCGATAGCCGCGAGCGGCCAGCTCCTGGCCGAGCAGCGCGTCGAATGCGTGGTCGGCGAGCTTGGTCTCCTGCAGGCACAGCACGTCCGGCCGGCGCTGATCGAGCCAGGGCAGCAGTCGCGGCATGCGCTGCTTGGCCGAGTTGACGTTCCAGGTGACCACCCGCACGCCGCGTACGCTAGCGCTGGCGGGCCGAGGAGGCGATCAGGCGATCAGGCGATCAGGCGATCAGGCGAGGCAGCTGGCGCTGATGGGGATTTCGGGGCCGGCGCCGGGCTTGGCCGGCTGGTCGACCTTGCACCAGGTGAGCTGCCGCCGGCGCCTGTCGAGAACGGCCACGAACGAGTAGGCGATGTTGGCGCTGTGCACGGTGCAGTCGTATGGCGCGCGACCGGCTGCGCCGTTGCCGGCGCCGTGGCAGACGACGCCCTGGAACGGGCCGGTCAGCCGCTCGTGGACGATGCGCTGGGCTACGTCGCGCGCGATCGCACGCTCCAGCGCGGAGGCGGGCGCAACGCCGCCGGCCAGGGCAGCGGAGCGCGGCGCCTGGTCTTCGGAGATGGCGATGTCGGCCAGGCGGTTGACTTCGGCTTCGGCTCCGGCTTCGGAGGCGCTGTTGTCGGGGCCGGCGCGATGGACGGCGATCACGAGGCTGACGAGCAGGGCGACGGCCACCACGGTGGCCAGCACCCAGCGCACCCACATGGGCGGCAGCAGCGCAGCGAATCGGGGCGAGCTCATTGGCAGCAGGCTAATGCAACGGAAACTCGAGCTGGGCTCAGGCGCGGCGGGCGGCGACGGCGTCGGCGGCAACGGCTGTGATGGCGGCGACCCACACCTCGTTGCTGTACTGGCGCTGCACCCGCTGGCGCCCGGCGGCGCCCAGTCGCGCGCACAGCTCGGGGTCGCTCCACAGGCGCGCGATGGCGGCGCGCAGGGCGTGGGGATCCTGCGGCGGGACCAGCACGCAGTTGACGCCGTCCTCCAGCAGCTCGGTCCGTCCGGCGGTGGCGGTGGCGATGACGGCGCGGCCCATGGCCATCGCCTCGCGGACCACCCAGCCGCCGTTGTCGGTGTCCGTTGGCAGCACGGGCACCACCACGAAGCGCGAGCGCCGGTACAGCTCGCGCAGCTCGGTGAGCGACCTGGCTCCGACGGTGACGCCGTCGGGCAGCGACGCCAAATCGACGTCGCTGGCGCGCGGGTCTGCGGAGCTGGCGGCGTTGGACAGAGCGCCGCCGCTGGCGATGTGGCAGGGGATGTGCAGCGTGCGCAGCGCGTCGATCAGCGTGGCGTAGTCGCGCATCTCGCGCCCCACGCTCGAGATGGTGTCCCCCGGCCCGTCCACGGGGCGCCAGAAGCGGGTGTCGACCGGATAGCCGGCCGTGACGAAGCGATCCGCGGGGATGCCCCACCGTTCCATCACCAGCTTGCGCTGCAGCGGGGCGGGGATCCACAGGCGGTCGATTCCGTGGCGGGCAAGCAGCGGGTAGGCGATCCGCCTGATCCAGCGCTTGGGCGGCGACGGGCTCTCGTAACAGGGCCACATCAGGATCCCGATGTGAGCCAGCCGCCGCCGTGGGGTGAGCGCCAGCGCCAGCGCCAGCGGGAACACCAGCCGCTCCTCCCATGTGAGCACCGCGTCGAAGTCCGCCCGTCGCAGCCACGCCTCGAGCGCCATGGCGAGCGGCGCGGGCAGGCGCCGCAGCAGCTGGCCGCGCAGCCCGGGGATCAGCGCCAGCTCGCGCTCATCCAGCGATGCGGCGCCCAGCGCGTCGTCGGCCAGGATCAGGTCTGGGATGGCGTCTGCGGCGATCAGCCGGCGCAGCTCCTGGTCGCTGGGCTTGTGCCCAGCTTTGGAGATGACCAGCAGTCGTGGCCGTGTACTCGGGCTCGCCATCAGGCGGCCCACCATACTTCTCCCGAGTGCGGGCCCGGCATACACCGTCATTCGGACTCATTTGAACTGAATACGACACGCGCGTGCAGCGATCCCCAGCGACGGCAATAAGCTAAATTTGCGATAAATAGGGTCGCATCCAGGCGTGGGGAGCATTTTGAAAGAAACTGTCGGCCGCCTCGAAGGCGTGGTGGTGCTGGGCACCGATCGCAGTGGGACGAGCGCGACCGCACGCATGTTTCACCTCAGTGGCTTCTACATGGGCTCCGACGCTGACATGATGGCCGCGGACGGCGCCAACCCGAGGGGGTATTTCGAGAACCTCAACGTGTTGGGCGCCAATGAGCAGGTCCTCGGCGAGCTGAGCGGCCACTGGTTCGATCAGCCTGTGCGCCCCGACGAGCTGGCGTCCGGCTCGACGCAGGCGAGACCCCTGCGCGAAGTGCTTGCGAGCCTGCAGGCAGCGGCAGGCTCCGCTCCGGTGGCGCTCAAGGATCCGCGCATCGGCCAGCTCATACAGCTGTGGCGCCCGCTGTTCCAGGGAGCCCTGCACCCGGTGCTGGTCGTGCGTCACCCGGCCGAGGTGGCACTGTCGCTGGAAAGCCGCGACGAAACTGCGATACCGGTGGCGCTGGCGATGTGGGAGCTACGCATGGCGAGGATCCTTGCCGGCCTGGAGGGGCTGAAGGTCACAGTGGCGCCATACGCGCAGGCGCTGGCCGACCCTGCGCTTGGCTGCACGCTCGTTGCGCAGGTGAGAGCTCTACTGCAACCGCAGCTGCACAGTGCGGTCGATTGGAGGCGGGCGGGCGGCGCATTCGAGCCAGAGATTCGCCGCAGCCGGGCGGAGACGGTGGAAGGCTGGCTGACCGACCGCCAGAGCCGCATATGGGAGATGTTGAATTCGCTGGACGCGGGCCTGACCGAGATCGACGTTCCCACATGGCTGAAGGAACAGGCCGACCGGTCGCGTGCGCTGGAGATCTATGAGGCGGCGCGTAGCCGCCGGCGATTTGAGCTGGGTGCACGCGTGGAAACGGCGGAGCGCGAGCTTGCGATACGCGACCGGCGAATGACCGAACAGGACGGCCAGCTCGCTGCCCTGTCCACTCGCTTGGCGTGCACGCTGGACACCGTGGCCAACCTGGAAGCGGAATTGGACAGCTCCCGCACGGCGACCCGCCGCCGGCGACTCACCAGGCGCCTCACCAACGTCGCGCCGTTCAAGAGACCGCCCGCGTGAGGTCGTACACCGTCTGCCCGCCGATGCTCACCGCCTTGTAGTGAGCTTTCACCCATGTGGCGATGGAACTGCTGGTGGAGCCACCGCCGGGGCCGCCAAATCCTGTGGCGCCACCGCTGGAGGCGATGTAATAGTGAATGTCACCGGCGGCCACGTAGCTCTTGAACTGCGCCAGCGACAGGTTGCCGCCCTGGTTGCTGAAGCCGCCAATGGCCATCACCGGCTCACCGCCCGTTGCCAGCTCCAGCGACGCGGCGCTCTGCGAGCCGGACGTGGCGGCCACCCAGCGGTAGCTGGAGGAGTTGCGCTCAAGCGCCTTGACAAGCGCGCTGCCCACAGTGCTCTGCCCACCAGCGCCGCCGCCCGCCAGCGCTGCACCGCCAGCCTTCCGCGTGGCGGCGCCGGCCGAACGTGCGCCACCGCCGGGAGCGCCGCCGAAGCCGCCGCCGCTGGAGGCGGGGCCGGCCGACGGGATCGAGCCGGTGTGAGCAGTGGCGATCGTCTGTGCCGAGTAGGCCAGCGGTCCGGACAGGGTTGCAACGATTATCAGTAGAGCGGTAAACGTCGATGCGCGCCGGCCCAGCGCTGTCACATTCGAAGCGGCCAGCAGGCAAACAGCGGCCACGGCGGCGATGGGGATCAGCACGCGGCTCTTCGTGCCCGCCTGCACCGCCGCCGCGTAGAAGCTGTTGGCGTAGCCCGAGGAGCTCAGGTCGATGGTGTAAGCCAGCGCCGTCAACGCCAGCAGCGCGATCAGCCCCGGACGGGCCCAGCGCGGCTGCGTGCGCACGGCCGTGTCGGGAATCGTGTGAGAGCTATTCCCCGCCTTCGGTGGCCGCGCCGGCCGAGTGCGAGCTGAGCACCAGCGCCACGAACAGCCCGAAGCCCATCACCACCGACACACCAACGATCCACAGCCCCTGCTTGAACGCCGTCTTGGGCGGACGGGTGGCCAGCACCACGCCCACGATCAGACCGGCCGGGGGAAACACCACCGCCAGGATGTAGCCAGCCACCACCAGCGGCGCCAGGCGGTTGGAGTCCATTGGCTGAGCGGCTGGGGCGTGGACATGCACCAACCATAGTTGCGCTGCCACACACGTGAAGCCTTCACCTGAACGGTCGACCACCTGACCGTTACCGATAGCTGGACTACCCTGTGGAAAGCGCTCCGGCAAACCCTCAAGCGACCCCTTGGCAGCGCCGATGGACACGCATGGTCGCTCGAACCGAAGATGTTGTTTCCTGCTCGTTTGCGGGTCAGTGAACGGCGGCTCGTGATCGCGCTGTCGCCCTCACGCAGAGCTGTCCAACGCCGCTCGCTGATCCTGGCCGCGATCGCGGTTGCGGGCGCGCTGGCAGCCATGTCCACCGGCGTGGTCCTCTCGCGCAACGCCTCCAAGCGCCAGATCGTGACCAACCTCAAGGCACGCGCCACATCCTCGGCAGGCTTCCTGTCGGCGTTCATCGCCCAGCAGGCTGCCCACCAGCACGTATCCAACGAACGGTTCCTCGGATCGGCCGCGCCCGCCAGCTCCGACTTCTGGAGCATCCTGCCGATCTTCGTTGACCATGCCAGCACGCTCTCCTCCCACCAGGTGCTGCTCGTGGACGGCACCGGCGGCGTGATCGCCAGCAGCCCCGACACCCGCGCCGCCACCCTGGCCTCAGCCGATCCCGCGCTGGCGCGTGCTATCGCACACGCCTCCTCCGGGGCGGTCACGATCGCCGGCGTGCCCAGCACGTTCGTAACGGCACCCGTGCCCGGCACGCCGTGGCGCCTGGTGATGGCAGCGCCGAACAGCCGGGCGTTCGCTTCCATCGGCGGCGCCACCAAGTGGCTGCCGTGGATCGTGGTGGCGCTGGTGGCGCTGCTGGGCGTGGCCGTGGTGAGCCTGCTGCTGCGCTCGCAGATGGAGCGCGCACGGCTGGCCGCGCTGTCAAGGGAGCTGGCGCAGGCGGCCAGCACCGACACGCTGACCGGCCTTGCCAACCGCCGCTCGCTGCAGGAGCAGCTGGCCCATGCCAGCGCCTACGCCAACCGCTACAGCGAGCCGCTGTCCGTGCTGATGATCGACCTCGACCACTTCAAGGAGGTCAACGACACCCATGGACACGAGGCCGGCGACATGGTGCTCAGCGCCGTGGCCGAAACCATGACGTGCGTGTTTCGCGACAGCGACATCTTCGGCCGCTGGGGCGGCGACGAGTTCCTGGCGGTGCTCCCCAACACCGACAGCCACGGCGCGCTCGAGGCCGGGCAGCGCCTGTGCGCCAGCGTGAGCGAGATCGATGTCTCCAAATACGGCCTGGCCGAGCGGCTCACGCTCAGCGTGGGCTGCGCCTCCGCTGTCAACACCAACCCGCACGACCTCATCAACGAAGCCGACAACTCGCTGTTCCGCGCCAAGCGCGACGGGCGCAGCCGCGCGAACGTGGGTTAGCACGCCGCTAGCACGCCAGTTCCGGCTGGCAGAACAGCCATCATGGCCGCGTGGACCACACGATCACGCTTACACCCAAAGCTGCTGGCCCGGACGGGTACCGTCAAGACCTTCCTCTAGAGCGAGAGATAGTCGACCCGATTGTTGTCGATGCGCGCACCTTGGCCTCGTGCCACCCGATGTTCGCCCTGCGACTGCGGCTCTTCATCGACTGGCATCAAGCCGCAGGCCATGCGGTCCGCGTTCAGGCGCCTACCAACATGGCTACCGCACAACGCTTGGCGGACTTCGGAGTAGCGGAGGGCCTTCGAAACGACGTGATCGCATTGCCCGAGCCAAGTACTGACAGACGAACGAGACTCCTACCAGTGCGACGACTCCGAACGTTCACTGACGTCGAGGACGCGGCGCAAGAAGCAGTTGACCTTCTGCATCACCAAGCAGCCTCGCTGGCGTGTTGGGGCAACGCTATGCATATGGCGATCAGCGAGCTCTGCGACAATGCGCTGCAGCATGGGCGCAACGATCTCGGCGCCTACATAGCTGCGGATCGCATCACGGAGCCCCGGTACCAGTTGCGACTCGCCGTCGCTGATCTTGGAATAGGCATCCCCGAGCACATACGTAGCCAACATCCCGAGTGGCAGGACGACACGGCAGCCATCGCAAGTGCTATCGAGAGGGGCGTGACCGGCACGGGTGACCCAAATCGCGGGAATGGTTTCTCCGAGATGTTCGACGAAGCCCTCGAGACCGACTTGGTGCGAGCACAGTCGGCCGCTCAAATCGAGATCCGATCAAGCAAGGGACGGGTGGCCGTTGAGATTGTGGATGGGAGGCAGAAGGCTGAAGGCCAAGACGTGCTCAAACCACGCCGGGGAACATGGATCACCTATACGATCACAACGGTCTAGCCGAGTCCTCAACATCCGCGAGACTGGCTAAAGTCAGGGAACGTCGTCCCACCACTTCAGGAGGACATCGATATGGCTTTGCTCTTCAGCTTGAAGGAGTTCGGCCAGACCTTCGCCACACGTGCTCGGGGTGAGGAGCTTCGCAGCGAGTTCCTGTCTCGCGCCGAAGGCGAGGATGTCGCGACCATAGACTTCACGGGCATAACAAACATCAGCTATTCATTTGCGGATGAGTTCGTTGGCGTGCTTGTCTCCGATCGCACCGAGGACGATCTGCGACTTCAGGTGATCAACGCCACCGGTGCGGTCAATCGGGTGCTTCAGCGCGCGATGAATCGCCGCAGAGGAACACCAATAGCCTGCTGACAGGAGCACCTGGCTCTGGGGCGCCAGCGAGATTCAGAGATGGAGTTGCGCTTGTTCGTGCATGCTCTCCGCGCTCGCGTCAAGGCAGCTCGGCGGCGTACACGTCGGCTGGCCCGCCACCCCCCGGGGTGTTGATGAAGACCCTTGCGCACGCCGTCACGGCTCCATGGCGAGCGGCCTGCATGAAGAGGACATACCTGCCGTCGGGTATGTGGGCGATGCGTGCGCTCGAGCGCCACAGGGCGGCTGCTCGGGCCACGCTGGCGCAGCGGCCGGTGCCGTCCAACTCGTGATTGACGCGCGTCTCGGTCGAGGTCAGGCGCACGTGTTCGGCCAGCCCGCTCGGCCACAGCGAGTTGACGTCGGCGGGCTGCCTGTTCAAGCGCTCCACCAGCAGCACAGAATGCGGTCCGGCGCCGGTGACAGGGGCCACGCTCAGGCAGTTGGGCTGCCCGTGGTCGGCCGACGCTGTCTTCACCTGCACCTGCCACGAGCCCAGCCCGTCGGCGCGCAGGATCGAGCTGACGAGCGCGCTGGCGGCGCGCGCAGACCAGCAGCGGCGCGCTTCGATGCCGGTGGTGATGTCTTCCAGTTGGAAGTGCAATCCCAGCACGGCCGCATCGGCACTCCAGCTCACCGGCAGGCGCCGCCACCGGCCTCCAGCGGGCGGATGACCGGCGGGCGTCACCACGACCGCGCCGCCGGTTTCGGACACCCATGCGACCAGCGACGGCGCGGGATGGTGATACAGCGACGGCCACAGCGTGGCGCAGTCGCGCAGCGGTTCTCCGCTCACGCTCTCGGTGACGTCGTTGCCGCACACGAACTGAGCGATGTACCGGGGGTTGCCGGTGGGGCCGAGCAGCGAGGTGCCGGCGGCGGCCAGCGCACCGAACAGCAGCGCAGCGGCAGGGATGCGCCAGGCGCGGCGCGGCAGCAGCGCGCGCAGGCGCGATGCGGGACGCGCGGAGGCATGTCCGCCGGCCGCAGCGCCGGCGTGGTTCTGCCGGTGCAGCGTCCGCGACGCGCGCACCAACGACTCTCCAAATTGGTCAAGTGCGCTGGTCATGGCGTTGCTCCTCGGTTGGCTCGCAGGGTTGTCAGGGCACGACTGACCCGCTTGCGCACCACCGCCTGCGAGCAGCCCAGCTCGTGAGCGATCTCCGGGTAGCTGCGCCCGTCAAGCAGATGTGCGCCCAGCGCGTGCAGCTGATCGGCGGGAAGCTCCTGCGCGAGCTGCTCCAGCAGGTCGGCGTCGGCAGCCGCGTCATCGACGGCGATCAGATCCTCATCGCCCAGCGCAACCGGCTCCAGCGCCAGCTTGCGACGGGCGTCGTCGGCAACCTGGCCCCGTCGCCACGCGTCCAGCAGCTCGTTGCGTGCGATCGCCACCAGCCACGCCACCGGCTCCCGTGGCAACTCGCCCTGGGGCCGATGCACGGCGATCAGTGCGGCGGCGAACGTCTCGCACATGAGGTCGGCGGCCAGCTCCGCGCTTGTCACACGCGGGCGCAGGAAAGCCAGGACCGCTGCGCGCCGGCGCCGGTAGAACTCACCAAAGCACTCGGCCTCGCCGGCGCGCGTGCGCCGCAGCAGCTCGCCATCGCTCGGTTCGCTCGTCGCGCAGTGTTGCTCCATGACCACATTGACGCAGCAGAGCTGCGGTTTGTGACCGGCTGTCCGTGACAGCGAGCGCTCCTCGAGCGCGCTGCGGTCCGCACCTGCCGTCAACCTGTGTCCCGATCATGCCTGCGCCACTCGCATCCTCAGCCGTGGTGCACCGGGTGTACCTGCTTCGAACGGCTCCCGAAAACTCGCAGTCGCGTGCGTTCGAGGAGGAGGTGGCGGCAGGCGTGCTTGCCGGAAGCTGCCAGCGCCTCGCCCCCATGACGCGTATTGCCGGCCACGCGCGCTCGTGGTTGGTGGAGGCGGATGGAGAGCTCTGTCGCGATGGAGTGTTCGCCGTTGCCACCACCGCGACCGCCCAGCGATCACTGGCGGGGAACGACCGCGCGCGCCTGCTTGCCGAGCTCCGCGACCCACTCGATCTGACGTTGAAGCGCCTCAGCGTGTTGACAGCGGCGATCCTGGCGCTCCAGGAAATCTCCTCGCACGCCACCCGGCGGCCGCTGTCCACCCAGGCGGACATCGAGCGATGCGAGCGCTGGATCGCGCATCCGATCCTGCAGTACCTCACCGGGCGCGGCGCGCAACGCTCCGTCGTGAGCCCCTGGGAGCGTTTCATGTCGGATTACTCCGAGCAGCTTCAGAGGCTGCAACGAGCGTGGGAGCAGGAGGTGAAACCATGCGTTGAGGGCATTCCACCCAAGCACCCGCTGCGCCCGCTGTTCGATCCGCTGGCGCTTGTCAGCGTAGAGCGCGATTGGCAGGAGATCCTCACCGAGTACCGCTGGCGGCTGGCCACGCTGTCGCGAGAATGCGGGCGTGTGGCGGGTGAGATCGGGGTGGTGGGAGTCCTCGCCTCGCTCGCGCTCGTTCCCGTGGCAGGTGCCCTGGGAGCGCTGTTCCTGATCCCCGTCCTGCTGGCCGGGCTGGCCTACTACGGCGGCTACGGCGCAGCGCGCGTGAGCAGCCCAGCTTCGCGGAAGACCCGCAGCCAGCCGCAGCAGCACGCGTCGGTTGCGGGAGCTCCGCCGCTGTCGACCGTTGTGTCGCGGCTGAGCACAGGCCCGGTGCGCGTGCTGGCAGGGCCGCGCATGGCGGCAGCCGACGTGGCCAGCGCCGTAGCGCTGTGGCTCGCTCTGCTCGAACGCAGCCACAACGGCGATCCGCTGGCACAGGTGGTGCTCAGCGACCACGACACGCCCAGTGAGGGCAGCCGTGTGGTGATCGGGGGCCCACTCGTGAGAGTGCCACTGCACGGCTCGCGCGAGGCCGCCCGCGCCACCTGCGAGCTCACAGACGAAGGCGGAGCAGGCTGGCACTTCCGCGCCGCGGGAGAGATGGTGGCCAGCGCCCGCGACAACGAGAGCGTTGGCTGCCTTGCCACCGCCGTGGGAAGGGACGATCTGCTGTTCCTGTGCGGCACTCGCGACACCGGCACGGTGATCGCCACCGAGCGGCTCACCAGCTGGCTCAACGACGGCGCGCCCGAATGGTCGTGGACGCTCGTGAGCCAGCCCGCTTGACGGCTGTCGCTATCGCTTCTTCCTGTGCTTCCTGGGTGGACCGGAGGAGATGGCCACGCCCACCGCGCTGCCGGCGCTAGGTAGGGGTGGTGAGCTCCCCGAGAACCGCTTGGGACTCGGTGAAGCTCGAGGTCAGGATTTGTCGTGCGACCTCGAGTAGCTGGAAGATACGGGGGTCGCGCACGGTGTAGTAGACGCTCGTGCCGGCGCGGCGGCCGTCGATGATGCCGTGCCTGCGCAGCACACCGAGATGCTGGGAGGTTCCGCCCGAGTCCATCTGGAGCTCGTGCTGGAGGGCTCCCACTGTGCGCTCGCCGTCTTTGAGCAACTCAAGGATCCGCACCCGAACAGGGTGTCCGAGAACACGGAAGAACTCTGCCTTCACCTGATAAACGGCGCGGCGCTGTACGGCGTGTGTCGTTGCTTTCTGAGCCATTCATAAACCTTATTGGAATGTAGTCTTAGAAGATATCAGAATACGGAAACCGGCAGCTCATCGATCTCCGCCTCGCACGAGGGTGAGCAGCGCATCGGCGATTTGCTGGGGGTTTGGCGGGCAACCCCGGATTCGTAGGTCCACGGGCAGGATCTCCTCCAGTGCTCCAGCCAGCTGCTGGGCGTCGCCGAGCAGGCCGCAGCCGCTGGCGCAGTCACCCAGTGCGGCGACGAGGCGTGGCTCGGGCATTGCCTCGTATGCGCGGCGCAGGGGGCCTGCCATGCGAGTGGTGATCTGCCCTGTGACGAGCAGCACGTCGGCATGGCGGGGGGATGCGACGATGTTCGAGCCCGTGGCGTTGTAGGTCGTAGTAGGGGTTGGCGGTCGCGGTGAGCTCGTGCTCGCAGCCGTTGCACGAGCCGGCATCGACGTGGCGCAGCGCGAGCGAGCCGCGGCCGCTCGGAGGCGGACAGGTCGATCTGGCGGCGTGCGCGCTGCAGGTGTCTCAGAAGGACGAACATCGCTCAGCGGTCCGCGCAGGCGTAGCAGAGCTCGAAGCTCTTGTTGATCAGCGGGAAGTCGGGCAGCAGGTTCTCGCGCGGCGGCGTGGGCCAGCACGGGCCAGTTGGCGTAGGAGCCGGTCCGCAGATGCAGCCGTTCGATGTCGCCGTCCGTCGGTCTGCACGACGCATAGCGTCTCGCCACGTGGGCTCTCCACCCGCGCCGACGCCGACAGCGCTCGCCGCTCACGCCGTGCGTGGCGCCAGGGATGATCTGGCCGCTGAGGAGCTCGTCAAGGATCGCAAAGGTCTGCTCGAGCTCGATCTGCGCGAATGTCGAGACGCGCGGCGACGTCGCCGGTCGTTCGCGACGGGGCAGCCGGCGTGAAGTCGCTGTAGAGCGAGTCGTGGGCTTTCGCTACGTGCGTCCTGGCGCACGCCGGCCGCACGCGCCGGCGGGCCGACGGCGCCGAGACCGATCGCGTCCTGCTTGGTCGAGCACGTCCCACATCGCCGAGACGGTCCTGCACCGAGGCGGCGAACTGCAGCTCGCGCCAGACGTCCGCTGCCTCGCGTGCGAGCGTCGCGCAGCTCCTCGCGGGCAGCGCGCGAGTCCGCCGTGCCGCGATGCGCAGGGTGCTGGCGCCGAGAGCGACCGTGTCGAACAGGAACCGGTGTCCGGTCAGTCGCTGCGTTGAGTCGTTGTGCGCGCTCCTTGAGCGCCGCGAATGCCATCGCGCCGGGGGCGAAGCCGACGCCGGCGCAGATCGCGGAGACGTCGTTGCAGGTGGTTGTAGAGGCGCTCCAGCTCGAGTAGCAGCGTGCGCGCCCGGCGCAGGCTCGCGGTCGGGCGCGAGTCCGAGCGCGGCCTCGCACGCCTGCGCGTAGGCGACGGTGTTGGTGACCGCGCACGCGGCGCAGGCGCGCTGCGCATAGCGCAGCCCGTCTGCGAGCGGGCGGTGCCTCGGCGGCGCGCTCGCAGGCCGCGGTGCTTGTAGAACAGGCGCAGGTCGAGGTGCAGGATGCGCTCCCCCACGACGGTGGAAGCGGAAGTGACCCGACTCGATCACACCGGCGTGGATCGGCCCGACCGCGACTTGGTAGGAGTCGTGACCACGTACCGGCACCGTCCATGCAGCGGGGTCGGATCGGGTGCTCCACCAAGGGCGCGCATCGGCTCGTGCCCGCTGAAACGCACGCCATGGCAGGTCGTGCGCCTCGCGCTCGTCCCAGCCGGCCGCCGGGAACAGGTCGACGATGCGTGTCGATCGCCCCCGAGACGACGGGCGCACACAGGACATGGTCCTGGCCCGCGTGTGCGAACACGCAGTTGACCTGCAGGCTCTGCGCCAGCCCGCTCGCGAACAGCCCGCAGAAGCGTGCTCCCGCGCTGGCGTGGCGTTCGCAGGCCGCTCGCCAGTCGTACGGGCTCACGCGCTCTATCCGTGCCGGCACGAGCGCCGGCACGCCTCCACGCTCGAGACCGCTCATAGCGATCCCTCCCGTCACGGTGGCGCCGATGCGGAGTCGGCGAGCAGGTACGCGCCCACCGCGAGCGCGAGCAGGCCGAGCGTGCCCCCGACGGTCAGCCGGCCGATGAGCCGCTCGGTGCGCCCCGAACGCCAGCGATGCCCGTGACCGTCTCCGAGAAGCGTCTCGATCAGGGCGTGCGCGAGCCCGAGGAACCCGAGCGCCATCAACACCGCGGCGATCGCGACGATCGCGACCTGGTCGGCGGCGATCCCACCGAGCAGTATCAGCAGCTCGCTGAGGAACAACGGCGATGGCGGCAGCCCGCTGAGGGTGCCCAGGCTGACCCCGGCGCCAGCCGCGACCGGGGCGCTGAGTCGCGCCAGGCCGCGTGGCGCGCGGCTCGCGCTCGTTGGGTCGTGGCGCTGGAGTGGGATCGCCGTGTAGAACCCGAGCGCCTTCGCCAGAGCGTGGCCGGCGAGGTGGACGATCACGCCGATGCTGGCGAGCGGCGAGGCGAACCCGATCCCGATCGCGAGGATGCCCATGTGCTCGAGGCTCGAGTACGCGAGCAGCCGCTTCCAAGCCATTGCCCGCCACAGGAACGGGATCGCGATCGCCAGCGACGCCAGGCCGAAGCCGAGCATCAGATGGTTGGCGAGATGGTGCCGGACCGCAGCGCCGAGGGTCAGCACCACGCGCCAGGCAATCAGCATCACGGTCGGCAGCAGCGCCGCTGAGAGCAGTGCGCTGACCGGTGGTGGCGCCTCGCTGTGAGCGTCGGGTAGCCAGTTGTGCACGGGCGCCCAGCCGATCTTGGCGGCCAACCCGACGAAGATCAGCAGCAGTGCCAGCTGGGCCGTTCGGTGGGACAGGCTGGGCGCGTGCCTGGCGATGCTCTGCCAGTCGAGCGTGGCGAGCGTGCCGCCGTGAGGCGCGAGCCCGATGAACAGGATCAGGATCCCCAGCAGCGCGATGGCGAGGCCGAAGGTCGTCAGCACCAGGTACTTCCAGCCGGCCTCCAGGGCACTCCTGCGCCCGCTGTAGGCGACGAGCAGCGCCGATGCGCCGGTCGTCGCCTCGATCAGCAGCCACGCCACCGCGAGGTTCTTCACCAGCGCCAGCGCGAGCAGCGCGGCCCAGAAGAGGTGGAAGGCGGTGTAGTACCAGGCGCGCGCCCGGCGGGCGGTGAACAGGCCTTTGCCCGCCCCGGCCAGGTAAGCGGGCGAGACGGCCGCGCTGCACCAACCGACGATCGCGATGACGGCCAGGAAGCTCGCGCCGGCGCGGTCCAGGATCCACCAGGATCCGTGCAGGCCGCCCGCACCGTGGAGCATGCCGATCAGCGCGACGGCGAGCGCGACCGCCGCGCCGACGCTCGCGCCGAGCAGGTTCACACGATCGGCCGCCGCGGGCGTGCGCGCGAGTCGCACGAGCAGCGCGACGAGCACGGGTACCACCGGCACGGCGATCAGGAGCGCGTCAATCACGCAGGACCGCCAGGAGTGAGCTGTCGCCGCTGCCGAGCTGCTCGTGGATCTTGGTGGCGAACGCGGCAGCCACCGACACGATCACGACCAGGTCGAACGCGAGGCCCAGCTCGATCGAGCACTGGGAGCCCGCCGCGCAGCGACAGGCCAGCGAGATAGATGCCGTTCTCGGCGATGAGGAACCCGAGTGCCTGGAAGAGCACCGCGCGGCGCACGACCGCGGTGAGGATGCCCAGCGCCAGGATGCCGACCGCAGCGTGCTCGACGTCGGCCTCGGGCAGCCCGAAGCGCGGGATCAGCTGCTCGATCGCGAGCGCCACCGCCACCGCGATGGTCAGCCGCGCGAGCGCCGGCAGCTCGGTGGCGATCAGCCGCTCCTTGCGCGCCCGGCGGACGGTGTGAAGCAGCAGCGCCGGGAGCAGGAGCGCCTTGGCGATCAGAACGATCCCTATCACCGCCAGCTCGCTCGAGCTGCGCGACCCCTCGTTGATCGCGTAGACACCCAGCAGGATCGACTGCAGCGCCACGAGCACGATCGCAAGCGAGCGGCGACGAACCAGGATCACCGCCAGCGAGCTGACGAGCAGCCCCCAGATCACCACGCCGGTCATGCCCCGGCCCCTGCGAACCAGCTCGCCAGGCCCAGCAGGCACAGCCCCGCCCCCGACGCCAACAGCACCGGCACGCGCAGCACCCGCATCTTCGCCTGGACCGTCTCGCACACGGCCAGCGCCACGCTCAGGAGCAGCACGCCGCCCGCGAGCACCGCAACCTGCGCGCCGAACGGTCCGGGTGGGGGATCACGAGCTCGCACGCCAGCACCAGCACGATCCAGTGGCGGGCCGCTGCGGCCCATTGCAGGTAAGCCAGCTCACGCCCGGCGTACTCCAGCAGCGGACCCTCGTGAACCATCGTCAGCTCGAGGTGGGTGTCGGGGTTGTCGATCGGCTGGCGTCCGGTCTCGGCGAGGATCACCATGCAGAACGCGAGGCCCGCCGCCCAGTGCGCGGGCCTGGACCACACCGTGGGCAGCGTTGCCGCATGGCTCATCGAGACCAGGTCGGTGCTGTGCAGCGGCAACGCGAGCACCACCAGCACCAGCACCAGCAGCCCCTCGACGAACACCGAGAACATCAGCTCCCGCGCGGCGCCCATCAGGCCGAACGCGCCAGCGGTGTCCCACGCCGCCAGCGTCACCGCGAACCGCGCGAGCGCGAGCAGGCCGACGAGCACGAGTGCATCGTGGCCCACCCCCCAGTCCGGCGCGACTCCACCAACCGGGAGCAGCACCAGCGCCAGCGCCGTGCAGCCGGCCACAACCGCTGGAGCGAGCGTGTAGAGGAACGTACGCGGCTCCGGTGTCACCCCGCTCTTGCCCCACAGCCGGCGAAGCTCACGGTAGGGCTGCAGCACCGACGGCCCACGCCGGCCCTCGAAGCGCGCCTTCAGATGCTGGATCAGGCCAACGATCATCGGTGCACCCAGCACGCCGCCGGCGAGCTGCAGCGCCCCGGAGGCGAGCGTGTCGAAGCTCATCCCAGGACCCCCACGCGCGCGAGCGCCAGCAACAGGCCCAGCAGCGCCACGAGATAGACGATGTATGCACGCAGGCTGCCCGACTGCAGCCGCCGGGCGTGACGCGCGCCACGCAGTGCCGCCCGTGACAGCGGCCCGTAGATCAGCGTGTCGAACAGATGCGGCACCTCGGCCCGGTAGGCCACCGACTCCACCACCCCGGAGACGACGACGATCTCGACCTCGCGCCGCGGGCGCAGCAACGCTTCCAGCACGAGACGCAGCGGCTTGGTGAACCCCGCCGAGCTCCATTGCAGCCCGGCCGCCGGTGGCTGGCCGCAGGCCCATGCCGGGGCCGGCGCGGCACGAGGGCTCCGGGCCAGCCTCACCAGAGCGCCGACGAGGATCACGAGCGCAAACGCAAGCGCCACGGTCGGCAGCGACCCGGTCCCGGGAACGTGCAGTCCCAGGCCGAGGCGCAACCCCGGGCGCCCCGGGGCAAGCGCGGCCAGGGTCGGCACCAGCAGCCCGGGCAGCACGCCCAGCGCCACGCACGCCGACGCCAGGAAGACCATGCTCGCGCGCATCCCAAGCGGCGCCTCGCGCGCTTCGGCGCACTCCTCGCGGCGAGGCTGGCCGAGCAGCACCAGCCCGATCACCTGCACGAAGCAGTACAGCGCCAGCGCCGCGGTGCCGGCCAGCGCCGCCGCAGCCAGTGCGCCCGCGAGAGCGACACCGAGGTGGCTTGCCACGCCGAGATGCAGCAGCGACTGCAGCGTCAGCCACTCCGAGACGAAGCCGTTCAGCGGAGGCACGCCGGCGATCGCCATCGCACCGAGCGCGAACGTGGCGCCCGTCCACGGCATCCGTCGCAGCAGGCCGCCAAGCCGGTCGAGCTCCAGGCTGCCGACGGCCTTGCCGAACGCCCCGGCGCCAAGGAACAGCAAACCCTTGAACAGCGCATGGTTGAGCGCGTGCAGCAGCGCCGCCGCGAACGCGATCGCACTCCAGGTGGGCCGCCCGATGTCGCGAAACACGACTGACGCTCCCAGCCCCAGCGCGACGATCCCCACGTTCTCGATCGAGGAGAACGCCAGCAGCCGCTTGAGCTCGTGCTGCATCAGCGCGTACAACATGCCGCCCACGCACGACAGCGCACCGAGCGTCATCAGCGTGATCCCGACCCACAATCCGGGTGGCGTCAGCCACTGGAACAGCACGCGCACGAGCCCGTAGAGCGCGAGCTTGATCATCACCCCCGACATCAGCGCGGAGATGTGCGGGGGCGCCAGCGGATGCGCGCGCGCCAGCCATGAATGCAGCGGCATCAAGCCCGCCTTGGTGGAGAACCCCACGAGCGACGCGCACGTGACCAAGACGGCCAGCCCGCCGCCCAGCGGGTGCCCATCGAGCGCCCCGTGCTGAGCGAGGACGAGCATCGACACCCACACGCCCACGCCGCCGATGTGCGTGATCGCGAGGTATACGAACACGCCACGTCGAGCCTGCCAATCCTGCCGGGCGATCAGGATCGCTGCGGCCGGCACCAGCGTCATCAGCTCCCAGAAGCCCAGGAACGTGCTCACGTCGCGCGCACCGAGCAGCCCGAGCAGGGCCAGCAGGAACACCCCGGTCGCCGACGCCAGCGCACGCCCCTGCGCATCGGCGCCCAGCGAATCGCGTGCGAACAGTGTCGCGGGCGCACCGACCAGCGCCACGAGCAGGAGAAAGAAGGCACTGAGGCCGTCGAGGCCAAGCGCCGGGCGCACCTCGTCGCGAAACGCGGCGCCCACCGGATGTCCGCCAGCCAGAACCCACGCGCCACCCAGCCCGAGCAACACCATCGCCGCCGACTGAACCGCGAGCCCTGCGCGTGGCGAGCTGCTCACCCCCGCGCTCACGGTGCCGGCGAGCATCGCCAGCGCGCCGGCGAGAACCAGCGCCTGCGGTGCAGCCGTCAAGCGTTCAATCCCAGCTCAGGTGACGCAGGTGGCGATAGCTCTCCCACGAATCCGCGACGAGGTCGAAGGCGCGGACCGTAATCGTGCCCTGCTCCACGAGGAGCGCCACCGCGGCGCCGATCGTCTGAGGCTCACAGTGCTCGAGCAGCGCCATTGCCGCCTGCGCGGCATCGGAGGCGTCGCTCAGCACGCGCCATGCCAGCTGACGCTGGTAGCTCGCGGGAGCGAGAGCGCTCGCCCGCGATGTCCTCAACGGCATCGGCGACCGGAGCGCCCGGCGGGCGAACGCATGTGCTCATCGATCGCCCAAACAGCGGCCAGCACACGCGCGAGGCGGCGCAACACGAGCTGCTGGCTGCGCACCACCGCGTCGGGCTCTGCGGTTTGGACCGCAAGGCAAACGTCGCAAACCAGCATGTTGAGTGCGTCGCGGTGCAGTCGCCAAGCCTCCCCGTGCTCAAAGCCACCCGGCTCTCGACAGAGGCCACAGGCGACGATCGCGCCGCTCGCGCGCGAGGTGGCGACGCGTTGCAGGCGCCCGCCGCCGAATGTCTCGATCGCCGTCAGGCGATCCAACTGCTCCACGATCAGCCACAGCGCAACAGCCAGTTCCATCCAACGGGCGCGAATCGACAGCAACGCTTCCGCGGCCAGACACCCGTCCTCGCCGTCGCGGCCAGCCAGCTCGAGCGCATCACGCGGAGGAGCTATGACGACGAGCGCTCCCAGCCACACGCCAACATGATCCTCTCCCCCCTCGCGCTCGATCGCCCAGCGCTTCTCGGACGCGAGAACGCCGACCTGCGAGGCGAGCGCGTCGAGCTCGCTCTCCAGCCCGGCAGGCCTGGGAAGCCCACGTATCACGCTGCCGATCTCGTTCAGGTTCAACGCGATCCGAACCGCCAGGGCCGCCAGGTCGACGGCCGCGTCCTCCAGCACCGCGAGCGCCTGCGCCCGGTCGGACTCACCGCCGGCGAGCTCGTCGATCGCCGCGCAAGCGGTGCGCGCAACCAACGAGACCATCGAGCGATTGACGAGCACCGGTATCTCCGCCGCGCGGATCTGCCGATCGACAGCCGCGAGCGCATCCTCCAGGCGACGCAACAGGTGTAGATGGCGCTCGCCGGCCGCGGGACCGAGCGTGTGCCAAACCACCGCGCTTGAATCCAGCGCCAGAGTCGCGCACCGCAGCACCGATCGCCGGCTACCGCCGGGCCGCGTCCACAGACCCAGCAGCTCCCGGCTGATGAGCTCGAAGTCGGCCCTGGCCCGCATCAGCAGACGCCGGGGATCGGCGCCACTGAAGACACGGTCTGCCAATGCGATCTGGCTCCACAGATCGCCGATCGCTCCTCGCCAGCCAAGCCCGCCCGTGGGTGTTGGCAGCGCGGCCGCGCCAGGTCTCAGGCTGAAGGCGTGGAGAGTGGACTCAGTCGAAGCCCATTCGGATGATCGTGCCTCCAATCCTGCCATTCCTTATTAGTCTATCATCTTCTAAGATTTACGAGACGTGGTGATTGCTCCCTCCGCGACGAAGGCCCTCCGCAAGCTCCCTCGCAACGAACGGGGGCGCATCCTTACTGCCATCGAGCGCCTGCCTGCTCTACCAGCGTGCTACCAGAGCCCCCACGTCGGGGGCGAGCGCGAGACACGGCACCATTTCCTTGAAAACTTAGTTTACGGTGACCGTAAAGTTTTGATTCTAGGAAATATTCTGTGATATCCTCGTTTGCCAATGAGCATAAAGACGGCTTCAGGAGAAAGAGAGCTGCTCGATGCGGCAGTTACCGAGCTTCGCAGGCGGGTGCCCGCAGCTTGGGTCGTCGCACCGTCGGAACGGAGCATTGACCAAGCCACGGGCATTCCACAGCGGGTGGACGGAGTCATCGAGATTCGCGGTCCGGGGGGAACCTTCACGACGCTTGCCGTCGAGGCCAAGAAGTCGTTCGCACCACGCGACGTGGAACGGGTCCTTGGCGGACTGGCCCGGACGCTAAGAACCATCGCGCACAACATTCCGGTACTCGTGGTGGCGCCCTGGCTGAGTCCAAGGACACAGGACCTGCTCGAGGCCGAAGGGCTCAACTACATCGACCTCACAGGCAACGCCCTCGTGAGGCTCGACAACCCTGCCCTGTACGTGAAGTCGATGGGAGCAAGCCGAAATCCAGAGCCGACGCCGCAAGGGCAGGCCCGCGTGCGTGGCCCAAAGGCCGCTCGCCTGATTCGCCTGCTCGCAGACGTTCGCCCTCCGTACGGCGGCGGAGAGATTGCGAGCGCAGCGAAGCTCACACCTGGCTACGTGTCGCGCCTGCTGGACGCACTCGACCGCCAGGCACTCATCGAGCGCTCAAAACGAGGAGGCGTCGAATCGGTTGACGTGCCGGCTCTGCTGCGCTGGTGGGCGGAGTCATATGACGTGTTCAGTGCCAACGATGCAAGAACATTCCTGGCTCCGAACGGAGCAGCTAACGCGCTCGCGAGCCTCGCAACCACGCCGCCAGCCGCCAGGGTTGCGGTTACGGGCTCATTTGCGGCAGGCCGGATCGCTCCTGTCGCTGCAGCCACCTTGCTGCTCGTGTACTGCGAGGAGGTTGCAAGAACCGCAGACGCGCTCGGCCTGATACCCGCTGAGGACGGTACAAACGTTGTGCTGCTGAGCCCGTTTGATCCTGTAGTTTGGAAGCGGACCACCAGCCATGCCGGCGTCGCCTATGCAGCGCCATCGCAAGTAGTCGTCGACTGCCTTACGGGAACCGGTCGTATGCCCGCGGAGGGCGAAGCATTGCTCTCGTGGATGACCCGGAACGAATCCTCGTGGCGATACGCCTCGCTCTCCGATTTTGATGCCGCCAAGGAGACGGCGTGAACGGCCCATGACCGCTCCCAGCGCACCGGCCGTCGAGCCCGTCTACGTTGAAGCGCGACGCGTCCTGCTCGATGCACTCACTGCTCTCGCGCCACAAGGCGCAGCCGTCATCGTCGCTGGGGCACGTCGAGCCCGGCGTGTGGGTTGCACCGGCACTTGTAGGAGGGGAGTCGATACTGATCCCGGTCGACCTGATTGTCCCAGATGGCGCCGCACCCAGTGGTGGCCGCCGGGGAGCGCGACTGGGCACGCACGGCAAGGTCGCCGCACGACGCGCTGTTGGACTCGAGGCGGTACTGCTCGACCATTCCACGATGACAGTCGTAGCATTGGACGCGGAAGACCCGCGCTCGGTCAAGGTTGAGGTTGCCGGGCCCGCTGCGCTCTTGGTGGCAAAGGCTCACAAGCTCCACGACCGCGTCGCCAGCGGTAGGACAGAGCGCATCGATGACAAGGATGCGGCAGACGTGTTCCGCCTGATGCAGACCACGAAGCCAGATGACCTCGGCGTCACTCTGGCCAGCCTGTCCAAGGACGATGTGGCGGGCCCAGTCACGGCTAAGGCGATCGCCTACATCGACGAGCTGTTCGGTAGACGCGGCCGGCCGGGTATCGCGATGGCGACGCGAGCGCTGCGTATCGGTGTGCCAGAGGCGCGGGTGGAGACACTCTGTGTTAGTTACACCGAGCGCCTTACGGGGGCGGCGCACGACTGAAGACGCAACGCCCGAAGCCTGAGAAGACCGACTCACACCCCCAATACGAACGCGTGAGATCCGCTCTGTCTCCCGGGGGGACGATGCTACGTTCAAGTCATGACGAAGAACGAACTGCATCGTCGACACTCAAGCAGGCGGCTTGCGACCCCCAATCCCGAAGCCGAAGAGGAGACTCGAACTCCTGACCCCTCCATTACGAGGGTCGGCCCTGCACGCGTGAATACCGGTAAATACAGCGTTCCTGGGAGTTCGTGGAGCCCCGTACCAGCAGGCGTACCGCAGGACGAACGCGGAGGCTCGGGGCTATCAAGTGTTCAGCGGATCGTGTGCAGCTCGACACCGTGAGCTACCCCTTGCCAATCGGTGTCGGCTGTCAGAGCTGGAGCGTCCAGCCGTCGCGCCAGTGCCAGGCACGCCCGGTCGCCGAGCGAGAGCCCTGCATCGCGGGTCAACGGTCGTAGGCGTCCCGCGTCGATGGCCTCAGCGGCCGTGAACGGCTCGACGGTGATCGCGCCATCGAGTAGTCCGCTTTGGGTTAGTTCAGCCGCGAGCTTCGCCGGGTCGCCTCCCCGATCGGCGACGCGACTGAATACCTCGGCAAGATTGACGGTCGAGATCACCGCACCGCTGGCGATTGCCTCGGCAACAACGTCGGCGCCGGGCTCGTCTCGAAGATGCGCGAGAAGCGCCGAGGCGTCGAGTACGGGCGCCAACTACTCGGCGTCCTCGCGTGCGGCTTCTGCACGCCGCTCGGCGAGCAGTTCGTCCACCATCGACCCTCCGGGGAGCCGACGGAGCAGTCCGCGGCTCTGCTCGGCCACGGCGCGATATGGGCGTAGTCGCAACGAGCCGTCGTCCTCGGTGCTCAGCAGCATGTGAGTACCGGGTTTCAGGTCCAGCTCACGGCGTACAGCGGACGGCAAGACAAGTCGCCCACGATCGCCGACGGTGATGCGCCTCTCAGTGTGGGCCATGCTGTGAATGTACCACGATTGCGGAGCGGCCCACGCAGCGCCGCGGGCTTCACGATCTCAACAGCGGGCCGCTTTGGTTGGGTCCTCAGGCCCGGCCTGCCGGATTCTCCTCGCCCAGCTCAGCTTGGTACGAACATTTGTACGAGCGCCGTCTGGGATCTCCGGCTGATATGGACGTCGGTTTGTCAAGTGCCCAGCACCGGATGCCCGCGGCGGGGCGGGCATCCTTGTCGGTCAAGGGGGCGGCGGGCCTGGCTGGTGCGCGACGCGCGGTCAGGCTGATATGCGCGGGTTGGTTACCGCAGGACCGGGTTTCGTCGTGAGAGCCCGCTGTCTAGGATCGAGCGTGGCCCCCGTGCGTGTGGGGGTTGCTCATAGCCGGATCGCGGGTGCTCTCGCGCGTGGTGGCCAGGTTTGTTCCCGCCGCCTCCTTGACCGACGTGGTGCAGGGCCGGGTTAGTCTGTGTTCGCGATCGCCCAGCAGAACCCGGCGAGTTCTCGCGCGACAGCGACCGCGACAATCGTGCGTCGCTTACCGCGCTCTGCGTCGAGGCGGCGCCATGTGCGGTGCAGACGTTGCTGCGCCTTCCAGGACAGCGCGATGATGTGCGGGTCCTGGCCGTCCTGGCGGCGCTTGAGCGCCAGTCCCTTGGCGGGTGCTCTGCGGTAGTGCCAGGCGGCCTCGACGAGGAGCCGGCGGGCGTGACGGGAACCCGTCTTGGTGATCGAGCCCTGACGGCGACGTTCCCCGGAGCTGTCCTCGCTGGGGACCAGCCCGACGTAGCTCATCAGCTGCCCCGCGCGCTCGAAGCGCTGCCAGTCGCCGATCTCCGCGCACAGCCCGACCGCGCTGAGCGTGTCCATCCCGCGCAGACAGCGCAGCCGGGCGACGCTCTGCGCCCACGGCGAGCCGGGCACCATCTCTGCGATCCCCGCCTCGAGCGTGTCGCGGCGCACGATCAGCGCGTCGATCGCGCCGAGATAGTCAAGCAGCGTGACCTGCGCACCCCGCTCGCCCAGTTCCAGGCGCCCGAGCCACTCACGGTGACGGACTGTCCAGTTCGAGCCGGGGCCATCGAAGACGATCTCGTGGCGCAGCAGCAGCTTGCTCATCCGGTGGCGCGCGCGCATCAGATCCCCACGAACGTCCTCGCGTGCCCGGACGAGGTCCCGCAGCGCCTCTTCCTCGGTGCTCGGCACCCTGACCGGATGCAGACCCCCGACCATCAACAGCCGCACCAAGCGCTCCGCGTCGCGACGGTCAGTCTTCACGCGATCCTGCGCGGGACGCTCGATCTTGCCCGGCGCCGCGATCACACAGCCGATCCCCGCCCGCTCCAGCGCCCGCGCGAGCCCGAACCCCGTCGGCCCCGCCTCATACGCCACGCGTGTCGGCCCGGGCAACGAGCCGCAGAACTCGACCACCTCGCTCGTGCGGCCCGACAGCGTCCGCGAGCGAAGCTCACCCGAGACCGCATCGACCGTCACCGCGAGCACCTTCGCCGCGTGCACATCCAAACCAGCCCAGCTGCGAACCTGTGTCATGTCGGCACCCCCATGATTGCGGTCGGGGCCCAGGCCAACCCTGGACCCTCAACCCGCGCACCTCATGCGCGGGTGCCGACCCTCACACCACCACCAGACGGACAGAGAGAACGGCCGTCCATATGGTCTAGAAGATCGCGATCGGGTTCCATGGAGAGCCCGTCGCCCCCGGGAGCCGGAGCGGCAGGCCCACGACCATGAAGTCATATCTGCCTTCCTGCTCGCACACCTGCACGAGCTCCTCGAACTGAAGGCTGTCCGACACGAGCATCCCCATCGCAACCACCTGGAGCGGATGTATCGGATAGGTGATGCCTTCGACGACGCTCGGGACGGTCTCGCCGTCGCCGTCAGGCAGAAAGCCAGCGATACGCCGCTCGTGCATCCACGGGATTACGTCCACGTGGAGGCCGGCCTTGCCTTCCCCGTCCGGGGAGTTATCCCAGGGGCCTAGCTCCAACCGTCGGCGGTGGTGACCTGTTCTCAGCACCAGGAAATCCCCCTCGCCAATCTCGACCCCCTGCCTGTCCAGGCATGCTTCGATCTCCTCACGCTCCACAGCCTCTCCTGGCTCCAGCCACTTCGCGCCTCTGAAGCCCGCGATATCCGCGAGGACGCCACGACCCACTATCCCTTCGTGGTAGACCGCTAGGTCCAGCGCGGTTGCACCGTTGCTCATTAGCACCTCGCTGGCGACGCGGCCGTTGTAGGTCAGCCCGTCGTAGGAGATGTGACAGAGGGCATCGACATGGGTGTGGCAGTCGCCGTGAGCCGCCATCCCCAACCAGTCGAGCCCGAAGCGGACCTTGCTGTCGTCCACCGGCACGTCGTGCCCCTGCACCACAAACAGCGATGCTGGCTGCGGATTGTCAGCTGCGACCACCTTGTTGATCGGGATGGCCATTGACACCCGGCGCCCCGAGCGCACCAGCGCGGCCGCGGCGCGGACCTTCTCGGGCGTGACGTAGTTGAGCGTCCCCAGCTCGTCCTCGGGACCCCATCTGTTCCAGTTCTTTACGGATTCGAAGATCTCCTCGAACTCGGCGATGCCGATGCACGGGCTACTCACTATCGCTCCCCCTCAGTGGTCGTGTGTGCGAGTTCAAAACGACTGTGGAGACATGCTCGGCCGGGCGCTGGGCGGGTCGGGGGCCACAGGAGGCGAAGCCCCGACCCGCATCGCGGCGCCATCTCGTTCATCGCGAGTTGCAGCGAGGATCGTCTGCCCGCTCGATTCCACATCGAAAGCAAACGGCGCGAACACCCAAGTCCGCACGTCGTTCCTCACCACCCGTGCCCCGAGCGGGCCTGGAGTCCGACATCAGCCCCGAGGGAGGTTCGCTGTGATGGGTCATGTCAGTCGAGGAGTCCGGCCACCGTCAGTAGGTGACGACCTCGAAGCTCGAGAAGCCGTGGTCGACGTTGGTGTCCCCGACGCCAAAGTTGAAACCAACGCCGGGGCAGCCCTCCGTGAAGACATCGTCGACCGCGGAGATGACCTCGCGGCCGTTGATGAACCCCTTCAGCACGTTTCCCTCGATCGTCGCCTCGACCAGATCCCCATGAGCGACACCGCAGTCGGATCCGAAGAGCTTGACCAGCGAGGTGAAGTCGCCGACGGCACCGTTCCACCTGACGATCTCCGCATAGCCCTCGTCGCTCTTCAGGCAGCGCCAGAAGACCTCGTAGCCAGTGCAGACGTTCGGCTCGATGATCGTCCGCAGCCGCAGTTGAACCTCCTGGAAGTAATCGGCCGTCGGGTTGCGGCTGTGCACGGTCGCCTTAGCGTGCTGGTCGGATCCCCAGGTGCCCCCGACTACGGCCGTCGGGTCGTCGTAGTCCCCGATCGGCGCCGTGTCCTCCTCGCTCTCGAGGTTGCCCTGCTCGACACGCTGCTCGGCGACGTCCATCCGCGAAAGGGCGCCGTAGATCACGCCGTCCTTGGTCAGCACGTCGGTCCAATCAAGCCCGTCCGCCTTGCCATTCAGCCAGATACCTCCCTCGCTGACGGGGTCCTCGTCCAGCGGGAAATCGGTGCTGTAGGACCTTACCGGCGTCCTGTCGGTCATCTGTCTCTCCTCTCGGGGGGTTAGGTATGAAGTGCGAGCCCGTCGACACCGGCCGGCCAGCTTTCCATCGTGCCGTGCTCGTCCTCAACGACGTCAGTTCCAGACAATCGGGCCGCGGGAGACCGTCGATCAGGAAGTCCCAGACGAGGATCCCAGAGTCGGTCGCATAGATGCTCCCGTCCGGCCCGACACAGAGGTCGTTCGGCCATAACAGCGGGATACCTTCGACCTCGCCGAGGACGCGCTCCGACGCTCCGCTGACGCGCAACCACATTAGGCAGGGCTCGAGCGACTCGGCCACCCATACCCGCCCGTCGGCCGTGAGCGCCAGCCCGTTCGGCCGTCCGGTGTTCGCCAGCGGCGTCCGGCTTCCGTCAGCGTCCACCATCAGTCCGCGTCCCAGAACATTTCATCTCGCTCGACCACTTATCAGATCACCTGTCCAGCTGATCATGTCATATGCCGGGTTGGCCGTCAACGGAGTCACGGCGCGCCCTCGGGCAGTACCTGGCCACCATCCAGCACCAGCGTCTGCCCGGTTATGTAGCCGGCCTCCTCGGATGCCAGAAAGCGAAGCGCCCAGCCGACGTCCTGGGGCTCCGCGAGACGCCCCATCGGGATCGCGCGCAGGATCTGCTCGCGGTAGGAATCCTTGAGATCCTCGAACCCTGCGGTCCTGACGTTTCCCGGCAGGACGGCGTTGATCGTGATCCCGTCGCCGACGACCTCGAGCGCGGCGCCGCGCATCAGGCCCACCATGGCGGCCTTCGATGCGCCGTAGTTGGCGAACCCCGGGGCGCCGACGAGGTTGCCGGTGATCGAGGATGTCAGGACGATGCGCCCGTAGCCCTGGCGACGCATCGGCGCCAGACACGCCTGGATGGCATGGAGCGTGCCCTTGAGGTTGATGTTCATGATGCGGTCGAGCAACTCGTCGTCTATCGCCTCGACGGCGGCCCGTGGATAGACGCCTGCGTTTGCCGCGAGAATGTCCAGCCGCCCCCAACGCTCGAGCACGCTCGCCACCGCCGCCTCAACGTCCTCGCGGACTACGACGTCCACACCCAGCGCCTGAACCTCGAGGCCCCGGGCGAGCAAGCTCTCGGCGAGTAGATCGCCCGCGTTCACGTCGATGTCGGCGATCCCAACTTTGGCCCCCTCCTCCGCCAATATCTCGACGATGCCGGCGCCGATCCCCTGCGCGCCCCCGGTCACGATCGCTACGCGATCGTCCAGGCGCTTCATCGCCCTCCGACCGTTTCCGAGCCGTAACGGCCGAGTATCGGCCACACGTCGATCACCTCACCGTCCTCGACGACGAAGTAGCAGTCGTAGAAGTTCACCGTGGTCGGCGAGTAGCCGGGCATCAAACGGACCGTCTCACCGACTCCGAGCTGCTCGGCCGGATCGAGCTCGATCGCAGTGTGCTCCTCGTGAATGAAGTACTCGCCGTGTTCGAAGCGGATCGCCCCGCTCACGCCGACCAACTCCGGCGGCGCGCGGTCGATGCCGATCGACTTGCGGCCGCAGTCGAGCACCGCCATCGAGCCGGACTTGGAGATGATCGTTGCCAGGACCGTCAGCGCCGGCTCGAACCCGGGAACGAGGTTGCGGTGAAAGGCGTCCGAGAACACGTAGGAGCCGGCATGGATCTCAGTGATCCGAGGATTGGCACCTGTGATGTCCCAGGTCCCGAGGCCTCCGGCCGCCACGATCTCTGTGCTGAGTCCCTTTTGGTCGAGCGCATCGGCGAACACCAGCAGCTCCGCGGCCGACTCCCTGGCCTTGCGGATCCGCTCGGACCGGTCGGGCTCGAGCATGCAGTGGCCTTCGTAGCCAAAGGGGCCGCGTAGCTGAAGGCCAGGCAGACGCTCGATGAGCTCGGCGAGCGCGACGCCGTCCGCCACCGAGCGGACCCCGGAGCGGTGCAGGCCGACGTCGAGCTCGACGAGCAGCCCGACCTCGCTGCCTGCCGCCACGGCGGCGGCGGAGATGGCCTCGACGTTGCCGGGGTCGTCGACCAGCGCGATCACCTCACCGAGCGCGGCGAGCCGGGCCAGCTCGGCGACCTTCCTCGGACCGACCACCTGGTTTGCGATCAGGATCGAGGAGAGGCCGGCCTCGATCATCGCCGTGGCCTCCCACACCGTCGCGGTCGTCAGCCCGACGCCCCCGGCCTCGATCTGCAGGCGTCCGATGACGGGGCTCTTGTGGATCTTCGCGTGTGGCCGCAGGGCTGCGGGCAGGGGCGCCATGCGCCGGGCCATCTCGGCGATGTTGGCTCGCATCGTCTCGAGGTCGAGCACGAGGGCCGGTGTCGGAAGGCGCTCAACGCCACCACCGATCAGCGCTCGCGCGCGCTCGAGGCCACGATTTTCGGTCATCGCTGGGACTCCTCTCCTGGCTCGCCCACGGTCGTCGGCTCTCCTGGCGTCTCAGCCCGCGGCAGCACATGGCATGCCGAGAGGTGCCCGCCCCGCCCGGAGCGGATCTCGACCGCGGGCGGATCCACGTGCGAGCAGATCTCCTCGGCCAGCGGGCAGCGGTTGTGAAAGCGGCAGCCGACCGGTATCTCATACGGCGACGGCGTCTCGCTGCGGACCGCCGGCTTACGGACCCTGCTGCCATCGAGACGGGGGTGTGCTTCCAGGAGCGTCTGGGTGTAGGGGTGGCGCGGGTTCGCGAACACGTCGGCGGTGGCCCCGGTCTCGACGACCCGGCCGAGGTACATGATCGCCACCCGGTCAGCCAGGCGCGAGATGACCGCCAGCTGGTGGGCGATGAAGATCATCGTCAGGCCAAGATCGCGCCTGATCTCCTCCAGCAGCGAGAGCAGTTGGGCCTGGATCGAGACATCGAGCGCGCTGACCGCCTCGTCGGCGATCAGCAGCCGGGGCTTCACTGCCAGCGAGCGCGCGATGGCGATCCGCTGGCGTTGGCCGCCTGAGAACTCGTGCGGGTATCGCCGCATCACCTCCCTGGAAATCCCCACCTGAGCGAGTATCTCGGCGGCGTAGTCCTGCTCCTGGCCGCGCTCGATCAGCCCGTGCACCCGCGCAGGTTCGGCGACCGCATCGCCGATCCGGATCCGCGGATTCAGCGAGGTGTAGGGATCCTGGTAGACCATCTGCATAGAGCGGCGCAGCCGCCGCAGCGCCGCCGCATCTGCCCCCAGGACATCCTCGCCGTCGAAGATCACCGACCCAGCGTCGGGCTCGTGGAGCCTGACGATGCATCGTGCCAGCGTCGACTTGCCGCTGCCGGACTCACCCACGACACCCAGCGTCTCACCCGGCCGAACGGCGACCTCGACACCGTCGAGGGCCGTGAGGACGGCCGGCGGGCGGCCCCTCACCCTGTCGATGACAGAGTGCCTGTCGGCGAAGCGCTTGCTCAGACCCGAGACACTCAGCAACGGCTCGGCCGAGCTCATGCGGGCACCCCGACGAAGGGACAGGCCGAACCATGCGCCGCGGGCTCCCGATCGAGTGTCACGGGTATCGCGCGACACTCCTCGCGGCTGGACTCGCAGCGCGGAGCAAAAGGACAACCGGGAGGCAGATCGGCAAGGTTCGGCGGCTGCCCGGGGATCGGAGCGGGCGGGGGTGCATCCGTTATCTCGAGCGAGGGCATCGCCTGGATCAGCCCTCGCGTGTAGGGATGGCGCGGCGCGCGCATCACGGCGTTGTTTGCGCCGGCCTCAAGTACATGGCCGGCGTACATCACGACGACCTCGTCGCAGGTCTCCGAGATCACGCCCAGGTCGTGGGAGACGAGCACGATCCCCATGCCTTTCTCTCGCTGGACTTCGAGCAGCAGCGACAAGATCTGCTCCTGGATCGTCACGTCCAGCGCTGTCGTCGGCTCATCGGCCAGCAGCAACTTGGGCTCGGTCGATATGGCGATCGCGATCATGACCCGCTGTCGCATCCCGCCGCTGAGCTGGTGCGGATAGGAATCGAGCCGCCGGCGAGCCGAGGGCACGCCAACCCAGTCGAGCAACTCGACGGCGCGCAGGCGGGCATCGGCCCGGCTCATGCCGGCACGCTTGCGCAGTGTCTCGATGATCTGGCCGCCGACGGTGAACACCGGATTCAAGCAGGCCGTTGGATCCTGGAAGATCATCGAGATCTCCCGGCCGCGAAGCTCGCCGATGCGCTGCTTGGAGGCGTCGCGAATGTCCTCACCCTCCCAGCGGATCTCGCCCGCGAGGATCTCCCCCGGATAGGGAACAAGCCCGAGCAGGGAACGCAACGTGACACTCTTGCCACAGCCCGACTCGCCGACCAGCCCGACCGTCTTTCCGGCCGCGACCTGGAAGTCGACCCCGTCGGCTGCCAGCAGCAGTCCCTGGCCAGCCGGGAAGCCGATCGTCAGGCCGCGCACGTCGAGTAGCGCGGGCCCCAGCGAAGGTGCCTCAGCGGGCGGGCTCATGCGCCACCCGTGAGCGTGAAATCCCGTCCGAAGCGATCGGCGATGCCGTCGCCGATCAGGCTGAAGCCAATCCCGGCCAGAACGATCACGAGACCCGGCAGCGTGGCGACCCACCATGAGGTCAAGAGAACGTTCTGGCCTTCGGCGACCAGCGCCCCCCACTCCGGTGTCGGGGGCGAGACTCCGAGGCCGAGGTAGGAGAGCGAGGACAGCAGCAGGATGTTCAGGACGATGTCCGCCATCGCGAAGACGATGCTCGCCCGCAGCACGTTCGGCAAAGCATGGCGCAGGACTATCCGCGGCGTCGAGAAGCCCAAGGTCTGGGCCGCGAGGATGTACTCGCGCTGGCGCTCGACGAGCATCTCGCCGCGCGTCAGCCGTGCATAAAGGGCCCACCCGACAACGAACACCCCGACGTAGGCACCGGTCAGACCCGGGCCCTCGATCGTGACGATCGCGAGGATCAGGACGATGAACGGGAAGGCGACGACCGTATCCACGAAGCGATTAACGACCGTGTCGATCCAGCCACCGCGGTAGCCCGCGAGCGCGCCCACCAGAGCGCCGACGGCGAACGGCACGATCGTCGTCACGAGCGCGAACGTCAGGTCGATCCGCCCGCCGTAGATCACGCGTGTAAGGATGTCCCGGCCGAGCGTGTCTGTGCCGAAGGGATGGTGAATCGATGGGCCCTGGAGCGCCTGGGCCAGATCCTGGTTATCGGGCCCGACGAAGCCGAGCAGGGGCGCCGCGAAGGAGACGAAGACGATCGACGCGACGATCGCGACGCCGAGCCACAGGGTGACGGTCGCCCAGCGCCGCTCGCTCGCGGCTCGACGGCGCAGGCGCGCAGCGACGAGGCCGCCCAGCGCTCCTGGAAGCGGGTTCGCCGTGGCAGCCCCGGAGGCCGCCGATGCGCCGCTCACAGTCTCACCCGCGGGTCGAGGGCGGCATACAGGAGATCGGTGATCAGGTTGATCCCCACGACGGCCACACCAAAGACCAATGTCAGAGCCTGGATCGTCGGGTAGTCGCGGGTGACGATCGAGGAGACCAACTCGCTGCCGAGACCCGGGAGGGAGAACACGTTTTCGATGATCACGAGGCCAGAGAGAAGGAAGCCGATGTTCAGTCCGAGGACCGTGAGCGTTGAGACCAGCGAATTGCGCAGTACGTGCTTGAGAACGATCCGCGACGCGCTCAGGCCCCTCGCGCGGGCCGCCTCGACGAACTCCGTGCCGAGAGTCTCGATGATCCCGACCCTCAGCGTTCTGAGCAGGATCGGCGCCAGGTAGAGGCCAACGGTGACCGCGGGCAGGACCAGGCCGCGCAGGTGACCGGTGAACCCTTCCCCGTAGCCCGAGGTGGGAAGCAGCCGCAGGTTCAAAGCGAACAGGAGAATCAGTAGCAGGCCCAGCAGGAACGAGGGCATCGCGAACGTCAGCATCGAGAACAGACGAATCAGATGGTCTGCCACGCGGTTGCGCTGAAGCGCCGAAACGACCGCGAGCGGTACCGCCACGAGAACCGCCACGAGCACCGAGCACAGAAGCAGGAGAGCCGTCACGCCGACGCGCGAGCTCAGCAGCGAACCAACCGCGGCTTTCTGCGTGATCGATTCGCCGAAGCTGAGCGTCAGTGCACCTTTTACGAAGTCGATGTACTGCGTCGGCAGGGAGCGATCGAGTCCGAGTTGGTGGTTGAGTGTCGCGACCGCACTCGGCGTCGCTCTCGCGCCGAGGATGATCTTGGCCGGTTCTCCTGGAACCAGGTGGATGATGACAAACGCCGCCAAGGTGATCCCGAAGAGGACCGGGATCGCCTGGGCGGCGCGTCGGAGCAGGTACGACCCCACCGGCCTACTTCTCCAGCCACACCTGGCGCAGCGGCCACCAGCCGATCGGGAAGGTCTCGAAGTTCTTCACGTTCGAGCGCACGCCGGTCACGGACTTGGTGAAGAACAGCGGTACGGCGGGAGCGTCGTTCATCGCGATCTGCTGCACTTCGGCGAAATCCTTGGCGCGGGTTTCCTCGCTCAGAGTGGTGCCGGCTTCGGCGAGCAGCTTGTTGACCTTGGGGTTGTTGTAGAAGGTGCCCAGCGAGTGCAAGCCGGCTTCGGGATTGAGCGTCAATCCGGCGATCTCATCATCGGAGAGGGTGTCGCTTGAGAGCGTCCCACCTTCGAAGGTGGCGGCCATGCCGCCCTTGCCTTCGAACCAGGTCGACTGAAGCGGCCCGAGTTCCTTCTGAACGATGTTCACATTGACGCCGATCTTCGCCCATTCGGCCTTCAGGACCTCTGTGATCTGCTGCTCCACCGGGTCACCAGCCGGAATCAGCAGTTCCAACGTGAAGCCTTTCGGGGCGCCCGATTCGGCCATCAGCGTTTTGGCCTTTTCGATGTTGAACGGGTAGGCCTGCACGGATTGGCTCCAGTACTTCAGCGGCGGGATCATGCTGTTGGCGATTGCCGCGTTGCCGTAGAGCACCGTCTTCAGGATCTCTTCCTTGGGCGTGGCGTAGTTGAGCGCTTGGCGCACCTTGGCATCGCTGAGCGGCTTCTTCGTCAGGTTCAGGAAGATCGACTGCCAGCTGAGCGCCTTTGCGACTTCGACCGCCACACCTTCGGTGCCGCTCAGGGAGGCGACCTGGTTGTAGGGGATGGCGTTGGCGACGTCCGCTTCGGCGGAGCGAAGCTTCAGCACGCGGGTGTTTGCGTTCGGCACATATTCGAACACGACGCCGTTCAGGTAGGGCTGTCCGGTGCGCCAGTAGTGTGGATTACGCGCCAGTACGGTTTTCTGCCCGCGCTTGTATTCGGTGAGGACGAATGGGCCCGATCCCACGGGGTGTTCAGAGAACTTCTTTTCGCCGTCCTTTTCGACCACCTTCTTCGGCGTGATCGAGGAGGCGAACATCGCGACGTCGTCGAGTAGAGCCGCGTTGACGTGCTTGAGATGGATGATCGCGGTGCGCGGGTTGACGACCTGTACACCCTTGATCGCTTCACCGAGCGCCGGATAGGCGACGTTGATCTTCGGGTTGGCGAACCTTTCGATCGAGAACTTGACGTCTGCGGCCGTCACGGGTTCGCCGTTTGAGAACGACGCTTCACGCAGGTGGAAGGTCCAGCTCAGACCGTCGCTTGATTTTTCCCAGGATGTCGCGAGGCCGGGTTCTACTTCGCTGCCTGAGCCCATCTCAACGAGCTGGTCGAAGATCTGGGTGATGATGAAGATCGATCCGTTGCTCGGGGCGTTGATCGGATTGAGGCCGACTTCCGCGTCTTCGCTGCGCGCGAACCTGAGGACACCGCCGGTGACCGGTTTGCCAGCGGATGCTCCGGTGGGTGCGGTCCCGCTGCTACTGGAGCTACTGCCACCGCAGGCGGACAAGAAGACCGTGAGCGCAAGTGCCACCAACAGCACAGCCAAGCTGCGCACTCGGTGTTGGGATGACCGTCCAACTGCTGACTCGTGGGCAATCGACCGTCGCATCGACACGCTTCCCCCATTCCTCAAACTAACAATTGGCAATACGCCTGCTTATCTGGTCATCATACCAGATGAGGTGCCTGCTGTACAGCTGGCCTGATCACCTGTCAAGTCGCGCACGGTGTTAGCGGGAGATCAGATCGGGGCCTGAAATCCAGCCGGCGACGCTCTCCACATCCTCCTCGAGCTTGAATTCGGTCACCTCGACCGGCACCCCGCAGGGCGGCTCACCTGCGACGAAGGCCGACGGGCGACCGCGTCCGCTTCCGAGCGCGGCCGGGGGTGATTTCGTTAGTGACAGGGCCTCGGCTCCGTCCGCCACCTCGTCGACTCCGAAACAAATGTGATGGAGGCCCTCGCCGTTGGTGCGCAGAAACTCGGCGATCGGACTGAGATCGTCGAGCGGCTCGACGAGCTGGATCATCGCGTTGCCGCAGTCGATATAGGTGAGCCGGACGTGCGGCTTCTGGATCTCTTCACTTGAGATCACCACCAGCCCGAGGCCGGCCTCGAAGCGGGCGATCGCAGCAGCGGTGTCGTGGACCGCGATCGCGACGTGGTCAAGTCGCCGTATGACGGTCATGCTGCGCCGGCGAATATGTCGATCTTGGCCCCTGCGACGGCTTCGATGGCCTCAGCCTGACGATCGTGAAGCTTGAGCATGTCGTATCCCTCCGATCCACCCTCGAGGGCATCGGCCGTTGCCTGCATGTAGGCCTGGCGGAGCTCGAGGTTGACGTTGACCTTGCTTATGCCCAGCGAGACGGCGCGGCTGATGTCGGCGTCCGGCAGACCGGAGGCCCCGTGGAGCGAGAGATGGACTGATGTTGCCTCCCGTATCCGAGCCAAGCGGTCCCAGTCCAGTTTTGGCGGCTCGGCATATGTCCCGTGGACGTTGCCGATCGAAACGGCGAGGCAGCTGAGGCCGCTGCGTACGACGAAATCATTCACAACAGCCGGATCAGTAAGTCCTCCAGCCAGGACAGCCCGCGCCACGTCCTCACCCCCCGCCAGGTGGCCGAGCTCGCCCTCGATCGCCACATCGCCTCCGACCCTCTGGCGCGCCTCGGCCACCAGCTGGATGTTGCTGTCGAACTCAAGCTTTGAGCCATCGGCCATCACAGCGCCACAGCCGATCTGGGCGGCACGCTCAATCAGCGCCAGGTCCGAGACGTGGTCGAGCTGGATGCACACGGGAACCGATGTGTTGCGCGCCGCCGCGTCAATCGCTTCGAACAAAACCTGCCCGCGGGGAGCCTCAAAGGCAGCCCTGCTCAGGAGCAGGATCACCGGAGTATGCCTGCGCTCAGCCGCGCCGAGCACCCCACACGCCGTCTCAAGATCGTAGGCCGTGAACGCCCCAATCGCCCGGCCGGCGCCTGGCTCACCCAGCACCTCGGCGAGGGGGGCGATCACGCCGCCGCCCCGATTGCGTCGATGAGATCAACCAGCTCGTTCTCGCCGCCGACGTTGCCCGGAAAGACGACGAACGGCAGCCTCTTGCGCTCCGGCGTATCCACACTCCAGAGCGAGATTCCGTCCCTCACAGGTCCGATCACCTCCGCGAGCCCGCTGTCGAGCCCCTCGCGAATGTTGACGGCCGATGTTATCCCGCCCTTGGAAACGACGATGTCCGCCTGGTCGCGGGTTCGAGCCAGGATGGCCGCAAGACCAGAGGCGATCGCGGCCCCCGAGCGCACTCGGTCCGAGGAGTCCAACACGGCGCGAGAGGTTGCTACGACAGCCAGGCCACCGGAGTGCAGACGGTCGATCGCGGCGAGGGCGACAGTGGCCACCTCCTCTTCGGACTCCTCGCCGGCCAACCGCTGCGCAGAGGCCCAGACGATGCTCTCGGGCCTTCGCTTGCTGAGTCGCGAGAGCTGTTGGGTGCTGATGGGCACGTGCGAGCCACAGATCACCAGAACCGCCGACTCCCCACCGGGGAGCGGCTCATAGGAGTGGGCTGAAGTACCCGATAGGACGCCGACAAATGCCGGCGCGCTGCGGACGATCACGCTGGCGCCGGCCTGTTGCGCCTTTCGTAGCCCGGCCGCGACCACGGCAAGGTCCTCATCGTTGACACTGTCCACGGCGAGGACCGAAGGGATGCTCTTTGCCGAGAGCTCAAGGAGCGCGCCCGCGAGCGAGGCCGGACCCTCCCCGCGGACCTCGTCGAGGACGAACTCGCGGCCGTCGCTCGCCGCGAAGAACCCCTCGGAACGTTCCTCTGCCCAGTCGAGCAAGCGCGCGCTCGCGTAGGCGAAGTCGCGGTCCCGCGAGTACTCGGTGCGATCGAGACGGGTCCGCTGCTCGCCAGAGGCCAGATAGTGAACGCCCCCTTCGGTAACTCTTCCGGCCGCCGGTAGTGCCGGAACGAGCATCAAGACCGGGGTCTGGGATGGGAAGAGCACCTCCTGAAGCCCGAGATACTCCGGCAGAAGATGGGCGCGGAGCGTACTGTCTCCACGCAGGATAATCGGAGCCTCGGGGAAGGCTACCGCGGCTGCCGTGGCTGCCTGACGCGTCACACTGCGGGCGTCGGGGGCCGAAAGGGCACGGGTGTTCGTGAGAATGTGGACCGCGGGGGGATTGCGAGCAGCGAGTCCGGCAAGCAACTCGGCGCTCCATTCGAGTGCCACCGGCACGCCAGCCTGCGCCTGTGCTCCTGTGGGATCGTCGTCCAGGACGATCAGAGGTGCCCGCGACGCCATTCAGCTATGCCGCACCGGCACCGGCATCGCTCGTCGCGAGCCTGGCGGCGACGTCGAGGATCATGTCCTCCTGCCCGACGACCGCCTTGAGCCTGCCGAGCTCCAGAATGATCTCTCGGGGATCAACGGCGAATCGCTCACCGGCGCGGATCGCATGGAGCAGGAAGCTCGCCGGCACACCTGCATAGCCCAGCGTTCCGGTCAGACGGTCGATGACCACCGACGCGGGCATGAGCTCCGCGCGCACGTAGCCGTCGGCGATGTCCTGCAGCTCGAACAGATCGACCCCCGTCTCGTATCCGAGGCGGTGGAGCACCGCGACCAGCGGCTCCGCCTGGCAGTTGCCCGCTCCCGCGCCCATGCCCGCGAGTGTCACGTCGACGAGCGTGGCACCCTCTTCAACCGCCGCGACACTGTTGGAGACCCCAAGCGAGAGATTGTTGTGCTCGTGGATGCCGATCTCGACCTCGGCCGGTAGGGCATCGCGGAGCGCAACCACGGCGGCGCGGACGTCATCGCGCATCATCGCGCCGGCCGAGTCGACCAGATAGACGGCTTCGCCGCCGGCGTCAGCGACGATGCGAGCGTTCTCGGCGATCCGCGCAGGCGTCGCGATGTGAGCCATGTTGAGATGGCTATGGGCCGTCATGCCCAGCTCATGGGCGAGACCGAGGTGCTGAACGCCGATGTCGGCCTCGGTACACACCGTCGAGACCCGAACCAGCGAGGCCCCGGCATCATGAGCCGCGCGAAGATCCTCCTTGGTGCCGATGCCGGGCAGTAGCGCCGTCGCGATCCGGCTGCGTTTGACCACGGCCGCGACAGCCGCGATCAACTCGGGGTCGGGGTAGGCCGGAAAGCCGTATTGGCGGGAGGCCGATCCAAGCCCATCGCCATGCCCGACGGCAACGGCCCAGATGCCGGCACGGTCGAGCGCCTCGCCGACCGTTGCGACCTGCAGGGGCGTGAATCGGTGCGCCACCGAGTGCGAGCCGTCCCTGACGGTCGTGTCGACGATCTTCACCTGCCGTGGCTCGCTCATGCAGCCGCCTCCTCAGCAAACAACTCCGCGACCCGCACCGCGGCGGAGGTCATGATGTCCAGGTTCCCGGCGTATTCCGGCAGGTAATCTCCCGCGCCTCTGACCTCGAGCAGAACGGTGACTGTGCCGTCCTGGTGCAGCGGCTCGGCCGTCAGTCGGTAGCCCGGCACATACGCGGACACCGCAGCAACCGTCGCCTCGATCTCTCTCATGAGCGCATCGGCATCGACCTCCCCGACATCCGCGAAGACCGTGTTGCGCATCACAATTGGCGGATCAGCCGGGTTCAGCAGCACCATCGCCTTGCCGCGTGCCGCGCCCCCGACGGTCTCTAGGGCACGAGCCGTTGCGACGGTGAACTCGTCGATATTCTGCCGCGTCCCCGGACCGGCCGACCTCGATGAGATCGTGGAGACAATCTCGGCATAGGAGATCGCCCCAACACGAGAGATCGCGGCAACGATCGGCACCGTCGCCTGAGCCCCGCACGTGACAAGGTTCACGTCGGGAGCGTCCCTGTGCTCGATCAGGTTGACCGGCGGGATCACTGCGGGGCCGAGCGCGGCCGGTGTCAGGTCGACCGATCGGATGCCTCGCTCGGCGAGCATCTGGGCGTGCTCCCTGTGTGCCCCGGCAGAGGTGGCATCGAAGACGAGCTCGAGCTCATCGACATGCTCCAGCATGTCCGCGAGCCCCGATGACGTCGTCCAGTGGCCGCGTGCCGCCGCGGTCGCGAGCCCATCTGAGGCAGGGTCAATGCCCGCCACGCCGAGGAGCTCAAGCAGGGGGTTTCGGTCGATCTTCAGCATCAGGTCGGTCCCGATGTTTCCCGAGCCGGCAATGCCGACCCGCAGCGGACCTCGTTGGTCAGTGGCCATTGTTGACGGCCCCCCTGCGTCGCCAGGGCAGTCTTGAGAATCGGTCAGGTGCGAACGGGTCGAGGACGGCGGGGCGCCGCCCGGTCGTGATGTACTCGGCGAGCGCCTCCCCGGCCGGCGGGCCGAAGGTCATCCCCTGCATCGAGTAGCCCGTCGCCAGGTAGAGGTTCTTGAACTGCGGGGCAAGACCGATAATCGGCAGCCCATCGGGGGCGATCGGCCGCATCCCCGCCCACTCCGAACGGACCTCCGGCTCGCTCCACTCAAGAAACGAAGCCCGGGCGCCGGCGATCGTATGGTCGATCCGGTGGCGATCCAGACGGAGATTGACGCCGCTGAACTCCATCGTCCCACCGATCCGCATCCCCTCGCCGAAGGGCGTGCAGCCCACATGCACGTCGGCCAGCAGGATCGCGTGCTTAGGCACTACGGAAGGGGTAACCAGGAAGCTGTAGCCCTTTCCGGCCTGGATCGGCACGTCGAGACCAAGCCTCTCCGCCAGTAACGGCGTCCAGGAGCCGGCTGCGAGGACGACCTCCGAAGCGCGCAGATCCCCGGCGGCTGTCCGCAGGCCCGTGACGTTCGCACTCTCGACGACGAAGTCGAGGACCTCAGCGCCCTCCAGGATCTCGACACCCAGCTCCCGGGCGGCCGCCGCGACAGCTTGGTTGAAGGACTCGGGACGAACGTGCCAGTGCTGAGGGACCACGAAGCCCGCGCGGACCTCGGCCGCCAGCGCCGGCTCGATGTCGTGCAGCTCCCTATCGAGGAGGATCTCCTCGGGTAGCTCATAGCCGAACTCCCGCATCGGCGCCAGCTTGGCGAGTTCGCCACGCACCAGGTCCGGGTCGCGGGAGGCAACCAGCATCCCCTGACGGTGGAGCTCAAAATCGATCCCGTCCAGGCTCATCGCTTCTATGAGCTCGAAGATGCGACCACCCAACGTGGCCATCGCGACAAGCCCGTGCCGATAGGACCGGGCGTTGCAGTACGACCAGAATCTCAGCAGCCAGGGTGAGAGCCCGGCGAGCTTCGACGGCTTGAAGTAGAGAGCCGAATCACGATTCATCAATGCCCTCATCCCCATCAGCGTCAGCCCTGGCTCGGGCAGAGGCCCGGCCTGGGCCGGACAGAGCCAGCCACCGTTTCCGGCTGAGGAGCCGCTTCCGATCCTGTTGGACTCAACGATCGCGACCCGGGCGCCGCGCTTGGCGAGGTAGTAGGCGGTACACAAGCCCGCGACGCCCCCACCGACGACGATTGTCCGTGGCTCGTCGCTCATGATGGGATGCCCGCAGTGACCTGGATCTCGATCAGCATGCCCTGCAGCGCGAATGCGCTGACGAGGGTCGTTCGCGCAGGCCGCCAGTTCGGGAAACGCTCGATGAAGAGCGTGTTCCAAGCCGCGAAATCAGCCGGGTTGGCGAGGAAGCATTCGAGGCGCAGCACGTGGTCCATACCGGATCCGCTGCTCTCAAGCACCGAAGCGATGTCGTCCAGCACGATCCGTCCCTGAGACGCAAAGTCGTCAGCAAGAAGCCTGAAGGTGACCGGATCTACCGCGGCACGCCCCGATAGGAACAGCAGGTCGCCCCATCGAGTCGCGTCCGGCATCAGCGCCGGCGAACTCTGGGCGGAGGTATCGGTACGACTGATCGCTTGCGCCGTGTGGGGCATATCCCTCATAACTGGACTGATGACCTGATCAGCCGTTTATAACATCATTGCCGTGGGCCTGTCAAGGCAAGGCCCCACTCGGGCACGGGAGTAGATCAGCGCGCACTCGCCGACGTCAGAGCTGGGAACGGTCGTGCTTACAGAGCGTCGCGCTGCGCACGGCACTCCACACCGGACACCCGGCACGTGCGAACTCAGCTGATAACACGCTCAGCAGGAGACCTGTGAGGCGTGGGCTATCCTGCACCAATATGGGGGACCCAGATGAGTCGGAGGGAGCCGGAGCCCTTTCGCTGCAAAGAGCGCCGCGCCAGAAGCTAACCGAGACGGTAGCCCAACAGCTCATGGCGGCCATAGCCGAGCTCGAGCCGGGATCACGGGTCCCCTCCGAGCGAGAGCTCACCCACGACCTCGGGGTGGGACGTTCAACGGTCCGCGAGGCACTGAACGGGCTCTCACTTATGGGGATCGTCGAGATCCGTCATGGCCAGGGCGTCTTCGTGCGCGAGCGAGACATCGCCGAGGGATCGTCGGACGCTCTACAGAAGGCTCTGACGAAGGGGCTCACCCGGGAGTTCCTAGAGGCCCGCCTGGTTGTCGAGGTCGAGATCGTTGGGTTGGCAGCCCAACGACGCACCGACGCCGACCTGGCACGGATAGAGGAGACCATCACACAACTCGAGGCGGCCGGAAACGCGCCCGTCGAGCAGGCGCTCAAGCCCGCATCCGACTTCAATGTTGCCGTCGCCGAGGCCGCCCACAATGAGGTCCTCGCCGGCGTCGAGGAGTCGTTCGTCGCACTAATGATCGAACGCGCAGGCGAGCTCTACGCCACGGAGGAGTTCCGTGCCTGGGACATCGCCGAGCACCGCGGCATCCTCGAGGCGATCCGGGCCGCCAACGTCGAGCTCGCAAAGCTTCGCATGAAGGAGCACATCCTCGCGATCGGCGAGCACTACAGGCGCGTCGGGCGTTAGAAACCGGGCGCTCCCGTTCCAGCTAGCGTGTGCCCTCCCACAGTTCCCGCTGTGCGGACCGAGGGTCGGCCACCACCGTGGATGCCTCGTCGAAGCGCATGGTCGCCCGGCGGTCAAGGTCGTACTGCGGCCATCCGCTGTCTCCGCTGGTGGCGAACGAAACCCATGCGGTGTGCATCGTGTCGGCAAGTGACTGAGGCGGGTCGGATCCGATCAGCGGCTCTGTCCCGTTGCCGAGCGTGTCAAAGACGAAGGGAACCTCTAGCCCGTGGCACGCACCAAGGAGGCCGGCGAGCTGTGGTGAGCGCCACGCAAACTCATACATGTATGTCGGCGAGGTGCTCTTCGCGTGCGCTTCGGCAAGACGGATTGCGGGGATTCCGACATACCAGTCACCCTGTATCGCCGCGAGCACCTCTCCGGGGCTCGCGGTGGGATCTGCCGCGCGGTAGACCCTCAGCGTCGCGTCGACCGGGAGCCCGTAGGCTGCGACGGCGCCCGCCAAGATCTCGTCGGTGATGTGCTCCATCATGCCGCTGGGAGCAAGGAACAATCTCCACTCATCGGTCGTTGCTCCGACGATCAGGTCGATCTCCGCGCCGGCCCCGGCAACGATGCGATCAATGGGGCTCGCAGGGACGATGTCTCCGTCGATCACCGGCTGCCACGGCATCATGCTGAGGGCTGCTTCAGGGCCCCAACGCTCCGGGTCGGGATTGGCGGCAAGATCGCCCAAGAGCTCCGCTTGGGCCTGAAGCGAGCGTTTGAGGGGGACCGCCGCAATCTCCGCTTGGGTTGCGGCGACGCCGAGCTTCTCGGCCAGGCGCCGGCCGACCAGCTTCGCGCTGTCGGCCGCGACCACCATATGAGGTCCTCTGCTTTGGGCGATCGCCCGGCGAAACAGCCCCTTGGCCCTGGGCAGGGACAGCAGTGTGCTGACGCTCATCGCGCCCGCCGACTGGCCGAAGATCGTGACGTTGCTCGGATCGCCACCGAAGCCGGCGATATTGTCTCGCACCCACTCAAGCGCCGCAACCTGGTCCAGCAAACCTCGGTTGGCGGTCCCATCGCCGAGAAACAGGAATCCATCAGCGCCGACGCGGTAGTTGATCGTCACGCACACGATGCCGTCGCGCGCGAAGCACCGACCGGAATATGCCGGCGCCGCACCCGTTCCGTGCTCAAACGCCCCGCCGGGAATCCACACCATCACCGGACAGCCGGCCGACCCGAGGGTGGGAGTCCAGATGTTGAGGTTCAGGCAGTCCTCGCCCTGGACGTCGTAGTCTGGAATCAGCACATCCAATGGCGGGGGATACGGCACTTGCGGCGCATTCGCGCCGAACGTGAGCGCGTCTCGCACTCCACTCCAAGATTCGACCGGCTGGGGCGGGCGGAACCGATTCGCGCCAAACGGAGGCGCCGCGTATGGGATCCCCTTGAAGCTGTTCACGAGAACATCGTTAGCGGGCGCGCGCAGGCAGGACGTTAGTAACCTGCTCTATCTCGTCCTTAGTAGCACGTTTAGGTGAGAACGAGCAGGTTCGCACGAGCGGCTTGACTCAGGTCAGTCGCCAGCGAGCCGGCGCCAACGGGCCCCGCGACCCGTGCCGAGCGGTTCGATCTTGCCGACCTTCTTGAGCTCGCCGAGCAGCTTGTTGATGTAGCCGTCGCTAACTCCAGGCGCTGCGTGGCGGACATCGGCGATCGTGAACTCCGCGACCATCAGGGAGTCGATGAATGTCGTGATTAGCGCCTTCTTCGAGCCGCGGCCGCCGAGCGCGCCGGTGCGACCCTCGAAGTCCCTGTACGCGGCGATCAGGATCCCCAGGAAGTAGCTTGTCCACGGCCGAAGATCGTGCTCGCCCCCGTGCCAGCCAGCAGTGGACTGGCCAAGAGCTTCGTAGTAGGTCTCCTTGCTCGCGTCGATGAGCTTCTCCAGACTGATGTAGCGCCCTACATCGTGTCCGACTATGTACAGCAGCCAGAGAGTGATCAGACGCGACATGCGGCCATTGCCATCGCGAAAGGGGTGGATCACAGTGAAGTCCAGGATGTACGCGGCACAGAGAAGCAGCGGCTCGTAAACCCCGACGTCGAGCGCGCGGCGGAACTCGTCGTGGAGGCCCTGCATCGCCAGGGGTGTCAGGGCGGCTGAGACGGGCTTGAAGCGCACGACTCTCGTGCCGTCCGGAAGTTTTTCTTCAACCTCGTTGTCCAGCTGCTTCCAGTGGCCGGCGTCGCGGGTGCCGACGTACTTGTAGAGGTAGCCGTGAAGCTGCTCGACGTAGCGAGGCTCGAATGGGATGCTTGGGCCGTTGGCGTGGATCGTCGCGAGCACGTCTCGGTAGCCGGCGATCTCCTGCTCCGAGCGGTTCCTTGGCTTCGTCTTCTCCGCGACGAGCGCTTCGATGCGGGCAAGTGGAGCGCGGATGTTCTCGATCGCGTTCGATGCCTCGGTGCTCTGGATCAACGCGACTTGGCGCAGCGTCTCAAGGCCTGACGGGTTCTGCTGACGGTAGAGCTCGGCCCGCCCACGGGCCTCTGCAATCGTGGTCAGCGACGTCACGGTCGCGGGCGGTATTCCACCGAAGTGGCGCGACAGATCGAGGAAGCTACTCACCGCATAAACGTACTACTAACCGCCGATTGGTAGTACGTTTAGCGTGGGAAGGAGAGGTTCCCCCGCCCAGAGAACCTTCGCCCAAGCCGACGCGGGGAGTCGAACCCCGGACCCTCGCTTACGCAGCAGGCATCGAGAGTCTCGAAGCGCAATCGAGTCCGTAGCTGCCCAAGTTTTGCAGCCATGGTGCAGCAGATCGCTATCCTTCTTGTCCGTAGTTGGCCGCGCTTGTCCGGGCGGCCGTTCATAGATCACCACCTGCTCAGGAGGCAGTTTTGGCGCTAAACCTCATAAAGGAGGCGCCTCCTGGGGGCGCACTGTGTGAAGCCGACGCGGGGACTCGAACCCCGGACCCCTTCATTACGAGGGATTCCAAAGCCCCGGCCCGAGGGCTGGTTCTAGAGCCGTTTTCGCCCGCAAATGCTGCTGTCTTTGGCCTACGACTTCTGCTACCGCCTGGTGCGTTGAAGAGCCCGAAATCTGCGCTGATGCGTCCTCAGAGCGTCCTCGAAATGCGGCCTCTAAGACGACAACACCTCTCCCCCATGGAGGTCCGTGCGTCGGATTGGCCTCTCAGCCCACCGAGAGGGGCTGAGACGGGCTCCCTGAGAGGGCGCTGGCTAGCTCGTGCGGGGCACCGGAGGGGCCGAGGAAGGCTCGATGGTTGCCCATGCGGCGCTGTGGGCCACCGCCCGAGTTTTCAGTGCAGGAAGCGCAAGAGGCCAGCGAAGAGCCTAGACATCGCATCATGGCCGAACACCCGCATCAGGAATCGGCCAGCGAATATGACGAGGGGGACAATCACCCTCGCAAACTTCCAGAGCACGCTGTGGCTTTTGAGCGCCTGGACGAACAACGAGACGCGACTGTTGAGAGCTTCATCAGCGGCTGCTGCATCGAACTCCGGGTCGCGCCACCCTCGCCACTTCCTGACGCCCCACGAGCTAGCTCCGGTTGGATAGACGAGCCAACGCTCGCTAACGAGAACGAGAGTATTCGCACCCGATGCAAAGACGTGGGTGGAAGGGAAAGGAACGTCGGCTTTGCGCAGGGCTGGCTCCCAGGCACTACTTTCGTGGACGCCTCCACCTGCGATCACCGTAGGCATCTGTTCCGCCAAGGCGCGCGCTGCGCCGCTTCGTATGAATAGCCGTGGAAGTCGCATCTGGCTTCATAGTGCTGGTCGTGGCGGACGCGAAGCCCAAGAGGCGGCACTCGGTGGATGGCTGGACTCCGCCGACGCGACCTCGGCAGAGCCAACCGAGCGTAAACGGCCCACCAGGTCTTTACAGCCATGGACGCATCGAAGGCCCTCGGAGGGCAGTCAGCACGCCCGAGACTCGATCTTGATCGCAGCGTGCGAGGCCGATCGCTCTTGGGCTTCGATCTCCGCTGTGAGCGAGGCCAGCTCGGACACCTTCGACGCCTACCTTGAGCAATCGCCATTGAGTGGGCTCTGCCCAGATCAGGCGCTTCGGTGCGACGCTAAACAGCCGCTGCCGATAGACTATGACGACAAGTGTCTGCAAAGGTCACAATACCGTTGAGGACGATGAGGAAACTCGCGACGATATGCGTGGCGCTCGCCCTGATCGGGGGCGTGGCCGGGTGCGGGAGCAGCAGCACACAGACGCAGCAGGTGGTAAATACGCTCGCTGCCGTGTTCCACGAAAAATACACTTCGGTCGAAGATGGGACTTGCTCCCCGCTCGGAAATGGGGACGAGTGCGAGTTCAAGATCGAAGGCGAATGGCACGATAACGTGTGGGCGGAACCTCACCCGGACGGCAGCATTAGCTGGGAAGATACAAGCAGCGGTCGGGGGAGTATCGAGCGGGGAAATCAGCGCCGCAGAAGTGAAGAAATGACCAGCGGTAGGGGCAGCAACGGCGGTCACTACCGCGATCCCATGAGGCGGCTGACGACACTCGCGATGGTGCTCGTCCTGTTCGGGGGGGTCGCCGGGTGCGGCTCCTCCAAGCCCCCAGCGCCAGCGAGCGTCGCGGCGACGACCGTGTTGGCCCGAAGCCCGATCTCGCGGTGCGTACGAGCGTGGAACGAAGGCGCGGGCGAAAAACAACATATGCGCATCGCGGGGGAGGCGTATCCTTCGGACGTCGCGACCATTGCTACCTACGGCGGCACCGCAACGACCTACGATACCCTCGCTGGCGCGGAAGGTGCGAACCCCGCCGCGTGGGTCACGATCGAACCCGGCGCGTGCATCGTCGTCGCATCTTTCACGATCATCGTCCAGCAACCTGACGGCTCGTGGGCTGAGCCCGGCGACACTCCTGGGTACACAAGGTATTTCCAGCCCATCGCAGCAAACGGTGAAACCTGGAGCACGGAACATGCCAACGTCACTGTGAGCCCGCAGCATAACATCGCCCTTGAAACGGCGGGTGGACAGACTCCAAGGCCACCGGGGGCAGAAGGAAAGCTTACAGTGATGGGAGGCGACCAGGCGTTTGAAATGACGGCGCAAGAAGTCGCGGGCGACAGCTACGCAGAAAAACAGAAGACCGAAGCCGAACTGGTAGAAGACAAAACGTGGGCACGTGAACAGGAACAGGGCAAGCAGAGCAGCACGACGCCTACGCCATCAACCGAAACCACCGAAGCAGCGCCCACGAAATCGGCTCAAGAAACCGAAGTTTGCACCCCAGTAGACGCCAAATTTGGCGAATGCAAAGCCGGCGAAATTGTGCCGAAGCACCGACAGTAGTTGCCGCGAGCAGCGGAGCCCATCTTATAGTCCTGTGAGGTGTCCGCCGCTGGGAGATGGTTAGGACCCCTTTACGCTAATACGACTTTTGATTTCCATTTTCCGCGACCTGGCGGAACAGGAAAAGCTCCCAATAGGGGAGCCCTCATTGCGGGGACGGACGACTTCTGGCAGAGGGGTCTGACGGCCGCATGACTTTTGCTATCCCTCGCGCGAAGGATCGATCGCCTTGGGTCGGCCTCCTGGAGATTCTGGGCAAAGGGAACGCAGTACTTCGGATCGCACAATATGACACCGCTGATCCTGACTGTCACCTTGCGGCAGGTTGCGCCTCGCGGTTACTATGTGCAGCGGGACTTATGCTGAAGCGGTGTCAAGTTGACAACGCCATCGCAGGGTCCAACTCTACGGTCAAGTTGACGCCTCCTCCGTCGGATACGGACTGGGCGGTCATGACTTGCCGTCGCTGTCGGCATTGTCGTGCAGGTGGCGCACCACCTCGATACCCGAGACGAGAAAGCCTCCATGTGTCTGGACTTGCTCGAACAAGCCCGCTGGACTAGAGCCAGCCGTGGACGGCGAAGCGCACGGCGTCGGTCCGTCATCGGAAATAGAGATGCAGTAGCGCCCGTGTGCATGCCGAGCATGGAGGAGATGCGATCCCGGTAGGCCCACTTGCCCGCCCGACTCTTGGAGGCAGCGACGCACCCATGCAGGATCGTGGCTCCAGAACCGCAGACGCTCCCTGTCCACATCGACAGTGATCCAGCCGTCGTCCTGCACCGAGATGACCGTACCGTGGCGGTACGTGCTGGGCTCGGCGTCACGGGCGAGGTTTGCCTGGATGAGGTGAGTCTGATGACCTGGCGTGTATAGGGCGCACTCGCCGCCGGGGTGCGGCACCCGATCTGGGCCTACCACCATCTACGATCAGGGTCCCATCGCAAGAGGAACGGCAGGCGAGGCGGTTCCTCTGGTCGCGGCTGAGGCTGTGGCTTGCGCTCCTCCCCGTACATGGCCCCGTACGTGCCCAGCCTGCGCCGTTCGTGCAACGCGAGTGGGAGATCAACGGCTTTCACGCCGCACGCCGTGAGGCCAGCTATCTCGGCTGCTTCTACGGTGTCGTATTCGCCGATAATGCTGCCGTCAGGGCCGTGAGCGAAGTATCGCGGTGGCTGCTGAGGCGGTTGGGGTGGTGTTGGTTTCGACCTCGGGTTGATGCGACCTGTCGTCACAAGCCTGCCGATCTTTATCAAGCCATGCACGACCGCGACGGCAAAGAAATACCCGATGAGAAACGGCATCGCTGGCACCAGAGTGACAGCCGCCCAGATCATCTCGATGACATCTTCCGCTTTGGCCATGTCGTCGTTTCTCATCAGGCGAGTTCGTCTAGACGGCATAGCGGCGCTCGGTGGGTTCAGCCGTGTAGGCAGCCTGTTCGACCATCACGCATCACCGTCCTTGGCCTCAGCCTCGGTGCGCCTCACAAGCTCGGGAGGCGTGACGCTGGCGAGGAAACGCTCGATCGTCTTGGCCTTGGCGGCTGCCCGCCTTCGGCCCTCTGCCGTTTTGGTCCTCTCCTGCTCGGCCAGCCATTCCCACAAGTCAAAGTCGGCCTCCAGGGCGTCGATCATCGCTGCGTCTAACTCGACCTCCACGTCCTGCTGCCGGGCGTCGCTCTCCAGCTCTCGGCGGGCGGCCTCAGCGACGGGCCGCAGCAGCAGCGGCGGGACCGTGAGGGTACGTGTCTGCTCGGCCATGTCAGCCCCCCACTTTCAGGTCGGCATCCTGCACGAACGCCTCGATAGCGGCGACGTTCCCGGACGCCTCGCCCTTCGGGTCGGCCTGCGCCATGCTGCGCTCAAGGTCGAGCGCCTCGGCCAGCACTTTCCTGAGCGCCTCGCCGTGGACCGCCACGTCGATCGAGATGGCCGTGTCCTCGCCGGGTTGGAGCTGGCCGCCGATCGCTTCCGCTAGCCCCCGGTACAGGTCGAACTCCGCGAGCGTGGCCGGGTAGTGCTCCCGCGCCAAGCCGAGATCCTCGACCCTGCCGGCCGCGTCCATCAGCGACGTAAGCGCCGACTGCTCCAGTAGCTCCACGAACCCGGCGGGGACCGTGACCAGCTCCCCGCATGGCTCGCCGGGCTCGCTGTCCAGATCAAGGCCGGCGCTCTCGGCGAACGCTTCGATGATTTCCGCATGGCTGCGCGCTCGCTCGCGTTCTTGCGGGGTGCTCAGCCCGTTACCCTCGATCGTCCAGCGCTCGGACTCCAGGTCGTCGCCTAGCGCCTTGACCAGCGCCCAGCGGTGCCGTGTGGCGTCTATCTTTACGTCCCGCTCGGGCTCACGTGGGGCGTAGCCCACCAGCTCAAGCAGCGCGCGCGTGCGATCAAAGCGCGCCAGCAGCACCGCCCACTCCCGAAGCTGCTCGGGCGTGGGGTCATCGTTGGCGCTGTCGAAGTCCTCGGCCACGCCCCGGAGCTGGTGAATCAGAGCGCCGCGCAGCCGCACCACCACGTCGGCGGGAATGGCGAGTATCGCCGGCATCACGCCACCGCCCTTTGCCAGTTGCCGGGATTACGTCGCCCAGCGCGCCGGGCGCGCAGCAGCGCCCCGTCCTCGCCGGGATCGCCCGAAACGCCGTCCAAGTCCGGGCGATCGTCGCTCGGCTCCTGCCACTCCCGTAGGCAGTAGGTGGCAGACGCGAGCCGCCTGCACTCGAATTGCAGCCGTTCCCCGATCGCGTAAAGGTCATCCGAACCGGCGGGCTGATCAGCGTCGATCAGCCCCAGCGCCTCGCCGATGTACCCCCGCGCGTCCCCCTTGAAACGCTCGATCTCCTGGCCGGCGAGCGTGTGCGCGTGACGCCACGCCGCATGTTGTGGGGACTCGGGAAGTTCGGGAACGTTGCCCGCGCGCCGCTGGCGTTGCAGGTAGCGTCGGCCAGCAGCCGTGATCTGCCACGCCGGTATGCCGTGAAGGCGCACACCCTCGATCCGCCCGGCCACTTTCAGAGCATCGAGCCGTCCTCGTACTTGACGCGCAGCAGCGGAGCGCCGAGCGATGCCAAGGTGCTCCAGGATCGCCCACACTGGTACGGCGTGTACATCTCTCGCACGGTGACGGTCGGCACGCTCGATCGCGGCCAACACCAACTCGGCAGGGATCTCGCTGGGACGCGCAGACGTATGATCGCGGGGCATGGGAGCTTCTACCTCCTGTGTAAGACCCCGGCGTCGCTTGTAACGGCGTCGGGGTCGCTGATTTGGGAGCTACGGTGTGGGCGAACCCCCATCGCGCTCAGGCTGGTTCTGCATGGGTCCGAAAAGCGTCCTGAGAGCGCCTATGTGCGCTTCTCAGCCATTCCCAGCCGTGCCGAGAGGGAACGCCAGGGGTCGAGAAGATCGCCGCTTAGAAAGCCTCTCCGCGAGCGAGCGATACGGGCCTGCGTAGGTCCCGTCGATGATCGCCCTGACGCGACTCTGCTCCGCTCTGCACGAGGCCGAGCAGCAGCGAGCATCCTTGCGGCGCTGTTTGAGGCTGCCACCGCAGATCACGCATACGCGCTCGGCGGCGAGCTTCTCGGTTCGGGACGGTGAGGTCGCGGGATTCACCTGAGGAAGTCCCAGGTCGAGCCCTCGCAGGTCGTCGCTGCCCGTTCCTGGAGGACCCGCTTCAGGATCAGCACGGCGGTCGCAGGCTCATTCCATTCGTTCCCCTCAATTGCGATGGCCACCTGTTCCCCGCCGAGCCACCAGGCCATACCCGTTGCTCCACAGGCGAGACACATAACAACCTGGTATGGATCGCTCTGCCTCTCGGCCGATGGAGGAAGACTGAGTTGGACTGTGAACTCGCTGTCACAGTCGGGACACGTCTCATGATGCGAAAGCCACCGATAACCCCATCTGCTCGTTTTCCAGTAAAGACGCGCCCATGGCGCGAGATACCGCTGCACAGGGTCATCTCCAAGCAGGAACGCTCGCAGCCCGTCCTCGGCTTGATGGCCATTAGTCACTGCGGTCGTGAGAACGCCACATTCAGGGTTCGAGCACGTCGCCAGTGAGCGCTTGCCGCAGTAGTAGTCCTCACGGCTCTCCCATCTCAGGGTGGCTCCACACGAACACTCACGCTTCATCGGCTGAGGGACAAGCAGGCTCACGCGACTGCCTCGATACAGCCCACCTTTGGGGCCGTGAGAAGGACAGACCTGACCGACATGGAACTCCACGAGCCTCCGCGCTTCGCGGGAACACCAGAGCGATTGAGAGATAGGGCAATACGGCTGTAGCTCTTGCCTCGACTACGCAAGCGCTTCATGCGTGAAATGATGCGCTGCTCAGTATCATCGGGAAGCAAGAAGTCACCATCTCGGCTCCACCCAAAGGGAGTCGCACCATATGCCCTGCCACTCGACCGAAGCTCGGCCAAGGCATCAGCCGTGCGCTGTGCGATCAACGCTCTCTCCAACTCCGAGAAAACGGCTCCCATCTGTGCCATCGCGCGACCTTGGGGCGTTCCCAGATCAATCCGGTCAGCAATCGAGACAAGCCCCAGCGCGCCCTTGGCGAACTGTCGCAGGTAGCCAAGTGTCTCCGCAGCATCTCTTCCCAAGCGATCGATACGCACCACGACAACGGCATCGAAAGCAGGGTTACGTGCTGTGAGCAACGACGCAATACGAGCGCCGCCCGGACGGTCCACGAGCGCACGCGTCCCACTGACCCCAGCGTCCTCGATGACCTCGACAAGCTCTGCCCCTGTCGCCTCACTCCAGGCTGCAATGCGACCACGCTGGGCGGCGAGCCCGATGCCGTCCAAAGCTTGCTCCGCCGTGGAGACTCGTATGTAGCCGAGAGCCTTCACGAGCGCTCCGGTCCACCCTGATGCCGTGACGCTTGGTCGGTACGACTAGCAAGAGCAAGCGAGGAAGTGAAGCTCATCATGCTTAGCTTCACCATGGCAGCATAGCTTACCGGGATTTGCCGCAGTTGTCAAATAGTGCGGGCATGCGAGAGTGTGTCCGGGCCGGCTTGGTCGCCGTCCCCTTAGACCCCTGACTAGGTTTACCTTCCCTCTAAGTGGGTGGGGCGCTTCGCGACGAGTTGGACCTGATCCAACTTCGATTGACCAAATCGACAACTGCCAGGGCTAAAGCAAACCAGCACAGGCTTCAAGTCACGAAGCCTCCACTCGCAGTGCAAGCAAACCCCCTGGATGCATGCTTACTGTTGCATCATCTTGTGCCTTACGGCACGCCCCCCAAACCCCCCAAAACGGACGGGCTTAGAGATCGGGGCTGTTCCTCCACGCATGATCCCCTCGCTGGCCTAGAGCGGGAGATTTACTCGATCCTCGCCGTACCAGTTGCTGATCTACGCTTGCCTGTTTCGCCATGGATGCTTCTCATCTTGACCGGCCCCTTGACAGTTCCTCGCATCGCAGCGGTTGGTGTCTCAGGTGCCTTCGTTGGTCTGGCGTAGGAGGCTACTCTCAGCGGCGCTTTCTATGTTGATGGCGCTGCCAGACCATCTGTTCACACTTTAGCAGTCAGCCATGGCATGATCCCAGCCGAGTAGTTCGTATTCCGTCTTGTGCGCGATCGTGAATCGCGGCCAAACAGAGCCCGCTCACGAACCGAGAGAGCGAGACTTCCTCGGCTGCGGCCAACTCTCTTAGCGCTGCGATCTGCGAGGGCAGAAGCCTGCACGACACGGTATCTGTGGCGGTGTATCCCATTCGCTCGTTCTTTGGTTGACGTTGCTCTCGCAGATTACTCTCGTAGATGTCCACAAGAAGTATGTCCGGGAAGACTTCTCGTTTCTCCAACAGGTCGGGGGCCGCTCTGAGCGCCGCTGGAGAGTGTCTGCGCCTAGGCTCACACCGTCGTCCATCGCCCTGCGCTTCAAACTCGCGCCGGGAGCAAGGAAGCAGCAACCCAGCTTACTCACGGAAATCCCAGAAATATCGGCGTGTGGAGTCGAACAGTCCCGCGTTGGTGAGATGTTTGTAGCAACCCTGCTTGCCCTTGGAAGATGCCAAAGTGTCTGCTCTACTATCGCGGGTGCAGATGCGACAGACAGAGGAAGTGATCCGGTTCCCCGTCAAGCGAGTCAGCGAGTGAAGTTGCTAACCCTCGCGCAAGCAGGCGAACGAGTACAGCTTTCCCGGTGGACGCTGCGACGAGCAATCGAGCGTGGCGAGCTAGAGGGGTTTCGCTTTGGACGGCGCATCCGGGTTTCAGAGGAAGCTCTGGAGGAATGGATCAACGATGGCGCTATCGAGCCGAGCGCCCTGTCTAAGCAGCGTTCTAGGCGCGCTAAGCTCGCACCCAACTATTTCCGGCAGATCGCCAAGGGGAGCGTCTCATCATGAGCATCCACGCCATCACAACCGGAAGAAAGAAGCGGTACAAGGTCCGCTGGCGCGGAGGCACACAGCAGCGGAGCAAGACGTTTGATCGCAAGGAGGACGCCAAGCTATACGACGCTGAAGTTACACGCAAGCGCAGGCTGGGCAAGCTGGCGACACTCACGGACGAGAGCCCCTATCTCTCCGAATACGCCCCGCAGTGGTGGGACGAATACGCCGCACCCACCTTGGCTAGCGGCACGCTCTCCTCATACGCGGTGCAGCTAGATCTGCGTATCCTTCCCGAGCTAGGCCGCTACAAGCTGCGGGACATCACGCCGGGGGTCGTACAGCGCTTTCTGGCTGGTCTGACCAAGGCAGGCGTAGGCGATGCCAGCGTCATCAAGACGGCAGCGGTGCTCCAGTCGATCATGCGCAAAGCCATCCTCGATGAGCACATCGAGTACAACCCCGTCGCGGTCGTGCGCAAGCCAAAGCAGCAGCGCAAACGAGAGCCGCTGAAGATTCCGCCAGCGACGGTCGAGTTGATCCGCTCGAAGCTCGGCCTGCGCGACGCCACGCTTGTATCGCTCCTGGCCTACACGGGCGTGCGTCCCGAATCTGAGGGCGTCACTCTGACCTGGGAGAAGATCGGGGACAGGAGCATCCGGATCGACGCCAGCAAGACCGGACGAACGCGGTTCGTCAAGCTCCTGGCTCCCTTGGCCGACGACTTGGCGGCGTGGAAGGCGATGGCCGAACCTGTCGGGCTCGTGTTCCCGACAGCCAAGGGCGGCGCATGGACTCGCGATGACTGGCGCAACTGGACGCGTCGGGTATGGCGTCCTACCGCTAAGGCGGCGGGCCTGGAAGGCAGCCGCCCGCGCGATCTGCGGGGCAGCTTCGCCTCGCTGCTGATCTGGGAAGGGCAGAACGTCCTCGAAGTCGCAGAACAGCTTGGAGACACCAAGGAGACGTGCCTGGGTACATACGCGGGCCTCTTCGCGGAGTTCGACGCGAGCAACCGCGCGTCTGCCGAGGACACAATCTGGGCCGCTCGCGCAAAAGTGCGTCCTCAGAGCGTCCTCACGATCCAGGAGCCTCCGAAAAACCCAGAGCCGACGCGGGGACTCGAACCCCGGACCCCTTCATTACGAGTGAAGTGCTCTACCAGCTGAGCTACGTCGGCGAACGCGCACTCAAGCTTAGCCGCTTGAAGGCGCCCGATGAGGCCGCCCAAAACGCAGCGAGACGTCGCGATGAGCTACAGAGCCAAGGCGCGAGCTGCAAGGCCGGCGGTCACATACAGCAGACGCAAGCGCTCTGACGGCGCACCGTAGATGCTTCCAGGATCCGCCTCGACGTAGCGCTCAGCTGCCTTCAGGATCTCCCCCGCAACACGCGCAACGGGATCGTCGACTGCGATCTGAAGAGTCGCGATGCCGGGAGCGTATTGGTGGACCAGCGCCGGAACGCGGCCCGGAGGGTGTGCAACCAAATTGCTCCTCGTGCCCCGCGCACTAAAGCCCCGAGGTCCTTGTGGTTCTCGCTGGCACCACTCGCCCATTGACCGGGCGCGCGTTCGCTCGCTTGACGGGAAGAACATCCCACCGAGGTGTAGCCGAGGTTCTCCGCCGACTCGTGGAACATGGGCTCGTGCAGCGCCAAGAGGCAGGACGTGCACTGCTGTTCACGTTGAACCGCGAACACCTAGCGGCTCCTGCTGTCGAGTTACTCGCGGGCATGCGAGGCGAGCTGCTACGCCGCATACGCCACATGGTGGACGCATGGAAGACCGAAGCCGTCCACGTTTCAATCTATGGGTCGATGGCCCGCGGCGACGGTGGCACCCAGAGCGACATCGACGTGTTTGTCGTCCGCCCAGACCGCGTCTCCAATGACGATCCCCAATGGCGTGAGGAGATCGATGGCCTTGCGTGGCACATAGAACGTTGGGCAGGCAATCAAGCGAGCATCGCCGAGGTGGCTGAGGGTGAGATCGACCATCTCCTCAAGGAGGGCCGGCCAATCGTCGCGGAGCTGCGCTCGGACGCCATCTACGTCAGCGGCGCGAGCATTCCCACGCTCCTGGGTGGCGAGTGATGGCGCGAGCACTCGCACGTCTGGTCGACTTCAGCGCCGCCGTTCTGGCCCGCTAGTTCGATCCGCGGGAGTGGAGGCTCAGCCGCCCACCAGCGCCTCCAGCAGCGAATCGCCGTGCTTCTCGCAGAACGCCGGCACCGATGCCCTTGATATCCATCAGCGCGGCCGTGCTGCGCCGGGCGGCGCCTCAGCACCTCGCGCAGCACCGCGTCCGTGGCCACCGTGTACGCCGGCTTGCCCTCCGCACGCTCCAGCCGCCACGCCCGCAGCCTGTCGAACTCGCCCACGTCCACCGGCGGGCCATCGTCCACCGGCGCCGAGCGGCGTCCACCGGCGCCACCGGCGCCCGAGGAGCTGCCGCGCGGCGCCTTGGCCGGCGCCGCCAGCATCGCCCTGCGCAGCTCCTCGTCCGGATCGCACACGTCGCAGCAGCGGCCCGTCGGGCGACCCTGCTCCGGGTCGCCAAAGTGATCCAGGATCTGCCTGCGCCTGCACAGCTCGCCGTCCGCCGCGTAGCGCTCGATCGATCGGTACGCCTCCCAGCTGCGGTTCCTCGCCGCCTGGATCGCCGCCTGCGCCTTCTGCGGGCTGCCTTTGCCCGTCAACTCCACCAGCAGCCCGTCGCGACCAGCAGGGCGCAGCCGCACCGCGCCCGCCCGCTCCGCTATCGACAGCAGCACCCGCTGGCGCTCGCCCAGCTCGCCGTGGCCGATCGTCAGCTGTTCCTCATCGAGCTTCGTAGCGCAAGCCCGCCACGTAGCGCTTCACGTCCTGCACGTTCATCTCACGCTCTTTGATGAACCTGATCAGCCGCCCCAGATCCATCCTCGAAGCCAGCAGCAGCGCCCGCGCCCACTCACCGTCGCGCCCGCCCCTGCCCGCCTCCTGGTAGTACGCCTCAAGGCTCGTCGGCAACGCCCAGTGCGCGACCGTGCGCACATCCGCCTTGTCCACGCCCATGCCAAACGCGTTCGTCGCCACCACCACCTCCGCCCGCCCGTCCATGAAGCGCTCCTGGCTCTCCCTGCGCGCGTCCGCGCTCATGCCCGCGTGGTAGCTCACCGTCGCCATGCCCGCCTGCCTCAGCATGCCCGCCACCTCATCCGTGTCCTTGCGCGTGCCGCAGTACACGATCGCCGGGCGCGCCTGCGCATCGCCCAGCGCATACATCAGCGCCGCCCGCTTGCGCGCCACCGCGCCCTTGCCCTCAACGCTCACCACGTCAAACGTCAGGTTCGGGCGATCGAAACCCGAGCGCACCGACACCCACTCGCGCAGCCCCAGCCGCGCCGCAATCTCCTCCGCCACCTTCGGCGTCGCCGTCGCCGTCGCCGCCATCACCGCCGGGCGACCACGTCCATCGCCGCCGTTCAGCGACGCGATCGCGTCGTTCAAGCGCAGGTAGTCCGGCCTGAAGTCATGGCCCCACTCCGCCACGCAGTGCGCCTCGTCCACCACAAACAGATCCACCCGCCGCGCCGCCAGCGCCTCCCTGAACGCACCCGACGCAAAGCGCTCCGGCGCCGCCAGCACCAGCTGCGTCTCGCCCTGCGCTATCTCACGCAGCGCCTGCGCGTTGTGACCGTCCTCCATCCCCGACGCCAGCATCGTCGAGCGCACCCCCGCCTCGCGCAGACGGCGCCACTGGTCCGCCATCAACGCAATCAACGGACTCACCACAACCACAAGGCCGTGCTCATTCGCAAGCGCCGGCAGCTGGTAGCAAAGCGACTTGCCGCCGCCCGTCGGCATCACCACCAGGCTGTCGCGGCCGTCCAGCGCCGCCTGCACCGCCTCACGCTGCCCAGGCCTGAACGCGTCCAGGCCAAAGCGCTCCAGCAGCTCCTCCGGCGTTGGCGACGCCATCAGCGGGCGCTGAGTGTCCATGCTCATGTGCATCTCATCAAGGTATCCACGCCTTCGGGCGGGACGCCGCGCCGGAGCCCTTTAAGCCCTGCGCTCCCACACCACCCGCGTGCCGCCCGCCGGCACCAGCGTGATCGCCCGCCTCAGGATCCACTCGCCGCGCCGCCAAAGCCCGCTGCGCAATCCATCCTCCGTGGCAACGCTCGGACGCAGCTCGCCCAGCATCGTGCGCAGCATCAGCTTCATCTCCAGCTGCGCAAACGACGCCCCAATGCAGCGCCTGATGCCGCCCCCAAACGGGATCCACGAGAACGTCTCCGGCGCATTCTCCAAGAAGCGCTCCGGACGAAACTCCGCCGGCGCGTCATACACGCGCGGGCTGCGATTCGTCAGATAGATGCACGGCATCACCCGCGTGCCCGCCGGCAGCTCGTAGTCGCCCACCCGCAGCGTCTCCGTCAGCATCCTTCCCACCAGCGGCACCACCGGGCGCACCCGCAAAGTCTCGTTCACCACCGCCATCAGATACTCGTCGCTCTCGCCCGCATCGATCTCCGCCACCAGCCGCTCCAGCTTCCGCGGGTGGCGCACCAGACGCTCCACCGCCCACGCCACCGCCGTCGCCGTCGTCTCGTGGCCCGCCAGCAGCAGCGTCACCAGCTCGTCGCGCAGCTCCTCATCGCCCATCTGCTCGCCGTCCTCGTCGCGCGCCAGCATCAGCAGCGACAGGATGTCCGTGCGCTCCTGCAAGTCGCTCTGCGCGCGGCGCAGCTCGATCTCCGCATAGATCGCGCCGTCCAGACGGTCAAGCGCCCGCCCAATCGCGCCCGTCGGGCGCTCCATCGTCGGCCTGCTCAACAGCGTCCGCAGCACCGCCCTCAGCTGGATCCCCTCCAACAGGCCCGCAATCGCCTCCTGCAACGGCCCCATGCGCTCCGCCTCCACGCCAAACACCGCCCGCAGGATCACCTCCAACGTGATCTTGCGCGTGCGCCGCTGCAAGCTCATCGGGCTGCCCAGCTCCCAACCCGCCATGTCCCCGCGCGTCGCCTGCACGATCACGTCCTCGTACTCGCGCATGCGCTCGCCGTGAAACGGCGGCAGCAGCAGCTTGCGCTGGCGCATGTGCTCCGCACCCGTCAGCACCAGCACCGAGCTACGCCCCATCACCGGCGCAATCGGCGAGGACCCCGTCGCCGACGGCGCCACATCCGGCGGCGCCGTAAACACCTCCTTCACCGCCGCCGGGTCGCTCACCAGCACCAGTTTCAGCCCGCTCGGCCAGAACGTCAGCGTGAAGCTCTCGCCCAACGCCCGCACGCAGCGATCCATCACCCACGTCGGCGCCAGCGCCCACACCAGCGTCTGCAGCAGCGACGGCAGCCGCGGGCCCGGCGGCAACCCCGCGCGCACCGGCCGCCTCCGCACCGCGCCATTCAAACCAGCCAAACCTGCCGTGGTTGAAGTGGCCATAGCCACAAGTTACTGCGCCGGCGCCGCCTTGGGCTTGACTGCTTTGCCCGGCGGCACGTGCTTTGGCGCCTTCGCGTCCCGATCCAACGTGTGGCTCACGCTGTGCGCCACATGACTCACCGCGTGTCTCACCCCCGGCGAGATCGCATACGCCAGCAGCGTCGCCGCAATCCCCACCGTCGCAATCGCCAGCACCAACCGCGCCCGTCGCCGTTCCGACTCCGGCGACGCCGGTCGCACGCTGAAGGGGGATATCGCCATCAGATCAAACTAGCGCGCCAGCGAGGCTGCTGTGGCAGGTCGATCATCCGCGCAGCGGGCGCCAACGCTCGCGCGCCGCGCGCTCCTGCGCCGCCTGCTCGTGCAGAGCCTGCGCCAGGAGCCCAAACGCCTCGTCCACCTGCGCCCGCGTCAACGTCTTCGGGCGCTTGCGCAAGTAGCCCACCAGCATCCGCGCCGGCACCACCCGCACGCCCTTCCTGCGCGCCATCGGGCGGTCCACCCACGCACGGCTGAACACGATCAGCGGCTCAACCGCAAGACCCGTCACCTGCTCGATCGCCCTGCTCTGCGCCTGCGCCTGGCTCAGCATCGCCCCGTGCACCCGTCCCGACCCGCACCGGCCCCGGATGGCTCTTGGTCTCGACCGTGAACACCCCCGCCGGGCCCGAGCACGATGTGATCCACGTTGCCCCTGCCGCCCAGCGTCGCATCGTGGACCACCCGCCAGCACTCCCGCGGCAGTCCCGCCAGCAGCTCGCCCACGTGCTCCTCCCCCCGCGCGCCGCGGTCGCGACGCTCCACCAGCGGCAGCACGTAGCGCGAGATCACGAACATGCTCACCAGCAGCGCCAGCTCCGCCCCCAGGAACAGCAAGCTGTGCAGGCCAAACAGCCGTCCAAGCAGCGCCGTGGCCACCGCCAGCACGCCAAGCGTCACCAGCGTGCGCATGCGCAGCCGCAGCACGGTCGCGCGCGCATACTGCCCAGGGGTGCGTCTCAACGGATCGGAGTGGATCGCCTGCATCCCGCCTTCCAAATCGGAGTTCCATGCTTCTCATCGGTAGCTGCCGCGTCCGTCCTTGAGCCCAGCGCCCTTCGTACGACGCTCTCACCGGAGAAGCGTGGAGAGCTTCGCCCTCCTCCTAAAGCAGCGCCAGCACCCCGCCGAAGCCCAAGGCAGAGCGAGAAAAGCCACCGTGACCAACCAACCAGCCACCTCACACCCCCCCGACATCTGCCTGCTGCTGCGCGCCCACGGCGAGCAACGCTGGCTGATCTCCGAGGTCGTGCCCGTACTACGCCAGCTGGAGCAGCCACACGCCATCCCCGACGACCAGCGCGCCGCCGCCCTCGCCTATCTGGAAGTGCTGTGGATCGACGCCTACCTGCGCGCCTGCGACACCGACGCCGCCGCCGAACACTTCCACACCTCCGAGCCCGGCCGCGACCCCGTGCTGCACGCCAAGGCCCACCGCTACCACGCCGCCGTGCGCCGTCAGCGCAACAGCATCGCCCGCCGCATCGCCCGCCTCACGCCGCCCAGCGCATCGTTCGTACTGCACCAGCACGCCAGCCAGCACATCGGTTTCTGAGGTTCTAAGAGCAAATCGCATACGCTGCCTTACATGGCACCCCGCTTCGACCTGCAGTCGCACTCCACCCACTCCGACGGCGCCCTCTCCGCCAGCGAGGTCGTGCAGCGCGCCGCCGCCGCCGGCGTGGAGCTCCTGGCGCTGTCCGACCACGACACCGTCAGCGGCGTCTCCGAGGCCATCGCCGCCGGTGAAGCGCACGGTGTGAAGGTCGTCCCCGCCGTCGAGATCTCCGCCGTCGACGCCGACTCCGAGGTGCCGCGCGAACTGCACATCCTCGGCTACAACATCGACCACACCGGCGCCGCACTCACCGCCAAGCTGGCCGAGTTCCTGGCCGACCGCGAGCATCGCACCCTGCGCATGCGCGACGGGCTGCGTGATGTCGGCTTCCAGCTCGACGAACAGCAGCTCGACCAGCGCATCGCCGCCGGCAAACCGATCGGGCGCCCGCACCTCGCCGAAGCGGTGCTGGCCGCGCCCGCCAACGCCCAACGCCTGAAGGACGAGGGCATCGACGACATCGGCTCGCTGATCCGCGGCTACCTGATCGAGGGCCGCCCCGCCTTCCGCCTGCGCCAAACGCCCACCGTCGCCGAGGCCGTGCAAGCCATCCACCACGCCGGCGGCGTGGCCATCTGGGCCCACCCCTTCTGGGACATCGAGGACCCCGCCGAAGTGCTGTCCACCATCCAGCGCTTCCACGCGCTCGGCATCGACGGCGTGGAGGCCTTCTACATCTCCCACAACCAGCAGCAAACCGAGCTCGTCGCCAAGCGCTGCAACGAGCTCGGCCTGCTCACCACCGGCTCCGCCGACTTCCACGGGCCCGACAACCGGCTGTTCTCGCAGTTCCTTGCGTTCGATACGTTCGGCATCGAGCCCAACCTCGGGGCCATCGGGCAGTAGCCCAGCAGCCCGCGCCTCAGACCCCGGAGGCGGCGCCCAAGCGCGCCTGCAGACGGTAGGCCAGCGCCTCCAGCGCAAGCTCCTCCGACACGTTCAGCAGCAGGCTCAAGCGCGCGTTGCCAACCAGCTCCATCCCCTCGCGCAGCCGCGCCGGGTCGCGGCCCACAGCGTCCTCTTCCAGCTGCGAGCGACGGTCCACCGCAAACACCAGCTCGCGCGCCCCTTCGCACACGCACAGCACGTCGCGCAGCCACATCTCAGCCAGGCTCAGCGCCAGGTCCAGCGTCTGCGTGCGCGCCCTGCGCTCGCCCCTGCGCCGCGCGTCAAGGCCTTCGCGCTCGTAGCGTTTGCGCTCCTTCGCCGGCACCATCTCCAGCTCGCCCGCCATCCGCTGCTGCGCCAGCTCGCCCGCCGCCGTGCCCGCCGCCTTGGCCAGCTCCAGCAGCCCCAGCCACGGGCGCCCAGAGGTATCGCCCGCCAGCGTCGCGCGCACGAACTCCTCCGCCGCCGCCCGCAGCGCGCTCGCCCTCCTCGCCCGCCAGCCGCGCCGCCATGCTCGCGTCGCCCAGCGCCAGCCGAGCGCACGCGCAGCGCCCGCTCGCCCTCCACACCCTCAAGGCCCGCGCGATCCGCGCCCGACGGCAGCGGATCGAAGCGCACCTGCTGACAGCGCGACGCGATCGTCGCCATCACGTCCTCCCGGCGGTCGCTCAACAGCAGCAGGTGCACGAACGCCGGCGGCTCCTCCAACGTCTTCAGCATGCGGTTGGCCGCCTGTTCGTTCATCGCGTCCACCGCCCTCGATCACGAACACCCGCCGCGCCGACTCGAACGGCGTGCGCGTCGCCGCCGCCACCACCGGCTCCTCGATGTCCGCCACCAGCATCTCCGCCGCGCCCGACGGCGTCACCCACGTCAGGTCCGGGTGCGCGCCGCGCGCCACCCGCTCCGCCACCGTCTCCGGCGTGCGCGCGCCCGTCCGCCAGCAGCGCCGCCGCGAACGCCCGCGCGATCGCCCGCTTGCCCGTACCAGCCGGCCCGTGGAACAGGTACGCGTGCGAAGGCGCCACCCTCCGGCGTCAACGCCGGGCCCAGCACCGCCCGCGCATGCGGGTGCGCATCGATCCCCGGCAAATGAACATCAACGTCTACATCTGCCCGATCGGTCATGTCGGCTGGTGAAACCATCTACATCCATCCTAAACCCCGCCTCGCCGCCCGGCGCCACACCAGACGCATTGGCAACCAACGTTTCACGCACCACACACCCGCCCCCGCCGCGCGCCTGTACGGTGCCAGCGTGACCGCCGGCACGCTCATCACCATCGAGGGCCTCGACGGCGCCGGCAAGTCCACGCTCGCTGACGGGCTCGTGCGTGAGCTGGCCCAGCGCTCGCTGCCCGTGCAGCTGCTGCGCGAGCCCGGCGGCGTGGCGCTGTCCGAGCAGATCCGCTCGCTCGTCAAGGACCCAGCGCTCACCGTCGCCCCCCGCACCGAGGCGCTGCTCTACGCCGCCGCCCGCGCCCAACTCGTGCACCAGCGTCTCCAACCCCTGCTCGATCAAGGCGCCTTCGTGCTGCTCGACCGCTTCGTCGACTCCTCGCTCGCCTACCAGGGCGCCGGGCGCGCGCTCGGCGTCGAGCAGATCCGCGCCATCAACCTGTTCGCCACCGGCGGCCTCGAACCGCAACGTACGCTGCTGCTGCGCATCGCCCCAGCGCTTGGCCGCGCCCGCCAACATCAGCGCGCCGACCAGCCCGACCGCCTCGAGCTCGAGGACGAGCGGTTCTTCGCCACCATCGCCGCCGCCTACGATCAGCTCGCCCGCGCCGAGCCGCAGCGCATCCGCGTCATCGACGCCAGCCAGCACGCCCCGCAGGTGCTCGATGATGCGCTCGCCGCTATCGGGGACCTGCTGCCGTAGACGTAGAGAGAGCACATGGTGGACACCGCAAGCGAATCCGCTTCCAGCCGATCAGCGTCCACACAATGTGTTCGTCACTAGCATGCGTATAACCATGGCGCACACTCGCTTGCTTGCCACACTCGCCGTCCTGGCCGCGCTCGCCGCTCCCAGCACGGCCACCGCCGTCGTCAAAGCCGGCGCCACCACGTCCACCTTCCCCGTGCCCGCCTCCGCCAGGATCCACCCCAGCACCAGCGGCAGCACCGTCGCGCCGGGCGGAGCAGCCACCAGCGGCGGCGGCGCCGTCGCACCGTCTGGGACCACCACACCCGGGGCCGTCTCGCCGGTCACCACAACGCCCGCCGCCGCCGCGCCCGGAGCAGTCGCGCCGGTCACCACAACGCCCGCCGCCGCCGCGCCCGGAGCAGTCGCGCCGGTCACCACAACGCCCGCCACCCAGAGCGTCCCCTCGGAAGTGCTCGGCACCGCCGTGCTGCACAAGGCCGCCAAGCCGGCCGCCTCCAGCAAACTGTCCACGCCCGCCATCGTGGCCGTGATCCTCGCCGCGCTGCTGGCGCTCGGCTGCGCCATGTGGGGCATCGCGCGGATGCAGGCGTACGAGCCGCGCTGGACGCTGTCGCTGCGACACGCATTCGCCGAGGCCGGCTTTCGCGCATCGGCCACCTGGGCCGAATTCGGCGACTGGGCGCGGCTCGGGCGCTAGCCCACCGGAGCTCGCAGAGAGCGCCCGGAAACATTCCGAGCCCGCATTTTGGGGAATGACGAACGCGGTCCGCGGCCGTCATGCGGCTATCCTGAAGGGAACACATCGGCCTCATCAGACGGGCCGAAAAAGGTCCGTCCGGACGGAAGCGGATCATCCTCTGTTACCCCCAAAAACCCTGTATTCGTGCCGCAAACTGGGGATTTCACGCGGCTCAAGATGAGGAGAACAGTTAGATGGATGGCGCCACGCAGACCACAGTTGCAGAGGTAGCTCCGACCGGCACGGCGCTGTCGATCAAACGATTGTTCACCACGCCCGGTGTGCACCCGTTCGAGGCCGTGGAGTGGGAGCTTCGCGACGCGCGCATAGGCCACGGCGACCGCATCGCGTTCGAGCAGGAGAACGTGGAGTTCCCCAAGAGCTGGTCGCAGAACGCCACCAACATCGTCGCCCAGAAGTACTTCCGCGGACAGCTCGGCTCGCCCGAGCGCGAGCGCTCGGTCAAGGAGATGATCAGCCGCGTGGCCGGCACCATCACCGGCTGGGGACGAGCCGGCGGCTACTTCGCAAGCGAACAGGACGCGCAGGCGTTCAACCACGAGCTCACCCACATCCTGCTCAACCAGATGGCCGCGTTCAACTCGCCGGTGTGGTTCAACGTCGGCTTTGAGGAGAGCCCTCAATGTAGTGCGTGCTTCATCCTCTCGGTCGAGGACACCATGGAGTCGATCCTGGACTGGAACACCAAGGAGGGCATGATCTTCCGCGGCGGCTCCGGCTCGGGCATCAACCTGTCCAACATCCGCGGCTCGATGGAGCCACTGGCCAAGGGCGGCACCGCCTCCGGACCCGTGTCGTTCATGCGCGGCGCCGACTCGTGGGCCGGGACCATCAAGTCCGGCGGCAAGACCCGCCGCGCCGCCAAGATGGTGGTGCTCGACGTCGACCACCCCGACATCCGCGAGTTCATCTGGTGCAAGGCCAAGGAGGAGGACAAGGCCGCCGCTCTGCGCGACGCCGGCTTCGACATGTCGATCGACGGCGACGGCTTCAAGTCGATCCAGTACCAGAACGCCAACAACTCGGTGCGCGTCACCGACGAGTTCATGCGCGCCGTCGAAGACGACGCCGACTGGCAGCTGACCGCGCGCGCCACCGGGCAGCCGGTCGAAACGGTGCGTGCCCGCGAGCTGATGCAGGAGATCGCCGAGGCCGCCTGGCGCTGCGCCGACCCGGGCGTGCAGTACGACACCACCATCAACCGCTGGCACACCAGCCCAAATTCGGGTCGTATAAATGCTTCTAACCCCTGCTCCGAGTACATGCACGTGGACAACTCCGCCTGCAACCTGGCCTCGCTGAACCTGATGAAGTTCCGCCGCCCCGACGGCACGCTCGACGTGCAGTCCTTCGAGCACACCGTCGACGTGGTGCTGCTGGCCCAGGAGATCGTGGTCGGGCCGTCCAGCTACCCCACCGAGGAGATCGGCGTCAACGCCCGCGCGTTCCGCCAGCTGGGCCTCGGCTACGCCAACCTGGGCGCCTACCTGATGAGCAACGGCATGCCCTACGACTCCGACTACGGACGCGGCACCGCCGCCGCCATCACCGCGCTGATGACCGGCCGAGCCTACCGCCGCTCGGCTGAGATCTCCGGCGCGCTCGGGCCCTACGAGCACTACCGGGAGAACCGCGACGCGCACAACGGCGTGATGCGCATGCACCGCGACGCCTCCTACGCGGTGCCCGACAGCGCCTGCCAGGACGGCGAGCTGCTCACCGCCGCCCGGCGCTCGTGGGACGAGGCCGTCGAGCTGGGCGAGCAGCTCGGCTACCGCAACGCGCAGGCCACCGTGCTGGCGCCCACCGGCACCATCTCCTTCCTGATGGACTGCGACACAACCGGCGTGGAGCCCGACTTCTCGCTGGTCAAGTTCAAGGAGCTTGTCGGCGGCGGGCAGATGACGATCGTCAACAAAACGGTGCCGCTGGCACTCCAGACGCTCGGCTACTCCGAGCAGCAGATCGAGCAGATCGAGGCGCACCTGGCCGAGCACGGCACGATCGTCGGCGCCCCCGGCCTCAGCGACGAGCACACGCACGTGTTCGACGTGGCCGTCGGCGAGCGCGCCATCACGCACATGGGCCACCTGAAGATGATGGGCGCCGTACAGCCGTTCATCTCGGGCGCCATCTCAAAGACGGTCAACATGCCGCAGGACAGCACCGTGGAGGACATCTCAGACGCCTACACCCAGGCCTGGCGCCTGGGCATCAAGGCGCTGGCCATCTACCGCGACGGCTCCAAGACCGCGCAGGCGCTGCGCACCGACGCACAGCAGGAGGTCGCGGCGCCTGAGGACGTGGACGCGCTGATCGAGAAGGCCGTCAGCAAGGCGCTGGCCGAAGTCGGCCCGCAGCGCAAGCGCATGCCGCGCACGCGCCAGTCGGTCACGCACAAGTTCTCCATCGCCGGCCACGAGGGCTACATCACCGCCGGCATGTACGAGGACGGCTCGGTGGGCGAGATCTTCCTCACCGACATCGGCAAGGAGGGCTCCACGCTGCGCGGGATGATGAACTCCTTCGCCACCGCCATCTCCATCGCGCTGCAATACGGCGTGCCGTTGGAAACGCTGGTGCAGAAGTTCAGCTACATGCGCTTCGAGCCAGAGGGGATCACCGGCAACCCCGAGATCCCGTTCGCCAAGTCGATGCCCGACTACATCATGCGCTGGCTGGCATCGCGCTTCCTGGACGTGGACGCCCAGGAGGAACTGGGTATCCTCACACCCGCCGTGCGCGCACGCAAAGCCGCCCAGGACGCCACGCTGGCAGTCAGCCCTCCGACACCGCCGGGCCGGAGAACGGCGACGAGCACAGCGACCACGGTCCGCGGGCATCGGCGGGCGGCGGCGCAAGCGCGCCCAGCCGCGGCCTTCACCGAAACCCCGCCCGTCGTGCCCGCCAGGCTGCAGGGACTCGACCTCGGACCCGCCTGCAGCCAGTGCGGGGGCATGATGCAGCGCACGGGCTCGTGTTACACATGTTCGAGCTGCGGCAACAACACGGGTTGTGGCTGAGACAAGCTCGTAGAGGCACCCCCGCGTCCTCCATGGGGCGCGGGGGCTAACCTTGGCGGTCATGGGCTCTGACGATGGGTACTTCCCGCGCGGGGAGTCGGTACTGCGGCAGGTGATGGATGAGCGGTGCGTGGGCACGCTGTATGGGCAGCGGGCGCTGTGCATCGGGGCGCTGAAGCCGCTGACGTATGTGGGCACGACAGAGCACTCCCACCACCTGGCCACACCGTTCAAGCGCTTTGCGCGCACCGCCACCATGTTCGAGCGGGTCTACATGGGCAGCACGACGGAGGCGGACGCCACGCTGACGGCGGTGGCCGGGATGCACCGGCGCGTCAAAGGCAGCCTGCCGCAGGACGCCGGCGCCCACTACCCCGCCGGCACCCCCTACGACGCGTTCGACCCCGTGCTGATGCTGTGGACGATGGGCAACCTCATCGACTCCTCCACCTGGTTCTACGAGCGCCTGGTGCGGCCACTGGACAGCGACGAGCGCGAAGCGCTGTGGCAGGACTGGGTGCGCTTCGGTGAGCTGTTCGGCCTGCCGCGCCAGCATGTGCCCGACACCTACGCCGAGTTCCAGGCCTGGTTCGCCGAGCAGCTGGCCGGCGAGGACCTGTTCCTGTCGGAGGAGGCGCGCTACATGGGCTATGTCAGTGCCTTCGAGATCCCGCTGCCGGCCAGCCGCCAGCCCTACAAGAAGCTCCACGACACGCTGATGCTGTACTCCCTGCCCGAGCGTGCGCGCCAGCTCTACGGGCTGCGCCTGAGCGCCGCCGCCGAGCGCACCGCGCGAGCCACCATCGCCCTGCACAGGCGGCTGCGCCCGCTGATGCCCGCGCAGGTGGCCATCGGATCGTGCGTGCCCTCCTTCAAGCTGGTCGCCCGCACAGAGCGCCAGCGCATCGCCGCCGGGCGCTTTACGCCCAACCTGGCCGAGCGGCGCGTGGCCGCGTAGGCCGAACCAGGCCAACAAACACATCCCGAGTTCTGTCCGTAGGGCGCGCAACGATGCTTAGCCCAACAACGTGAGCGTTCGGCTGCCACCAAACGCTCACGTATCGAAGTCGGCTCCACGCCGGATGTCAGTAGCTATTGGCACTCTCGCACATGGCGCTGACGGAAAAGCGCGATATGGAGGAAAGCAGCGAGATGTCTCATCTCATCGAATGTCCCGAGGAGCCGGAATCGAAGCCGCCCAGGCAAGCCCATGCGCCTGAGTGGTTCGAGACGAGGCTACGACGATGACCCCGCAGGTGCCAACGAACGACCCGCGTAAACACCGCCCGCTTACCGGGGCAATTCGCGGCCAGCGTGCACTGAGCTCTTTCGTCCAACTGATACAGCCCGCTGAGCAAGAGCTCAATCTGGTTCTCTATGGCCTGACACGCGTTGATGCCTGGACTGGAGTGGTGCTCCGGGCCTCCATCGAGCGGCATCTCGCCGCAGACAACTCCAACCGGGTGATCGTGTGGGAGCCCAGGGACGCAGCCGTGTGGCGCCAGACGTCGAGCCTCATCGGTGCCATGCCCTCTCGGGCAGAATACTGCCGCGATCAGCCCGTCCCGGCCCTCGACCCCGCCGTCCTCCTACCCGCGATGGCGCTGCGCGACGAGGAGGACATAGATCTGGTGGACCGCGTCGTACTGGCAAACGCGGCAAGACTTGCGGGTGTCCCAGTTCGCGAGCGCGCGCTCTTGCGTGAGGCGTTCGGCGAGCTCGCAGAGGACGCATTCTCCGATGTGGCACTGCCCGACGGGCACCCACTTGCGTGCGTTGCCCGCGAAAGTGACTCCAAAGAGCTCACTGCCGCCCTGTGGACGCCGACCGACAGACTCCAGAACGACGCCGACCCCGTGGAGGGGCTGCGCGATCTGATCGCCGCAAGCCGAGACGAGCTAGGTGCGCTCGGATCGCTTCCGGAGCTCGCCGCTCGCCGATCAGTGGATGCATCGCTGACGATCGCCACCTCGACTGCCAGAGCGCGCTGGCGCTCCGGGCGCTGGCGCGTGCAGCAGGGGCCACCCGTGCCCGGCTTCGCGGCCGGATACACGTTGCACCTCTAACGTTACGGCCGCTGGAGGCCGATGTATTCTCGCTGGCGGATGTCCGTATAGATATGGTTCAGTTATGTCAGTGAAGATGCAAAGGATCGATCTTGCCAATGAGGGCGACGTGCTCTCCACTCGCCGTCGCGGCCGAACGGTCGGTCGCGCGGCACACGACCTGCTTGAGAAATCCGACTGCCTGCTCCTCAGTTTCTTCGGTGTTGAGGTCGCCTCGCCGCCATTCCTCGATGAGCTTTTGCAGGCGCTGCGCCCCGCAACCTTCGGTGGGGACAGCGGTCGGCTGCTGCTGATTGTGGGCCTGAACGACGATGTCTGCGAGAGCCTCAAGATGGTTCTCGACCGTCGCAAGCTTGCCCTCGCGATGCTAAAGGGCAACAAGGTCGAGTTGCTCGGCGGAGCCGAGCAACTCGAGCAGACGCTGAGAGAGGCGGTCGAGCTCGGAGTGTTCACCGCACCAGAGCTTGCTGAGCGCCTCGCCATCAAGCTGCCGGCACTACACCAGCGTTTGCGGGCACTCACAGACGCCGGCGCGATCGCTCGCCAGCCCGACACTTCAGCCGAACGCGGCAAGCGACACACCTACACCGCGCCGAGCGGCAAAACGCTGCGTGAGGCCGAGATGAGCCTCCGCACGCTCGAGCACGCCTGAACGTTCCCGCCCGCCATGGGCGCGACCGCGTCCATGGCATCCGGTCCATTTTGCCGCCGGTGGCGCGGCGTGATGCTTGAGCGATCGTGCTCGAGGCGCTCCGATGAGCGTGTATACTTCACTGAAGTTATTGAACTAACATCATGGGAGGACGCCGCTATGCCCCCGGTAACCATTGATCCAGTCGGACAGGACGCCCAGCACGTGCAAGAGCACAAGCTGAAGCCTGTAACAGTGCACGTCAACGAACGGCCCGTGACGATGGCGCGACACCGCGCCTCCGGACTTGAAATCAAGAGCACCGCGATCGTGCAGGGTGTTTCGATTGAAGAGGACTTCATCCTCGTGGAGGAGCTGGCCCACGGACGCACAAAGATCATCGGCGACAACGACATCGTGGGCCTGCACTCCGACAGTCGTTTCCTAGCAAACGACGGCGACGACAACGCGTAGCCATGACCCCCGCAGTCGAAGCCGCGATCCAGCAGGTCAGGCTCGCCTTCCCAGAGCATACGGTTCTGTTTCTGTCCGACGCCCAGGGCGGCGCCGCCGTGATAGTCGAAGACCTGCTCATCGGTCCCGCATTTGTCCCATCGGAGAGCTGGGTGGGCTTCGCCCTGAACTACACCTACCCCCGCGGCCACGTCTACCCGCACTTCCTGCGCCCTGACCTGGCCCGTGCCGACCACAAACCGCTGACCTCGCCGCTCAACCCAGGACAGGCGATGCCCGGGTTCGAACGGCCGGCGACCATGCTTTCGCGCGCCTCCAATCGATGGGATCCAGCGCGCGATACCGCGACGCTGAAGCTGCTGCGGGTCCTGCAGTGGCTTCGCGAGCAGGCCGGCGTGACGGTGGGCGCATGAGCCGGCCACGATTCCTTCCCAGCTCACAAGGGCCAAAGGAGCCCTGGCAGCTCGTCATCCCAGATTCCCTCTGGCTGGCCCTAACCGCCCACCTCTTCCCCGGCGAAGGGGACGAGCACGGCGCTGTCATCACCGCAGGCATCGTCCACAGTCCCCGTGGTGTACGACTTCTGGCGCGAGAGCTGTTCGTCGCCCGCGATGACGTTGAGTTCATTCCCAGCAAACGAGCCTACAGACGCCTCTCCCCCGCCTTCGTCAACGAACGGATCCGCCACTGCAGGGATCAGCAGCTCGCTTACTTGGCCGTCCACAATCACTCCGGCTCCACGTCGGTGGGGTTCTCCGAGCCTGACCTTCGTTCCCACGAGCGCGGGTATCCAGCACTGCTCGACATAGCCCGCGGCGTCCCCGTCGGAGCGCTCGTCCTTGCCCGTGAAGCACTGGCGGGCGACATCTGGACTCCCGACGGTGAGCGCCGGCCGATCGGCGAGACGGTAGTGCTCGGACGCAACCTGCGCAGGATCTACGCGCGGCCCGCCGCGGCACCGCCCGCCATCGCAGCGATCGACGACCGCCAGGCTCGGATATACGGCGCCGCCGGCCAAGCCCTCCTGAGGCGACTGAAGGTCGGCGTCATTGGCGCCGGCGGCGTGGGACTACCAATGGTCTCGATGCTCGCGCGCCTCGGCGTCGGGCACGTCGTGGTGATCGACCCCGACCGAGTTGCACTGTCCAACCTGCCCCGCCTTCCGGAGAGCACCCGCAAAGACGCGATGGCATGGCTGTCTCAGCCGGGCCGTCCAGCTGCGCTACGAACCATCGGGCAGCGGCTTGCAACACCCAAGGTGCGCCTCGCGCGCCGCGTCGCCCGGCGTGCACGCCGGGACATCACGCTCGATGCACTACACACAGACGTGTCCGATCCAGACGCCGCAAAGGAGCTGTTGGACTGCGACTTCCTGTTCCTCGCGGCCGACACCCACCTCGCCCGCGCCGTGTTCAACGCTCTGGTATTCGGGGGCCTGATTCCGGGCATTCAGATTGGCAGCAAGGTCACACTCGACGTTGACGGAACGATCGAGAACATCTTTTCGATCGTGCGGTCCGTCAGCCCTGACTGCGGTTGTCTCTGGTGCAATCAGTTGATCAACCCGGCGCGCCTGACAGAGGAAACCCTGACCGTGGGGGTCCGCGCTGCGCAAAACTATCTCCCCGAGGACGACGCTCCCGCTCCCAGTGTGATCACACTAAACGCCGAGGGCGCAGCGCGTGCAGCCGATCACTTCATGCTCGCCGTCACCGGGCTTCTGCACTCGATCGAGACTGGCAACGACTACCGACGATTCGAGGTCCGCAGCGAGCGTCTGACCACCGAAATGCCACGTCGTGACAAGAACTGCCCTGAGTGCGGCCTGGGGGACGCCAGCATCCGCGCACGTGGTGACCACGCCTCCATACCGGTACGCCAACCAACCTCCGGCAGACACCAGTCATCCTCTCCAGGAGGCAAGCACATGAGAAGACCGCTCTAGCTGTCGCCCTTTTCCGCGACGTCGTCGCTGGACCCAGCGCCGCTGTGCGTTTCAGAGGAGTCATCCGAGCCCCCCGAACCGCTTTCGCCGACTCCGGAAGTCCCGTCGTCGCTTTCCTGCGTTTCGTGTTCGTCATCCCCCGATTCCTTACCGCCGCCCGATGTTCCCCCGCCACCGGCGGGAGCTTCGACCGGCGGGGGCGGCTGCGAGACGGGGGTGGTGCTGGTGACGCTTTCGCCGCTGCCAGCAACAGGGACGGCGGCGGCGCTTGCAACGGCGGCCGGCGGCACGCCCTGAGCGGGAGCGGCGGCGACGCTGGTGGGAGCGGCGACGCTCACAGGCTGCACGCCGTGCGTTGCAATTGGAACCGACCGTGGTACCGGCGCAGCGGCGGGCGCCGCGCGCGAGGCCAGGGGCAGCGCGGATTCGGTGTTGACCGGCGGCGCGGCGCCGGCTGAGCGCTGGGCAATCTGCGTGTGCGAACTCGATGGCGGACCCACGGCCGGCTCAGGGGTGGGCACAACGGCGAGCTGCCGTGGCTGCCCGCCAACGCTGGCCACCGCCTTCGGGCGCGACCTGTCATGTCCACGGAACGGCCCCACGGCCGCGCCTGCCGCCAGCGCCGCCGTTGTGAGCGCCAGCGCCGCGCCCTTGAACAACAGTGAGTTGGCGCCCGTGTCGGCGCCCTGGGAGGAGACCTCCGCCAGCCTGGCTGTGCCCGGGGCGACCCTGGCCACAGCGCCGTGCAACCATGCCACCAGCGGTTGCGGCGTCAGCGCGGTGGCCGCCGCGCGCAGCGTGGATCGCGCCCTGTAGAGCAGCCCGCGTACCGCTCCGTGGGTGATGCCCAGCGCGCTGGCCACCTCCTCGTGCGAGCTCCCGTCCAACACGCTCATCAGCATCGCCTCACGCTGCATGGCCGGTAGCGCCGCCACATCGGCCAGCGCGTCGCGCAGCTCCATGTGACGCTCCACGTCCGCATCCACAGCCATCCCCACCGACAGCCCGCTGGCCTCGCTCAGCGCGCCGTCCTGCTCGCGTGACGCGCGCCTCACGTTGAGCGCCGCGTTGTGCACCACGCGATACAGCCACGGGCGCAGCTCACGCACCTGCGCTCCCCGCTGCAGCGCCAGCCACGCCTGCAGGAACGCCTGCTGAAGCGCATCGTCCGCACGCGTGTCATACAGGCCCAAGCGCCGGCAGTAGCGCAACAACTCCGCACGGTAGCGCTGCACCAGCACCTCGAACGCGCGCTCGCTGCCCCCGACCACCAACTCGAGCAGCTCGCTGTCCGACATCGACTTAGGTGAGGCGCGCCTGTCTTTCATAGTCCCCCTGACAAGAGGGTACACCAGCCCTGGAACGGACTAAGCGTCTGTACGGGAGCAGCTGCGCAGCCACGACAGCGAATGCGGCTGGCCGCAGTGCTCGCGCCAGCCTTCCAACATGCCCTCCAGGCGCTCCTGCTCTGCCACCGTGGCCAGCACCTCCACGCGGCCGCCGCCGCCGGACTCGGGGCCCAGGCGCACCAGGTACAGCTCGCCGGTGTCGTTGACCCAGGCGGCCCTGTGCAGCGGCCCGTCGGGGCTCTCGCGCCACCACAGCCCCACGTCCAGCTCGCGGGAGCTCACACGACGCGGATCGGCGATGTAGAAGTTGGCGAGCGACCGGTAGGCGGTCGAGCTCGAGCTGGCCTGTCTTGGCTGCATCTTCTTCATGAGACACCACCCAACGTTCGAGGTTCGCCGCAAGCCTGACCGGCGAGCCTCAATGGGGGGGTTACCAGGTGGTAAGAATTGGTACCTGCGCACGCCTTGGCAGACCAGGGCGTGCGCAGGTGCAGCTCAGTCGTTGAGACGCTTCTTCAGCGCACTGGCTGCCGAGAACTTGGCCGCCTTGGATGCAGCGATTTTGATGGTCTCGCCGGTGGACGGGTTGCGTCCCTCGCGGGCGGCCCGCTGGCTGACGCTGAACTTGCCAAAGCCAGCAAGCGCGACCTCACCCCCAGCGGCCAACTCGTCGGAGACCACCTCAATCGTCGCCTCAACCACCTGCCGTGCCTGGCTGGCGGCCAGTCCAGTCCGCTCCGCGATCTGGTCGGCTAGCTCGTTCTTTGTCATGCCACTCCCTTCTCGAGTGTCGTTGCTGCCCGCAGGCTAACCGCTTGCGAGGACGTCCGCATGGACAATTGGCCCATCGGAGTGCCAAAGAAGCCCTAATTTCCGCGGAACTACAGGGGCGCGGCCGCTGTGAGCTGGCCGTCGGAGGCCCGCAGAGCGGCCTTTGACGCCCGTTTTGGGAACAGCGCGCCGCTCACGCACGCCGACCACAGCAGCGAAACCCACGCGCAGGACGCCAGCCCCACGTGCACCCACACCAGCTGGGTGGGCAGGTGCGTGTAGTACTGGTCCAGCCCCACCACGCCCTGCAGGGCCAGCAGCACGCACAGCGCCGTCAACGGCCGGCGAACCGCGACTGGGGCCTCGGCGCGACGCGCCAGCCACCACGCGCCCACACAGGCCAGGCTGAACACGAACGCGATCTCCGCATGGCGGTGGATCACGAAATCCATGGTGCCGGTCCCGTTGAAGTCCAGCCGGTTGATCTTCTGCCCCGGCGAGCCGCCCGCGTGCGGGCCGGCGGCGGTGGCGGCCGTGCCGGCGAAGATCGTCAGCGCGCCTAGGCCCACCAGCGCCCGCATCCACAGCGTAAGCGTGCGGTCCACCACACCGGCGGCGCCCTCGCCGTCCGCTGTGGCGCCCGCCTGCCGCACATCGAGCGCCGGCTCCTGCGATGCACGCCACACCAGCAGCACCGCCGCCACCAGGATCAGCATGGACAGCGCGAAGTGACCCATCACCCAGCCGTAGTCCAGCGCGCCTTTGACGGTGAAGCCGCCCAGTACCGCCTGGCCGACCACGCCCAGCGGCAGCAGCGCCCCCAGCCAAACCAGGTCGCGCCGGTAGGGACGACGACGCACAGCTGCCAGCCACGCCATCCCCGCGGCCACCGACACGGGGAACGTGATCATGCGGTTGGTGAACTCGATCACCGCGTGTGTGTTGAGCGGCGGATACACGTTGCCGTAGCACTTCGGCCACGTGGGGCAGCCCAGGCCGGAGCCCGTCAGGCGCACGGCCGCGCCGGTCAGCACGATCAGCGTCAGCGCGCCCAGCGCCGCATAGGCGTAGCGCACGTACTGCTCAGGCGTGACCGTGTAGCCGTTGGTGCGCTCGCGCAGGCGCTCAAGACGGGCGGGCATCGCCTCTAAGGATGCCACTCAGGCGGCCTGCAAGAGCTCCACCTGGCAGGCGAGGCCCTCCACCTTCGGCCAGTCGCCATCGGCGCTCAGGACCGTCTCGACATCGGCGTGGAGATCGGCTGTGGCAAGAATCAGAGCGTCGGGCATCGGCAGCGACCTCCGTTTTCCTCGCAAGTCAGCGGCGCGCGCAGCCACCGCCCTGTCCACCAGGAGATCCCTGATCACTCTTTACGCAGCCCGCGCACGGTGCGACCGAGTTGCCCACCCGTGTTCAAGCAGCCCGCATACTCGTCGATCAGATCGTCCCCACGCGCAATGGGATGCCACTCGAACGGCAGTTCGGCCGCCATCTCGCTGAGCCGCGGCGCCACCGCGTCGCGGTCGGACACGGTCAGCTGCTCCAGCGGCAGCGACCAGTCGACCGCGATGTCCGGGTCGTTCCACGCGATGCCGCGTTCCACGTCCGGGTCGTAGTAACCGCTCTGCTTGTAGATCACGTCCGCAACCTCGCTGAGCGCGCAGAAGCCGTGTGCGAAGCCCACCGGCACGTACAGCTCGCGCATGTTCTCGTCGTCAAGCCGCACGGCCTCCCACTGCCCGTACGTGGGCGAGCCCCGGCGCAGGTCCACGCCCACGTCCAGGATCGCGCCGCGGGCGCAGCGAACCAGCTTGGACACACCGGCGCCCACCTGGAAGTGCAAGCCCCGCACCACCCCGCGCGTGGAGCGCGAGTGGTTGTCCTGCACGAAGGACTCCACCTGCGGGATCCCCGCCTGCTCGTGCCAGCTGCGTTTGTAGGTCTCGATGAAGAAGCCGCGCTCGTCGCCGTGCACCGCCGGCTCGATCACCACCAATCCGCTGAGGCTTGTGTTCATGACTTTCATTGGGGTGGAACGGTAGCGGGAGGACGCCAAGAGGCACCGCCCCAGAGGCATGACCCAGATAGTTCTACACAGTTATACGGCATTATCCGAGATTTCCTGCATATCGCCGTATAACTGGAGATAACCCTGATAATCTTGCATTTGTGGACCCAGCGGTAAATCCCTACTCGATGGGCGCAGGCAACCCCCCTCCGGCCCTGACCGGCCGCGACGCCCAGGAGAAGCAGTTCAAGACGCTGCTTGCCCGGCTTGGCGGAGGTTTCAGCGACCGAAGCATGATCGTGTCCGGGCTGACGGGAGTCGGCAAGACGGTTTTGCTGCTCGAGTTCGAGGGCCTGGCCAAGGAGGCCGGATGGATCGCGCCAAGGCCGATTGAGATCAAGTCCGACACCAACTTCCGCTCCGAGCTCGCCGACGCCGCCTACGAGTCGCTGTTGCAGCTGAGCGCCCGCAAGGCGCTTGGTGATCGGTTGAGATCGTTCACAGGCCTGCTGCGTGGCTTCAAGGTCGGAGCATCTCCGGACGGCAACGTCGAGTTTTCCTTCGATGCTGACGCCATAAGCGGTGCCACAGGCGATCTCGATCGAGATCTGACCACCCTCTTCGAGGAGCTCGGGCGCACGGCCCAAGACCACAACACCGGCGTTGTCTTCCTGGTTGACGAGATGCAATTCCTTGCTCGCGAGGAGCTGGAGGCTGTGGCAGCAGCAATGCACCGCATGTCACAACTGAAGCTCCCTGTGGCGCTGGTAGGAGCCGGTCTTCCACAACTACCAGGGTTGATGGTTGATGCGAAGTCCTACGCCGAGAGGCTGTTCGCCTACCCACGACTCGATGCGCTCAGCGAGCAAGCGGCTCGGCAAGCGCTGGTAGAACCAGCCGAGGCACGTGGCGTCGCCTGGGACGATGACGCTCTCGCACGGGTTGTCAACGAGTCTGGACGCTACCCGGCGTTCATCCAGGCCTACGGCAAGGAGGTGTGGGACCGTGCACAGGGCTCACCGGTCCGAAGCAGTGATGTTGCCGACGCCGAACCGCTGGTGCTGGCGCAACTCGACGAGGAATTCTTCCACGTACGCTTCGAGAAGGCCACCGACCGTGAGCGAGAGTACATGGCCGCAATGGCCAGCCTCGGCGAGGGGCCCTACCGCACGGCTCATGTCGCCGAGCGCCTTGAGAGACGGCTGTCATACACGTCGGCTCCACGGGACTCGCTCATCAAGAAGGGCCTCATCTACAGCCCCGACTACGGTCAGGTCGACTTCACGGTTCCCAAGTTCTCACCGTTCATGCGCAGGCGCTACCCGTTGTCGTACAGCGCAAATGATGACCCCGACGCCCGTTAGACCAAACTGGCTAGATTGGCCCTATGAGAGGGCTGGATGAGACCTCGCTGCGCGCTGATGAGCACCGGCTGATCGAGCGGTTCACCACCGAGCTGCGCCGATGCCTGCTCACGAGCTCGACGTGGACGGGCTGCCATGGTGGTTCTCCGTGCACGTCACCCCCCGCTGGTTGATCGAGCGCCGAGCCATCAAATCGTTCTTTATGGCCGAGCTGGACCGCGACAAGGTCCTTGTCCAGGGATCGCCGCCATGAGTCAGCCTGAGCGCAATCAGGCTGACTACGACGCCTGGTCCTCACCCATCACCGAGGCGCGTCGGGCAATCGATCTCGCGCATCGGTTTCTCAGCGCGATCGAAGCGCTCATCGCGTAGACGAAGAAACGCGCTCCAACTCGGCGCGTAGCGCGTTGACCTGCAGGCGACAGTCATGCAGCTGATCGCCCAGCGCGGTGCGTTCGACGCCCAGCACGGGATCGAGGCCGCCGTTGATCCATTCCATCAGCAGCCAGTCGGCGCTGTGCGTGCCAGCCAGCTCCATCACCAGGCGCGCCCCGACCAGATCGAGCGTCTCGTCGGTGCGTGTCAGCTGGGGCATGATCGTGAACACATCCATGCCCGGCACGCGCAGCAGCTTTCCGTGCTTGCGGTAGAAGTGGGCCGCCGTGCGGATGCAGTGCACCATGATGGCGCGGGAGACGAAGTCCTGACCACCCCACGGCTTGTTGTTGACGTGATGTACGGCCAGCGCCTCACGGGAGCGACGAAAGCACCCCGGTTTGGCGCGCGCGATCCGGAGGCACCACTCTGTGTCCTCGTAGTAGGCCGCCATCTCCGTATCGAGTGGAAACTCATCGAGCAGGCTCCTGCGGATGAGCAGCGCAGTCCATGCCAGCCAGTCACACGGACCGGATGCGGGCAGCGCCGGGTCATCGAACTGCATCCCCGAGGCCATCAGCGTGAAGCTGACGCTGTCCTCAGACTCCGTGTAGCGACCACCCGCATGCGACACCCGCCCATCGGGCAGCAGCACCGTTGCGCTGACTGCCTGCGCCTGATCGTTGCGGTCGAGCTCACGCAGCATGTGCTCGAGCGCCCCCGGCAATAGTTCGGCGTCGTCGTCCAAGAACAATACGAGCTCGGTATCGACCATTTCCGTGGCAAGCCTGCGCCCGCCCGCACAGCCGAGATTGCTCTCGCTCAAATGGATGGCCACCTGTGGGAGCTCGGCACACGCCTCGGCCAGGATGCGGCGGGTGCGCTGCGTTGAGTCGTTGTCCAGGACCAGGATGTCCACCGGCACGGTTGCCAGATGCACGAGCGAGTGCAGCGCGCCCAGCACGAACTCGGGCCTGTTGTGGGAGATGATCACCGCGGTCACGCGTGGCGTGCTGGCAGATGGGTAGCCCTGTAAGGGCGCTGGCGCAGGCCTGCCGCGGGCCATCGCCGCGATGCGCTCGCGGGTGGCCTGATGCTCGAGTGGGCAAGGCGCAGGCGCAAGGCGGGCCGGCGTCGACACACCGGCCGGCGCTGGAGGCAGTCGCTTGACAGGGAAGGAACCCAGCGCGTAGTCAGCGATCGCCGGCACCTTGAAGTAGGCGCTCGGCTCGAATTCGACCTCCTTGCCGAGCATTGCGGCGGCGATCATCACGTGTGCCCTGTCCGTCTGAACCGAAGCGCACCGAGAGATCCTGCTCAGCCAGCTCTTGAGGGTGGGCTCGGTCAACGAAATGTCCTCGCTCGCTGACGGGATCGCGCGCCCGCCTGCCGACTCAGCGTCGGTGCGAAAGGCGAACAGGACCCCCTCACCGTGCTGCCGATAGGGCTCGTAGTCGAAGAAGAAACTGGTGTCGTGCGCCAGACGCGCCTCGCACAGGTCCTGAATCCGGCGATAGGACTCCTCCTCACGTGCGAACACCACCGCTCGGGTTCGCTCGAGCGCGGCACGCACCACGGCCACCGACGTGTCGAACGTGCTCGGCAGCAGGATCACGCGTTGGAACCGGAGTTCGGCGATGGCCAATACCCTTGGCATGACGTCATGCCATTGGTGGCAGAAGGCGCCGCTGCCGCAGATCAACGCTGTGTGACCGCGCACTGCGGGCAGCTCGTCCACTCCCACCTCTCGGTATGGCATATCCGCCAACAACGCGCGTGCACCGGCCCAGATCAACTCATCGCCCCTGTTGCCGACACCGCGCACCAAGACCAGATCGAGCGGCGTGCCCACCGCACACAGGATCTCCCTCCGACTCTGCGCCACATGCTCAATGTGTTGAACTGGGGACACCTTCGCCGGATTCTCCCAAACGGCAACCCCCCGACGAGGCCCAGGCGCGCCAGATACGCCCCGAGCCGATGCATGCCACGATGAGCCATGGCCTTGACTCCCACCACTCAAAGCTGGGCGCCGGGGCCGCCGGACCCCAGGCTCGTCGACGGTGTGGCCCAAGTCTGGCGGGCCCAGCTCTCCGATGTGAGCGACGACGTATGTGATCTGCTGCGCAACGACGAGCGCATACGAGCCTCGCGTATGACCGATCCACGTAACGGCGTCGTGTGGGCACGCAGCCGCGGCGTGTTGAGGGCGTTGCTCGGCCGCTACCTGCAGGTCGATGGCGCCACACTCAGCTTTCTCACCGGCGCTCACGGCAAGCTGGCGCTGGCCCCTGTATCGGGCGCTCGTCCGCATGCGACGCAGCTGTCCTTCAACCTGTCTCATTCAGGGGAGGTGGCGCTGTACGCATTCGCCCACGGCATGGCTGTGGGCATAGACGTCGAGCTCGACCGCCGGCCCACCAACGTCATCGCGCTGGCCAATCGCATGTTCGGCGCCACCGAGGCCCAGCGACTGGAGGCGCTCGACCCAGACAGCCGCCAGCGGGAGTTCCTCAGATCGTGGGTTCGTCACGAGGCCAAGCTGAAGTGCTTGGGGCTGGGCATCGGCGGAGCCGCGGCCGAGGAGCATGCGTATGTTCCGTGGGTGGCCGAGCTGGATGTGGGCATTGACGGCGCATATGCGGCGATCGCCGCCGAGATGCCTCCGCACGAGCTTTGCAACTGGAGCTGGACCGGCTAGCGTGCGGGGCTCATGACAAGCAGCGAGTCAGTGCTTGCGGCGATTCTTGTGTCGCTTGGCCTTGTGCTTGGCCTTATGGCGCTTGCCTGACTTGTGGGCCGAGTTGGGCGGCGCGTGGTAGATCTGGATACTCGTTTCGGCCACGTTGCGCTCCTTGTCGTAGGCCAGGAACGTGAGCGTGTGCCAGCCGTAGGAGATGTGCTTGGCGCCCTGCCATTCGATCGCCCCGGAGAGGCTCGTGGGGAAGCCTGAGCCGCCATAGTTGCGAATCAATTTGCCGTCGATCTCGAGCTTGATCCTGAACACGCCAGCCCCGCTGGTGGCGGACACGTTGATGGGTAGCGGCCCCGAATAGTGGGAGTGGTTGGCAGGGGAGGCGACCGAGATCTTCGGCCCGGAGAAGTTGCCGCACGGTTCGCTCAGGCTGTTGCCTTCGGCGATGTAGGAGTGCATGGCGGCAAACGAAGGCTTGTGTGAGCCGTCCGCTCGCACCAGGCCGGACACCGCCGCGCCTTCGTCCTGCATGGCAAACCACAGCGCCACCTGCACGTAGGGGTCCTGCGCCAGGCAGTTGTAGGCCTGCTTGAGGTAGGTGGCCTGCTGTGCTTCGCTCACACCCTCCGCCTTCTGGCCCGCCCACGCGCCTTCCGAGCAGGTCGCTTCGGTGGTGCGCCAGCTGACCTCGGTCATCCAGATCGGCTTACTGTCGCCGTTGGCGAGCATCACGGCGTGCACTTCGCGGTAGGCCAGGAACGAATCCTGTATCAGGCGGTTGTCCGCGCCGCGCAGGAATTCGTAGGGCGAGGCGATGTTGCAGGCGGTGTCGGTGTGCACGCCCACCGCGTCGAAGAAGCCCTTGCCGCCGGCCGCGTACACGCCTTCCAGGAACTGGTAGTCGTTGCCCGTCATCCCGCCCAGCACGACGGTGGCGTTGGGGTCGGCGGCCTTGATGGCCGGGTAGGTGGCCTGCAGCAGCTGCGCGTAGGCGGACGGGTTAGGCCCACCGGCCCACCAACCGGAGGCGTCCTCCTCGTTCCAGATCTCATAGGCGGCCACTTTGCCCGCATAGCGGTGCGCCAGCATCCCCAGCAGCGCCGCGTATTCCTGCGGGTTGGCCGGCGGCGTGAGGTCGTTGCTGGATCCCGTCTCCCAGCTCGGCGTGTCGACCACGTCAATGATCACTTTCGTGCCAGCAGGCAGCGCGCTGATCGTCTTTTCGTAGTATTCGAGCCAGAATGTGGAGTAGCTGCCATGTTCCGGCTCGAGGTCAGACCAGGTGGCGAACAGGCGAACCCAGTGGGCTCCCAGCGTCTTGACGTCGGAGATCTGGGCGGGGTTGACGCTGGCCAGGACCACGCCTGCTTCGGCCGCGGAGGCATCGGACGCGTTGACGGCCGCAGAGCCGGTGGTCAGCGCACAAGCAGTCAACGTGAATGCCAGCAGGCGGGTTACACGGGAACGCATCATGGGGAAGTGAGCTCGCAGAGACATGGTCATACCGTGCTCTTCGGCCTGAGCGGGCAAGTAGTTGACCGCATCGTCGCCAGGGGGACATTATGTCCATGCCGCCGAGCCAAAATCGCGGTCGCCTAACAGCGTATCCCCAGATAGGCAGATCCGCCGACGGTTCCGGACGGTGCCAGCATCTAATACCGTGACGGGGTGCTGGTGGACGATCCAGAGGCTCCCGCGGAGATTGCCGAGCCTCGTGCAGAGAAGCAGCGGTCGGCGAAAACGTCACGTCTGCTGCTCAACGCGATCACCGTGCTGATCACGCTGGCCTTCTCCTACTTCGCCCTCAGCAACATCAACTTCTCACTTGCCTGGCGCGCCCTGCGCAACAGCGACTACTGGTGGCTGGCCGCCGCCCTCATCGCGTTCTCTCTGGGCAACGTGGCCCGCGCGCTGCGCTGGCGCTCGCTGTTCGCGCGCGACCGGCGCCCAGGGATCGGCGTGGTGAGCAACGCCATGATGGTCGGCTACCTGTACAACAACATCATGCCCGCCCGAGCCGGCGAAGCGGCGCGCGTGGTGGTTCTGACACAGCGCAGCGACACAGCGCCTGTTGAGATCGTCGGCACAGTGCTGCTGGAGCGCCTCTATGACGTGCTGGCGATCCTGGTGGTGTTCTTCGCCGCGGAGCCGTGGCTGCCGCACGTGAGCTGGTTCGGGGCCGCCGCGCTGGCCGCGATCGTGCTGGCGGTGTTGATCGCGCTGGCCGCGATGCTGCTGGCCGTGTTCGGGGATCGCCCTCTGCGACTGCTGCTGCACCCGCTGCGGCGATTGTCGCTGTTCTCCGGCGAGCGCCTGGAGCGAACGGTGGACGAGCTCACACACGGCCTCAGCGGCCTGCGCCATCCGGGCGTGGCGCTCGAGGCCTTCGCCTGGACGATCGCCGCTTGGCTGATGACCGCGCTGTGCTCCTACCTGGTGCTGGTCGCCTTCCACCTGCACCTCTCCTTCGCCTGCGGCGTGCTCGTGGCGGTGGCCGTCGGACTGGGAATGATCCTGCCCTCACCGCCCGCTGCGGTGGGCGTGTTCGAGGGCGCCGCGCTGATCGCCCTCAGCGCGTACCACATCCCGCACTCCGCGGCCCTGCCTTACGCAGTGGTGCTTCATCTCGTCAACTTCGTCCCGTTTGTCGCCGTTGGGGCGCTCATGCTGCACCACAACTCACGGCACCCGCGGCGGGGCGTCGCTCAGCAGAGAGCGAACGACAGGCAAAGTGGGTGACGCTAGGCAGCCGCGCGTCTGCGGCTGCGCAGCTGTGTAGCCACCGCCACACCGACCAGCCCGAGCAACCCGATCAGGGTCACGAGCGGGCCCAACTCCATCGGCATCGTATCTGCGCGGCTCACTGTTACTCGTACCGTCGAGCTGCCGTCCAGCGGGCGCTCGAGGGCCAAAAAGCCTTCCGCGGTTCGCCCCGCTATTCGCAGCCCACTCACCGAAACAAGATTGGCGCTCGCCGCAATGTTCGACGCCAAGGGACCTTCGCCGGGTGGCACGGCCAGCTCCTGGGTCGTGCTTTCCCCGTGTACCAACGCCGGGTTCAGGCGCACCTCTCCGTCGGTGGGCACCACCTGATCCTCCACATCCCGAAACTGGCCGGTTTCATACCAGGTGGGCGGCGTGTGGTGAGGGTAGTGAAGGACCAGCGAGCGGTCCGTGAGGTAGCCAGGCGAGTAGTAATAGGCGGTGGAGTTCCACACCTGCCAACCCCCCAAACCAAGACCTAAGAGCACGATCACCGCCAGCGACACACCCAACGCATTCGTAGACCCTTGAGTCTGACGGCCCCTCATTCCCACCAGTACGAGGATGACAAGCCCGGCGAGCGCCAGCACGATGTAGGTCTCGAGCCTGAACGTAAACTGAATGACCGCGAGCGTTGCCGGCAGGTGCTTCCACGCCGATTCATCCACCACCAGCAGCAGCAGGCCGGTAAACACCAGCAAGAGCAGGACCGCCAAGCGTCGCATCTCCTTACTCATACCCAGCCTCCACACGGCAAACAGCGCCGCGACCACCCACACGATCACCAAGACGGGGAGCTCGGTGAAGTGGGAGCGCAGATAGGTGGAACTGGTGGCTCTCGGACGAAATGGATTGAAGACGATCGACAGTCGGCTGAAGATCCCGCTGATCGCTGGATCGATGGCTCGGTACTGAGCAATCTGCGTGTGCAGCGCGTAGGAGACGTCTGGGAGCAGGAACCAGCCGTTGACCATCACCCCGAGCGCCATCACAGCCACCACCATGCCCATCCGCCGCAGGTGCACTTGGGCTATCCGAGAACGCCACGCAACCACCAGCGACACGCCCACCGCGACCAGAAAGATCGCTCCCCAAGCGAACGTGATGTTGTGGCTCCCAGACCAGATCACCGTCGTGGCCGCAAGCGCAATGACCGATCCGGTACCTGCTCCGCGACGCACGATGTGCAGAGCGCCGGCAACCACCATCGGGATCATCGACGTGGCAACGAGCTCGGGCCATGATCCGCGCCCATACGCAACGGACAGGTAATAGGCCCCCGTCACCACAGTGGTTGCGGGCAGATGCGATGCGAGCCCGGACAGGCCGGCCTGGCGAGCAATCCAGTACGAGCCACCGTAGGCAGTTGCGAACGCCGCCAGGATCATCGCCACGAAAACACCCACGGGCGTCCCGGTCAGAACCATCAGGTAGCCACCAAACGCGTAGAGCGTTCCGCCATAGAAGGCGAAGTTTGGGTAGAAGACACCCATGGGTTCGGCGTTGAGGAACAGGCTCGGCCATCCCGTGGCTTTGATTTCCCTGGACTGCATCCAGGTGAGCCAGAGATGGTTCACCCAGTCGTCGATGAACCCTTTCGTCGTAAAGATCGCAGGTGCCCCGATCAGGAGCAAAACAACCACCGGTATCAGCAGGTCGACGCCGCGCGGCAGCTTTGCTGATATCCACAACGGCGATTGACGCTCGGCGCCCGTCGCCCTAGCTGACACCACAGACCCCGACTGACGCTTCGCTTGACACACGGACGAACCACGGTCGACCTGATGCATCTACGGGGAACCTCACGATGCTTTCACCACGGGGAGCCACCGCCCCCAGCTCAACGCCTCCCAATGGTGGAGAGAACCGGCGTACGACCACCTCCACGGGCTGGCTCGTGGCGCGAATCAGCAGACCACCGCGATCGGGCACGAACTCCGTGTAAGCACCTGCGCCCACTGCCTTAGTGGACCAGCACCGCTTGATCTGAACAGGCTGCGGCCCGCCCACATTTGCCAGCAGCGGCGCCACGCTGCTCACAGGCACACTCCGGCCCACGGGAGCCAGCGCAATTCCCTCGAGCTTGACCAGGTTTTCGTCGACCTCGGCACGGACAGCAGTGCTGGAGGCGATGATCTCCTGAGGAGTGTCCGCGGGTGAGGAGCCGATCGCGCGCACGGTATGCAGATACGGTCCAGCCGTGATCTGAGGGGCCCGCTGCGGGTCTGGTTGGAACCCTGGCGGAACGTACGCAGCAGCCAATTCGAGCGCACCCAGCTCTGGCAGTGACCGCGGAGGATGTCGAGCGCAACCCCATTGCACCGGCGTGAAGCACCGTCAAGCCGGTGACTGCGCACACTGCCACCAGCATCGCCGCCACAGCCGAGGCCCGGGCTGTGATCGCCACCTCGCGAAGCAGCTCAACACCGATGAGCACGATGACTACGGCACCGAGATAGATGTATCTGCTGGTTTCCGGTTGCGAGACCGTTGAGCGAGCCAGGGCTGTGACAGCCCATAGCGCGACGGCGGTTGCAAGCAGACCCGTCAGCCGAGCCGATACGGCGATGGGGCGCACGAGTCGGACTACCACTGTCAGCGCACCGAGCAGCGCAAGCGGGCGCCCCCATTCAAGCGCGCGTCCCACGAGCCCACCGAAGGCCGCCGCAGCCAAGTCCTCGGCAAACCCCGGGGCGTTGATCACGCCGTTTTCAGTCAGCTGACTTTCCCCGTATCCCGAATACCACAGCAGATAGAGAAACGCGGGAATCAGCACGATCCACAGCGAGCGCCAGCGGCGCTCCCATGCCAACTCCACAAATACACCAACCATGACCGCAATGCCGAGACTTGAGCTGCCCACCGACACCAGCAGGCAGAACATCGCCAACACATCACCGAGTCGATCGCGACGCTCCAGCAGCACCCAGCACGCCAGGCCACCGGCAACCGACAGCAGATAGCCCACCTGAAACGCCCACAGCAGGTCTTCCCAGGCGGCGCCCATGAACAGGATCAGGCCGGCCGCCAACAGCGCAGGCAGCGTAGAGATGCGACGCGACGCAAGCAGAAAGATCATTCCGCCGCAGGCGAGATGCAGCACGATGACCACCAGCCGAAACACCGCATAGTGGTTGAGACCCACAAGGTGAAAGAGCACCTTGTAGAGCGCAATGGGGAAAACGGAGATGTTCCCCACGTGAGCCTGCAGCAGCGAGTGCAGTCCGCCGCCATAGTCATGGGTGACAAAGTCCCAATCGTCGTAGAAGAACGACAGGCCGCGGCCCATGTAGAGCAGAAGTGCAGCAGACAGAGCCAACAGGGCAGGCAGCACCCAACGACTGTGTCGCTCGACTCCGTCCACGATGCGCTCCAGATGGCGATCTGCGGGGAGTGCGATCGGGGACGGCGCCGTACGTCCCTCGTGCTCGGGACCGGCTGCAACCGCGGGAGCCATCAGCGCGCGGATGAGGAACTGCCCGCAGGCTCCCGTGCTGCGCCGGCCGAGTCGCCTCCCGTCACAACCCCTGGCGCCGGGCGCACACGCTCGCTGGCCGAAAGCCCCGGGCGGCGGTAATCGCCACGACTGAGGTGGTGCTCGAGGAACACGTACAGCACGATGAACAGATAGCGACTGCCCATCTCCTGGAGCCGAAGCTTGGAGACGCCGGTGGTGCGGTTGGTCCAGGAGATCGGCACGATCTCATAGGAGTGCCCGCGCACGATCGCCTTCAGCGGCATCTCGACCGTGAGGTTGAAGTGGTTGGACAGCAGTGGCTGGATGTGCTCGATGACCTCCCGGCGATAGGCCTTGAAGGCGTTGGTCGTGTCGTTGTAGCCGTGGCGGAACATCACACGGATCCCAAAGTTGACCATGCGGTTGAGCGCCAGCTTGAACCGTGGATAGTCGCTGACATGTCCGCCGCGCATGAAGCGCGAGCCGAACGCGCAGTCGAAACCGCGCTCCAGCACGCGGTAGTAGCGAACCAGATCCTTGGGCGAGTCCGACAGGTCCGCCATCACGATCGCCACAGCGTCGCCTGTGAACTCGTCGAGCCCCGCACGCACAGCCTGGCCGAACCCGGGCGGCCGCGGCGAGCGCACGCAGCGCACAGCCGGATCCTCCAGCGCGAGCGCGGCGACCGCGTCGCCGGTGCCGTCGCTGCTGGAGTCGTCCACCACCACGATCTCGTATGGGATCGCTTCGCTGCGCAGCTCCTGGGTGACCGCCTTCACGGTCGCGCCGATTGACCCCACCTCGTTGTGGGCGGGGATCACGACCGACAACTTCATACGCGAGCGACCCAGCGCTCGAGGTTGCGATCGTGGATCTGGCGCAGGATGTCGCTCACGTCGTACCTCAGATCCCAGCCTGGGTAGTCGCGCTTGAAGGGCTCCAGATCGCTGATCCACCAGCGATGGTCGCCGATCCTGTTGTCCTCTCCCAGGCTCCAGTCGAGCTCGCGTCCTGCGATCTGCTGGCAGAGCTCGATCGCCTCCAACATCGAGCAGTTGCTGTGGCGACCTCCGCCGATGTTGTAGATCGCACCCGCCTGCGGAGCCTTGTGAAAAGCCTCGAAGGCGGCCACCATGTCAGCAGCGTGGATGTTGTCGCGCACCTGCTTGCCCCCGTAACCAAAAACCGTGTAAGGCTCACCGGTTACGGTGCAGCGCATCAGGTAGGAGAGAAAACCGTGCAGCTGCGCGCCCGCGTGGTTGGGCCCGGTGAGACACCCTCCACGGAAGCAGACCGTGGGCATGGCGAAGTAGTGCCCGTACTCCTGCACCAACAGATCGGCCGCGGCCTTTGAAACCCCGAACAGGGAGTGGGTGGATGCGTCGATCGACATGGTCGTGTCGATCCCGCCGTAGTAGCGATGGTCGGCCGGGAGCTCCAGCCGAGTGGGCTGCTCCACCAGCGGCAGATAGTTCGGCAGGTCGCCGTAGACCTTGTTCGTCGAGCAGAAGATGAACGTGGCGTTTGGCGCGTGGCTGCGCGTGGCCTCCAGCAGGTTGAGCGTGCCGTTGGCGTTGACACCGAAGTCGGTCTGCGGATCCGAAGCCGCCCAGTCGTGCGACGGCTGAGCGGCCGTGTGTATCACCAGCTCGACCGCGCCATCCTGTTCGGCGAACACCCGCGCCACCGCCTCAGCGTCCCTGATCTCAACCTCCAGCGAGCGGAACTCGTCGGGGTAGCGCTGTTCGAGCGCGGCGCTCGTGTGCGCCGTGGAGGCCTCAGGCCCGAAGAACCTGGCGCGCATGTCGTTCTCCAGGCCGACCACGTCATAGCCGGCCTCGACGAAGTGCCGCACTGACTCCGAACCGATCAGGCCGCCGGATCCGGTCACGATTGCTACGGGCATGTGATCCTTTCGCTAAAGCGCACTGGCTAGGGCCGCCTCGTGCTGAACGATCCACTGGTGGATATCGGACAGGATCTCATTCGGCCCCCGGCGCGGGCGCCAGTCGGTCATTTCGTGGAGACGTGAGCAATCCGATAGGTAGATCGGTATGTCCCCCGGGCGATCCTCGCCGGACGGACGGACATCGATCATCCTACCCGTGATCTCGGCGCACAAATCGGTGGTCTCCTGCAGCGACAGACTGCATGCGCGCCCGCCGCCCACGTTCACGGTGGCACCTGCCCATCGCGCCGGGTCGAGCAGCTGCTGCTCGACCAGATCGAGGAGGTCATCGACGTGGAGCAGATCCCGAACCTGCTTTCCCGAACCTCCAAAGCCTATGTACGCCAGTGGCCGCTGGAAGTGGTGAGCGAGCATCCAGTAGGTGAACACGCCCTGGTCGACCTTGCCCATCTGCCATGGGCCTGCCACCACGCCACAGCGGTCGATCACCGCCTTCAGGCCATACGCGGCAGCGTACTCTTCGATCAGGTGCTCCCCGCAGAGCTTGGTGGCGCCGTACAGCGTGCGCGCGCCCTCCAGCGGGAAGGACTCAGCGATACCCCTCGCGGAGACGCCCGCAACCGTCTGCGCGTCCATCAACTCGAACCGAGTATCGGTCTCCTCGTAGACGAGGCCCTCCAGCGGGGCCACGGGGTAGACGCGGCTGGTGGAGAGGAAGACGAGTTGGGCGTCGTTGCGCCGGGCGAGCTCCAGACAGTTGTAGGCGCCCTCGAGGTTGGTGCGCACCACGTAGTCGGGGCTGCCGTCCACGCCGGCCATCACCGATGGCTCGGCTGAGCACTCGATCATCGCGTCGATCTCGCCGACCTCCAGCAGGTCGTTGAGCTGGCGCACATCGCCATGCACGAAGCTCACTCCGGCCTCGCGCAGGCGCGGTAGATTCAGCTCGGAGCCGCGGCGCCGGAGATTGTCCAGGGCGATCACCTCCCATGAAGGCTGACGAGCAGCCAGGCCGACAGCGAGGCTGCCACCGATGAACCCCGCGCCGCCGGTCACCAGTACCCGCAACCCCTGACGGGGCGCGTCGCGGACGGGAGATGGGGAGATCAAGTCGGAAATGATCGGGCGAAGTTCTACAACGAGAATGGGAACCTATGCGTTTCGGGCCGGGCGCGTCCTGCGCCGAGGCGCGGCCAGGAACGGCTGAGCAGTCCCAGCACTTCGCTCTGCGCGCATGCCGGACCCCCGGGTGCCACGAAGACCCGAATCCCCGGTCGCCTGCTCGCGTCGCGGCGCAGCGCCAACGAGCATCCCGGCGTGACCGCCGGGTAGTCCGCCAGTTCGAGCTCAGCTTCTCCCGCCGCCACCGGATCGCTTCGACGTACGTAATCGCCGACCAGTGCGACCCCCGCGGCAAGCGCGGCGCGGCTGTCGCCTGCGCCCAGGAAATAATCACGACGCCACCGATCCAGCGCCGGCAGACCTCGCGCGCCGTCATGAGCCAACTGCGTGAAGAGCGTGCCATCAGGCGGCCACACCGCACTCAGGTTTTCAACCGCCTGCGGCCAATCCGCATGCCTGCGAGCCAGCACGAAGACGGCTTCCACCGCCTGCTGGTAATGACTTTCCGTGGAGGATCGGTGCGCAACCCACGCTGTCTGCGCCGCCAAACGCTGAACATCCGTAGGCCATCGCGCCGCGGCCGCTTGCGCCAGTTCGTGGCCAGAAGAGCCCATTAGGACCCGAATCACCCCTCCCAATGCGCCGGCCGGGATCTGTCGTGATGCGAGCGCGTAGCCGCCCAACGCGGCCAGCGAAGCGTCCGATTCGCTGACCGGTTCATGGCGCGCTTCAGCCCTTTCGATTTGGGCGATTGCGAGCGCGCCGGCCTCAGCGATTTCGCCCTCCGCAAGGTATTGCTCGGAGAGGGCAGCCAGTGCACGATCGCTGAGCTGGTCTGGCATCTCACAGCGAGCAGTAGACGGCAGAAGGATCCTGTAAAGCCCCGCCACCGTCCGCACCCGGTAGTCGACTGCCAGAAACTCATCCAACAGGCGCGACCCCACATAGGCTTCCTTGCCTACGGGATACGGGAAGTCATCGTCAGCCTGCACCACTGGGGCGCGGTCGTCGCAGAGTTCACTGATCGTCCCCCGCTCAACCGTGGCGGTATTCACGAGTCCGGGGTCGTAGGTGAGCGGCCATGCCGCTGCTGGCGCATTCAGCAGATACCCAACGATTGCTTCGTTGCCCCATGCCACGTCATTGCGCAACTCCACGCTCAGGGTGGAACGGCCCTGCAACCCGAGCTTGCGCCACTCGGAGATGAGCGCCGCCATCGAGGCGGACCCAATGGAGTCCCCCAGAGGGATCCTGTTCAATCCCGGCACCGCCACATGCTCGTTCACAGCGGGACGCGCGGCCCAGGAGTCATAGATAGTGCCGGGAGCGATGCTTTGAGCGAATGGAAATGCGACAAGCGCCACTACCGCAATCACCGTCCCCGTCGACACTCTGCCCGCTAGCATCGCAGCGGCCACCCAGAACACGGGGTTTGCAATCTGGCCATATCCAGGGCTGAAACGCGCCAGCTGCCCGTACATCACCACCGCACAGACGATCACCATGAAGGGTGTCAGGTAGCTCTTGTCCCTACGCAGCAGCCACTCACGGCCAGCCGGAACCAGAAGCATGACCACGGCGGCCAGGACAACGAGCGCTGCTAGTCCGTAGGAACCCACGATCGTGGCCGCTTCTGAAGGCCCAAGCTGGAGATGGAGTATTTCGGTGAAGCGTTCACCGATTAGATGCCACTCGATCGGCTCGCCTCGCTGCGCGTGAAATCCGGACGGCGAGGACGACAGCGTATAGCTGATAAACCACCACAGATGACGCAGACCACCGGTGACGAGCACGATCAAAGAGGGACCTGCCGCCATCACCAGGGTTGCGAACGCCAACAGCCAGCGCGTGCGCCCCTTCGGTAGCACCATCACGAGTATCACCGCCCACACCACGGCAAACACCGCATACTCCGTTCGCGCCCAACCCGCGAGGGAGCAGATCATGCTGGCGCCCACGAGCAACATCGGACGTCGCCCGGCCAGCTCCTGAAGCGTGCCCGAGTCGGTGCGCCGCACCGCACTGTCGATCAGCAGAGCAAAGCCGAAAAGAGCGGCGAAACCCATCGAATACCGCGGCGAAGCCGACGTGATCGTGATCAGCCCGACGAGGATGCCGCCCACTGCGCCACAGCGACGCCAGACCAGGGGAGTCACAAGCAGAGTCACCAGCGGTGCGAACAGCCCGTAGACGAGACGGAGTACGAACACGCCGTCGAATCCCAACAGATGGGGCAATACGCCAGGGATCCCCAGGCCGATGCCGTATGGCTCGTAGAAGTCCGTATACGGAATCTGCCCGTGCAGCAGGTAGGTGACCGTCGTGTACTCAATGCCGTCGTCGAAGCGGCCGAGGAGACCCACCCTCGCCGCAACCACCGCAATCAGATAGCACCATCCCGCGAGAAGCACGGCAGCAGACCACGGAAGCCACCCCTGCAACCTCTGCCGGCCTGGCAACACGCCAGCGATCATACCCACCGACTTACCCAGTTGCGACAGCTGTCGCCATACTGCGCCAGTGGACGCGCCAGGAGATACTCACCCGCGTGCCGACCGTCCGTCGGCCGATACGCCTCGCGCGACGCTCAGCGTGTGCTGTATCACCAACTCCCCCGGCCGTTTCATCAGAGCCGCGTTGGCTCCACTGCAAGCCATCGCCTCGGAGATCGTGATCGCCGCCGGCGGCCCTGTCGAGGAGGCGGACCTGAGCTGTTATTGCGAGGTCGCAGATCGCGTGTACTCGATCGAGTTCGAGTTCGTGGAGAGGCACCTGGCGTGGCTGCATGCACAGTGCAGCGGCGATTGGATCCTGCGCCTGGATGGCGATGAGATTCCTTCGCCGGAGATGATCGCTGAGGTGCTCTTGGCGCTGGAAGATCGCCAGGTGAACGCCGTGTATTTCGCACGCCGGACGCTGTGCCCGACGATCGAGCGTTACATCGCGCAAGAGCCCTGGTACCCCGACTTCCAGCTGCGTATGGTCCGCAACGACGGGGCTATGCGTTTCTCTGGGCTGGTCCACTCCTCGGCCGAGCGGACGCTGCCCGCACGCCTGCTGGAGGCTCCCATCTACCACTTGCCCATGATCCTTGCCGGGCCGCAGCAGCGACGCGCCCGCGCCGAACGCTATGAGCGGTTCAGGCCGGGGCTCATCGCGCCGGCGGGACTGCCGGTAAACGATGCGCTGCTGCCCGAGGCGATCCCCGGACTGCTCACCGCTCCAGTCCCACACGCTGACGTCGAGTTGATCGAAGCGGTGTTGGCAGCATCAACGCCCGCGCGCACACCCGGCGCGGTTGTGAGCGTGCCGCTGCACGAAACCGACACGCTGTGGGCCAGTCGGGCGTTCGCCGACTCAGCCCACCGCGCATCCATAACGGTGATCGGCGCTCCGCTGCCGTTTCGGCCGGACGAGCGCAGGCCTATCTACTTCAAGGTCCGCAACGAAGGCACAGAGCTCTGGGGCTGGGATCCCTCGATCGGACCGTACCTCCACGTGGTGCACCGCCTGCTCGATGGGGACGGCCTCCCCACAGACGACTGGCGACCTTCGTTCTTCACCGAGTGGGTGCGGCCCGGAGCGGAGACGATCGTGCCCGGACACCTGGACGCCCCAGCCGCACCCGGGCGCTACACGCTGCAGGTCCGGGTGCGACACGCACCCGAGGTCCTGTTCGGGACCGCACCCGACACCGAGATCGTAGTCCGAGTTGGCGGCGCCTGGCTTGCAGAGGACCCGGCGAGGTGACGCCAGCGGCCACTCGCACGGCGGGAGCTAGAGATTCTCCGCGATCAGCCCGGCCGAGCGGTTGAAGACCCAAAAGCCCAGCGCGAACACAACAGCCACAATCAGCCCTGCCTCCGCCATTCCCGCCCAGCCCCCGAGCAACCGCTCCGCGCTGGGCGTGCTGTGCGTGACCATCGAATGGCGGAACTGCTGCAAGGCGACGGCCAGCGGATTGAGCATGTAGAGATGCACCAGTGACATCACACCAAACAGCCGCTCTCCGGCGAACTTCTTACTGACGGTGTCGACCGAGATGATCACCGGCGATGCGTAGAAGAGGATCTGCTGCACCACGTCCCAGATAGGCTGGATGTCGCGGAAATTGACGAACAGCGCCGACAGCAACATGGCGACGCCGGTGGCGAACACCGCCAGGAAGCCGACGATCAGCGGCAGCTCCAGCCAGCTGAGCGTCGGCGTGATGCCTTCGATCAACGCGAATACCAGCACCACCAGTAGATTGAGGCACAGGTTGAACATTGCCAGCAGCACCACCGACAGCGGGATCACCAGACGTGGGAACTGGATCTTGCGCACCAGGTTCTCACGGTCCACGACGCTTCGCACGGCGGCCCCGGTCGCTTCACCGAAGAACGTGAACAGAACGATCGAGCCGAGCAGTTGCACGCCGTAGTGGCTACCGCCGGCGGTCGTGTCTTTGTTGACGTCCGCGATCTTGGTAAAGAACACGTACAGCACGGTGAACAGCAGCAGCGGCCGCATCACCTGCCAGAAGTAGCCCAGCGCAGAACCGAAGAAGCGCAGCTTGAACTCGTTGCGGGCGATGTTGTACGTCAGGTGCCAGAAGCGACCCCAGTCGTCGGTCAGCGCCCGCGGGCCGCGGATTGGCTGTCCGAGTGCACTGCTGTCGAGCACGGGGCTCTCATCGAAGGGATTGACCGACAGGGTCTCCAATCCACTCATGAGATCTCCGCACGCACCTGCGCGTCGCTGGCGCTGCGATCGACGGCGGCGGTGTACGGGAGGTCTACGAAGCCGCCGCCGGCGACCACGCCACCGACCATGAAGTGCAGCCCGCGCGGATAACGGTCGATCACGTCCAGATCCCGGCCTCGTCGCATCAGGCTCGCCACCGGGAAGTAGCGGCCGGGAGCGAAGTGGTTGACGAAGTGCACCGAGAACACAGCTTCCTGGCCGGCCTCGAAGCGCCCGCTCTCCTGGTGTTCGCGTCCGGTGCTCGCCACCATCGCCACACGTCTGTCTTCGTTCTCGAACGCAACCCTCAGCGCTGGGTCCTCGACCGCCTCGTTGAACAGCACACGCGCCTTGAACGCCACCGGGTAGCCCTGGTTGTAGACCGCCCAGCGTTCGCCCGCGCCGTCCTCCATCCACGCATCCACGATTCTGGCTGCGCCGTCGCCCTGCCGCGCAGAGCCGACCTGCCCATCGCTGTGCACCTCACGCCCGAAGTTGAGCTCCAGGTAGCTCTCGCCCACTTCGGCCGGCTCGCCCAGGATCACCGGCTCACCGCGCTCCAGCAGGATCGCGCGGTGGCAGAAGCGGTTGACCGAGCCCATGTCATGGGTTACGAACACGATCGTGGTGCCTTCGTCGCGCATGCGGTTGAACACGTCGAAGCACTTCTGCTGGAAAGACGCGTCGCCGACCGCAAGCACCTCGTCGATCAAAAGGATTTCGGCGTCGACTTGGATCGCCACCGAAAACGCCAGCCGCACGTACATTCCGGAGGAGTAGTTCTTGAGCTTCAGATCCTGGAACTCCTCCAGTTCGGCGAACTCGATGATGCGCTCGTAGCGGGCTCGCGCCTCACGTGGGCTGAGGCCGAGCATGATCCCGTTCATCACCACGTTGTCAAGCGCCGCCAGGTCCGGGTTGAAGCCGACGCCCAACTCGATGAACGTGGACAGCCGCCCGTTGCACCAGATTCGCCCCGAGTCCACACCGTAGATGCCCGCCATGCACTTCAGCAGCGTGCTCTTGCCGCTGCCGTTGCGACCCACGATCCCGAAGAACTCGCCGCGCTCGACCGCGAACGACACGTCCTTCAGCGCCGTGAACGACTGGTGCTTGGATCGGCGCCGTGGATGCAGCGCGCGCTCCTTGAGCGTGTGGGTGCGTTCCTCCGGCACGCGAAAGGTCTTGCTGACGTGGTCAACCACCAGCGCGGGGCCATTTGCCATGCCCACAGGTTAGCCGCGGGCTCCTCGGCCCGGCTATAGTCCCGCCGGGTGCACGTCTGCACGGTGATCAACAAGGCATGGCTCGCCCATGCCCGCGCGCTCGCCGAGTCGCTCAAGGCCCACGAGCCAGACGCGCGCATGTCGGTGCTGATCGTCGATCCGTTGGACGGGTTCGTGGATCCCGCCCAGGAGCCGTTCGAGGTGCTGGCGCCGCACGATCTGGAGATCGACGATTTCGACGCCATGAGTGTGCGCTACGACGTGGTGGAGCTGTGCTGCGCGCTGAAGCCTTCGATCATCCGGCATCTGCTCTCGCGCGACGAGACGGTCGTGTATCTCGACAGCGACGTGCGCCTGTTCGCGCCGCTGGACGGCCTGAACGAGGAGCTGCAACGGCATCCGTTCCTACTTACCCCGCATCTGCTCGCGCCGCTGGATGACGACGGGCGCGAGCCGCGCGAGCTGGCCATCCTGCTGGCCGGATCGTTCAACCTTGGCTTCGCCGCCGCGCGGGCAACGCCCGAGGTGGATGCGCTGCTCGGCTGGTGGTCCGATCGACTGCGCACCGGATCGCGACTCAAGCCAAACGACGGCATGGTGTACGACCAGCGCTGGGCGGATCTGATGCCCGGAATGTTCGAGCAGGTCGGCAGATGGCGAGACCCAGGCGTCAACGCCGGGTACTGGCGCACTGCCACCAGCCGCTTCGAGCGCAGCGGAGAGCAGATCCTGGTGGATGGAGCGCCGCTGCGCAGCTTTCACTTCACCGGCTTTGAGCCGCAGCGCCCTGAGCGCCTGAGTAAGTACGACAGTCGCATCTCGCTCGAGCGCGAGCCGGTGCTCAGCGACATGTGCGCCGACTTCGCCGCGCGGCTGGAGGCGTGCGGGCATGCGCAGGCCAGCGGTTGGCCGTATGGGTTTGCCGCCACCGCAGGTGGAGTGATGCTGACGCGACAGCTGCGCGAGCTGTGGGAGCGTGGCGCGCGCGCTGGCGCGCTGCACGAGACACCGTTCACGAGCACGGGAGAGCGAGCGTTCCTGGAGTGGCTCGCCGAGCCCGAGGACGGAGCCGTCCAAGGCTCATTGAGCCGCTATCTGGCCACGCTGCAGGAGAGCAACGCCGATCTGCGCGCCCGCTTCCCGAACCCCGCCGGAGTCGATCGCGAGGCGTACCTGGCGTGGGCCGACGAGCAGGCCGAGCGCCAGCCGACCGACGTGCTCGGACGACTGCGCGAGGGCGATCCCTCTCCTGGTACCGGTGGCCTGCGCGAGCTGGTTGCCGGCGAAACGCTCGGCGCGCAGCGAGGCGAGGCTGTGGTGTGCATCCCGGTTTACGGCGCACCGGACCTGTTCGCCGAATGCCTCACCAGTGTGCTGGCCAACACCCCTGAGAGCGTTCGGATCCTGATCGCCGACGACGCCAGCCCCGATCCGGCAATCCACGAGTTCGTGAACTCGCTCGCCGAGTTCCTGTGCCACGACGTGAGCTACCTGCGCCAGCCGAGCAACCTCGGGTTCCCCGGCAATGTCAACACGGCCTTCGCGGCAGCGGCTCCAGCCGACGTGGTGGTGCTGAACAGCGACTGCGTGGTGGCCAGCGGCTGGCTCGACGGCCTGCGACGAGCAGCCTACTCCGACGCTTTGGTGGCCACCGCCAGCGCGCTGACAAACCACGGAACGATCCTCTCCGTACCACAGCGCAACCGGCCCCAATCCGGCCTTCCCCAAGACCAGGATCTGACGCATGCTGCGGGCGCCGTTTTGGCGCAGGCGCTTCGCGTCTACCCCCATCTGCCCACTGCCGTGGGGCACTGCATGTACGTACGCCGCCACGCTCTGGATCTGGTTGGGGGCTTCGATCTCGCGTTCTCGCCCGGCTACGGCGAGGAGGTCGACTTCTCCCAGCGCTGCATCCTGTACGGCCTGACGCATGTGGCGGCGGACGACGTGTTCGTGCTCCATCACGCCGGCGGGTCGTTTGCCGAAGACGGCGAGGCCAATCCGGTCCAGAAGGAGCACGACCTCGTCATCGCGGCGCGCTACCCCTACTACGAACGTGCCCAGACGGCCGCCTCCAACACGCGCTTCGGCCGTCTGCCCCGCGCGATCGCCAGCGCCAGGCGGGCGATCCAGGGCTTGAGCGTAACCATCGACGGCCGCTGCCTGGGTCCGATGATGACCGGTACGCAGGTACACACACTGCAGTTGATCAAGGCACTGGACGAAACCGAGCAGGTTGGGCTTCAGGTAATCGTGCAACCGGACATCGGCGCCTATGCGATGGAGCTGCTCGCCTCACGGCCGGGTATCCGGCTGATACCCCACACCGACGTACACCCCGGCATGGACAAAGCCGACGTGGCCCATCGGCCCTACCAAGTGAGCAACGCCAACGACCTGTTGATGCTGTCCTGCGCGGCGGAGTGCTACGTGATCACCCACCAGGATCTGATCGCCTACCGCAACCCTGGCTATTTCCGCGGCTATCCACAGTGGGAGCGCTACCAGCGCCTCACCAGACACGCTCTCGCTCTGGCGGACATGGCGGTGTTCTTCTCCCACCACGCCGCAAGCGACGCGCTCAACGAGGACCTGGTCGACCCCGCAAGAGTGCGGGTGGTCTATATCGGCGTTGATCACGCCGAGTTGTCTTCATCCGATGCGGCACAGCCACCGCAATACGCCGATGCCCTTTCACAGAGACCCTTTCTGCTCTGCCTTGGAACCGACTTCAGGCACAAGAACCGCATCTTCGCGCTGCGTCTGCTGGAGGCGCTGCGCCAGCAGGGATGGGCCGGCAACCTGGTGCTTGCCGGCCCCCGCGTAGCCGGTGGCTCCTCCGCCGGCGAAGAGGCCGCCTATCTCGCCACGCGTCCCCATCTGGCACAGGCGGTCACCACCCTCCCCGCGGTGAGCGAGAGCGAAAAGACGTGGTTGATGGATCGGTGCGCAGCGGTGCTGTATCCCACCACGTACGAGGGTTTCGGGTTGATGCCGTTCGAGGCCGCAGACCATGGGCGCCCATGCCTGTTCGCGTCCCAGACAGCGCTCGCGGAGATCCTGCCGGCCGAGCTGGCCACGCTGGTGCCATGGGACGCGCGCCAGAGCGCCGAACGAGTCAACGGGCTTCTGTCCAACCCTGAGGCAGTCGCAGATCACGTGCTCGCGACCCGCCGCGCGGGAGCACGCTTCACGTGGGAGTCCACCGCCGAGTCGCTACTGGACGTCTATCGCGCGGCCGCCGCATCTCCAGCGCGCGAGGCCGCCAGGCTGGCGGAAGAGCTGGCCGCGGTGGAAGGGGAGCGCCAGGAGGCCGAGCGCAAGTACAACGAGCTGTGGCAGAGCCTCACGCCCGACGCCAGGACGCTGGTGGCGCCCGGCGGCCCGCTGAGCCCGAGCGCGCAGCGCTCGCTGGCGGCAACGGTCAGGCGCCCGCTGGCGCGACGCCTGCTGCTGGCGCCCGCGCTGCTCACTCACAAGATGGCCCGTCTTGGACGGCCGGACCCACCGCCAGTACAGGCGAGCACATCACCTGCGACCTTCGCCCTGCACTTCGCCTGGGCGAACGAGGAGCACATGCGCGAGCAGCTCGCCGACAACGGCGCCGCGCCTCCGACCACAGAGCCGTAGGCAGCTACCCGGCGCTCGCAGGCCCCCCGGCAGCGGCGTGAGAGTGAGGACTCGCCACACCTTCGAGAAACCCCTCCAGCGCATCGATCCGCCGCTCCCACGCATACGCCTGCGCCGTCTCCCGTCCCGCCCGCCCCATCCGCTCACGCAGCTCGGGATCTCCCAGCAGGCGCGCCAGCGCGGCGCTGACAGCCTCCACGTTGGGCTCGGGCATCAGGCAGTTCTCACCATCCACGCAGAAGTCGCGGTTGCCGTGGGCGTCGGTGCTGACCACGGCGCCACCGGTGGCCATCGCCTCAAGCGGCGGCAGCGCGAAGCCCTCGTGGGTGGAGGTCTGGATGAACACGGTGGCCTGGTTGAACAGCTCGTTGACCTGCTCGTCGCTGGGCGCCTCCACGTAGCGCATGCCCGGCTCGTTGGCCAGCTCGGGCTCGATCCCGAACAGGCACAGCTCCGGGCGCTGCTGAAGCGCCCGCCACGCGTCGACGGTGAGCGGCAGGTTCTTCAGCGGGTTGGTGCGCCCCAGCGCCAGCACCATGTCCGTTCTGCGCTCCACCTCTGGGAGCGGGCGGAAAGTGTCCAGGTCGATGCCCGGCGGGATCAGCTCGGCGTCCAGCCCCAGCTCGCGCAGCTGATCGCGGTTCCACGAGGAGATGGTCATGTAGCGGAACTCGTGCCTGTAGGAGTCGAGCACCGCGTGGCGGGCCGACTCGTCGTCGGGGTAATAGGAGGTCTCGATGTCCTGCACGAAGTACACCGGGATGCCGTGCAGCACGCTCGAGCGCCACACCGGCGCGGCGGTGTTCCACCAGGTGGCGATCTTGATCGCGTCCACATCCGCCAGCGCCTCCACCAGCTCGCCGTAGTCCTCGAAGCTGTGCACCGGCGCGCGCAGCTCGAACCAGTCGGGCTGCTCGCCCAGCGTGTACAGCGCCACCTCGTGGCCGCGGTCGAGCAGGCGGTTGAGGTGCTCGAAGATGTCGCGGTGCCCGCCGCCCACGCCGGTGCCCTCGGTCACGTAGACCACACGCAGGGCGCCGCTGTCGCTGCGCACGTTGCGGGCGTCGAAGAAGTCGCTCCAGCGCTCCCAGAACAGCCGCTGGGAGGCCAGCTCGCGCTCGCCCACGTCGGTGCCGCGCGTGACCGACTCGTGGTGCACCAGTCTGGCGGCGGGGAAGTAGAGGACACGGTAGCCGGCCTGCCAGGCGCGCAGGCACCAGTCCACGTCCTCGTAGGCCATCGGATAGGACTCGTCCAGCATCCCCACCCGCTCGATCACCTCGCGCCGCACGTACATGCACGCACCGGTCACCGCCAGCACCGCGCCGGCCTGGCAGGCGGGGCCCCAGCCCTCCGGTTTGAAGCGGTAGCGATGGTCGAACCACTGCGGAGCATCGCGGTTGCGAACGGTGCCGCCGAACTGGATGCGCCCGTCGGGGTAGAGCAGCTGCGCGCCCACGATGCCCACGTCCTGCTCCTGCGAGGCGGCGTACTGCAGGCAGGCCAGCCACCCCGGCCGCGCCTCCACGTCGGAGTTGAGCACCACCACGTCGCGCTCGCTGTCGGTGGCGCGCAGGCCGCGGTTGACGTTGGCGGCGAACCCCGAGTTGGTTTCGCCCGCCACGATCTCGATGCCCTCGATCTGTCGCAGCGCGGTGAGGTGCTCCTCGCCGCTTGCGTCGTCGGCCACGATGATGCGCGCCATCCCGCGGGGCACGGTCTTGCGCAGGCTGGCCACCAGCGCGCTCAGCACCTCCGCGTCGCGGTAGCTGGGGATCACGATGTCCACCGCGCGGCCGTGCTCGCGGTACCAGCTCATCGCGCGGCGCATCTCCAGGTTGCGCGCGTGCGAGCGCAGCTGCAGGCGGTGCTTCAACGGCGTGAAGCGCAGCGGGAACGTGATCAGGCGAAACAGCAGCGTGCGCCAGCCGTGGTAGCGGTAGGTCAGGTAGATCCGCCGGCGCAGCCCGGCCAGCGGCCCGCTGAAGCTGCCGTCCAGGGCACTGGCCGCGATCGCGTCCGGTGCGGCGATCGGGGCAGAGGCGGTCTCGCTGGTGTTCTTCTCGTCGGTCACTGCGCGTGTTCCTGTGGTTGGGGTTGATAGGGCTTGTCGAGAGCGAGCGGGACGAAGCTCCCGCGCCGCTCAAGCGACAGCCGGCGCCTGATCGCCGGTGACAGCCGATCGGCGTGCGAGCCGAGCACGGCGCCGCTCAGGCGAGCAACATGGTGACGGCTGACCGCCGCCAGTGTCGCACGCCGCCGCGCCGGCGAGAGCCCTTGGGCGATCAGCTCGCGCCGGGCTTGGCCGAGCTCGCCGCGCAGACGCCCAAGCAGTGCCGGTGGGCTGGCCGGCTCGCGCCAGCCGTAGACCTCCAGCAGGCCGCGCCACTCGTCGAAGCAGCGGCGCAGCTGCTGGGTGGCGCTGTAGCGGTGGGAGTGAAGCACCGCCGCTTCCGGCACGTACGCCTTGGCGTAGCTGGCGCGCAGCATGTCCAGCGCCAGCACCCGATCCTCGGCGTAGGGAACGTCGCGAAACCCCACTCGCTCCCACGCCGCGCGCGCCACGCAGGCGTTGGCGTCGGTGAAGAAGCCGCGCCTGCCCATCAGCGACAGCGCCGGCAGCGAGCGCTCGTGCTCGCCCAGGCGCTCCACCTGCGGTGTGCCGTCGGGCGACAGCGATCCGAACCAGCGCTCCAGTTCCAGGCGGACCGCCGGCTCGGCGTCTGCGCGGGGGCGGTAGGAGCCGTACACGATCGCCACGTCGCCCGCCAGCTGGAAGCCGCTCAGCAGCCGCTCCAGCCAGCGCTCGTCCGCCGGCTCGGCGTCCTGGGTCAGCAGCGCCACGTGCGCGCCGCCGGCCTCGCGCATGAGCATGTTGCGCGTGCCGCCGTGGCTGAAGTCACCGGGCGCGATCTCCAACACGCGGGCACCGTGCGCGCGCGCCAGCTGCAGCGAGCCGTCGCTCGAGCCTGAGTCGCACACCAGCAGCTCGTGCGCCACCGTCTGGCGCTGGAGCGCCTCAAGCACTCCCGCCAGCAGCTCGCCTCCGTCACGGACGGGGATGGCCACTGTGACGTCGCTCACCGGTCCCAGCCAGCCGATCCTGACTGCGAGCGTCGAAGAAAATCATCGAACATCGGGACCGTAAAGGCTGTATCCCCGTGGGCGGGGCTGTAGAGCATTCCCTTCTTGATCAACGCCGAGCGTCGCGGTGCGACACTCTCCACTTTGACCTTCAGTCGCGCCGCTATGTCTCCCGAGCGGTGGGGGCCCGCCCCGAGTCCGGCCATCGCAACGAGGTAGTCCTTCTCTCCCGGGGTCAGTCGGTCCATGCGGACCCGAAAGAAATTGTTGTCCAACTGGCTTCTGACGTAAGGAGCTGCATCCTCCACATCTTTGAGCGTAATTGGAGATTTCAGCGCAGCATTCCAAACGTGATAGCCCCACTCTTGGAGAAAGTACGGATATCCCTTTGTGTAGCCAAACAGAGCCTCAAGTGCATCACGGGAGAATTCGACACCCTGTTCGCTCGCCGGCACCGCCAGCGCGGCCTGTGCGTCGTCGCGGTCAAGCGAGCCAAGCTCCGGAAAGTCAAACAGGCGCTCGGCGTAGGACTTTGCGTTCCCGGCCAAACCCGGAAGCTGTGGCAGACCGGCCCCAACGAGCATCACAGGCAGGCTCAGCTGGGCGGTGCGGTGGACGGCACTGATCAGCGCGCCGAGCTCATCGCCGGTCAGGTATTGGACCTCATCAATGGCGAGCAAGATGGCGCGCCCCCGATCCCGGCCAGCTTCTCCGGCCGCCACAAAGAGATCGGTGACGTCGTCCGCCAGGACCCCTGAGTCCGCGCTGCCGGCGAGAGCGTCGGTGTCTATCGAGATCGAGGCACCATCTGGCAAGTTGTAAGAAAACGACTTGAGCACCCCGAGTGCCCGCTTGACTGCTTGCGAGATCAAGCCCTTGTCTAGCTCCAGCAGAATCGTCCGCATGCGGGCGGCAAGGATAGGCCTGAAGTCGCCGGTCTCAGGCGCCTCGATAAATGCAGCCGAGAGATCGAACTCTCGCGCCATCTCATAGAAGCGATTCAGCAGCACCGTCTTGCCCACACCACGCAGGCCGATAGGCATGACGCTCTTCCCGGGGCGCCCCGATACGGTGCGGCGCAGAGCAACCCGGTAGCTGTTGATCAGGCTGTCGCGCCCGATGAATGCAGGCGGAGGAGTACCGGCGCCAGGCGAGAATGGGTTCTCGAACTCATCCATTTCAACCGAGCTTACTGCACCTTATCGATCTTACCGACATCGGCACTAAGATCGGTAAGTCTGCTCACCGCCGTGCCAGCTCCACCCAGTCGGCGTTCACGCCGCACAGGCTGCGCCAGCGGCTGAGCGCCACCGTCACCATGCGCTCGGGCGTTTCGCGCTGAAGCGCCACCGCGCCGATGTTGCCCACCGCTCGTTCGCCGGGGCCGAAGTGCCGGCGCCCACCGGGCTTTGACACCTCGACCGTGTGACGGCCCGGCGCCAGATACACGGTGGCGGCCTGCAGCCACTGCCCGACCGTGTTCCAGCCCTTGACCGAGCCCACCAGCTTTCCATCCACGCGCACTTCGATCTCACGCGGGAATTCCCCCTGCACCCACACCGCGTAGCGCCCCGCGCTGTCGATGCTGACCGGCCCGCCGGCATGCCCGGGGATCGGCGTGATGACTGCACCGGGCCGCTGCGTGTAGCCACCCCATCCAAACGTGCGGTCGTGCGCACCCAGCGGTTCGAACCACGCCAGTTCCGGCGCGAATGCGGCGATCAACTCGGCGCCGGCCGGGGCCTTGGCGACCATCGCCTGAAGCGTTGGGCATTCCACCGCTTTCATCGGCGAGTTCAGCTGCTGCTCGGGCAGGTGTTCGAGCACCTGCGGCGTGGATGCGCGGCGCCAGCCGAGGTAGTAATTGTTCTCATACACCAGGCTGTAGTTGGCCGGCGGGCGGCTGGCGGTGGGCGAGCGCCGGGTGACGATGACGGGAAAGCCCTCCACGAACGACAGCAGCTCTTCGTCCAAGTCGAAGTAGTGACCGTAGAAGTAGGTGGGGTTGCGCAGCTGCACCTGCTGCGGCGTGAGCGCCTCGAACGGCGCGGTGATCTTGGCCTGGTCGGCAAGCACCTTGGCGTACTCCTGGAACTCGTTCCACAGCACCGGCCCGTGCCCCTTGAAGTGCTGGCCAACCTCGGTGATCGCTTCGATCTGCCCGGTGGGAGCCACGCGGTCGAAGCTGTAGGCGAGCAGATCCGAGACCCACACCCCGATGGCCAGCAACGCGCCGACGGCCAGCGCCACCGGCGCCAGCCGGCCGCGCACGGCCACCAGTGCGAGGAGCGCCAGCAGCAGCACGGCCGGGCTTACGATCGCCAGCAGCTTGCCCTGCGCGTAGGGGCTGACGCGCGGATACACGACCAGCATCACCATGGCGGCGGAGCCGATGATCAACACCGGGCCGGCCTGGCGGCGGCGCAGCGCCCAGATCGTGCCGGGCACGATCAACGCGAAGATCGCCACGGTTCCCAGCACGGTCAGGTCGGCCCCCGTGCCGGGCACCAGCGCCGAGCGGTAGTCGCCCGACAGCCACAGGCCGCTGACCTGGCTGAGCGGCAGCGCGCGCAGCAGCTGGCCGAACTGCGTGGCGCCCACACCGGTCGATCCCTGCGCATTCTGGGCAACCGAGAAGAACGTCCCGAACGTGACCAGCGCGGGGATCGCCAGCAGCGCGGTGAGCCCGGCGCCGAGCAGCGCCGGAGCGACCCAGCGCCTGCTCACCCGCACGCCCGCCAGCACCAGCACCGCGAGCGCCAGCAGCGCGGCGATCGAGCCGAGGAACGGCAGGGCCACGGCGTTGTAGTCGCACAGCGAGGCGGCCGCGCCCACGGCCACCAGCACAGCGCCCACGCAGGCGCGCTTCAACGCCAGCGCCTCGCACGCCAGCGCCACGGTGGCGCACAGCGCGCACAGCAGGCCGATCTCCTTGATGCCGCCCTGCAACGCGTACTGATAGGTCAGGTTGGCCGACAGTGCCACCAGCGCCACGAACGCCGCCCGCCACGCCGACACCAAGCGCTGCGCGATCGTGGCCAGCGACACCGCGCCAACGGCCGCCAGGCACGAGATGAAGCCCTCGTAGATGACCGCCGCGGGCGTGTCCAGCAGGCCGCTGAACGTGCCGAGCAGCGCCTGCGTGCCGAGCGGGTAGCCGGTGGCCAGGTAGGCCTTCAGAAACTCCTTTGCGCTGGTCTCGGGGATGTTGCCGAGCGTGGTGCCGTAGCTCTTGATGTGTTCCGCGAACAGCATCTCGAAGGCCGAGTCGTTGACGAAGTCATAGCCCGACCACGTCCACGCGCCGTGCGCGAGCACGGGCAGCATGTACAGCACGTACACAGCCAGGCCGGCCAGCCCAGGCCAGCCGGGATTGGCGCGCGAGCGCAGACCGCCCTGCGCGAACACCATGCCGGCCAGCACGACGGCCAGCAGCAGCGGTATCGCCTCCACGTCTTTCCCGCCCAGCGCATATACCGGCAGAACGACCACAGTGGCAACGCACAGCCCAGCCACCAGCAGCATGGCGTTGGGAATCCGCACACGCAGCACGCGCTCCAGCGCCAGCCCGCAGCCCAGGCACACGAGCCACATCGCCAGGAGCACCCCGACGACGGCCATCAGGTCGTAGCGCATGGCGGGCTCTCGCCTACCTGTTATTGACGGCGCAGACCGAGAATGCTCAGCAGGAAGGCCGAGAAGAAGATCTGAATGCCCACGATGATCAGCGTGGCGGCGATCACGGCGGCGTGTTCGTCGGCCAGCGACCCGAAGCCGTGGGAGATCCACGTGGCGAGTATCAGCCCACCGGTGATCAGACCCACCAGTGCGAACACACCACCGAGCAGCAGCCCGTGCTCGAGACGGAAGCGCGCGCGCATGCGATCGAACCACGGATCCTTCTCGCCCATGAAGTAGGTGCCGTAAGCGTGCGCGCACAGCCCCAGCGCCAGCACCTGCGTGCCCACGATCATCAGCAGCGAGCCGCCGATCAGCGCGTGGATGCCCCAGGCGCGCCCGAAGAAGTTCAGTCCGGCGCCCACGAACGCCAGGATCAGCGTGCCCACGCCGGCCAGCACGGCGCCGGGGAAGATGAACAGGTGGTTGGGGCTGTGCACCAGCAGGAAGCGCAGGTGGCGCCAGCCGTCGCGGAAGCTGGACAGCTTGCTCTCGCCGCCGCGGGGGTGATATTCGATCGGAAACTCGGCGATCCTGAGGTTCTCCTTGGAGGCTCTGATCACCATCTCGGAGGCGAACTCCATGCCGGTGGTGCGCAGGTCCAGGCGCGGCAGCACCTCGCGGTCGCAGCGCGCGCATGCCGCAGTGCGCGTCGCTGATGCCGGTGCGGAAGAAGAGGTTGAGCAGGCCGGTGAGGATCGGGTTGCCGATGTACTGGTGCAGCCACGGCATGGCGCCCGGCTGGATGTTGTCCATGCGGTCGCCGATCACCATCTCGGCGCCCTCCTGCAGCGCCGCCACGAAGCGCGGGATCTCATCGAAGTCATATGTGAGGTCGGCGTCGGCCATCACGATGTAGCGGCCCTTGGAGGCGGCGAACCCGGCCAGGTAGGCGCTGCCGTAGCCGCGCCGGCGTTCCACGATCACCCGTGCGCCGGCCTGCTCGGCAAGCCGCGCGGAGTCGTCCTCGGAGTTGTTGTCGGCCACCAGCACCTCGCCGCGCACACCCATCCGCTCGATCGCTTCGCGTGCGGCCGTGACACAGGCCTCGATGTTCTCGGCCTCGTTCAGGCAGGGGATCACCACCGACACCAGCAGCGCGTCGGGATCCTGTGTTCCAGGAGTGGGAGTGGCGCTTGTTGGGGCGAGTGTGCTCATCGGCGGACGTCGTTGTAGCCCGAATTCGCAGCGATGGGCGCCAACTGCTCGGTTTATAACGTGTGATGGGGCGGAAAGTCGCGCAGCGTAAAGCGGCGCTGAGAGATGAGATGCTAGCGGGATGCGCATCTGTCTCGTATATGACTGCCTCTACCCCCACACGGTGGGGGGCGCGGAGCGCTGGTATGCCAACCTGGCCGAGCGCTTGGTGCAGGACGGCCACGATGTGACCTACGTGACGCTGCGCCAGTGGGAGCGCGGCGAGCGCCCGCAGATCGACCCGCGTGTGCGGGTGGTGACGGTGGGGCCGTGGCTGGGGCTGTACACGGAGGATGGTCGCCGCCGCGTGCTGCCACCGCTGGTGTTCGGGCTGGGGGTGTTCGCGCACCTGCTGAGCCACCCGCGCCGCTACGACGTGGTGCACACCTGCGCCTTCCCCTATTTCTCGCTGCTGGCGGCGGCGCTGGTGCGACCGCTGGCGCGTTTTGGCCTGGTGGTGGACTGGTTTGAGGTGTGGAGCGACTCCTACTGGCGCGACTACCTGGGCAGCGTGGGTGGACGGGTGGGCGGCCTGGTGCAGCGCCTGTGCGCACGCGTGCCCCAACGCGCGTTCTGCTTCTCCGCGCTGCACGCCAAGCGCCTGCGCGAGGAGGGCCTGCGCGGAGCGATCACGGTGCTGCGCGGCCTGTACGTGCAGCAGGGCGAGCTGCCGCAGGCGCGCGAGGCCGACCCGATGGTGCTGTTCGCCGCGCGGCTGATCCCCGAGAAGCAGGTCACGCTGGGCGTGGCGGCGATGGCGCTGGCCGTCAAGCAGATCCCAGAGCTGCGCGGCGAGTTCCTCGGCGAAGGCCCTGAGCGCGCGGCGCTGGACGCGGCGATCGTCGAGCACGGCCTGCAGGGCGTGGTGACGGCGCGCGGCTTCACCGAGGTGAGCACGCTGGACGCGGAAATGCGCCGCGCGATGTGCACGCTGCTGCCGTCACGCCGCGAGGGCTACGGCCTGGTGGTGGTGGAGTCCTCCGCGCGCGCCACGCCCAGCATCGTGGTGGCCGGCGAGGACAACGCGGCCAGCGAGCTGATCGAGGAGGGCGTCAACGGCACGGTCGCCGCCGAATCCACTCCGCAGGCTGTGGCGGATGCGATCGTGCGCGTCCACCGAGCTGGCTTTGCCATGCGCCAGAGCACCGCCAGCTGGTATGCGCAGCATGCGGAGGAACTCTCGCTGGAGGGCTCGTTGAGCACCGTGCTGGAAAGCTACGAGCCCGATCGATCCTCGTAGCGAGGCAACGTACATGCGAGCGCAGCACGAACCCGCGGGCTGAGGGACATACGCGACTTACAGACTGACGGCCAAGCGGGTCAGGAACTGGGGCGCTTGGCGCTCATACCAGGCACATACAGTGCTCCGCTGGGAACGCCCACTTGGGGGATACCCGAACCCTGAGCGGGAATCGGCACCCTGGGGGGCGTGGGAGCTGAATTAGACGAGGCCTGCTGGGACATTGACCCGATTCTAGCCCTTTGTGTTAGACAAGGACAGCCATGGCCTCGAGCACCGGCAGCCCAAACCCCTCATAAAGCGACGGGAACACAAACGCGTGCGCAAGGCACCGTGCTGCGCACCCATGAGAACTCACCCGACGGTCTTGGCCACACCGCAGACTAGGTTCTGAAGGGGAATCTAGATCGTTGCTGGAGTGGTCGTGTTTTCCTTGCCCGGCGCTGCAGGCGCCACATCGAACATCGCGCGAAGAACCGTCGGCGTAAGCTCCACCACCTCGTCTGCCAACTGCTTGAGCTCGACAGCGACTGATGCATCTCTCGGTGCGCCGACGATTATCCGGCGTCCCTCGTCTTGCGCGACTCGGACGGGCTCCGCGAGATCTCTGTCGCCAGCGATCAGGACGCCTACGTCGTATGCCTGGCGCTGAGCAAGACGAACCATATCGAGCGTGATTCGCGTGTCCACACCCTTTTGGCCGAGCTGGGCACGAAACTCGAAGTGTTCTTCGAACTTAGTTTGATCGAGACCTGCATTCCGCAGCGCCTCTCGTACGGCGTGCTGCCACTTGGGCTTGGTTTCTTGGAGATGACCGAGTCGCAACTGGATCCCCGGCACCGCTGCAATCGCGTCGAAAGACTTGCGCTGGGAGTTGTGCCTACGGTGACGTGGATCGTAGGCGCCGTCGTACCAGTAGGACCGCAAGACCGCGTTTGGATCGTTCTGCTGCAGGCTCCGCAGCCAGCTCACGACCCCCTCCGGTTTAGGAGTCAATCTGGTGCTGCTGGCCCCCAGCGGCCGGCACGAAGCAGCCTTGAGAAAGCCGAAATCTACGAATCCAACCAGTCGTTCCATATGGCCCATCCGAGCAAAGAAAAGGGCGGCCAATGGCCGCCCGAGTCAGCCTCCCAAAGGGAGGCAGGAGTAAATTCAATATAGCTGGTATCGGCTCCTTTTCCAAGTGCCTTGAGGCTCTCGTGTAAAGCCTTGCTTCAGCACCGAATGCCCCAAGCGGCAAGGGTGACTAGTCATCGTCCCGCACCCAACGTACCGGTCCCCAGCGCACGCGCGTAGGTGTCGAGCGTCAGCTCGGCTGTGCGCCGCCAGGTGAAGCGCTTGGCCTGCTCGAGACCGAGCGCGCGCAGGCGCTCACACAGCTGGGCGTCGCCCAGCAGCGCACGCAGGGCATCGGCGATGGCCGCCTCGGAGTGCGGGTCGAACAGCAGCGCCGCATCGCCGGCCACCTCCGGCAGCGAGGAGGCATTGGCGCAGGCCACCGGCACGCCACGGGCCATGGCCTCGAGCACCGGCAGCCCGAACCCCTCATACAGCGAGGGAAACACAAAGGCGTGCGCCAGCTTCCACAGACCCTCCAGCTCAGCGCCTGACACCCAGGCGGGAAAGCGCACGTCGCCCTCCACCCCCAGCTCACTCGCACGCGCGCGCAATTCGGCCTCGTGCGCGGTGGGATAGCCGGGCAGCACCAACACCGGGCGCTGCTCCTTGTCGACCCTCGACAGCGCGCCGATCAGCGCCAGCAGGTTCTTGTGCGGCCGCTTGGCCGACAGGCTCAGCAGCAGGCGCCGGTCGCCCAGCTCGAAGCGCTCGCGCACCTGCCGCTCGCCCAGCGGCTGATCGCGCTGCAGCGCGCCCAGGCCCAGCGGCACCACGTCCACGCGCTCCGGCTTGGCGCCGAGAAGCTCCAGCAGGTCATCGCGCGTGCTGTGCGAATCGGCGCACACTCGGTCCGAGCGACGCACGGCCAGCGGCACCAGCACGCGCATGCCCCTGTCACGCAGTCCGGCGTGCGCGTCGGGGAAGCGTGCGTAGATCAGGTCGTGGACGGTGACCACACGGCGATAGGGCCCCCATGCAGGGGCGGTGCTGGCCAGGCTGTGCATCAAATCGACGCGTGCGCGCGCCGCCATCACTGGCAGCAGCGTCTGCTCGCCGAGCACCCACTGCACGCGGTTGCGCGCGTTGACCGGCACGGTGATGGCCGGCAGCAGCTGCCCCCACGGGCCGTCGCTGCCGGCCGCCTCGCGGTTGACGAATGCGGTGAAGTGCATCCCCGGCGGCGCCGCCTCGATCAGGGCTGGAATCAGCTCACGCGCAGCCACCTCCATGCCGCCGGTCTCGCCGGGCACAAGGAAAACGAGATTCAGGCCGATATGAGGTTGTGCGGAGGACAAGAGGGTGAAGGCTAGTTGTGTGGAACGGGTACACGGCGATCGAGGATACGATTGGACTTATGTCTCTCACTGTTGACGTGGTGATTCCAGCCCATGGGCGCTTCGAGCTGACGGACAGCTGCCTGCGCCACCTGCGCGCACAGACGGTGGCGCACCGGGTGATCGTGGTGGACGACGCATCCACCGACGACAACCCCGAGCGTATCGCCGCGCAGTGGCCGGATGTGCAACTGGAGCGCTTCACGGAGAACCGCGGCTTCGCCGCCTGCTGCAACCAGGGCGCGTCTGTGGGCACGAGCGAGGTGGTGGTACTGCTGAACAACGACGTGAACGTGCGCCCAGACTTCCTGGAGCGCCTGATCGCTCCGCTGGGCAGCGAGCCCACGGTCGGCTCGGTGGCCGCGCTGATGCTGCAGCCGGGCGAGCAGCTGATCGACAGCGCCGGGCTGACCACCGATGTGACGCTGGCGGGGTTCCCACGCCTGCAGGGGCTGGATGTCTCGGAAGCTGAGAAGTCCAGTCCCGTGCTGGCCGGCCCGGCGGGCACGGCGGCCGCCTACAGGCGCTGCGCATGGGAGGAGGTGGGCGGCCTGGACGAAGCGATCTTCTCCTACCTGGAGGACCTCGACCTGGCGCTGCGTCTGCGCTGCGCCGGCTGGCGCTCGGTACTCGCGATCGACGCGGTGGGCGTGCACCTGGGCTCGGCCACGCACGGGCATCGCTCCGCGTGGCAGCGCCGTCACGGCGGCTTCGGACGCGGCTACATGCTGCGCCGCTACGACCTGCTGCGCGGGCCGGCGGCGCCGCGCACGCTGGCCACGGAGGCGGCGGTGGTGCTGGCCGACATCGCCATCTCGCGAGACTTCTCGGCCCTGCGCGGACGCGTGTCCGGCTGGCGCGCTGGGCGCACGGCGCCGCGTTTGGCGCTGCCGCCGTCGGACGCGGTCGATCACACCATCACCTTTCGCGACTCGGGCGATTTAAGGCGAGGGGTGTATGGACGACGCGCTGCCTGACGGCGGCGTTGGCTCAGAGAGCGCGGCGGTGAGGCCCGCTGGAGGCAGGCCGCGGGTGCTGTTCATCTGCGCCGACCCGGTCGGCGAGGAGATGGCCGGCGTGGGCATCCGCAGCTGGGAGCTGGCGCGCGCGCTCAGCGACCGCGCGTCGGTCACGATCGCGCATGGCGGCAGCATGGCGCAGGAGCGCGAAGGTGTGCGCACGATCCCGTTCCGCCCGCACTCGCCCACTGCGTTGCGCGCTGAGATCGCGGCGGCGGACACGATCGTGGCCCACCCGCAGTGGCCTCTTACCAATCGCATGATGCGCCGCTCCTCGGCGCGGGTGATCGTCGATCTGTACTGCCCGGAGACGCTTGAGACGCTCGAGCTGATGGGAGCGGCAGACGGCGAGCGCAGGGGCCTGGCCGCAAGGCTGCTGCGCGGCCAGCACACGGCCACCACACTCGACCGCCTGCACGCGGCGCTGCGCACCGGGCATCATTTCATGTGCGCCAGCGACACCCAGCGCGATCTGTGGCTGGGCGCTTTGCTGGCGCTGCGGCTGATCGCACCGGACGCGTATGACCGCGACCCGAGCCTGCGCGAGACGATCGATCTGGTGCCGTTCGGGGTGCCGGCCGAGCCGCCGATCGCTGATGGGAGGGGCGGAGCGCGGGCGGCGATCGGCGCGCTGACGGACGACAGCGAGATCGTGCTGTGGAACGGCGGGATCTGGAGCTGGCTGGACGCTCCCACGGCGATCCGCGCCGTGGCCCAGCTGTCCGAGCGCCGACCGAACGTGCACCTGGTGTTCATGGGTGGCGCTGCCGCGCATCCGGCGGCGGCGGCCAGCACGGCGGCGGCGAAGCGCGTGGCGGGAGAGCTGGGCGTGCTGGACACGGTGGTCCACTTCCACGAGCGCTGGACCCCTTACGCGGAGCGTGGCGCGTGGCTCACCCAGGCAACGTGTGCGCTGTCCACCCATGCCGACCACCTGGAGACCCGCTTCGCCTATCGCACGCGCCTGCTGGACTGCTTCTGGGGGGGGCTGCCGGTGGTTTGCAGCAGCGGCGACGACCTGGCCGAGCGCGTTGTCAGGGAGAACCTCGGTGCGGTGGCGCCGCCGGGCGATGTGGCCGCGCTGAGCGATGCGCTGGAGCTGGTGCTCACGCGAGGCCGTGGGGCGTACGCGGAGAACCTGCGCGCGGCCGCCGCGAGCCAGACCTGGCAGCGGGTGGCGGAGCCGCTGGCGCGCTGGATCGCCGCTCCGCAGCTGCCGGCTCGGCCTGGCGACGCACCCGGCGCGCTTCGACCGTCAGCGGCTCAGCGTCTGCGCGAAGTCGCGTATCTCGCTGGCGGACACACAATGCTCAACCGATAGCTCCACGTCAGCCTACCCCAGGCCTCCGGATTTGCCGTCTTGCTATTCCGGATTTGCGGCGGCGTGGTCATCCGTCCGCGGCGGGCGCTATCTCCTCCTCCGTCATATCCACCACCCTCTCACTCGTGGTGGACCGACAAACAGGGTCCGGCCACACCTCAGAAGACCCCATATTCACGAACCAACTTGGGGAGGTCATCTGTTTCAAACAACAGGGCCAACAGGCCGATCTCCAGTTCCTTGCCAAGGCGTGCAGCTTCGCCAAAGATGTCTGACTTCTTGGCTGTCTCGCGCGTCAGCTTGTTGAGTTCGTCGCGCTTGTCTTCGTCGTCGAGGATGGCAAGGAACCCGTCGTACGCTGTCAGCGCCCTGGCGCCTTGATCTACAGCTCCGTGTTTGAGGAATGACATCGCGATCCGGTCGACGGGTGGCATATGAAATTGGGTTGCCAGGAACTCAGCCATCTCGTCCTTGGTGCGAGACTCGCATTCCAGCACCGGCAGTAGACCTCCAGCGAAAAGGATCTTTCGCGCTGTACGCAGCTTGGCGTTTCGTAGACCCCACTTTTCGGGCCCTTGCCGCTCCTTACCGGCGAAGTCGACGCACATTGTTCGCCAGTAGCGGATGACGTCGTTGAGCAGGAACCGTGGCGGGCGCTGAGGCTTCACAGATTGATCCAGATAGCGGTCGAGCAGCTGCGCGTGAACGTCGTCATAGATGTCTTGGTGGGTTGCGTAGACGGACTCGAGCAGGAACAACATGCGCCGGCTCAGGTTCGTGTTGGAATCTGCCTCCAAGCCGATGTGCTCAACGATCGTGGCACTCGATACTGGCTCGCCGAAAATGCCCTGCGAACCCGGCGGGCAATCGAGAATCGTTTCGAGATCCGGTAGCGACGGGTGCACATCTGCACGCTTTGCGCCACGGATAAGAAACTATCCGAGAACTCGGTGGTGGGCAGGAGTTATGACTACTTGAGTTGAAGCGGCAAGACACACGACCTCGCGAAAGGAGTGCGCCTTGCCGGCTGCTGAGACTACCCCTGCCTGCCCTCTGGCGACGATTTGGGAGCTGCCTGATGATCTGTGGGAGGAGATCGAGCCGATCCTTGATTGCTTCTATCCACCAGCCCGGACCGGGCGTCCGCGCGCTGACTTGCGAAGGGTGCTGGACGGAATCATCCATCGCCTGCGCTCCGGCTGCCAGTGGAACCAGATGCCTGAGCGGTTCGGCGCTAGCTCGACCGTTCATGGCTGGTTTCAGCGATTCTCCGCGGACGGTTTCCTGGAAGAGCTGTGGGCATATCTCGTCACCGAGTGTGAGGAGCTCGGGGGTGTCTGGTGGGAGTGGCAGGCCGCCGACGGCGTGATGGGCAAGAGCCGCTTCGAGGGCGGAGCGAGAGGCCCAAACCCCACTGACAGAGCTAAGATGGGCACCAAGAAGAGCGTCATCGTTGAGCAGCACGGTGGACCCCTCGGAGCCGTGATCGCCGGCGCCAACGTCCACGACACCAAGCTCTTGGCCCAGACGATCGACGCGATCGTGATCCCCAGGCCAGACCCTGGCACGCTCACGCAGAACCTCTGCCTCGACAAGGGCTATGACAACCCGACCGGCGAGACCGCCTGCGCCAGCGCAGGCTACACCCCGCACATCCGCAGGATCGGCGAGGAGAAGCTCGACACCTGGGGCGAGAAGACTCACCCCGCCAGACGCTGGGTAGTCGAGCGCACCCTCGCCTGGCTCCAAAAGTGCCGCGCACTGCTGATCCGCTACGACAAGAAGCCCATCAACTACCTCGGCCTCATCCAGCTCGCCTGCGCGCTGCTCTGGTACCGACGCCGCCACCGCCTACAACACCAAACCCAAGGAGTTCTCGGATAGTTTCTAAGCAGCATGAAGTCGTCATCGCTGCCGCTCGTGACCTCAGCGCGCCCCCACGAGCCCATCAACACGACCGCTACGTCCTCGTCGCCATCCAGGTCACCAAGAGCCTCCCGCCGACTGGCGAGCTTTTTCTGCGTCAGCTCGCGAGCTTTGCGAAGGTTCGGGAAGTCGAATCCGCTTGCTTCTGCCAGCTGCTCAAGCGGCGTAGCCATGCCGTGACCGCGCGCCTATAGATGACGCGGAGGCGCCTCAAAGATCCACGGAACGTCCGTGCAGCGTCGGAGCAGCGGCGCGAACGTAGCCTCGTCGTCCTCGGTGAGGGTCACATGGTGGAGGTCGACATCCATCGAACTCACGTGAAGATGCCTCAGACGACTCCGAAATGCGTCGAGGAGTTCGCCTCCCACAGTCATGGAGTCGTCGACCGACCATGCGTGTGCGATGTCGAAGCAAAAGCCGGCTTCCGGCAGCTCGGCGAACCAGACGGAAAGCTCAGCGGCTGTTCGTCCGTCAGGCTTGCGGGCGTCCATATTCTCGATCAACAGCTTCCGTCCTAGAGCGCGAAAGTGGCTGGGTTCTTCGATCGTGTCCGGATGCATCACGACGCCCTGCACATTGGACGCGAGAGCGGCCAACACTTTGGCAAGTGCGACCTCAGACATAGCTCGGCCCTTCGAGGGTCCGTGGATGCTGATGTAGCGAAACGGGAGCGGAGGATCGCTTGCCAGATAGCGCTCCAGGCTCTCGATCTCATCCTCGGAGAGCACCGATAGCTCGACCGCGAACGGCGAGAAGGCCGATGCGTCCCGGACGAGGGTGGGCCAATCGCCGCGCAGGGCGCGCATACAGCCCGTCGACACTCCCAGCGGATGATGCGCAAGGACAGGTCGAGACTCAGCTAGAGCTAGCGGGGTCATGCCAGCAACCTATCGAGACGACCTGACGGACGGTTCGGGGTAGACGCGCTATGGAAGCTCGGGGTGCTGCTCATCGGGGATAGCATCCGAGGCAGCGCCGAGTACGCTCGAGGACAGCGCGGCGCCCGACCAGTACGGCGGGATGAAGGCCGATGACGTGAAGCGTCTGGCGGCTAACGTTGACCAGCTACTTCTTGACGGCAAATGTCCGTTCGTGCAAGACACCCACAGGGGCGGACTCCAAACGCTGCCCTACCGGGCGTCCATCAGCGGCCTCTGGACAAACCGGTAATTCTTCACAAAATGTTTCCAACACCCTAAGAAAGTATGCAATTTGCGGATTTTTGGGGGGTTTGGGCGGGTGCGCACAGGTAGCCGTGGCTAGCGTCGGGCGGCATGCCGATTCGAGTAACGCTCAGCGATCGCGAGGTCATCGAGGTCGACACCGCGCTGGCCGCTTGGAGCAGCGCTTACCAGACGGCGATCGAGAGCCACACGATGGTGGAGATCGAGGAACCGGATGGGAGTGTGCTGAGCATCAATCCCCAGCGGGTGCTGCTGGTGGAGGCGACTGCGCCTGCGCGGGAGACACCCGCTTCGTAGACGCCTGCAGCCGGGCTCCCTTGGGCGTGACGAACGTGCCCCCGATTTGGGCGCTGCCCCACCTGAAGCCGAAGTGCCCCTTGAACCTGGGCGACAGGCCGCAGAAGATCGCTCCGAGCAGAGCAAGGCCGGCGATCCCCGGCCACTGTTGCGCGCAGATCAGGTAGACGGCGATCCCCATACAGCCGATGGCGAGGACGTCCGACCGCCGCACCGGCCCCAAAAGCACGTTCGGATCGCTCGGATCTGATTCCACTAATGCGAGACGCTATCGTCTTTGTGCGTTTTGATGCAATGGCGTTGGAGTGTTTCTCACTTGCCAACAGCTTGTTGTCGGAGGCACTCGCAGACCACGATCTGCAACACCGCTGTGCGTGCCGTCAACCTCCGGGGCCGATGCGCGATTCCAGCGCGCGCGGGCTCACGCGGCGGGTGCCCTGGATGCGCCGGCGGCGCTCGAGCATGCGCGGAAGGCCACGCAGCGCATCGCGCCAGGCCCGCAGCCAGATGCTGAGCTTGCGATCGCGCACGGCCACGGCGAGATTGATCAGCTGCCCGGCCAGCAGCTGATGGGCATGGCGCAGCGCCACAGAGGCGGGCATGCCCTTGGCGAGCATCCACACGGTGTTGCGCCACAGCTGGTAGCGCGTGTAGTCGGTCAGCCCGGCGCCGAGCGTGGCGCTGCCCATGTGGTAGACCACGGCGCTGGGCACGTAGCGGCAGTCCAGGCCGGCCAGCTGAGCGCGCAGCGACCAGTCGACGTCCTCGAAGAACGCGCCGAAGTCCTCGTCGAACAGGCCCACCGTGTGGAGCGCCGAGCGTCGGTAGACAGCGGCGGCGGCACAGGCGCCGAAGATGGCGCGCGGCTGGTCGTACTGCCCGCGGTCGAGCTCGCCATAGCCACGCCGGTGCCCGCTGCCGGCCCACGTCAGCAGATCGCCGGCGCCGTCGAGCGTGTCGCGACGGTGGAAGTCGATCAGCTTGGCCACCGCCGAGCCAGCCTGCGGATGGGCATCGAGCGCGGCCACCAGCTCGGCCAGACAGTCGCGGTGCACCTCTACGTCGTTGTTGAGCAGCATCACCAGCTCGCTGTGCGGCGTGGACAGGCAGACGTTCAGGGTTGCCGTGACTCCGCGGTTGGGCTGAGCGACCAGCTGCACTTCGGGCCAGTTGCGCTGCAACCACTGCACGCTGTCGTCGCTCAAGCCGTCGTCGACCACGAGCACGCTGAAATCTCGGAAGCTCTGCTCGGCCAGCGAGTCCAGCGCCACCTCCAGCAGCGCACGGCCGTTGTAGTTGGCGACGGCCACGGTGAGACGCGGCTCATGCGCTGCCTCGAACTTCGGCAGGCCGTGCCGCTCAGCGTCGGTCATCGAGATTCAAGGCGCGCCATGGCTAGAGCGCACGCTAACGAACCAGGCTCGAAAGGCGTCCGCCGAGCAGCTCGCCGACCTCGGGCGGGATGCGCCCCAGCAGGCGCAGCACAGCCAGATACACGGCGCTGGCCACCAGCACTCCAAAGATGGCGTTGACCGGGAGCAGCAGGCCGGCGCCCGCTCCCGGCAGCACCGGCCAGCGCCACCGCGCCGGCTGTGGCGAGCGGCATGCGCACGCCGGGCGCAACCCGCTTGAGCATGATCACCTGACTGGCCGCCAACCCGATCTCGGCCACCAGCGCGGCCACCGCGGTGCCATGCGCGCCGAACGGAAGCGCCAGGCTGAGTGTGAGGATCCCAGAGATCAGCAGCGCGATCACGTTCGACAGCAGCACCTCGCGATAGCGGCGCTGCATCAGCAGCGGGTAGCCGCAGGAGACGGCCACGAACGTGGCGATCAGCGCCAGGCCCTGGATGCGAAGCACACCGATCGCCTGGTCGGGGCCGCTGATGGCGTGGATGGCGAAGCCGGCCCCCACCTCAAGACACACCACCAGCAGCGTGCCTGCCACGAGCGCCAGCTCGAAGATCCGCCCGCAGGCGGAGTCGAAGCGCGCGGAGTCCTCCTGCACGGCCCGGGCCAGGATCGGGAAGGCGGCCACCACCACCAGGTTGGGGATCCCGATCAGCACTTCTGTGATGCGGAAGGAGGTGGCGAAGTAGTAGGTCTGCGTTTCGCCGGCGATCAGCGACATCAGCACGATGGCCACGCGGAAGTAGACGATGCTGACGGCCGCCACGATCGCCCACGGCGCCGTCTCGCGCAGCAGCTCCCACCAGTGCCCAAGATGGAAGGACGGGCGCAGCGAGGTGTAGCGAGTGACCAGCGGGATCGTGACCAGCAGCGAGATCAGCGAGGCGGGGATCGATACGGCGAGCAGCGTGACGAGGCCGGCGCCGCCGGTGGCCAGCAGGACCAGCAGCCCCACGTTGACAACCTGGCGCAGCAGTTCCGCAACCGACATCCAGCCGAAGCGCAGCTGAGCCTGCAAGGTGGTGGCCAGCGTGCTCTGCATGAGCTGGAAGATCAGGCCGGCGCCCGCCAGCGCGGTGCCTGCCACCAGCGCGCCGCTATAGCCGGCGACGAAGGAGAACGCGATGGCCAGCAGCACGCCGACGAACGTCAACACGAGACGAATGCCGATGGCAGTGGCCATCATCTGGCGGCGACGCTCGCCGCTGAGCGTGGCGAATTCCCTCAACACCACGCTGTTGAGCCCACCCTCGGTGAAGCCGGCGACGATCGTTATGAGCGCCGTCACAACGCCGTAGCCCTCGAAGCTCTTGCCCAGGTGAGAAAGCAGCACCCGCGCGGAGGCCAGCGACAGCAGCAGGGTGAGCACGTAGGAGCCTGTGCGCAGGATGCTGCCGCGCAGAGCCGCCTGGCCGGCGCCGCCACCGAGAGCGTCGACCTCAGCCGTTTGCGCAGCCGCCGTCTCGGGCGCCATCTGTGCGTCGGGCTCGACTGAAGTCATGTGGGCAGATGCTCGCAGACGACACCCTGTAGGGCACCGATCTGAGCGAGCGTCAACGCGCGCATGTCCTCACCTTCAAGCAGAGCTCGATGCCACTCTCCGATGCTGACCAGAGCAGCATCGAGGCCAACCCGTGGGCGCCAACCCAGACGTGCGACGGCAAGCGAGGAGTCAAGCTCGAGATAGTGGGCCTCGTGCGGGTGAGGGCCATCCTCCAACTCCCACGAGAGCCCGGGCCACAGCTCGCGCATGCGCTCCACGATCCAGCCGACCGAGCGCACATCGTCTCCCACCGGCCCAAAGTTCCAACCCTGGGCATAGTCCGCCGACGTCCACAGCGCCTGCGCCAGCACGAGATAGCCACTGAGGGGGTTCAACACGTGCTGCCATGGACGGATGGAATTGGGATTGCGCACGCGTACCGGCTCCCCGGAGCGCGCAGCCCGCATGATGTCGGGTAGGAGCCGGTCCTCGCCCCAGTCGCCGCCGCCGATCACGTTGCCCGCCCGCGCACTGGCCACACGGGGACCGTCGGCGGCAGCGAAGAAGGAACGGCGAAACGCGGCGGTCACGAGCTCGGCGCAGCCCTTGGAGCTCGAGTAGGGATCGTGGCCGCCCATCGGCTCGTGCTCGCCGTAGCGATGCTCGGTCCCGTGGTTCTCATAACACTTGTCTGAGGTGACGTTGACCACGGCGCGCACATTGGCGCCATGCAGGCGTATGGCGTCGAGCAGGTTGACTGTGCCCATCACGTTCGTGGCGTAGGTGTCCAGCGGCTCGGCAAACGAGCGGCGCACGAGCGACTGCGCAGCCATGTGGAACACCACCTCCGGCGAGACCCGCTGGATCACCGCTCCCAGCACATCGTGATCGCGCACGTCCGCGTCGATGCAGTCCATCCCGTCACCCACCGACGCCAGCTCGAACAGCGACGGCTGAGTGGGCACCCCGAGGGACAGGCCGGTGACGCGGGCTCCCAGTTGCTGGAGCCACAGCGACAGCCAAGCGCCCTTGAACCCGGTGTGACCCGTCAGCAGCACCCGGCGGTCGCGCCAGAAGGCGGGATCGACAGAAGCCTCGCCAGCCCGCTCGGCGAAGCTCATCGCGAGCCGAAGCCCGCCACCAGGATTACTGCCGTCATGGCGATCCAGGTTATTCGTCCGGTGCGTGCCGCGTGTTGCGGAGCGGGTCGGCTGCCTCCTTGTCGAGCGCCGCTCAGCGCTCGAAAACGCTCACCACCGAAGACGATCCTGCCAGGAACGGATAGTCGGACTCGGGTTCGGAGACCACGCGGAACTGATAGTGGGCCGGCCCTGGGAACTTGAAGCGATAACTGGCCCTGTAGCGCCCGCGCGAATCTGTTCGCACAACCTCGAACTCGATCCAGCGACCGCCCGGCGAGCGCGCCTCCAGCACCAGCTGCTTGCCCTCCCCGGGTACAGGCCCTCCACGCAGGCGACCGCTGAAGTGGATGCTGCTGCCCACGCTGGCCGTGCGGGGCGCAATCGTCAGCGCGATCCCGGCACGCACGCCCAGGACGAGCGTGTGTGTGGCCACCGGCAGAGCGTCACCGACGTGCACGCGGTACGCGAAGCGCAACGCGCGCGAGGACACTCCCGCGGGCAGGCGCAGGCCAAAGCGCCCATCGCCGTCGGTGACCAGGTCGGCCATCGCCTGTGGACGCGCACCTGCAAAGCTGGGAGTCGCCTGCACTTCCACACGCGCACCGGAGATCGGCACACCGCCAGGCCCCGTCAAGCGACCCACCGCTGTCTCCGCGTGGCCGTATCCAACTGCCAGGCGCGCGGACGCGGTGTGCGTCCAGCGGACCGTCAACGATGCCTGGCTGGAGGCGTTGGCGCCATTGACCGGACCGGGACCGGGCGGCGCCACCGGGTTGGCAATCGTGATGTTGCGTTCCAGCACCGGCGCCTCATTTCCGGCCGGATCGGTCACATCAACCACCAGGCTGTGCACACCGTTGCTCAGCTGGGTCGTGTCCAGCCCCACATCCACGCTCACCGCCGCCGCGCACGGCTGCAGGTAGAGAAACGCAGCCGACCCATCGGTCGTCTGGCCAACGTTCCTGCACTTCCCTTCGTTTTCGTCGAGCACCGTCTGCTGAACCACGTGGCCGTCCACGCTGAACACCGCCTGATACACGCCCGCGCCCGGATCGCTGGCACTGAATGCCACGTCGCTCGTCCCGCTGACCGTAGGAGCACTCGCCAGGTCGCCTCCCACATAGCTCACGCTCGGGCCTTCCTTCTGTTCCAGCACCAAGTCAGCCGCGTAGAGGTAGATCACTGCTGCGTAGCCGTTGGGGTCGCCGACTGCTTCTTGACAAGTAACCGGCGCTTCCGTCGAGCCAGCACAGGTAGCCGACACATTGATGCGCGCGCCGGCCGGTACGGGCACCTCATTTTCCGGCGATAGAGGTGTTTGTATATCCCCTTGATGGTCGCAAGGGGCCGATGACGAGCATGAGTCAAACGCGACTTCAGGGGTCGAATCTGACAGCGAGAATTCAAACCCCGCGCCATTCGCATAGCCGCCGGCCGTATCACCCGCCCGCCAGATATCCCCACCCACGAGCTTGGCAGCGGGCGCTTCGAAAGTCCACGTTGCGTCTTCTCCAGCAGTTGAATGCGCTGCTTCGTCTCGGAGCCCTGCAACCAATGCACCGCGAGCACTGCGACACTCTTCTGTGACAACGTTGTAAAGAGAATTGGCTGGCTTGACCGTCCCCCGCCACCCATCCGTAGGCGCCACTTCCCCAGAGGGCGTGCGGCACGAGTACACGTGGTAGATCCCGGCTCGGGCATTACCACTGGCGGCGACGAGCAAGATCAACAGCGCCAGCAGGCCGGCCGCTGCGCTGGAGCAGCGGCCACTCGATCTCCGTTCGAATTCAGCCATGTCAACCGTATGTCGCTCCTGGAAGCTTGCATGCCCCCCCACGAATTGTTCCAGCTTCTAAGCAGGCGTCAAAGCGAGAAACGGATGGGCAGCTCGGCCAGGCCATAGATGCCGGACACGCTTTCGAACACCGGCTCACCGTCGAGCTGCAGCCCGTGCATGTGCTGCGCCAGGAACGTGAGGCCCTCCTGCAGCTCGGCTCGCGCCAGATTGGCGCCGAGGCAGTAGTGCACGCCCGCGCCGAACGTGAGTGTTCTCGTGGCAGCGCGCTCAGCGGTGATGTCGAACTGATCGGCGGATCCGTCGTCGGGGTCGCGGTTGCCGGTGAACGCGCTGACCATCACGATGGTGCCCTCAGGGAACGTGACGTCGCGGTAGGTCAGCTCCTCAGTTGTGATGCGGGCGGTGAACGGCGTGATCGGCTCGTAGCGAAGCGACTCCTCCACCGCTTTCACCGCCAGCGACGGGTCTGCTCCAGCAGCGCCCACTGCTGCGGATGTTCGGCCAGCAGCCTGATGGTGTGCGCCAGCTGGCTCTGGCTGGTGTCCACGCCACCCACCAGCACGTTGAACACCAGGTTGATGCACTCCAGATCGGACAGGCGCTCGGGTGGGTGGGCCGGATCGGCGGCCTCGATCAGCTTCGAGATCAAATCGTCGCCCGGGCTGCTGCGGCGCGAGCGCACGAGCTGCTCGGCGTACTCGTAGAACTCCTCCACCGCGCGGTCGATGCCCTCTCGCTCGGTGGCCATGCTGGCCGCGTCGAACTGCCGCTGAATCCAGTTCGACCAATGGTGCAACCTGGGCGCGTCCTCGATCGGCGCGCCCATCACCAACGCGATCACCTGCGACGGGTATGGCTTGGCGAACGCCTCCACGAACTCGCAGCTTGTGCCCGCCTGCGCCAGCAGGTCCCGCATGAACCCGCGCATGGCCGGCCTGTAGCGCTCGACCGCACGTGGGGACAGCGCGGGATTGACCAGGCTGCGCAGCCGCGAATGGTCGGGGCCGTTGACGTGCAGGATGTTGTGCTTCATCTGCTCGTACAGCGGCCCCTCGCTGACCCCAAAGATCTCTGCGATCTTCATCCCCGGGAAGATCGCCGCCCGGCTGCGCAGAAAGAACTCGGCCGACTCGTGGTCGAGCACGATGTAGCCGAATGGCCCTGAGGCCAACCAGCCCTTGCTGCGCAAATCGCTCATCGCCGCATGGAAGCGGTCCCCGCGCATCGAAGCGTCCATGTAGTCGAACGCGGGGAGCTCCAGCTCGGTGACGAGCGTCATGATCGGACGCCCTATTTTTTCTTGGGGCTCACCGCCTGCTTGAGCGTGGCGCCAGCCGAGAACTTGGGGGCCTTGGACGCTTTGATTTTCACACGCTCGCCCGTGCGGGGGTTGACGCCCTGACGCGCCGCGCGTTTGACCACCGAGAACTTGCCGAAGCCAGTGATGCTGACCTCGTCGCCTTTTTTGAGCGTCTTGGTGACCGTGTCCAAAAGCGACTCGATCGCGCGTGACGTGTCCGTCTTCGACAGACCGCTGTCTGCCGCTACCGCCTCTACCAGCTGTGACTTGTTCATGTAGGTGCTTCCTTTCAGTTGTATGTCACCGGCGATCGGGCAGGGTACCGTGCCAGCTTCTTCCCTGGGTTCAGCAGGCCCTTGGGGTCGAAAACACGCTTCAGCCGTTCATGCAAATCGAGTGCCGATTCGGCCCACTGGGACTCCAGGCGCCCACGCTTGAGCCAGCCCACGCCGTGCTCTCCGGCGACCGAGCCGCCGAGCTCGATCACCAACGCGAACAGCTCCTCGCCGAGCGCCTCCGCAGCATCCAACTCGAGCTCCGAAGCGGGGTCCACCAACACCGTGGCGTGAACGTTGCCCTCGCCGCCGTGACCCCATGCGCACGAGCGCAATCCCTTTGCCTGAGCCAATTCCGCGAAGCGCGTCAGTCCCTCGCCAAGGCGCTCCACGGGGAACACCACGTCCTCGCTCACCTTCGCACCACGCGCGCCTGTGACCACTCCGTTGACACCATCGCGCCAACGCCAAAGCGCCTGCGGGTCGCTCGGCTCCTGCACCGCAACCGCCACTTCGTGGAGCACTTCCAGCAGCTCGTGGCGCTGTGCGCGCGCCTCCTCCCGCGAGCCGTCCACCTCCACGATCAGCGCGAAGCCCGCCTGCGGCGGAATCTCGCTCGGATAGCCGGCCGCGACGATCTCGAGCGTGTCCGCGTCCATGAAGTCCAGCACCGACGGACGCACGCCGGCCGCCAGTATCTGCTCGATCGCCGCGCAGCCGTCCGCGCACGAGCGCGTGAACACGACCGTCACCAGGGCGCTCTCCGGAGCCGGCAGCAGGCGCAGGCGCACAGCCGTGATCAGCCCCAGTGTGCCCTCCGAGCCCACCAGCAGGCTCTTGATGTCATAGCCCGCCACGTCCTTGCCCGCCCAGCCGCCCAGCTGCACCAGCTCGCCCGGCGCCAGCACCACCTCAAGCCCGGAGACCCACGAGCCGGTCACGCCGTACTTCAGCGCGTGCGGGCCGCCCGCGTTGGTGGCCACGTTGCCGCCGATCTGCGACTGCTCGGAGGCGCCCGGGTCGGGGGCGAACATGAGGCCGTTCTCGCGCGCCAGGCGCTGCACGTCGCGCGTGCGCACACCCGCTTCCGGCAGCATCCGCCACAGGCCCGGCTCCAGCTCCCGCACACGCCACAGGCGCTCCATCGAGCACACCACTCCGCCGTCGATCGCCACCGCGCCGCCCACCAGCCCGGTGCCGCCGCCGCGCGCCACGATCGGCACGTCGTGCTCGTAGCACCAGCGCACCACGTCGGCCACCTCCTGTGCGCTGCCCGGCAGCACCACCGCGTCGGCGCGCCCATCCACACCTCGCCTGCCCGAGCAGTCGCGGTTGTAGGGGGAGTCCGGCGGCGCCTGGAGCACATGCTCGGCGCCGACCATGCGGCTGAGCTCGCCGTGCATCTGTAGCCGAGGCTAGCGCGACGAGTAGCATTCAGGCAGTTATGGCAGTCAGCCAGGAGCCTGCGTCACACGCGAGCGAGAGCACAGACGAGGATTCGTTCCGCACGCTTTCCGGTGAGCCCGTCCGCGAGCTGTACACGCCCGCCGACCTGCCCGCGGGAATAGGTGCCCACCCACCCGAGCAGGATCCCATCGGGCTGCCCGGCCAGTACCCCTATACGCGCGGCATTCACAGCTCCATGTATCGCGGGCGGCTGTGGACGATGCGCCAGTTCGCCGGGTTCGGCACCAGCGAGGAGACCAACGAGCGCTTCCACTACCTGCTCGATCACGGCCAGACCGGCCTGTCCACCGCTTTCGACATGCCATCGCTGATGGGCCACGACTCCGACCACGTGCGCTCGCTGGGCGAGGTCGGGCGCGAGGGCGTGGCGGTGGACACACTGGACGACATGCAGACGCTGTTCTCGGGGATCGACCTGGGCGAGGTGTCGGTATCGATGACCATCAACGCTCCCGCCGCCATCATGCTGGCCTTCTACGTGGCCGCCGCCGAGGCCGGCGACTCGGCTGGCATCGGCCCCGTTCCCCGCCAGCGCCTGTCGGGAACGATCCAGGCGGACATCCTCAAGGAGTACATCGCCCAGAAGGAGTGGTGCTTCCCGATCGACCCCGCCATGCGCCTGTGCGGCGACATGATCGAGTGGTGCACGCGCCAGATGCCGCGCTGGCACCCGATCTCGATCTCCGGCTACCACATCCGTGAGGCCGGCTCCACCGCCCAGCAGGAGCTGGCGTTCACGCTCAAGGACGGGCTCACCTATGTCGAGCAGGCGGTCGCCCGCGGCCTGGACGTGGATGACTTCGCGCCGCGCCTGTCGTTCTTCTTCAACGCGCAGATCGACTTCTTCGAGGAGATCGCCAAGTACAGGGCCGGCCGGCGAATCTGGGCGCGCGAGCTGCGTGAGACCTTTGGCGCCAAGAACCCGAAGTCGTGGCAGATGCGCTTCCACACCCAGACGGCCGGGGTCAGCCTCACCGCCCAGCAGCCGCTCAACAACATCGTGCGCACAACCATTGAGGCGCTTGCCGGCGTGCTCGGCGGCACCCAGTCGCTGCACACCAACTCCTACGACGAGGCGCTCGCGCTGCCCACCGAGCAGGCCGTCACGATCGCGCTGCGCACGCAGCAGATGATCGCCCACGAGACAGGCGTGACCAACACCGTCGATCCACTTGCCGGCTCCTACTTCGTGGAGGCGCTCACCGATGAGATGGAGCGACGCACGTATGAGTACTTCAACAAGATCGACGAGCTCGGCGGCATGGTGGAGGCGGTCAAGCTCAACTATCCGCAGCGTGAGATCGCCGACGCGTCGTTCTCGCTGCAGCAGGAGATCGACGCAGGCGAACGGATCGTGGTCGGCGTCAACAGCTTCGTGGCCAACGATGAGGAGCAGATCCCCACGCTGCGGGTGGACCCGGCGCTGGAGCGCAAGCAGATCGGGCGCCTGGAGGCCGCACGCGCAGCGCGCGACGGCGCGGCGGTCGAGCGCTCGCTGGCAGCGTTGCGCGAGCAGGCCGCCCACCCCGATCGCAACCTGATGGAGCCACTGCTCGAGTGCGCCCGCGCACACGCCAGCGAGGGCGAGATCATCGAGTCCCTGCAGCAGGTCTTCGGCGACTACACCGAGACGCCTGTCTTCTAACAAGTGAGCGCCACACACAGCTGGAAGTCACGCGTGCGCAAGCGCACACCGATCCTCGCTTCGACGATCGTGCTGGCCCTGACCAGCGTGGCAGGCACGGCCTTCGCATCTGAGCGCGCGCACGCCGCATCCAGCTCCGCCAGTGGCCCCAGGTGCGTACCCACGCAGCTCAACCGATCCGCTGTGCTGCCCGGCACCAGCCTCGCCGTCTCGCCCTTGCCAGGCTCCTTCGACGCCTCCGCCCATGCCCAGATCAGCATGCTCGGTGCACCGCCCAGCGCCATTCACGTGATCAGCGTGCGCGGCTCGCAGAGCGGTGTCCACAGTGGCAGCCTGCGCGGCTACTCCCAAGGCGACGGGGCGAGCTTCGTGCTCTCCAATCCGTTCAGCCTGGGCGAGAGCGTCACCGTGAAGGGCAGCGTGCACAGCGGCGCCACCACCCAGCCATTCGCCTTCAGCTTCGTGGTCGCACAAACGGACACCGGCATCTACTCCGCCTCCACCGCAAGCGTCAACCGCGACTACAAGGAGCAGCAGCACTTCCGCTCCGAACCCACGCTGCAGCCTCCTGTGATCGTGGTCAGCGCCCGCTCCCCACAGGCCACGCCGGGGGACATGTTCGCCACGCCCTACTCCGGGCCCGGCCCCAGCGGTCCGATGATCTTCGACGAAGCGGGGAACCTCGTGTGGTTCCATCCCACGTCTGGGAGCCTGGTGGCGACCAACCTGCAGGTGCAGCAACTCGCCGGCGCGCCCGTGCTCACGTGGTGGCAGGGGAACATCCTCGAACAGGGCTTCGGGCAGGGCGAAGAGGTGATCTACAACAGCTCCTACCAGCCGATCGGGCAGCTCCTGGCCGGCAACGGCTTCAAGGCGGACCTGCACGACTTCCACCTCACCCCCCAGAACACCGCGCTGCTGACGGTGTTCCATCCGATCGCCTGCAACCTGTCCGCCTACGGGGGGCCCGCCGACGGCGACGTCACAGACGGCATCGTTCAGGAAATAGACCTCGCCACCCACCTGGTGCGCCGCGAGTGGCACAGCCTCGACCACGTGGCGCCATCCGCCTCCTACAGCTCGCCGGTCGGCGCCAGCCCGCACTGGCCGTTCGACTACTTCCACGCCAACTCGATCGACCAGCTGCCCCAGTCGCCATCGGGAGCGGTGACGCTGATCTCGGCGCGCAACACCTCGGCCCTGTATGAGCTGAACACAGCAACCGGCCAGATCGTTGCCAGCATCGGCGGCAAGAACTCGAGCGTGCACCTCGCCACCGGAGCCAGCACCGCCTACCAGCATGACGCGACCGTGCTCGCCAACGGCACGATCAGCGTGTTCGACAACGGCGGAGTGCCCAAGGTCCACCCGCAGTCTCGCGTCCTGCTGCTGTCGGTGAATCCACAGACCAACACCGACACGGTCCTGGCCCAGTACGAGCATCCCACTCCGATCGCGTCGGGCAGCCAGGGAAGCGTGCAGGTCCAGGAAGACGGCGACGTGTTCGTGGGCTGGGGGTCCGAGCCGTTCTTCTCCGAATTCAGCGCCAGCGGCCAGCTGCTGTTCGACGCCCACATGCACGGCTCCTACGAGTCGTATCGCGCCTACCGCTTCCCGTGGGTCGGCGCACCCGGTCAACCGCCCGCAATCGCCGCCACGCCGCGTTCCGCAAGCGCCCCCATGACCGTTTATGCGAGCTGGAACGGCGATAACCAAACGGCCAGCTGGCGGGTGTTGGGGGGCGCCTCCGCCAAGAGCCTCGCACCTGTGGCCGGGGCGCCGAGAAGCGGCTTCGAGACCGCCATCCAGCTGCCCTCAGCCCAGGCCTACGTGGCCGTCCAGGCCCTGAACGCAAGCGGCGCGGTACTGCGAGCGTCGGCCACGATTCGCGGCTAGACTGTCCGCCCGGACTGTCCACTGGGCTTGACTAAAGTCCACAGCTTGATAGGCTCGACCTCACGTATTGTCAAATGGAGGCTGGCCCGACATGGCGGTCCGCGATGTCCCACACAGGCCACCGAGCGATGATGAGACGACGCCGGCCATGAAGGGCGATTCCAACGCCGGCAGCTCCTCCAACGAGCGCTATCGCCCGCTTCCCACGGGCATGCACGGGCTCGACCCCGCGACCGTCAAGCGCAACCAACGCGAGCGTTTGCAGAACGCCCTGATCGAGCTGATCGCGCACAAGGGCTACCCGGCGGTTCGGATCGTGGATCTCGCCAAACTCGCCCACGTCTCACCGCCGACCTTCTACGGCCTGTACAGCGACAAGGAAGACCTGTTTCTGAATACGTACGACGAGATCGCCGAGCGGACCGTCAAGACGGTGATGGGCGCATACACCGCAAGCCCCCGCGGCCAGCAGTTGCTCCAAGCAATGAGCGCCTTCGCCGAGCTCGCCGTCCAGGAACCACAGCCGATCTCGCTGTACGTGCTCGGCGCGTTCGGGGCGGGCTCGCGGATGCTGAACCGTCGCACGCAGGCCCTCAAGGCCTTCGAAGATCGCATCCGTCACAGCCGCGACGGCACAGCGCCCTCGGACGAGATCGACCTGACCGTCAAGTTCATCCTCGGCGGCATCCGCGAGGTGACCACCTCGCGCCTGCGCACCGGGCGCGAGCAGGAGCTACCCGATCTCGCCAGCGAGTTGACCCACTGGGCGGCGTTCTACCCGCGACGGCTTCCCGAGGAGCTGCTGTTGCAAGAGGAGGAGCTTGACGCGGGCAGTGACGCCAGCCTGGAGCCCTCCGAGCGAGCGCGGCGCGCAGAGGGCCGCCTGCCAAGCGGGCGCAGCGATCTGCCGCGGCAGTTCATCGTCAAAAGCCAACAGGAGCGCATCGTGGACGCCACCGCGGCGATCGTGGCAGAGAAGGGCCTGGCGGCCCTCACCATCCCCGAGATCGCCCGCCGCGCCAACGTCTCCTACCAGACCTTCTACGGGATCTACCCATCCAAGCACGACGCGTTCATGGGTGCGCAGAAGGTGGGGATGCACCAGGCCCTGAGGATCACCGTGGAGGCCTATGACGCGCACAAGGACGACTGGCCCCGCGCTGTGGCCGCCAGCCTGACCGCCCTGATCCACTACCTGGCCTCCGAGCCCGCCCACGCGCACCTGAGCGTGGTGGACACGTTTGCGGCGAGCCCGGAGACGATCGAGATACGCAACGCCGGCATGGACGCATTCGCCGCCTACCTGCTGCAGGGACAGCGCCTGGCGCCCGAGCGGAGCGCCGTTCCATCGATCACCGCCGAGGCGGTCGCCGGCGGCGTTTGGCAGGTGCTCCACCACTACATCCAAAGCGAACGCGTCCAGGAACTGCCGTTCGTTGCGCCGCAGTTGATCTACATGGCGCTCACACCGTATGTGGGCACCGCCGAGGCAGTGCGCGCGAGCTGCCAGGGCGTTCAGCCCGCGAGCGCGTAGGCGGCCTTGCCTTCGCGCGTCGTGCGCGTCACCTTTCCCGCCTTGCTCAGCAGCTTGACCGCATCGCGAATGGTCGGCCCCGTCATCGCCGTGACCACCATCAGCTCGCCGACCGTGTGCGAGCCGTGCTCGAGGGCCGCCAGGATCGCCTGCTGATCCTCGCCGCTGGCCGGTACCTTCTTGCGCGGAGCAGCAGCTTGGCCGTCCTCGCTGCGCTCAATGCTCGGCACGACCTCGGCGCCAGGAGGCGGCGTCTGGCGCTCGGTGAGCACCGGCGCGGTCGTGGCCGGCGCTTCGTCCTTGGGCGTCGGCGGCACTTTGATCTTCGCCTGCGCTTTGACCCTTGCCGGCGCTTTGACCTTCGGTGTCGCCTTCGCCACGGCAGGCGCGCTGCGCACGGCTGCACGCGGGGGCGGAGTGGGCGCTACCTCCCGTTCGCCGAGCGCGTCGATCGCGTCCAGCAGCTGCCGGTACTCCTGCACCGCCCCATACAGGCTGTCGCGTCGCGCGGCGATCTCGGCGATCACCCGCGTGAGAAGGTCGGCGCCGGCGGCGCCTCGTGAGGGACTGTTCATCTCGACACTCAGCTCAGCGTGGCGTCGTGCAAGCTGCTCGTGGGCCGCGCGCCGCACTTTTCATTGACCGCATCCATCGGGGCACCGGTTTTATCACGTCCACCCGGCTGCCCACCGGGTCCAGGTGGACTCAGGAGGCGACTCTCAGGTAGGCCAGCACCGCCAGCACCCTGCGGTGATCGTCGTCACAGGCCGGAAGCTCCAGCTTGGAGAAGATGTTGGTGATGTGCTTCTCAACCGCACCGGGCGTGACCACCAGGCTCTCCGCAATGGCAGTGTTTGAGCGGCCCTCGGCCATCAGCGCCAGCACCTCGCGCTCGCGGGCGGTGAGCCCCGACAGCGCCTGCATCTTTCCGTCGCGCGGCGCCAGCAGCTCGGCCACCACCTGACGATCCAGCACCGTACCGCCGTCGGCCACTCGGTGCAGTGCGTCGATGAAAGCCCGCACGTCGCCCACGCGCTCCTTCAGCAGGTAGCCGATACCGGCGCTGTCGTCGCCGATCAGCTCGCTGGCATACGCCGTCTCCACATACTGCGAGAGCACCAGCACGCCCAGCTCCGGTTGACGACGGCGCGCCTCGATCGCAGCCAGCAGTCCCTCGTCGCTGAACGTGGGCGGCAGGCGCACGTCCACGATCACCAGGTCGGGCTTGTGCCCGGCGATCGCCTGCAGCAGCGCCGGCCCGCTCTCGACCTGCGCCACCACCTCGATGTCGTTCTCGCGCAGCAGCGCAACCAGGCCTTCGCGCAGCAGCGCCAGGTCCTCGGCGATCACTACGCGCACGGCAGGCTGACCTCCACCAGCGTGCCGCCGCCGGCCGGGCTCTCCACACGCAGCTGCCCGTCAAGTGCCTCCACCCGCGCGCGCAGCCCCGCCAGGCCCGAGCCGCTCAGCTCGGCGCCTCCCTGCCCATCGTCGCCCACCACCACCAGCAGCATCCGGTGCTCGTCGCTCAGCTTCACCCAGCTGCGTCGGGCATTGGCGTGCTTGGCGGTGTTGGTCAGCGCCTCTGCGATCACGAAGTAGGCGGCGCTCTCGATCGCCGGTGCCAGGGTGCGGTGGGTGTCGGCGTCGATCGCCGTGCCCAGCCCGTAGCGCGCCGCCAGCGATTCCACCGCCGCCACCAGCCCGCGATCGGCCAGCAGCGGCGGCACGATCCCGCGCGCCAGATCTCTGAGCTCCGCGATCGCATGGCGTGCCTCGCTCTGGGCGTCGGCGATCAGCTGCCGGACTTCCGGCTGGTCGCTCACGCGCATCTCCGCCCGTCCCAGCTGCAACGTCAGCGCCACCAGTCGAGCCTGCGCGCCGTCGTGCAGGTCGCGCTCGATGCGGCGCAGCTCCGCCGCCTGGGCGTCCATCGCCTGCCGGCGCGTGCGCGTCAGCAGGTCGATCCTTGCGCGCAGCGCCCGGCGTCCGCGGGCCACCAGCACGCGGTCGTGCAGCGCGATCAGCGAGTAGGCGCTGCCGGTGGTGGCCAGGCCGAACAGGCCCCACGCCGGCCAGAACTCGTGCACCCCGGCCAGCAGCCAGGTCAGCATCCAGGTGGCCATCAGGATCGCCGCCGCCACGCCCAGCAGCGTCCACACACACGCCACGCGTCGCTCCGCGCCCGGCGTTCGACTCCACGCCCAGCCGGCGCCCCAGTCAAGCAGCACCACCGCGCCCAGGCCAAGCCATGCCCACGCCGGCCAGAAATAGCCCCTGCCGGTGAGCACCCAGATGGCCGCCAGCAGCACCGCCGTCAGGAACGCCAGGCGACGCACCAGCGAGCGCACGTATTCGCCGATCGACAGGCCTGCCGCCAGCGCCGGCATCCAGCGCCTGGTTTGGGTCCCGCGGGCGCGGGACAGGTCGACCGACAGCCGCGCGCGTTCGTCCATCCCGCCTATGGTCGCACGGCGCAGCCAGTGCGGTGAGATCAGCGTTCGACCGCCTTCGCCGCCTGGCGCTCAGGAGTTACGCGCTGCACGTCCCAGATCACGCCCATGCGCTCCAGTCCCGCGATCAGCAGGCCCGAGAAATCCAGCTCGCGGGCGCCCATGCCGTGAAACGCCGAGGTGGGGAACGCGTGGTGGTTGTTGTGCCAAGCCTCGCCCAGCGAGAACGGCGCCAGCCACTGCAGGTTGCGTGACTGATCGTCGGTTGCGAAGCGACGGCGTCCGAAGAAGTGACACAGCGAGTTGATGCTGTAGGTGACGTGGTGGAGCACCATCATCCGCACCGCACCGCCCCACAGCATCGCCTCCAGGCCCGCGTCCAGCGTGCCTCCCATCAGCACGCCCAGCCCAAACGGGATCGCCATGCCGAGCAGCGCCCACAAGAGGAACGTGCGGTCCACGAACGACACCACCGGGTCGGCCAGCAGGTCGGGCGCGAAGCGTTCGCGCGATCCGCGCTGGGTGTGGTCGAACAGCCAGCCCACGTGCGCGTGCGCCAAACCTCTGAGGGCGCCGCGCCAACCCGTGGCGTGGTCGCCGTGGCTGTCCACGTGCGGGCTGTGCGGGTCGCCGTAACGATCCGAGTAGGCATGGTGCTTGCGGTGGTCGGCCACCCACGAGATCACCGGGCCCTCCACCGCCATCGTGCCCAGGATCGCCAGCAGACCGCGCAGCCACGGCTTGGCCTTGAAGCTGCGGTGTGTGAACAGGCGGTGGAAGCCCACCGTGATGCCCAGCCCGGTCGGGATGTACATGATCAGGAAGATCGCCACGTCGCGCCAGTGCAGCTCGTGGTTCCAAGTCTTCAGCACCGCCAGCAGCAACAGCAGCGGCGGCACCGCCGTGATGATCCCCGTTGCCAGGCGATCAAGGCTCTCCATCACCGGAAGCTGGATCTCCTCCGGCGTGGGTCCATCGCTCGCCTCAGATGCGGCGGAGGCGCCGTCGAGCTCCGGCGGGACGTGCAGGTCGACAGACTCGTCGGTGGTGGCGCTCATCGACACTCATGTTCGCCGTGGCGTGAACGCATGTCGAGGGTGTCGTCCACCCAAAGGCCGGTGGCAGGCCCCCGAATGCAATGGGGGGATAACCCCACGCCGGGGGTCTGATGCACAGGCGCAAGAGTGAGCATTTGTTATCGGATCTGATAATCAATAGGCGTGAACCCTTCACTAACGGTCAAGGCGGTGCTTGCCGATCTCGCGGAGAGGATGGTGCGATGACAGTGCGATTTCGCAACCTCGACTTCGATTCCAGCACGCCAATGGACCAGTGGCCGGCCGAGGCGATCGAGACGGTCATCGACCGTGGGTCGCTGTCGGACTGGCGTCAGCTCGCCCAATCGATCCGACAAAACCCGTGGGGTCCCGCTGCGCGCACAGCTGAAGCCGTGACCGACTGGGGCGAGCACTACGGCGTCGACGCATTGATGTCCAATGTGATTCGCCACGCCCGCGCGGATGTCGCCCGCCGAGGACGAGTCGAGTACGCCGCGCAAATCCGCTCCTGGCGCGCGCAGACAGGAATGACGCTACGCCAGTTCGCACTGGCGGCCGGCACATCGGCGTCTCGGCTGTCCGACTACGAGAACGCGAAGGTCGCCCCCACCACCGACGTGCTCGGCCGCCTCAACCACGTCGCTGCTATTCACCCACGCGTATTGGATCAAGGCCCGAGCAACGTCGCTGGCACAACCGCGATTCCGTCGGGCCATCAGGTAAGTAACGAACCGCCAGCGCAGGGTCAGCAGACCGGCCTACTAGACCATTACGCGTCGTTCTACTAGACCGTTACGCAGCCGAACTCGCGCCGCCGCCGCCGGCAACGACCGCCGCATCATCGCTCGGCGTCACCGTCGTAACCGGCAGCCCCGCCCCTGAGATCTTGGCCGGCAGGTCGAGCTTCAACCAGTGCGACAGTTTGGTGGGGAGCGTCGAGACGATCACCTCGTCGAAGCCGATCAGGTTGATCGCGTCGTGCGTGGCCACCACCGGGTCGGGGGCGCCCACGATGCCCTGCACCGGCGAGCCCGCCGCCTCTTCCAGGAGCGGTACCGCCTGCGCGATCACCGCCGCAGCCTCGCCCTGGTCCTGATCCTCCGGGTCGACCACCTTGTGCAGTCCGTGCGCCGGGTTGGGCACCATCAGTGTGAACACGCACGGCCCACGCTGTGCGCGCTCACGCACCGCGTCGAGCAGCGGCTGGGTGGCGGCAGTCTTGTGCGCCACCACCAACACGCGTGTGGGGGTTTGAGAGGACTCCATCATCGGGACTCCTTGCTTTGGGTACCCCGATGATCCCAGCGCCATGCGCCAAGCGCCAGAGGCGTCTCCTGCTCGCCGCTCACCGCAGCAGCGTCTATCGAAAGCTCTGACCCTCAGCCCGAGCGCACGTCGAGCACGACCTTGCCGGTGGCACGGCGCTCGTCGAGCAGCTTCAGCGCGTCGCCGGCGCGCTCCAGCGGGAAGCGCTCGCCCACGATCGGGCGTATGAAGCCCTCGTCCACCATGCGGTTGACCGCCGCGCCGATCTCGCGGTTGAGATCCGGCTTGGCCAGCGCGTAGGCGCCCCAGCCGGCGCCCACCACCTCGGTGTTGCCCAGCAGCAGGCGGTTGACTTTGACCTCCGGGATCGAGCCTCCGGTGAAGCCCACCACCACCAGCCTTCCGTCCTCGCGCAGCGAGCGCAAGCTGTCGGTGAAGCGATCGCCGCCCACCGGGTCGAGCACCACGTCCACGCCACCGCCGGAGAGCTCCTTGACCTCGTCCTTCCAACTGTCGCTCAGCATCACCACCTCATCCGCCCCCGCCTGGCGCGCCACCGCGGCCTTGGCGTCGCTCGACACCAGCGCGATCGTGCGCGCGCCCATGCCCTTGGCAACCTGCAGCGAGGCCGTACCCACACCGCCGGCTGCACCGTGGACGAGCACCGTCTCGCCCGCCCGCAGGCGTCCGCGCATCGCCAGTGAGAAATAGGCGGTGTGGTAGTTGAGGATCAGGCCCGCGCCCTGCGCGAAGTCGAGCTCCGGCGAGAGCTCGAACGTGAAGAACTCCGGCGCCACCGCAGTCTCGGCAAAGCCACCAAGCGCGCAGAACGCCGCCACACGGTCGCCCGGCTTGACTCTGGCGCCCGGCGGCGCGCTGCGCACCACACCGCCAACCTCGCTGCCAGGAACGTAGGGAAGCGGCGGTTTCATCTGGTACTGCCCCCGTGTCTGCAGTAGCTCGGGGAAGGAAACACCGGCCGCGTGCACGTCCACGATCACACCCGACCCCGGCGTGAGCATGTGCGAAGCCTCGGGCTCTGGGATGTCAACAAGCGCAAGGCCTGTGTCTGGACCTGACTCCTCGACTATCTGTATGGCTTTCATAGTGGGAGTATCTCTGAAACACCCAACGAGGGAGTCAACCCATGGCCAACGTACTGTGCGTGCTCTACGACGATCCCATCGACGGCTATCCGCCGGCCTACGCGCGCGACGAATCCCCAAGATCGAGGGCTACCCCGGCGGCCAGACGCTCCCACCCCCGAAGGGCTCGGTTTCACACCCGGCGAGCTCCTCGGCTGCGTGTCCGGCGAGCTCGGCCTGCGCAGCTTCCTGGAGGGTCTCGGCCACCAGCTGATCGTCACCTCCGACAAGGACGGCCCCGACTCGGAGTTCGAGCGCGAGCTGCCCAACGCCGAGGTGGTCATCTCCCAGCCCTTCTGGCCGGCCTACCTGACCGCAGAGCGCATCGCCAAGGCTCCCAACCTGAAGCTCGCGCTCACCGCCGGCATCGGCTCCGACCACGTCGACCTGCAGGCCGCCATCGAGCGCGGCATCACCGTCGCCGAGGTGACCTACTCCAACAGCATCAGCGTGGCCGAGCACGTCGTGATGATGATCCTCGGCCTCGTGCGCAACTACATCCCCTCCTACCAGTGGGTGATCGACGGCGGCTGGAACATCGCCGACTGCGTAGCGCGCTCATACGACCTCGAGGGTATGCAGGTCGGAAGCGTCGCCGCCGGGCGCATCGGCACGGCGGTGCTGCGTCGCCTGAAGCCCTTTGACGTCGGCCTGCACTACACCGACCGCCACCGCCTGCCCGCAGAGGTCGAGCAGGAGCTGGGCGTCACGTTCCACCCGGACGCGCAGTCGCTGGTGGAAGCATGCGACGTGGTCACCATCAACGCGCCGCTGCACCCCGAAACGGAGAACCTGTTCGACGAGGAGCTGCTGGGCAAGATGAAGCGCGGCTCCTACCTGATCAACACCGCCCGCGGCAAGATCTGCGACCGCGACGCGGTGGCACGCGCCTGCGAGAGCGGCCAGCTGGCCGGCTACGCCGGTGACGTCTGGTTCCCGCAGCCCGCGCCGCGGGATCACCCGTGGCGCACCATGCCCCACCACGGCATGACGCCGCACACCTCCGGTACGAGCCTGTCCGCGCAGGCGCGCTACGCGGCCGGCACCCGCGAGATCCTCGAGTGCTGGTTCGCCGGGCGTCCCATCCGCGACGAATACCTGATCGTAGACGGCGGCCATCTGGCAGGAGCCGGCGCGCACGCCTACAGCGAGGGCGACGCCACCGGCGGCTCGGAGGAGGCCGCGCGGTTCGAGCGGGGGTGAGCTGCGGGGCCTTGCGGATGAGCCGGACCACCTGCGATCATGGGGCCATGGCATCCGAATCCCATGTGACGCTGTCCGGCGACATCGTCGGCGAGTACATCGTCAAGGACAGGCGGCCCAACGGCGAGTTGACCCTGGTGCCCGACACATATCCGACTGTCACGCCTGAGTACGACGGGCGTCCTGCGACCGCCGAGGAGTTCGCTGCCTTCGAGGCCGAGTACGGCCCCTTCCTGGCGCCTGACGGCGAGGGGTAGGTGACCACCTCATCCCGTCCCGACGCGCGCTTCCGCGTCGAGTTCGATGATGCCGCGTTCACCGAGGACCTCGAGCACACCTCGTCGGACACCGGACGCACGCTAGCCCACAGAGAACGTGACAAGCTCACCACCGACCGGCTGTCGCCTGATCGGCTCAAGCGCTGCGACACCGAGGCCAGAGACGGCACCAGCCTGCCCAGCTGCGTCAAGATCTACATCCCCGAACCCGACGGGACGTGGGGAATGGTCTTTCAACTGCGAATCGACGGCAACGGTCGACCCTTCCTCGCGTACCTCGCCTTCGGTACGCGCCATCCCACCGGCCCCGGGGCGCTCAGCGTGTACGAAGTCGCGCATCACCGTATACACGTAGAGCACCACGGCGCTGACCGCGCGTAGTGAGTGCCGATTGGGCGCCCTCTCAAGCGCCCGTCACAAGAGAAGGCTCCCGTCACAAGAGAAGGCGCCGTTCGTGCTGCGCATCTTCGAGATGTACGCCACTCGGCCAGCACACCGACCGCACGCTGGCCGAGTGGCTGAACATTCAAGAGCAGCTGACTACACGCGGTCGCCAGTCCGGCTCGGACACCGTGCGGGAGATGCTGCCGGCTCGAAGCCAGGCGCTCAGTCCACCCGCAGCACGGCCTTGCCCGCGATCCGCCTGTCCATCAGCCCGTCGATCACCTCGGCGGCCTCGCGCCAGGATGACTCGCGGTCGATCGAGCAGTCCAGCCGGCCGTCGGCCACGAGCGCGGCCAGGCGTTCCAGGTCGCGCGTGCCCGAGCGCTCGTGCCGGAGCTGCGCGAACACGAACAGCCCGTGCAGACGCGCACCTGGCGCTCGGCCAAAGAACGCCCGCGTGCGGAACTGCACCGGCGTGGTGTCGCTGGAGGCGAAGGACACGATCGCGCCGAACGGTGCCACCCGCAGCAGGGCCGCGGCGAGCGTCGCGCCGCCCACGCCCTCCACGATCGCGTCGAACTCCGACCCCTCGGGCTCGAACTTGCTCAGCACCTCATCCACGCCGAGCTCCGCGAGGCCGCGGGCGCGCTCGGGGCTCGCCGAGACGCCGGTCACGCGCGCGCCTGCGAGCTTGGCCAGCTGAACCGCGAAGCGACCAACGCCGCCGCTCGCCCCGGTCACGAGTACCCGCTTGGCCAACACCGGGCCGATGATGTCCAGCGCCTTCAACGCCGTCAGGCCCGCCACCGGCAGCGTCGCCGCCTGAGCGTCGGACACCTCCGCCGGCAGCGCCGCCAGCAGGTCGGTGTCGATCGCCGCCAGCTGCGCCCACGCGCCGCGCTGTGTGAGGCCGACCACGCGCGTGCCGGGCGGCGGGCCCGAGCCATCGGCGGCCTCACGCTCGACCACGCCCGCCACGTCCCAGCCGGTGAGCTCGCCGTCGCTCGTGTCGGGCAGGCGACGACACTCGCCTCGGTTGAGCGAGAAGGCGCTCACACGCACCAGTGCCTGGCCCGACAGCGGCGTCGGCTCTGCGACCTCTCGCAGCGCTACGTTGCCGGGCGCGCCGGGGGATGCGGTGAGGGCGAGCATGCCCTCACGATCCTAGTGTCCCGAGGAGGCTAACCCTCGTCGTAGCGCGCCACGGTGAAGCCGATCAGCACTGGCACGTGCACGGCGAACACAACCAGCGACAGCGTCAACACGACCAGCGGGCCGCCGCTGAGGTTGTCGCGCAGGAACGCGTACTCGATCATTCCCGCGATGATCGTGTAGGCCACCAGTGCCCACCTCGCGATCTCGAAGAAGCGCCGCCAGGCGAAGCCGTCGGTGCGAGCGAGCGCCAGCAGGTTGCCCGCCAGCAGCAGTGCCGAAGCCGACAGCAGCGCCACCGCCGGCGCGAGCGAGACGTGGTTGGGGATGTGCGCGGAGAGGTAGATGCCGGAGGTGAGGATCAGCGCCAGCGAGAACATCCCCACCTGCGTCACCGGGGGCAGCCGAACGGCGTCCACCTGGTCGTGCTCGCTCATGGGCCGGCCGCCAGCTTGGTCATGATCACGAACGTCGCCACCTGCATCAGCCCGGTCGCGCCGGCCGTGTAGATGAACCTTTTCATCAGCCGCTCGATCACCTCGGGACGCGGGTTTGGCTTCTTCAGCTCCACCAGCACCGCGACGTTCGCCGGCTCGAGCAGCCCGAGCGCGATCACAGCCATGATCCCCACCACGATGTAGCTGGCCACGATCCAGCCGTGCAGCGCGTAGCTGGTCTGCGTGTTGCCCAGCTTGGTCGCCAGCTGCCATCCGGCCGCCAGCGTGACGGTCACCACGGTGGGCATGATCAGCACCATCTTCGGCATCAACTTGGTGGTGAACTCGACCCGTGCCGGAATCGACAGTTTGCCCATGATCGGGCCGAGCACGAAACCGAGGAACAGGTCGATCACCGTCCAGGCCGCGCCGCCCACCACGTGCAGGAAGGTCAGCGGCCACAGTTCGTTGACGGCGATGCCCACGATCAGCAGCACGAGCACAACCGCCACGATCGGCAGGCCCGCGCGCGGGACGATCTGGAAATCGAGAGGCGCGTGCACGCCATGAGGTGGACCCTCAACAGCTGCGGCTTCGGATGTGACGGCAGCCATGGTGCGGAATGTAACGCGCTCGGGGGCGGAACGCCAGCCCTCGGACGGTCCTTCAGGCGCGAATCGGCGCCGTTGGGTGCGCGTCGGCACGCCTCCACACGACCACAGCGCTGACCGCCGCCAGCAGCAGCACGGCCGGCCACGCGCCGATCGCCAGCGCCAGCACGTGCGAGAGCACGAACGCACCGACGCCCACGCCCGCCAGCTCCACCGCCGTCCGTGCATCGTGGCGGCGGGTCCACATGCGTACACACACCACGCCTCCCGCCGCGAGCACGAGCCCGCCCAACGGGCGCGAGCCGGTCACGTCCACCACGCCCCAGCTGGCGATGAACACGCCCGCCGCGATCGGAGCAGTGGGTAGTCGCCGCATGCGATCAGCGTAGCTGGCGAGCGTCAGCGGGCGAGCAGCCCGCGCTCCAGCGCGTAGCCGACCAGCTCCGCGCGGGTGGCCAGTCGCAGCTTCTGCTGGATGTGAGAGCGGTGCGTCTCCACCGTGCGCACCGACAGGAACAGCTGTTCGGCGATCTCCGCGTTGGTGTGCCCCAGCGCGATCATCCGCAGCACGTCCACCTCGCGCTCCGACAGGTCATCCGGCGGTCCGGGTGGCGGCTCCGATGCGATCCGCGCGCCGAGCCGCGGGTTCAGGTAGCTCTCGCCCCGGGCCGCGCAGCGCACCGCCTCCACCAGCTCGTCGTCGGCCGCCTCCTTCAGCACGTAGCCCAGCGCTCCCGCGCCCAGCGCCTCGCGTGCGAACGCCGGCTCCTGCTGCATCGTCAGCACCACGATCTGGGTGTCCGGCGACTCCTCTCGGATCAGCGGGATCGCTTCCAGACTGGAGCCGCCCGGCATGTTCAGGTCGAGCACCAGCACCGCCGGATGGTGGCCGCGCACGTAGCGCCTGGCGCCTTCCACGTCGCTGGCCTCCGCCACCACTTCGAAGTCCGCTTCCGCGTCCAGCAACAGCCGCAGGCCGCTGCGCACGACCGCGTGGTCGTCGGCCAGGACCACGCGGATCGGATCTGTGGGCTGCCCCCCGTCCGGCGCGCTCTCGCTCTCGTCCGGCTCAGTCCCGTTCATGGGGCGAACCGTAGCGGCTCTCGCGGCTCGATATCAAGCGGCGTTCCCGGCGACAGCTGTCGTGACGGGCTCCTGCTCGAGCACCGAGGCCACCGCGGTGCGGGGCAGGATCAGCAGCGAGCAGCGCGCGTGGCGCTCCAGATAGTCGGAGGTGCTGCCCACCACCAGGCGCTTGATCGGCCCGTAGCTGCGCGAGCCGACCACCAGCAGGTCGAGATCTTCGCCGAACGCCGCCAGCTCCTCGCCCGTCAGCCCGTACACCGCGCTGCCATGCGCGCCCTCGAGCTCGCCCATGCGCGCGCTGGCCTCCTTCAGGACGATGTCCACGCCCTCGCCGATGGTGGGCGGGATCAGGCCGGTGAACGCGTAGGTGGGGATCGAAACCACTTCCAACGCCGCCACCGACGCGTTCGTCGGCTCGGCCAGCTGCTGGGCGATCGCCAGCGCGGCCCTGCTCTCGGGCGAGCCGTTGTAGCCCACGCCGACCTTGGCCAACGGGGTGGGGTGCTCGCCATAGCCCTTCACCGCCACCGCCACCGCGCACGGTGCGCCGTTGAGGGCCGCGCGCGTGTCGTCGCCGAGCATCGCCCGCCCGAACGCGCCGCGGCTGCAGGAGCCGACCACCAGCAGGTCCGCGTCCTGCTCCTCGGCCTGGCGGTGCAGGCCACCTCCGGGGGCCGAGGCGACGACGCTGAGAAGCGCCGCGTCCACGTCGGCGGCCTCGCGCTCGCGCTCCAGCAGCTTCTGCGAAGCCTCCCGCTCTTCGTTCACCAGGCCGGGCGTGACGGCGTGCAGCGGGTGCAGCGAACCGGGGTGCACGTGCGCGAGCGTGAGCCTGCCGTCGCGGTCGGTCAGCTGCGCCGCCAGCGCGATCGCGTCGCGGCCGTTGGAACTTCCATCCACTCCCACAAGCACGTTCTTGAACATCTGATCTTCTCCTTGGATAGCCTGCTTGCAGCGTAGGACCCGCGCCGCGCCGCGGCCTCCGCACCAACCAACACAGCGATTGCGGTGTTCTACGGACATGGGAGTCCCGCGCCGCCCGCGCCGGCCCCAGCGCGCATAGGCCTTAGCATGGACGCAATGCCAGAGCCGCCCACCGCGACGCCGACCGACGAGACGGGCGCCCGCTCGGACGCGCACCCGCCGATGCCGCGCGACAAACGCGGCTGGCAGGTCTCGCCGGCGCCCGACGGGCGCGGCATGCCCGAGCAGGCGCCCAGCGGCCCGCCGCCGCACCGCCGGCCCGGATTCCTGTGGTTCGTGTTGATCCTGCTGGCGCTCAACTGGGCCTCCTATCTGCTGTTCCAGCCCACCACCAGCGAAGAACGGGTGACGATCCCGTTCAGCCCCTACTTCCTCGAACACGTCAAGAGCGGCCAGGTCAGTTCGATCTCCACCAAGGGCGACACCGTGCAGGGCGAGCTCAAGGCCAAAGTCCGCTACCCCAACGCCAAAGCCAAGCCCACCAAGCTGTTCGCCACACAGGTGCCCACCTTCTGGAACGGCAGCCAGCTCTCGGCGCTGCTTCAGGAAAAGGGCGTCAAGATCAACGCCGAATCGACCAGCACCAGCCAGTCGCTGCTGACCGAGCTGCTGCTCGGCTTCGGGCCCACGCTGCTGATCGTGGGGCTGTTCGTGCTGATCGCCAAACGCGCCACCGCGGGCGGCGGCGGCATGGGCGCGCTCGGCGCGTTCGGGAAATCGCAGGCGCGGCGCGTGGACCCGGAGAGCATTCGCGTCACGTTCGCCGACGTCGCCGGCATCGAGGAGGCCAAGGCCGAGCTGACCGAGATCGTCGACTTCCTACGCAACCCCGACCGCTATGGCAGCCTCGGCGGGCGCATGCCGCACGGCGTGCTGCTGTCCGGCGCGCCCGGCACCGGCAAGACGCTGCTGGCGCGCGCCGTGGCCGGCGAGGCTCACGCCGCGTTCTTCTCGATCTCCGCCTCCGAGTTCATCGAGGCCATCGTCGGCGTCGGCGCCGCTCGCGTACGCGACCTGTTCGCCAAGGCCAAGGAGGCCGCGCCGTCGATCATCTTCATCGACGAGCTCGACGCCATCGGGCGCTCGCGCCAGGGCTCGGTGTCGGTCACCGGCGCCAACGACGAGCGCGAGCAGACGCTCGACCAGATCCTGACCGAGATCGACGGCTTCGCCTCCTCGCAGGCCGTGATCGTGCTGGCGGCCACCAACCGCCCCGACGTGCTCGACCCGGCGCTGCTGCGCGCCGGGCGCTTCGACCGCCGCGTGACCGTGCAGGCGCCCGACCGCGACGGGCGCGTGGCGATCCTCAAGGTCCACACCCGCTCGATCCCGCTGGGAGACGACGTGGACCTCGAAGCGATCGCCTCCAGCACCCCCGGCATGGTTGGCGCCGACCTCGCCAACCTCGCCAACGAGGCGGCGCTGCTGGCCGCGCGGCGCAACCACAAGGCGGTGCAGATGGGCGACCTCACCGACTCGCTCGAGAAGATCATGCTCGGCTCCCCGCGCGGCATCATCCTCGAGCCGGCCGACCGCGAGCGCACCGCCTACCACGAGTCCGGGCACGCGCTCGTGGGCATGCTCACCACCGGCGCCGACCCCGTGCGCAAGGTCTCGATCATCCCCCGTGGCATGGCGCTGGGCGTCACCCTCTCCTCACCCGACACCGACCGCGTGTCCTACTCGCTGGAGGAGCTGAACGCCAAGATCCGGGTGGCGCTGGGCGGGCGCGTTGCCGAGGAGGTGGTCTACGGCACGATCACCACCGGCGCCGAGTCCGACATCCAGCAGCTGACCCAGATCGCCCGCCACATGGTCGGCCGCTGGGGCATGAGCACCGCGATCGGGCCGATCGCGGTGATCGCCGACGAGGGCCAGGGCATGTTCCTGCCGGGCGCCAGCGAGACCTCCGAGCACACCCAGCGCGTGATCGACGACGAGGTCCGCGCGATCGTGGACAGCGCGCACCAGGAGGTCACGCAGCTGCTGGAGGAGCATCGCGCGCAGCTTGAGAGCCTCGCCCAGGCGCTGCTGAAGGCGGAGACGCTGGACGCGCCCGAGGCCTACGCCGCGGCCGGCGTGCCACCCTCCCAGCCGCAGCCGTCGCCGTCGCCCGCCGCCGCCTGAGCGCGCTCATCGGCCGCGACGCACTACGAGGTGATCGAGAAGCTTGATACCCCTGCGGCCCAGAGCGGGCGTTCTTCGTCAAAGACTCAGTATTGGATGACGTTCAGCCCGTTGTTCCAGCACGCGAGTTCGTCAGAGAGAAGCCCGGAGGGCGAGCCGTGGATCAGTCGATGCTCACCGCGACGGTTGCCGTCGCGTGGTCGCTGGTGCAGTTGACGTAGACACTCGCCGAGATGCGATACCGGCCGGCCGCCTTGTAGCGATGAACCAGATGCCACGTCTGACGCACTGGTGCACCCTTGCCGGCGAGACAGATCAGGGGCACGGCCTCCTGAGCGGCGCTTGTCCCGTCACCGTAGCGGAGCTGATAGCCGAAAGCACCGGTGACATGGGGCGCATACGAGGTGAGGTTGAACTCGACCGGCGAGCCGGTCTTCGCCCGCATCGGCGTGGCCATTAGCGTGACCGCCAAGCCCCCGGAGCGCGCGGTGGCTCTCGACGATGTTGACTGCTTGTCCGCTCCTCCGAGCACCGGCGCGCCCTTCGCCTTGGTGGTGTCTTTTGCACCGCCGCATCCAGGCAGCAGTAGCCCAAGCGCGACGATCACCAGTGCGGGCAGATGCAGCTTTGGTCCTCCGTCGCAAGATATGGCGAAGCCCTCGTCAGCGCCGTCGCTTCAGCCTGAAGGTGACGGTCCGGACGATCGATCCGGACGCGCCGCCTTGCGGCGTGTACGTGAACGTGACAGTCGCTCTGAGCTTCCCACGCTTGACGAGAACCGTCCTTGCGCTGTTAGTCGGGACGAGTGTTACGACGATCCGCCCAGCCTTGCTTACGGTGATGCGCTGCTGCGTAATCAGTGTCGTCTCGCGTTTCTTCTCCTTACGCGAAACCCCTGCGAGCTGCGCTGCGCTCGCCTTGGCCACGATCTGAAGCGTGCCCGGCCCGGGAAGCGTCAGCGTAACCTTGACGGTGCCGCGCGCCGCCACGCTTTCCATACCGTTCAACACGAACGCACTGCTCACCGTGCCAGTCAGCGTGCCTGGGTTCTCGCTGGCGCCGGACGAGCCGACGCCCGAACCGCCACCGCCAGAACCGCCACCGCCAGGTATCTGTGCGGCCGGTACTTGCAACGTGTTGCTCGATGCGCTTTCCGATCCGGCGCTGTTGCTGGCTATGACCCGACAAGCCAGATCGTGGCCTTGGTCGGCGTCCTGCACCGTATAGGTGCTTGTGGTTGAACCCCCGATCGGCATACCGTCGCGCAACCATTGGTAGGTGAAGTTGGGCGGGGGATATCCCGCCCAGGACCCATCAGAGCACGAAAGTGTCTGTCCAAGCGCCGGTGCCCCGGACGCCACCGGCGCAGAGGTATTCACGGGCGTCGATGGCGGCGGCGGAGTCCCCACCATCACCTGGCCGCGAACGTCGACGATTACACACATCCCTCCGGGGACGCACGACGCCCCAGTCAGTTCTTCTCCGCCAAGTTCGATGATGGGGTTCGGCGGCCTGATTGGAATGCCGTACACATTGCTCTCGATCCACGCTTTGTCACCGTCTGCCGGTTCGTAGGATGAGATCACGTTACCGTCTGAGCCGTTGGCGCCAAAGCTCGTCGCAAGGCACAGGCCTTCGTGCGCACATGAGACTTCATCCAGGCCGTTGAGGCCTTCGATGTAGGCTTCCGTCCACGGGGACGCACTGCTCGTGGGATTGCCCGTAGTGACAATGGGGGCAAGGGCGGTACCGCCGACCGTGACACACAGACTCACCGAGGGACAGGAGATCTCCTTGTTTGCACCCACGTACTTCAGGCTCCACGTATCCGCTCCTGTGGCTGGTTCCGTCGAGGTGATTATGTACCCTTCGGCCGTAAGGACGCACAGGTGTTCAGACGGGCAGGAAACGCTGCTCAGGCCGGGGTACAGGCGCACGACGTTCCACGCACCAGCGCCGCCCGTCGGATCTGCCGAGGTAACGATGTCGCCTTCCGAGTCGATCGCCACACACAGACTCACCGACGGACACGACACGCTCTTGAGCCGACGTGTCGTATCCACATCGACAACGCTCCAGGCACCTGCGCCGCCCGTCGGATCGGTCGAAGTCAGAACATCGCCGTCATTGTCCACCGCGACGCACAGACCAGCCGACGGACACGACACGCCGTCGAGTTCGTGGCCGTCAACGTTAGCCTCGCTCCACGCGCCCGCACCGCCAGCCGGGTTGGTGCTCGTCACGACGTTGCCGGCGTCATCCACGGCGACACACAGCCCGGCCGCAGCGCACGACACGCCTCGCAGACCGCTGAAGCCGACTTCCAGATTGCTCACCGTCCACGCGCTCGCACCCTTGGTCGGTTCGGTGGATGTCACGACGGCGCTGCCGCTATCCGTCAGAACACACATGCCGGCAGCAGGACACGCTGCGCTCTCGAGCGATTCGTAGCCACCATACCTGTTGGTGGTTTCGATTGCTGTAGAGGTCCACGCCTGTGAGCCTTTGGTCGGTTCCATCGACGTTATGACTTCATTGCCATCTAGCGCTACGCACAGTCCCCACGACGCACACGACACGTGTTCGACCAACCCAGCACTCACATGCGCCGCGGTCCATGCACTTTTGCCGCCTGTCGGGTCGGTCGCGGCGAGGATATCGCCCGAATTGTCACTCGCGACGCATAGGCTTTCAGAGACGCACGACACGTCGAAGAGCTCGTGAGTGGGGTCCACGTTAGTCTCCGTCCAAGCACCAACGCCACCCGTCGGGTCAGTCGAGCTCACCATATTGCCTTCGCTGGCGGTGGCTACGCACAACCGCACCGAGGGACACGAAAGGCCGCCGAGCGCATCGGGGGTGGTCACCTTGGTCCTCGTCCATGCGCTGACGCCGCCCGTCGGATCGACCGAGGTCACGACATCGCCACGGTCATCCGTCACGACGCACAGACTTTCAGATGGGCACGACACGGCTTCAAGACGATCGCTTTCGCCTTCAGCGTTGTGAGGGACCACTTCTGTCCTGGTCCACGTGCTTCCGCCTCCGGCCGGATCGGTCGAGGTCACGACATCGCCGGCCCCGTCAACGGCGACGCACAATTTCGTCGATGGACAGGACACGCCGGCGAAACCTTCGCCCACATAGGTTTTAGTCCACGCGCCTCTGCCTCCCGTCGGGGCGGTCGAGACCAGCACGTCGCCAACGCCATCCACCGCGACGCAAAAGGCCGTCGATGGGCAGGACACGCCGGTGATGGCCGCCGGCGACGCAAACGGGGGTTGGTCATCAGCGCGGATCGGGCTCGCCCAGTCCAGCAATGCGGCGGCCACCGCCGGGCTTGCACCACCTAGTGTCCCGCGTCGTTAGTTCGTTGCTTAAGTGTGGTATGGTGTGGCATGCCAAGAACTGGACGGCCGAAGCAGGTGTTGGAGCTGACTTCCGCGGAGCGTGATCAGTTGGTGAGGTGGGAGCGGCGGCGGAAGTCTTCGCAGGCGTTGGCGTTGCGCTCGCGGATCGTTTTGCAGTGTGCGGCGGGGTGTTCGAATAAGGATGTAGCGGTGGCGTGTGGGGTGTCTCTGCCGACGGTCGGGAAGTGGCGTAGACGGTTTTGTGAGCTGCGGCTGGATGGGCTCTCGGATGATCCGCGGCCGGGGCGTCCGGTAACGATCACCGCTGAGCAGGTCGAGGACGTGGTGGTCGCGACGTTGGAGTCTGCGCCGGAGAACGCGACGCACTGGTCCAGGGCGAAGATGGCCGAGCGCTCCGGGCTATCGCCGTCGACGATCGGACGGATCTGGCGGGCGTTTGAACTCAAGCCCCACCGCACCGACACCTTCAAGCTTTCCACCGACCCGTTGTTCGTGGAGAAGGTGTATGACATCTGCGGCCTGTATCTGAACCCGCCCGAGGCGGCGGTCGTTTTGTGTGTTGATGAGAAGAGCCAGGTGCAAGCGTTGGCGCGCTCCCAGCCAGCGTTTCCGATGATGCCCGGCATGTGCGAGAAGCGCACCCACGACTATCTACGCCACGGCACGACCAGCTTGTTCGCGGCGTTCAACGTCGCTGATGGGAACGTGATCAGCTCAACGCACCGCCGCCACCGCACGATCGAGTTCAAGAAGTTCCTCGCCAAGATCGACAGCCAAGTCCCCGAACACCTCGACGTCCACCTGGTGTGTGACAACTACGGCACCCACAAGAGCCCCGCGATCCGCAGCTGGCTGCAGGCACACCCGCGGTTTCACGTGCACTACACGCCGACGTACTCCAGCTGGATAAACCAGGTCGAGCGGTGGTTCGCCTACCTCACCGACGACCTACTCAGACGCTCAGACCACCGCAGCGTCCAAGCGCTTGAGAAAGACATCCGCGACTGGATCACAGCCTGGAACGAAAACCCCAAACCATTCATCTGGACCAAGACCGCCGAGCAAATCCTGGAGTCCATCTCCCGACTTCTAAAACGAACTAACGGCGCGGGACACTAGCAAGCTGCCTACGAGCGCCATCACTAGAAGGCCGGCTAGCCATACCCCGCGCTCCTTGCCCCAAGTTACCGGCTGCCTCCTCGTCAGAGCCTCGCACTTCCACACGCATAGCATGAAGGGCATCACAGTGGACTATATCTGATCCGGTTTACCCGACACAACGTGAGACCCCCGAGGATGGGAACATCCTCGGAGGGCCTCAAGGCCGACGTCGGCCCCTCTACGAGGTGATCTTTCCGATCTTGTTACTTGAGAAGTCAGTGAACCAGATGTTGTCATCAGAACCGACAGCAACTCTGCTGGGTTCGCTTCCGCTCGGCAGCGAGTATTCGGTGACGGTACCCGACGTCGTGATCCTCCCGATCTTGCTGGTCGACTTATCGGCAAACCATAGGTCGCCGTCAGGACCCGCGACTATCCCTTTGGGATTGCTGCCGGTCGGCAGCAAGTATTCCGTGATCGTACCGGAGGTCGTGATCTTCCCGATCTTGTTTGTGCCGGCATTTGTATACCACAGGTTACCGTCAGGACCCGCGGCAATCCAGTACGGATAGCTTCCGCTCGGCAGCGAATATTCTGTGACCGTACCGGAGGTCGTGATCTTCCCGATCTTATTCGCTGCACCGTCGGTAAACCATATGTTGTTGTCAGACCCCACTGCAATGCCCTTCGGTTCGCTGCTTTCGGGTAGCGAGTATTCGGTGACGGTGCCCGCCGTGGTGATCTTCCCGATCTTACTTGTCACAGAGTCCGCAAACCATAGGTTGCCGTCAGGACCGTTGACAATCCCCCACGGATGACTACGTTCGGGCAGTGCGTATTCGGTAACCGTGCCAAAGGTCGTCATTTTCGCGATCTTGTCGTAATTATAGTCCGTGAACCACAGATTGCCGTCAGGACCTTGTGTAATCGAATTCGGACCGCTGTTTACTGGTAGGGAGTATTCGGTGATGGTGCCCGACGTCGTGATCCTCCCGATCTCGGCGTTTTCCGCTGTGAACCACAGGTCGCCTTCGGGGCCTGCAGTGATACCGAATGGGTATGATTTTCCTGCGTTTATCGAGTATTCGGTGATCTGCCCGATCGGCTTTATTTTATTCGTCGCTTTGGAGAGCGCCGAGCCTTCGCCTCCGCTGTTTCTAGCCGTGACCTTCACGACAAGCGTATGTTCCACATCCGCTTCGCCCGGCGTGAAGGTCGAGCCGGTCGCACCAGAGATAGCTCCACATTCGCCACCGGTAGCACTGCACAGCTCCCACTGGTAGGCGTAGCTCGTGGGGCTATTCGTCCACGTACCCGTGGTCGTGGCCTCAGGAACCGCTTGGTCGGGGGTTTCTGGCAACGCAACGGGCAGCACCGTGTCTTCAGGCGCATTTGGCAATGCGCTAAAGACCTGATTAGACCCCTCGTCGTCAACGCAATCGTCGCGCTGCAAGTGATGTACGACTATCTCGACAGCATCGTCGAGCAACCCCTCCACAACCCCCTCGCCGAGGGCAGCAGGCTGTACCTCGCCTTCACCGACGCCGTCACGCCGGCAAGACCGGAATGCGGCGACTACTACGGGCCAACCTACATCCAAGGCGACGCTCGCTATCTGCCGACACTCGTGAGCGTCGTCCGCGATGCCCTCGCGCAGCTCCCCAGTTACGCCATGATCGCCGCCGCAGCCACGATCGCCGCAGAACGCTGCGCCCGAGCTCAGATCCATGCCCACACCGAGCCCTGTGACGCAGCCATCCAGTCGTGGGCTGCCGCTCACGCCGTAGGCACCGACCTTGGATGGCGTGAGTTCCTCGCCGGCGCCGTCTCATCGGGTCTTGTACTACACGTTCTAATCGCCGCCGCCGCAAACCCTCGTACCTCGCCAGCAGACGCTCAAGCGATCGATGATCTCTACCTGCCAATCTGCGCCCTGACGACCCTCCTCGATGGCCTTGTCGACTACGAACAAGACCTGCAGCAGATGGGTCGCCCTGGGTATATCCGGTTTTACGAGAACGACGAGGCGCTAACGCTAGCCATCGTCAACCTCGTCCGACAGGCATCCACCCAAGCACCAAAGACCCAGCACGCGGGACATCATCTGCTCACCCTCAGCGGAATACTCGCCTATTACTCTTCGGCACCCACAGCCAATAGCAACGCACATAGAAAGCTCCTGCGAGCGAGTAGGAAACTCGGTGTCCTCGGTACCCCGACTCATGCGATCCTGACCGGGTGGCGCTACGTCGAGCGAACTCGCCCAAGATTCGCACAGCATCAGACACTCCCGCCGCCTATGAATCCTGACCGCGGAACAAACGTCAGCCACCATGAGCCGATCGATCCCACGCATATAGCCATCATCGCTGACGGCAACGGTCGTTGGGCGCAAGAGCGCGGTTTGCCGATCGCTGCGGGCCACGAGGCTGGGGCCGACACGCTACGCGCAAGGTTGACGAACGCTGTCGAGTTCGGGATCAAAGAGTTGACGGTGTTCTCGTTCTCCACGGAGAACTGGACACGCCCAGTCAGTGAGGTACACGACCTCCTCGGGATGCTGGCCCGACGGATCGCAGCCGAGGCACCTGGACTGCACAGCTCCGGAGTGAAGATACAGTTCATCGGCCGGCGCGAGCGACTACCAGCGCAACTACGGCAGGCCATGCTTGCGGCGGAACAACTCACGGCCACGAACCAGGCAATGAAGCTATACATCGCGGTCGACTACGGGGGTCGCGACGAGATCCTCCAAGCAGCCCGCCAGTTTCACGACGGCGATGAAGAGGACTTCGCGAGACTCCTTGATACGGCCGAAATACAGCCGCCCCAACTCGTGATACGAACAGGCGGGGAGCATCGGCTATCCAACTTTCTACTCTGGCACGCCGCCGACGCGGACCTCGAATTCTGCGATGAGTACTGGCCTGACTTCGATCGCGCGGCGCTACTCCGCTCACTGCGGGCTTACCGAATCCGTCACACAGATGAAGTACCAGCGATTGGGAGTGAAGGCACTCAGTCACTTGCCCACGCCGTCAGGTGAACTTGTCGCCGCAGCGGGAACTATTGCAACGCTACGCGCGAGCAGCTCCACGCCAAACGTGCACACCGCCAGGCTGGCCAGCGCGGAGAGCACGATCGCGGTGGCGGTCACCGCCGTGAGCACGTGCTCGGACAGGCCCAGCGAGGCGATCGCCGCCGGAACCCCCAGTTGCGCGGTGGCGGCTAGCGCGCCCGGGATCGAGCGGCGCAGCAGCACGGCGGCCAACACGTGGATGGCCACGTTGAGCGCCGCCAGCGCCGCCGCCAGCGCCAGCATCGCCGGTTCGCTCAGCAGGCCGCCGAGATCCAGCTGCGCGCCCAGCACCACGAAGTACAGCGGGATGAAGAAGCCGTCGGCGATGCCGCGCACCTGCGTGGACAGGCGTTTGGGGCCGCCGATCAACGCGACCATCAGCCCCGCGCCGAAGCCGGCGATCAGCACGCTCGTGCCGCCCTTCTCAGCCAGCCACGCCAGCGCGAACAGCACCAGCAGCGACAGGCGCAGGTCCAGCACCCAGTGGCGCTGCTTGGACAGACGGCGCACGCGATGCACCCAGCCATCGCTCGCCACGCGCCGCGCGCCCGCCAGCAGCGCCACGGCCGCCACCGCCACCAGCAGCGCGCCGAGCGCCGCGTGCCCAACGCGCTGGGGCTGCAGCACGATCGGCACCGACAGGATCGTGAGCACATCGGCGATCGCCACCTGCGCCATCACCGTCATCACCACCGCGCCCTCCAGGCCCATCTCCTCCAGCGCCGGCAACAGCACCGCGGCCGAGCCCGACGCCAGCAGCACTACGTAGACCGCCACGTGGCCTGCGCCGGCGATGGCCGCCGCCAGCAGACCGGCGGGCACCGCCAGCACGCACACCAGCGCCGCCAGCAGCGCGCCGGCGCGCGCCGACTCGGCCAGCCTGCGATCGCGCAGCGGCAGGTGCATGCCGACCGTCAGCATCAACATCGCAAAGCCGATACCCGCCAGGAACGACACCGTGACATCAGTTGGGTGGAGCGCGTTCAGCACATCCGGGCCCACCAGGATCCCAGCCAGGATCTCGCCCACCACCACCGGCACGAAGCGGCGGTCCAGTATGCCCAGCAGCGGTCCTCCGAGACCGGCCAGCACGATCACCACGAGCGTTCCGAACGTCACGCACGCAGTATGCGGTCAAACCCCTCCAGCACGCTTGAATCATGGGTGATCGCCAGCAGCCCGCGTCCCTCGCAGCGCTCCAGCACGTTGGCCATCACACGCTGGGCCAGACCGGCGTCCAGGTGGGCGGTCGGCTCGTCCAGGATCAGGAAGCGCGCCCCAGTCAGCAGCGCGCGCGCCAGCGCGATGCGCGTGCGCTGCCCGCCCGACACCAGCTCGCCGCCCTGACCCACGATCGTGTCCAGCCGCTGCGGCAGTGCCTGCGCCCACTCCCGCAGCTCCACCACCTCCAGCGCCTGCTCGAGCTCGCGCTCCGAAGCCTCGCGCCTGGCCAGCAGCAGGTTCTCGCGCAGCGAGGTGTTGAACACGTGGCAGTCCTGCGCGCACAACGTCACCGCCGCGCGGATGTCGTGCTGGGAGATCTCGCGCATGTCCACGCCGTCCAGCAGCGCCCGCCCGCGGACCGGGTCGCGGAAGCGCACCAAAAGCTCCGCAATCGTGCTCTTGCCCACACCGCTCGGTCCCAGCAGCGCCACGTGCTCGCCCGGCGCCAGCGCCAGATCCGTGTCGCTCAGCACCCACTGCTCGCGCTCGCAGTAGCGATAGCCCACGCCCTCCAGGCGCAGACCGCCCGTCCCGCTCAGCGTGCGCGGGCGCGGCGGGTCCGCCACAGCGGGCGCCTGCAGCGTCAGCTCGTGCAGCCGCGTGGCCGCAGTGATACACACCCGCAGCGAGCGCGCCGCCGCGCCCAGCGGCAGCACGCTGTCGTAGGCGCCCAGCAGCAGGAACACCAGCGCCGCCAAAAGCACGCCGCTCAGCTCACCGGCATGCACAGCCGGGATCGCCACGATCAGCAGCGCCAGCACCGCCGCACCCGAGAACAGGCCAGCGGCCGACGTGGCCGCAGCGGCGGCCAGCGCGTCACCGCGCGCGATTCCCGCCAGACGTGCATCGCTGCGGCGCAACAGCAGCGCCTGCTCGCGCGAGCGGCCAGCCAGCGCCAGCTCCGGCGCGCCGTCGATGCTCTCCACCAGCTCGCTCGTCAAAAGCGCCCGCGCCGGCGCCTGCCGGCGGGCCGAGCGCGCCGCCGCCGCGCCGCTCAGCCACGGCAGAAGCGTGGCGCTGAGCGCAAGCGCACACAGCACCGTCAGCCCGGCCGCCGGCAGCATGATCCACGCGGTCAGCGTCACGCCCACCAGCACCGCCGCCGCCACGGCCAGCGGGATCGCCACCCGCAGGTACAGATCCTGAAGCGTGTCCACATCGGACACGAAGCGACTCAGCAGCTCGCCGCTGCGGCTGCGCAGGCCGCCCGGCACCAGCGGCGCCAGCGTGGCGAAGAAGCGCAGCCGCAGGCGCGCCAGCTGACGCAGCGCCAGGTCGTGCGAGACCAGCCGTTCGGCGTAGCGCAGCGCCGCCCGGGTCAGCCCGAATGCGCGCACCGCCACGATCGCCACCATCAGCATCAGGATCTGCGGGCGCTGCGCCGCGCGCGAGATCAGATAGCCGGAGGTGCTCAGCAGCGCGATCGCCGCAGCCGCCGCGCCCGCCGACAGCGCCACCGACAGACCCAGGCGCGCGCGTTCGCCACGCTGCGGCGTGGCCACCGCGCGCAGCGCCGCCATCCCGCTCACCGGGCTGCCCTGAGCATTCATGCCAGCACCATGCCCTGCGTGGGAGCATCCAGCCGGCCGCCGTCAATGACGAGCGTCTCATCGGCCAGCGCCGCCACCGCCGGCTGGTGGGCGATCAGCAGCGTGGTGCGCCCGTGCGCCAGGCGCTCGATCGCCTCGCCCACCTCAAGCGCGCTGTCCTCGTCCAGGTGCGCCGTCGGCTCGTCCAGCACCAGCAGCGGCCGGTCGGCCAGGAACGCGCGCGCCAGCGCGATCCGCTGCGCCTGCCCGGACGACAGCCGGCGGGCGCCCTCGCCCAACTGCGTGTCCATGCCGTCGGGCAGGCCGGCGATCAGCGTCCGTGCGCCGGCCGCCGCGACCGCGCGGTCGATCTCCAGCGGTGCGGCATCGGGCCTGTAGAGGGCCACGTTCTGCGCCACCGTGCCCGTGAACAGGGTCGGGCGCTGCGGAACCCACGCGATCTGCGACCGCCACTCATCCAAATCGATCTCGCGCAGATCCACCCCTCCACACGTGATCCGCCCGGCGCCGGGGTCTGCCAGGCGCACGAGCAGCGACGCCAACGTGGACTTGCCCGCGCCGCTGGGGCCCACCAGCGCCAGCATCCGCCCCGGCTCCAGCTCCAGCTCGATCTCGCTCAACACCGCACCCGCGCGCTGCGGATACTCATAGCCCACGCCCTCGAAGCGGACCGGCTCGAGCGCCGGATTGGGCGCCGGGCGTGGTCGCTCCGCGCGCGCGATCGCCGGCGGGCCGTCCAGCGCAGCGAAGATCCGCTCGTACGCGCTGCCCGCGTCCGCGCTCGCGTGAAACTGCTGGCCAACCTGGCGCAGCGGCCCGTACAGCTCCGGCGCCAACAGCAGCACCGTCAGACCCGCCTGCAGCCCGAGATCGCCTTCCACCAGCTGCACGCCGATCGTGGCCGCCACCAGCGCCGTGCCGATCATGGCGCACAGCTCCAGCACCAGCGCCGACAGGAACGCCACCCGCAGCGTGGCCATCGTCTCGGAGCGATAGCGCTCCCCCACCTCGGCAAGCGTCTGCTCCTGGGCCTGCTCGCGGCCATAAGCGCGCAGCGTTGCCAGCCCCTGCACCACATCCAGGAAGTGCGCGCCCAGCAGCGACAGCGCCCGCCAGCGACCCTCCGCCTGGGCGCGCGCGCCCTTGCCGATCAGGATCATGAACGCCACCAGGATCGGCACCGTCACCGCCAAAATGCCCGCCGTGATCGGGTCCAGCGCCAGCACCCACGCGATCACCGCCAGCGGCACCACGCAGGACAGCACCAGCTGCGGCAGATAGCCCGCGAAGTACGCCTCCAGTGCATCCACGCCCTGCACCGCCGTGCCCGCCAGCTCGCCCGTGCGCCCCGCCGCCGGCCGGCGCTCAGGGCTCTCCAGCAGCAGCCTGTCAGCCAGGCGCCCGCGCAGCTCCGACATCACCCGCACCGCTCCCCAGCGCCCAGACAGCTCGAACGCGCCGGTGGCCAGCGCGCGTGCGCACAGCACCGCCGCCAGCGCAATCAACTGCGACTGCAACGAGGAGAGCGTGGCGTGGGCCATGGCCGCACGCTCGATCACATAAGCCAGCAGCGCCGCCTGCGCCACGATCAGCGCCGCCGAGCACACGCCGATCGTGCCCGCCGCCAGCAGGTGCGTGCGCGCCGCCCTGCTCTCGCCGATCAGCCTACGATCGACCGGCGCGGGCATGCTCGAGCACCGCCAGCGGCGTGGGCGTGCCCTCGAAGTCGTCACGGCCCAGGCGGTGGCGGAAGACCCAGTAGGTCCACGCCTGGTAGGCCAGCACGATCGGCACGAACACCACCGCCACCACCGTCATCACCGTCTGGGTGTAGTGCGTGGCCGACGCCGTCACCAGCGTCAGGTCGCTGGCGTGGCTGGTGCTCGACGGCAGCGCGTCGGGAAACAGCGTCACGAACAGGCTCACGAACATCAGCGCGATCGCCCCCGCGCTGAGCGCAAACGCGCGGCCATCGCTCTTGCGCGCCAGGACCGCGGGAACGGCGGCCGCGAGCACGACCGCCAGCACCGCCAGCACGAGCGCCGAAACCTTCACGCCGCCCGCGTCCTGGTCGATCGTCGTCCACAGCAGGAAGCCCGCCATCAGCACAGCCGCGACCACGGAGGCGCGGGACGCGACGGCACGGGCGCGCTGCACCAGCTCGCCCTTGGTGCGCAGCGACAGGAAGATCGCGCCGTGGCTGAGGAACAGCGCAAGCGTCGTCAGGCCCCCCACCAGCGCGTACGGGTGCAGCAGATCCCACAGCGACGCGGTCACGTTGTGGGCGGCGTTCATGGGCACGCCGTGCACGATGTCCGCCCAGCCCACGCCCCACAGCAGCGCCGCCAGGAAGCTGCCGATCACAGCCGTCCACTCCCACGTGGCGCGCCAGCGCGGCGAGTCTTCCTTGCCCCAGAACTCAAACGACACACCGCGGATGATCAGCGCAACCAGGATCAGCAGCAGCGCCAGGTAGAAGCCTGAGAAGAGGCTCGCGTACCAGCCGGGGAAGGCCGCAAACGTGGCGCCGCCGGCCGTCAGCACCCACACCTCGTTGCCATCCCACACCGGACCGATCGAGTGGATGATCATGCGCTTGTCCGTCTCGTCGCGGCCGAGCACGCGCAGCAGCATGCCCACGCCGAAGTCGAAGCCCTCCAGCACGAAGTAGCCGACCCACAGCACGCCGATCAGCAGGAACCACAGGGTCTGCAGGAAGTTTGGCTCGCGCACGATCACTCTCTCTCAGTAGGCCATGACGAGGTCTGGGCTGGGCGCGCCGGGCAGACGCTCGTGCGGGTCGCCGGCCGGGTCGCTCTCCGGCCCGTGCGCGATCTCCTTCAGGCACAGGCGCACTCCAACGATCAGCAGCGTGCCGTACACCAGCGTGTAGGCCAGCAGGCTGAGGATGATGTCGCCCGAGCTGACCAGCGGCGAGCGCGCGTCGCTGGTCTTCAACAGGCCATACACCACCCACGGCTGACGGCCCATCTCGGTGAAGATCCAGCCCGTCATGTTGGCCAGCTCCGGCAGGAACCCGCCGAGCACGCACAGCCACAGAAAGCGGCGCGAGCGCTCGAACGCTTTGCGGCGCAGCAGCAGCAGGCCGAGCAGCGGGATCAGCAGCAACATCACGCCCACGCCGGCCATCAGCCGGAACGTCCAGTAGGTGACGCCCAGGATCGGCACGTAGTCGCCCGGGCCGTACTTCTTGACGTCTTCGGCCTGGAGCTCGTTGACGCCCTTGACTTCGCCGTTCCACGTGGCCGTGCTCAGGAGTGACAGCAGGTGCGGGATGCGGATGTCCGTTTCCAGGCGCTTGGGGAAGTGTTCGAACGGACCGACCGCGAAGATCGACAGGCTCGCGCCTTTGGTCGTCTTGTACAGCGCCTCCGCGGCCGCCATCTTCATCGGCTGCTGTTCGTCCATCAGCATGCCCTGCGTGTGGCCGAACGCGCCCGTCAGGACCGCCGCCACCAGCGCCACCGGCAGCACCGTGCGCACCGAACGCCGGTACACCTCGGAGTCGCGCCCGCGCAGGATCCCGTAGGCACAGACACCCAGCACCGCGAAGCCGCCGGTGCAGAATGCAGCGAAGATCGTGTGCGGGAAGGCCAGCAGCAGCGTCGAGTTGGTCAGCACCTTGAAGATGCTGGTCAGCTCCGCACGGTGGGTGACGTGATTGATCGTGTAGCCCACCGGATGCTGCATCCACGAGTTGGCCGCCAGGATGAAGTACGCCGACAGCACCGTGCCGAACGCCAGCAGCCACACGGTCACAAGGTGCACTTTCGGCGAGAGCCGGCCCCAGCCGAAGATCCACAACCCCAGGAACGTGGACTCCAGGAAGAACGCCATCAGCCCCTCCATCGCCAGCGGCGCGCCGAAGATGTCGCCCACGTAGCGCGAGTATTCCGACCAGTTCATGCCGAACTGGAACTCCTGCACGATGCCGGTCACCACACCGATCGCGATCGAGATCAGCATGAACTTGCCCCAGAAGCGCGTCATGCGCAGGTACACCTCATCGCCGCTGCGCTGCCAGCGCGTCTGGCAGTAGGCAACCCATACCGCCAGGCCGATCGACAGCGGCACGAAGATGAAGTGGAAGACGGTGGTGACGCCGAACTGCAGGCGGGCGAGTTCAAGTGTGTTCACGGCACTCAACCTATGCCCAGATGAGAGTTTTCAAATCAGGCACTCGGCGCAAAATTGCTGCGGCAAACTACCGATCGGTAGATTTCCCGATCGAGTAGACGAACGTCAGCGCCCGATCAGGTCGCGTCGCGCGAACAGCTGCACGGCGCCCGCGGCGGCGACGAGACCGATCGCGCTCATCACCAGCGCGGCGCCCAGCTGAAAAGGCTGGGCGGGGACCAGCCCCACGTGCTGGAACGGCGTCAGTTCACGCATCCATTGCGGCACGTTCAGCAGGGGGCCGAACAGCTGCCACACGAACGCGCCGGCGACGAGACCGTAGGCGATGCCGGTGGTCGCGCGGGGAATGCCCGCGAAGGCGAGCGCCGCGAGCCCCAGGAACAGGATCGCTGCCGGCAGGCAGTTGCCGGCAGCTTCGAGCATGCTCGGAAGCGTCACGCCGGCGTGCTCGATCGCAGCGCCGGCCCAGGCCAGCAGCCCGGCCGCGAGCGACAGCGCGACAGCTCCGCCGAACGCCAGCACGATCCGCCCCGACAGCCAGCGCGCGCGCTGCACGGGGAGCGCGAACAGGGTCTCCAGGCGCTCGTCGGCTTCCTCGTGGCGCGCGGCGGCCATCTGCGCGCAGCCGAACAGGCACACCACGAGGACGAAGAACAGGAAGCACAGGCCGATGTACCCCGACGGCTTGGTGATCGACACGTCGCCCAGTTTGCGCAGCTGGCGCTGCACGTTCTCCGACAGCCCGGCGGAGGAGACGGTGTTGGAGATCAACCCGATGATCAGCGCGAAGAAGCCCGTGCCGAAGACCCAGCCGGCGAGGCTCGCTCGCTCGCCGCGCAACGCCAGCGCGGTCGGCGAGGAGAGACCGCGCATCCGCACCGGCCCGCTGTCGTCGAGTGGGCAGCAGGCCGCTGCCTATGTCACGCCGCATCGCGATGGCCGCCGCCGCGCACAGCAGCACGAGCGCACTTGCCGCAGGGAGCAGCAGCACAGCCGGCCGCGCACCGGTGAAGGGTCGAAGTTCCTCGCTCCAGCCCAGCGGCGTGAGCCAGCGCAGCCATTCCAGGCTCGAGGAGGTGTCGGCGATCACACGCACGATCAGGGCCACCACCAGCACGGCGCTGGAGAGCTCCAGCGCAAGGCGGCGCGTCGGGGCGAGCTGACAGGCCAGCGCCCCGACACCGACGAACACGGGCGCCACCGACACGGCGGCCAGCGCCATGTAGGCGGATTCGCCGGCCGGCAGTTCGCCGGCGATCAGACCGAGCCACAGCGCCAGCCACAGCACGCCGATGCCGCCCACGATCGCCGCGAGCGCCGCCAGGAAGGCCGCGCGACGACTGAGCACACCGGCGAGCACCAGCTCCTGGCGGCCGGCCTCCTCCTCGGCCCGCAGCGCACGCACGGCCGCCAGCACGCCCCACATGGCGGCGAAGATCGAGATGAACCCGCCGATCCGCCACGCCGAGTAGCCGCCGACGCTCAGCAGGTCGTAGGGCTTGCCGTAGAACAGCCTCACGCTGGCGTTGTGGCCGAAATCGCGCGCGAACACGATGCGACCGGCGAGCGTGGGGTAGGTGTCGCGGTAGCCGACCACGTTGGCGTAGGTGACGAACGCGAACAGCAGCGCGTAGGAGACGTTGCGCGCGCGCGAGTCCGCCAGCGTCCGACGCGCCAGCGCGCTAGCCGCCGACACGGCCGTCGGATGCGTCGTAGTGGTGCAGGAAGATCTCCTCCAGCGAGGGCTCGCGGCTGCTGAGCGTCCGAATCGAGCTCCCACCCACCGCGGCAAGAGCGGCGATCACGGGGCCCACGCTGCCGCTGACCTCAATGCGCAGCGCGTTGGCGCCGGCGCTGGCCACGTGCACCCCCTCCAAGCCGTCGAGGCTCGGGGCGGGACCGTCGAAGGTGACCTCGATCGTCTGCGCGCTGAGGTGGCGCAGCTCCGCGAGCGTGCCCTCGTCGACCAGGCGCCCGCCGCGCAAGATCCCCACGCGGTCGCACAGCGCCTCGACCTCGCTGAGGATGTGCGAGGAGAGGAACACGGTCTGACCGCGCTCCTTGGCTTCCGTCACGGTCTGGCGGAACGCGACCTCCATCAGCGGGTCCAGGCCCGCGGTGGGCTCATCCAGGATCAGCAGCTCGGCGCGGCTGGCAAACGCCGCGATCAGCTGCACCTTCTGGCGGTTGCCCTTGGACAGCGCGCGCACGCGCTTGTCGGCCTCGAGCTGAAAGCGCTCGATCAACACGTCGCGGTAGGCCTCGTCCACGCCGCCGCGCAGGCGGGCCAGGAACTCGAACGTCTCGGCGCTGGTCAACGCCGGCCACAGAAACGGCTCGCCGGCCACGTAGGCCACCCGCCTGTGCGCCGCCACCGGGTCGCGCCAGGCGTCGATGCCGAACAGCTCACAACGGCCGCTGCTTGCCCGGTGCAAACCCAGCAGCAGGCGGATGGTGGTCGTCTTGCCGGCGCCGTTTGGCCCCAGATACCCATACACCTCGCCCTGCTCGACGGTCAGGTCGAGATCCGCCAGCGCGACCGTGTCGCCGTAGCGCTTGCCCACGCCCCAGGCGCGAATCGCGGCCCCGCGCGCGGCTTCCGCAGCCGGACTCATACGACGCGCGACTGGACGGAGCGAGGTTTCGGGCATGGGCAGAGCATCCGACAATCGCACCTCCGTCACATCAGGGTTTTCCCGCGTGCTAGTCAGCACGTTAACCCGGTTACCGGAGCTCTGCCAGCGGGTTAGCGTGAGCGACATGGCTACTCACCTGCACCTGGCCTCGACCCAGCGCCCCACCGTTGGGACGCTGCCTCAGAGCGAGCCGATCCAGGTTGTGCTGGCGGACGACCACACGATGATGCGCCGCAGCCTGCGGATGCTGCTGGACGCAGAGGCCAACCTGGAGGTGGTGGGCGAGGCGGGCGACCATGCGACGGTGACAAGCCTCGTCGACGCTCAACAGCCACACGTGCTCGTGCTCGACCTGCGGATGGACGGAGCGTCGAGCATCGACACGGTCCGCGCGCTGAGCGAGCGGGCGCCGAGCACCAAGATCGTGGTGCTGTCGATGGAGGACAGCCCGGTGTTCGCACAGCGCGCGCTGACCGCCGGGGCGGTCGGATTCGTGGCCAAGGATCTGGCCGACGAGGAGCTGGCGCAGGCGGTGCGCGCGGCGTCGCGCGATGAGGAATACGTCAGCCCACGGGTCGCCTCGCGCCTGGACGCGCTGCACCGCGCGCTGACCGACAACAAGCTGACACAGCGCGAGGTCGAGGTCCTGCGCTTGATCGCGCTGGGCTACACGAGCGCGGAGGTGGCGCGCAAACTCCACCTCTCGCCGCGCACGATCGAGACTCACCGCGCGCACATCCACAGCAAGCTCAAACTCGGCAGTCGCGCCGAGCTCGTCCGCTACGCGCTACGACGAGGCCTGATCGGACCGTGACCAGGCGCCCACGTGGGAGTCCCGGCGGCCGTGAAAGGCAGGAAGACGGGCGAGCAGCCGAGTTCCCTTGTCATCGGACTCGATGCTCAGCGTTCCACCCGCCAGCTCCACGCGCTCGCGCATACCGTCTAGACCGAAGCCACCGGACGCCACCTGAGGATCGAACCCTGAGCCGTCGTCAGAGACCTTGACCAGGACCTCGCCGTCAGATTCGCTGACGGCGACCTCCACGCGGTTGGCGCGGGCGTGCTTGGCCACGTTCGTGAGAGCCTCCTGCACGAGCCGGTAGATCGCCGTCTGGAGCTCCTCGCTGAGCTGGTCATCCCCGGCGGCGCCGGGGCTGGGTATGGCCAGCTCGCACTCGATCTCCAGCCCCTCGCGCTCGCGCTGGCGATCGACGAGCGTCTCCACGGCCACGCGCAGGCCGAGTTCGTCGAGCGCGGCGGGACGCAGGTCGGTGATGATCGAGCGCAGGTTCTCGATCTCCAGCTCGATCCGCTGCACCGCCTCGCGCATCGCCTCCCGCGCGGCCTGCGGCTCCTCGCGACGCAGCGCCGTGGACAGCAGCACGCGCAGGCCGCCGAGGCTCTGCAGCGTCTCGTCGTGCAGCTCGCGTGCCCAGCGGCGGCGCTCGGCCTCGGCCGCCGACAGCGTGCTGCGCAGCCGGTCGGCCTGCACGCTCTGCGCCAGCGCCACGGCGGTGGCGGCGCTGACCGCGAACGTCCGCAGCAGCATCTCGTCGTCCTCGTCGAATATCTCTCCGGCGTCGCCGCGATCGAACGCCGCCAACACCCCGACGGCCTCGCCGCGATAGAGCATCGGCACGCGCAGCGCGGTGCGCGCTTCCTCCACCCCCAGCTCCTGCGCGGCGTGCTTGAGCTGCACGCTGAGATCGGCGATCCGCTCGGGGGTGCGGCGTTCGAGCACGCGCCCGGAGGTCGAGTCGGCGATCGACAGGCGTGCTCCGCGCCGGTCGATCACGTGCCCGGCGCTGGCGTGCACGACCAGCTCCTCGCCGTCGCGCAGCAGGATCACCACCGAGCGCGCGCTCACCAGCGCCCGCCCGCGCTTGGCGATCAGCTCCAGCGCGTGTTCGAGCGAGACCTCGCCGCCGATGGCCACAGCCACGTCGCGCGTGGCCTCCAGCCCGCGCACCGCCTTTTCGAGCTCCTCTCGCCGCTGCTGGCTCGTCTCATACAGACGCGCATTGCCGATCGCCACAGCGGCCCAGTCGGCAAGGATCACCGCCGCCTGCTCATCGCGCTCGTCGAACTCGCCGCTGTCCTTCTCCGCCAGGTAGAGGTTGCCCCACGCCTCGCCGCGAATCACGATCGGCACGCCCAGGAAGCTGCGCATGACCGGGTGCCCCATGGGAAAGCCGTAGCTCGAAGGGTGGGCGCTCACGTCCTTCAGCCGCAGCGGCGCGGGGTCCTCGATCAGCACGCCCAGCACGCCGCGCCCGCGCGGCAAATCGCCGATCGCCTTGCGCGCCCGCTCGTCCACGCCCGAAGTCAGAAACTGCTCGAGTTCCGTGCGCCGCTCGTTGAGTATCCCCAGCGCGGCGTAGCGCGCGCCGGTGATCTCGCGGGCGGTGGCCAGTACACGGTCGAGCACCTTCTCGATGTCGAGCTCGGTCACCAGCGTGCGACCGACCTCCAGCAGGCGACGGAGCCAGAGATCCTCGGATGTGGCGGCCATTGCACGGAAGACTAGCCCCAATCGGAACACAACTACCGACAGCTGGCCAGTAGAAACCCGTAGCGATCCTGCGATCAACCTCGGATCTGGCGTGAGCGCTGGGGAAATAGCTTTTCCTGGGAGATGAGCGAGCTACGCTGTCACCACTGCAGCGAGCCGATCGGCGTGTATGAGCCGCTGATCACACTGGTGGCAGACGAGTGGCTGGAGACTTCACGAGCCGCCGCGGTGCATCTCGACTGGTCGCAGTGGGATGAGTGCTTCCACCGCGAGTGCTTCGTGCAGGCCCACGGCGATCGAGCCTCACCTAAGTAGTTTTCCCGGGTCACGACGGCGGTTTATCTCGGCTCCCGCGGGCGCTCGGCGCGAGTAGCTTTGTGGGTATGAGCAATCAAGAGCCCAACAAATTCAGAGTCCTGATCGCAGGTGGCGGCGTCGCTGCCCTGGAGGCGCTGATCGCCCTCAACCAGCTGGCGCCCGGCCGCGTGGCGATCACCGTGCTGGCCCCGAACCAGGAGTTCGTGGACAGGCCGATGACGGTGCGCGAGCCGTTCGCCTACGCCAAGGCTCGCCGCTGGTCGCTGCCGAAGATCGTGCGCGACCTCGGCGCCGAGCTGGTGAGCGACTCGCTGGCGTGGGTCGATCCGGCCAAGCGGACCGCACACACACAGGCGGGCGCGGAGATCGAATACGACGCGCTCGTGCTGGCGCTCGGCGCCAAAATCTGCCCGCGCTACAAGCACGCGATCACGATCAACGACACCACGCTCGACACCACGCTGACCGGCCTGATCCAGGACATCGAGGGCGGCTACGTGGAGAGCGTGGCGTTCCTGGCCCCCGGACGAATGGCATGGCCGATGCCGCTGTACGAGCTGGCGCTGATGACGGCGGGGCGCGCGTACGACATGGACGTGAAGCTGACCATCACGATCATCACCCCCGAGGACAGCCCGCTGGCGATCTTCGGCGCCACCGCCAGCGCGGCCGTGGCGGAACTGCTGAAGAAGGCTGGCGTGGACGCGATCCACTCCGCCTACGCCGAGGTGCCCCACGCCCAGGAGGTCGTGATCAACCCCGGCGACCGGCACCTGAAGGTGGACCGCGTGGTGGCGCTGCCGGAGCTGTATGGCCCGAGCGTGCGCGGGATCCCGCTGAGCGAACACGGCTTCATCCGCGTCAGCCCGTACGGGCAGGTGCTGGAAGTCGAGGGTGTGTACGCGGCCGGCGACGCAACCGACTTCGCCATCAAGCACGGCGGCGTGTCCTCCCAGCAGGCGGACGTGGTCGCGCAGTCGATCGCTGCGCTGGCCGGAGCCGATGTCACGCCCGAGCCGTTTCACCCGGTGATCTACGGAACGCTCCTGACGGACGGCAAGCCGCGCTATCTGACCGCGCGGATCACCGGCGGGCAGGGCTTCAGCTCGGAGATCAGCGACGAGCCGACGTGGTCGCCGGCGAGCAAGATCGTCTCCAAGTACCTGGCGCCGTATCTCGACCAGCTCGGCGAGTCGGCCAAGGTCACGTCATGACCGGCGAGCCGGACCAGCGCTGCCTGGTGGTGGGCTACGACCGCACCGACAGCTCGCGCCGCGCGGTCGACTGGGCGGTACAGGAGCTGCTGCCGGACGGCAAGATCGTCCTGACCCACGCGTGCAGGGGGCTGCACGCGCCGCCGTCGCCGCTGAGCAGCCCCCACGAGCGGGTGCGCCTCGGCCGGGCCATGATCGACGAGCTGCTGCTGGAGAGCGATGGTCCCCTGCGAGAGCTGGAGATCGCCACCGAGATCCTCGACGAGGACCCCGTGCTGGCGCTCACACACGCGGCGGCGCGCCACGGCGCGCGCGCGATCGTGCTCGGCTGCGAGCGCCACTCGCGACTGCACAAGGCGTTGGGCGTGGTGACCAGCGAGCTGCTCAGCTCGTCGTCGATACCGGTGGTCGTGGTCCCCGTCGCCGTCGAGGCGTGACGGGCGCGGTCAGCGAGCTCGAGGCGAACTCAGCGGGTGCGCCGTCGCGAGTTGCCTGCGGCGACGGGCTTGGGAGGAAAGCTGGCGCGCTCCTCCGGAGTCATCTTGCGGATCTTCAGCGAGCCTTCCTTGAGCTGACGCTGCACGTCCTTGAGCTTCACCTTCCGACGCTCCGCTGCACGATCTGCCTGAGTAATCATTAACCCTAAGGATAGCTGGTCAGCACGCGTTTTCCCGCTTTATGCGGACGAAGTTTGGTGCAAAGCGCGACCCATCCACACGTGCCGGATTCCAGCTTCCTCGAAGCGCTCCGATTCCACGGCGAAGCCGGCCTGCTCGTACAGCGCCACCGCGTCCAGCTGCGCCGCCAGCTTCGCTTCGGCGCAGCCGTGCTCGCGGGCACGGGCGAGTGCCAACGTGAGCATTCGCGAGGCGATGCCGCGACGGCGCCAGTCACGCGCCACCGCCACCCGGCCCACTTTCGCGCGCTGGCCGTCCACGAGCAGGCGCAGCGTGCCGATCACGCGCTCACCGTCGGGCGCCAGCGCCACCATGTGCTCGGCTTCGCGGTCGCGCCCGTCGAGCTCCTCCGACTCGGGTACGCCCTGCTCCTCGCAGAACACCTGCTTGCGCAGCTCCACCGCACGCGCGAGATCCTCGGGGCGCTCCGCCCAGCGGATCTGGATGTCATCGGTGGGCATGCACACCAACATAGTGCGCCTGTGTCGTGGGCGGCATGGGTCGCAGCCCCCTTGACGAGACCCACAACATCCGTCCAGTGTGACCGACGCTGCTGAAACGGGTCGAGTGTGCCGATACGGACGCGTGCTGATGATTCGCTCTCGCGCCACCGGGCGTCGTCGGCTACACAGGCCGATTCTCGTCTGCGTGGCCGGATTGCTGCTGACCGGATGCGGGGAAGCAGTCGCGCATCCCGCTGCGAAGACAGCGACTGCTGTTGATGATGTAACCCTCACAGCACCGCCACCTTCCATCCACGCGCCGCACGGATTCGCGTCGGTGACCTGTCCGCCAGATGCGCCACCTCAAAATAGGGCTTGCTTCCCACGTGCTAGGTCCATCGCGCTCACCCCCCGGAGATTTCTGCACCTTGTGCAAGAGACTGGAGTCACTGCGCGTATCTCCGATGTGCGCTGCAGCAGCCTCCGCCACCCGACCAAGCCGCGTTTCCTCCTTGAGTCCTGCCATGTCCATGGAGTGAGTGACAACACTCGCGTCGGTGTCCGAACGATGTCGCTCGTCCATGCCGGACCGCACGCGATAACCCCGACCCAGCGCAACACGGGTCCACGAGGCGACCCATTGCCACCGGGCGGCTCCATCTTGCTGGAAGTGCTCAGCTTTGGCCCTAGCCAGTAGTGGGACGCGCCCCAGTGACCCGGACCACACGTCGTGGCCGCCGTCACTGACAGACCCGCCGTGCAGCGACGGCTGGCTGGTCCGCCAACTGCGCCGAAGAACTCAAGGGGCCGCGGACTATGTTCCGATAGCGAGAACGTGTATCCGATAGCGCCCAATTGCCGAGCTCGATGCGCGATAGCGCCGCCCTCTGGCCACCGCTATCGCGCTGCTGCCGATGTTGCCGTTAAGCGACTCTCCACACCCATCGCGGCCCACCGCCAAGGCTGGCGAAGCGGCATCCCTGCGCTACTGTGCCTCGCCCCACTCGCACTCACCGCCTGCGGAGCGGCAACGGCAAAGCCCGGCGATGGCGCCGCTCGCGCCCAACCGACTCCGACCCTCACGCCGTTGCCTCACTCAATCCACGCTCCACCCGGCTTCTCCCCAAGCGGCTGCCCCACCACAACACTGCCGAACAACTCACGCTGCTTCACGCGTCCGACCTCCGTCGTCCTCACCCGATCCACCTTCGCCCAGATCGTGCGCGCGGCCGGCGTGACGATAGCCGACCCTTCACGCGTGTGGTGCGACGCCCGGCGGCCCATAAAAAAGCCGCGCGTCTTATACCTCATGAACTGTCGCGCATGGGGGCTCATTGGGCAGACGAACGTGTTCGCCTACGCCACCTCGCTCGTCTCAGCTACTGCTCACTCCTTCTCGCCAGCAACGCGTGACCTCCCAATGCAGCTGAGAGGGACAAACCGCGGCGCTCCGATCGTGATCGAATTCCTCAATTTCGGGCCGACCACCAGCGCAAGCTAAAGGGCCGCAAGTCTCAACCGGGCCTCCAAGAGCAGAAGTAGCCGCCCCGAGCCAGCCATGTCCGATTCCCGCTAGCACTGCGCACCGCAGTGTGCCGCGGTGAGTGCATGTTGTTCGATTCAGACCGCTGCTGGCAGGCGATCGAGGCGGGCGACCCGCGCTTCGACGGGTGGGTGTTCTGCGGCGTGAAGACCACCGGCATCTACTGTCGCCCGAGCTGCCCTGCGCGCACCCCCAAACGCGAGAACGTGGACTTCGGGGGTCCTGGCAACTCGACCCATTGCGTCCGTGAATAGCACCGCCGCTAATGCTGGAGCGCATACCTGCCGATGGGCGCCGCAATGCGGGCTCGCATGCTCATCGTCCTTCTGGTCCCCGCCCTGGCAGCATCAATCATGATCGCGACGATCCGAATTTCGGACGCAACAGGGGATCATCGCGACTGGGTCCAGAAGCAGATCCGCGCCTACGGGACGACCGCGGCGCTCGCCGCGCAAACCCGCGCAAAGCTCAAACCACCGCGAGGGTTCAAGCGATCCAGCGGTTGCCACGTGAGCCCGGAAACGGTGTGCTTCGCTCGCAACGAATCACAGCTACTCGACCCTGCCGTCATGGAACGGTATCTCGCCGATATAGGAGCGAAGCTCTACTCAACCAATCGGGTGCAATCCGGCCTGCCACCGATCGGATGCCGCACGGCAAGCCTGCGCGTCCGACTCTCGTTCCAGAGTTGCAACGCCGAAGCCACCATCGGCCACGAACGCCTCATGATCTCCGCACAATCGGCGATCCTCGTCGCTCATGGGTCGCTGCGGCCGACCAGACGCTCGCCCAGGGGTTTCTTCTTCCCCACCGAAATTTATGTCTACATCATCGGGCACCTCCTCCACGAGGGCACACCGTAACCACGATTCGCGCTCCCTTCTCATACGGCCTAACCCATGGCACGCTCCACCATTATCACCGCTGAGATTGGCGCACCGCGATAGTGATGTGGTAAACCTGCTCAAGAGCCTTGATAAGGGACGTCACGCTGAGTTCATTCGAAGCAAACACAGCAAATTTTCCGACCAGTTTGCGTGCTGTCCTAGAAAATTCCATATTCCCATCTCTCAGGTCCCCACCATTTGCTTCGGCGGCCCCGACATCCCAGTAGAACTGTGTTCGGAGAATCTCCTGAAAGAGTTCGATAGTTTCAGTGTTCGCGTGTTTACCTTTGAGCTGCTTGAGTCCTTCAGATTCAAGCGCGAGCAATTCGTGCGCTACTCGCGAACCTTCCGGATTTTCGCCAATGGGGTCGCCCACTGTCAAGGGCTTATCACTGCCGTACTCGTAAATACTCAACGTTACATTGTCAAGAGGGTCTACCGACACGAATTGGGAGGTGGCGGGATCGTAGACGCGTGCGCGTAGGTAGATGAGTCCGGTGTCGCTGTTGGTGTATTGGCCGTCGTAACCGAGTGCTGTGGTCTGGGTTCCCGTGTGCCCGTTCTGGTTGCCGTAGGCGTCGTATGTGAAGGATGCTTCTTTCGCTCCGGTGCTGCTGGTGAGTAGGCGAGTCGAGCCCTGTTGGTCGTGGTGCAAATAGAGCGCGGTACCCGCCGAGACGTTGATCTGCTCTACAGGCAGCCCGCCAGGCCGCCCGGTGGCGCCGGGAATCAGCGCAACGGCACGACGCCGAAGACGTTGATCACTGAGCACGGGAAGGTCCACCTCGACGCTCCCCGCGACCGGGACGGCACCTTCCAGCCAAAGATCGTCAAGAAGCGCCAGCGCCGGTTCGTCGGGTTCGACGAGAAGATCCTCGCGCTCTACAGCCGTGGGCTCTCGACCCGGGACATCTCCGCGCACCTTCAGGAGATCTACGGCGTGGAGGTCAGCCGCGAGCTCATCTCCCGTGTCACGGATGGGGTTATGGACGACGTGCGCGACTGGGCCAAGCGGCCGCTGGAGGACATCTACCCGATCGTGTTCCTGGACTGCATGGTCCTGAAGATCCGCGAGGGCGGCACGGTGCAGCGCCGCGCGCTCTACCTCGCCTTGGGCGTGACCCTCGACGGCGACCGCGACGTGCTCGGCATGTGGTTTCAGGAGACCGAGGGCGCGAAGTTCTGGATGCAGGTCCTCACCGACCTGAAGACCCGCGGGGTGCAGGACATCCTGATCGCCTGTGTCGACGGGCTGAGCGGGTTCCCCGATGCGATCGAGGCGATCTTCCCCAAGACGACCATCCAAACATGCATCGTCCATCTGATCCGCGCGTCACTGAAGTACGTGCCGCGCCGCGAGCGCGAGCAAGTCGCCCGCGACCTGAAGCCGATCTACACCGCCATCGACGCCGACCAGGCGCACGCCGAGCTCGAGACCTTCGACGAGAAGTGGGGCAAACGGTTCCCCGTGATCACCCAGGCCTGGCTGAACGCCTGGGAGCACGTGACACCGTTCCTCGCGTTCCCACCAGAGGTCCGCCGCGTGATCTACACCACGAACGCGATCGAGGCACTCAACCGCCAGCTACGCAAAGCGATCAAGACGAAGGGCAGCTTCCCAAACGAGGACGCCGCCCGCAAGCTCGTCTACCTCGCCCTGCAGAACGCCGTCCCGCAATGGACACGAACCCGGAACTGGACGACAGCGCTACTCGCGTTCAAGATTCACTTCGGCGACCGCGTCCCCGACACCGCAAACTGACCGTCACTGGTTGACACCCACGGAGTCACTGTTACACTTAACCAAGAAACCCGCTTACACAGTTAAATCTGACGCCCTCCCCCCGGGCGGCGCGTACGCTCGATGAATCGCTGCGGGACTCCTCAGAGCCCATGCGCAGCGGCAGATAAAGGCAGCGGGCGGGCTGTCGCCTCCGGTTGCTGCATCAGTCACTTGAGCACCAGTGCCGCAGGCCCAGCGGCCGCAGATCGATGTGCGGGGCCGACTCATCTAGCTCCGATGACGCTTCAAGACAGACCTCATCGGGAGGCATCTCAGCCGCAACGGCCCTCGCTGTCACTGGCGACGGGACTGTCACGCCGTGGCGGAGTCGTCTTGGTCGAGAGCCTCGAACTCCACCGTCTCCCCGGCCAGGACCCTGTAGAGCATCGAATGCACGCCGCTCTGGCTGCCCGGCGCCATACACCGCCACCTCTTACCGCCGAGCTCGTGTGGTCTCTCTGCTTGCTGGCGCGCGAGGCCTAGCAGCGCCGGCTTATGCATGCACGCGACCATCGCGCAGGCCCACGCCAAACGCTCGACATCCAACTCTGGCTGCTGAGCAACGGCGCTCACGAACTGCTCGGAGAGGATGTAGCGCAGCGGATGCTCGCGCTTGGCCTGCGCGCTCAACCCGCTCCGCCATTCCCTGGCGATGAGCGTATGCAGCTTCATGTCGGTGCTCATCTCAAAGAGCCGTTCAGGGTCAGCTTCGAGAGTCTCGACGCGCAGGATCGCGGTGTTGCGTTCGCCGTGCGCTTCAAGCAATCCGTGCTCTGCTACTTTGGCGCGTCGCCTCTCCCCGTCGGCCTGCTCCTCGGCCAACTTCCGGGCTCCATCGATCAAAGCGAGTTCCCTGCGGACATCGGGGTGGGAAATACGGAACACGCGAGCGAACTCCCCTACCAGCTCACCCTCGCCCTCCAACGGCTCCACCAAAGGATGATCGGTATCGTCGCTGGCGTTCGTAAGCGCTGGCCACCAAATCCGGATCGCGCCCGCCCGCAACGCAAGTCTCTGCCCCAAACCCTCTGCCAGCAGCCGCTGCATCGCATCAGAGGGGATGAAATACAGACGCGGCCTCACGCCGACCACGCTGCGCAGCTGCTCTACCGAAAGCCACGGCTCACCGCTACCAGGCACCCTCGACAACCCGATCACGGGATCAAGACGGTCGGCGTGGCGCAAATACGCGATCAGGCTGCGCAGCTCCGCCTTATCGCGAACCGAGATCAGGCCACGCACGCTCGCAGGCTCCCCGCCAGCTTTGCCGCCAGTCGGCTCCTCGACATGCGGCCCCGGCGCTGGGCTGGACCCGCATGCCCGTCAGGAATCATCCGTCACCCCATCAGAGCGGATTGAATGTTCACGCCTATACCGCCGGGTCACTGGATCAAGCTCAGCCGAGCCGACCACGCGGAGGCGCGATACGTACCTGTACGCGGTGCTCGGGTTGGCCTCGGAAGCGCATTTCGGGGAAGGGACGGACACGCTGGCGTCTTCTCGGGCTGAGACGGGCAAAACACACCCGGTAGTACACGAGGGCACTCCGACCGAGCATCTCGCTTCCCCCGGCTTGATAAGCGCGCGAGGAAACGACGTCAGCGCCACGAACCGCGACGCATATCCGTGCGTGCTTTGGCGCGCGCTGGGCGATCGGCGATGCGTGTAGGTCGTCGTCCGCGCAGCCACGAATACGCTCACGCAGGCGCAGGCCGCGGCCAGGATGAGCCAGCGAGTCATAACCGTGCCCCGTGTGGTGTTGCGGTGTGTCATGGCTCGCGGCTGAGGGCGTGGGTCATGATGCTGCGGCGGTGCTCGCTGCCTGGGACGGTTGGCTTGTCGATGTCTGGGTGTCGTTCGCCGGGCTCGGGCCACTCGCGCAGGCAGTAGGTGATGCTCCCGAGCCGCTGCATCTGGGATACGAGGTTCCTTCCGAGGTTGAACCAGACGTCAGACTCGACACTGCGGTCGGTCGCGATGAGGGTGTTTGCTTCGGCAAGGGTCTGGCGCAGCTCATCGCGGAATCCGTCGACCCGCTCGGCGGCGGTTTCACGCGCGCTTCGCCATCGCCGATGCTGCGGGGACTCGGGTAGCTTGAGGTTCTCGCGTTTGCGTCGTGCCCTGGCTAGCTGCTTCGCCCCGTCGGCGGTCAGTCTCCAGACGGTGTAGCCGTCGCGTTTGCGGTTTTGGAGGAAGCCGAGAGCGTGTAGGCGTGCGAGTTGGCGGCGTAGCCGCCGCGCCGCGGTGGGCGTGTAGGCAAACCCCAAGTGTTCAGCCAGAGCACTCCCCTGCACACCGGCGTCATAGCCATGCAGGTGATGGCGCTGTGCGCGATCAAGCGCCGCGAGAAGCAGATGATCAGACACCGGCTCATACGCCCCGAGCTCAGATCCCGACACCGCGCCAGTCATGCCAGCCCAGCACCAAACTGGGGCGTCCCCGAGACCGTACTCCCGATCCCAGCCATCACGAACGCCAGACCCTCCGCGACAGCCAGCAACCATATGGTCGGCCGCTTGGTCATTTTGTGCTGGGAGCGGTCGAAGGTAGTAGTGCCTGGAGCCGGTTCGCGAACTGCTGCAGCGCGCGAGCGTGCTCGGCTACCTCAGCGTCCCGGTGTGGCCCGATCCGCTGGAGCGCATAGTCGGGTTCCTCTTGCACCCTCCCCATCGCGATGGCCAGCGCCTGCCCGTGTCGCTCGAGATCAACGCTCAGATCGCCGCCTCGCCCGGTGCTGTGCTGGTCCAGCACGTCGATCAGCTCCCACAGACTGTCGCTCTGCGCGCGATGCTCCTGGCGCTGCTCACGGTTCATCTCAGCGCCGAGCGCCGCGAGGTCTGTCACTGCCTCGGCCAGGCGTTCCTGCCCATCCCACGCACCCCGGCGGAGCACATCCACCAGCACACCCGGAACCGCCACAACAGGCGCAGAGCCGCCATCCTTTCCTGCTGCGGGAACCGCAGCAACGCATCCCGGTACGCGGCGTTTCATGACTCCGTGCCAGCACGCGCGTTGAGGCGGGCGAAGCCTTGAGCTGCAGGGGTCATGTGGTCTCAAGGCCATGTCCGATGTCGTGGAACTCGACCGCGCCCTTGGGGAGCACCCAGTAATAGACACTCATCCCTCTCCCCCGCGCCAGCCGGCCTTCTCTACACCGCCAAGCCTTAGCGCCGTCCTCGCGTGCGATCTGATGGGTGCCTCGCGCGAACAACTGGTGAGGTTCAAGACCACTGCCCATCAGCTCACACCGAGACCCCAACATCATGCAAACCCACGCCAGGCGATCCAGGTCAAGCCGAGGCAGCGCCTCGACCGCCTGCACAAACTGCCCGGAGAGGACGTAGTTCAGATTCTGCTCGCGGCGCTGGCACGCGTCGAGACGGGTGAGCCAATCACGCCAGATCAACGCGTGCAGCCGCTTCTCCACAGGGAGCCCATCCGCCGCTAGCGCCACGACCTCCGCCTGGTACGCCCGCACCTTGGCCTGATCGCGTTCACGGACTGCTACTGCCGCGGCGGCCTCTGCACGCTCAGCGCGCTGGATCGCCAGGGTGAGGCTACGCGCTTCGACCATCCCCATCTCGCTATTCAGCGCGATCGCCCCGCGAACACGCGGACGCGACAGATCGAACGCGAGCCCGAACACGTCAAGCAGCTCCTCGGCGGTCTCTGCATCGATAACGTGGACCTCGGGATGATCACCAGGGTCACTCCGCGTGCTCAAACCTGGCCACCACACGCGAAGCGCGTCCGCCCGCAGCGCGAGCCGCGGACCAAGAGCACCCTCAAGACGCGCCAACAAGAACTCCCAAGCAACGAAATACACCCGCGCCTCTCGCCCCACAACGCTCTGTATCTCCTGATGAGATAAGACCGGCTCGCCCTCCTCAGTCCTGGCCGAGACCGCCACCACGACCTCCGTCCGGCCAGGATCGAGAAGATGATCAACCATGCCCTGCAACTCGTCCTCATCCGAGAGGACGATCAGCCGGCCGGCAGCGCACGGGGCTTGGGATGGTTCACCCAGCATGCTTGGGCATCCGTGCCTGGAAGTGGCCTGGGGATCCCCCTGGCACACACGGGCAGATCACGAGCGCTCCCGCCGCTGCTCCTCCCGGCCTGCGTGTAGCGGTGCGCATTAGAATGCGAGTATCCCGAGGGCGTCGAGATGGCCGGTGCTCCGGCGGGGTGAGATGAGCTCGCCGTTGATGGCAATGACTTCCGTGGCGGAGAGGTGCGCCAGAGCATTGCCGACTGCGGTTGGGTCTACGTTGATGAGCTCGCGCAACTCATTCTCAAGTGCGGAGCGTGACCAGGGACTTCTGGGATCAGACGTCAGCAGTTGCCTGACAAGAACCTGCTCGATCTGGCGGCCGGACACGCAACCGCTGCTAGCCGGGTCCGCGCCCCCCGCCGCCGCGGGGTCACGCTGATAAGCGTGTGATGGAACCCTGTCACTCCGGCCGGCAACCTGAAGGTTTAGCGGGAGGAGTGAATGTCGTACTGGCGTTGGAGGCACCGCAGCCGCATCGATGTACCGCTGAAGGATGTGGTCCGCCCTTTGCGCGATCTCTTCGAGAGCCTCAGGGACGGCTTGGCAGGCAGCGAGACAGTCCAACTCATCAAGGGTCGCCACGACACCCTCCGCGCCCCTCCTGACCAGCACTTGGTAAGTAAGCATCGCCATGTCTCAGCTAAGACCTGCTTTCGCGCGTCTTAGACGCGAGCTCGATTTGCCCCGAGAACAACCCGTGAGGCGCGAGGAGTACCGACCCGAGTTGTAGGGGCTCCGTGCGAGGTAGCCGCTCGCGCGGGACAGACAGATCGCGTCGTGCTGGCCCCCCCGTCTTTGCCGCCGTGTCATGGTCGCCATCATGCCTGGATTTCCAGCAAATATGCACGCCATTCGTCCTAACTGAATTAGAAACATTGAGTTAGGATTGGCGCGCGCGTCTGTCGAGAAGGGGCAGGTGCCTCTGGCGCAGAACGATGCGGCAGCCGCGACCAGGGGTCACGATCACGCTCCGCCATCGCGCAGTCTCAAGCTTCGGCGCTGCTGGGAGAATTTCGACTCGCGAGAGAACCGCACGAAGCAAGATGCTCAGCTCAAGTGTAGCCAGATGGTGACCTGGACATCTCTTCCGTCCACCACCCCAAGGCATCCATTGTGTGGGATCAGGGGCCTTCTTGAGAAACCGGTCGGGCAGGAATTGCTCGGGTTGAGGAAACAGGGCGGGATCGTGGTGCATTAGATAAATGCAGCCAACGAGATGCGTCGGGGGGTGGTACGTCGTGTCATTGATTAAGAAGGGAGACTGGACTGCCCGAGGGATCGCGAAAAGGAAGACTGGCCGGTGGCGCAGAACCTCCTGAATGGTCGCCTGCAAGTAGCGTTCGCTTCCCGTGCCGAGCTCATCAACGAGTCGTGACGTGACAATAGGGTTGAAGGCGAGGAGTTGGAAGGCCCAAGCGAGCTCCGAGGCTGTGGTCTCGTGGCCAGCAAGGATGATGGACATGATAGTTTCGCGGATCTCTGCCTGCTCCGCATTGGAACCCGGCGAATCGAGTAGCGTTGCTAGGAGTCCACGTTCGTGCTTTTCACCGTACGCTTCGTCTCTGATGAGGGAATCAATTGCTTGAGTTACTTCGGTTTGCGCAGTAAGGAACCGGCGCCAGATGCCATTCCATACAGGGAAGCTGCGTAGTTGAGGCTCTTGCAGTGTAAGGCTGCTCGTTACCGAAAGCATGGTGAATAGTTTTTTATGCAGATCGCGGAGGCGCGTAGTCTCAGGGCCGAAAATGGCATGTAGAATGACTCGTAGTGTCAGGGCTCGCAGGAAAGGGTGAATTGCCACCGGCACGTCTCGTGGCCATGTTTCAAGCTCGCGCCTTGCGAGATCCTCGATGTATCCGGCGTGCGCTTGGATGCTGCGATCCTTGAAGGCGGGCAGGATGGCACGGCGACCTTCGAGATGTGTGTCCTCATCGGCGAGCATAAATGATTTGTGGCCGACGAGCGGTGCGATTACCGATCCGCCAGCACCCGGATGGAGGACATCGGCGGGCGCTTTCACGATAGCCGCGATGTCCGCGGGGCTGGACATGAATACCAGGGGGGGCAGGCCGACGGGCTTGAGAGCCGAAGCGGCTGCCGTACCGGGCCCGGCAGAACCTAAGGTATGCGTGCGGGTCTCGCCAGAATGCCACGGTCTGGATCAGCTAGTGGGACCGGCAATGCTCGCGCTGCGCTTGTCGTGTGCCGTCGCGGAAGGCGATGTTGGCAGTGACTCATTTCTATGAAGCGCGGCTGCCCGTATAGGAGCCGCCAGGCGCGTAGTACGGGGATTAGGGAGCGTGTTAATGGGCCAGCGGCGCACGCGAGCTGGGATGTCACTAGGCGGTTGTCAAGGGTCCGCACGCTGTCCTTCGACAGGTACATCGCGACCATGCAGCTGGTGATGACTACGTGTCGCGGTCCGTCCGGCAGACCAGCCACTTCTGCTATCGCCTGGGTGACGATGTGCTTGAGGCGCTCGGCACCCGCTTTGGCGCTTGGGTAGTGGGCGATGTAGCTGTGCGCTGCGCTCGATGCGTCCTCGGCGATGTCACCGTAGCTGTCGAGCATT
>CAVRQK010000008.1:0-23102 GCA_963723325.1 uncultured Solirubrobacteraceae bacterium | reverse complement strand
ATTTAGGGAGTGTGGCCGACCACAGCGCGAACCCGGCCATGGTGTGCGACATCTTCGTCCGGGTCGGAGGTACTGGCAATGCCCAGGCGCAAGCCGGGGTGATGTCAACAGCAACAGCGCCATTCTGGACCACTGCCGGATCTGGCGCGCAGACCACGGTTTGGGCGCGGGCTGGACTACCAACCCCGGGAGGAATGGCCTTGTCGTAAACGGCAGGCACGTGATTACATATGGACAGCAGGTCGACATTTTCAACAGCACAATACCGTTTGGAACGGTGACTGGGCCAGTCCTATTGCACCAGAACGAATTTCCGTTCGACGCGCCCAATCAGGCTTCATTCATGACTAGCACCGAAAATGGAATTGCGGCCTTTTATGTGAACACTGGCGTAACCAAGTTCACAGGATGGTGTTTTGGAATTTATTCCTTTTTAACCAGCAACCGATCGTAGAAACCAACGCCATGGAAGTTCCGAAGGTATCGGGCGTTACGGTCATTATATTATTACATTTTCTTTGAATGGGCGCCGAGGCCAGATTACGCACGCCATAAACGATACCGGGCAACAGGAGAAAATGGGAAAAAGGCTAAAGTAAGATTCGGCGATTATGTAGGCATCGATTTTCAGAAGGAAAGCTGCTATTGAAAAATGGACGACGGCTCGAGTTGTCGAGTTTCTTATTCTTGCCTAGAAGATTCGCCACGTAATCGTATTGGGAGGCTAATCGTTTACTACGCGGATTGCTATTACCGATAAGGTTAAATCATCCTCCTTGCTCTCAAAAGAACGGGGCAACACCCTACAAATTCGCGTAAATATGTCATTTAGGCAAAACTACCATGTCCTAATGCATCGAAGAGACTTTCCATAGGCAATGTAAGATGGCCCCAAGGCTAAAACTGGCGGCATCACTTGTGAGTACGACACATGATGCATAGGACTGTATCCGAGCCATGGAGCGCTCCACGAAGTCCCAGGGCGGTGAAATTTTCGAATTATCCAGTTGACATTCCATCACGGTCGCCACCTCCAACTGCCGAATCCGCTAGAATTTGTAGCACCTGTATTTGGAGATGCCCTATAGGTGGTACCTGTTGGCTTGATTTTTCCGCCTGCAGAATCACCAATATAGGTTTAAAGCGTATTCCAATCCGTATCGTCTGGAACGCGCCACCGACTGGGGGCAAGTTTGCCAGTATTCGCCGCATCCGAAGAATACAAGGCTCATACGTATCCTTTTTTAGATCATCGTTGCACATCCAGCAAAAGCGCTCCTCCGTGCCATAAAGAATCAACGGTAAACATTAGAATTGCAGCTCCCTGTTGTATTTCGTTGTTTTCAAATTTTGTACGATCGACACCTGGTTTCCAATCTTGACCTAGTATACACATTCCTGTCAGCGTCGTTAATGGTCCACTTTGCATAAACGGTTATGCTTTGTGTGATAGCCGTATTGCCGTCAAATACAGCTCCTGATCCGTTTGTTCCGGAATACCATCCGTCAAATACATAACTGGTTTTAGTCGGAGGATTCGTAATGATCCTAACGTTGTGGCGGGAGTCGTAATGCTTTCGGTGGCCGGCGACGGAGCACTGTAGCGCCGTGGCCATCAAATGCAACCGTGGCTGTCCATTTTGCATACATGTTAACATTTGCGGTAATATTGAATTGGGTTCCTGGTATGTAATCGATTCCGGTTCCTGCCGCATTTGTATTCCACTTCGTTGCAAACTACAGCCTGTCCTTGTTAGTGAATTCTGGTGTTGTCGAGTACTGTTACCGTTTCTCCGCTCGTATACAATTCGCTGTCGACAGGTGGCAATCAAACAGTGCTATTATCCCGTAATAGGTAACTATGAAATGACTGTCGATTTCGCTAGAGAGTACCCGAGGCCGTTATCGGTGTCGTGAAGGAAACATGCTCGTCAATGCCTGGTCCGCATACCAGCTGCGAAAATGAATCCCGCTTGCGTTGGGGCAGTTGGAGCGTTTGCGACGCCGCCGTAAGCAATTATCTGCGATGCCACAGCGCTTCCGCCGTTGGAGTTAAAGGTTACGGTGTCTTGTTTGGTGGTCCATTTTGCAAACAGGACCACGTTTTAATTACCCATTGCAAACGTCGCGGCGGTGGCATAAGATATCCCAAAACCGTTGGTACAGTATTCTACCCCGTAGTTGTAGCCCATCTCGTCGATGGGCCGGAGCCATTACCGTAACTGTTGCGCCTTGCTGATAGGCGTTGTCATCAACCGGGACTTGCGTGGCGTCGCCACCATTGGCGTTGTAATCGACGGTGTATGCTGGATTCTTTGTCCAAACTGCATACAGCGTGATATTGGCGCCAGGCATCGTGATGCTCGCTCCTGCAGCATAGGTTGTTCCAGTGCCGTCGGCTGCCGTGTCCACCTGCAAAGGTATAGCCGGTTTTTAAAGGTTGCCTGTGCTGGACTTGACCGTGACGGTCGAGCCTGCTTATAGGCATTCATCCGCTGGTGCGTGCCACCTGGTTGCTGTTGCCGTTCTAAGATCACCGAGTAGGTTGGGTTTTGTGTCCACACAGCAAAGAGCGTATCGTTCGCAGCGGCAATCTTGAACGTTTCTCCTCCCTCGTAAGTTGTCCCTTTGCCGTCGGCAGTAGTGTTCCATCCGCAAAAGCGTAGCCCGTTCTAACTAACGCGCCCACATTTGCCCTAACCGTTCGCTTACGCCTTGCGGGTATAAATTCGAATCAATAGGCACTTTGCCGCCGGTGCTGCCGTTGCCGTCATATGAAATGGTTGAGGCCTTAGCATAAATAACCAGCTTTGCGGTAAGGGAATAGTTAGGTTCCCCCTGCACAACAGCCGATGCCGAAACTGTTCTTGTGCCGGCGGAATGAGCGATTATAGAAACCAGGGTATCAGTCGAGGTGCCCTGATTTGCAAACGTGAGGTCGTGTCTGTATCTGCCGGGGCGTGGTACCGTAACCGTAACCGAATTTATGTATTGCGAAAGGTAGGCGGCCACGCCGATTTGATTACCTTGCCAACAGTGTCGGAAAGGGAATCGGATCCTCAAGACCTCCGAAATTCGAATTATCGTGGCTACGACGCGCTTGACGCTAAAGGGGTTGGGCGTGTCTTAACAATAGAATACAAAAGGCAACAGAAAACCAGAAGAATGAGCAGCCACCAAAGTTTCTCGCGCATACTATTTTCTCCAGTAAAAGATTGGATTTGACACAGCACAATATAATATTGGAATTCGCAGCCGAGTTGTGACGGTCGTCACAGTTCTGATTGGCGGTGTCATATTATTTTTGGGTTTACTCTACGGAAAAGAAAGAATCTCGATGTCCGAACCTTGGCGCGACATAAACGATCCCGGCCCGTTGTTTAAACCCAAGCCGGAACCAGAAGAGCCCAAAAAGCTCATCACCGGCATTGACGATAGTCCCGCAAAGGAAAAGGAGCCGCTGGTAAAAGAATACCGGTTCAAAGATGTTGGCATTGTGGAACCCGCCCAGGGCTTTGAGCGCAACAAGCCGTTTGATATCGAAGGTGAAATTGAACTTCTCGGGGACAAATTATCCGCATCTAAAATCCTGCTCCACCCCATAGGTCTTTATAACGGGCAAGAAGACGAATTCGTGCCCGCCTGCATAGAAGCCGAGCTCGACACAAGCACAAACAAGTTTTGTGGGACATGCGATCATTTGTTTGATCCCGACGCCTATGAGAATGACAGCAACAAGCCTGCGGATGCAACCTGGAAGCTTTTCATTCGCGCGGAAGGCGCGGCAGCGGAAAAGCCCATGGAGAGCGAACAACTGACTTTTCCGAAACCGTCAAAGTTCGTGGAGCTTCGCAAAGGCCACTACGATGAGAATGGCGCCGGCACGTACAACAAGCCGCAGTCGGGCGATGATTTCAAGCCGAACGAGGTTGTAAAGGCGTTGCAGGGCGATCTCATTAAAACCTGCTTTTTGCCTGACGCTTCCGATGACGGTTTCTTTGGAGACGATACGGATGCGGCGGTGAAAGAATTTCAGGATTGCGCAATCAAATCGTTGCGATTGAAACGCAGCGCAGGAAAAACCGAGACGACAGACCAAATGCTCGACATGCAGCAGTCGGGCGGCGTTGTGGATAAGAAATCCGGGATGAACTTGACCGATGGCTGCAAAACGACTGGATCATTCCGATTCCGATACTTCGCCGTGGGGACTACGACGACACCGGTGCCAACAACGGCAAAGGGAAGCGCGGAGGCGACGACCACCACCAAGGCTCCCCGTTGTGGAAGCGCAGCAAAACCTTCAAAAGGTTGATGTATATAACGGCTTAGCTATTGATGGATGGTTCGACCAGCACATGTATGAGGCTTTAACGCAATTTCAGGAAGCGGCGGAAAGGGGGGTCTTTTGTTCTTAGAACGGTCAATCAACAGACATCGGAACAAAGTAGGACGCCGGTTCTCCAGCAGCTCGCGCGCCTGGCGAGTCTTGGGCACGTCGAAGGCGCCCGCGTCCAGGATGGCGATCGAGCCACGCTCGGCGTGCAGCGAGAGCGCGCTGCGCAGCGCGGCGCGCTGCTCCTTGCGGTTGACCTTGAAGGTGTAGGAGCGAGGATGCGGGCCAAACGCGACACCACCGCCAGTCCAAACGGGCGAGCGGTTGGAGCCGGCGCGTGCGCGGCCGGTGCCCTTCTGACGCCAGGGCTTGGCGCCACCGCCGGATACCTTGCCACGCGTTTTGGTGGAGGCGGTGCCACGGCGGCGTGCGGCCTGCTCGGCGCGCACGCTCTGGTGGACGAGCGAGCCTGAGAACTTCGCGCCAAAGGCGGAGTCGTCGAGCTTGACCTTCTTCGTTGCGCCGGCAGCGCCAACCTGGTTGAGAACGGGAGCGTCAGCCATCTGTACGCACCTCCACGATGCCGCCGGTCGGGCCGGGGACCGAGCCACGCACGAGCAGCAGGTTTCCCTTGGTGTCTATGCGGACGATCTCGATGCCCTTCTGAGTGGTGCGCTTGTTGCCCATCTGGCCCGGTCCGCGGATGCCCTTCATCACGCGCGCAGGCCATGCCGACGCGCCGATCGAGCCAGGCGCCCTGACGTTGTGCGAGCCGTGGGACTTGGGCCCACTGGCGAAGTTGTGGCGCTTGATCGTTCCCTGAAAGCCCTTGCCCTTGGAGGTGCCGGAGATCTTCACGCGGTTGCCCACCTCGAACGCCTCCACGGTCACCGTGTCGCCGAGCTGATGACCGCTCTCGCCGCGGAACTCAGCCAGCCTGCGCATCGGCGGTGCGTCTGCCTTCTTGAGATGGCCGAGCTCCGGCTTGGTGATGTGCTTCTCCTTGCTCAGGCCGAACGCCAACTGCAGCGCCTCGTAGCCATCGCGCTCGGCGGTGCGCACGGCGGTCACCGGACAGGGTCCGGCCTCGAGCACGGTCACACGCGCAACGCTCCCGTCCTCCTGGAAGAACTGGGTCATACCGAGCTTCTTGGCAAGAATCGCGGGCATGTCGATCAGGTCGCCAGGCGAATCTCGATGTCAACGCCCGCGGGCAGATGATCGAGGCGCTGAAGCGAGTCGACCGTCTTTGGGGTTGGCTGGTGGATGTCGATCAGCCGCTTGTGCGTGCGGATCTCGAAGTGCTCGCGCGAGTCCTTGTCCTTGAACGGTGAGCGAATCACGCAGTACACGTTCTTCTCTGTGGGCAGCGGCACGGGACCCGAGACGCTCGCACCGGTACGAGTTGCGGTCTCGACGATCTCCTTGGCCGCCGACTCGATGGCAGACGTGTCATATGCCTTGAGGCGAATACGGATCTTGTTTTGGTTGGCAGCTGCCATGGAAATCTCTCTGTCTTGCTCGTTCTTCGATTGGTCTCGTCGTGACTTCTTACTGCGTGCTGCGTGACTACTTCTCCTGCACTTGCCGCTTCATCTCACACGCGGCTTCCTGCTCGGCGTGCGGCCCATGAGGTGACGAGAGAAAAGCGGATTCCTCGACGAGGAACCCGCTCCTCCCCCCAAACCCTTACGGCGGGGCTCAATTAGTCGTATCGGACTGCAAATGCACGCGTCGCCTCCGGCGCGATCCGGATGGACGCGTGGTTACTACTGAATGATCTCCGTCACCACGCCCGAGCCGACCGTGCGCCCACCCTCGCGGATGGCGAACCGAAGGCCCTGATCCATGGCGATCGGCTGGATCAGCTCGATCTCCATCTGGACGTTGTCGCCGGGCATGACCATCTCGACGCCATCGGGCAGCTTGGCCACGCCGGTCACGTCTGTGGTACGGAAGTAGAACTGCGGGCGGTAGCCGGTGAAGAACGGAGTGTGACGTCCACCCTCCTCCTTCTTCAACACGTACACCTCAGCCTTGTACTTGGTGTGAGGCGTGATCGAGCCCGGCTTGCACAGCACCTGTCCGCGCTCGATCTCCTCGCGCTTGGTGCCACGCAGCAGGCAGCCGACGTTGTCTCCAGCCTGACCCTGGTCGAGGATCTTGCGGAACATCTCAACGCCCGTCACCACCGTGGTGGTGCTGTCGTGCACACCGACGATTTCGACGGTGTCGCCGGTGTGGACGATGCCCTGCTCCACGCGGCCGGTGGCCACTGTTCCACGGCCGGTGATCGAGAACACGTCCTCCACGGGCATCATGAACGGCTTGTCAAGCTCGCGCACGGGATCTGGGATGTAAGCGTCCAGCGCAGCGGCGAGGTCGAGGATCTTCTGCTTGTAGGCCTCGTCGCCCTCGAGCGCCTTCAGCGCCGAGCCGACGATGAAGGGAATGTCGTCGCCGGGGAAGTCGTACTCGCTGAGCAGCTCGCGAACCTCGACCTCGACCAGTTCCAGGAGCTCCTCGTCGTCGACCATGTCGGCCTTGTTGAGGAACACCACGATGTAGTTGACGCCCACCTCGCGGGCGAGCAGGACGTGCTCCCGAGTCTGGGGCATCGGGCCGTCGGCCGCGGATACGACCAGGATCGCGCCGTCCATCTGGGCGGCGCCGGTGATCATGTTCTTCACGTAGTCGGCGTGACCCGGACAGTCAACGTGGGCGTAGTGCCGGCTGTCGGTCTGGTACTCGACGTGCGAGGTGGCGATCGTGATTCCGCGTTCCTTCTCCTCGGGCGCGTTGTCGATCTCCGCGAAGGTGCGGGCCTCCGCGCCTCCGTGCTCGGCCAGGACCGTCGTTATTGCAGCGGTCAGCGTCGTCTTGCCATGGTCGATGTGACCGATGGTCCCGACGTTGACGTGCAGCTTGTCGCGCTCGAACTTCTCCTTCGCCACTTTTGACTCGCTCCTGTATCGACTTGTATGTTCGCCACTCCGTGAGGGCGAACCTCAGAAATCTATCTAAATGCTGTGCTCGGTGACTGCTGCCTGCTGTTTGCTGCGAAATATCCGGCTTTGACCGCTACGTCTGGCCTAGGCCGGGACCGGTTCCCCCGTTCGCTGTTCCACCACCTTCTCAGCGATGTTCGGCGGAACCTCTTCGTAAGCGTCGAACTGCATCGTGTAGGTGGCGCGTCCCTGCGTGTTGGAACGCAGATCGGTGGCGTAGCCGAACATCTCGCTCAGCGGCACCTTGGCGGTCACCGCGAGCGCGTTGCCGCGACGCTCCTGGCCTTCCACGCGTCCACGACGGCGGCTGAGATCGCCGATCACGTCTCCGAGGAAGTCCTCGGGCGTGACGACCTCGACACGCGAAGATCGGCTCGAGCAGCACAGGCTTGGCCCGGCGCGCGGCCTCCTTGCAGGCGATCGAGCCGGCCACCTTGAACGCGATCTCCGAGGAGTCCACGTCGTGGTACTTGCCATCGACGAGCGTGACCTTCATGTCCACCATCGGATAGCCGGCCTTGACGCCGACCTCCAGGGCCTCTTCGACGCCCTTCTTGACGGCGGGGATGTATTCGGAGGGGATCGCTCCACCCTTGATCTTGTTGACGAACTCGAAGCCGTCGCCGGGGTGCGGCTCGAGGTCGATGTAGACCACCCCGAACTGACCTGAGCCACCGGTCTGGCGCACGAACTTGCCCTCGATCTTCTCGACCGTGCCGCGCACCGTCTCGCGGTAGGACACCTGCGGGCGCCCGACGTTGGCCTCCACGCCGAACTCGCGCTTCATGCGGTCCACCAGCACCTCGAGGTGCAGCTCGCCCATGCCCGAGATCTCGGTCTGACCGGTCTCCTCGTTGGTACGGACCTGGAAGGTCGGGTCCTCCTCGGCCAAGCGGCCGAGCGCGATCGACATCTTCTCCTGGTCGACCTTGGTCTTGGGCTCGACCGCCACCTTGATGACGGGCTCGGGGAACACGATGTTCTCGAGGTGCACCGGGTGGTCGGGGTCGGTCAGCGTGTCGCCGGTGATGACCTGCTTGATGCCCACCGCGGCGGCGATGTCGCCGGCGTAGACCTCGGCGACCTCCTCGCGCTCGTTGGCGTGCATCATCAGGATGCGCCCGATGCGCTCCTGACGGCCGGTGCTGACGTTGAGCACGCGCGCGCCGGCCTCGAGGTGGCCGGAGTAAACGCGGAAATAGGTGAGCTTGCCGACATAGGGGTCGGCGGCGATCTTGAAGGCAAGCGCGGAGAACGGCTCGGAGTCATCGGCGTGGCGCAGTACGTCGCGCGCCTCCTCCTCGCCTCTGATCAGTTCCGTGCCTACCACCGGCGGCACGTCCAGCGGCGAGGGCAGGTAGTCGATGACCGCGTCCAGCAGCGGCTGTACGCCCTTGTTCTTGAAGGAGGAGCCGCACAGCACTGGGGTCAGCTTGGTCGACAGCGTGGCCGCGCGAATGGCGTTCTTGAGGACCGCCTCGGGGACCTCTGTCTCCTCCAGCAGGCAGCTCAAGCAGCGCGTCGTCGTAGTGGGAGACCTCCTCCAGCAGGTGTTCGCGCGCGGACTCGGCCGCTTCGACGAGGTACTCGGGGATGTCGACCTCTTCCTGTTCCTTGCCGAGGTCGTCCTTGTAGATGATCGCTTTCATGGCCACCAGGTCGACCACGCCGAGGAAGTCGCCCTCGGCGCCGATCGGAAGCTGGATCGGCACGGGATGCGCGGCTAGGCGGTCGATCATCGTCTGCACGCCCTGGTCGAAGTCGGCGCCGATGCGGTCCATCTTGTTGATGTAGGCGATGCGCGGCACGTGGTACTTGTCAGCCTGGCGCCACACCGTCTCCGACTGCGGCTCGACGCCGGCGACCGAGTCGAACAGCGCGATCGCTCCGTCGAGCACGCGCAGCGAACGCTCGACCTCGACGGTGAAGTCGACGTGGCCGGGGGTGTCGATGATGTTGATGCGGTGGTCCTTCCACTGCGCGGTGGTGGCAGCGGAGGTGATCGTGATGCCGCGCTCCTGCTCCTGTTCCATCCAGTCCATCACGGCGGCGCCCTCGTGGACCTCGCCGATCTTGTAGGTGCGCCCGGTGTAGTAGAGGATGCGCTCGGTCGTCGTCGTCTTACCGGCGTCGATGTGAGCCATGATCCCGATGTTCCGGGTGTTTTGGAGTGAGAACTTACGTGGCGGCATGTGTGGGGTTCCGATGGTGGTTGGGCGCCTTCGGGCGCAAAAAAATGGGCCCCTCGGGCCCACGCGCGCTACTGGTCTTATGTTGACCGGTTCGCGTCGTTATCTGCTCGAGGTCTCCATCTTGATTGCGATCCGCGGGAGGGCATGCACACAGGCTGCGTCCACCCGCAACGCGAGGCCGACTATAGCAGAGGACTTCCTCAGTTGAGCGACGTGCAATCTTAGGCTTCGGGCCGGACAGGAGGGTCCGGGGCGGTTGCGCAGGCGCCCTTGGGAGGGGCGTCCTCGAACAGAGCGCCGAGGTGCTCCAACACGCGTGTGGCCGCTTCGAGATCGCGATTGTCGATGCCCTCGAGCGCCTGCTCCCAGCTCGTCCGCCAGGCCTCGCGCTTGGCGTCGATCTTGCTCTCGCCGAGCGGCGTCAGTCGCGAGACGACCACGCGTCTATCGGTATCGGAGCGAACCCGTTCCACGTGCCCGCAGGCGGCCAGGTGGTCAAGCATCTGGGTGACGGTGGCGGGCGTGAGCCGGGCGGCTGCGGCCAGCTCTCCAGCGGGCAGCTCGCCCCTTTCCTTCAGCTCGATCAGCAGCTCGAATTGAGCATGGCTGATCTCCGCGCCGCCGAGATGGGTGTCACGTCCGCGCAGGCGGCTGAGGCTGCGGAACACGTCGCGGAAGGCCTTGCCCAGGCGCTCCAGCTGGATTCTCGCGCGGGCGCTGTGCCGTGTCGGCTTCGGTCCGCGTCTGTGCGGTGGCGCTCACGGTCGCGTTCCCCGCTAGGCGCCGAGCGGCTCGATGGCCGCCTCGGCGTTTGCCGCGGCGCGGCTCATTTTCGCGCTGGGGCTCTCGGCGCGCAACAACACCAAGCAGGGGATCAGCGACAGCACACACATGGCGAACGAACCCCAGAAGGCGGTGCCGAAGGCGCCCGCGGCGGCAGTCAACGTGTGGGCGTGAGCTCCTGCGCGCTGCAGGACCACCGCAAGGATCGCCGTTCCGATCGCACCACCGATGCGCTGCAGCACGTTGAGCTGCGGCGTGGCGTCGGATAGCTCCTCGGGACGCAGCGAGGCGAACGCTGCGGTCATGGCGGGCATGAACGAGAAGCCGATCCCGATCCCACGCAGCACGAGCACCAAGGAGATGTACACGATCGAGGTATGTGGACCGATGAACGCCAGCGGGATGGTTGCCAGCGACAGGACCGAGACGCCGGCCAGCGCCACGCGCCCACCGCCGAAGCGATCGCTGAAGCGGCCGGCCAGCGGCATCACCAGCAGCATCCCCAGGCCCTGCGGACCGGTCAGCATGCCGGTCGCGATCACACTCTCGTGACGCACTTCCTGGTAGTACAGCGGCACCAGGATCATCGCACCGAACAGCGCGGCGCCGAGGCCGAAGGTGGTCAGGGATGCGGCTCCGAAGACACGTTTGCCGTACAGCCTGATGTCCAGCAGCGGCCGCTCGACGCGTAGCGCATGCCAGCAGAAGGCGGCGGCGAACGCCGACTCCGGCCAGCACCGGCCAGATGACCGTCGGCGTGACGAGGCTGCTGTGTTCGGCGAGCTGGCTGAGGCCGTATACGAGCGAGCTGGTGGCGGTGGACATCAGCGCCAGCCCCAGCACGTCAAGGCGCCCGGCGCTGCCGGAGTCGGTGTGCGGCAGGATCCGCCAGCCCATCACGAAGGCGAGCACGCCGATGGGCACGTTGACCAGGAAGATCCAAGACCAGTGCAGGTACTCGAGGATCACTCCACCGAGGACGGGGCCGAAGATCGGCGCGAGCATTGCCGGCATGGCCACGATCCCCATCACCCGCCCCATGCGCTTGGGGCCGGCAACCTGGGCCATCATCAGCTGACCTACTGGCATGATCATGCCGCCGCCCACGCCCTGCAGCACGCGGAACAGCACCAGCGTGGTGGTCGAGGTGGCCACAGCGCACAGTGCCGATCCGGCAGTGAACAGCACCAGCGAGACCATGTACACGCTCTTGGCTCCATAACGCCGCGCGGCCCAGCCGGTGACCGGGATCACGGCCGCCAGCGACAGCAGATAGCCGGTGATCACCCACTGCACGCTCGCGATCGAGCTGTGCAGGTCGCTGCGAAGGGTGTGCAGCGCCACGTTGACGATCGTGGTGTCCAGGATCGACATGATCATCCCCAGGATCACCACGCCGGCGACCTTCCACACGTACGGGTCGATACGGTCCGAAGAAGCGGGGTCGAAGTGCTTGGCTGTGGCCTCAGAAGACATTTGGTACCGAAAGTTTAGGTACCAAACCATTCGTCTTCAAGGGGTCTGTGCGCGATCTCACACAGATGGGATCTCCACATGCGCAGCCAACCCGCGAATCGGGCTGGCTGCCCGAACGGACCTACGTAAGCAAATAAGAAAGCACGACCTGCGTGGAAAGCGTGCAGCTGGCTGCCGCCGCCTTCTTGGCCTTGGCCTTGTGCTTCTTCTTCCGCTTGTGGGTCACCCTGGGAGCGACCGCGGGCGCGGCTTGGGCGGCTGCGAAGGTCCGCGTTGCGTACGATTCAACTGAACCGAAATCAGGCTGCGCTCCCTTGTACGTTTCGTATTGGGTCAGCGGGCCTTCTTCGGCGTGCACAGCGCATTCAATCGATCCTCCGCGCTCAACGATCTGCTGAATCGAGCCAGCTTTGGCGCCGGTCTGGGCGGCCAGGAATTCAGCCTTTTCGTGACCATCGCCGATCGCCGCGGTGAGCCCCTGCCGGTAGGCGGCGTTCGCTTCCGCCTGGCTGGCGACCTGGGAGACCGGAACTGTGGCCACACCCACCACACTTACGGTGGGTGAAGGCGTGGGCGTGGGAGTTGGCGCTTCGGCCCCGTAGGCCTCCGACGTTCCTCCCAGGCATCCAACAACGAGCAGCACTGCCGCGGAACGCTTCATCGAGGCTCCCTCCTGTGGATTGGGTGGACACCGCGACCCTACTAACAGCCAGGGGCGGCACGCGCCGGTTACACTCGACCCATGTCTGAGCCCCCAAAGCCAGCTCCCGTCAAAAAAACGCTAAAACTCCCCGGGCGAATTCGCGCTGATCTTCAAAACGATCGAGCCTGACGAGCCACAACGACCCGAGCACATCGATCCCAGCTAACGCTCGATTCATGGGGATCTTGCCTTGGACGTGTCGGCTTTGACTCCGAAGGTAGTGGCCGCAGAGATCATCTTCCTGATTGTCGTCGTGCTGTTCGCGCTGCCCCTGGCGATCTCGCGCTGGGCTTCCGCGGTGCCGCCGTTCAGCCGCTGGCTGAATCGACGCTTCCCTCGTATAGGACGCGTGTTGACCGCAGAATCCAAAGACGAACCCTGACTCACGGCCGAAGCACCCCGCACCCCGAGCAGCACCCGGAGGGTGCCCATCAAAATAAGTCAGTTCCGTGGTGCAGGCACGTAAGCGGTCCGAGGACCAAGCGAGCCAAGGATGCAGCGAGCGAAGTGTGCTTCGCACACGAGCGAGCGAGGACACCGGCTCGCGCCGGTCATCGGGCTGCTTACCAGCGGTAGTGGGCGAAGGCCTTGTTGGCCTGCGCCATGCGGTAAATGTCGTCCTTGCGCTTGTAAGCGCCGCCCTGCTGTGACTGGGCGTCCATCAGCTCGTTGGCCAGGCGCTGGGCCATGGTCTTCTCGCGACGGTTGCGGGCGAACTCCACCAGCCAGCGCACGGCCAGCGTGCGGGCGCGGCGGGATGCCACCTCGACGGGTACCTGGTAGGTGGCGCCACCCACGCGGCGGGATTTGACCTCCAGCGTGGGCGTCAGCGCTTTGATCACCGGCCTCCAGCGTCTCAACGGGGTCTTTGTCGCTGCGCTCCGCCAGGATGGCCAGCGCGTCGTACACGATCCGCTCGGCGGTCGACTTCTTGCCGTCGAGCATCACCTTGTTGATCACTTGCTGAACAAGCTTTGAGCGGTGGATGGGATCCGCCTCGATGGGGCGGATCTGGGCGGCTGCGCGGCGGGGCATCTACTTTTTCTTCACGCCGTACTGCGAGCGCGCCTTCTTGCGGTCGCTGACGCCAGCTGCGTCCAGCGTTCCGCGAACGACCTTGTAGCGGACACCTGGGAGATCCTTGACGCGGCCGCCGCGCACCAGCACCACCGAGTGCTCCTGCAGGTTGTGTCCCTCGCCGGGGATGTAAGCGGTCACTTCGATCGATCCCGAGATGCGCACACGGGCAACCTTGCGCAGGGCGGAGTTAGGCTTCTTCGGGGTGGTGGTGTACACGCGGGTGCACACGCCGCGCCGCTGCGGGGCTGCGGTCTTCTTCTTGCGGCCTTTCCCAGACTTCAGTCCTGGGGTGGCAACCTTCTTCTTTGGGGTCACGCGACCCTTGCGCACGAGTTGGGAGGTGGTGGGCATCGGCTGCGGATGCTAGCAGCGCTACGCGCTTTGAGCAGCGCCGGCTGCTCGAACGGGTGCCGGCATCAGCGCAGAAGCCACGATTACCAGCACGAATGCGAGCGCTTGAAGCGCCACACCGAAGGGACTTCCGGCCACTGGATCGCCGAACACGATGATCCCACCGGCGATGCCGGCGATGTTGGCGGCGGTGCCCGTCACCGCGATCACCGGCACTGCGTCTCCGTCTTGCAGGCCGCGAGCGGACGCGAAGAAGGCCACCACCGAAGCCAGGATGGCCACCGCCAGCCACGGGCTGAGCAGCAGGCCGAGCACGCCGTGCGCGCCGGTGATGCCGGTCAGCGCCTTGATGGCCGTGTCCGACACGCCGAACAGGATCCCTGACGCTGCTCCCAGCATCACGCCGTGATGCTCCACCGGGCCGCCCATCCGGGGGCCCATCAGCAGCAGGCCGCCGAGGCTGAACAGGCCGGCCTCGAAGGAGATCATGGCCGCCTGGGAGAAGTGCGAGTGCGCACCGTGCATGGTGGGCAGCGTCAAGCCCAGCAGCACCAACCCCACGGCGGTCAGCACCAGGCCGAGCCATTGGCGGCGCCCCACGTGGAAGCCGAACATTTTGTCGGCCATCACCGCAATGAACACCACGCCGGCGGCGAGCGACACCTGGATCACCGACATCGGCGCCAGCGTCAGCGCCGCCACGTGCAGGCCCCAGCTGGCTGTGGCGGTGAGCATGCCCAGCGTGAACCACTTGGAGGAGTACAGCTCCTTGACCGAGCGCAGGGGGTGCAGCACCTGCACCTTCGGCACGTCGTTGGCGCCGCGGTACTTGTAGAAGAAGCCCAGGTTCGCCACGAAGGCGCACGCGAGGGCTAGGAGGATGCCGATGTCTAGGCTCATAATTGGAAGGTGTGCGACGAGACGACTCATCGGTTTCAGCGATGCGCTGCTTTACTGCGCCCAGGTGACCTAGACGCATCTTGCGGTCCAGGCAGAGTACCCATCCAAACCTGCATGCACGCTAAAGAGCGTCTCGGCGCAGTTGAAGACGATGCGCAGCGGGGGCCAAAGCCCCTGTTGATGGTGGATATCGACGGGGTGCTTTCGCTGTTCGGCGTTTCCATCCTGGGCGACCGCGGCCGTGAGGCCGACGGGACGTTCCATTCGATCGAGGGCATTCCCCACTTCCTTTCGGCCACCGCAGCCGCGCACCTGCTCGGGCTGGCGTCGCTGTTCGAGCTGGTGTGGGCCAGTGGCTGGGAAGAGCGCGCCGACGAGCATCTGCCGCACCTGCTGGGATTGCCCGCAGGCCTGCCTTTTCTGCGTTTTTCGCGGTCGGTGGGGCGCTCCAACGCGCATTGGAAGCTGGATGCAATCGAGGCACACGCCGCTGGGCGCGCGCTTGCATGGATCGACGATGCGCTCGATCAGGAGTGCCGCGCGTGGGCGCAGGCGCGCCAGGCGCCCACGCTGCTGGTGCAGACACAGCCGGAGCTTGGGCTCACGCTGGCGGAGGCACAGCAGCTGGAGCGCTGGGCGCGGGGACTGCAGGCGGGCTGACGGCGCTGGCCGCCAGCAGCAGCGGTTCCGACACCGTTGCCCCGCCGGCGCCCGTGCCTGCGTAGAGGACCCGTATCCATGTTCGGTGGGGCGAGCTGGACTGCGGCGCCGGCAGCGAGAACTGCCCCTGCGCGTCGGTGATCGTTTCGGCGAGCGTGCGCTCTTGCACCACTTCGCCCTTCCTGCTCACCGACCTGGCCTGCACCACGATCGGCGCAGCGGCTACGGGGGCGCCGCTGAGCGTCTGCACGGCGCCCTGCAGCAGCTCGGTCTGCGGCTGGGGCTGCGCTCCTTCTGGTGTGGCGCTGGTGGCAGGGGGTTCGCCCGCTGCGCTGGCCCCCGCCGCGGCGGGTGTGGGAGCGGCGGCGAGCGTGAGCGTCGCCCGTGTGGGGTTGGGGGTGAGTTCCGCCACGCCGGCGCGGATGGAGGGCAGCTGGCCGTAGAGGACGTCGCCTGGGCAGTCGGTGGCGTCGGCGTCGCGGTGGCCGGCTATCCGCGGCAGCGACACGTTGGCGTTGGCGGGGAAGCGGCTGTAGGAGGCGCCGGCCGGGTTGACGCGCACGCTCACGCGGTCGTGCGCGGGAACCCCGTGCAGGGACAGCTTCCACGCCAGCAGTCGTTCCAGTGAGCGGCGTGCCGGCGGGGAGATGGGCTGGCTCGTGAACGAGCCGAGCACAGCTATGCCGGTCGAGTAGCGGTTGTAGCCGCCGGCGTGCGCGCCGATGACAGGCTCGTCGATGCCGCCTGCGCGCGCCTCGAAGATCCGCCCGTAGAGGTCCACCACGAAGTTGTAGCCGATGTCGTTCCAGCGGTTGACGTAGCGGTGGAACACGTAGATGGCCTGCAGCATCGGCTGCACCTCGCCGGGGCTGTAACCGTTGGGGTTCTCGGTGTGGTGCACGAACGCCATGCGCACAGCGCCGTATCCGGGCGCCACCTTCGGCGGGGAGATGCCCTGCGCCCATGCGCGGCGGGCGATGATCGGCGGCTGTCCCGCGCCGGCGTCCAGCACGGGGCTGGCCAGCGGCGGGGATGCGGCGGCGCTGGCCGCTGCGCCAGCCAGCGCCACGCGGCGGGCGCCCAGGCCGCCGCTCACGTCGATGAGGTGCAGACGAACGCCGCGTACCGGCTGGCGTGCCCGCAGCTGCACTGCTGTGGTGCCGCCGCTCCACACCGGGTCGCCCACCACGGCCTGCCCGGGGACGGCCGCTTCTGGTCCGTGGCCGTGTGCGGCAGCGGACACCCAGCGGCTCCAGCGGCCGCCGTGGGTGCGAAAGCGCAGTTCGACCACCGCATGCTGGGGCGCCTGCCACTGCACACCGATGAGGTCAGCCGAGCGTGTGAGCTCGACCGTGTCCGTGCCCGCTCCCAGCACCCCCACCCAGCGCTGATGAAGCAGTGGGCGCACGGGCACGCCGCTTGTGAGCGTGGCGAGCGCGTCCCACGGGCGCAGCAGCGGCACGACTGCCGCGCCTGCGCACGATGCGAGTAGGGATCTGCGCGTGATTGGACCCGCGCCGCTCATCTACCTCGAGTACACACCGCTTGCCTTAACGACGCGTTTGCCGGTGATGAGAATGCGCTCACCACCGGGCTCAGCAGTGGTGCGGCGGTGGGCGCCAAGCACGCCGACCGCCGCCCAAGCTGTGAGCTGCTAGTTCTCGTCGGGGAGGTCCCCCTCGGGGACCTCCAGGCCGGCCAGCTCCTCCACGAAGCCGGGGTCGGTGCCGCCGGCTCCGATCTTCTCCAGCGATGCCAGGTCGGCGTCGAACTCCTGTCCGTAGCCGCCGCTGAACGCGCCGCCTCCGGCCAGGCCGAGCTCGGCCGCGATCTCGTCCTGGTCGAGCAGGCCCACGTCGTCGATCGCACGGGGCAGCGGCTCGGCCGGTTCGATCTCGATCCGCCGGTAGCGTTTCAGACCGGTGGCAGCCGGGATCAGCTTGCCGATGATCACGTTCTCCTTGAGTCCGTTGAGGCGGTCGATCTTGCCTTCGAGCGCCGCGTCGGTGAGGACCTTGGTGGTCTCCTGGAAGGAGGCCGCCGACAGGAACGAGTCGGTGTTCAGCGATGCCTTGGTGATCCCGAGGATGATGTCCTCGAACTGGGCGCCCTCGCCACCTTCGGCCGTTACGGCGTTGTTGGCCTTGGCGAACTCGAAGCGGTCCACGAACTGCCCGGGCAGGTATTCGGTGTCGCCCTTCTGGTCGACCCGTACCTTCTTGAGCATCTGCCGCACGATCAGCTCGATGTGCTTGTCGTCGATGTCCACGCCCTGGGACTTGTAGACCTCCTGGACCTCCTTGACCAGATACTGCTCGGTCTCGGTGCGTCCGCGGATGGCCAGCAGCTCGTGCGGGTAGACCGACCCCTCGTTGAGCTGCCTGCCCGCTTTGATCGACTCGCCCGAGTTGACGAACAGGCGCGTGCGACGCGGGAATGCGTGGCGGTGCTCCTCGCCGGCCTCGTCGGTGATGACCACCGTGAGCGCTTTGTCGGTCTCTTCGATCGACACCACGCCGTCCTCCTCGGCGATTTTGGCCAGACCCTTGGGACGTCGGGCCTCGAAGAGCTCGACAACGCGCGGCAGACCGTGCGTGATGTCCGCGCCGGCCACACCGCCGGTGTGGAACGTACGCATCGTCAGCTGCGTTCCGGGCTCGCCGATCGACTGCGCGGCCACGATTCCGACCGCGTCGCCGATCTGCGCCAGAGCTCCGGTGGCCATCGCCCGGCCGTAACAGGCCTGGCACACGCCGCTGGGGGCCTCGCACTTCAGTACCGAACGGACCGGCACTTTCAGATCTACGCCCTTCTCGTGGTCCTCGGTGAAGGACGCCACCATGTCGGCCAGCTCAGCGCGGTTGATTTCGATTCCCTGCTCGGCGATGGTGCGTCCGCGCTTGGTGGCGATCTCCCTGGCGGATACCCGCCCGACGAGCCCGTCGTTCGGTTCACCGTCGGCCTTGAACACGGGCATTTCGATGTAGTCCTCGGTGCCGCAGTCGGCCTCGCGGATGATCACGTCCTGCGCCACGTCGACCAGACGCCGCGTCAGGTAGCCGGAGTCGGCGGTACGCAGGGCGGTGTCGGCCAGTCCCTTTCGCGCGCCGTGGGTGGAGATGAAGTACTCCAGCACCGACAGGCCCTCCATGAAGTTGGCCTTGATCGGGCGCTCGATGATTTCACCCTTCGGGTTTGCCATCAGTCCGCGCATCCCCGCCAGCTGGCGGATCTGCTTGAACGAGCCACGGGCGCCCGAGTTGGCCATCATGAAGATGGGGTTCAGCACGTCGAGGTTGTTGACCATCGCCTCGGCGACCTCGTCGGTGGCGGCGTTCCACTGCTCCACCACTGCCTCGTGACGCTCCTCTTGGGTGATCAGGCCGTCGTCGTACTGCTCGGTGATGTCGCCCACCAGCTTGTCGTACTTGTCCAGGATTTCCTGCTTCTCGGGCGGCACCACCACGTCGTTCTTGGAGATCGTGATGCCGGCCTGGGTGGCGTACTTGAAGCCGAGGTCCTTGAACGCGTCGAGGACCAGCGAGATCGTGGTGGCGCCGTAGCTCTGTACGAGCAGGTCGATCAGACGCGTGGTGTCACGCTTCTTCATCGACTGGTTGACGAACGTGAATTTGCTCGGGTCGAAGTCCTCGCCCACGGCCTCTGCCAGCGCACGCTCGATGCGGTCGTTGTAGATGATGCGCCCGATGGTGGTCAGCACGTGGCCGCCATCGCGTCCGGCGGGACGGTACTCGGCCAGGTCGTGCAGTTTGACCACGCCCGCCTCGTAGGACAGTTCGGCCTCCTGCGCGGTGCGGAACACGTGCGGACGCGGCTCGTGCGTCGCGCGATCGATCTTCGCCAGCTCGTCTGCTTCCGGACCGTAGGTCAGGTAGTAGGCGCCGAGGATCATGTCCTGCGTGGGGGTGGCCAGCGGCGCGCCGTGCGCCGGGGACAGGATGTTGTTGGAGGACAGCATCAGGATCCGCGCCTCCGCCTGGGCCTCGGCCGACAGCGGCAGGTGCACCGCCATCTGGTCGCCGTCGAAGTCCGCGTTGAAGGCGTGACAGACGAGCGGGTGGACCTGGATTGCCTTGCCCTCCACGAGCAGCGGCTCGAACGCCTGGATACCCAGACGGTGGAGCGTGGGTGCGCGGTTGAGCAGCACGGGGTGCTCGTGGATGACCTCCTCGAGCACGTCCCAGACCTCGCCGATCATCGAGTCGACCATCTTCTTGGCCGCCTTGATGTTCTGCGCGGACTTGCGCTCGACCAGGCGCGCCATGATGAACGGCTTGAACAGCTCCAGCGCCATGATCTTGGGCAGCCCGCACTGGTGCAGCTTGAGGTAGGGGCCGGCCACGATCACCGAGCGACCGGAGTAGTCAACGCGCTTGCCCAGCAGGTTCTGGCGGAAGCGGCCCTGCTTGCCCTTGAGCATGTCCGACAGGCTCTTCAGCGGCCGGTTGCCCGGGCCGGTGACCGGCCGTCCACGACGTCCGTTGTCGAACAGCGCGTCGACGGCCTCCTGCAGCATCCGCTTCTCGTTGTTGACGATGATCTCGGGCGCGCCGAGGTCGAGCAGCCGCTTGAGGCGGTTGTTGCGGTTGATGACGCGTCGGTACAGGTCGTTGAGGTCGGAGGTCGCGAAGCGACCTCCGTCGAGCTGCACCATCGGGCGCAGCTCCGGCGGGATCACGGGGACCGCGTCCAGGACCATCATCTCCGGTTTGTTGCCGGACTGGATGAACGCCGAGACGACCTTCAGGCGCTTGACCGCGCGGGCCTGCTTCTGGCCTTTGCCGTTCTTGACCTGGTCCTCGAGGTCGACCCTTTCGGCCTCCAGGTCCACCTGCTGCAGCAGGTCGCGGATCGCTTCCGCGCCCATGCCGCCGCGGAAGTACTCGCCGAAGCCGTAGGGCGAGCCGAAGCGCTCCTTGAGCTCACGGAACGTGGTCTCGTCGTGCTCGATCTGCTTGGGCTCCATCGTCTTGAACAGCTCCCAAACGTTGCGCATCCGCTCGGCCGCGTCCTCGATGTAGGCCTCCGTGTCGGAGATGTCCGCCTCGAAGGTCTTGGTCAGCTCCTTGATCTGCTTGTCGCGCTCCTCGTCAGCCAGTTTGGCCAGGTTGATGTCGAGCGAGTCGGCCCACAGGTGGTCTTCGTCGTTGAAGTTGGTCTGTTTGCCGCTCTGCAGGTATTTCTCGCGGCGCTTCAGCGACTCGCGCAGTTCGAGCACACGCTCCTCGCGCTCGGCCGTGTAGGCGTCGAGGACCTTGTTGACCTCCTTCTCAAGCGAGTCCATATCCTTCTGGCGCGCCTCGTCGTCGACCCAGGTGACGATCGATGCGGCGAAGTACAGGACCTTCTCCAGTTCCTTGGGCGCCATGTCCAGCAGGTAGCCGATGCGGCTGGGGACGCCCTTGAAGAACCAGATGTGGCTGACCGGTGCGGCCAGGTCGACGTGGCCCATGCGCTCGCGACGGACCTTCGAGCGCGTGACCTCCACGCCGCAGCGCTCGCACACGATGCCCTTGTATCGCACGCGCTTGTACTTGCCGCAGTAGCACTCCCAGTCCTTGGTGGGACCGAAGATCCGCTCGCAGAAGAGGCCGTCCTTCTCCGGCTTGAGCGTCCGGTAGTTGATCGTCTCGGGCTTGGTTACCTCGCCCGAGCTCCAACTGCGGATCTGCTTTGACGAAGCGAGGCTGATCTCGATTGCGTCGAAGTTATTGATGTCAATCATAGGGATGCGCTTTCGCTCGCGGGTGAATCGGTCAACTCGTCGGGGGACTCCTCACTGGCCAGGCTCTCGAGGTCGATCTCCTCAGCGGCGTCCACCTCCAGCAACTCCTCGACGCCGATGGCGTCGTCCTCCTCATCGCCGTCGTCAGCCTCGCCAGTGGCGGCGGCGTCTGTGTTCTCCTCCGCAGGCTCCAGCTCCTCATCGGCCGGGTCGCCGGTGAGGGCACGCACGCCGGAGAGGTCGATGCCGAGCTCCTCTGCGGCGCGCAGCAGGTCGTCGTCCTCGTCGCGCATTTCGGCGCGCTGACCCTCCTCGGAGACGACGTTGACGTCCAGCGCCAGCGACTGCATCTCCTTGAGCAGAACCTTGAACGACTCGGGGATCGACGGCTCGGCGATGTTCTCGCCCTTGACGATCGCCTCGTATGCCTTGACGCGCCCGACGGTGTCGTCGGACTTGATGGTGAGCATCTCCTGCAGCGTGTAGGCGGCGCCGAATGCCTCCAGCGCCCACACCTCCATCTCGCCGAAGCGCTGACCGCCGAACTGCGCCTTGCCTCCCAGCGGCTGCTGGGTGACGAGCGAGTAGGGGCCGGTGGAGCGTGCGTGGATCTTGTCGTCCACGAGGTGCAGGAGCTTCAGGATGTACATGTAGCCCACCGTCACCTGCTCCTCGAAGGGCTGGCCGGTGCGGCCGTTGAACAGCGTCATCTTCCCCGATGCCTGCTGGCCCTCGCGGCGGGACTTGTCCACATCCATGCGGATCCGGCCTTCGTGGGCGTCCTGCCACTTGACCAGCGCGGTGTCCACGTCGGCCACGGTGGCCCCGTCGAACACGGGCGTGGATACGTACACGCGACGCTTGCCGCCGTTGGCGACCGCTTCCTTGTAGGCCTCGGTGCCATCGTCGTACCAGCCTTGAGCGGCGGCCCAGCCGAGGTGGGTCTCGAGGATCTGACCGACGTTCATGCGCGAGGGGACACCCAGCGGGTTGAGGATCACGTCCACGGGCGTGCCGTCCTCCAGGAACGGCATGTCCTGCTGGTCCACGATCTTGGAGATGACACCCTTGTTACCGTGGCGTCCCGCGAGCTTGTCGCCCTCGGAGATCTTGCGCTTCTTGGCCACGAACACGCGCACCAGGTCGTTGACCCCGGGCGGCAGATCGTCGCCGTCGTCGCGGCGGAAGGTCTTCACGTCGATGACCACTCCACCCTCGCCGTGGGGCACCTTCAGCGAGGTGTCGCGAACCTCGCGCGCCTTCTCCTTGAAGATCGCGCGGATCAGCTTCTCCTCGGCGGTGAGCTCGGTCTCGCCCTTGGGCGTGACCTTGCCGACGAGCAGGTCGCCTGACTGGACCTCGGCGCCGATGCGGACGATGCCGCGGTCGTCGAGGTTGCGCAGCGACTCCTCTGAGCGGTTGGGGATGTCGCGGGTGATCTCCTCCTCACCGAGCTTGGTGGTGCGCGCGTCGACCTCGTACTCCTCGATGTGGATCGAGGTGAGCTCGTCGTCCTGCACCAGTCGCTTGGACAGGATGATGGCGTCCTCGAAGTTGTAGCCCTCCCAGGACATGAATGCCACCATCAGGTTCTTGCCGAGCGCCATTTCGCCCTTGTCGGTCGAGGAGCCGTCGGCGAGCACGTCGCCGGCGGCAACCTTCTGGCCGGTGCTGACCAGCGGCTTCTGGTGAATCAGCGTGCCCTGGTTGGAGCGCATGTACTTCTGCAGCTCGTACTCGTCCTTCTGACCGTCGTCGGTGGCCACCAGGATGCGCGTGGCGTCGATGTACTCGATCGTGCCGGCGTTGCGGGTGAGCAGCACGTCGCCCGTGTCCAGGGCGGCGCGACGCTCCATGCCGGTTCCCA
>CAVRQK010000007.1:0-151395 GCA_963723325.1 uncultured Solirubrobacteraceae bacterium | reverse complement strand
CAACGATAATTCCTAGTTATCCGAACTCCGGGGCATGGGAGCGAAGCGTAAAGCATTGCTTGCGCACTCGTGCAGCTCATAGCAATGTCACCGCCGTTCTATTGAGCGGGGGGGCGCGTTGACGGGCGCGTCTGGGCTCCAGGAGTCCGGCGTCCAGCTCTACAACCGCTCATTTCCAGCCGTCTTTGCTTACGCCAAAGGCTGTGAGGTACGCGACGTCGGCGAGCGCCGCTGGGTCGACTTCTTCTGTGGAGCGGGCGCACTGAATTATGGGCACAACCATCCGCGCCTCGTTGAGGCCTGCGTAGAGCACCTGCGAGAGGGTCGGATTGTTCACGCGCTGGATGTCGACACTCCTGTGAAGCGTTCGTTCCTGGAGGGTCTCGGCAAGCTGCTGGCGCAGCGCGATCTCGACTACCGCGTCCAGTTCTGTGGGCCGACCGGGGCAGATGCGATCGAGGCAGCACTCAAGCTGGCGCGGAAGATGACGGGCAGAGCCGGCGTCATCGCCTTCTCGGGCTCGTTCCACGGCATGACGCGGGGGGCGGCGAGCGTGTCGAGCAGCCGGGTCGTGCGTGAGCTCGCGACCGAGCCCTCCACGGATGTGACATTCGTTCCGTTCGCCGACGGCCCAGGCGGTCCCGCCGAGGACGCGCTTGAGTTGCTCGCGTCGCGCCTTGCTGACGACCTGTCAGGTCTGTCGATGCCCGGGGCAATAGTCGTGGAGCCTGTGCAGTTCGATGGCGGCTTGTATGCCGCACCGCGGAGTTGGTTGCTGCGACTACGAGAGATCGCGACGAAGTTCGGGATCGTGCTGATTCTCGACGAGATCCAATCTGGCTGCGGTCGCACAGGCCCCTTCTTCGCGTTCGAGCAGGCGGGAATCCGTCCAGATATCGTGACCGTATCGAAGTCGTTGAGCGGGCTTGGGCTCCCGCTGTCGATCTGCCTCATAGTGCCCGAGTGCGATGTGTGGTCGCCTGGCGACCACACCGGCACCTTTCGTGCCAACCAGCTCGCCCTAGCTTCCGCCAATGCCGCACTCACGCTCTGGGAGGAAGCCGAGTTCGCGAGGTCGCTCCTCGAATGCAAAGCACGGCTTGTGGCATTCGCCGACGAATTGGTCGCGAGATACGATGATCTCACGGTGCGTGTATGCGGTACGTCGCTCGGTATCGAGGGGTCCGACCCCGGCTGGGCACGCGTCGCTCAGCGCGCCGCGTTCGAGCGCGGGGTGCTCGTCGAGACGTGCGGCCGCCGCGATGCGGTCTTGAAGGTATGCCCTCCGCTGGTCTCGCCTTCCGACATCCTCGAGGAAGGATTGCTGTGCCTGGCTGTGGCGGTCGAGCACGCCAGTACGTCGGCGGTAGGTCAACCGACTCACTGACGCTGTGGCGTAGCCGCGAACCGATCGACATGGCTGGGGGGCGACCATGGTTCCAATACCGGCCTTCGCGCCCGATCCGTCCAACGGGGCGGCAGCCTCCCCGAAGGGTTCCATTCAAGGTTCCGTCTTGAGCAAATCCGACCCCAGCGAACCCGACCTAACCCCAGCAAACACGGGCAACCTCACCGTACCCGACCCCCCTTGGGCGACCTCATAACCCGAAGGTCGCAGGTTCGAATCCTGCCCCCGCTATACAGCGAAAGCCCTGTTAATCCAGGGCTTTCGTGCTTTCTGGGGGCCGGTGGGCTGGCCTATGGGGCGGGAGGTGTGAACGTGAGTGTGAACATTCTGCTTGCGTTGACCGGCTAGATGGCTGCCGCCTATCACCTGCCTACGTTCGCAGGCACGATGATCCGTTTGCGCTTGAAGCGCTCCCGGCGCGGTGCCCACATGAGAACGAACACGGAGTAGGAGTTCGAGAACAGTTCGACCCGCAGTTCGGTCGGCTCGTTGTTCAAGTTCGGATAGATCATCGTAGGTTTCGGTGCTCCTGCCGCAAGGCCGATGTCTTCGACGAAGCATTCGGCGAGCTTCACGCTCGACACCTACGTCCACCTGCTCGACAACGATTTCGGTGAGCCCCTGCGAGCCGCGTCATGAGACAGACGGATCTCGTGTGTGGTGTCGCGGTACCATTCTTCTATGTCTGCTTCTCGCCAGCACGTCAATGTCGATCTCGACGAGGAGGTCGCGTCGATCTTGCGTTCGCACGCCGCTGAGGCACACGTCAGCGAGGGCGAGATCGTCGATCGCGCGATTCGCGCCTACGATCTACGGTCGCTGGTTTCTCGTATTCGCGCTCGCAGCGATCTCGACGAAGATGCCGCGATGGCGCTGGTACGGGAGGAGCTGCACGCCGCTCGCGCCGAGCGCGACGCCGCTTGATGCTGCGCGCCGTCGCGGATGCAAACGTGCTCGTCTCCGCGGCAATCGCTCGCTCTCCGCAGGCGCCATCGGTGCTGACCCTCGATGCAGCGCTCGACGGTCGGGTCGAGCTGGTCACGTCGCCGATGCTTTTGCGGGAGATCACGTCTGTGCTCTCGCGGCCACGCTTGCGGAAGTACGTCTCGGCTGATGAGGCGACCAGATTTGTGGCGGACCTGGCCGCGCAGACGACCCTACTCGTTGACCCTCCCGGACCTCACCCGACCGTGTGCCGCGATCCACGTGATGACTACCTCTTCGCGCTTGCGGCGGTGAGTGGCGTCGAAGCGATTGTCAGCGGCGACCTCGATCTGTTGGACGTTGATCCTGCTGAGCTTGCCGTGGAGGTCATCACGCCACGGCAGTTCGTCGAACGGCTATGAGTCGCAGGTCGGGCAGTCGGGTCCTCTCGTCGACCAAGAGTTCGCACGAGGCGGGCAGGTAGTGGATTCGGCAATATCGGGTGCGCTCATCGGTGTAGGAGGCGTGGTGGTCGGCGTATTCCTTACCGCTGCAATCGAGGCACGCTCGCGCCGGAAGATTGCTACCGAACAGGCCGAACAGGCACGCCACGCTCGCGAGTTGGTCGCGGCTGAGCAGATGGACGAAGGATTGATCCGTGCTCAGGAAGCCATTGAAGTCCCCACTGCGGCGACGCCCGCTGACAACTACGCTGAGGCGCAGCGCATCTGGGGGAAAGCGTGGATCGCTTACTCGCCTAGGCTGCGGCAGCCGGTGCTGCTCGACCGCTGCCAGTCAGTCGGCTCGGTTCTCTCCGAGGTTGCCTTGAATGACGCGGCCGGGGGTCCGCTCCCCCGGCAAGTCATTTGGCGGGCGATCGCAAACGCGCGCGCGACGCTTGGGCGCTTCATGCGTGGTGATCCGCTGCCGGTCAATGCGTTCCCGAAGTCCGAGGAGCTTACGCGGTTGCTCGGGGAAGGCGAAGCTGCTGGCGACTACCTCGGTCCGCTCAGAGCCTGGCTCGCCGCTCGCCCTCTGCCGGACTTCCACGGCAATGTCGAAAGTGCAAACAAAGTGCAAACAGGCGCTACACCATCCGGCGACACGCGTAGCTAGCCGGGGGCGCGAAAACCTAATGCTGGAGCTAAATCCACGGCGTCACGACACCCCACGACACCCCCGAAACGGGCTCATAACCCGAAGGTCGCAGGTTCGAATCCTGCCCCCGCTATGAACGAAAAGGCCCGCAAAAGCGGTCCCTTTTCTGCTTCTCCGGCGAGCTGTTTGGCGCCGCCGTTGTTCCAATTTGTTTTGGAACTCAGGCGCATTGCTTGGCTACGACCGAGATCTACTGCCACTACGCACCCGATCCAACCAATGGAGCACAGCTCGTCGAGCGGGCGTTCAGATCGTCCGGCGATTCCCCAACGAGGTTGGCCGTCGTACGTGAGCAGGCGTCGTGAGCACTTGCTCAGCCCAGTTGCTTCGGTAGACATGGGCGACGCGGCTGCATGAGCGAGCCTGCCTGGACGCTTGAGTTCTACGAGGAGAAGGGCCGCGAGCCGGTGCTGGAGTTTCTGCGCGGGCTTGACGAGCTGAAGGAGCAGACGCTCGCCGCGGCACTCAGCAACGTGCTTGCCTACGAGGGCATCGGCGTTTGCGGATCGTCCTGGGGCAAGTGGATACCAGGCGCTCCCGGCATCTTCGAGTTTCGAGTGCGTCACGACGCTGCCACCATCCTGCGAGAGCGAGGCTTGCCGGTCCCCGAGCACATCGAGCGCGGAAGCAACGTCTTGCTGCGCGTCTTCTGCCATGCCCACGGCCGCAAGATCGTGCTCTTGCTCGCCGCCTATGACAAGGGCAAGGAACCGAGCACAAAGCGCCAGAACACGGAGATCGCCCGCGCCAAGCAACGCCTCACGCTCTGGAAGGCACAGCAGAAAGGCGCTAGCAAGTCATCATCCGGTCAGCGTCCACGGCGTGGCAAGCGGAAGTCGTGAGTCGACCAGGGTCCTCGACAAAATATGAGGTAAACTGCATACCAGATTTCCTGCGATCCGCTATCGGAACCCTTCAATATGGCAACGAAGTTCGACGACTACATCAACGAGGTTGAAAGCAAGGCTAAGGCCGCAGGCCCCGAGTCTGTGGCTCGCTGGGACGCCTTCAATGCTCACTACGCGATGGCTCGCGAGGTGCGCGATCTACGCAAGGCACGCAACCTCACGCAGAAGCAGCTCGCTGCGGCGTCCGGCATCGACCAAGCTGAGATTTCAAGGATCGAGCGCGGTCAAACCAACCCGACCACCAGCACCCTTGCCGCGTTGTTGGGGCCGCTAGGCGCTCGCCTGGGAGTCGTGCCGCTCAAGAACCGAGATCTTGCGCAGGTATAGGGCCGGCTGCCCCGTGGGCTCGGACCTCGCCCATTGTTCCATTCGTTGTTCCAATGTGAGCGAATCCGGGCCTCGCTGACCCGCCGAAAACCCAGTAAACACGGGTAGTCCGACGATACCCCACCATCTGGTCCGCGATCGCATCACCCGAAAGTCGCAGGTTCGCATCCTGCCTCGGAGATGCACCTGCGACTGAGCGCCTAGCTGGTTGGCGTCGGCGGCAGCGCCTCCTGGTGTTCGCGGACGCGTAGGACGGCGTGGATCGTTGCGAGGTAGACGTAGAACGCCCATCGCAGCCACGTCAGCCGGTCGTAGTCGCCGCGCTGGTGGCGGTTCTGGTGCCTGATCGAGAAGCCGTTGGCGATGCGGAACAGCTCCTTCTCGTCCTTCGACAGCATCGAGTCCTTTATGTCGTCGCGCAATGCCTCCAACACGTCAGCCAGGTCGCGCACAGCTACGCGGCGATCGTCCAGGCTTGCGCCACGCGTCTGGAAGCGCTTGGTAGCCGTGGCCTACGTGGACCGCCCCAAGAAGAACCGCTCGCCCCACCAGCGGGTGCGGTTCTTGCAGCCGGACGAGCTGGACAAGCTGATCGACGCTGCGCCCGAGGACACCCTCGGTGGGGTCGAGCGGGCGCTGTATCTCGCTGCGGCCCTTACCGGCCTGCGCCAGGGCGAGCTGCTCGCGCTCAAGTGGCTGGACATCGACTGGCCGGTCGGCCGCGTAAGAGTGGCCGACAACTTCACGCGCGGCCGGATGGATACCCCGAAGTCCCACAAAGGCCGCTCGGTGCCGATGGCCGCACGGCTCGCCAACGAGCTCGAAGCCCTACGTCAGCGCTCGCGCTTTCGCGCCGACAGCGATCTCGTCTTCTGCCATCCCGACACGGGGCACGTGCTCGACCCCTCCAAGATGCGCAAGCGCTTCAAGGATGCCCTCGCCCGCGCTGAGGTGCGGCCGATCACGTTCCACGAGCTGCGCCACACCTTCGGCACGCAGATGGCCGCAGCCGGCGCGCCGCTGCGCGCGATCCAGGAGTGGATGGGCCACGCCGACGCCAAGACCACCGAGATCTACCGGCACTACGCGCCCGATCCGTCCAACGGGGCGGCGTTCGTTGAACGGGCGTTTGGCGGTGGCCGAGAGCAGAGAACCGACGCAGGCGATCGGTACGCTCCGGAGCCAGATGTCTGATCCGCCTGTTCATCGGCCTGCCGAGACTCCCGAGTCTCCGCACACCTACGAAGAGTTCCTTGAGGGCATCAAGGGGCGCATCCGCAGCGCTCAGGCTCGTGCGGCACGGACGATCAACGCGGAGCTCATCGACGTGTACTGGCAGATCGGCCACGAGATCCTGCGACGCCAGGCCGAGGAGGGTGATCGCCGTGGCCGCGGTGGCCCCAAGATCGTCGAGCGGCTGTCCGCAGACCTACGAGCAGCTTTCCCCGGTGCGCGCGGCTTCTCCGTGGGAGCCTGCGTTACATGAGGGCCTTCGCCTCGGCGTGGCCCGAGCGGGCAATGCTCCAGTCCGATATTGCAGCATTGCCGTGGGCTCACGTCACGCTGCTGCTCGACAAGCTCTCTGACCGGCCGACACGCGACTGGTATGCAGCTCGTGCGTCGGACTGGTCCGGGGCAGAGCTGGCCCACCATATTGCCAGCCGCCTGCATGAGCGGCAAGCGGCGGCGATCTCCAACTTCGATCGCACGCTACAAGCCGGCGACGCTGAGGTTGTACAACGGATCACCCGCGATCCTGTGGTCTTGGACTTCGTGCAGCTCGCCGACGGTGCCAAGGAGCGCGATCTCGAAACTGCGTTGCTGGCCGACATCGAGCGCTTCATGCTCGCTCTGGGTGAGGGCTTCTACTTCGCTGGGCGCCAGAAGTCTCTGGAGATCGGCGGCGAGGAGTTCATCCTCGATCTCCTGTTCTATCACCACCCAACCCGACGCTTTGTGGTGATCGACCTCAAGATCGGACCATTTCGCGCCGAGTTCGCGGGCAAGATGAACCTGTACGTAAACGCAGTAAACGAGCTCATCGCACACGACGGGGATAGCGCCACCGTTGGCTTCATCCTCTGCGCCGACCGCAACGCGGCGGTGGCCCACCTGACGCTGCAGGGGATCGCCACACCGATCGCCGTGACTCGCTACACCGTCGGCGAGCACGGAGTCCTGATGACGGGCGAGGATGCCCAGATCACCGACGGCCTGGAGGAGGAGATGGAGGACCTGCGACGCGTCGAGCAACAGGTCGCGGAGTTCGCCGCGCGGAGGGCACGCGAGCTCACGGGCCGTCCCGAGCGGAGTGAGGGCAACACATAAGCATTGTCGAATGATTCCCTGAGGCAACTCGGTGGGCCACAAGGGCGCGATTCGTTTAGCTGGGATTCACTGTAGGTTCCTTCTATGGCCATGGCGCGTGGGAGCGACAACGCGGGGGCAGCATGTCTGATGGTCCAATAGATTCGGATGAATCCGGGCTCGCATCGGGCGACCCCGAGGGACCGCCCACACGGATCTGCTCACATTGCTCGACCGTTTCCCAAACGTCCGGCGACTACTGCCCGCAGTGCGGTAAGTCCTACGTCAAGAAGTCTCACCTGACCCGCCGAGTGCGCCTTGTGCTCGCCGGCCTAGTCTTAGTCCTGATCCTTGGTGGGGCGGGCGCGGCAGTCGCCATCAAGAACCACCAGGACGAAGAAACCAAGCGGAAACACGCGATCGCGATCGCCGATGCCCGCGCTAAGCAGGAACGCGCCGAAGAGGCGCACCGTGAAGCAGAAGACGAAGCGAAGGTCAAACGCGAATCGGAAGAAGGCGAACGGCGCTCAGACGAGAAGGAACTAGAAAAAGGCATCGAAGCCGACGCAAAGAAGCTGCTCTCCGAAGAAGTCCTAACGGAACCGATTCTCGGCGTGAGCTGCACCCCGGTGAGCGGCGGGAGTTCGGTCGAACTCAAGTCTCCGACCGGCACCTACAGCTGCATCGCGGTCACGAAGCGCGAAGCCAGCGGCGAAGTGTCGGGCTACGCTTTCTCGGGGACCATCGATTTCGCGAAAGGCAGTTTCACGTACCACTACGGCCGGAATTAGCCCATGTTGGCGCGGTGCCTGGTCCGACTAGTCTTGACAGTGGTGGTGGCGGCGGTTTGTGCGGCATCTTTGGGATGCGGAAGCACGACAACCACAGGTAACGCGGGCACCGCGGCCATCGAACAGCCCTCGAAGGTTGGCGAGGGGCTGGGATCGTTGTCCCACGCCGAAGACGAACGATTCTGCGGGTCCCATCGCTGCATCGCGAACTTCCCCAACGGCCATGGAGAAGTAGTCGAATGCGGCGACGGAATGTGGAGCCATTCGGGTGGCATCACCGGCGCGTGCGCAGACCATGGTGGTGAAAGAGGTGGATCGACGACGACTGGAACCACAGCCTCGGCACCGACCGAAGGAGGCAGTGCCGGAGCAGGTACGGAGGGGCCGGGGTCGTTCTCGCATAGCGAGGACGCACAGTTCTGTGGTTCCCACGAATGCATTGCCAACTTTTCAAACGGACACGGGGAGGTCGTTCAGTGCAAGGACGGCAAGTGGAGCCACTCCGGGGGGCTATCCGGTGCATGTTCCGACCACGGCGGCGAGAGCACCGCAGCCGCCAGCACCCCTTCTAACGGAGGAAGTGAATCGTCGGAACCGGCGGGCACGAGCCCGGTTGCGGCGCTCGAGCAATATTGGGAAGACGTGCGCAACCACAGCTTCTCAGAGGCGTACCGGTGGCTCGCGCCCACCGCTCGGACACTGTCCGAATCCCAGTTCGTTGCGAATGAGCGCAAGTCGAACATAGAAGACGCACAATTCCACGGGGAGATAACGGCCAGCTCTGGTGCAAGCGCCGAAATTGCCGTGATGTCGCTTGTGACGCGCGACACTGAATTCGGTTGTCGAACCTGGAACGGGTCTTATTCGATGGTCAAGGAAAGTGGCAACTGGCGGATCGAGCGTGCCTCCATAAGCCCGCAAGCATGCGTTGGCTAGCGATGCGCGGAACAACAGCGCTCGGCTTGGCTGCGACGTTTGCGTTAGTCGCCTGCGGCGCTGCGCAACCAGATGGTTCGCAAGCCAGCAGGCAGCGCACCCAGCCGGCCCAGAGCGTCACTAGTCCTACGGCAACGTCGTCGGTCAGCACGACTTTAGCGACCGTAGCGAAGCTGTCGGCCAGACAGCTCGCCGGGCAGCGAGTCATCTACTCGTACCAAGGAAGGACCCCGCCGGCCACCCTGCTGAATCTGATCCGTCACGGAGAAGCGGCAGGGGTCATCTTCTTCTCCCCAAATATCCGAACGCGCACCCAGCTCCGAGCGGTGACCCTCGAACTCGAACGGGCAAACCGCGCCAGCCCAGTCGATGCTCCGTTGCTGCTCATGACTGATCAGGAGGGCGGGCTTGTGCGACGCCTTAGCGGCGCTCCGGAACCCTCCGAGAAGCAGATAGGCGCCAGCGCTAGTCCGCCTGCCCTTGCTCGCGCTGCTGGTACGGGAGCGGCGGCCAACCTGCGTTCCGTGGGGCTCAACGTGAACCTCGCGCCGGTCCTGGACGTCTTTCGACGGTCGGGAGACTTTATTGACGAGTACGAACGCTCATACAGCAGCAGTCCGTCAAGCGTTGGATCGCTGGCGGACGCATTCATCCGAGCGCAGCAGCGAAGCGGGGTGGCTGCGACCGCTAAGCACTTCCCGGGGCTTGGCGCGGCTGCCCGAAACCAAAATACAGACGAAGGACCGGTTACCCTCAGCCAGTCCGTAGGCGAAATGCGCGCGATGGACGAGAGTCCCTACCGGGCCGCCATTGCTGGCAGGAGTACGCCTCGTGATGATGTCCTGGGCGATCTACCCGGCTCTCGACCCCGCACTGCCCGCGGGTCTTTCCCCGGCCGTGGTCGAACGGGAGCTCCGCCACAGGCTTGGGTTCAGCGGCGTGACGATCACGGACAGCTTGGAGGCGCAGGCTCTGCGAGCGTTCGGAGGTCCATCTCGACGAGCGTTGCTGGCCGTGCGGGCGGGCGACGATCTCGTCCTGTGCTCTGGCCGGGATGTCGCTCACGACAATCCAACCATCGGAGAGCAAGCACTCGACGGGATAGCGTCGGGAATCCTTGCGCGCGAAGTGAGCCGCCCAAGTGCCGAAAAGGACGCCGCTGCGGTCATCGAACTCCGTCGCCTTGCGCTCCTCTGAACGGCCCGGACTGTCGGCGTAGAGTGCGTTGATGAGGGCTCCGCGGAGACGATGCACCCGTCGGGGCTGACTGCGGAAGTTGAGGAGTTGTCGCAGCACATGCCTATCTCCTCGACGGGCCTGGGTGATTCCTGGCGCTTGACGCTACCGGCACTCCGCGCTCGATCCGTCCAACGGGGCGGCATTCGTTGAACCGGGGTTCGGGGGAGCCGCTTGATCATTGCCTGAGACGAGCTAGCATATGACCACATTCTGACCACAGAGTGCCCACAAGCCGAAGGACGAGCATGAAGAGCGTCGGAGTCAGGGAGTTCCGCGATCACGCAACGACGTATCTCTCGGGGGCCGATGCGGTAGCCGTGAGCAAGCACGGCCAGGTCATCGGCTTCTACATCCCGCTCGAGCGCAACGAGGACGAGGTGCAGCGGGCTGTCGTCAAGCTGGGCGAGGCGGTTGAGCAGGTGCTCCAAGAGACGGGGATGAACGAGGAGGCGCTGTCGCGGCTCTTCGATCTGCGGCGGCTGCTTCCCGAATGATCGTCGTCGCACGCGAGTGCGCGCTCCCTCGCGGTGGCCGCGGCAGCGCCCCCCAACGTTCCATTCAAGGTTCCGTTTTGAGCGAATCGGACCCCATCGAACTCGACCTAACCCCAGCAAGCACGGGCAACCTGACCGTACCCAACCACCCTTGGGCGAACTCATAACCCGAAGGTCGCGGGTTCGAATCCCGTCCCCGCTATTTGCAAAACCCCCGAAGATCGGAAGATCGGGGGTTTTCTCGTTCCTAGGGTCGACGGTGACGGTGGGCGGCCACAGGACTGGGTGCGATGTTTGGTTCCGCTCCAGTCCGTCGGATATTCAGATGGACGCGAGGCAGTCGGTTCGCCTTGGGCAGATGCCTGGATCGAGCAGGCGGCGCGCTGTCTTACATCTGGGTGCGGCGCAATCGGTGACCAGAAGCAACGAAACGGGCGATCGGAGAACTCGGGTAGACAGGACTTGACAAGTGAGTCATCTCTCAACTAGGGTCCGTTTGTCGTTGAAACCGAACCGGGGATGTCGGGTCAACGCGGGATGAGAGGTGCACAGAACACGGGTTGCGGTTGCGTGGTTTGCGCTTGTCTTGCCCTGCCCTGCTCCCCTTCTAAGAAGGAGAGGGATGGTCATGAACCAACTCCGTGGGGGCACGCGCAGAGAAGCCGCCTCCCTGCTGGTCGGGCTGCTGACTGTGGCCGTAGGCCTGTTTGCAAGCGGGTGCGGCAGTTCGTCATCGTCGACGGCCTCGACCGCCTCGACGGCGGCGAGCACAGGGAGCTCCTCCGGAGTCGCAGAAGCGACCGCCAAGCTCCAGGCCGCCCAGCAGGGTCCGACCAAGTGGGAAGGCCCGACCGAACCAGTAAAGCCACCGAAGTCCTTCAACCTCGCGCTCGTCACCTGTGACAACGCGTCCGACGGCTGCATCGCGCCCGCCAAGGGTGCCGAAGAAGCCGCCAAGCTGCTCGGCTGGAAAGTCACGATATACAACGGCGAAAGCAACCCGGTCGTCCAGGCGAAGCGCGTGGAGCAGGCGCTCGCGGACAAAGCGACAGGGATCATCACGGAGTCAGTCGACGGCAGAGGTATCGGAACCGCACTGGCTGACGCGAAGGCCGCTCATGTTCCGGTGGTCTCCACCTCGAACGCGGCTGCGGCGGGCGAACAGGGATACGCGGTCGACGTCTCGCCGAACTTCGAACAGCTCGGGAAAGACATCGGCGACTGGGTCATCAGCGACAGCGGTGGCAAGGGAGTTCTCAGCACCTACGTCGACAAGGAGTACCAATCGACGATCACGACCACGCGAGGCATCCTCGAAGAGATGAAGACATGTTCGGGTTGCAAGGCACTCGAACCGATCAATTTCGTCGCCGCCGACCTCGCGAGCAAGCTGGCGCCACAGACAGTGTCGGAACTCCAGAGCCATCCGGAAGTGGACTACGTGCACTTCGCGTATGACCCGGCGGCAACGTTCCAGGTGCCGGCGATTCTGCAGGCCGGCCTCGGCGGGAAAATCAAGGCGTCGAGCATCATCGGCGACCAGCAGAACCTCGAATTCATCAAAGAAGGAAAGGTTCAGGCTGCCGACGCGGTCTGGGACAACAAGTACCAGGGCTTCGCATCGGTGGATCAGCTGATCCGTCTGGCCGACGGGAAGAAGCCGGCGGTCAACTCGAACGTGCCGGAACGGTTCAAGTACAACGAGGCGCTTCCGTCGGTCCTCGTGACCAAGGCGAACCTGCCAGCGGCAGGAAAGCTCTACCAGGCGCCGTTCGAATATGAAGCGGAATACAAGAAGCTCTGGGGGCTCGGCTAGATCATGGCGGCGGAACTGCTCTCCGATTCGGCCGGCGCACCTGGCGGCAAGCCTGCGGAGGCAGCTCCGTCCCTGGAGGTCCTCGACCTGTCGAAGACCTACAACGAGAACACGGTCCTCAGGGGTGTGGGTCTGACCGTCATGCCCGGTCAGATCCACGCGCTCCTCGGTGCCAACGGGTCTGGTAAGTCAACTCTGGTCAAGTGCGTGACCGGCGTGGTCTCCCCCGATCCTGGCGCCACGATCTCGATCTGCGGGAGGGCAATGGAGCATGGCTTCTCTCCTGGCCGGGCAGACGAGGTGGGGGTGCGGGTGGTGCATCAGGATGCCCCGCTCGTCGATGCCCTGCCGGTTGCCGAGTCGGTTGCCCTCCACCGCGGCTATCCATTGCGCGGCGGGGTCTTCACCTCCGGGCGCCGACTCAGGGAACAGGCTCAGGAGATCTTCAACCGCGTCGGCGTTCACGTCGACCCGGCCACGCCGGCGGCGCTTCTCTCCGCCGCGGAGCGCGCAATCGTGATGCTGGCACTCGCGCTGGCGGACATGGGGGGTGCAGCGCGGGTGGTTGTCCTCGACGAGCCCACCGCGTCACTGCCGGCCGATGAGGCCGATCATTTTCTCAGCGTCGCGCAGGAGGCGGCGAGGCTCGGGGTTGGCGTCCTGCTGGTCACACATCGCCTGATCGAGGTCAGCCAGCGCTGCGATGTCGTCACCGTGCTGCGAGATGGCACGGTGGTTGCCAACGGTCCCGCATCCGAGTTCGACGAGGCGCGGATGCTCGCTGAGATCGTCGGCCCCGAGAGGGATCTCTCGGATGCCTCGGGAGCGCGGACGAAGCTCGCGGTGAAACGCTTCGCGCCGGCCCCAAGGGATAGCGACAACGCTGATGCGCCGGCACTGTCCGCCCAGGGAATATCTGGCGGCGGGGTTCACGATGTGAGCCTGCGCATCGCCCCCGGTGAGGTGCTTGGCATCGCGGGCATCGTCGGGAGTAGAGCCGAGTCTGTCGGTAGGCTCGCGGCGGGCCTCGCCCGACTGGAGGCTGGTGAACTTGAGATCGGCGGCAGGTCGATGGGGCGCCGCTACGGCGCGATGCAGGCCGCCAGGCACGGGGTCGCGTTCGTGCCGGGGGATCGCTTGCGCGAGGGTGGCATCCCGAGCCTGACGGTGGGCGCGAATATCGCTCTGCCGGCGCTCGGCGACTACTTCCGCCGGCGGGCCGATGCTCGCGCCGACTTCGCCGCGGTGGTCGAGAGCTTCCGCGTCCACCCGCCCGACGTGCGACGCGTCTTCGGCACGCTCAGTGGCGGCAACCAGCAGAAGGTGATCATCGGCAAGTGGGCGCTCACGCGGCCCCGGCTGTTCGTGCTCGAGGATCCGGCCGCGGGGGTGGACCCCGGTGCCCGCGAGGACATCTACGCGGTGCTCAAGGGCCTGCAGGAATCCGGCACGGCGATCCTCGTGACCTCCTCGGAGCCCGAGCAGCTCGTTCGCCTGGCCGACCGCGTCGTGGTTGTCAAGGAGGGACGGATCGTCGAGCACCTTGATCGCCAGCACGTGACCGTCACCGACATAACACGCGCAGTTCTCTGACGCGCATCTACGAACAGGAAGACGACATGTCAAGTGTGACCCAGGAGCGAATGCCGGGACCAGGAAGTGCGCGACGTGAACTGCGGGCGCGGATCCCCCGCCTACAGATACTGATCGAGATCTGTGGGCTGCCCCTCTTGCTGCTGGCGGTTCTCGTGGGGTTCTCGATCGCGCTACCCAACACGTTCGCCACCACGCACAACTTTGTGACCATCCTGCAAGAGGAGAGCGTGCCCGCCTGTCTCTGCCTCGGTCTCATCTTTCCGATCGCGGTTGGCGAGTTCGATCTCTCGATCGGTTACGTGGTCGGTTTCTCGGCGATCCTGGCGGCTGCGCTGGGCGGGAAAACATCGCTCCCCGGCCCCCTGATAATCCTGATCGTTCTTCTCGTGGGCCTCGCGATCGGCACGGTCAACGGTCTGCTGATCGCGAAGCTGAAGGTGAACTCGCTCATCGCAACGCTGGGTGTGGGTTTCGGTGTGAGCGCGCTGACCACCGGGGTCAGCAGCTCGGAAGTCCTGTTCAAAGGAATCCCGACGATGATTCCGGAACTGGCCAACACCGAATTCCTCGGGTTGCGCACGTCCGTGTGGATCGTACTTGTGCTCGCGATCGTGATGTCGACTGTGCTGGGCTTCACTCCGTTCGGAAAGAAGATCTACGCCATCGGCGGGTCGGAGCGAGTCACGCGACTTGCCGGCATTCGCACCAACGGGGTCAAGGTCGGAGCATTCGCGCTGTGCAGTCTCTTCGCGGCCATGGCGGGGTTGCTCAACCTCGGGCAGGCCGGCGCCGCGAACCCCAGCTTCGGCTCGAGCCTGCTCCTGCCGGCCTTCGTCGCCGTGTTCCTGGGAGCGACGACGATCCGCCCAGGCCGGTTCAACGTGTGGGGAACGATCATCGCGATCCTGCTCCTTGCCTCGGCATTCTCGGGACTGGGCTTGGCGGGCGTACCGCTATGGATCCAGCCGCTGTTCGAAGGTGTGCTCCTGCTGGCCGGAGTGGTGTTCGCCCGCTCTGAGGCACGCAGCCTGCGGGGTGAGTGAGATGCCCGGGACCATCCAAGAGGCGGTGATCGTAGATGCCGTGCGAACGCCGATGGGCAGGGGCCGCGCTCCCCGCGGGGACCGGCCGGGAGGTGCGCTCAGTGCCATCCACCCCGTCGATCTGCTCGGTCAGGCACTGCGAGGACTCCTCGGCCGCGTCGACTTCGACCCGGCCGAGGTCGACGACGTGTTGATCGGCTGTGTCAGCCAGGCTGGCGAGCAGGCCGGGCCGGTCGGTCGCTTCGGCTGGCTCGCCGGCGGTCTCCCCGAGCACGTGCCGGCGAGCACCATCGACCGCCGCTGTGGCTCCTCCCAACAGGCCTGCGATTTCGCGGCGATGGGAATCATGTCGGGCGCCTACGACATCGTTGTCGCCGGCGGAATCGAGTCGATGAGTCGTGTGCCGATGCTCAGCGCGCGCATGGGCGCCGATCCCTACGGTCCTTCGCTGACCGCCCGTTACGCACCGGGCCTGATCCCCCAGGGGGTCTCAGCGGAGTTGATCGCGGCTCGCTGGCGTCTGTCCCGAGAGGAACTGGATCAGTACGCGCTGCGCTCGCAGGAGCTCGCGGTCGCCACCGACCTCTCGCCCGAGATCGTGCCTGTCGAGGTACCAGGTGAGAACGTGGTGATCACAGATGACGAGACTCCGCGAGCGGGCACGACGCTGGAGGGGCTGCGGGGACTCGAGCCCGCGTTCAGGAGCGAGGAGATGGAGCGACGTTTCCCAGAGATCTCCTGGAGTGTCACCGCCGGCAACTCATCACAATTGGCCGATGGCGCCGCGGCGGTGCTTGTCATGAGTGAGCGACGCGCCAATGAGCTTGGGCTGCGCCCGAGGGCACGATTCCATGCCTTCGCGGTCGCCTCCGACGATCCGATCACGATGCTGAGCGCGCCGATCCCGGCCACGGAAAAGATCCTCGCGCGCACCGGCATGTCGATCTCCGACTTCGACCACATCGAGATCAACGAGGCCTTCGCCCCGGTGCCTCTCGCCTGGGCGCAGCACTTTGGTGTCTCCTTGGATCGGGTGAATCCGCGCGGCGGGGCGATCGCCCTTGGTCATCCCCTCGGCGCTTCGGGCGGGAGGCTGATGGTGAGCATGCTGTGCGGCCTCGAGGCGACCGGCGGGCGCTGGGGGCTACAGGCGATGTGCGAGGCGGGCGGAATGGCAAACGCGACGATCATCGAGCGGTTGTAGCGCGATGAGGGTCAATGGGATTAGTGCGGCCGTAACGGGTGGCGCCTCGGGGCTCGGTCTGGCAACGGCTCGGCGGCTTCTAGGTGCCGGGGCAAGGGTGACTTTGCTCGATCTTCCTGTCTCTGACGGCGAGCGACTCGCGGCAGAGCTCGGCCCAGACGCATCGTTCGCCCCCGCCGACGTCACCAGCGGCCCTGACATCGAGCGAGCGCTGGAGGCCGCCGGGACATCTGGGCCGCTGCGCGCCGTGATCCACTGTGCCGGCCGGGGCGCTCCCGCGAGGGTTGTCAATCGCGACGGCACTCCCGCCTCTCTGGACACGTTCAGGGAAATAATCGAGCTGAACCTGGTGGGTAGCTTCAACGTCCTGCGACTCGCCGCGGCTCAAATGGCTGGGAATGGCCCGCTCGAAGGTGAGCGTGGTGTTTTTATCCTGACCGCCTCCGCCGCAGCCTTCGAAGGCCAAATCGGGCAGATCCCCTACGCAGCGTCAAAGGCAGGCGTGCACGGAATGACCATCGTCGCGGCTCGTGATCTGGCGAGCCGCCTGATCAGGGTGTGCACGATCGCGCCGGGTACCTTCGAAACACCACTCCTTGCCGCGCGTCCCCAGCCGATTCGCGACGCCTTGGCGGAGGCTACTCCGCACCCGCGCCGACTCGGTTACCCGGACGAGTTCGCGCGCCTTGCCGAGCAGATCATCGAGAATCCGATGCTGAACGGAGAGACGATCCGCCTGGATGGCGCGCTGCGAATGGGACCACGGTGAGGGAGGTCCGACGATGGGAACCCTGAACGTGGAGATGGACAACGGTGTCCTTGAGATCACCATCACTCGGCCCGAGGTGAGAAACGCGATCGATCTCGCGACGGCTCACGCGATCGAGGGCGCTCTCGATGAACTTGATGCACGGGATGACCTGCTTGTCGGGGTGATCACGGGCGAGGGCGTCACCTTCAGTGCCGGCATGGACCTCAAGGCCCTCGCGGCGACCGGTGAGCGTCCGGTAACCGAGGGGCGCGGGCCCTTCGGGTTGTGCGAGCGGCCGCCGCGAAAGCCATTGATCGCCGCAGTCGAGGGAGCGGCGTTCGGAGGGGGATTTGAGATCGCACTCGCATGCGATCTGATCGTCGCGGCCGAGACAGCACAGTTCGCCCTGCCCGAGGTCAAGCGTGGCCTGGTGGCCGGTGGAGGAGGAGCGCTGCGGCTGCCTCGGCGCCTGCCTCGTAATGTGGCAGCCGAGCTGCTGCTCACAGGTGAACCGATGCCTGCCGCACGCGCCACCGAGTTTGGCCTGGTCAACCGCCTCTGTGTAGCCGGCCAAGCACTCGCCTGCGCACGGGAATTGGCGCGGGCGATAGCCGGGAACGCGCCCCTGGCGGTGGCCGCCTCCAAGGAACTGATCAATATCTCTGCGCTCTGGGGCGTGGAGGAGATGTTCATGCGTCAGCATCCCCTTGTGCAAGCCGTGCGCGACTCTGCGGACGCACAGGAGGGCACACGTGCATTTGTCGAGAAAAGATTGCCTATTTGGCAAGGAAAATGAGGTGGTCGACTTGACACATGACTCAACTGTCAGATATAGTCCTCGTGAGGGCAGTTCGGGACGAGGGAGTGACATTGATGTGGCATCCCATGGCGGGGGGTCAGCCAACGCATGAAACCGATTGCGCAACCCACGACAGCGCGTGGGAGGGCTACCCGACAGACGATCCTGGCGGCCGCCGAGCAATGCTTCGCCGAGAGCGGGTACGCCGAAACCTCGGTCGCCGAGATCGTGCGTCGCAGCGGCGTCGCGCAGGGCAGCTTCTACAACTACTTCGAGAGCAAGCTGGCCATCTTCCAGGAGCTGATTCGCACACTGAACCGGGAGATGACCGATGCCACGCGAGCCGGAGCCGCCCGGGCCAGCGGGGGAACCCGCGTCGAGATGGAGGTCGCGGGAACGAGGGGCTTCCTGGAGTGGCTGGTCGCGCATCGCGACCTGCATCGCCTCCTTCATCTGATCGACGAGGCCGATCCGAGTCTCGGGGTGGAGTTCTACAGCAGCTTCGCGGACGGCTACAGGGCCGGACTCTCGGAGGCGATGGAGGAGGGGGAGGTGCAGCGGATCGATCCGGAACTGCTCGCCTTTGCCCTGATGGGCATGAACCACTTTGTCTCGATGCGCTGGATGCTGTGGGACCGCGAGGGCGAATTGCCACCGGAGCTCATGGACGACTTCGCGCGAATCATCGCGGGGGCCCTGAGGGGCGCCGGCAGCTGAAGATGGACGCCGCCGCCTCGGTGCGCGCTCCGCTGACGGGCGTGCGTGTCCTCGAGGTGGGTGGCATCGGGCCGGTCCCGTTCTGCGGGATGGTGCTCGCCGACCTCGGCGCCGATGTGAGCCGGCTCCGTCGGCTCGATGAGCCGCAGAACAGCGGCTCGGACCCGCTGCTCCGGTCCCGTATCTCCGACGAGGCAATCGATCTCAAGAGTGACTCTGGCCGTCTGGTCGTCATCGAGCGCTCAGCTGACAGCGACGTGCTGATCGAGGGTTTCCGGCCCGGCGCGATGGAGCGCCTTGGTCTCGGCCCCGAAGTCCTTTGCACCGCCAACCCCCAACTCGTCTACGGGCGAATGACCGGCTACGGCCAGGAGGGGCCGAGCGCGGGCCGGGCGGGACACGACATCAACTTCCTGGCGCAGGCCGGCACCCTCTCGATGCTCGCCACACCGGGGCGCCCACCAACACCGCCGCTCAACCTGCTCGCGGACTTCGGCGGTGGCGGCATGCTTCTCTCGGTCGGTGTGCTGTCCGCCGTGATCGCCGCGCGAGAGAGCGGCCGCGGGTGCGTTGTCGACGCCGCAATGGTGGACGGCTCTGCGCTGCTCGCGACAATGCTTCACGGATTCCGTGCGGCCGGAGAGTGGAGCGATGAGCCCGGTACGAATCTGCTCGACGGCGCCGCCCCGTTCTACCGGGCGTACGAGTGTGCAGACGGCCGACACATCGCCGTCGGTGCGATCGAGCCTCGCTTCTACGAGGCCCTGCTGGTGGGCCTCGGTCTTGACGCCGGACTGTTGGCCGAGCAGCACGACTGCGAGACCTGGCCGCGCACGACGGAGCTGATCGCGGCGAGATTCAGCGATCGCGCTCGCGATGAGTGGGTTGCCGTCTTCGCTTCGCTCGATGCATGTGTCTCGCCGGTGCTTTCACCCGATGAGGCCCCGAATGACACCCATAACCGGGCGCGCGGACTGTTCTTCGAGAAGGCCGGCGTCACACAGCCCGCGCCCGCCCCGCGGTTCACCTCGGTCGAGGGGCTCGAGGGATCGTGAGCGTGTCCGCTCCGCCACTGATCCCTCTCGGGCAACTGCTTGCAGACGTGCGCGAGCGCTACGCCGATCGGGCGGCGCTCATCGACGCGCGGCGTTCATTCACCTACGGTGAGCTGGATGAGAGCTCCGCGCGGCTGGCAGGTGCTCTGGGCGCACTCGGAGCGAGCCGGGGCGACCGTGTGGTGCTCGCCGCGCCGAACCGCTGCGAGTGGGTCATCACCGAGCATGCGCTTGCCCGCAGCGGCCTGGTCCGCGTTGCACTGATCCCCCGCCTGCACCCCCGCGAGCTGGCCCACATCGCAGAGGACTGCGAACCATTCGCGATCGTCGTGGAGAACGAGTGGGTCGTGACACACGGACTTGACTGGCTGCCCAGGTCCGTGCGCCACGTGATCGTGATCGACTGCTCGCCGGACCTCCCGGGAGGCGTCATCGATTTCGATGAGCTTCTCAGTGGGGGCGATGTGCTGCATGAACTTCCGCCGGCACCAGAGGAGCTGGCGGCGCTCTGGTACACGTCTGGCTCAACCGGGCTGCCCAAGGGCGTGCTGTGCACGCACCGCACGTTTGGAGCCTCGACCCGGAACATCCTCAGCGTGATGCCCCTACGCGCCGAGGACGTCACCATCCACACGGCGCCAATCAGTCACTGGAGCGGCGCGATCGGTCTCGCCACCGCGGCCGCAGGCGGATGCAACGTGTTCCAGCCCGGCTTCGTCGTCGAGCAGTTGGCGGACCAGGTCGCCGACAGCGGGGCCACGGTGATGCCCCTCGTGCCGACGCAGATCAGCCGCCTGGTTGACCGTCTGGGCCCTCGCGGAGACGAGCGGTTCGATTCCGTTCGGCTGATCCCTTACGCCGGCTCGGCGATCGCACCCGATCGACTGCAACAGGCTTTGAACTGTTTTCCGAACGCGCTGGCCCAGTTCTACGGGAGTGCCGAGGTGCCCGCGCCGATCACCTACCTGGGTCCCGAGGACCACGCGGCCGCCGGCACTGGGGACTCCGAGCGGCTGCTGTCCGCCGGACACACCCATCCTCTGACTGACGTGCGAATCGACTCGCATGGCGAGGCCAACGGGGTCGGCGAGATCGTCTGCCGAGGCGATCAGGTCACGAGCGGATACTGGCGTCAGGCCGACAGCACGGCCGAGGCACTTGACCGCGAGGGCTGGTTTCGAACCGGGGACGTCGGCTATCTCGACGAGAGCGGCTACCTGTTCATAGTCGATCGCAAGAAGGAGATGGTCATCACGGGCGGTTTCAATGTGTACCCCCGTGAGGTCGAGAACGCGATCTCGACGCTCGAGGGCGTTGCCGAGGTTGCCGTGATCGGAACCCCGGACGACAGCTGGGGCGAGGTGATCACCGCAATCGTCGCCGCCAGGCCCGGTACGGAGCTCGACGCCGATGCGATCCGTGAGCACTGCCGCCGGACGATCGCCGGCTACAAGGTTCCGAAGCTTGTCGAGTTCCTCGACGAGCTGCCGAAGAGCGGCAGCGGGAAGGTGCTCAAGCGCCAGTTGCGCGAGGAACGCTGGGCCGGCAGGAAGCGGCAGATATGACATACCACGGGGAGGTCAGATGTCCAGGTCGATGATCGGAGTCGACGTCGGCGGAACATTCACCGACGTTGTTGCGGTGCGGGACGGTGTGATTGAGACGACGAAGGTGCCCACCGACCTTCTGGACACCGCCCAGAGCGTGCTGAAGGGTGCGCGCGAGCTGCGTGTGGGAGAGGCCGATGTGTTCAATCACGCGAGCACGGCGGGCCTTAACGCTCTGCTGACGAGACGGATACCGAAGGTGGGGCTCCTCTGCACCTCGGGGCACAGGGACATTCTCGACATCGGCCAGAACTGGCGCCCGGCGGACGCAGTCACGGACCCTCGCTGGCGCCGCTCTTTCGGGGATGCGATGGCACCCCTGGTGCCGCGGTACCTGCGGCGCGGTGTGGACGAGCGCATCGCCGCCGACGGCGGTGTGCTGATCGAGCTCGACGAGGATCAGGCCCGCCGGCAGATCGGCGTGCTCGGACGGTGCGGCGTCGCGGGCGTCGCGATCTGTCTGATCAACGCGTACGTCACGGGTGAGCACGAGGAGCGCCTCGCCGAGCTGGTGCGCGAGCTGCTGGGCGACGAGCTGCCGATCTCGATCTCCAGCCAGGTCTCACCGCTCGCGCGTGAGTACCAGCGCACCTCGACAACGGTGATCGACGCGATCATGAGCATCACCTACGGCGACTACTCGAGGCGGCTCGACGCGGGCCTCAAGGACCTCGGGTTCGACGGTCAATGGAACTACGCCGACTGCGCGGCAATGCTCGCGCCCGTCGAGACGGCCATGGCCCGACCCTCTCGTGTGATCTTCTCGGGTCCGGCCGCGGGCACGAGCGCCTCGGCGCATTTCGGCTCGATCATCGGCGACTCAGACCTGCTGTGCGTCGACGTCGGGGGTACATCGACCGACGTCAGCGTCGTTGTCGGCGGCCGCCCAATCGTCAATAACACCGTCGAGCTCGAGCACGACATGCTCGTCAGCACGCTCTCGAATGAGATCACAAGCGTGGGTGCGGGCGGCGGAAGCGTCGTCTGGGTCGGACCCAGCGGTGAGATCCAAGTTGGGCCACGCAGCGCCGGCGCGGATCCGGGACCAGCCAGCTATGACCGGGGCGGGACCGAGCCGACGATCACAGATGCGTGCCTGCTCGTCGGGATCCTCGACGAGGAGCGCTTCCTGGGCGGCGAGGGACAGCTCGTAAGGGCGCTCGCCCAGGAGGCGTTCGAACGTCTCGAGACGCCTCTCAGCCTCACGGAGCGGGTCTTCAACGCCTTTCACATCGGCCTCAACAACATCGCCGAAGGAATCGTCGACATCGTGATCCGCAACGGGATCGACCCGCGCGAGTTCTCACTGGTGGCCTATGGGGCGGCGGGGCCGATGCTGCTGCCGTCACTGATGGGCCTGATCGGCGCGAAGCGCGTGATCGTGCCGCCCCACCCGGGCCTGTTCTCCGCTCTGGGACTCCTCAGCGCCGACATGGTCTTCATGGAGAGCCGCAGCCGTTATCTGTCGCTCACCCCCGATACGGCGCAGGAGATCGGAGAGATCTACGAGCAGCTCAAGCGTGACGTGGTCGCGCAGGTCGGCGGGCAGGAGGCGGTGCTGAAGCGGAGCTTCGACGCGCGCATGGCCGGGCAGGCGTATGAGACCCCCTTCATCGACGCTCCCGACGGCTCCGTGGACGAGGCCGCAATCGCGACCATGGTCAAGACCTTCCACGACGTCTACGAGCAACGTTCGGGCAACCGCTTCGAGCTCGTCCCGCTGCAGGGGGTCACCTTCAGAGTCCAGGCAACCGTCCCCACGGACAAGGCGGCGTTCCGTGAGTTGCAGGGACGCGAGGGAGGGGCCCTGCAGCCGGCCAGAGAGGTGGAGATCCAACACCTCGCGGCTGAGCCCTATCAGTGCGCCGAATACGAACGCGACGAACTCCGCTCGGGCGATCGCTTTGCCGGTCCCGCGATCGTCCGAGAGGCCCTGTCGACCACATTCATCCCGCCGGGCCAGACCCTCGAGGTCGGCATCCACGGCGAGCTGATCATCAAGGAGGAGCAGCGATGACCGACGCGACCATGATCAAGCCGGAGCTCCGAGACCTGACCGAGGACGAGTTCGTCGACCGGTACGGAGCCGGGCGCTTCACCTGTGGCGTCCTTGCCAACCGAGGCCGCTACATCGCAGAGCACATCTGCACTGACCTCCTGCATCGGGCGTTCTCACCGATCATCACCTTCTCGCAGGACTTCGTCGGAGCCATCGTCGGCCCGCCCGAGCAAGACTACCCGCTTGCCGCCGTCAACAAGGGGAACGTCATCTTCCTCGGGTCACTTTCGACGGGCGTGCGCAACACGGTCCTCGAGTACGGGCTCGATCGCCTGGAGCCGGGAGACCTGCTGGTCTGCAACGACCCGTTCCGCGTCGGCAATCACGTCAATGACATGTGCTTCATCCGCCCCGTGTTCCACGGCGGCGAGATCGTCTCGTTCGTGATCATCCGGGCACATCAGCTGGATATCGGCGGCACCGTGCCCGGTGGGTTCTCGCTGATGAAGCGCAACGTGTACGAGAACGGCCTGGTCGTGCCTCCACAGCTGATCTTCCATCGTGAGAAGCCCGTCAAGGAGTTGATGCGCACGATTCTCGACAACACGAGATTCGGTGAAACGCTGCTGCCTGACTTCCACACGATCCGCTCGTGCTGTGCGCTGGGCGAGAGGCTGATCACGGAGTCGATCGACCGGTACGGCATCGACGCCTACAAGGGAGCGATTCGCTACAACGTCGACGCCTCGGCAGCGTCGATGCGGGCCGCGATCGCCACATTGCCCGACGGCGTCTACGAAGGGGAGGACAGTGTCGACTCCGACGGCGTGGACGTCGACCCCGAGTACCGGGTGCACGTGCGCCTGCACAAGCACGGGCAGCGCCTGGAGGTTGACCTCAGTGGTTCGTCCCCGCAATCGCGGACCTCGCTGAACGCGACGGCGCTCGACGCGCAGACCGCCGTGGCGCTCGCCGTCAAGCTCGTGCTCGATCCGTTCTCGCCATTCACTTCCGGGATCTACAGGGACATCGATGTTGTCGTGCCGACAGGGAGCGTGGTCGGATCGGAACCACCCGCCGCGGTGATGTTCTACTTCGAGGTCCAGTCGGTCCTGATCAACGCGATTCTCCGTGCACTCGAGGCTCCCCTCGGGGGCCGCGCCGTCGCGGGCGCCTACGGGTCCACGAATCTCCATACGGGCGAGGGGCTGAACCCCGACGGCACGCCGTGGTTCTCGGCGGCCGAGCTCGAGGCGCAGTACGGAGCATGGGGCGCCACGGACGCAGGTGACGGAAACAACCATTCCGGCCTCGCGACGCTCAACATGATCATGCCGTCGGTGGAGGAGATCGAGCCGCGTGTTCCGGCGATGATCCTGCACCGCGAGTACCTTCCCGACACCGCCGGCCCGGGCACGCACCGCGGAGGCGCCGGACTGATGAAGCAGTCGCTCTTCCTGAGTGACGGCGACCACTACCTGGTGCCACTTCACTTCCGCACGCCCAGTGGAGGAGGGGTCTACAACGGGAGCGACGGTCGTGCCGGAGGCTGCTGGTTCTTCGAGGACCAGACCGCCGACGGCGAGACGCCCGTCACCGACTTCCGGGTGCCTGCCCCGGGCGACTTCGACGACGCGACGGTCGTCGCGGGAGTCGTCGACCCCGGCACAGGGCTGCTCGACGAGGACGGTGAGTTCGCCTTCTTCGGGCGTCACCAGGTGTGGAAAGAGCGCCGCGGATCGGTCCTGCGCTGGATCACCAACGGCGGTGGCGGCTGGGGTGACCCTCTTGAGCGCGATCCCGAGGCGGTGCTGAGAGATGTCCGCGACGAGTACGTGTCGATCCCCGGAGCTCGCAGGGACTACGGCGTCGTCGTCAGCGGGGACCCGATCGAAGATCCGGAGGGCCTGCAGCTCGATCTGCCGGCCACTGAACGGCTGCGCGCGGAGTTGCGCGGCGGAGCAACGACCGAGGGAGACGGAGGATGAGTGACGAGGCTGTCATCACGGTGGATCGTGAGCCTGTCGACGGGGCGTGTGCCGAGTGTGGCGAGGAGCGCCTGATGCGTTACGCGGTCCTCTCTGAGGGTGGCTGGTTTGACGTTGTCAAGTGTCAGAACTGTCTGCACTCCGAATCGCGCGCGCCAAATCCGGTCGGGCCCATGACTCTTCCTTCAGCGGTGCTCATATGAGTGACGCGGACCGCCCGCGAGTGGCCGTCGTCACGGGTGGCGGCTCGGGCATCGGACAGGCGACTGCCGTCGCATTCGCACGCCGGGGAATCGCCACGGTTATTGCCGACGTCAACGAGTCGGGCCTGTCAGAGACGGCGTCTCTGTGCGCTGACGCGCCAGGTGAGGTGACCTCCGTGCCGACTGATGTGACGGCGCCGGAGCAGGTCGATTGGCTGATCGCCGCGGCGCGAGATCTGGGCCGCGTATCGGCGGCGGTCAACTGCGCGGGGATCGTAGGTCCGACGCTGCTGCTCGGAGACGATGAGGCCCATTCATCACGGCTGCGCGACGTGTCTGACGCCGACTGGGCTCGGGTGCTCGCGATCAACCTGACGGGCGTCTTAACTGCGTGCGGGGCGAGATGAGAGCGATGTGGGACGAGGGTGGCGCGATCGTGAACCTCGCCTCCATCGCCGGCCTTGTGGGAACAGCCGGGCTGGGCCCGTACGTGGCGAGCAAGCACGGCGTCGTCGGTCTCGGCAAGGCAGCCGCGCTCGAGGGAGCACCGCGCGGGATACGCGTCAACACAGTGTGTCCCGGAACGGTGGCGACGCCGATGTTGATCGAGACCTTCGGGGAGGACCCGGTCCAGGTCGCGGCGCGTGACGCAGCGACGCCGCTCGGGCGACCCGCATCGCCCGAGGAGCTCGCGGAGGTGTGCGTGTGGCTGTGCAGTGACGGTGCCTCCTACATCACCGGCGCGACGCTGCCGGTCGACGGTGGCACGACGTCGATGAACCCGCGGTCGGGCGTCGCCCGCAAGAACTGAAGAGGACCCATGACAACACAGGTGACCAAGTACGCAGGCGAGCACGGGCTGGATGAGAACGGGGCGATGATGCTCGGCACCGTGCGCCAGTTCGCGCGCGAGCGTGTTCTGCCGGGGGTTATCGAGCGCGACCGGGAGGAGCGCTTCGATCGCCAGCTGGTTCGAGAACTCGGCGAGCTGGACCTCCTGGTCGGAATCAACCCACCGGAGTGGGGAGGCCTGGGGCTCAGCCACGTGACCTACTCGGCGCTCGTGCAGGAGATGTCGCGCGTCGACCATCTGATGGGACTGTTGATGACGTTCCCCAGCGGCCTCGGCGGCTCGGGGCTGCTCCAGTACGGCACGGATGAACAGCGCGAGCGCTATCTGGAACCACTGTGCCGAGGAGAGATCCTCATCTCCGCCGGTGTCACCGAGCCGGCCTCCGGCACGGCGGTCGCGGACATGCAGACCGTGTGTCGCCGGGACGGCGACGAATACGTGATCGACGGCGCAAAGACATGGATCAGTCTGATCGACGTCTGCGACTACCTGCTCACCTTCGCGACCCTCGCGAAGGGAGGGGGGCGCAACGCGATCTGTGCGTTTCTCATCCCCCGCGACACACCCGGGCTGACACTCAGGCCCTTCAAGAACAAGCTCGGCTTCCGTGCGGTGGCGAGCGGCGAGGTGTTCCTCGATGGCGTTCGAGTGCCGGCGGAGAACCGGGTCGGCGAGGAGGGCCAGGGTTACGGGGTGGCGATGTCGTCGGTCGAGACGGGCCGCCTCGGCGTTGCCTCCCGCGCTCTGGGCCTGGCGCAGGACTGTCTGGACAGGTCGGTCTCCTATGCGCGCGAACGCATCGTCGGGGGTACCGAGATCGGCCGCTACCAATTGGTCCAGTCGATGATCACCGACATGGTTGTGGGGATCGACGGCGCCCGTGCGGCGACCTTCGACTACGCACGCGCCCGCGACCGCGGCGACCGCGCCCGGCTCGAGGCGTCACTCGCGAAGATGCACGCCAGCGACGTCGCCATGATGGCCTCCACGCACGCCGTGCAGATTCACGGCGCCTACGGCACGCACGAGGAGTACCACGTCGCCAGACATTTCCGAGACGCGAAGGTGTTCCAGATCGTCGAGGGTCAGAACCAGCTTCACCGCTCGATGATCGCCGAGTACGCGCTGGGATACCGCGGCGGTAATTGATGGAACTCGCCGGAACAGAGGCCGGAGGCCAGGACATCGACCTCGGGAGGCTCGAGGCCGCGGTGGCGGCCGCAAATGTGCCGACCCTGACGATGGTCCTGTTTCAGCTCACGGGCGACCGCCGCTGGCTGGAGGAGCCCTACCGACCCTCCCGGGCTCGGGGACTCGGCCCCAACGACTCAGGTGGGCTGCCGGACGCCATCGGAGCGGACGTGCGCGCCGCTGCGGTCGACGCGATCCGGGCGTTCGCTGACGGTCGGCCCGTGGCGATACCGGCACCGGACAATGAGCTGCTCCGCGAGATGCTGAGTATCTGCGTCGCTGAGGAGGTGCCGGTGGAGTACGAGCAGCTGATGCGCGAGGAGATGGGATTCGAGCCGGCTCCGCTCGCCGTGGCGCCCAACGGGGCCTCTGAGCTCAACGCGGTGATCATCGGCGCGGGGATCTCGGGGCTCGTCATGGCGCTGCGGTTGCGCGACGCCGGCATCCCCTTCGTGGTGCTCGAGCGAAACGAGGACGCCGGCGGAGTCTGGTTGACGAACACCTATCCGGGAGCCGGCGTCGACACGCCCAGCTACCTGTACTCGTTCTCCTTCCTCCCGCGGACGTGGAGCACCTACTTCAGCCGCCAGCGCGAGGTCGCGGACTACGTGCAGAAAATGGCCCGAGAGCTCGGGCTCCGCGAGCACATCCGCTTCGGACTCGAGGTCACCGCGACCTCGTACGACGAGGACAGGCAGTCATGGACCGTTCACGCAACGGACGGCTCGGGTGCTCGAGTGAGCTTCGAATCCAATGTTCTGATCACGGCGGTCGGGATCTTCAACAAGCCGAGCGTCCCTGAGCTCCCGGGCCTCGATGACTTTGGTGGGACGGTCTTCCACAGTGCTGAATGGCCCGCCGACGTCGATCTCGCCGGCAAGCGCGTGGCGGTCGTCGGCAGTGGTGCCAGCGCGATGCAGATCGTTCCGGCGGTCATCGAGGACGTCGGCCACATGACGATCTTCCAACGCTCGCCACAGTGGATCGCCCCGAACGACGAGTATTTCGCCGAGGTTTCCGACGATGTCCACTGGCTTATGGAGAACGTGCCCTACTACCACGCCTGGTACAGGTTCCGGCTCGCGTGGATGTGGAATGACCGCGTGCAGCCCTCGCTCGTCATGGATCCCGAGTGGACCGACCCCGAGCGCTCCCTGAATGTCGTCAACGACGGCCACCGGCGGTATTTCACGCGATACGTCGAGGAGAAGCTCGAGGGCTTCGATGATCTGATCGAGAAGTCGGTGCCGACCTATCCGCCGTTCGGAAAGCGCATGCTCCTTGACAACGGCTGGTTCGACGCGCTGAGACGACGCGAGAAGGTCGACCTAGTCACGTCCGGGGTGAAGGAGATGACCGAGAGCGGCCTGCGGGCCGAAGACGGCAGCGAGCATGACGCCGACGTCGTCATCCTCTGCACCGGTTTCGAGGCGAGGAACTTCCTCGGCACGATCAATGTGTCGGGTCGCCGAGGCCATGACCTGCACGAGACGTGGGGTGAGGATGACGCCACGGCGTACCTCGGGATGACCGTGCCCGACTTCCCGAACCTCTTCATCATGTACGGCCCCAACACCGGCCTCGGGGCGGGGGGCAGCTACATCTTCGTGGCGGAGTGCGGTGCCCGGTACATCACGGGGTTGCTCGTCGAGATGCTCGAGCGGGGAGATGGCGCCGTGGAGTGCAGGCGGGATGTCCACGACCGGTGGGTCCGTGAGGTCGACGAGGCCCATGCCCAGATGGTCTGGAGCCACCCCGGAATGTCGACCTACTACCGAAACTCACGCGGGCGAATCGTGACCAACCTCCCATGGCGAGTCATCGACTACTGGACCCTGACGCGGCACGTCGATCCTGAGGACTACGAGTTCGAGCCGAGGAAGGAGGACTCCCCGGCGGGGGGCGCACTGAGCCAGGGTGCGTCGCATGAGCGGTCGAGAGGCGCTTAAGAGCTGGGCGCGGTTGCCCTTTCACATCTCGGAAAGCACGATGGTTCGTGGTCGCGAAAGCTTGCCGCCGGCCTCAGCCTTGGTCGGGTAAGAGGGCTCATGCCGCGAGCGTGAGCAGTCACAGCAGCAGAGACGTGCGTCAGGACAGTCGTCCGATGTCAGATCGATATGGCGGGAAGAATGGCGCAGGAGGGCGAGTCGGGGATCGCCTCCTGTGGGCCCCGACTCGCACGCTGCCTTCAGGGCGGGGTGCAAAACGGGGTGCAATTTGAGCGAAACTGGGGGGTACCCGGCCCCGCGAGAATGGCTCTAGAAAGCCATATCCGTACCCACGAAAACCCCCGGCTCGACCTCATAATCCGAAGGTCGCAGGTTCGAATCCTGCCCCCGCTATGTCACGAAGGCCTGGGAATTTAGCGCTTTCGCGCTTTTCGGTCAGAGGCAGACACAACTTCCTCCCGAGATTTCCTCCCAAAACTGGATCAGGTGGAGGTCGTAGCTCAGTCTCCCAGCAGCGATGTTGCCCGCCGGCAGCACTGACGGCCGCTGGTTGCCGTGATCCCGTATGGTTCCGAAAAGACATCAGTTCGATGGCTATTCGGATGAAAATGGGATACTCTTCTCCCGCTAGTGCCCGAGAAGCCAACAGAGCAAGCGCTTATCGGAAGGAAATGGGATGTCACCACAGCGATACTCCGATACGGACACGGCCGTCATCCAGGCCGCCCGTCGTCGACATTGCGAGGTCATCGTTCTCCGCGAGGACCTTCCGTGGCTGTCGAAGTACTCTGATCGACCGAAGGACATGCTGCGGCGCATGGCGGGTCGTGGCGCGCTGATCGAGATCGGAGCGGGGCGCTACGCGATCCCGAAGATCGGACAGTCGGACATCGCCTACCAGCAGTGGCAGCGCCTGGTCCACGCACGCCTCTCTTCCCATGGCGACTACTACGTGGGGTTCTTGACGGCGCTCATCGAGCACCGTCTTGTTGATCTCAGCGAGCCGTCCATCACAGTCGCGATCGGGTTCGCGAACAGCACCCTGACGGACAAGCGCGCCCAGATCGGTGGCCGGTCGTTGCATGTTGTCCGCTCTGATAAGGCGGTCTTCTCGCCCGAGAGCGGCATTGAGATCGTCTCAGACCCCATCTACGCGCGCAGCGATCTCCAGCGTACTCTCGTGGATGCTCTGTGGACTCCCAAGCTCTTCGGCAGCACCGAGACGTGGGCCACCGGCTGGGGACGCGCGGTGAGCCACGGCTTGATCGATGCCGAGACCCTCTGCCGATATGCAATGGCCCTGGGAGGAGTGGTCCCGCGACGTGTCGGTGCGATGTTGTCGATGAGCGGCTACGACCTGGAAGCGCGTCGCTACTTGCCCTCTCGCGTCCGCCGAGCAGATCGGATCGCCGATCTCGTCGCTGATGAGCCGTCACGATCTGACGTGGAGATCGACTCCTTCTGGCGGGTGCGGTTCAACGTCCCGCGAGATCGGATCGAAGGCTGGATCCTCTATGGCAAGTGACCCCATACTCGCCGTCGAGGTGGACATCGACGATCAAATCATAGAGTTCTGCAAGGCCCACCCGACGCTGGAACCCGAAGACGTCGTCCGCGATATCGCACGCATCGTGTGCATCGCCAACCTCGTCCGCAACGGGACGCTCGACGGCAAGACCATGGTGCTCTGTGGCGGGATGGCGATGCGCTGCCTGGAAAGCCCCCGCATGTCCGTCTACGACGGCGACGCCGCGAGTGGCGTGCCCGTTGACCCCGACAGCCTTCGACTTGCGATCAGCTACGACGAGCCTGAGATCGCGATCACCGCTGGTCCCGTCGAAACCGGCAAGGACCTGATCACCTTCCAGCCGGTCATCTACGCGGCGCGCTTCTCAGGGCTACCTGCAGCAAAGGACGAATTCAGTCTCTCCTTCGCGCAGCGGGGCATCGAGCTTCCATCGATCACGCGGCGTCTGCGACACCGATATCCCTTCCCGCTCCTCGCGGAAGAACTCGAGGTCCCGATCATGAACCCCGAGGAGATCCTCGCGGAGAAGATCGTGGCGTGGTGGCTGTTCGGCCATGCCAAGCATTACAACGACATCGCTTTCCTGGGGTTCCTGCTCGCTGCCACGAAGCAACACCAGGATCCAGCCGTCCGTCGACGGGTTCGTGGCGTCATCGAGAGGAAGCTCAGCATCAATGCCGAGGTCTCCGACCAGCACAGGCGACGGGTCGAGGCTCTGATCCCTGTCGAGCGAAAACTCCGCCTGACCGATCCCGATCGTCACGTCGACCCGAAGAAGGGCTTCGACACGCTGTCGTTCCCACCAAGACGAGCATCGATCGCTACATCGTCCCACTGCTCTTCGACTAACCGACGAAGTGTGAGGTGCGCCGCAAAGGCGTCTCGCTCCTGCCGCTATTCAAGCTGATTGCGTTTTGCGCAAATACCTCGCCGGAGATACCAGCGCAGCTAACGTAGCTGCAAATAAGGGGCCGCGATTGGCGGAGCACCTCCAGGTTCCGACGCAGGCAACCGGTGCAGACAAGGCCAACTGAGCGTTCGGCGCTTGGTCCGATAGATAGGATCTTCGGGCATGGCAACCCCGGACGACGCCTATCTCGCCCGCGAGGCCAAGGCGCGCAAGGCGATTGACGAGCAGCTGGTGGCGGCGGGCTGGGTCGTTCAGAGCGCCGACCGGGCGGACGTGAACGCCGGTCCTGGTGTTGCGGTGAGGGAGTTCGTCCTGGAGAAACCGCACGGTAGGGTCGACTACCTGCTGTTTCTCGACGGCCAGCCAGCGGGCGTGATCGAGGCCAAGCCGGATGGCACGACGCTGGTTGAGGTCGAGCATCAGAGCGGCAAGTACGTGGAAGGGCTTCACGATTGGATGAGGCCGCCGGTATACCCCCTTCCGTTCGTCTACGAGTCCACGGGCATCGAGACGCGCTTCACAAATGGATATGACCCAGACGCTCGAAGCCGGGGTGTGTTCTCGTTTCATCGGCCGGAGACGCTCACCGAGTGGGCTCGGCAGATCCTCGAGAACCCGGACACGCCGACGTTTCGCGCGCGGCTGAAGTCAATGCCGGAGCTCGACTCGGCGAGGCTGTGGGAGGTGCAGGCGACGGCGATCGCCAACTTGGAGGAGTCGTTGCGCGACGATCGCCCACGTGCGCTGATACAGATGGCGACCGGGTCGGGCAAGACGTTCACGGCGGCCAACATCTCCTACCGGCTGATCCGGCACGCAAACGCAAAGCGGATCCTGTTTTTGGTCGATCGCGCGAGCTTGGGCGACCAGACCAAGCTCGAGTTCGACAAGTTCGACGTGCCTGACACGCAGCGTAAGTTTCCGGCCGAATACATCGTCCAGCACCTGAAATCGAACGCGGTCGACCCGTCGTCGCGCGTGTGCATATCGACGATCCAGCGGGTCTTCTCGATCCTCCGTGGCGATGAGGATATGGACGAGGAGACGGACGAGCACTCTGTGTATGAGCTGCCCGTATCGGAACCGATCACTGTGGAGTACAACCCAAAGCTTCCGCCGGATGCGTTCGACGTGATCATCGTGGATGAGTGCCACCGCTCGATCTATGGGGTGTGGCGGCAGGTGCTGGAGTACTTCGACGCGCACCTGATTGGGTTGACGGCGACGCCGACCAAGCAGACGTATGGCTTCTTCCGCCAGAACCTGGTGATGGAATACAGCCACGAGCTGGCGGTGGCGGACGGAGTGAACGTGGACTTCACGGTCTATGTGATCAAAACTGCGATCACCGAGAGCGGGTCGAAGATCGAGACGGGCGAGTTTGCCGGCTACCGCAACCGCATGACACGGAAGCTGCGCTGGGAAGCGGTGGACGAACCGGTGGAATACACCGGCAAGCAGCTCGACCGCGCGGTGGTGGCCGAGGATCAGATCCGCACGGTGCTGACCACATTCAAGGAGAAGCTGTTCACCGAGTTGTTCCCGGGGCGTTCCACGGTGCCCAAGACGCTGATCTTCGCCAAGGACGACTCCCACGCAGATGACATCGTGAAGATGGTGCGCGAAGTCTTCGGCAAGGGCAACGACTTCGCCACGAAGATCACCTACCGCAGCCGCGATGGCAAGCCCAAAGACCTGCTGCAGTCCTTTCGCAACTCGCTGTATCCCCGGATCGTGGTGACGGTGGACATGATCGCAACGGGAACCGATGTGAAGGCGCTGGAGTGTCTGCTGTTCATGCGCTCGGTCAAGAGCAGGACCTACTTCGAGCAGATGATTGGGCGCGGCGTGCGCGTGATGGACGACACCGATTTCCAGGACGTGACCGACGACGCGCAGCACAAGGGCGGCTTCATCGTGGTTGACGCGGTAGGTGTGACCGACACCGATCTGATGGAGACGCTCACCCCGCTGGAGCGCCAGCCGAGCGCGAGCCTGAAGGATCTGATGAAGATGATCGGCTTCGGAAACCGCGAGCCCGAGGTGGCATCCACGCTCGCCGGCCGTCTTGCGCGCCTGGACAAGCAGCTGCCCAGGGAGGAGCGGGAGATGCTGGCCAAGCTTGCCGGCGGCGCCTATCTCGGGGACATAGCCCACGGCATAGTGGAGGCCCTGGATCCTGACCTGCAGGTCGAAGCGGTCAAGCGGGCGGGCGGGGACGACGGGGACGAGGATGCGGTGGCCCAGGTGGCGAGCACGATGATCGCGCAAGCACTGAAGCCGTTGTCATCCAACCCAGAGCTCCGCACGGCGATCCTCGATGCCCGCAGGTCGTTCGAGCAGACGATCGATGAGATCTCCCGGGACGAGGTGCTCTTTGCCGGACACTCCGACGAGGGACGCGAAAAGGCGGCGGAGATGGTGGGCTCGTTCCGCGACTACATCGAGGAGCACAAGGACGACATCCGCGCGCTGCAGGTCCTATACAGTCGGCCCTACAGCGAGCGGCTGACGTTTGCGGAGATCAAGGATCTCGCCACTACCATCCAGCTGCCGCCCCGGCAATGGACGCCGGATCGACTGTGGCGCGCGTACGAGATGCTCGACCAGTCGAAGGTGCGCGGCTCTGGCGGCAGGATGCTGACCGATATCGTCTCGCTCGTGCGCTATGCCCTCGACCAAGATCACGAGCTCGTGCCCTTCCGCGACCAGGTGGACGAGCGGTTCGCGGCGTGGCTGTTGACGCAGGAACAGAATGGCGTCAGCTTCACCGACGAGCAGCGCCAGTGGCTGGTTTGGATGAAGGAGAACATTGCCACTGAGATGGGGATTACGGCTGAATCCTTTCAGTTGACGCCCTTTGCGGAGCACGGTGGCATTGGGAGGGCCGTGCAGATATTTGGGGACCGGCTAAACCCGATCACGGATGAACTGACCGAGGCACTAGCGGCATGAGCGATCTCCCGGCCGGCTGGGCAGAGGCTCGCTTGCGCGAGATGGTCACGTGCTCCGGCGTGTTTACCGACGGCGACTGGGTTGAGAGTAAGGACCAAGACCCCAACGGCGACGTACGACTCATTCAACTCGCCGATGTCGGTGACGGTATGTATCGTGACCGGTCGGCTCGCTTCCTCACGCGTCTAAAGGCCCAAGAACTCGACTGCACCTACCTGATGCCTGGCGATGTTCTCATTGCCCGTATGCCCGACCCTTTGGGTAGAGCCTGCATTTTCCCGGGCGATGCCCGCACCAGCGTCACGGTTGTTGATGTTTGTGTCGTGCGTCCAGGCGAGGACGGTGTCAACCCTCGTTGGCTTGCGCACGCGATCAATTCCCCACAGATCCGCGCAGCTATAGCTTCCTATCAGAAGGGGACTACGCGCAAGCGCATCTCGCGTAGCAACCTGGCGCTGATTCCATTTCCAGTCCCGCCGCTCGCCGAGCAAGACCGGATTGTCGCTGCTATCGAGGAGCAGTTCTCCCGGCTCGATGCTGGGGCAGCGGGCCTCGAGCGAGTCAAGCGGCATCTCACGCGGATGCGTGCAGCGCTACTCTTTGGGGAAGTCCTCGGACGCCTTACCGCGGATCACTCCATGCCGTCCGTGATCGAAGTTGCTGATTTCGAGCCGCCTTTGGCTCAGTCGGTCCTTGAGCTTGAAAGCCTCAATACTCTGCCGTCACTCCCAGCTGGATGGCGATGGGCTGACTTGGGTAGCCTGATAGCCGAAGGGCCGCAAAATGGTCTATACCTGCCCCAAAGCCAGTATGGCCATGGTCAGGAGATACTTAGAATTAATGATTTTCAGGACGGTTGGGTTCGCCCAAGAGCCGATCTGAATTTGGTTACTACGAACCCAGGCATGGCGAGGGCATTTGCCCTTAATCCGGAAGACCTTGTAATCAATCGCGTCAATAGCATGAGTCACCTTGGTAAGTCGACTGTCGTGAGCGACGACTTCAAAGGGGTACTGTTCGAGTCGAATATGATGCGTATTCACCTTGCTCCGTCGCTGCTGCCTCTATATCTGGATATGTATCTGCGGACTACCCTCGGGCGCTCGCTGTTGGTTAGAAACGCAAAGCAGGCTGTCAATCAGGCCAGCATCAATCAAAAGGATGTCTGTGCCACCCCAATTCCAGTGCCGCCCGTTGAGGTCCAAGAAACAATCGTGGGTCTTTGCAATAGCGTATTGTCCCTACTGACCTCCCTCGAAGCGCAGTTGGCCGTCAGCTTGCGACGCTCAGACTCGCTCCGTGCTGCCATTTTGAAGGCGGCCTTCTCCGGCAAGCTTGTTTCGCAAGGCCCAAACGACGAGCCGGCATCTGTATTGCTCGAACGTATTGCTGCGGAACGCGCCTCGTCAAACGGGCATAAGCCAGCCAGGTCACGCAGTCAACACCGTAAAAAGGCGATTGCGTGAGCGACTCCTCCACAATCGTCCGAAAGCTCTGGAACTACTGCAACGTACTGCGTGACGACGGGCTCTCATATCAGGACTACATCGAGCAGTTGACGTTTTTGTTGTTCCTGAAGATGGCCGACGAGCAGACGAGGCCTCCGTTCAGTCGGCCGCCGATCATCCCTGCCGGATGGGACTGGGAGACCCTTCATCGCCTTGACGGCGACCCTCTCGATGTTCAATATCGCCACACGCTCGAGGAGCTTGGCAAGCTGCCGGGAACTCTGGGAGTGATCTTCCGCAAGGCGCAGAACAAGATCCAGGACCCGGCCAAGCTGAAGCGGCTCATATCGGATCTGATCGAGAACGAGCAGTGGATGACGCTGGATGTCGACGTAAAGGGCGACGCATACGAGGGTCTGCTCGCCAAGAACGCTGAGGATGTGAAGTCGGGCGCCGGTCAATACTTCACGCCCCGCGTGCTCATCCAGGTCATCGTCGAGGTGATGCGACCCACGGCCAAGATGCGGGTCGCCGATCCCGCGGTCGGCACCGGAGGGTTCCTGCTGGCGGCATACGAGCAGATGAAGTCCAACCGACTCGACCCGGACCAGAAGAAGTTCCTGCGTGACGAAGCGCTCCGGGGATGGGAGATCGTGGATGCGACGGCTCGGATATGCGCCATGAATTTGCTTCTGCACGGGATCGGTACCCCGGAAGGGGAGAGCCTGGTGACCGTCGATGACGCCCTTCGCTCGAAGCCGTCGGAGCACTTCGACATGGTCCTCACCAATCCGCCGTTCGGGAAGAAGTCCTCCTACAAGGTTGTCAACGCTCAAGGCGACACCGAAACGGAGAGCATGAGCTATCTCCGCGAAGACTTCTGGGCGGCAACCTCCAACAAGCAGCTCAACTTCCTCCAGCATGTTCGTTCGCTGCTGAAGACCAACGGGCGCGCGGCGATCGTCGTGCCCGACAACGTGCTATTCGAGGGTGGCGCCGGCGAGGCGGTGCGTCGAAAGCTTCTGCAGGAGTGCGATGTCCACACGCTGCTGCGACTGCCAACGGGCATCTTCTATGCCGGTGGGGTGAAGGCCAACGTCCTGTTCTTCGACCGCAAGAAAGCAGCTGAGAAGCCTTGGACACAGAAGCTGTGGATATACGACTTCCGCACCAACCAGAGCTTCACGCTCAAGACGCGTCAACTGATGCGCGCTGATCTCGACGACTTCGTGGCCTGCTACAAAGCCAAACGCCGCCAGGACCGAGTTGAGGCTGAGCGCTTCAAGTCCTTCACCTACGACGAGCTGATGGCTCGCGACAAGGCGTCGCTGGACATTTTCTGGCTACGCGACGAGTCGCTGGAGGACACGGACAACCTGCCTGCGCCCGAGGTGATCGCGGCGGAGATCGTCGAAGACCTCCAGGCTGCGCTTGACCAATTCAGTGAGATAGCCAGCACCTTGAGCGCTGGCAGCAACATCAGCTGACCCGGACGCTCGGCGCTGCGGAAGTATCCCAAGCCGCGCGTAGCTTGCTGGATCTCATGTATGGCAACGCCCAGACAGATGCTGAGAGCATGCCGTTCCCGAGGCGAATCGGTGCCTGGGCCGGCGCTGACGGGCCGGCACCTGCCGGTCGAGAGCTGGTGGTGCGTGTCACTTCACTGAAGGCTGCCATCGCGCAGCTACGGGACATCGCCAAGGCCAACGCCGGCCGATCCAGTCGACAGGCGCTTGTGGCAAACCTGGTGGTCCTGCGACGCCTCGGCGTGGAGGACGAGGCACTCGATCTGGTCGTGGAGATGGTGCTCGCACAGAACATCGACGAGGAGATGACGGCGGCCGTCAACTATTTGGCTTCAGGCTTTCTCTTGGCTCTATTGACCCTGGAGGAGGAACGAGTCCATGGTGTCGTAAGACGGCCTACCCGCGCTCAGTCCCCTCATTGAGCATTGCGAGGTACTGGAGCTGCGGATCGACCTTGCGGCCGCGCCTTGGCGCCGGCGGAGCTTCCTTCCGAGTCTTATTGCCCAGTAGAGATCGCCCGTTGCGAGGCGATGCAACATCTCCGCGTACTCGATCTGCTCAGGACTGGGCGACAACGCGCCCCTCGCGTAGAGCGCGATCGACCATCGTGCCCTTGACCTTGGACCGGCGTTCGACAAGCCCTTCGTCCATAACGATCACGTCCACGGGCACACCGAACCCGCGTAGAGCGTGGCGGAGTTTGACGGCCTCCGCGAGGCGATCGTCAACCTGGCGCTCGATCACCAAGAAGTCGAAGTCGCTGCCCTCGTTCGCGTCTCCGCGAGCCCGCGAGCCAAACAGGATCACCTTCGCAGGAGCCGACGCTGCGTCGATCAACGCACGGCCAGCGCGTTCGATCATCTCTGAGGCGATAGCGTTCATTCTCACCACTCCATGTCTGTGGATCCATCCAACGCTGTACTTATCAATGCTCGCATGGCCCGGTCGATTGTAACCCGGCCTGCGACGGCCGCATCGAGCTCAGGGGCACCTCGCGTCGCCAGGCTCGCGCCCGAGGTCGCCGTGTGGAGTGTCTGATAATCAGTGGCGATGGCCCGCTAGCGTGTGCCCGTGCCCGCAACGAAACTCGACCACCGCAGGCGCCTGCTCGACGGCCTTGCGCAGGCGCTGCGCGAAAAGGGCCTGCAGGGCACGCAGATCACCGACATCGTCGGGCACGCGCGCACGTCCAGGAGGACGTTCTACGAGTGCTTTCCCGACAAGGAGTCGGCGTTCGTGGAGCTGATCGGCGAACTCAGGAGCTCTGTCATTCAGCTGATCGAAGCGGCCATCGACCCCAACGCCCCGTGGGAAGAGCAGGTGGACCGCGCCATCGACGTGTATCTGGGCGCCATCCGCGAGGACCCCGCGCTGTTCGCCACCGTGTCGCGGGCGCTGCCCACGCTCGGGGATCGTGGAGCGGCGCTCCAGCACGAGGGGATCGACCAGTTTGCGGCCGTGGTGGTCGGGATGGTGAACGGTCCGGGCATGCGCAGAGACGCCGTGGCGCCGATCTCACACGACACCGCCGTCATGTTGATGGGGGGAGTGGCCGAGCTGATCAATCACGTGCGCAGCGAGAGCACCGAACTCACTGCCGCTGGTGCCACCGCCAAGGCCGTGATCAAGGCCGTGCTGCGCCCGCCGGGCTGATCGCGCAGCTGCTGCCCGCCTCAGGCTGCCATCAGATCATTGGCAGGCGCTTCCTGGCCTGAGGAATCACGCCGGCGATGCACCACCGCACGACCGCCATCGGCCGGCGCGAACGCCACCCCGCGCGCATGCCACTTCTCGCCGGGCTCGTTCGTGGTCTGCAGGTCGAAGCTGCGCAGCATCGTCCGCAGCACGATGTCCATCTCCATCTGCGCGAACGCCGCGCCGATGCATCTGCGCGTGCCACCGCCGAACGGGATCCAGGTGTAGGTGTCGGGCTTGCGGCCAACGAAGCGGTCGGGCTCGAACTGCTTGGGACGCTCGAAGAAACGCTCGTCGTTGTGGATCAGCGTGGCCGAGGCCACGATGCGGTAGCCCTTGGGAACCCTCCACGGTCCAAGCTCGAACTCCTGCGCCGCGATCACGCGGCTGGTGCCGATGATCACCGGCCGGGTGCGCTGCACCTCGTTGATCGTGGCCGTGCGCAGCTCTGAGCCGCCGTCCTGCGCCTCCGCTTGCAGGCGCGCCAGGATCCATGGCGCGCGGCGCAGGCGCTCTACGGCCCACGCCAGCGATGTGGCGGTGGTCTCGTGGCCGGCGGCCAGCAGCGTCAGAAGCTCATCGGCGATCGCCGAGCGCGACATCGTTGCGCCGTCCTCGTAGTGGGCTCGTAGCAGCAGGGCCATCACATCCGAGCGCTCCTCCAGCTGCGGGTCGGCGAGCGTCTCGTCGATCATCGCGTCGATGATCGAGTCGTACGCTCGGCGCTGACGCACAAGGCGTCCGCCCGGCGACAGCGGGCCCAGGTCGCGTCGCGCCCACGGCAGCACCGTCAGCTTCGACGCCAGCGCCACGAAGCCCGGCAGCAGCTCCGCCAGTCGTTGTTGATTCGGCCCGTCCGCGCCGAACACCGCCCGCAGGATTGCGTTGAGCGTGATCCGCATGAACGACGGCAGCGTCTCGAACTGCTCGCCCTCCCGCCAGCGGCCCATCTCGCGCAGCGCCTCCTCCTCGATGATCCCCTCATAGCCCTTCATCCGGTCGCCGTGGAACGACGGCAGCAGCAGGCGCCGCTCGCGAAGGTGCTCCGCGCCATCCAGTGAGAACAGCGAGCCCGGCCCCAGCACCGCGCCCAGTGGGCTGGACTCGCCGAACACCAGTACCTCGGGGCTGGCGGTGAACATCTGCTTGACCAGCTCAGGGCTCGACACCACCACCGAGCGACCCAGCACCGGAATCTCGAGCGAGAACGCGTCGCCGTGGCGCCGGCCGTAACGCCGCAGCGCCCCGCCCGGGTTCACCAGCATCAGCAGGGCGCCCACCGCTTTCGGAATTTTCGGACCCGGGGGAAGCTTTGGTGCGGATACGGCTGCGCTCATGTTTGCCTCGCTGTGGGTTGCTCGCTTCGGTATTCTCAAGTACCAAGATACATGATGGGCGACGGTGTGCAGTTGCCGTTCCGTGGTCGCGCGCGTAGTGCATCGACCCAACCATGAGACGTCCCTTACCTTTAGAGCGCCCTTAAGGAGTCGCACATACGCTGCGGCCGGTGAACAGCGAAATCGTTTCTGACTCCGGCCGCGCGGGGGTCGACTGGCGCCGCGCCGAGTTCGTGCTCACGCTGCTTGCGTTCGTCGGCTTCATCACGCTGCCGATCCGCATCACCACCATCTACAGCAGTCTGCCCGCACATCCGCTGTTCGTGCACGTGCCGGTGGTGCTGATCCCGACCACCATCATCGCCGCCATCGTGTTCGTGGTCAGGCCCGAATGGCTGTCGCGCTACGGGATCGCGCTGGCGCTGGCATCGATCGTGGCCATGAGCTCCACCTTCCTGGCCATGCAGGCCGGAGCCGCGCTGCGCCGCGAACTGAACCTGCAGGGCCACGCCGCCACCCTGATCTCCGAACACTCCCAGGCCGCGCACATCCTCGCCATCGTCTACGTGCTCTTCACCGCCACGCTGATCGTCACCTTCGCCGCGCAGCGGATCTCCGGCGGCAGGCCCACCGGGCTGGGCATCGTGGACGGACTGCTGGCACCCAAGTCGATCTTCACCGCGCTGCGCGTGGCGCTCGTGCTGCTGGCCATCGGCGCCGGCTACATGACGTTCCGAACGGGCGACCTTGGCGCCAAGGCGGTGTGGCAGGGACGACTGCAGGCAGCTCACGGTGCCTTCCCCGGCGGTGGCGGCGGGCCGGCGCTGTTCGGCCCGCAGGGTTCCAGCACGCCCTGAGAATCGATCGGGGAGCTCCCCACCGGCGCGAACGGCCGCAGCGCCGCCGTCGAGAACTCTCCGCTGACCGCGCCGACCTCTTCCGAGAACGCCGCCAGGTTGACGTTGAGTGAGTACCCCGCCGGTGCGTCCAGTGGACGGAAGAAGTCGTCGAAGTGGCTGGCCAGCACCACGCGCGGCTGCAGCGCTCCCAAGATCCGCGACCAGTAGTCCTCGGTGAAGCGCCGCCCGGCGATGCCCGCCAGGAACACGTCCACGCCACGGTGGCGGATCTCCTCGTCGATCAGGTTCGCGCTGCCCTGGTGGTAGAACGTCACGCCCGCCACCTCGATGTGGATGCCCCACACCTGGCCGCACCTGTAGGCGGTGGGCGACAGCGCGTCCAGGTGCTCGCAGGTCAGCTCGCCATCGGAGGGAACCCTGTAGCCGAGCAGCAGCTTGGAGTGAACGCTGGGCACGAACGTCACGGTGAACGGGCCCAGCTCCAGCGGCTGGTGGGGGCTCACCTGTACCGCCTGCTCGCCCTGGCCGTGCAGGCGCATCAGCTGGAGGAGCGATGACGAGCCGTAGGCCGGGCAGCGCCGGCGTTCGCATATCAGCGGAATGTCGATTGCGTGGTCGAAGTGCGTGTGGCCGACCAGCACGCCCACCGCCTCGCCCTTTGGTTGCAGCCACCTGTCGAGCATCAACGGGTCGGCCAGCGCGGTCCTGCCGCGCAGCACGTCGCTCAGCGACACGCGCGACACGTACGGATCGATGTAGACGGTGTGGCTCTCGAACGTGAGCCGGTAGCCCGCCACGCCGAGCCATTCCAGTTCCAGGCCGGGCGGCAGGTCGAGCGCCGACTGGGCGTTGCCCTCCAGCTCGGCCTGCGCCGCCGCGTCGGCCTGCTGGCGCTGCTCGTGCTGGGCCATGAATCGGCCCAGGCTTGCGAAGTGGCCGGCCAGTCCTCCCACCGCAACGAGGCTAGCTCATCGTCCGCTGCTCGCGTAGCTGCGCGCCAGCTCGGTGATCTCGCCGGCGATCTCCGCCGAAGTCGCATTCGGCGGTGGGTGCAGCACGAGCCGGTGAGTCAGGCCCTCGATCGCGCCGATCACGATCCGCGCCCGCAAGCGCGGATCGACCGAGCTGCTGTGCGGTTCGGCCTCCAGCGCCTGTGCCACCAGCTCCACCAGCTGTTCTTCCAGCTCATCCAGCTCCGCGCGCAGCGCCCGCGGGAGCTTGGTCTCCTCGAACAGCACTCGGTGCAGGTTCGGCGCCACAGCGTGGAGTGCAACCATCGCCTCCACCACGCCTGCCAGCACCTCTTCGAAGCTCGCGCCGGCGCTCAGCCGTTGGAGGTGCGGCTGCAGCGCAGTCGCGCCCTCGGCCATGTGCTGGCGTGTCAGCTCCACAACAATGGCGTCCTTGTTGGGGAAGTACTGGTAGAGGGTGCCGATCGACACGCCCGCTCGCTGTGCGATCCGGTTGGTGGTGCCGGCGGCATAGCCGTGACGCTCGAAGACCTGAGCAGCCGCCTGCAGGATCGCCTCCACGGTAGCCTGCGAGCGCTGCTGGCGCGGGAGCTTGCGCGGTCGCAGGCGACGGTCGGGAATGCGAGTAGACGGCATGCGAGTAATTGCTCAGTATATGGCCATGGCAAACGCCGCTCTCGCTCTGATCCTGCTCGCGCTCTATGGCCTGCTCGCGTTCGGGGTGCGCATCGCGGTGCAGCTTCGCCGGACCGGCTCCAGCGGCTTCAACGGCCTGCACCGCGCCGCCGGGTTCTTGGAGCGCGTGGGCGGCGTGCTGCTGCTGGCGGCCGCGCTGCTCTGCCTGGCCGGCCCGGTGCTGCAGCTGGCGGGAGCACTGGAGCCGCTGCGCGCTCTCAGCGGCGCTGGCTGGAGCATCGCGGGAGGCGCACTTGCGTCGCTGGGAATCGCAATCACCGTCGTGTCTCAGTTCGCCATGGGCGACGCCTGGCGGATCGGGGTCGATCCGGGCGAGCGCACCGACCTGGTCACCGATGGTCCCTTCGCGATCGTGCGCAACCCCATATACGCAGCCATGATCCCCGCCTTCATCGGCGTCGCCCTGCTCGCGGCAAACCCCGTCACGATCGCGGGAGCGATTCTGTTGATGGTGGCGCTGGAGCTGCACACGCGATTGATCGAGGAGCCCTACCTCACCAGGGTTCACGGCCATCGCTATACCGCCTACGCCAGCCGGGTGGGTCGCTTCGTTCCGGCGGTCGGTCGCCTGCGCTTGGATGGCAGCCGGCGTTCTCGCTGAGAGCTCGCAGGCCGCTGCGATACTTGGCGCGTGCGCCACAGTCCCCAGCACGCGGTCACGGACGTGAGCGTGGTGCGCGCGCTGATCGAAGAGAATCCGTGGGCGACGATCGTCAGTCACAACGACGGCACGCTGGTGGCCTCTCACTATCCGGTGCTGCTGGATGACCAAAGCGATGAGCTGGCGCTGCTCACACACGTGGGGCGCCCCGACGATCGGCTGCACGGCTTCGGCGCCGATGAGATGCTCGCGATCGTGGCCGGCCCGCACGGCTACATCTCACCCAGCTGGTACACCGAGCACGCCATCGCCGCGCCCACGTGGAACTTCAGCGTGGCGCACTGCTACGGAGTTCCCGAAATCCTCGACGCGGAGCAGAACCTCCGTGTGCTGACGCGCCTGGTCGAGCACTTCGAGCGCCACGTGGAGGAGCCGGTGACTCTCGATCAGGAGATGGGCGCGCGCGTGGCCGCCGGCACGGTCGGGATTCGGCTGCCGATCACGCGCTTCGTGTGCAAGGTGAAGATGAGCCAGGACAAGGATCCCCAGACCCAGGCACAGGTCCTGGAGGCGCTGCACGGGAGCGGCCCATACGCCAATCCGGAGCTCGCCCGCGAGATGCAGCGCGCGCTCCGCTGAGGCTCCGAGTTCCAACGGTGGCGTCACGTCGGGCCTCGCTCAGCCCGGTGTGTGTTTGATCCTCAGCACACGCGCCGCAGCGCGGCCGGTTTCGTACAGGTACGGGACGTCGGCGGGGAACGACGCGTAGTCGCCGCTTGAGAGCTCGCTGATGCGTTCCACCGGGCCGGCGATCAGCTTGCCTTGCAGCACCAGCGCGCGCTCGCGCGCGCCGGCTGCGAGCGGCTCGCACTCGTGCAGTTGGTGAGCCGGGAGCGCAAGCTCTGAGATCTCCACCTCGCCGCTCAGCTTGCCGAGCCTCTCCAGGGCGCGCCGGCCGACCCCATCCGGCGGCCACGGGCGAGCCTCGGACACCCGCACGATGTGAACCTCCGCGGCCGGCGCCTGCTGCAGCAGCTCCGCAATCGACACTCCCAGCGCATCGGCCAGTAGCGCCAACGTGTCGATCGTGGGATTGCCGTGGCCGCCCTCGATCGCCGACAGCGTGCCCTTGCTCACGGCGGTGTTGCGGGCGAGCTGCGACAGCGACAGATGGTGCGCGATCCGCAGCCGTCGCACGTTCCACGCCAGGCGCTCCCGGTTGTCATCGGCTGTGCCGCCCTGTATCATCATAACGAACGAAGCGTTCATCTTACTAAACGAAGCGGCGGGAGAACGTGAAATGACCAGAGCCACCTTCTACTTCGACCTTGGGTCGCCGTTCGCCTATCTGGCCGCCGAGCGCCTCACCGACGCCCTGCCAGAGCCGGTGGACTGGCGGCCGGTGTCGCTCGGCGCCCTGTTCAAGCTGACCGGGCGATCCTCGTGGGCGCTGGGCGATCCCGACCGCCGCCAGGCGGGCATGGCGGAGGTGGAGCGGCGCGCGCAGCTCTACGGGCTCGCGCCGGTGCGCTGGCCGGACCCGTGGCCGAGCGACTACCTGTTCGCCATGCGCGTGGCCACATTCGCCGAGCGGGCCGGCCGTGGCCGGCAGTTCGCCACGCACGCGTTCAGATCCGCCTTCGTGCACGGCCACGACCTGGCCGTGCACGAGCACGTGCTCGAGGTCGCCCACCAGGTGGGCCTGGACACAGAGGCAGCCCAGCGGGCTGCGGGCGAGCAGCAGATCAAGCTGGCACTGCGGGCCGCCACCGGCGGCGCGCACGCACTCGGTGTGTTCGGCGTGCCCACCATTGCCGTCGGAGACGAGCTGTTCTGGGGAGATGACCGCCTCCCCGACGCCGCTGGCGCGTTGGGACGTTAGCGCCGCTGCGCCGGCTACTCCTGGTCGGCCACGCCGTTTTCAGGAGCGTCGGCGTCGCGGTCGGCCTTGGGGTTGAGCACAAAGGACTCAACCGCGATGTCGGGGTCGATGTGGTTGTCGCTCAGGAAGGCAAACACGCTGCGTCCCGAATGGGCTTCTATCGTCGCCACCAGCTGCGCGGCCATGGTTCGCTGAAACGCCTTGCGACTGGCCAGCACCAGCTCGATCTCGCCGTCACGGACGAGGCTGCGCTCACCCATGGTCAGCGTGTCCTGGAGGACCACCGTGATGAGGTCCTCATCCATGTAGGTGCGAGCCTTGGTCGGTCCACGGCCGGTGTACTCGCGCATCAGCTGCACCACCGAGCTGGAGATGGCTGAGGCCAGCGACCCCTTCGTGGCAGGCGGGAAATCGGACAAGTGAGATGCCTTCTCGTCTCCTTCCTTGGGGACCGGGCCGGGCGAAGGAAAGGAAGAGACGGATGAATCCGCCCGCCAGGCCCGTGTTTCCCCTCCGTGCCGCGCCACGTGGCGACCCGTTACGAACTCACGTGCCGCGCAGTCTATTTGATCACAGAGCCGGTGCGCCACCGGCAGAAGCTGCGATATGCTCGACACGCGGTGGTCGGGCTCCTGTCCGGGCCTGGTGATCGCCTCGGCAGCGAAGGGACGAACGGCAAGAAACATGCCGCGTCGGACCTTCGTACACGTAGATTCCAATGTGTACGGAGGTGAGCTCGTGGCGACGTACGAGAATGAGATGACCGATGTGACGGCCGGCGCTCCTCAGCTCGCGCTGGCTCAGGACATCGATCGAGATGCGGGGCGCCACACCCTTGTCCTGGAGGGCGAACTTGACATGGCCTGGGCGCCGACACTCGACGCCGCCGTTCTGCGCGTGTGTCGTGCCGGCGCCCCAGCTCTCGTGCTCGACTTGCGCAGGCTCACGTTCATGGACAGCACCGGCCTGCGTTCAATCCTGCTCGCCAAGGACACGTGCGAGCAGCATGGGTGCGCCTTCCTGCTGATTCAGGGGCCCGCGCAGATCGAGCGCCTGTTCGAGGTCAGCGGTCTGATGGACCGTCTGCCGTTCGAGCGCTGAGGCCAAGCTCCTCCGGCAGACCCTGGTGATGGAGGATCACGTGCGCCGACTGCTGGTCGGAGTGCGTGGCGTGATCGATCAGCTCCTGCTGTGCCAGCTCGAAGCCCTCGCTCTCGCCGCCGCCGCCCTCCGCCACCGGGCGCTCGGCCGGATCGAGATCGTCATTGGGCGTGATGCCCCCGATCCGCGCAGCTTCCTTGGCCGCCTCGTCGATCTCTTCCTGCTCGAAACGCCGCCCTGCAGACATCGTGCACCTCCTTGTGTGGGGTAGCTCCCGGTAACTCCCAATTGCGCTACCCCCAGTTCCCGGCCACGAATCGGCTCTGGACAAAAGAGCGCACGTGCCGAAGAACATCAGTACCGCGATTACCAAGCAGGAAAGGGGGGAATGATGGTAAGACCAACGCGATTCGAGATCACCGAAGAGAACCGAAAGGAGTCGTTGATTCTGTCGGTGGCAGGCGAACTCGACCTTGGCACCGGCCCAGTGCTGGCCCAGCGTGTCGAGGACGAGCTCGGCGAGGAGCACACGACGTTGACGCTCGATCTGAGCGAGGTGTCGTTCATGGACTCCTCAGGGCTGCGTCTGCTGATCGAGTTCAACCAACGCAGCGAACAGGCGCCATGGAATCTCACTCTCATCCCTCCACAGCACGAGTCCGCGCTCACAGTGCTCCAGCTGACGGGAGCGGACAAGGCGCTGCCGTTCGAGGATCGCTTGCCGTGATGGCGCTGTGCGAGGACGAACGCGAATCCGCCGGTACGCCGACGATGCGGATCGGGTTGCAGCGCACCCCGGAGGCGCCGTCGGTCGCACGGGCAGCTGTGGCCGGTTTCTTCGAGCAGCGCAACATTCAGCCGGGCACCCTGGCCACGCTCAGGCTGCTCGTGTCCGAGCTGGTGAGCAACGCGGTCATGCACTCCGACGCGCCGTCTGCCAGCGAGATCCAGCTCCGTGTCCACCTGCTCGCCGAAAGCGCCGTGCGCGTCGAGGTGATCGACCGCGGCAACGGCTTCACCCCCAAGCCCACCAGCGGCATCCCCTACGGCGGCGGCTATGGGCTGTATCTGGTGGACAAGCAGGCAACGCACTGGGGGGTCGACCAGATCGACGGCACGCGCGTCTGGTTTGAGATTCCAAGCCAGTGATCGTCTTGAAAGGGGTTCTTACCGCTGTCGAGAGACGAAGTCGTCCAGCAGCTGTCGAGCGCCTGTGCGAACAGGCTCCGCATGGGCGAACAGCAACGCGTCGAAATCCTCGTCGCAGATCCGCCTCAGGTTCCGCGTCAGCCCGTCTCGCACACCGGGTGCAAGTTGCTCGTCGAAGCAGAATCCCCCGACCGGCTGCTCGGCGTCGAAGTGGTCCGTGCCTGCCTCGTGGCAGAGGACTGGACAGCCGAAGCGCTCGACGTAGCGGGCACTGTGGCGGTAGTGAAGGCGGTTGGTCAGCACGATGCGCCGCGGGGTGGCGTGTCGCGCAACCGCCTCCACACCCTCCGCGGGCTCCATCGGATCGATCAGCGTTCCCGAGCTCAGCTCGAGGGCGCTGTGCACGGTGTGGCCGATGCCATCGTGAAAGGCCGTCCAGTGCAGAATGCCCGGCAATATCTCTTCGATCATCAGCTCACTACTGCCCGTGCCCGTAGATAACCAATCAAGCGCGCTCGAGCGCCTCCGAGCCCTCCAGCCACGACGCTTCGAGCGCTTCGCGCTCGTCTGTGGCCTGCTCGCGCTCGCGCTGAAGTTCGCCCAGCACAGTGTGGTCGCTGGCGTTTGACGTCATCAGCTCGTCGATCTCCGCCTCGCGCGCGGTCAGCTGCTCGATCGCGCGCTCGACGCGCTTCAGCTCACGTTCCGCGCGCTGCGTCTCCTTACGGTCCAGCTTCAGCTTCGCGCCCGACGGCACGCTCACGTCGCGGGGGGAGCCGGCGGCTGTGTTCCGCTCGCTGCGGTGGCGCTGTTCGATGTACTGGTCGATCCCGCCCGGCAGGTGGCGGATGCCGCCCTCGGCGGTCAGCGCATACACGTTGTCGCACACGCGCTCCACGAAGTAGCGGTCGTGGCTGACCACCACCAGCGTTCCGGGCCAGTCATCGAGCAGGTCCTCAAGCGCGGTGAGCGTGTCGATGTCGAGATCGTTGGTGGGCTCGTCCATCAGCAGCACGTTCGGCTCTTTCATCAGCAGACGCATCAACGCCAGCCGGCGGCGCTCGCCGCCGGAGAGATCGTCCACTAGCGTGCGCGCCTTGTCCCCACGGAAGCCGAAGCGGTCGCACAGCATCGAGGCGGTGATTTCCCGGCCGTCGCTGAGCTGCGCCTGCACCTTCACATCTTCCAGCGACTCCAGCACGCGCAGATGCCCTGGGATCTCGACGGTGTCCTGGGACAGGTGGGCCATGCGCACGGTGGCGCCCCGTTCCACCCTGCCCGAGCTCGGCGCGATCTCACCGGCCAGGAGCTTGACCAGCGAGGTCTTGCCCGAGCCGTTGACTCCCACCAGCGCCACGCGGTCGCCCGGGCCCAGGCGCCACGTCAGATCGCGCAGCACCTGTCTGTCTCCCAGCGTCAGCGACACCGCCACCGCGTCCAGCACCTTGTTGCCGAGCCTGGAGGTGGCAAAGCGCAGCAGCTCCGCGCGGTCGCGCGCCTGCGGCTCATCGGCGATCAACGCGTTGGCCGCCTCGATGCGGAACTTCGGCTTGGACGTGCGCGCCGGCGGTCCGCGCCTCAGCCACGCAAGCTCCTTGCGCACCAGCTGCAGGCGGCGATCCTCGCGCGCGGAGGCCTGACGGTCGCGCTCGGCCCGCGCCAGCACGTAGGCCGCATAGCCGCCCTCGTACTGGTGCACCGCACCGTCGGCCACCTCCCACGTGGCGGTGCACACCGCATCCAGGAACCAGCGGTCGTGCGTGACCACCAGCATCGAGCCGCGTCGCCCGGCCAGGTGGTGGGCGAGCCAGTCCACGCCTTCCACGTCGAGGTGGTTGGTGGGCTCGTCCAGCAGCAGCAGCTCGGGCGCGTCGAGCAGCAGCCGCGCCAACGCCACCCGCCGGCGCTCCCCGCCGGAGAGCCCGGCGATCGGCGTGTCCATGCCGTGCGCGAACAGCTCCAGCTGCATACCACCCATCAGCCCTGCCAGCACGTCGCGAAACGCGCTGTCGCCCGCCCACTCGTGCTCGGCTCGCCCGCCCACAAGCGCCTGGCGGATGCTCTGGCGCTCGTCCAGGTCGTCTCTCTGGTCGAGCAGCGCCACGCCCACGTCGCCGCTGCGCGTCAGCGCTCCCGCGTCCGGCTCCTCCACGCCCGCGATCAGACGCAGCAGCGTCGACTTGCCGCCGCCGTTCTCGCCAACGATGCCGATGCGCTCGCCCGCCGCCACGCCCAGCGTGAGGTCGCGCAGCACCGACCGGCTGCCGTAGCCCTTGTCCACCGACTTGAGGTTCAGCAGGTTGCGCGGTACGGGCATCGGTGTGCATCCTCGCCGATGGGCACGCACTACGATCCCGTCGGTGACCTGGCTGCCGCGCCGCGCGCGCCCGACGACGCTCGCCTTTGCGATCGCGCTCGCGCTGATCGGCTGTGTCGTTCCCGACTGTGGCCTTGCCGCCGCGTCCGCCGCCAGCTCCCCGTTCGCCGGCACGGCGCTGTGGGTCAACGCGATCCCGGCGCTCGAGAACGGGCAGCAGCTGCTCGCCCAGGCGGGCAGCTCGCACGTGCGCACGCTGTACGTGAAGGCGGCCGAAGGATCGAGCGTGGAACCGCAGTTCACGCCTGCGCTGCTGGGCGAACTGCACGCCGCCGGGGACGCGGTGTGCGCATGGACGTTCGCATACGGCACCAGCCCGGTGGCCGAAGCTCAGGCCGCCGTGAATGCCGTGCGCGAGGGTGCGCAGTGCCTGGTGGTGGACGCCGAGGAGCAGTACGACGGCCTGTACGGCGCCGCCCAGCTGTTCGTGCACACGCTGCGCTCCGATCTTGGCGCCGCGTTCCCCATCGCACTGGCCGGCCAGGCCGAGGTCTCAGAGCACCCCAAGTTCCCCTATTCGGTGTTCCTGGGCGCGGGCGCCTTCAACATGGACATGCCGCAGATGTACTGGCTGGAAATGGGCGTCAGCGTCGATCGGGCATACCGCGTGGCGATCGCCCAGAACGCGATCTACGGACGCCCGATCGCGCCGGTGGGTCAGCTCTACAACTCACCGGCCACGGCCGAAGTGACGCGCTTTCGCCAGCTCGCCGGCGCCTACGGCGCGCCCGGTGAGAGCTTCTTCGATCTCGATCGCGCGCTGCCCGAACAGCTTGCCTCGCTCGCAACCCCGGTCCCCAGATTGGCGCGGCGAGCGGTGCTCGCGGCCACGCTGCGCCCGAGCGCCGACGGCGACCAGGTGGTCTGGGCGCAGGAGCTGCTCAACGCGGCCGGTGCCCGCCTGCCGGTGGGCGGCTACTTCGGCGCGCAGACCGCGCGTGCGGTGGGCGCGTTTCAGGGGAAGCATCGCCTGCGCGTGAGCGGTGCGATCGACGCGGCCACGTGGAAGGCGCTGCTGCGCCTGCATGCCCGCCAGCCGTCCTGGGCCGGCGGGCCGCCGGACAGCGCTGCCGCCTGATCGGCTCGCCGTGCCCGTGCGAGACGCCGAGCGCAGTAGGGTGTGGGCATGGACTTCACCGGCGTAGGACAGCTCGTCACAGTCGCCGGCGACGGCCCCACGCGCAACGGGATCGTGTTCGACACACCCAGTCGCAGCAAGGTCGTGGTCGCAGTGGTTGACCCCGGGCGTGGCCCCATATTCCTGACAGTGCATCCCGATGCGCTTGCCGAGCGCAGCGACGAGGGCCCCGAGGACCGCGCGCTGAACATGCTCATCCGCCGCACTCCACAGCCCGTTCGCGGCGCCGCACGCGGTGTGAGCGCCGGCGGGCGCGGGAATCGCGGCCACACCCGCGGCGCCGCGCACCGCACCACCGGCAGATAGCGTTTTCAGCACCTGGCCGCGCGGCGGTTTGCGCTCAGGTTCTCAGAAGGCGATCACCGGCTCGGCCACAACCTCCGCCAGCGGCTCGGCGCTCTGCGCCTCGCCCAGCTGCGGGCCGGTCCGGAACAGCAGCGCGGCGAGGAGCGCGCCGAGCGCGAAGATGCCGGCGGAGAAGGCGAACGCGGTCGTGTAGCCGTGGACGGTGGCCGTGGCGATCAGCGCGCTCGTGGGACGCGCTCCCGCCAGCGAGCCGGTGGCCGCGCTGGTGGCGATCGTGGACAGCAGCGCCGTGCCGATCGAGCCGCCGATCTGCTGGCTGGCGCTGACCGTGGCCGACGCCACGCCCGCGTCGCTCGCGCGCACGCCGAACGTGGCGCTGTTCATCGACGGCGCCATGATCAGCCCGAAGCCCACGCCCATCACCAGCAGGGCGGGCAGCACGCCGGAGACGTAGGTGGAGTGAATGCCCAGGCCGCTCAGCAGCAGCATGCCGGCGGCGCCCAGCGCCATGCCGGTGCTCACCAGTGGCCTGGGCCCGAACTTCGGGGCCAGCCTGGTCTGGGCGATGATCGCCGAGAGCATGATCGTGGCCGTCAGCGGCATGAACGCGAAGCCGTTGCGAATCGGTGAATAGTGAAGGTTCTGCTGTAGGTAGTAGGTGAGAAACAGGAACACCCCGAACATCGCCGCGCTGGCGAGACCAACGGACAGGAACGATGCACCACGGTCTCTGTCGGCCGGCACGCGCAGCGGCAGCAGCGGATGCGCCACGCGGCTCTCGATCGCCACGAACGCCAGCATCAGAGCCACGCCGATGGTGAGAAACGCTACCGTGGTGGGGTTCCCCCAGGCCGCTCCAGGCCTGTGGCGTCGCTACCTGGCGATCCTGCTGCAGGGCTTGCGCGCCAACCCCGACGTGCCCGCCTCGCTCCCTGTGCCGGTTCCGGCTGGAGAGCAGATGGATCGCGTGATGAGCTCCTGGCGCCCGCCGCGCAGGGCCTGACCCGGCCTCTGCGCGGGGACGCAGCGGGCTCAGACGCGCACGATCACCTTGCCGGTGTTGCCGCCGGTGAACAGCAGGTTGAGAGCGTCCAGCGAGTTCTCCAGGCCTTCGACGATGTGCTCGGCCGACTTGATCTTGCCGGCCGCCAGCCAGCCGGCCATCTCGGCCTGCCCTTCGGGGAAGCGCGGGAAGTAGTCGATGATGATGAAGCCCTCCATGCGTCCGCGGCGGATCAGCAGCGAGAGGTAGTTGGCCGGGCCGCTCGCGCGACCGTCGCTGTTGTAGCCGGAAATGGCGCCGCACAGCACCACCCGCCCGCGCATCGCCAGCTGCGCCAGGCACGCATCCAGGATCTCTCCGCCCACGTTGTCGAAGTACAGGTCCACGCCATCCGGCGCCTCTTCGCGCAGACGTGCCGCCACGTCCTCGGACTTGTAGTCGATCGCCGCGTCGAAGCCAAGCTCGTTCACGATCCACGCGCACTTCTGCGGGCCGCCCGCGATCCCGATCACCTTGCCGGCGTTCTTGATCTTGGCGATCTGCCCCACCGTCGAGCCGGTGGCGCCGGCCGCGCCGGAGACCACCACCACGTCGCCCTCCTTGACCCGACCGACGTCCAGCAGGCCGAAGTAGGCGGTCATCCCCGTCACGCCCAGCACGCTCAGCGCGGCCGTGGGCGAGACGCCCGGCGGCAGCGGTTGCATCGTGCGGGCGCCCTCGTCGGCGATCACATAGTCCTGCCAGCCGGTCATCCCGAACAGCAGATCGCCCTTGTTGTAGCGGGAGCTGTTGCTCTCGATCACCTCTGCGATACCACCCGCGCGCACCACTTCATCGATGGCGATCGGAGGCAGGTAGCCCGGGGCGTCGTCCATCCAGGTGCGGATCGTGGGGTCGATCGACAGGTAGCGAACGCGGGCCAGCGCCTCGCCCTCGCCGGGCACCGGCACGTCTTCCTGCTCCATCCAAACGTGTGCGCATCGACCATCCCCGATGGGCGCTCGGCCAGCACGATGCGGCGATTGCGCTCGCTCACTCGATCATCCCCCTGTGTCGATTTCGGTTGCGGGCAACCGCAGAAACTGCAACGTAACGCAAACCGGACGGAACCCCAGGCGCTCGTACAGGTGCTTGGGGCGATCCTCGTCGTCCGCGCAAATCCACAGATCGAGCGGGTGCCCAGCATCGGCAATCGCGGCGCTCATCAGCGCGGTGCCAAGGCCCGAGCCACGGTAGGCCGGCAGCGCGTACACCAGCGTGATCTCGGCTTCGTCTCCCACGTGCTCGAGCTGCGCGAACGCAACCGGCCTGCCCTGGCGGAGCACCGCCAGTACGCGCGCGCCACGGCTCATCGCCACCTCGCGAGCCTGGGCGAAGTAGCCGGCGGCATCGACGTCGGGGAAGTCCTCGTCGTGCATGGCCACGCGCAGCTCGTGCACGGCGTCGTAGCTGAGTTCCTTTACAGCGGTCTGCTCCTGCTCGGGCGCCGGGCGCTCGTGGCGCATCCACAACAGGCGCATCGACCGCCACCCGCTCTCTGTGAGCTCGGCGCGCAGCGGCTCGCCCACGGCCGCGTCCTCGAAGTCCAGACGTCGGTGGGCGAGGCCGGCGAGTGCCACGTCGGCCACGGCGGAGAGCTGAGCGACGCTCATCTGCGGATCCTCCTCCACGCGGACCACGTTGAAGTCGTGGTACTGAGGGTGGCGCGTGGCGCGCACGATCGTCCCGTGCGCCCACCGCTCGACCACGTCGCACACAGCCGACTGCGCTGTTCGCTGCCGTGCCAGCGCGCGCTCGCGGATATCAGCTGATGAATCCATGCCTGATGAGCATACGTCCGGCAGCCTTGATCGGAGCGAGGCCCGTGTGCAGCGCCTGGCGAGGCAGCGGAGGACTACTTGACGGTCGAAGCTGCGCGGCGCTCGCGCTGCGTTCGCGCCATCCACCCGCCGGTCGCACTCAGCAGCATGCCGGCGATCGCCGTCACCACCGCCAGGAACGGCGGAAAGCTGCCCAGCGACACCAGCGCGTGAGTGCCGGCGATGGCATGTGCCACCAGCAGCCCCACGCCGTAGATCGCCCCCGCCACCAGGCCCCTGTCGGCGCCGCCCCAGCCGTCCTGATGCTCGAAGCCGGCCACCACGCTGGCCACGGCGATCAGCGCCGCGTATCCCCAGTAGGCGCCACTGGACGCCCCCACCAGGATCCCTGCGATCGCACCGGCAACCGCTGGGATCACACCGCCTATGACGATCTGGGCGGGACGCTCGCGATCGCGAAAAAAGAACAGGGTCGTACATCAAGGTCCTCTCCTCCAAGAGTGGACAACAAGCGTACACCTCCCAGATAGTTGATCCACCGTCGTGTGGTTCGAGCGCTGGACCGTGGAATCGACCATCTAGCATTGAGGTATCACGGGCGATCCCATCAACGTCGCCGTCCGGCGTCAGACCCCGTCGGCTTTCGTCTGTCGGTGCTCGACCAGTCACCGATCTCGCAGGGATCCTCGCGGTTCGCAGGCGCTGGCCAACACGCTGGAGCTGGCCCGCCTCGCCGACAGGTTGGGATATCACCGCTACTGGGTGGCCGAGCACCATGGCGGCCCGATGCTGGCCGGGCCCAGCCCCGAGGCGCTGATCGGCCCGATCGCGTCCGCCACCGAGCGCATCCGCGTTGGCAGCGGCGGCGTGATGCTTCCCCACTACAGCCCGCTGAAGGTGGCCGAGACCTTCAGCGTGCTCGCCGGGCTGTTCCCCGACCGCATCGACCTGGGCATCGGGCGCGCGGCCGGCACCGACCCGATGACGACGTTTGCGCTGCAGCGCGACCGCCGAGCGGCGGCGCCGGATGACTTCCCGGCGCAGCTGGAGGAGCTGCTCGGCTACCTATACGACCGCCTGCCCTCCGACCATCCGTTCGCGCGCCTGGCCAAGGCGCTGCCCGGCCTGCCGCAGCCGCCGCAGCCGTGGCTGCTGGGGTCCTCGCAACAGAGCGCGCTGTGGGCGGCCGAGCTGGGCCTGCCCTATGCGTTCGCCGACTTCATCAACCCCCGAGGCGCGGAGATCGCGGCGCTCTACCGCGAGCGCTTCGCCGAACACGAACACGCCGGACTGAAACCGCGCACGGCGGTGGCCGTGTGGGTGATCTGCGCCGAGGACGACGAGCAGGCGCGGCGCCTGGCGGCGAGCGGGCGCATGACGTTCACACTTCTGCGTCGTGGCCAGCTGATCGCGGTCCCACCGCCGGAGCAGGCGCTGCGCTTCCTCGAGCACGACGAGCGCGCCGGCGCCGCCCAACCGCGCTCGGAGCGCCGCGCCGTGCTCGGTTCGCCTGCCACGGTCAGGGCGGAGCTCGAGCAGGTGGTGGCCAGCTACGGCGCCGAGGAGGCGATCGTGGTGTGCATCACCTACTCGCACGAGGCGCGGCTGCGCTCCTACGAGTTGCTGGCCGAGGTGTGTCGGATCGGATAGCTGGATCGAATTTCTGACTCGCGGCTTCAGCTCCGGAGCTCATCGTCCCTGACGATGAGCTACCCGTTTCCGGCGGCCCGTCGCGCCACCGCAGCCGATGTGCCCGCCCTGGCCAAAGCGCTGGCCAGGGCGTTCCTGGACGATCCGATCGCCACCTGGGTATGGAGGCCGGAACGGTTACGGTTGGGCGCGCTCAAGCGCTTTCACGCGACCAGGCTGCGGCAGAGGCTGATCGACGATGAGGTGTGGACGACGGCGGGACTGGAAGGCGCAGCGCTGTGGGCCCCGCCCGGAAAGTGGCGCACCTCGCTGCGCGAAGACCTCGAATTCGTGCGACCGTTCTTGCATCCGCGGCTGGTGGCGCGCCTGCCGTTGATCGCGCACGGGATGTTGGAGCTCGAGCGTCGCCATCCGCGCACGCCCGACCATTGGTACCTCGGGGTTCTGGGCACCGACCCGCCCGCGCAGGGGCGCGGGGTCGGCTCGGCTGTACTCGCGCCGGTGCTCGAAATGTGCGACCGCGACGGTGTGGGCGCGTTCCTGGAGTCCTCCAAGGAGCGCAACATAGCCTTCTACTCGCGTCACGGGTTTCGTGTGGTCGAAGAGCTGCGCCTGCCCCACGGCGGCCCGCCAGTGTGGAAGATGTGGCGCGACCCGCGGAGTTAGAGCCCGTGGCAGCTGCGGTGTTGGCCGAGCGCCTGACTGCGCAGATGCTGGCCGGGCCGCCGGCCCGCGATCCGGTGGCGGTCGTCCGGCGGCTGCTGGCGGTGCAGGGTCAGGATCCCCGCGGCGTGCGGCTGGCGATCCGAGCGCGCAGCGAAGGCGTCACAGCGGCCGATGTGGATCGCGCGCTCAGCGACGATCGCTCGCTGCTGATCACATGGTGTAACCGCGGCACGCTGCATCTGCTCGCGCGCGAGGACTACCCGTGGCTGCACGCGCTGACGGCGCCGCCGCTGTTCACAGCCAGCGCCCGCCGTCTGGCCCAGGAGGGCGTCTCTCCTGGCGCTGCCGATCGCGGCGTGGACGCGATCGAGCGGGCGCTGGTCGAGGAGGGCCCTCTGAATCGGATGCAGCTGCGCGAGCGGATCGACGCGGCCGGCGTGCGCACCGAGGGCCAGGCGCTGGTTCATCTGCTGCTGCTGGCCTCGCTGCGCGGCATCACCGTGCGCGGGCCGATGGTGGACGCTCACCACGCCCACGTGCTCGTGCGCGACTGGTTCGGGGCCTCCGCGCCGGTCGATCGCGACCTCGCGCTGGCGGAGCTCGCCCGCAGGTACCTGGCCGGCCACGGCCCGGCCGACGAGCGCGATCTGGCCAAGTGGGCGGGTCTGCCGCTGCGCGACACACGCGCCGGCTTCGCCGCAATCGCCTCTGAGTTGCGCCGCCGCGACGACGGCCTGTTCGAGCTGAAACGCGGCGGCTCCCAGACCGCCGCGCTGCCGCCGCCGCGGTTGCTGGGCGCGTTCGAGCCGGTACTGCTGGGCTGGCGTTCGCGCGAGCAGCTGATCGCCGCGGACGAGCAGCGGCTGGTGACGATCAACGGCATCTTCCGGGCGTTCGCGCTCGTCGACGGTCGCGCGGCGGCGCTGTGGAAACTGAGCAAGACCGAGCTCGAGCTGGAGCCATTCTCCGGGCTTGCCGCGCGTGAGCGGGCGGCACTGGAGGACGACGCTCGGGATGTTCGCCGCTTCCTGGGAATCTGACACCGCTCGCTGCCATGCACGGAGCGCCGGGTGCGGCTCAGGCTTGCGCAACCGCCACGCGCAGCACCGGCGCGCTGGTGGGGCTCGTGCTGCCGCCCAGTGGCTCGGCCGTGACGAGCACCTCGCGCACGTCTCTCAGGTCACCTGGGACCTCGACCGTGGCCTGGCCGGCGCTGGTAACACCGAACAGCGCATCCGTCGGCTGCGGCGAGCCGCGCCCGCCGCGCTGGAGCCAGACCTCATAGACCTCTCCGATCGGCGGCTCCTGCATGCCGTAAACCTCCAGTTCGCCGTGGTGTCCGCCACGGCGCAGGTACGCATGGGCCCCGCCACCAGAAAAGCCTCCGTCCATGTCTTGGCGGTGGGTGGACGTCGGCAGCAGCACGAACACCGCGATCGCGGCCACCAGGATCGAGCTCGAGACCGCGGCGCTGATCACCGGCGAATGCTGGCGGGGAGGCGGCTCGCCTCGCACGCCCGCCAATACGCGTCTGCGCAGGGAGTCCGGTGCCACCCCCGCGGCGGCGGGGCCAGCTTCGCGTCGCATACGCCTGCGCGCCGATGAGGGGATCGTATGAAGCATCGCACCCCAGTACGCATCGGCGCTCACCGCGGATCACCAGAAGTGTGATTTATCTCTTATTCGGAAACATGGTGATCCGTCTTGACAGCATCGGCGTAGGCATTGGAGACAACGGTTGAATCAGGAGTCCTCTCTCCGCAGCCGAATGAAACTCCAAGATGGGAGAACCAATGACCTACACGATCAATCTCGACGAGGTCGACGTTGACGGCGCGGTGCGCGAAGCGGCCGATCAGGTGTCCGGCGACACGCGCCTGAGCTTTCTCAAGAAGGCCGGCATGGCCGGTGGTGCGGCGATGAGCGGAGGCGCGGTCCTGTCACTGCTCGCGCCGGGCTCCGCCCTGGCTGCCGGTGGACGTCCCCCGGCCAAATTCGGCAAGGGCGATATCGGCATCCTCAACTACGCGCTCACGCTCGAGTACCTCGAGGCTGCGTTCTACAACGGCGCGACCGCAGCCAACATGTCGCTGAGCCCGCAGGCGGTGCTGTTCCTGAAAGTTGTGACAAAGGACGAGAACGCACACGTGGCATTCCTCAAGAAAGCGCTTGGGGGCAGGGCGGTGGCCGAACCGAAGTTCAACTTCAACGGCGCCAACACCAGTCCTGAAAAATTCATGGCCACAGCGCAGGTGCTGGAGGACACGGGCGTTCACGCCTACTCCGGCCAGGCGTTGAACATCAAATCGCCCGCATATGTGAAGGCGGCGCTGTCGATCCTCACGATCGAGGCGCGCCACGCCAGCGTCATCGGCTTGCTCAACGAACCGTCCGCGGGCGCGAGCGGCGCAAACATCGCGCCCAACGGCCCATTCGACACGCCGCTTGCGGCCTCGAAGGTGCTGGCCGCGGTGAAGGCCACGGGCTTCATCGTCTAGTAGCAGGGAAGGCCTTTGTACCCACGGAGCCATACCCCGACTCCACGCGGCTGCGATCGATCTGCTGATCGGCAAGAGCCCCACGCCGAGCGAAGGGTTCGACACGCCGCTGACCAAGGCGCAGGTGCTGGCCAAGGCCGGCCCGCTGATCAAGGCTTAACCAAGTCGTAAAGGGGGGACCGCAGACAGTGATCCGCAGGCGGTCCCTCCGCGTAGGCATCTATACAAGCAGCGTTCGTTCCAGCCGAGCGCGCGCTGCAACCGATTTCAGGAGGCAACACCCATGGGTCTCGACAATCCGATCCACATCGCATTCCTACTGATCCTGCTGCTGTTGGTGTTTGGCGCCAAGCGCCTGCCGGAGATGGGTAAATCGCTGGGCACGGGCATGCGTGGATTCAAGGAGTCGCTGAGCGGCGAGGGCGAGCAGCACTCGCTGGTGGCCACCCATCAGCAGCAGGCGGCGGTAGCCCCGGTGGTTGGCCCTCCAGTGACGGCGGACGCACATGCATCGGAGCGCCAGCCGGTGGCGGAGCACCTGGCCGCCTGAACGACCTGGCAGCGAGGAGTACCTCTGGCCCCAGCGAGCAGAATCGAACGAGCGGAGAGATCATGGCAGTGGCAGTTGGCAGGATCGGGCACGAAGACCGGATCAGTCTGGTCGACCATCTGCAGGAGCTGCGCGGGCGACTGATCGTGTCGCTCGCCGCTCTGGCGGTGACGTTCGGCATCTGCATGTGGCAGAACCACGCGCTGCTGAACATCATCAACAGGCCGCTGTCTCACCAGACGCAGAAACAGGTCAGGGCTGGCAACGGGCCGCTCGGCGCCACCTACACCGTTCAGCAGAGCACGCGCAGCGTCTCGGCGCAGCTGCAGAGCGTGGTGGCAGCGCTGGATCGTCCGGGCAGCGGCGTCTCCAGCGCTACGCGTGCGTCGCTGGCGCGCGTGGCTCCGCAACTGCGCCGCGACACCAAAGTGCTGTCGGCGGCGCCGCAGGGCGACAAGCCGGTGACGTTGGGGATCGGCGAGCCGTTCACCACCACGATCGGGATCGCGCTGATCTTCGCCCTGATCCTGGCGTTGCCGATCATCCTGTATCAGCTCTACGGCTTCCTGCTGCCGGCGCTCAGCCCCGATCAGCAGAAGGTGACCACGCCGTTGATGCTCGCGATCCCGTTCCTGTTCGCGGCCGGTGTGCTGTTCGGCTACTTCGTGGTCCTGCCGGCGGCGGTGCGCTTTTTTCAGAACTTCAACAGCGGACAGTTCAACGTGCTGGTGCAGGCCAGCCAGTACTACCACTTCGCCGCGGTCACGCTGCTGGCAATGGGGCTCGTGTTCCAGGTGCCGGTTGCGATTCTGGCGGCCACCCGCGCCGGTGTGGTGAGCACCGGCCAGCTGCGCAGCAACCGCCGCCATGCCATTCTGGCCTGCGGCGCGGTGGCAGCTGATGCCGCCTGAGAAAGAGCCGAACCCCAGGCTGCGCCGGCTCTACACAGGGCACGTTTGGCTGAATGATCCAAAGACGGGTAGCCGTCGTAAAGATGACAAGCATGTTCACCTCGAACCGAGCAGCTGGTGGAGACGATTCGCTCGAGCGCCTGCGGGTGCTGGCAGACGAGGAGTTGATGCAGCTCGTATATACGAGCAGAGCGGACGCGTTCGAGGTGATCTATGACCGCCATGCCGATGCAGCTTTCTCGCTGGCCTACCGAATGTGCAACCAGCGCGCGCTGGCCGAGGATGTGGTGCAGGAGGCGTTCCTGTCGCTGTGGCGCAGCCCTGCGCGCTACGACGGGGCGCGGGGCAGCGTGCGCACATGGGTGCTCGGGATCGTCCACAACCGCGCGATCGATGCGCTGCGCCGCCGCGCGGTGCGCGATCGCGGGATCGTCGACGGGGAAGGCCTCGAGGAGCGCATGCCCGCGCCGGAGCGCACCGACGTGGAGGTCGCCCGTCGCGAGGAGGCTCGGCTCGTTCGCGACGCGCTCGATCGGCTTCCGGGGGAGCAGAGCCGTGTAATCGAGCTGGCGTACTTCGGCGGGCTCACCCACACGCAGATCGCGGAGATGCTGGACACGCCGGTGGGGACCATCAAGGGGCGCATGCGGCTTGGCCTTTCCAAGATGCGCGTCACCCTCAGCGATCCGGCGGAGGCGGTGCAATGAGTGCACACGAACGCCACATGTCCGCTGCTGGCTGCGATGGCAACGCAGCGCCTTACGTGCTGAGGGCGCTGAGCGACGAGGAGCACGCGCTGTTCGTGGCGCACCTGGAGTCCTGCACCGCCTGCAGGGAGGAGGTGGCCACGCTGGAGCCCGTCGCGCAGGCGCTGCCGGTGTTGGCGCCGCTGGTCCGGGCGCCGGATGAGCTGAAGGGACGCATCATGGCCACCGCGCGCCAGGAGGCCAGCCTGAGCGCCCCCGCCGCTTCGGGGCCAGTCCGTGGTGGTTCGCGCTTCTCAGGCGGATGGCTCTTTGGCCGGCGCCCGGCGCTCCTCGGCGCCGGATTGGCGGCCGTGCTGGTGGCGGTGTTGGTCGTGGTGTTGAGCTCAGGCGGTGGCGGTGTGAAGACGCGCGTGATCGAGGCGCAGGTGCTGGCCCCGCGTGCCAGCGCCACGCTGCGTGTCAGCGAAGGGCATGCCGAGCTCGACGTGACAGACATGCCCCAGGCGACGCCCGGCCGTGTGTATGAGGTGTGGATCGTGCGCGCCGGCGCACCGCAGCCGACCGACGCGCTGTTCACCGTCAGCAACAGCGGCCAGGCCACGGTGGGCGTGCCGGGCAGCGTCAGTGGCGTCAAGGAGATCCTGGTGAGCTCCGAGCCGCGCGGCGGCAGCCCCGCTCCGACGCGCGCGCCGGTGATCGTCGCGCACCTGAGCTGAGCTGGTTGTCAACCAGGCGCAGTCGTGGGGGCAGCCGCCACACGCAGCTCTTGCTGCGCGATGTGCACGCTGTCGCCGACCGACAGCTGGCGTCCGCGTCGCGTCTCGGGCACCCCGTTGACGAGCGCCGCCTCGGCTGCCAGCAGCGCCTTGACCTCGCTGCCGCTGTCCACGATCCCGGCCAGCTTGAGCAGTTGGCCGAGCCTGATCGTCTCTCCCCTGATGGGGATCTCCTGTGCCACACCGCGAATCTAGCGCGCGGCGTTGCATTGGCTGTCGACGATGCGTTAGTGTCCGTTCCAGATGGGCGAACGCAGCCAGTACACACCGGGGACGTTCTGCTGGAGCGAGCTGAGCACCACCGACCAGGATGCAGCCAAGGCGTTCTACGGCGCGCTGTTCGGCTGGAGCGCCGTCGACTTCCCGATGGGGGAGAGCGACGTCTACTCGATGATGCAGGTGGACGGCCACGACGTGGCGGCGATCGCCAAACAGCCACAGCAGCAGGCCGCCGCCGGCGTGCCGTCGCTGTGGAACTCCTACGTGTCGGTGCTCAGCGCGGATGCCACGGCGGAGCGCGCCAAGGAGCTCGGCGCGGCGGTGCACGCGCCGCCGTTCGACGTGATGGAGGCAGGGCGCATGGCCGTCATCCAGGATCCGCAGGGCGCCTACTTCATGCTGTGGGAGCCGCGCGGGCACTTTGGAGCGGCGCTGGTGAACGCGCCCGGCGCGCTGGTGTGGAACGAGCTGCAGTCCCCCGACGTGGACGCGTCGGCGTCCTTCTACGGCGAGTTGTTCGGCTGGGAGATACAGCCGTTCGAGGGCATGCAGGAACGCTATCTGGGGATCAGGAACGCCGGTGGCGCCAACGGCGGGATCCGCGAGTTGATGCCCGGCACCCCGCCCAACTGGCTTGTGTACTTCGGTGTGGAGGATGTGGAGGCGGGGCTCGCCAAGGTGCAGGAGCTGGGTGGCGGCGCGCTCACACCGGTGATCGACATCCAGATGGCCAAGCTGGCCGTCGTGCACGATCCGCAGGGCGCCGTGTTCGCGCTGTACGCCGGCGAGCTCGAGCCTTAGCGGAGGATCAGCTTCGCGTGGTGGCGCCGGCGCCGTTACGGCGGTCGGCGACGTCAGCGCTGGTCGTGGTGGCCATCACCTGCGCCGCTCCGCCTCCCATCACACGGCGCACCAGCGCCGGCGCCAGCACCCGCATGGCGGCGGCCAGGCCGTAGGCGCGCGGCACGTAGCGTTCGGCGCGCCGGCCGATGCCGGCCTGATAGATCGCCTCGGCGCCCTTCTCGGGAGTGGACACCGCCCAGCGCGTCCACGGCTTGGCGGTCAGCTCGGCCTGCGGGAAGCCCTCGGTGGAGATGAACCCGGGCAGCACCAGGCCGACGTGCACGCCATTGGCGTGCTCCTCCGCATACAGCGAATCCGACCAGCCGGCCAGTGCGAACTTGGACGCGCTGTAGGCGCCGGAGCCGGCCCGTCCGACGCGCCCGGCGGTGGAGGACACGTTGACGATCGCGCTGGGCGCACTCGCGCGCAGCAACGGCAGAAGCGCCTCGGTGAGTCTGACCTGGGCGTCGAAGTTGATCGCCATGGTGCGCCTGACGTTCTCATAGCCACCGTCGGCGAAGCGCGCGCGCCAGGCGGCGCCGGCGTTGTTGACCAGCAGGTCGAGGCGTTCGTGGCGCTCCTGTACGTGCGCCAGGATGCGCGCGGGCGCATCGTCGTCGAGCAGGTCCACGGCCACGTAGCTGACTTTGCGTTCGCCGAGGGCGGCAGCCAGTGCACGCAGGCGCTCGCCGCGGCGGGCCACGAGCACCAGCGCGGCGTGCGGCTCGCGCGCCAGACGCCGGGCGGTCGCTTCGCCGATGCCGCTGGATGCGCCGGTCACGAGCATCACGCGCGGTCGATCGGGGTAGTTGAGCTGCTCTGCCATGGCTGCCTCGCTGTCGAAAAGTGGAAATCCGGCCCCGGTGTGGACCCAGGCCAGCTAGCCTTGCAGATCGGCAACCACGATGAGCTCATCCACAGCCAGCGACGCAGACGCCGCCGCTTCTCCTCGCAAGCGCAAGGCGCTCGAGCTCTTCAGCGGTCTGCCGCGTCGCTACGACGAGCTGTCGGCGGCGCTCAGCTTCTGGCAGGACCCGCGCTGGCGGCGGGCGCTGGTGAGCGAGGTGGCGCCCAAGGCGGGGCAGCGGATACTGGATGTGGCCACCGGCACCGGCATGGTGGCAGCGGAGCTGCTGGCGCGCGCCGACTGCACGGTGGTGGGGATCGACCAGAGCGCAGCGATGCTCACGCGCGCCCGCGCGCGCTTCGACGCCGCTGAGCGCACGAGAGTGGAGCTGATCGAGGGTGAAGCGGAGGCGCTGCCGTTCGCGGCGGAGAGCTTCGATGCGCTGACGTTCACCTATCTGCTGCGCTACGTGGACGATCCGCGCGCCACAGTGGCGGAGCTGGCGCGCGTGGTGCGCCCCGGCGGACGGGTCGCTTCGCTGGAGTTCGGCGTTCCGCCATGGCCGCCCGCATACGTGGCGTGGCGCTTCTACACGGCCGTCGGCCTGCCCACCCTGGGCCGTGTGGCCTCGCGCGAGTGGGCCGAGGTGGGGCGCTTCCTGGGCCCGAGCATCCGCGGCTTCTACGCCCGTCACCCGCTCGAGGCGATCGTGGGCTACTGGCGCGAGGCGGGTCTGCAGGACGTGCGCGTCAGGCGCATGAGCCTGGGCGGCGGCGTGGTGATGAGCGCGACCAAGCGGGCGCAGGAGAGCTGAGCCCGGCAATGGGCGCGGGGCCTGAGCGACCGGCGTTCTACGCGTTCGGCCGCGGTCGCGCAGGCGATCTGCTGACGCTGCTGCACCCGCCCTACACGCTGTGGCACCTGAGCTACTTCGCGCTCGGTGCGGGGGTGGCGCCGACGGTGCACGCAGACCGGCTGCTGTGGGGACTGGCGGCGTTTGCGCTGGCGGTGGGTGTGGCCGCGCACGCGCTGGATGAGCTGCACGATCGTCCGCTTGGCAGCGCACTGTCCGACGGCGCCCTGCGCGGCCTGGCGGCGGTGAGCCTGCTGGCGGCGTTGGCGATCGGCGTGGGCGGCGTGCTGAGCGTCACACCGTGGCTGGCGCCGCTGGTGCTGATCGGCGGACTGTTCCTGCCGGCCTACAACCTCGAGCTGGGCGAACGGTCGCTTCCACAGCGACCTGTGGTTCGCCGTCGGCTGGGGCGCGTTCCCCGCCTTCACAGGCTATTTCGTCAACGCCGAGAAGGTGGCCGCGCCGGGGCTGGCGATGGCGCTGGGCTGCACGGCGATGAGCGTGGCACAGCGACGTTTGAGCTCGCCGGCGCGCGAGCTGCGTCGCCGCACGCTGGAGGTGCAGGGCACGCGCACGCTTCGCGACGGAAGCACCGAAGCGCTGTCACGGACCACGCTGCTGGCGCCACTGGACGGCGCGCTGGCGGCCTTGTCGCTTGCAATGGTGATCACAGCCTGCGCGCTGCTGGCCAGCCGGCTTTGAAAATCGATCAATTAAATATTACAAGATATATTCGCGCTGAGTCGTGTGTATAACCATGGTGCTACGCAGCTTGTGAGTCGAGCAGGTGAGCACCGGGCCCAGGCCGTACCTCACGCGCGTCTGGGGTGGCGTCACGCCAGGGGCGAACAGGCAAGCACGTTTCCACCGAAGCCCCCGCCGACCATCCGTGCACCGGCGGCGCCGGCGCGCATGACGCGCTCTACGGTGCTCTCCACGGCGGGCGTGGATGAGCTGTACAGGTCGCGCAGGCTGCGGTGCGAGGCGCTCAGCAGCCTCCCCACCGCGGGCAGATCGCCGCCCGCCAGCGCGGTCACCGCTTCCTCCACGCGCTGATTTTCGGCGAGCACGTGGCAGGCGCGCCGGTCCAGCGGCGCCGGCAGGCGGGCGGCCGCTCGAAGCTCGCCTCGCGCAGCGACTGCACGCCCAACAGCTCGCACGCGCTGGCGCACTCGCTGCGGCGCTCGTTGTAGCCGGAGCCGGCGTGCGTGTGACGCTCGCCGGAGTCGATCACCACGATGCGCCAGTCGCCGAGCAGCAGTGGCACAGGGTCGACATCGAGCGTGCGGAAGTCGATGCGCAGCGCGTGCTCGGCGGCGCCGAACAGCGAGGCCAGCTGGTCGAGCAGGCCCGGTGTGCGCGCCCACCCAGTCGTTCTCCACGCGCGAGCACAGCTTGGCGATCTCGATGCGACCGAGGTCGTGCCGGCGGCCGTTGGACTCCTCGGCGCTCGCACCCAGCTCGGCCAGCGCCAGGCACAACGCGACCTCCAACGCCGCCGAAGAGGACAGGCCGGCGCCGCTGCGGCACGCTGCCCACGATCTCGAGGTCGCGCCCTCCAACGGCCAGTCCGGCGCTCTGCAGCTCGGCGGCCACTCCCGCGACGAACGCGCGCCAGCCCTGCGCGCGCTCAATCGCGTCAAGGTTGAACGCATCGCGCTCGTCGAGGTCGCGCGCGTACGCCTGGATGCGCCCCGTCATCGGCTGGCCTGGGCACGCACGGTCACGCCTTCGGCGATCGCGAACGGCAGCGCCAGCCCCTGGTTGTAGTCGGTGTGCTCGCCGATCAGGTTGACGCGCCCCGGAGCGAACGCGGAGCTGACGCTCAGGCGGCACTGTCGATCGCCCTGCGCAGCTCGGCGGCAGACTCCTCGGGCAGCATGTCGGAGATGAACGTGCCGGCGCCCTGCTCGGAGCCGGCCAGATACTTGAGCTTCTCGGCTGTGCGCAGCGGCGGGTAGAACTCCACGTGCAGGTGCCCGCGCCCGAGCGGCGGCGCGGTGGGCGCCTGGTGGACGGCCATCACGTACGGGAAGGGGCGCGTCGAACAGCGCGTCATAGCCGCGCACCAGCCTCTGCAGCGCGCCGGCCAGCGCGCGTCAGCTCCTCACCGCTCGCACTCGAGCAGGCTTGCGCGGTGCTCGCGCATCACCACGTGCGCTTCGTAGGGCCAGCGCGCGGCGTACGGCACGTACACGACCACGCGCGTCGTTCTCGTGCACGATCCGCCGCCCGTCGTGCGAGCTCGCGCTCGAGCAGCGCGCACGGCGCGCAGCCGCCCAGGCGCGCGTCCGCTGCGAGCTCGCAGCGCGGGCACCGGCGGCAGCAACGGGTAGCCGTAGATCTGCCCGTGCGGGTGGTGCAGCGTGACGCCAACCTCCACGCCGCGGTTCTCGAAGATGAACACGTAGTCGATGTCCTCGCGCGCGCCGAGCTCGGCGTAGCGGTGGCGCCATACCCACATCAGCGCCTCGGCGCGCGTCGGCGGCGAGCGTGCCGAACGAGCGCTTCGTGATCGTCGGTGTACACCACCACCTCGGCCGCCCCGTGCGGCGCCTCGAAGGCGGGGAAGCGGTTGTCGAAGACCGCGATCTCAAACGCCGCGCGCGGGATCTCGGTCGGCCGCGCCGCCGGGCTTGGTGGGACACAGCGGGCAGTGCTCGCGCGTGGGCAGGAACGTGCGGTCCTGGCGGTGGATCGCGTAGGCGACCTGCTCGCCGCGCAGCTCGTTGAAGCGCAGCTCGCTCACGAGGACGGCACCTCGCCGGGTCGTGACGGAGCTGTACAGGATCAGCGCGCGGCCGTCGTCTTTGCGCAGCCGCTCGATCGCCACAGGGCCAGTGCGCTCCGCCGGCAGGCTCCTGTCGGGCACCGGCCTCGCTGTGGGCGGCGATCCGGCTCCCCGACGGGCGAGCACGCGTCGGGTTTCCCGACCATCCCCCGAGGGTATACCCACCGGTCGTCATGGGCTAAGTCCGGATGCATCGGCAGTCGGTGGGGGCGAGCATGGCCGGTATGGTCGATGTGCGGCTCTGTCCAGACGCTCGGGAGAATTTGATCATTGCGAAAGGCGCATTGACAATGGTCTGTCACAAGCGCGAGGGTAGAGCCAAGGCTGGCCACGACAATCAAAGTCCGTGCGAATCTAGGAGGAGGAGGATGCAATGTCAGACAAGCGATGATCTGCAGGGGGCGGTGGAGCATCTCGAGCAGCTCAGACCGAGCGCGTGTCGCGTGGCCGGGTTCGACCGGCGCGCGTTCCTGCGTCGCACCGCACTGACCGGCGTGGCGGCCGGCTGGGGTCAGCACGATCCTGAGCGCGTGCGGCTCGAGCTCGAGCGTCGACCAGCAGCAGCGCGCGAGCGGACGGGTAACTCGGCGAGCGTGTTCGGCTCGCACAGAGCTACAAATTCGTGTTCGTCAACCACGTGACGACCAACCCGTTCTTCACCCCCACCCAGTACGGCGCAGCCGACGCGCTGCAAGCTGCTCGGCTGCTCCTACCAGTGGACGGGCTCGGAAAACAGCAACGTCAGCCAGATGGTCGACGCCGCTCAACACCGCCGTCACCGGCGGCGCCGACGGCATCGCCGTCGCGCTGATCGACCTGCACGCGTTCAACGCGCCGGTCGAAGCGGCGCTCAAGGCGGGCATCCCGGTGGTCGCCTACAACGCCGACGCGCCCGGCAACGCGCGCCTGGCCTACATCGGCCAGGACCTGTTCAAGGCCGGCGAAGAGATGGGCGAGCAGATCGTCGAGCGTCGTGCGGCTCGGGCGAAGTGGCGCTGTTCATCGCGACGCCGGGCTCGGCCAACCTGCAGCCGCGCATCGAAGGCGCGGAAAAGGCGATCAAGGACTCCGGCAAGTCGATCACGGTGCACAGTCGGTCGCCACCGGCGCGGCGGTTCGCGCAGGAGCGAACCGGCGATCGAAGCGTGCTACCTCGGCCACAAGAGCGCCAAGGGCATGTTCGCGGTCGACGGCGGCTCGCACCGAAAGCCTCGCCAAAGTCGATCCAGAAGCACGGCCTGCCGGCCAAGGGCGTGAAGGCCGGCGGCTTCGACCTCACGGAACAGCACCGCAGAAGCTGCTGCAGCCAAGGCAACATCGAATTCACGATCGACCAGCAGCCCTACCTGCAGGGCTTCCTGCCGATCCTCAGCTGTTCCAGTACCAGGTGTCGGGCACGCTGACCGGCATCGCCGAAGTGGACACGGGCCTGAAGTTCCTGAACAAGGAAACCGTCGCACCGTACGTCAGCACGAAGAGCCGCTACGAGGGCACCGTCGACGACGGCCGCGGTCGTCAAGTCCTAGAGACGCGTACGCGGAGTCGAGGAGCGGATCGTGGCGAGCGCAGCGCAGAGCCCCGCACAAGCGGTCCCTCCGCGGGCTCGCCGGCCGGCACGAGCCGCCACGCGGGAGATGCTCGAGCCGGCGCGCAGCTGCTCACCGGCTGATCGCGCTGCGCGAGGGCAGCATCATCGTCGTCACGATCGTCGTGGCGATCTACTTCTCGCTCAACACGCAGCAGCTTCTTCACGACGGCGAAAACTTCAAGACGCTGCTGCCGTACTTCGCGCCGCTGGCGATCCTCGGCGCCGGGCGAGGTGTTCGTGATGATCCTCGGCGAGATCGACCTCTCGATCGGCGGCATGTACCTGTTCGCGCCGATCCTCTTCTACAAGCTCGCCATCGCCGGCGGGCTCGGGCTGGTGCCCGGCGATGATCCTCGCGCTGCTCGTCGTGCATGGTCGTCGGCGCGGTCAACGGCTTCTTCGTCGCCGTTCGTCGGCATCTCGCTCGTTCGTGGCGACGCTCGGGATGCTGTTCACGTTCGAGGGGCTCAGCCTGATCATCTCCCACGGCACGCCGGTGGCGACGCCGGGCGCTCAGATTACGCCGAAGATCGTGCAGGTCCATCACGTGGTCAACGGGCACAGCATCGTGCTGACGGAAAATGTCAATCACATCGGCACGTTCGCGAAAATCTTCGGCGGCGGCGTCTACTCGGAGCTGATCTGGGCGGTCGTGATCGTGCGCGATCCTGCAGGTCGTGCTGACGTTCACGCGCTGGGGCCTCTACACGGTCGCGATCGGCTCGCAACAAGCTCGGCGCCGCCGAGGCCGGCGTCGAGGTGCAGCTGCGTGACGATCCGCAACTTCGTGCTGTGCGCGCTGCTGCGCCGGCGCTCGTCGGGCATCTTCGAGGCCGTCCGCTCGCAGACGATCCAGCCCGACCCGTCGGGCCCCAACGAACTGCTTCTGATCGCGATCGCCGGTGCCGTCATCGGCGGCACGCTGCTGTCCGGCGGCTCGGGCACGGTCGTCGGCGCGTTCATCGGCGCGCTGTTCCTGGGCATCCTCCACGACGGCCTGATCCTGCAGGGCGTCAACGCCGACTACCTCGTCTTCTACACGGGCCTCGCGATCATCGTCGCGATGACGGCCAACGTCTACGTCGGGCGCGCGCGCAGGGGTCACGGCAGTGGCTGACGCGCACGCATCCCCGGCGGCAGATCGTGCGCGCCGACCTCGGCGCCCGACGACGTGCTGCGCGTCGAGCACATCGCCAAGCGCTTCGGCCCGGTCACGGCCCTGCGCGACGTCAGCCTGCACCTGAAAAAGGGCGAGGTGCTCGGCCTGCTCGGCGACAACGGCGCGGGCAAGTCGACGCTGATCAAGATCATCTGCGGCTTCCAGAAGCAGGACTCGGGCAAGATGTTCCTGCACGGCCAGCCGTACGAGCCGAAAAGCGTGGACGACGCGCGCGCGAAGGGCATCGAGACGGTCTACCAGGACCTCGCGCTGATCGACGAACTGTCGCGTCTTCCACAACCTGTTCCTGCGCAAGGAGCGCGTGCACCGCCCGCTGCCGTTGCTGGCGAACAGGCAGATGAAGCGCGAAGCGCGCACGGCGCTGGATGAGATCGGCATCAACATCCCGCGCATCGACGTGGCGGTCGCGCGCCTCTCGGGCGGTCAGCGCCAGGCGATCGCGGTCGCGCGGACGGTGAACTCGCGACGCCGACATCCTGCTGCTCGACGAGCCGCTCGCGGCGATGGGCGCCAAGGAGGGCGCGATGATCCTCGACCTGGTCGCACGCCTGAAGGCGGAGGGCAAAGTCTCGATCATCATGATCCTCCACAACTACGTGCACGTGCTCGAGGCCTGCGACCGGGTGAGCATGATCCAGGACGGCACGATCGCGCTTGACAAGCCGACGGCGGAGACCTCGGTGGAGGAGCTGACCGACATCGTCGTCAACGAGTACCGCCGCGCGCGCGAAGCGACGCACGCAGAAGAAGCGGCTGCCGCGGCAGCCGCGGGCGCTACACCCGACTCGGCCGCCTGAAACGTCGCGGCCGCAGGCCGCTAGCCTCGGCAGCCGTAATCGAGCTGTTGCTGGATGTAGGGCCGAGCAGCGCGGCGACCGAGGCGGCGGTCATGCTGGCCGGCCCGGTGGGCAGGGCGGCGTAGCTGATCGCCAGGCGCACGAGGCACTCGCTGAGGAGCTTCGGCGTCTGGCAGGCGTCCACCTCCGGCCAGCCCGCGAGCATGACCGCGCTGAGGCGCTCGGCGCATGCCTTCCACGATCGGCTTGCCCTGAGTGGTGAACAGCGCAAGCAGCTCCTCGGCGCCTTCGCCGTGGACGATGGCGCGCACCAGCGGGTTCTCGGCGGCGGCTGTGAGGAACACGTCGAAGGCGGCCGCCAGCGCCGCTGCCGGATCCTCGACGTTGGCCGTTGACGGCGCTGCTCCACCGACGTCCAGGAAGCGGTCGGCCTCGCGCATCAGCAGGACCTGGGCGAACTCCTCGCGCGAGCCGAACTCCTTGTAGAGGGTCTGGCGGCTGACGCCGGCGGCCAGCGCGATGTCGGCCATGGTGACATCCGACCAGCGGCGTGTGCTGCAGCTCGTGGCAGGCGGCGTCCAGCAGCGTGTTGCGCAGCAGTTCGCGGGCGGCCACCGAGTAGGGGACGCGTTGCTTGACGGCGGGCACGCTCGCCACAGTAGCCACAGCGCCGCCGCCCATGCTCAGGAGTCCTCCCGCTCGAAGTCGACCTTGTCGCGCACGCCGCAGTCCGGGCAGGCCCAGTCGTCGGGCACCTCGCTCCAGCTGGTGCCCGGCGGGAAGCCCTCGCGTGGATGGCCGAGCTGCTCGTCGTAGATGTAGCCGCAGGCGGGGCAGCGGTAGCGGCTCATGTGGCTGACCCGTAGCGGCCGAGTGCGCCTTGCGCGCAGCCGCGGCTTGAGGTTGGTGAGCTCCAGATGGCCGTCGTAGTGCGCCAGCACCCGATGATCCATCACGCGACGCCAGATCGGCGGGATCACGGCCAGCGCGATCATGCCGGCGTACCCGGTGGGCAGCTGCGGCGCCTCGTCCACGTGGCGCAGCGCCTGGTAGCGGCGGATCGGGTTGGCGTGATGGTCGGAGTGGCGCTGCAGGTGGTAGAGCAGCACGTTGGAGGCGGTGTTGTTGCTGTTCCAGCTGTGCTCCGGGCGCGTGCGCTCGTAGCGGCCGTCCTCGCGCTTCTGGCGCAGCAGTCCGTAGTGCTCGAGGTAGTTGACGACCTCCAGCAGCGAGAAGCCGACCACCGCCTGGATGATCAGGTAGGGCAGCACCACCACGCCGAACACGGCGCGTCAGCGCTGCGAACAGCGCCACGGTCATGGCCCACGCATTGAGGATGTCGTTGCGGGGCGTCCACAGCGAGCGTGCCCACACGACGCAACCTGCGTGCGCTCGAGCTCCCAGGCGGAGCGCAGGCTGCCGATCACGGTGCGCGGCAGAAACGCGTAGAAGCTCTCGCCCAGGCGCGCGCTGGCGGGGTCCTCGGGGGTGGCCACGCTGCACGTGGTGGCCGCGGTTGTGCTCGATGAAGAAGTGCCCGTAGCCGCTCTGCGCCAGCGCCACCCGGCTCAGCCAGCGCTCCACGCTGGCGCGCTTGTGGCCGAGCTCGTGGGCGGTGTTGATGGCGATGCCGCTGACCATCGCCACCGTCAGTGCCAGGCCGATGCTGTCGAGGGTCGGTGAGGTTGCCGTGCGACCACAGCCAGCAGGCGAAGATCAGCCCGCCGTACTGGATCGGCAGGTACAGGTAGGTGCACCAGCGGTAGTAGCGGTCCTGTTCGAGCCACTTGATCACGCTGTCAGGCGGGTTGCTGGCGTCCATGCCGATGGCCAGGTCGAGCAGCGGGAAGATGGCGAAGATCAGCACCGGCCCGTAGAACCACAGCACGGCCAGACCGGTGATGTGCACGAGCGCCCACGTCAGAAACGGAAGCGTGGGAACGACCAGGCCGAGCAGCCACGCGTAGCGCTTGGGGTCGTGCCAGGCGGCCTCGAGGTCGTCGGTTGCGCTCCCGGCTCCTTCCGAGGCTGACGCGCCTGCGTGTGCTGACGCTTGTGCTGCAGCGGATTGCATGGTGGCGGACTCCTTGGTCGTGGTGCTGCCTGCTGTCGCAGGTAGTTTACACAAACTGCTCGGATGTAAACCAAGGTTACAGTGCTGCGAATCCGTGTCTCCTGTGAATGCGTGGCAGGGCGACCCTGTCAGGAGGTTCCTCGCTCGACTAGGTTCGAGGGGTCAGGCGCCAGGAGGCCGGCGCGAAGCCAGGTATTCCTGGTTCTGGCGGCGCTCGCCGCGAACCTGCACTGCGATGTAGACAACGATGATGTTGACGACCACGCCGATGCCGCCAAATGTGGCGATCAGGCCGATGTCCTTGGTGATCGCTTCGCTCATCGCTAGAACCATGCCGGGAGCCTAGCAACCGCGAAGCCGGCAGGTGTCGTAGCCTTCACGGTGCCGCCGCCGATCGACGATCGGCGCACATGCACCCGGAGAGGTGCCGGAGCGGTTGAACGGGCGCGACTGGAAATCGCGTAACGGGGGTAACCTCGTTCGGGGGTTCGAATCCCCCCCTCTCCGTGTTGGTCATTCAAACGTAAAGCGATCCCCCGCCGTCCGTCGCGTGTGCTGCTCGGCCGAAGCGGCCGACACGTCCGTCCCTCCCGCCCGGTGCGGCGGCGTCACCAGCGTGCAGGTGGTGAACGACGTGCAGTCGACCGACGCGGCAGGCGTGGAGTGGAACTTGAACACGGTGCCGGTGGCGCCCGGTGCGAAGCCGGTGCCCGTCACGGTCACCGTGGTCCCGCCCGCCACCGATCCGGTGTCCGGCGTCACGCTCGTGATCGTGATGTCCTTGTATTTGAAGTAGTCGTGGACCGAGCAGAACCTTCGTTTGGTGCACACCGTGGGGCCGTACGGAGTGGTGACCGTGATGACCACTCCGCCCACCTGGTCTTCCGGGGCCGTGGCCGTGATCGACCTGTCCGAGTTCACCGTGAAGCTGGCCGCGCTGACCGAGCCGAAGTAGACCGCCGTCGCTTCCAGGAAGTTGCGTCCCTGGATTCCCACCACGGTCCCGCCGGCAGCCGGACCTTCATGGGGGCCAATCCGCCCCACCTTGGGCGCTTCGCCCACGTATGTGAATTCGTCGGCCGGCACTGTCGCGGTGGTGCCCATGGGTGTGGTCACCTGAACATTGACGGTGCCCGACCCGATCGGGTCGACCGCAATGATCTGTTTCGGCGAGCGCACCGTGAAGCTGACCGCGCTCTTGGAGCCGAAGCTCACCGCCGTGGCTCCAGACAGGTTGGTGCCGTTGATGTGCACGTTGACCCCGCCTGCCACGCGGCCTTTGGCGGGAGACAGGCTGGTGATGGTCGGTTCGCCGGGCGGTGACAGCAGCGGCTCCGGCGGAATGCTCATGGATGGCGGCGTCTGGAACAGGCTTGTGGGACTGGTGGCCGAGGCAAGCGCCGCTGTGGGCAGCGCCAGCGAGAGGGCGATCACGGCCACCGCGAGCGCCGTGTGTCGGTGGAGAGTCGAGCTGCGGTCGCGCGGGTCGCTGTTGGGACGCACAGTGGGCTGAGCTGGACCATGCATTTCAGACATCATCTCCTCGGACGTGACGTCGCTCGTTAACGCGCTGCGGGTTCCCCGGCAGTCGTGGCGACGCTAGCAACCAGCGGACGTGCCGGTTGTGACCAAGTTGGGATATGTGGACGTCTGGCGCGTCGGTGTCAGGCGATGGGGCGCGGCGCTCGTGCCGCGGAGCGGCGCAAGCGGTCAGCTGTATGTGAAGCGATCCGCCGGCGCGTCGATCGGGCTGGTGGCCTTGGCGACCGTGGCGCGCACGTCGACCGACCCGGCGCCCTGTGCGGGCGCGATCACCACGCATGTGGTGCTGCTGGAGCAGGTCGCCGACTTGGCCTTGACCGTGCCGAACTTGAACACCGTTGCAGTGGCGCCCGGCGCGAAGCCGCTGCCGGTGACCGTCACGCTGGCGCCGCCCAGCGTGGAGCCGGCGTTCGGTGTGAGCGCTTCCACGGTGGGCAGATATGTGAAGCGATCCTTGTCGAGGTGGCGCTGGCGCCCGCGCTGTTGGTAACCGTCACGTCCACCGCCCCGCCGACGCCCGGCGGTGCCACCGCGGTGATCGAGGTGGCGGAGTTGACCGTGAAGCTCACCGCGCCGGCCTGGCCGAAGCTGACGTTGGTGGCGGCGGTGAATTCCGTTCCGGTGACGGTCACCGACGTGCCGCCCGTTGCCGGCCCGGACTTCACCGACAGCTTGCTCACCGTAGGGGTGAGCTGGTAGGTGTAGCGGTCGGCCGCGCTGGTGGGGCTCTGGCCGGACGGCGTGAGCACGGTGACGTCGACCACGCCGTGCCCCGCGGGCGCTGTGGCGGTGATCGAAGTGGCGGAGTTGACGGTGAAGCTGGCGGCCTGCACGGCGCCGAACTTGACGGCGGTGGCGCCCGTGAAGGTGTTGCCGGAGATCGTCACCGTGGCGCCGCCCGTGCCCGGTCCGACCGCTGGAGCCACGCTGCTTACGGTGGGGATCGGTTCGCCGTAGGCCAGTGTGTCGAAGCGCCCCGCCGAGATGCTGGCCACCTTGCTCAGCCCAACGACCGCCACCGGCACCTCGCTCATGCCGCTGCTCACGCCGTCGCCAAGCAGTCCGGATGCGTCGCTTCCCCACGTCATCACCGAGCCCGAGCTGAGCAGCGCCACGCTGTCCTGTCCGCCCGCCGAGATCTTGCTCACGTTCGACAGCCCCGTCACAGCCACGGGCGTTTCTTCGCGGGCAGCGGTCCTGCCGTTGCCCAGCTCGCCGAAGCTGTCATCGCCCCAGCCCATCACCGTGCCGCCGTGCAGCAGCGCCAGCGCGTGGTTGGAGCCGGCAGCTATGCCCGCCACGCCGCTCAGCCCTTCCACCGCCACCGGCACGCCGCTGTCTTCTTCTTCCACAGTGGCGTTGGCCAGCTGCCCGCGTTCGTCGTTGCCCCACGCCTGGACCGTGCCGTTTGCAAGCAGCGCCAGGGCGAATTCCCCACCGGCTGAGATGGCGGACACGCCGCTCAGGTGTTTGACCGCAAGCGGCACGTCGCTGGTTGTGGTGCCGCCGCCGCCAAGCTGTCCGCTGCTGTTTTCGCCCCACGCCATCACCGTGCCGTTGGCCAGCAGCGCCAGGCTGAAGTTGGCGCCGGCGGCGATCGCCTTCACGCCGGTCAGGCCTTTGACGGCCACCGGCGTTTCGGAGCCTTCGCTGATGACGCCGATCCCAAGCTGGCCGCTTTCGTTATCGCCCCATGCCATCACCGTGCCGTTGGCCAGCAGCGCCAGGCTGTGGCTGGAGCCGGCCGCGATGGCGCTGACACCGGAAAGGCCGTCCACGGCCACCGGCACGCTGCTTTCGCTCATGCTGCCGTCGCCCAGCTGCCCGAAGCCGTTGGCGCCCCACGCCATCACCGTGCCGTCGGCCAGCAGCGCCAGGCTGTGACGCTGCCCGGCGGCCACCGCGCTGACGTACTTCAGGCCGCTGACCGGCACCGGCATGTCGCTGAACTGCTCTTTGAAGCCGTCGCCCAGCTGCCTGTAAAGGTTCTCGCCCCAGCCCACAGCACTGAAGTGGTCGTTGGCCACAGTCAGCACGGCCACGTTGCTGAGCGTGGTGCCAGCCTTGTTGGTGAACGCCGCGCGGTACTGATCGCCGCTTTCCGACGCGTGCGAGCTTTCGATGCTCAAGCGGTCGCCGGTGGCGCCGGGGACCGTGCTCCACACGCTGCCGCCGTCGATCGACTCTTCCCACTGCACCGTCGGCGTGGGGTAGCCCGTGCCCAACGCTTCGAAGCTCACGCCTTCTCCAACTTCGACCGTTGTGCCGGCCGGCTGCTGGGTCACGATCGGCACAGCGTCAACGCTCAGCGTGGCCGCCTGACTGGTGGCGCTGCCGGCCGCATTTGTGAACACCGCGCGGTAGCGGCGGCCGTCTTCGGATACCAGCGCGGGCGAGATCGTCAGCTGATCGGAGCTGGCCCCTTCCACAACGCTCCAGCTGGCGCCGCCGTCGCTGGAGGCTTCCCAGCGCACCGTCGGCGCAGGGAACCCCGACGCCGTCGCTTCAAAGCTCGCGCTCTGGCCTTCGTTCACCGTCACGCTCACCGGCTGCTTGATCAGCGCCGGCGGGTTCTGCACGGTCAGCAGCGCCGCTTCGCTGGTGGCCGTTCCGGCCACGTTCTTGAAGCTCGCCCGGTACTGGTGGCCGCTGAGCGACGTCTTCACCGCTGTGATCGTCAGCCGGTTGGAAGTTCCCCCCGACACCGCCGTCCAGCTCGCGCCGCCGTTGCTGGAGGTTTCCCACTTGACGGTCGGCACAGGCGTTCCCGAGGCGCTCGCTTCGAAGGCCGCGCTCTGGCCTTCTTCCACCGTCGCGCTCGCCGGCTGTTTGCTGACTTTGGGCGCCGTGTTGCTCGCCGCCACGCGCAGCGGTCGTGCACCGGCCGTGCGCGCCTGCGCTGGACCTGCGCTCAGCAGGGCCGCCAGCAGGCAGGCCGCCAGGAGCGTGATCCGGTGCGATCGCGTGACTCCCAGTGCAGGTGTGGCTGTGCCGGCCGTCCGTGCCATTCGCTGTCCCCCTCCGACGTCCCTCGATCGTCTCCGGCTCACCCCAAGCCGGACCCTTGTCAACAAGTAAACATATCGCCTTGCGCAAGGGTGGTTGTGCACATGTGGTGACGGGCGCACAGGCCGTTTCGACGAAGTCGTCGCCAGCGTCACGCGCCGATCGGCACGTGCCCCGGCTGGGCAGCCACGCGCTCGAGCCACCGCCCTATGGCGGGATAGCCGGTGAGGTCGAACCCGCCCTCGTGCGCCACGTGCGTGTAGGCGTACAGCGCGATGTCGGCCACCGTGTAGCGGTCGGCCACCAGGAACTGGCGGCCGCTCAGGTGTCCCTCCATGGCGTCCAGCGCGTTGTAGCCGGCGGCGATGCGCACGTCGATCTCCTGCTGCGCCGGCGGAGACGGCGACACGGCCACCCAGAAGCGCACCACGGCGATGTTGGGCTCGTGGTTGTACTGCTCGAAGAACAGCCACTGCAATACCTGCGCGCGCCGGTAGCGATCGGCCGGCAGGTACGGCGTGCCGTCGGACAGGTAACAGAGGATGGCGTTGGACTCGGCCAGCGGGCGACCGTCGTCCAGCACCAGCGTGGGCACCCGCAGCGCCGGGTTCAGATCACCGAGCACCTGTGAGCGGTTTGAGCGGTCGACCACGTCCAGCTCGTGACGCTGGAAGTCCAGACCCAGGTGCGCCAGCATCAGGCGCACCTTGTAGCAGTTGCCCGACACCTGGGAGTTGTACAGCAGCATCGTGCGCTCCTTTCAGCGATCGGCACCATCTTCGAATTGTTCGTGCTTGTTGGCGATCGTACGCCATGCCGCCTCCGCGACGATGGCCCTGGCGGCCGGCGTGTGCACGCTGATGGTCCCCGCCGGCGCCTCCAGCACGGTTCGTACCGGCTGCAGGATGCAGCCGAGCACCAGCGCCGTCAGCAGCCGCACCGGGCCGCGCCTGACCGATCCATCGCTCTGCCCCTCGCGCACCAGCGCTTCCACCACCGGGATCGGGAGCGGAAAGTCGCTGGCCAGCGTCGGTACGAAGCGGGCCTGATGGGTGATCACGAACGCAAACGCGTGCGGTTCTTCGGCGAACATCCGCAGCGAGCGCTGCGCAGCCGCGTGAATGCGCTCGCGCACGCTCACGGCGGGGTCGCACACGGCCGCTTGCAGCGCTTCGGAGTAGCGGCGCATGTGCAGCTGAAACAGCGCCAGCGCCACCGACTCCTTGGATTTGTGGTGGCAGTACAGCGCCGCATCGCTCACGCCCGCCCGGCGCGCGATGTCGCGCACGCGTGTGGCGTCATAGCCCTGCTCGGCAAACGCGGCCAGAGCAGCGGCAAGGATGTCCGCGTCGCGGCTGGGGCGCGCCATCAGAACGCCGTTCCCGTCAGCAACGCTCGGATCTCCACAGCGCACGCCCTCCCAATAAAAATAAATATTTATTCAGTTATAGATGGTCGGTGGGCCGATGTGCAAGGCTTGGCCGATGTTCATAGGCCTGCGCACGATCATCTACCCGGCACCCGACCTGGAGGCGGCCAAGCGCTGGTACTCGGAGCTGCTGGGCGTGGCGCCGTACTTCGACGAGCCGTTCTACGTGGGCTTCAACGTGGGCGGCTACGAGCTGGGGCTGGATCCGGACCGCAGCGTGCAGGACGGGCCGGGCACCTACTGGGGCGTGTCCGACGCGGACGATGCGCTGGCGCGGCTGCTGTCGCTGGGCGCCAGCGAGCGCTTGGGCGTGCGCGAAGTGGGCGACGGCATCCGTGTGGCCAGCGTGCGCGACCCCAACGGCGCGGAGATCGGCATCATCGAGAACCCCCACTTCGAGCTCACCGCCATCACCGGCGCCACAGGGCCCGGTCGATAACGCTCCATGGGCTCCACCTGGCGCACCATCAAACGCCTGCCGGAGATCGGCTACCCGCGAAACTTTCCCATCGTTCAGTTCCCCAACCTGCCGCTGGCGGTGGGGCTGTTGGGCGGTCTGGCCGCGGGCGCCACCACAGGCTCGGCGCACAGGTACGCCCTGTCGCTGTCCTACCTGGGGATCTCCGTGTGGGCGTACGAGGAGCTGGCCCACGGCGTCAACTGGGTGCGGCGCTTGCTTGGGCTGGTGTTCGTGGCGGTGATGGTGGCGCGCGTTGCGCACCTGGTGCACGGCTGATCTCGTTGGCTAACGTTCCCCGGATGGCGGTGGAGTGTCAGTCGCTGAGAGTCAGGCCACTGATCGCGGCGGACGTGGCGGAGCTGCTGCGGATCCACCGCACACCACAGGTCAGGCGCTGGTGGGGCGAGCCGCCGGCGGACTTCCCCGGCGATGACCCCGACTCCGTGCGGCTGACCATCGAGGTGGGCGGCGCGGTGGCCGGCATGATTCAGTACAGCGAGGAGCTCGAGCCGCGCTACTGCCACGCCAGCATCGACCTGTTCCTCGACCCCGCCCTGCACGGGCGCGGCCACGGCAGCGAGGCGGTCAGACGCGTGGCACGAACGCTGATGGACGAGCATGGCCATCACCGCATCACCATTGATCCTGCCGTGGCCAACGGGGCGGCCATCAGGGCGTATGAGAAGGTGGGCTTCCGGAAGGTGGGCGTCATGCGCCAGTACGAGCGCGACGTGGACGGCCAGCAGTGGCACGACGCGCTGCTGATGGAGCTGCTGGCCGACGGCTGATCGACATCAGCGCTGGAGGCTGCGAGCGGCGGGCTCGGCCGACCAAGCCGCGGAGCGAGCGGCCAACTACACTAAGCCTCGAAGCGCCCGTAGCTCAGCTGGATAGAGCGTCGGTCTACGGAACCGAAGGTCAGAGGTTCGAATCCTCTCGGGCGCATTAGGAAGTCGCTGCAAATCGGCATGTTTTGGCGCTGGGGTAGGGCGCTGGCAGCCCGATTTGGGCGTTTGGGTAACACCTTTGGGTAACAAACGCGGCGCGAATCTAGGGTCGATCGCCGGGTTCGTCGAGCAGCTTCGCTTCGATGCGCGGGCGGATGAAGATGCGGCGTCTGCCGATCTTGATGCTGGGGAGGATGCCCCTGCGCGCCCAGTCTGCGACGGTCGAGCGGGGAACGTGGAGCAACGCGGACACCTCCGCGGCGGTCATGACGTCGCTGGCGGTGAGGCGCGGCGGTTCTGAGGATGCCTGGCTGCTCATCGCTCCGGTCCCGATCTGCCGCGTTCCTGTTGGCGCTGGAGGTGTTTGGTGGCGTGCGCGACCCAGCGCAGTGGTGCGGGGACGAGTTTGAGGGAGAGTTCGTGTTCTTCTCCGGGCGTGAGGACTGGTCCGGGCGGTGCTCGGTGTGCGAGCGATGGTGTTTGCTGGTGGCTTGAGCGGAGCTTGGTGGCGAGGCGGTCGATGCGGCGTGCGTCTTGGCCGTGGGTGCCGAGGTCGTCGCGTGCGAGGAACCACTCTGTGGCCTCGCGTGCGCGGCTGGCTTGGACGTAGCCGCTCTCCTTGCTTGTCTGCCATCCGCCTGTAAGGACCACGGAGCGGTCGACGGTCGCGCCTTGCTGGCGGTAGACGTGTTGGGCGTAGGCGAGCCGGACCTTCTCCAGGTCGTCGCTGGCGAGCTGGATCGGGCGGTTTGACCCGTCGAGGGTCGCGGTGATGCCGCCGTCGGGGGTGATGCTGGTGATCTCTGCGCGGCTGCCGTTCTCAACGCGTGGTTGTCCTCGTGGCGTGTGTTGCGTGGTGAACGCGATGAGGTCGCCTTGGCGTAGTCCGTAGTGCTGGTGGGGGAGTGGGATCTCTGTAGGTCCGAGTTCTCCCCTTTGGGTGCGGAGGTGTTGTGCGCGTGCGTTGAGCCGGTCGATCTCCACGTTCGAGGAGTCTGCGATCAAAGCGACGCTGCGGATCGGTCGTTTCTCGGTGAGTTCGCCCCAGCGTTTGACGGCTGCCTCTGCTGCCGTTTCGCGGGTGTCGCTGAAGAACAAGCGGCCCTTGGCGCGGTAGTGCGCCATCGCCTTCTCCGGTTCGCCTGCGCGGAGCGCCGTCCATGCTTTGCGCTCGCCTGGGTCGTGGGTGCGGTGGATGTCCGCGAGTTCGCTTGTGGGTGCGTGGCTTGTGAGCCGGTCGAACATGCCGCCGGGGCCGATCGAGGGGAGCTGCTTGCCATCGCCGACTGCCACGAGCTTCGCGCCGCTCGCCTCGATGAGGTGGGTGAGCTGGTCGAGGCGTTTGTGGTCGGCCATGCCGGCCTCGTCGAGGAACACGGTCGTGTTGCGTCCCAGTCGCACGCTTCCGGTGTTGGTGCGGGCGATAAGCGCGTCGATCGTGGACGTCCGCCCGTCGAGAGCGGGCGTGTCCGCTGCGAGGCGCTCGGCGGTTGCGCCCGACACCGCGACGCCGATCGTGTGGTGTCCGGCGTGCCGCTCAGCACGGGCAGCCATATCGATCACCACACCCTTCCCGGTCCCGGCGGGACCGACGAGGACCGCGAGACGCTCGGGGCCGGTGAGCGCCTGGAGCGCCTTGACCTGCTCGCTCGATGGCGGCCCGGCGAGCTTCTCGGAGAGTTCCGCGATCGCGGCTTGTCGTGCGTGGTCCCCAACGTCGCGGTGCGCTGGCTCCGCGAGCGTGGCTGCACGCCGCTCGATCGCTTGCTCTTGTGCGCGGACGGCGAGGGTCGTCATTCGGCCGCCCTCCAACGTGAGTATCCGTCGGTCGTGGATCATCTCCCGCGCGATCTGCAGCGCCTCGTGGGGTGCCATCTCGCCAGCCGCTTGCTCCAGCGCGACCGTGCGGAGATCCTTCGCGTCGAACACCGCGTGATGCGCTGTGAGTCGTTCCTCGACTCGGTCTGCCAACGGGCGCGATGGTCCTGGGCGCTCACCTTCGAGGAGTTTCAGCGCCTCCCATTCACCGAAGGCGTAGCCGACCCCGGTGCCGCGCCACGCACGCAACAGGTCACCGCGCGTCGCGGGGGTCTTCGCGCGACGGTTCTCCAGCGCGAGAGCACGAAGCTCTCCGCGTACGGGTGCGCGGCCGTGGACGGCGCGGAAACGCTCTGCTGCGCGTGCCACCTCGCGTGAGCGGCCAGAGAACGCCTCGCACAACTCCCTCGGGACACCCGCGATCTCAAAGAACTTGCCGTCCCTCCCCGTGGCCTGCGTGATCTCATAGCCACCCTCAGCAAGCTCGCTGGCAAGGGCTGCGCGGTAGAACGCGCCAACCTCCCGCGCCGAGCGAAACACGGGACGCGAAGCGACCGCTACCAGCCGGTCGTCCTCGCGGACTACGGCGGAGATCACGACATGGCTATGAAGCTGCGGGTCGGGAGCCTCCCCGCCACTCACGCCCCGCGCGGTCGTGTGTCGGTACTCCGCTGCGACGAGATCCTTCGCGTGCTCCTCGACTACCTGGCCGCTGTAGCGGCGGCGTACCAGCGGCACGCTCTCGCGCATGTAGCCGACCGCCTGCTCGACCGCACGGGCATGGGCTTGCTCGATCTGCTCGCGCTGCCACGGCGCACCCAACGCCCACACCGCAGACACCGACTTCGGGGCACTGAACGTCACATCGATCCCACCACCACGCCCACCGCCCGCGCCCTCGGAGCGAAGCCATCTCCCGCTCGCCGGGTGCCGGCCCTCCATCAACGCCACAAAGTGCCCGCCATCCACCGTGTCGGCGGACTCGATCCCAAGCCGCGCGAGAGTCTCAGGCTCCGCCAGCCAGCGGCCCGGAGCCTGGGTCAGCTCCCCGTCCGGGGTCAGGTAGTAGTCCCCACGCTCAGGCGCGACCGTCTTGGCCTCCAGATACCTGGCGTACCCGCCGCCCTTGGCGGCACCGATGCTCGCAGCACTGACCATCTCTTATCTCTGTTCGCGAGCACGCGAAACCGGCCAACGAATTCCATGAGCGGGCTGGAGGGCGGGCTCTGTGCGGCCCCAGGGCTACGACGCCGCCTAGGTGGTGGACGTTACGGACTGAGCAGCTGTCGACCACCAGGCCGAGAGAGGGTCTTGCCGAGGAGGACGAAAACTCGCGCCCTCTTCGATACGTCGCAGTGCCTTGGCGACCTGATCCGTGCTGCGCTCGAATGCCCATGAATGCAGCAGTTCACCCGTACTGCGCACCTCGACTGATGGACTGAGCTGAAGTGCGCTCCGCCGCGCTGGGAGATCGTCTGTCGCGATCGGGACGCCGCGACCATGAGCGATCGCAAGAGAGGCCGCCTCACCGTCACCAAGGTCAGCCGCGAGGGATACAAGGACATCTAGCTCAGGGCCAGCTGCGACCCAACGCTCAATACAGCCATTGTCGATGAGGGCCAGCATCGGAAGCTCCTCGCGTTGTCCAATCTCGTCGGCGATCCATAGGGCCTCACCTACGACTTGGTCACAGACCACGCCTGCATAGCCTGAACTCTCAAGTATGTCCGCCATGCACCGTGACGCCCATAGATTGAGCGCCACGCAGGCGTCCAGTATCAACGGCGCGGACGTCACCGCTACCGGACAGAGCCGACGGGAAGCAAAGTACCTACAAGGGTTCGCGCTCGTAGACGGTCTACGCGCAAAGTGGCGGTAAGGCGCTCCTCGGAAAGTTGTCCGTCCGCGTACGCCGTGATGGCAAGCGCCTGCATCCGTCGAGGAACCACTTCGGTGTCTGGCTCGCGTGCTGGCAAGCCGATCATTGCTCGTGCCTCGTCAACGGAAAGCCCCTGCAACAGGAGACTGTCGTAGGTTCCGCCTTTGACAAGGCGTAGCTGCTCTAGGCGCAAAACGAATGCTTGCAAGGAGACACCCCACCAGTCAGCTTGAGAGACCAGCGAAGCCACGGTGGGCGTACTTGATGCACTGACTGCCTGCCAACGACGTATGAGGCCATCCGCCGGTAGGAGCAAATGCCGCGCAAAGTGATCAGCAAATCGCTCGCTTGCTGGTACTCGGCGATAGTGATCGAGAGTGACCGTGACCTCTGGGCGATCGCGTCGCGTGAGAAAGTGCGCGTACTCGTGCCCAAGAGACCATCGCTGCCGCTCCCAGCGATGACGTGCATTCATAGCTATGCAGGCGCCTAGCTCCTCATCGAACGCGAATAGACCTCCGAGTCGATCCGGCATAGCGATCGCAAAGACACGCATGCCAACCTCCGTCTCAAGCACCTCGCGAAGGTGCGGCAAAGGCCCATCGCCCACCCCCAGACGGCGTCGCTCCTCGCCGGCCAGAAGCGCAGCGGCTTGTTCGAGATCCCCTGTCGGCACTGGGCGCGCGATGGGATGGTGCGTCGGGAGAGTGACCCCCAGCGTCCGTTCGAGGGCCACGTAGTCCTCGACGAGCGCCTGTAGCTCCTGGGTCGCTGCACGCAGCTGCTCGTCCTCAGCGACGCGATTGTCAGCTAGCCGAAACTGAGCCGCGAGTGAGCGTGCCACCGGCGCCTCTCTGAGCATGACTTCGAGGCGCTGGCCATAAATTTTGGTTAGGGCAAGAAGCTCCTCCGCTCGGAGCCGACGCTGACCATTCTCGATCGCGATCACGGTTGTGCGTGCAACGCCGAGTCGATTAGCCGCCTCCTGTTGTGAAATTCCAGCATCTACGCGGGCGCCCCGCAAGCGAGCACGGAGGACGGCACTGTTCAGGTCGAGGCTCATTAGGTGTGCAGAAGCCGTTGCACCACCGGCGAGGGCACCCGCTCCCACTCGCGGCAATAACGGGCGAGCAGATCCACAAGGCGACTGGGCGGGGCATCGAGCGCCACACGCGCCGATGAAAGGTCGGGCCACCTTGTAACGAAGGCCGCCCACGGGTCATCCGCGCGCAAGCATTTGCGGAGAGCGTGTACTTGTCCCAGCATCAGACGAACAGCTGTGGTGACGTGGCCGGGTATCGGAGCGCGCAGGCTATCGCCACGCATGTCGTCGACGTCCAATGCGTCTAGGTCCGCACGCCCGCCGGCAATAAGTGCCTGACGTCGCAGAATGCAGGACGTACATGCCCCACAGGGGGCATCACCATGCCGCCGGCCCGTAAGTGCAGTGTCACAAGACTTGGAGGAAGCTATTGCGGCGTCGAGCGCGTGTGGAGCCGCCGCTACCATCTCGGCCTTCGTACGCCACATGTTCGGATTGGTGATTGCGAACGGCTGACCAATAAGCTGGGAGACGAGAGTGCTCATCATGCGCAGCGTCTCGGGGCGCATAGCTCGCGTGTTCATTGAACCGCGCTGGCTGGGGCTGAGCGCAAGGTTTAGCGCTCCTGGCCCGTTCTCGTATACCCGCAGCTCGTTTGCGTGTCCCGTGATCGCGGCCGCGACGCCTAGAGCAAGGAAAACAAAAGCGCGTGTGCGCTGACTTGGCTCCTCCGCGCCCTCGACGAGCGACTTGCCGGCAGCCGTGAGATTCATTGGGACAGCGAGATGACGCAAGCGACGCGAACTTGACAGCGAGAGTTTGCTGGCCATCTGGCGCTGCAAATGAGCAAGCTTAGGGAGAGTGGCAGTGGACACGAGCAACAGCTCACCTCCGCTGACGCAGTCAGCTGCTGCACCAAGCAATGAGTCGAGGCCGCCGCTCAGCAACCCCACTTGCGCCGGCTTAGCGAGTGGCTCCTCAAAGAGGGTCGCCTGTGCCACAGCTGGGCGAGATCTCCTCGGCCCGTCATCGATGATTGTCACGGCCCAAGCATCATCGGTTAGCCACGCCAGCAACTCGTGCAGTCGCCTTGAGACTTCGGGCTCGCGCCACTGTGGAGAGCGCACCGCGACCTCGACAGGCAAACGCCGCTGCCAGTGGCATCCGTCGTCTCGCTTATGCGCCGGACGGCGACGGCGTAGCCGGTCGGTAACGTAAACCGCGACTGCAATGTCGATCAGGTCGGCTACCTCGGGAGCTAGGGCCGCACCGAGCGAACGTGATATGCGGGCGTCATCTAGGCGGTAGTGCTCCTGCCATTCGACAAGCGGCTTGTCGCAGTCGGGGCGACCAAAGCAAAGAGGTCCATACTCGATCATCTAGGTGACCTCCTGATCGAGCAGCGCTGCGAGATCCGGTCGTGCTACTCGACTGGCCGGCTTTCGGACACGATCGGCGTTACCGGCCACGACCTGCGCAGCTAGCTTCTCATACTGCGCCGAATCGAGGCAGGCGCTCTGGCGACGATCAACTTCGTCGAAGCTTGAACCCTTGGCGATCATGGCCATGGCAACATCCTCGGGGCCGCACAGGGCTCGGTCAGCGGTGCGACGCAGCGCGTCGGCCATGAGTTCGTGCGTCAGTTCATGCTCAGGCTGGCTAACTAGATCCTGTCGCCTGACCTCGTAGAGCACCGTAAGGGCTTCGAGGATGTCATCGGCCAGTTCGAGACCGCCACTCCTTGCCCTGTACTCGGCTCGTGCGACTTCATATGACTCGGTGTCAGCCAGCACGATCGAGTCCCGGGCTGCCTGGATCAGAGGGAGCGGCGAAGGCGGCCGTGCCTCCCTCAGTGTCTCGGTAAGGGCACGATCAATCATGGTGCCCACGAACGTTGGCTCGTGACCCTCAATCATGAGCTGACAAGCGCTCCGCCACCGAGGCCGAATTCTGCGCGGAACCACATCGTTGTCTGGCATCGGACGACTATTACACTCCGTGCGGACAGATTCAAGGCTTAAGGCGGCTAATGTCGATTAAATGTCAGATTGCCGGTGCCGTCGCGGTCGGCAGGGGCACTGGTCGTTGCACAGTCATCGCATAGCCGTGCATCTGGTCTGTTCTGGCAGTTGGGAGCCGCAACGTGGGATCTGGCGACCCTGCCGGTCGCGACGGTGCTCGAATGCCGCGCCGATGTTTGCTGCTGGTTAGAAGGTCGGTTGCCGGTGGATGTTGATCGAGGTCCCGGTGCGCGCTGAGAGCTGCCCAGTGCAGCGTTCGCGAAGTGGCCTAGCGATTCGCGATGTTTGGCGATAGGTCACTGGAACGTCGCTTTTCGTCCAAAGGGGCGAAGGCCACCCGCTATGGTGCCGTCGGTTCGTGGCCACTGAGCCATGCGGCGAAGGTAGGTGCGTCGAACTTGCCGGCGACTCCTGCGACGTCGTAGTCCGCTAGAAGAGCGGCGACCATGACTCCATCGAAGCCAATGACGCCACTCTGCTTTAGAAGCTCCCACGAGTCACCGCTCATCTTTCCACTCGTTGCGAACATGAAGAACACGGGATCGCACACCCTCAGCGGTAACTCAGGGTAGGGATTGTTTGGGCGACTAAAGGCTTTAGCTCGGGCTAGTGTCACGGAGCCAACCAGCTCGCGGATGTCTGGTGTCGCGACATCGGTGGAGTTGTAACGCTTTGCTTGACCGACGAGCCAAACACTAAGGAGGCGATGTCCCCCTGGCAGCGCTATGAGGGACTTCAGTTGATCGCCGAGATCCCACTTCCCAAAGAAGTCGATTCCCTCATCGTGAGAACGCCGAGTGACCTTCGGCTCGGACACTCCGATGAGTGCTAGCAGCCCTCGACATAGGGCCTCGAATTGCTCGGGCGTGAGGTTTCGGAGGGCGGTGTGGTAATCGGCTAGCGACAGGCGACGTTCCTTGGCTTCGCGGACCGTTACATCGTCGGCTGGCTCAACGAAACATGGGCCTTGCAGCATCTCCTGAGTCGAGCTGTTGAACTCGAACTCTGGGACTCGTCCTGCATCAACCGCCCGGTTATATTCGCGTCGCGCGAGGACCAAAAAGCCTTTCTCCAGCTTTTCCCCGAGGACTTGGCCTTCGCTTGCAGATTCCGCCCAGCCCTTGTCGATGGCGATTGCCGCGATCCACTCGCGAGTACGCGAAGGCGAGGCGTCTGCCGTCAAGACTGACGTGAACTCGACGAACGCACTTTTTGCCGTCACGGACAACGCTAGACCTCACGCCTGGAGCTTGGAGCGAGCCTCCAGAAGCTCAGTTACGACGGCTTGCAGCTTCTCGATTTCCTCGACCTCGTCCGGTCGAAGCCGGGACAGCTCAAGAACACTGACGGAGCTCAGCGCAGCAACAGCCTCCGAGACTTGGCCCACCCATGACCGCGCAAGCTCTTCGGCCTTGGCTAGCCCAAGCGCATCGCCATAGGTCCGAGTGCGATCGAGCAGGGCACGCTTCGCCTCTGGGACAGCAAGGATGTCCTTTAGGTCGCGAACGTGCTCTCGCGTCGGCAGCTTAGGGCCGACTTCATTGCCCTCATCATCCTCGCCGGGGGTGATGAGGTCGTAGAACTGCTCAAGGGCCTCCGTGGCTGCGAATTCTGAGCTTTCCTCGCTCCACTCGAGCCACTCTCTGATCTTGGGCTGAGCCACAGCCTCGTGAAAAATCGGGTACATCGTAGGCTCTGCAGCATCACCAAACTGCTCGTTTCGCTCCATCTGTTGCAGCGCGCGATAAGCGCGATATCGGCGGTTGACCTCCCACGCCGACATCGCTAGCCGCGAGGCGATGTCCGCCATCTCGAGGGCGTGGGTGTCGCGGAGTTCGGCAACAAGCTTTGCACGCTGATAGCCACCCCACTGCCGGATGCCGCCTACGTGGCGGACCCCCATCAGGGCGAGAGCGACGGCGTCGTCGGCGTCCGCTCCGAGATCGATTACGGGCACTGCTTGAAGCACGTTCTCGACCTCGGTTGGAATCGACGCGCCGGCGGAATGGTCTTCTTGGATCCACCGGAGCGCAGCAACGCGTCGATTGCCCTCGACGACGACGAACATGTCCTCGCCCTCTGGGTAGGGGCGAACAACAATGCGCTCAAACGCCAAGAAGCCGTTGGTGAGGATGGACTCCTTAAGAGCGCTCAGGCCCTCGCTTCGCAAGCGGCGAGACGCTCTCTCCTGGACCGACTCTTGGTGAAATCTCGCCGGATCGGCTGCGACGAAATCCGTCGCGTCTTGAAATCGATAGTTATTCGGGTCGAGCAGCAGCTGATCGAGGCGCAGCTCCCGCTCAGCGAGATCAGTCATTGCAGGAGCCTATCGGTCCTCGCCCCAGCAATAAAGCTTGAGGTTTGGTGCGTCGGGCAGACTCGCGCACAAATGGGGCTTTCGAGTCGCGTCGGCCAAGCCGGCCGCTCGTGTGCTTAACGCTCGACTTCGACGGCCTTTGCGAGTTCCACAAGCCGCACGTCGAGTGCCTCGATGATCCGGCTGACGGAGTCCCAGCTCGGGGCTGTCTTGCCGCCTTCGATCCGAGCCAGGGTGCCCACGGAGATCCCGGCGCTGAAGGCGAGCGCCTCCTGCGTGATGTTCTGCTTCTCGCGTAGGCGTTTGAGCACGGATGCGAGTGCTTGGTCGGGGGCGGGCGAGCGGGGCACGCCGGAACCATCGCATTGTGCAGCCGTCTAAACCATGCCTTACGTGGCTAGTCATTGACGGCTAGCTATCCAATGAGTACGCTGGCCCTCCAGCAAAGTGCCCCCGCGCCGCGTCAACGGCCGGGGGCGTGGCACGGAAAGGAAGGCCCTTCCCATGCACCCGGAGGATAACCCGCGAGCTATGCCCCCGGTCGTAGTGATCTACGGCCTGGAGAGCGACAACGAAGCGTTGGCCGATGAGTTGGCGCTTGATGGCTACGACGTGCGACTGGTCAGTGATCCCGCGATGCTGGGCGCGGGCGACTTGATCGTGTTTGGTCGCACGGCGCAGAGAGGCGCGGGGCTCGGCGCTCTACGTGCCCTGCGCCAGGGCAGGCTTGCGGGCTCCGGTGCCCGTGTTCTGTGGATGAGCATGAGTAACGACGTCACCGACGCACTACGCGCGTTTGAGGCTGGAGCGGACGACGTGATCCGCGTCCCCTTCATCTACGCCGAGCTGCTCGCCCGCGTCCGTGCACTGCTTCGGCGGGACGACACGCGTCCTTCCGTGCTGCGTCACCAAGCGCTCGAGATCGACATCGCAGCGCACAGCGCGACCTATGAGGGCACGCCAGTCGAGCTGCGCCGCCTGGAGTACATGCTGCTGGCGCATCTAGCCAGAGAGCCAACCCGCGTCTATACGAAGGTCGAACTACTGCGAGACGTGTGGGGCTACACAACCGGCCCTACACGCACAGTGGACTCTCACGCTTGCCGCACACGGCGGGCGCTCGTGAGAGCCGGGGCACATGGCTGGATCGTCTCGACATGGGCGGTGGGCTATCGACTCGCGCCGTAGCTCGCCACCGAGACGAAAGCTGGCGCTAACGGGTCGGCGCGAAAGCTGTCTGGATCAAGCTCGGGTCGACCTCGTCGAGATCGACTTCGGTTAGCTGGTTGAGGAAGGTGCTGAACGTCAACGCGCTCACGCGATGCGCGGTTCCTGGCAACTGGTACTCGGTGATCCCCGTGGGGTCGGTGGAGATGTGCTTCTTGTCGTCAGCGATCAGCCAGGTGGCGTCTGCGAGCAGTGCGGTGTGGATCACAGGGTCGTCGTTGCGGTCGGCCGTGTAGGTCGGGACCAGTTCGGGGTCGAAGTCGTCGGCCATGTCTACGCACACTGCCTCGATCTGTCGTCGGATCGCTTCGATGTCCGTGGAGCGGAGGTTGGGGTCGAGCTTCGGCCCGACTTCGTGCAGCTTGCGCTCGTACTCGGCGAGCAGGGGTCGGGAGCCGATGAGGCGCCAGTGGTCGGGGCTGCTCGGCGGTAGGGCGTCACGGAGGCGCTGATATCTGGCCTCCGCCTGTGCTGTCAGCTCGGCGATGGCGTGCCCGTGCAGCTCCTCGTGTGCGCCAGGTCGTGGCGCTCCGGCCTCGAGCCGCGCGAGGTCGCGTCGTGCGGCGAGCGCTCCGAACGCCAGCAGCACCCAGAAGCGTCGGCGATAGCCCTTCGGGGAGATGACCGCAGGCAGGATCACGCTGGTGTCGAGTACGACGGGACGCACTGGCGATGGTTCTACCGAGCGCCGATCGCGTGGCTAGAGATCGGCGCGTCCGGGTTCGAATCGGCCGCTCCTCGGAGGCGCAACAATCGTCGGTGCTTTGGGCGGCACTCATCCCCCGGCGAGGAAAGCCTTGGCTGCGACGAGGACATCGCGGAAGTTGCCCTCGCGGATGCTCTGGGCGGGCGACTGGTCATCGAGTTGTGGGTTGAGCCCGAGGAACCATGCGCGGACGGTGTGTGGTGACTCCTCGGCGAGCAGCAGGTGGAAGGTCTGGTAGGCGCAGCGAAGGCGCTGCTCGTGCTCCGTGCGGGGCGCCCGTTCCCCGGCTGCCCATCGCGCGACTGTCCTGGGGTCGGACACGCCCGCGATGTGCGCCACGAGCTTCTGTCCGAGCACCTCCTGCAGATACCCGACGACGTCAGAGATGCTCGACTCGACGGACTTGCGGTGTGCTTCCTGGGGTGCTGATCGGAGCTTTGGCATTGGTCCTCGCTCGTGTGAATGTGTAGCTGGCAGGCTGTTGGCGAAGCTCTCAGGTAGCTAAAAGTTACAAGCTTGGCCGGTCGATTGGCCGTGTGTTTGGACCACACGCGTCCGTGGTAGAGCAACGGCGACGCGAGGCCTTGCCGAGCGCTGATCTTGAGGCTAGAGGTCTGCGAGAGCGGCCTGTACGTCTTGGTCGCTGACTCCCGCAAACCGCTCATCCAGCGCGCGGATCTCCTCATCCAGCCGGTAGGTGCCGGACAGCGACGCGAGCAGGCCGGCGAGCGGGACGCGATAGTCGCCGCCGGGCAGCTTGAGGTAGGGGATCTTGTCCGTCTCGATCCAGTTGAGGATCGTGCGCCTGCTGACGTTGAGCAGCTCTGCGGCCTGCTTCGTGGAGAGCAGCTTTGGTTGTGAGCCGACAGCGGACAATGGGTATTCCCTTTCGAGACCTGGTGAGCTAATTCTAGCGCGATCTGCGCGTCATGCGCTCTTATCGGCATTTGCGCGATTTTCTCAAGATGCGGAGTCTGCTAGCTCGCTGACCTGCGCAGCGGCGATGGTTGGCGCTGGCGTAGGCCCGAACGCGTTAGTGAACATCCGTGCCTGCTCGGATGCCGGCCGTGCGTGTAGGTAGATCGAGGTGGTGGCGAGCGCATTGTGGCCCATCGCGGCTTGGATTGTGACCACATCCACGCCCGACGCTGCGAGTAGCGATCCGAAGGTGTGGCGCAGGTCGTGGAAGCGCAGCGGCCGTACCTTCGCCGCCAGCTGGGCGCGTCTGTAGCGGCGACGTAGGGCCGACTCGTCCAGCGTGCGGCCGAGCACGTTGCAGAACACGAGGTCGTCCGGGCGCGTGAAGTGTTCGCGCCTGCTCAGCCGGTCAAGGGCCGCTGCGGCCTGGTCGGCGAGCGGTACGCGGCGTACCTTGCCGCTCTTGGTCGAGGACTCCACGCGCGCGCTCACCGCGCGAGCGATCGTCAGCGCGGAGCCGGGGAAGTCGACGTCGTGCCAGCGCAGCGCCAGCAGCTCTCCTTGGCGAAGGCCGGCGTAGGCAGCGATCCTGACAAGCTCGGCGTCCTGGCTGTCCTCGACCGAGTGCTGGCTCGAATCCTCGTCGTCTGGGGCGGAGGTCTTGCGGTGGCGGCCGTCCTCGAGCGCTCGCGCGATTGCCTCGATCTCCTCGGGTGTGTAGTAGACGAGCGCTCCACGGTGGTGTTGCTCGCGCCGGTCAGCGGCCGTGGCGGGGTTGGCTGCGAGCGCGAACGTGGACGCCTTGCAGCCGTAGCTGAACGCTGCCGCGATCACGCTTCTGTACTTGTTGACGGTGCGCGGCGATACGCCGGTGGCGCTGATGCGCGCCAGCAGTTCCTCGATCTCGCGCGTTGTGATCTTCGATGCAGGACGGTCGCCGAGTGCCGTCATCACATGGCCGGCGGTCACCGCGCCGCGCTTGTTGTACGGGACGTTCGGCTCGCCCAGGACGCTGCGGTGGTCGCGTAGCGTGGATGGCTTGGCGCGCTTGATGTCTGAGAGCCACTGCAGGTAGGCGTGGGCAACTTCACGGAACGTCGCTCCTTCGCTACGGCGTTGGTGCTCCAGTTGCTCGCGCTCGCCTGCTTCGGCCACGTAGCTCGCCACGATCTCGGCGGCACGCACGGTGGCGCGTCGCTCGTCGTATGCGTCCTCGGGCAGCCTTCCGCTGCGACGCCGATCCCACTTCCCGCTGGCTGGGTCTCGCTCAAGCCATGCCAGGCCGATCCGGCGTTTGATGAGCACGCCCTGATGGCGGAACATCGCGTCGTAGAAAGGCCGACCGCGGTTCTCGCGGACGTGGACTGTGACGCTGGGTTGCTGAGCCGACACCGCCTCGCTCCTGTGTTTGACGCCGCTCTCGAACAGGCTGCCTCGTCAGTCTACCGGCTTGGGTAACGCTTGGGTAACAGCGATCGACGGTCAGGGCTTGGGTAACACTTTGGGTAACAAACCAGCCGAAAACAGCCTGATAAAGCCGTTTTCACCCGCACTCAATCGCCCGTAAATGCTGGCTTCAGCAGCTTTCCGTCGGTCTACGGAACCGAAGGTCAGAGGTTCGAATCCTCTCGGGCGCATTGGGAAGTGGCTGCAAATGGGCGCGTTTTGAGCGCCTCCCAGTTTGCAGGTGTTTTGGCAGGCAGCCGAGACGAGATTTGGCTCAGAAGACCGTCAGGCCGTAAAGATCAGCGATGTTGGTGAGAGCTTGGTCGTCTCGTGCGATGGGTCGGCGCTCTTGCTCTTCGAGCGCTACGTCCTCGAAGAGAGCCCAGCACTCCCATTCGGAGGAGAGGCGCGAGAGGTAGCGGATGCCGGCGAACTTGAGGCGGCCCTCCGCGTCTCGTTGCTCGTGGGCCCAGCGTCCGATCCAGCGTGTTATGCGGCGATCTCCGCCGCGGACGGTTGCCACATCGAGGTCGCTGAAGCCGTAGTAGGCGAGTAGCTCACCGAGCTCGTTGCGCAGCACGGCTCGGGTCTGTGCTGCCTCGATGTCGAGAAAGCGGATGGCCGGGATCGCGCGGCTGGGCTCGGGTGTGGCGCGAACGGCAAGCAGTCCAGGTTCGAGTGGATCGCTGAAGCGAAGCGGGGCGGGCGAGCGCCCGACCCGCCATAGACCGCTACTGGGAGGCTCGACGATCTTCGGTGCTTTGGGTGGCACTCATCCCCCGGCGAGGAAAGCCTTGGCTGCGACGAGCACGTCGCGGAAGTTGCCCTCTCGGATGCTCTGAGCGGGCGACTGGTCATCGAGTTGTGGGTTGAGCCCGAGGAACCATGCGCGGACGGTGTGTGGTGACTCCTCGGCGAGCAGCAGGTGGAAGGTCTGGTAGGCACAGCGAAGGCGCTGCTCGTGCTCCGTGCGGGGCGCCCGTTCCCCGGCTGCCCATCGCGCGACTGTCCTGGGGTCGGACACGCCCGCGATGTGCGCCACGAGCTTCTGTCCGAGCACCTCCTGCAAGTACCCGACGACGTCAGAGATGCTCGACTCGACGGACTTGCGGTGCGCTTCCTGGGGTGCTGAGCGGAGCTTTGGCATTGGTCCTCGCTCTTGTGTGTGCCTAGCTGGCAGGCTGTTTGGCGAAGCTACATGGTAGCTAAAAGCTACAAGCTTGGCCGGTCGATTGGCCGTGTGTTTGGATCATACGCGTCCGTGGCAGAGGCGAACGCGAGGTTGACCCGTGGCGCTCCGTCTTGCAGCCGGGCGAGGTCGCGTCGTCGACGCGAGTGTCCTGGTTTGGTGGTTTGGCCTGATGGAAGGCGACCGGTGGTCGTCGTAGCGGCCAATTTACAATGCACTCATGGCAGGCGAGTCAAAGAGTAAGCCACGTGGGTCTTGGACGGCGGAGGAGATCGCGCGTAATGAGCGTGTGGCGAAAGCGAGAGTCGCACGCGACCGTGCTCGAGGCGTGAGCGCGAACTTGGAAGAGACTGTCGCGTTGACTCGGTTCGCCAATCGCTTCGCGGAGGCGTTTAGTCGTGCCCGACGCTCTTGATCCGCTTCCGCTGCTGAAGCACCTGCACGGTCGCGGCGTGGAATACGTCGTGATCGGAGGGCTGGCGGTCAGTGCTCATGGTCATGTACGTCCCTCCAAGGATCTCGACATCGCGCCATGAAGCGAGCAGCTGGCCGTCCGCAGGATCTGGAAGACCTGAAGCGACTCGGCGAGGACTGAGCGCGGCCAGGGAGTGCGGACCCCGGCTGTCGACGCCCTGCATGAACACGGCGTCGAGGACGTCGTGATTGGGGTCTCGGCGCGCGTTTCGCGCTATAGAGCTTGGCGGCCGCATGCGTGCGCCGCGCCGGCCTCCGGCGAGAGTCTTCCTGCCGGCGCGTGAGGATTTTTCTGCGGGTGTGTCTCAACGTTGGACCAGTACGTCGCCCGGCCGGGGGTGGGCGCGATCATTCGAAAGCGGAGGTGGGTCGGTTATGTTCCGAAAGGTGCTCTTGGGCGTTTCAACGGCGGTGCTCATCAGCGGCATTGTGGCGAGCACCGCTTCGGCGGGCACATTGCGGCTTTACATGGGCGAACCTGCTGCGTTCCAGGCCCTCGGCCACTGGTGCGGCGGGATCAAGCAGGCTGTCTACGTGACCGGGTTCAGTGCGTACGGCTACCCCACGGGGAATGCCCACCTGGAAACGACATGCGGCGGCAGCGGCAGGGGCGGCGGGGGTCACTCGACGACCTACACAGCCACGGCGAGCGTGGAATGGACGTGGTTTGGCGAAACGCGCTCATATGGCCCGATGACCGGCACGCTCGAAGCCAAACCGGCCGAAGACGGCTTCGGCGACAAGCTCTACAACGTCGGCTCTGCCGCCTACCTCGAAACGGGTGCCCCTCCGCTCAAGCCGCCGGCGGCGCCGACGGGCATCACCGCCAGCATCGGGCTGTATGAACCGAGCGAAAATGCCGAATACCTACGGCTAACGGTGGCCTGGACCGAGGCTCCAGAAACAGAAGGACTCGTCAAATACTCGACGGTCACAGCCATTCCGGTCGGCTCGACCGCGCCGGTGCTGAGCACCACCACCTCCAGCAACTACTTCCGCGAAGCCAGCCTCGGGCCGGTCGAACCGAGCACCACCTACCGGGTCACCGTCACGAACACCGACGCCGAAGGCACTGGCGAACCCAGCGCACCGATCGAAATCAAGAGCCCGAATTCCGACGGCGAAGCCGAAAAAGAATACGCGTTTGACGGGTGCGCATCCGACTACGGAACGATCAAAATGACTCCGGGCCTGACCGAAACCGAAGCCGTGCAGTCGATCACGATCAAGGGCACGCTCTCCGGCTGCCACGGCCCGAATACGCCGGAATCCGGCACGTATACCGTGGCCGAGAAAACGATCGCACCGGTTGCGTGCTCGTATCTTCAGAGCTCAGCCACAACACCTACAACGACCGCGGGCAAACTCACAGTCAAATGGCTGCCGCTCGAAGAAGGGACGTCGAAAGGCACGCTGACCGTGCCCGTTTCCGAAGTGTCACTGGTGGGCATCGCCGGATCGCTGAAAGGCGGCCCCTTCGAAGCGACCACGCCGATCAAAGCGGCGTCGATCTTCGAGAGCTTCACCGGCGCCTCGACGTGCGGGGTGCCCCAAGGTCCCAAACACATCGTGAAAGCTGTCAAGGCGGGCACGTTCAGCACAAGCGAAGTCGAACTACACTGATCTGATTCCCGTGGCAGCAGCCGCCACCCGCCCCGCTCATCGCCGAGCTCCGCCGCCATGCGGTGCTTGACCTTGATCACCACTGGGATCCACATCATCCCGAGGATCCTCTGCGCTCGTCGCTTGGGCATCTCCGAAGCGCAGAAACGCTGCCACCTGCGCGGCAAGCTCTGGCACGTCAGCGTCCTCTGCCAGCGCCTGCTTGAACGCCGCCGCCACCGCAATGTCCACTTGGGCGCCAGGGTCACCGTCTGTTAGCTCGGCAGGAAGGTCGCCGAGCCGGCTGCGGACCTTGCGTAACAGCGCGTAGAAGGCCTCAACCTCATGCGCCAACATCTGTTCCTCCGCGCCCACAAGCGGGTCGTCCTCTGCAGCCATTGTCTACTCGCCTCCTACGGTCGGCTACTACTCCCCGCCTAGCTAGGGCTGCAAGTGTGTGGTCGACTGGTGGATCGAGCTACACCAGCGTTGTGCTGTCTCTGATAGGTCCATCAGCTGGAAATGGATCACATTGGGCTGGGGGTGTGTGGAAAAACACGTACATCATGCCTACGCGGCGCTACGCTCAGGCAAATCGTCGAGAGCCACAGCCGCCGATCCTCCTTGCCCGATTCCGTCGCCCAGCGTGCCGCCCGCAGCATCCAACACCCGCTGACGCGGGCGCTGCTGGTGCTCACATTCACCACCGGCCTGGTCGACGCCGTCAGCTACCTGGGGATCGGGCACGTGTTCGTCGCGAACATGACCGGCAACATCGTGCTGCTGGGGTTCGGGATCGCCGGCAGCGGCGGGCTGCCCGTGCTCGCGCCGTTCGTCTCGCTGGCTGCGTTTCTGCTGGGCGCCGGCGGCGGAGGCGTGCTCGCTGCCCGGCTGGCCGAGCGCCACCCCGCCCACATCGCCTCGGCGCTGGCGATCGAGGCCTCGCTGCTGGTGGCCGCGGTGGTGCTTGCCACCGCCGTCCACGTGCACCCCAACACAGCCTCCGGCGACAGCGTGATCGCGCTGCTGGCGCTCGGCATGGGCGTTCGCAACGCCACCGTGCGGCGAGTGGCCGTGCCCGACCTCACCACAACCGTGCTCACCATGACGCTCACCGGGCTCGCCGCCGACTCGCCGCTGTTCGGCGGCACCGGCAAGGGCTCCACGCGCAGAAGCGCCGCCGTGCTCGCGCTGCTGGCAGGGGCGCTCGTGGGGGCGCTGCTGCTCAAGTCCAGCCTCGCGCTGCCGCTCGCCGTCGCCGCCGCCCTGGCCGGCTGTGCCGCGCTGCTGTACGTTCCCGCCGCCCGGCGTGAGGCGCAGCGACTCGGGGAGCGCACCCCCGGCAGCTAGGCGAGAGCCTTGCGTCCCACCAGCACCGCAAAGCAGCGATCCCTGAACACGCAGTCCACGTCCGTGAAACCGGCCGCCCTCAGCCAGTCCAGCTGATCCTCCACCGTGGCCAGCCGATCGAAGCGCATTCGCTCGCACGCCTGCTCCCAGTCCCGCTCGCTCGCACCCAGCTCGAGCGCCCGGGCGCGATGCCAGCGCCTGTACGAATCGTCCAGCAGCGGTGTCGCTCCCAGCACCTGCTCCGCGTTCACCAGCATGCCTCCCGGCGCCAGCAGCTCGTGCACGCGTTCAAACAGATCGCGCTTGGCTGGGTCCTCCAGGTGGTGGATCGCCAGCGAGCTGACCACCGCGTCCCACGGCCCCGCCGGCAGAACCTCCGCCAGGTCGCCCACCACGTAGCTCGCCGCCGGCCCGACCATCTCGCGGGCGCGTTCCAGCATCGCCGGCGAGCCATCCAGCAGGGTGGGCACGCACGCTGGGTGCTCGGCCTGCACAGCCCGCGTCAGCAGGCCCGTGCCCGCTCCCAGGTCGAGCACCGCGCGCAGCGGACGCCCGGCCAGCTCCAGCGCCGCCACCGCCGCTCCGTAGAACTCCTCGAAGCACGGCACCAGCTGGCGCCTCAGCGCTTCGTAGCCGTCCGCGTAGGCCTCGAACGCCAAGGCTGCCGTGTCTGTCATAGTTGATGATTGTACACGATCACGTTCGAGCGCACGTGGTCGCGCTCAACCGTGCTTTGCCGGTTGAGACCGGCGCCCCTTGGATCGGTGGTGCCCCCTGGATCGGTGGACCTCAGCCGTCACACGTTCACGCAGTCTTTCCAGGCGACCGCGCAACTTCGCCTGTGCCGCCGCCGAGGACGCCGAACGTTCCTCGAGCGTCGCCGTTCGCGCCCGCAGCAGCGCAGCAATCAGGCCCGACGCGGACTTGCCGGCGGTCGCGTTGGCCACCGCCGCCAGCGTGCCGTGCGTGCGCAGCGCTTGGCGCAGTTGGGGGCGAGACAGACCGATGTAGCTGGCCGCGATCGCGAGGGCTCCGCTTCGTGCGACCTTGCTGGCGTGCGTCTTGGCCGTGTGCGCTCGATGCGTGCTCGTGGGGTGCGAACCGCTGGAAGCAACAACCACCACGCCCGCTATCACCGCCAGCGTCGCCACCAGTGCCATCGCGTTGCGTTTGAACTTTTGGGACGTTGTTGTCATGGGGTATCGCGTCGTCAGGTTGCCAGCAGCTCCTAAGACTCGCCTTAAGTGAGCGGTTGGCCTCGGCCCGATTCGAAACAGATCAGTACGCTAGGGTCCAGTTCGTTCACGAGGCTGATCCGGGGCTTGACAGGTCGCGTGGAACATTGCTGGCGCCGTCGGGAGCAGCATGACGGCGCTGTCGAAAATCCCCATGTTTTCAGGGCTTGAGCCGCTTTGCGCTGCGCTGGCGGTTGCTGGCTGTGGTATGCTGCCGCCGCGATCTCGGGGTCCGCGGAGGGGAGACCAAGCCACCTCAGATCGGTAACAAGTTGACAACAAGTTGACAACAACTAGCCGAATCTAGCCTCTAGGGGCGAAAGCGAGGATCTAGGAGAATGAGACGCGTAAGGATGACAGTGGGAGTCGCTGTCGCAGCGTGTGCGCTGGCAGTCAGCGCTCCCGCGGCATTCGCCCACAGCTTCACGGCAAGCATCGCCGGCAAGGAACTTTCCGAAGCGACGCCGGGCAAGGTCAAAGCCGTCGGCATCGGAACCCAGAGCTTTGCCTTTGGGCCAGTGAAGATCACGTGCGAAAAGGCAGCCGCCAAGGGTCTGGTGACGGCCGCTTCGTCTGAAACACTGAAGCTGACCGCCAAATACAGCACCTGCGGCACGGCCATCAAGGTCGGCGGAGAAGTGGCTTCGTTGAAAACCAAGCTCGTCGACCCAGTCGAATACTCGCTGCACGCCAACGGCTTCGCTGAAACGGGCGCCGAAGGCGAAGAAGCCTCCGCTGAAGTCGGCGGCGGCACGGTCGAATGGAAGATCGGCGGCATCAAATGCCTCATCAGCTGGCCGTCCCAGACGGTGCCGGTCAAAGCGATCGCCAAGCCCGAAGGTGAATACACGGCGGCGATCTTCTCCAACACCGAAGCAGCCAACGGGCACCTGAAAGCGTTCCCCGGAGGCATCCAGCACAAGCTGCTCGTCTCGGCAGAATTCAAGAAAATGGAATTCAGCTTCGAAGAAGGCGAGTGCTCGGAATTCAAGCACCCAGAAGCCAAAACCGGCTCCTACATCGGTGCCATCGAAGCTGAAGTGGCCGGAGGAAACCTCGGCTTCGAATAGCCTCGAAAGCTAGTTTGCACCAATAGTTCTCGCCAACGGGGCGGGGAGCGGGCGCTCGCAAAGAGCTCGCTTCCCGCCCTTTTGCGTAAGAGGCGTCAGCGCGAACCGGCCAGCACTGGAGCCCGTCGGTCGCGCCAACTCTTGTCGACTTCAGCCGTCGGCGAACGGCGCCAGCGGAACCCCGTGGTCGCCCTCGCGCATCCCCAGCTCATACGCACAACCGTGCTCGCTGCGCAGCGTCCTGCTCTCGCCGGAGGGGAGCGCCACATCGAGCTCGAGCGCCGACACGGAGCAGTTGACCACCTGGTGCTCTCCGCCGTCCGGATCCGCATAGCGCCAGCCGGCCGCCGCCTGCGCCGGCACTTGCACGCGTGCGCCGAGCGTCACGCCGTGCTCGCCCGCCAGCTGCAGCTCACAGCCCCGCGGCGTCTCCGCCACCCTCGTGCCCCGCGCCCCCAGGCCGCCCAGGCGGTGACGCTGCCCGTCGATGCACAGCGCTCCGCTGGCCAGCCACGGAGTCATCCGCCCGGCGATCAGGATGCGCCCCAGCGCCACGTCCAGCCATGTGTCCGGCTCGCCGGCGAAGTCGATGCCGTGCAGCCAGATCCAGCGCTCCGCGTGCTGGGCGCCCCAGTTGTGTCCCACCATCCCGCGCCACGAGCGCAGCTCGATCGGCGCTCGGCCCTCCAGCTCCAGCACGCCGTCGAACGTGGCCGCCGGCGCCGGGCTGGTGAGCTTGGTGCGCGGCAGCGGCGCGCGGTACAGCAGCTCGGGGGTCAGATGACGCAGCTCGGGCTGCTCGGCTGTGACGCGCAACGACCAGCTCGCCGGGCCGCAGCTGCCCTGCGCGCCACCCGGCCCCATGCTTGCGCCCTGCCCGCCGGCGTCTCGCACTGCGATCCATCCGTCTGCCGGCACGCTCAACTCGGCGGAGCTCAGCTTGTGCATGAACGGTCGGCCGCGGGCTGCGTCGAACACCGTGCACCACACCGAGCCGCGCGGCTCACGCCCAGGCGCCTTGTGAACCGTGTGGCGGATCCAAACCCCAACCGGTTCCTCGGGCGAGACGGCGCGCAGGTAGAACGACTCGTACATGCCCGCGCGCAAGCGGGCCTGCGGGTAGACGGCGCTGGCGTGCATCACCCTGATCCTATTGTCCGCGAATGCTGAGAGGATCAACGGCCATGAAGCGCAACTCACTCGTACAGCTGCCCGACGCGCTCACGCAACCGCAGGCGCGCGCCGACGCGCGCTACGTATTGGGTATCGACGGTGGCGCCACCAAGACGCTGGCAGCCATCCTGGACCTGGACAGCGAGACGGTCCACCTCGGCCGCGGCGGGCCCAGCAACGAGGACGCGGTCGGCGCCCAGGCGGCGGTGAAGGCGCTGCTGGACGCGGCCGACGGCGCCATGCGCGAGGCTGGGATCGAGGGCGAGCAACTGACGACGGCGGTGCTGGCGGTGGCCGGCACCAACACAGACTCGATCGCCGCCGAGGTCGGCAAGGCGCGGCCTGAGAACTGGCTGGTGGTCAACGACGTGGTCGGGGCGTGGGCCACCGCCACCGGCGCCGGCCCCGGAGTGGCGGTGATTTCGGGCACCGGCTCAAACGTGTTCGGGGTCGGCCCGGACGGCGCATGGCGGGCCGGGGGCTGGGGGCACCTGCTCGGCGACGAGGGCTCCGGCTACTGGCTGGGCGTGCAGTCGATCAAGGCCGCGCTGCGCGACCGCGAGTCATCGGGGCCAGCCACCGCGCTCAGTGACGCCGCCGTGGAGTTCTTCAAAAGGCCGACCGTGGAGGCGGTGGCCAACTGGGTGTACTCCAAGCCGCTCACCAAGGGCGAGATCGCGGCGTTCGCCGTACAGACCGCCCAGCTGGCCGAGCAGGGCGACGCGGTGGCGGCAGAGCTCTACCAACAGGGCGCTCACGAGCTGGCCCAGCAGATCGTGGCCGTGATCGATCGCACCGGCCTCGCCGGCCAGGACGTCGGCGAGTTCCCCGTCGGTCTGATCGGCAGCGCGTTCAAGGCCGGCGCGGTGTTCATCCAGCCGCTCACCGCCGCCGTCCACAAGCGCGCTCCGGCGGCGCAGGTGCACACCGCCGAGATGGCTCCCGCCGGCGGCAGCCTGATGCTGGCCGCCACCGCCTGCGGTGCCGGCCAGCGGGTGGACGCCCAGCGGCTCTCGCGCCTGCTCAGCCACGCGCTCGCCGGCTGACCCGCCTTCAGGCGCTTGGATCAGGCCGTTGCCACAGCGCCCATGCGGGCGAGGATGGCGTTCCTGTCGCCGATGGCGCCAGCTCCCATGCCACTCATGCGCACGGCGGCGGCGGCGTTGGCAAAGGCCATCGCCTCGGTCGGCGAGCGGCTCTCCGACAGCGCCACGAAGAACGCCGCCGCGAACACGTCGCCGGCTCCCAGATCGTCCACCGCCGCGCTCAGCGGCGGCACCGCCAGCGCCAGCGGCTGCTGTCCGGGCGCCAGCAGCGTGGTGGGCTCGGCTCCGTCGGTGATGGCCAGCACCGCCCCGGCCGCGCTTGCGCGGGCGATCAGCGCAGCGCAGCAGCGACGCTCGTGCTCGCTGACCACCAGCGCATGGCAGCGCGCGGCCGCCTCCTCTGCCTCCGGCGGGGCAGCCACGAGTGAGATCTGCCGCTGTGGCCCGGACCAGTCGCGCACGAGGCCCTGCGGTGTCAGCCCCACGAAGCCGCTGTCCCCGCGCCAGCGCGTGGGTGTCTCGCGGGCGATCGGCGCCAGATGCAGGATCGAGCTGTCGACCTCGAGCTCCCCGGAGATCGGGCCCGCCCACGCCAGCACCCGCTGTGCGCGCTCGCGGCCGCTGCGGACGGTGTGCAGCGTGGTGGTGTGCGCCGCCGGTTCGATCTCCAGCTCGAACTCGCCCGCGAACGGTTCCAGCAACGCTTCGATCTCGCTCGCCACTCCACGCGTGAGGATCCGCGCGGACAGTCCCACGCCGCGCCGCCTGCAGGGCGCTGTAGAAGGCGGCGCCGCCTGCCTGGCGCGAGCCGTCCGGCAGAACGTCCACGCACACGTGGCCGACGGTGGTGTAGCGCGGCTGCAAGTCAGGTTTCACGATCGGCGCCTGCCCTGTGCCACGATGGCGCGCTCCACGCCCGAGCGGATCGATGCGGTGAGCTGCTCGAGCACCGTATGCGTATACCAAATCGAATCGCCCCGCCGGTTGTTGTGGTTGCTTGAAGCGATGTTCCGGAGCCTCGAACAAACACGCCCCAAAGCACTGCTCGCCTCACTGGCGATGAGCTGTGCGCTGGCCGTGGGGCTCGCGCCGAGCGCCACGGCGGCGCAGCGCGCGCGCAGCCTCCCGCGCCAGGTCGTCTCGCACCGTCCCTCGCCCTACCCGGCCGGCGCAACCCGCGCGAAGCTGCATCCACGGCCGTCCGAATACGCGCGCGCAGCCGCCGCCGGCGGCTCCTCCGCGCCGGCCACGCACAGCAAGGGTGCCAAGAAGAAGGCCAAGAAGAAGAAGCTGACCGGCAACCCGGCGCGCGCGCTGGCCGCGTTCGAAGCGATGCAGGCGCACTACTACATCAAGGGCTCAGGTCTCTATGAGGGCGAACCGTTCTCCTACCTGTGGCCGTTCTCGCAGGCGCTGGCCGCCACCGTGAGCATGGCCAACGTCCCGCACCTCGGGGTGGCCATCCAGCACGAACTGAGCGCTCGCCTGTACGGGCTGCGCTCCTATCTGGACGTCAACAACTCGGGCGCCTCCGAAGGGACGTTCACCAGCACGCTGGCCGCGTTCGACGGCACCGTGGCGCCGCCCGACGGGGCCGGGCGGCACGAAGTACTACGACGACAACGACTGGGTGGGGATCGAGCTGGCGCGGCTGTACAAGCTGACCCACGAACCAGCCGTGCTGGGCAGCGCCGAGGGGATCATGGCGTTCGAGATGGCCGGCTGGCAGTCAACCCCGGAACTGGTCTGCCCCGGCGGCCTGCCGTTCGACAACGCACCGGCCAACGACCGAACGCAACACGGTCACCACCGCGCCGGCGGCGGAGCTGGGCGTGCAGCTGTACCAGCTGACCGGCAACACGCAGTACCTGCAGTTCGCCGAGATAGGCCTACGAATGGGTGCGCTCCTGCCTGCTGCAGCCCAGCGGCATGTACGCCGACCACATCAGTCCCACGGGCGTCGTCGAACCGACGCTGTGGAGCTACAACCAGGGCTCCATGATCGGCGCCGGCACGCTGCTCTACCAGGCCACCGGCAACTCGGCCTACCTCTACCAGGCGCGACAGACCGCGCAGCGCGTCGCTGGCGTACTTCACGCCGGAACGGCTGGGATCGGAAATCCCGTTCTTCCCGTCGGTCTACTTTCGCAACCTGCTGTACCTGGACTCGGTCACCCACGACCCGCCCGGCCCAGGATCGCCCAGGCCTACGTCAACTACGCGTGGGCAAACCTGCGCCTGAGCGACAACGTGTTCGTGGCCGGCTCGCCGCCTCCGCCCAACTGCTCTTGCAGGCGGCGATCGTGCAGATCTACGCGCTGCTGTCCTCGCCCCCGCAGCACGTACTTCTATTTTCGGGCTGGCGCTTGCGCGCCAGAGCTGGCGTGCGGACCGGAGGAGTAGGCTCTGTGCTGTGCACCGAGGCAGGCAACCTGACGACGGCCGAGGGCCTGGAGACGCTGAAGGCGGAACTGGACGACGCTCGAGGGCGACGGGCCGCCGCGAGATCGCCGAGCGCATCAAGACCGCGCGCGAATGGGGCGATCTGAAGGAGAACAGCGAGTACCACGACGCCAAGAACGAGCAGGCGCACCTCGAGACGAAGATCGCGCGGCTGCGCGAGAAGATCTCACAGGCTGTGATCGTGGAGGAGGACGCCGCCGGCGCCGGATGGCGTGGTCGGCTTCGGCTCGACCGTGGTGGTGCGCGACCAGGACGGCGCGGAGCAGACGTGGCGGATCGTCAGCTCCCACGACGCGGCCCCGCGCGAAGGCCTGCTGTCGGCCGAATCGCCGGTTGCGGTGGCGCTGTTCGGCCGTGCGCCCGGCGATCAGATCTCGGTGTCGCTGCCAAAAGGCAAGCGCACGCTGACCGTCGTCAGCGTCAGCTGAGCTCGCCGCAGCAACTGCTTGGTGCTCGGTCCGTAGAGGCGCTCGACCGTCGCGCAGCGCCCGCTTGCGCAACTTGCGCCGCCGTCGGGCGATCAGCTTCAGCAGGACCTTGGCGGTCTTGCGCCCGGACCGCGAGCGCAGGCTTCCGTCGCTTGCGCTCGGCAGCCGCGCGAACCAGCTCGCCCAGCATCGCCAGATCGTGGTCCTCGCCGAGGGTTTCGCCCAGGTCGTCCGCGCGCCCGCGCGCAGCGCTTTCAGGCGCTGGCCGCGTCGCGTCGGCTTCGACCCGTCGCGGCGATCCGGCGCTCGAGCATTTCGGCGGCATAGCGCAGGTCCTTGACGCGTTTGCGCCACTGGTGCATCGCTTCGATCCGCTCGCCCTTGCGCGCGCGCCGCACGCCGGTAGCGCTCGCGGCCCTGGCGATAGAGCCGCTCGAGGCCCGCTTCCACGGCCTCGCTCGTCGTTCGGCGCAGGCGCCACGCCTGGCGACGCGCCAGCGGAATGCGCGCAGCTCGCGCTAGCACGCGCGCCGCGCTCGGCGGGATCCTGAGGGCGCTCTGCTGGCGCGCTCGTGCTCGTCGAGCAGCGCGCGGCGCAGCCTGCGCACGCCCCTGCGGCGGCGCGAGCTTGCGCGGGTGGCGCTCGATCAGCGCGTCGAGCGTCTCGAGCATCACCTCCGCATCGCGCGCGCCGGACAGCCGCGCCGGCGACGTCGCGCAGCGCGGCGTTCTCGCGGGCGAACGCCTGCTTGCCGAGCTCGCGCCTCCAGCAGCCTGCAGCAGCGCGCGCAGGCGCTTGAGCGCCTTGCGCGTCTCGTGCACCGCCCGCTCGTCCGGGGATCTCCCTGCCGCCCTGCGCCCCGAGCAGTTCGATCGCCAGGTCCGCTTGGCCCAGGGCCATGCGCTGAGCGCCTGTGCCGAGCGCCTCGCCGGGTGCAGCCCGAGTCGGCGTTCACGCCTGGCGCCGCTGCGCCGCTCGCGCTCGCGCGTGGCGCGCGCCAGCACGATGCCCACGCCGATCGCCACGCTGGCGGCAAGCGTGGCCGTCGAGCGGCGCCACAATGGAGCGATGCCCGAGCTTCCGCCTGCGCCATGGTGGACGGTACGCCGTGCGGCCAACCTCAAGCCGTCGACGTATCGCTGCCCGATCTGTGGTCATCGGCTGCCCGCTCTCAGCGAGCATATGCTGATCGCGCCCGAAGGCGACACGCGCCGGCGCCGCCACGCCCACACCGCATGCGTGCTGCGCGCACGCGCGGGCGGCAGTTGGCATTGCGCGAGGACTGGCTGCGCACGCAGCCACGCGGCGCCGTCGCTGTGGCGGCGGCTGCTGCGGCGCTCGTGAAGCTGTGTCAATCAGCCGCCCCACACGTGCGCGTGCTCGGGCTCGATGCGGATGATCACGCGCTGTTCGCCCGGCTGGCGGAAGGGGTATGAGTCCTTGTCCATGTACTTCTTGGCCAGCGAGTCGATGTGCTCGTCGGCGCCGTCGTGCGTGCGCTCGGCCACGCGGCCGCGGACCTCGAGGTACTCGTAGGGGTTCTCCATGTTCTGCACCGTCAGCGTCACGCGCGGGTCGCGCTCCAGGTTGCGCGGCCACGCGCGCCCCTCGGCCGTGTTGAGCACCGGCTGGCCGTCCTGCACGTCGACCCACACCGGCGCAGTGTGCACCGAGCCGTCGGCGCGCAGGGTTGACGACGTGGCAGAAGTTCTTGGCCTTCAGCAGTTCCTCGGCGCGACCTTCGATCTTTACGCTCATCGGCAAGCCCTTTCTCGCTGGTGTGTGCTCTGCACACTCAAGATAGGGCCTATCGTCGCGTGCGCGGTGAGCGTCTTGGCTAGTTGCGGCCCGCGCCGCTGGCCGAGCTGGCCGGCGGGATCGTGCCCACAGGCGTCAGTTTTCCGTTGTTCGAGCTGGAAGCGCACCGTCGCGCTGCCCGCCGCTTGGGCTGCTCAGCGGATCGCCGGGTTTGATACAGCGGGTAGGCCAGCGCCACTTCGGTGTCGCTCTGGGAGACGCACCTTCACGGTGGCGCTCGGTTCCTTGGTATCGGTGCCGATGTAGCGCCCGCCGACGAAGAAGAACGCCTGCTGGCCGTAGCCGTCGCTGGAGCCGGTGCGAGTGCCCACCAGCACGCGCAGGGTCTGGCTGGGGTGGTATTCGCGCTGTGTCGTTCGGCGTGTAGCCGCGCGCGCGCACCAGTTCCGCCGCCGCGCTCACGCCTTCGGCGTGCACCTCCTGCTGCGTGAAGGCCGGCTCGGGCGCGGTGTGCGTGGGACTGGGCGCCGGCGTACCGCCGCCCGCGCCGGTCGGCGTGGTGGTACTCGGCGTGGTGGGAGTGGTCGTGGTGGGCGTGGTCTGCGTTGCCGTCGTGGTGCTCTGAGTGGTGGCTGTGGCAGGGGCGCTTGCCACCGTCACGGTCTTCGTCTGCGAGCCGCACCCCGCCAGCAGCGCGGTTCCGGTGAGGGCAAGTGTGATGGCGCCGATCGCCGTGAGCTTGTTGTGTGTCATCCCACTGATGGTATTCGCCACCTGTCTCCAAGCCCTTCCCTTGACAACTTATTAGTCACTGCTAATATCGATCCATGATCCGCACCACAAAGCAAGGAGCCTAGGAACATGAGCGACTCGCGGCGCAACGGCTGGGTGCTGGGGATCGTCTCCACAGCGCTGTTCATGGTGGTGCTGGACAACCTCGTGGTGAGCGTGGCGCTGCCCACCATCCACCGTGACCTGGGCGCGTCGATCCAGTCGCTGGAGTGGACGGTCAACGCCTACGTGTTGTCCTACGCCGTGCTGCTGCTGACCGGCGCGGCGCTCGGCGACCGCTTTGGGCGCAAGCGCATGTTCCTCATCGGGATGGCGCTGTTCACCGCCGCCTCCGCGGCGGCCGCGCTGGCGCCGTCCACCGGCCTGCTGGTGGCCGCCCGCGCGATCCAGGGGGCGGGCGCGGCGGTGGTCACACCGCTGACGCTCACGCTGCTGGCCGAGGCGTTCCCGGCGCAGAAGCGCGGCATGACGATCGGGGTGTGGTCCGGCATCAGCGGCATCGCGGTAGCGCTCGGGCCGCTGGTAGGCGGAGCGGTGGTGCAGGGCATCTCCTGGCACTGGATCTTCTGGATCAACGTGCCGATCGGCATCTGCGTGATCCCGATCGCCGCACGCGTACTGAGCGAGAGCCGCGGCCCATACGGCACGCTCGACCTGCCCGGCCTGGCCTTCGGCTCCGGCGGCGCCTTCGGCGTGGTGTTCGGGCTGGTGCGCGCGCAGTCGCTCGGCTGGCTCAGCCCGACGGTGCTGGTCAGCCTGATCGGCGGCGCCGTGCTGCTGGCGTCCTTCGTGGTCTGGGAGCTGCGCGCCCGCGAGCCGATGCTGCCGATGGCGTTCTTCGCCAAACGCTCGTTCGCCGTCACCAACGTGGTCTCGCTGAGCATGTACTTCGGCATGTTCGGCTCGATCTTCTTCCTCTCGCAGTACATGCAGAACGTGCTTGGAAACACGCCGCTGCAGGCCGGGCTGAAGTTGCTGGTGTGGACCGGCGCCTCGATGGTGGTGGCGCCGCTGGCCGGCGTATTCTCCGAGCGCCTTGGCAGCCGCCCCTTCATGTTCGCCGGTCTCACGCTGCAGGCCGGCGCCCTGGCGTGGTTGGCCGCATGATCTCCACCCACCTGGCCTACTCGCACATGCTGGTCGCGTTCGTGATGGCCGGCGCCGGCATGGCGCTGGTGTTCGCGCCGTCCGCCAACGCGGTGCTGTCCTCCGTGCGACCGGCGCAGGCCGGGCAGGCGTCCGGTGCCAACAACGCCATCCGCGAGGTTGGAGGCGTTCTGGGCGTGGCGGTGCTCGCGTCGGTGTTCACCGGCTCCGGCGGCTACTCCTCGCCGCAGGCGTTCGTGGCCGGCTTGCGCCCCGGCGCTTTGGGTCGGGGTGGCGGTGCTGGCGCTCGGCGCCACCGTGGTTGCGGCGCTGCCGTTCACCGCGCGCGCCGGCGCTGGGGAACGCGCCGAGGAGAACCGCGACGCGCAGGGCCTCTCCACCGAGGCGCTCGTGGGGGAGCCGGCTTGAGCTCGCAGCCGGCACCCGATGCAGAGCCCGCCCGCCGCCGCGTGCCGGCCGCGCAGCGGCGCGAGGAGCTGATCGCGGCCGCCGTGCACGAGTTCGCCCGCGGCGGGCTGCACGGCACCGCCGTGGAGCGCGTGGCGCGCGCGGTGGGGGTGGCCCAGCCGTACGTGTTCAGCCTCTTCTCCAACAAGCGCGAGCTGTTCCTGGCGGCCGTGGAGCGCAGCTTCCAGGTGATCGCCGACATGTTCACGCAGGCGGCCGGCGACTTCCGCGAGGGGCGCGCGCCGGAGGGATGCTCCGATGCGCTGGAGGCGATGGGCTACGCCTACAAGGAGCTGCTGCTCAACGACCGCGACCTGCTGATGCTCCAGCACCAGTGCTACGCCGCCTGCGACGACGAGGTCGTGCGCACGCGCGTGCGCCACGGCTACGCGCAGCTGGTCGATCTCGCCACGCCGCCTGTCAGGCGCCGAGCCGGAGCGGATCGACGACTTCTTCCGACACGGCATGGCGCTCAATGTGGCGGCCGCGCTCGGGGTGGAGGACCTGTCGGTGGGGTGCGCGTGGGTGCGCGCCGAGCTGAGCGGAAGCGTGGTCATCTAGCAGCGGTGCACGCCATCCGGCTCGCGCGGGGCGCTACGATCAGACCCGATGCCGATCCTCTCGCCACCGAATCCCAACGCCGATCGGGCCGGCGGCAAGTCTGGCGGCGCAGCCGCGGCGAGCTGGCGCGCAGCGGCGCGCTGATGGTGCTGGCCGTGCTGATCACGCTGTTCGCCGTGTTCAACCTCAACCAGGTTCGGGTCGACTGGATCTTCGGCTCCGGCAACGCGCCGCTGATCGTTGTGATCGTGCTGTCGCTGCTGGTCGGCATCGTGCTCACGCACTTCGCCGAACGCATCGTGCGCAAGCGCCGCTGAAACAGTTGTTCGCGCTAAGCCGGTAGCTCTTCGGCCACGATCTCGATCGCCGCATCCGCTCCGATGAACGGCGCCAGCACGGCGTAGGAGAGGTAGTCCGACAGGGCGCCGAGCAGCTGCACCCGACCGGCCGCCACCTGATAGCGGATCGTGTGCCACAGCGCGCCGGTGATGCCTTCCAGCGTCAACGGGTTGGCGGCCGGCGCGGGGGCGCCCTCGGTCAGCAGCACGGTGATGTTGCGCGCCAGCTCAAGGTCGCGCGCCACCGCCTCGCTGCCGGCGAAGAACGCATCCTGTGTGATCGTCCTGGCATACAGCGGGCGATTGGCCAGATAGTGCATCAGCTGCCCCATGGTGCGCCGGACCGCGTGCGGCCAGTCGCTGGATATCAGCCCCGGGTCGGCTGCGATCGCCAGCATGTCGTCGCTGACCATGTCCAGCGCGGCCAGAAAACATTCGTCTCTGTCTGTGAAGCATTCGAGGAAAGCGTCGATCGAAACGCGCGCCTCCTCGGCTATCTGTGGAGCGGTCAGCTCGCGATAGTCGTGCATCGCCGCCAGGCGCAGCACTGCTGCAGCAGGCGCTCGCGATCGTCGGCGCCGGCTGCGATCCCCGTGTTCGACGAGTGCGCGTTCGAGCACGAGATCTCTCGCATCCGCCTGGTCAACTGCGGCGCCATCCGCTTCGCCATCTGCGCCGCCGCCGGCGTCTGATAGAGCATCGTCCAGCCCAGCAGTTCCTCCGCCAGCTCCGGCCGCTCCGCCAGTGCGCCCGTGCGAATGACGTTGGCCACCGAGCCGCTGATGCCGCCGGCGATACTTCTCGCGATCGGGGTCGGCAGCGGCGTGGCCTCGGGCCCTTCGGCAAAGCTCTTGGCCAGCATCTGCTCGCACATGGCCGTCGCCCTGCACAGGCGCAGCGCGCCCGCCACCCCGGCGGTCGGCGCCTCCACCAGCACCAGCTGCGCCGGCTTGGGGTCCTCCCGGGTGGCCTGGTCCAACGCTTGGAAGGTTCTGCGCAGACGGTCTTCCAGTCCGCCCTCGCCGGCCTGGTAGGCACGGCGTGCACGCTGCGGCCGCCTGATGGGCCAGCAGGTCGAAGGTGGCCAGGAAGCTCTCCTGCTTGTTGGCGAACTGCTCGTAGAAGGACCGGCGCGACACACCCGCCAGGCCGATCACCTGCTTGACGCTGGTCCCCTCATAGCCGCACTCGGCCACCGCCTCGACCATCGCTCCGTGGATGCGGGCTCGCTGATGGAGGATGACCTCGTCGCGGTCCAGGCGATGGGGCCCGTGTGGCAGGCGTTTGTAGAGAGCTTTGACCCGGGTCGGGCCTGCGTCTCTTCCAGCGCCCCCCGCGCGCTGGGTGATCGACAATCTGCCTCCCGATTCCATTCGTCCTCCCGCATCGATCTTTCTCGCCAAACCATCGACATATCAGGGGCTTGGGGACGTCAGATCATTCCATGTCAGCGGTTTTTTGTCTACAGGCAATCGTTCGGATCCATGGGCGTGTTCTCCAGGTGGGCATCGGCAGGCTCCGGCCGGGTCAACGGCCATGCCCGCAGCCTAAACACAGCTCCAACGTTTACGGTGCTGCTCAGTGAAGGATGACCTTCAGCGCCAGGATCGCAACGCCCATCGTCACGCCCACTCCCACCTGCAGCGCGAGTTCGCCGCGTGTGGCGTGCGAGCGCAGGCCGGCGATCAGCTCGAAAGCGACCAGGCAGGCAGCGGTGCTCCACAGCGCGGCCGTCACAGCGCTCTGCTGAGAGGCGCCGGCGATCCACGCCAGCGCCAGCGCCAGCAGCGGGACCGCGGCGCCGCGCACGAGCGCCCAGTCGTGGGTCAGGGCGCGCGCCAGCGCGCCGGCGCTGAGCGGCTCGTGAGAATCCAGGCGGTGACCGAGCACACTGGCATAGGCGTGCGCCAGCCAATACAGGGCGGTGGCCACCGCAGCCGAGCCGATCGTGTCGAGGTATGTCTCATGGCGCCCGCTCTCGGCTGCCAGCAGCGCACCGATCAAGATTGCGCCGTAGACCGCCCCCGACGGATTCTCACTCGGCAGGAGCCAGCGCAACGCCCGCTCCAGCCATCTCGGCGGCGTCTGCTCCCTCACCCACAACACCAGCCTTTTTTCGTCCCTCTCTGCGTCCACCCGCGTGAGTGCGGATGGGTTTCGACCGTTGAATGGGAATGCCAGCCATCGAGCCGAGGGTCAGGGTGACCGGGGCGCCGGTCCGAGAGCAGGCCGCCGACGCGGCGATGCGCTCTCTGGCGGTGCCTATGGAGGCCTTCACATGGGAGGCCCTCGAGGAGGAGAGCGCCCGTCTGGGCGTGTCCGTGGAGGATCTGGCGGCCTTCGCCGTGCTGTATTACCTGGCCGATTTGGACAGCGGGCGCATAGCGCGTCGCATGGCTCGAAGCCCCCGCCCGCCCGACATCCGTCGTTAGTCCCCGCGCTGCGTCGTATCGACGTAGATTCATGGCTCAAGCGTTCCTCGCCATCGGACGAATGTACAGATGCCATGACACAGAGCTGGCTGTGCCCCACCGAGTCCGACCGCGCGCGCGTTGCCGACGCCAACGGCCGCGTGCGCGTGATCCGCATGGTCGGTTCGGGCTCGATCGGCGTTGCGCTGCTGCTGGCCACGCCGTGGCTGGGGCACTGGACGCTGCTCCTGTTCGGGCTCTCCGCGCTGAACTTCACGAGCGTCGATCGGCGGATGGCCTCAAGCGCCCATCCCGAGCGCGTCAGCATGCGCGCGATCCTCGTCACGCTCGCGCTGCTGGCCGCCGGCGTGGTGCTCAGCGGCGGGCCCAAGAGCCCGGCGCTGCCGTGGCTGGTGCTGCCGGCCGCAATGGTGGCCGCGCGCTTTCGCCCGCAGGTGGTCGTGGCAGGGCTCCTGGTCACCGTGCTGGTCGTGCTGGGCGTCACGCTCGGAGTCGATCCCAGCGCCACGCTGCACAACCCCACGACGGTGTTGACCACGCTTGCGCTGCTGGCGGCCGTCGTGTCGATCGTGTGGGCGTTGGAGTCCGCCGAACTGCACCAGCGCGGGGAGGCCACCATCGACCCCCTGACCGGACTGGCCAACCGCCGCCAGCTGGCCGAGGACCTCGGACGGGTGTGGAAGGGCGCCGAGGAGGGCGAGACGGTGCGGTTGCTGATGTTCGACCTGGACGGCTTCAAGGCCTACAACGACAGCTTCGGCCACCTCGGCGGCGATCTGCTGCTCGGGCGCGTGGCGCGGGCGCTCGATCTGGCCGTGGGCGCGCAGGGGAGGGCCTACAGGCTCGGCGGCGATGAGTTCTGCACGCTGCTGTGGGGCGACTGCAGCGAGGAGATGGTGGGCGCCTGCACGCGTGCGTTGAGCGAGGAAGGCGAAGGCTTCTCGATCACCAGCTCCCACGGCTCGGTGATGCTGCCCGCCGAGGCGCAGGACCACGACCAGGCGCTGCAGCTGGCCGACGAGCGCATGTATGCCTGCAAGGAATCCAGCCGTGCCAGCGCGGTCACGCAGACACGCGACCTGGCGCTGCGGATCCTCGACGCGCACGAGCCGGTGCTTCGCGAGCACTGCTCGCAGGTGGCCGAGCTGGCCGAGGGCGTGGCGCGACGGCTGGGCATGAGCGGCATCGACCTGTCCGACACCGTGCGCGCCGCCGAGCTGCACGACATCGGCAAGATGGCCATCCCCTATGGCGTGCTGCACAAAGCCGGACCGCTGGACGAGCACGAATGGGAGCTGATGCGCCGCCATCCCACGATCGGCGCCAGCATCCTGGGCGCGGCGCCCGCGCTCCGCAAGGTGGCCGAGATCGTGGGCGCCACGCACGAGTGCTTCGACGGCAGCGGCTATCCCCGCGGCCTGCGCGGCGAGGAGATCCGCTGGCCGCTGGCGGCATCGTGTTCGTGTGCGACTCCTACCACGCCATGATCTCCGAGCGCCCGTTCGGCGAAGCGCGCTCCGAGGACGACGCGCTGGGCGAGCTCAGCGCCTGCGCCGCCAGCCAGTTCGACCCCCGCGTGGTCGAGGCATTCCTGGCCGAGATCCTCGCCGGCGACTCAGCCGGGTGCGACGCGTCGCAAGCGCACGCCGCCTAGCTGCAAGCACTCCGTCTCGCCCGCAAGCTCGTGCGGCAACTCCACCGCGATCTCCACCAGGCGCTCCAACCGTCCCTCGGCGGTCCGCTCGAAGCGCACCTCGCCGTCATCCAACCGCAGCGTCGGCTGCTCGCCAGCGCTCGCCGACACGCTCAGAACCTCCCCCCAACGCGCCGCCGTGCCGGCAGGGTCATCCACCGCCAGCGTCACGCTTGCCAGCCGACCCGCCGCGCCCACGCCCGTTCGTCCCGTCCAGTCGGGCCCGCCCCAGCGCCACGTGCCATACGGATCGGAGCGGTCGAGCGACACGATCGCACCACGCATGTCAGCCGGGTGCAGGTGCACGCTTTCAATGTCCTGCAACTCGATCTGCCACACCGCCCGCACGCCCAAGCCGAGCGCGCGCGAGCGCGCCCCCTCAAAATCCTCTCGACCCTCTAGGTCGAACATCACCATGTAGCCGCCGTCGTCGCCGTGCCCCGAGAGATAGCGACCGGCCGGCGTGTCCGGGCGAATCGGTGAAACCACCTCCAGGAAGCAGTCGCCCAACGCAAACACCGCGTTGCTCAACCCGAACGCGCCCACGCCCGGGTCGTTGTATGGAGCGCCCAGGTCCAGCGCCGAGCGCAGCGCCGTGGCCACCGGCTCGAGCTCCCCGGCCACCAGCACCGCCTGGCGCAGCCTCACTCTCGATGTCATGTTCCTGACTCCTCCCTTCAAAGGTAGAGGATCACGCCTGTGTAATGACCCATCCAACAGCCAAGGAGAACTCATGAAGATCGCAATCATCGGCGCCGGCAACATCGGCGGCGCGCTCACGCACCGCCTCACCGCGCTCGGCCACGACGTCACCGTGGCCAACTCGCGGGGACCACAGACGCTCGCCGAGCTCGCCGAGGAGACCGGCGCCAGCGCCGCCACCCGCGAGGATGCGCCCCGCGGCGCCGAGTTGGTGATCGTCACCATCCCGCAGAAGCACATCCTCGACCTGCCCAAGGACCTGCTCGACCAGGCCGCCGCCGACGTGGTCGTGATCGACACCGGCAACTACTACCCGCAGCAGCGCGACGGGCGCATCGACGCCATCGAGGACGGCACCACCGAGAGCGAGTGGGTCGCCCAGCAGCTGCGCCACCCGGTGATCAAGGTGTTCAACAACATCTACGCCCAGCACCTGCTCGAGCAGGGCCTGCCCAAGGGCCAGCCAGGGCGCATCGCACTCCCCGTGGCCGGCGACGACGCGAGCGCCAAGGCCGTCGTGCTGGCGCTCGTGGAGGAACTGGGCTTCGACGCCGTCGACGCCGGCCCGCTCAGCGAATCCTGGCGCCAGCAGCCCGGCAGCCCCGTCTATGGAACGGACTTCGACGCCGACGGAGTGAAACGGGCGCTCGACCAGGCCAGCCGCGAGCGTCCCAGCGACTTCAGCGCCAGCACCGACGCATAGTGTGCGGGGGGTGCAAGCGCCCCTGGAGAAGCTGTCGCTCCTCGAGCCGCCACACGGCGAGCGCTACGTGCTGCTGGACGTGTTCACCGCCACGCCGCTCGAGGGCAACCAGCTGGCGGTGTTCACCGACGCCCGTCACCTGGACGGGCAGCAAATGCAGCGCCTGGCGCTCGAGCTGAGCCTGTCCGAGAGCGTGTTCGTGCTCGAACCCGAGCAGGGCGGCGACGTGCGCATACGGATCTTCACCCCCACCGCCGAGCTGCCGTTCGCCGGACACCCGGTGCTCGGCACGGCGGTCCTGATCGGCAGCGCGCTGAGCTCCAAACGGTCACGCTGGAGACAGGCGCAGGTCCAGTGGCCGTGCGCCTGACCACTGCAGCAGCGGACGGGCGCGCGGCGTTCGGCTGGATGGCGCAGCCGATCCCCACCTGGGAGCCGTGTCGACAGCAGGCCGAGCTGCTGGCGGCGCTCGGCATCGAGCGCTCCGGACTGCCGGTCGAGACCTACACCAACGGACCCAGTCACGCCTACATCGAGCTGGACAGCGAGGCCGCCGTGGCCGCGCTGGAACCCGACATGCGCGCGCTGGCCCGCCTGGGCGTGCAGGCCAACTGCTTCGCCGGATCTAACGGGCACTTCAAGACGCGCATGTTCGCGCCCGGGCTCGGCGTGCCCGAGGACCCAGCCACCGGCTCGGCCGCCGGGCCGCTGGCCCTGCACCTCAGCCGCCACCGCCGGATCGCCTTCGGCGAGGAGATCGAGATCAGCCAGGGCATCGAGATCGGCCGCCCGTCGTTGCTGTATGCCGTGGCCCACGGCTCGGGCGAGCTGATCGAGCGCGTGGAAGTGGGCGGCTCCGCCGTGATCGTCGGCCATGGACGGCTCAGGCCAGCGTGACGGCGCTCTGCCACAATGCGCCGATCGTGCGCCGCATGGCCGCCACACTCCTGCTGCCAGCCGCCACACTCGTGTTCGCGGCCTGCGGCAAGGGCGCTCACCTGCCGTCCACGCCAACCAAGGCGGCGGCGCAGCCCAAGGCCGCCCAAGGCCCGGCCAAACGTCGCGGGCTGGCCAGCACAAAAGCACAGGCCAGCGCGTTGGCCAAAGCTCTGAACCTGCGCGCCAGCGACCTCCCCGGATTTCACGTGAACACCGAACGCACGAGCACCAACAGCCGTGAAAAGGCGCTCGAACGAGCCGCGCGGGCATGCATGGGGAACAGGGAAGTCACCCCGCTGGCGGAAGCCGGCTCGCACACATTTGAACGCTCCGCCCAGATTCTCAACGTGAGTGCGAGCTCCAGCGTCGAAGTGGCCAACACGCCCGCGCAGGCCCTGGCCGAACTGAATCTGCTTCGCGGCAACCGTGCCAGCGGATGCCTGAAGGTGTTCATCGGGCATCTGCTCGCGCTGCAGTCAAAGAGCGGGACCAGCCTGAAGATCTCCTCGATCGTCAAGAGCTCCCCGCCCGCGCCCGGCACCGCGGGAAGCTATGGCTGGCTCATCACCGCACGGGCCAGCACTCACGGCGTGCAGATTCCGCTCTACATCGACATCGTCGGCTTCGACTACGGGCAGGCGATGGTGAGCCTCTTCAGCTTCGGCCTGACCGTGCCGTTTCCCCCCAGGGCCGAGAGCGAGCTGTTCGCACTGCTCGTGGAACGCGCCAAAACCGGCGGAGGCGGCACGCTGGGCCGCTCCGGAAAAACGCTGGAACCGAGCGGTCCCCGGCAGCTCCAGATCTCGCTGTAGGCTTGCCCAGATGCGCGACGCTGTCATCTGTGAACCGCTGCGCACGCCGGTGGGGGCTTCGGTGGGGTGTTCCGCGACGTGCCCGCAGCGGCGCTCGCGGCGACGGTGATCCGCGAGCTCGTGCAGCGCACGGGCGCTGCCGCGCGAGCGAGATCGACGACGTGATCCTCGGGCCAGGGCTACCCCAACGGCGAGGCGCCCGCGCTCGGCCGGGTCGCCGCGCTCGACGCCGGCCTGCCGATGGAGGTGCCCGGATTGCAGGTCGACCGCCGCTGCGGCTCCGGCTGCAGGCGATCAGTAGGCTGCATGCAGGTGCAGACGGGCGCCGCCGAGCTGGTGCTGGCCGGCGGCGCGGAGAGCATGAGCCAGGCCGAGTTCTACTCGACCGGCCTGCGCTGGGGCGTCGAAGGGCGGCGGCGTGAGGCTCGACGATCGCCTGGCGCGCGGCGGGTGACCGCCGGCGGGTCGATCACCCGGTGCCCGGCGGGATGATCGAAACGGCCGAGAACCTGCGCCGCGAGTACTCCATCCCGCGCAGGAGCAGGACGAGTTCGCGCTGCGCTCCCACCAGCGGGCCGTGGCCGCGCAGCAGGACGGCACGTTCGCGCAGGAGATCGTGCCGGTGCCGGTCACGGGCCGCAAGGAGCGAGAGCTGGTCGACACGCGACGAGCACCCGCGCGCGGACACGACGCTCGAGCGCTCGGCGCGCCTGCGCGCGATCATGGGCGCGAGCGACCCCGAGGCCACGGTCACGGCCGGCAACGCCAGCGGCCAGAACGACGGCGCGGCCGTGTGCATCGTCACCCACCCCGACAAGGCCGCGGAGCTCGGCCTGCGAGCCGTTCGCCCGGCTGGTTTCGTGGGCGGTGGCGGGCGTGGCGCCGGAGACGATGGGCATCGGCCCGGTCCCGGCCGACGGCGCTGGCGCTCGAGCGCGCCGGCCTGACGCTGGCCGACATCGACCTGATCGAGCTCAACGAGGCGTTCGCCTCCCAGGTGCTGGCGGTGCTGCGCGAGTGGGAGCTGCCGGACGGCCTGGAGCGCGTCAACGTGAACGGATCGGGGATCTCGCTGGGACACCCGATCGGAGCCACCGGCGGGCGGATCATGGCCACGCTGCTGCGCGAGCTGCAACGGCGCGGCGCGCGCTACGGCCTCGAGACCATGTGCATCGGCGGCGGGCAGGGCATGGCGGCCGTGTTCGAGAACCTGGCCGCGTAGGACAGCGGATCGCTGCCCGACGGGGAGACGCGAAACGGCTACGATCTGCCAGTCGTGCCGACGTAGCTCAGTTGGTAGAGCACCTCCATGGTAAGGAGGGGGTCCGGGGTTCGAGTCCCCGCGTCGGCCTCGTAAGGACTTCGCTCAGGCCGCCCGCGCCAGCGGCTGCGGCACCACCGGCCACGCTCCCTCGACGAGCTCATCACGGCCCTGCTGCCTGAAGTAGTCCTGTAGTGAGGCCGCCTGTGCGGCCGCCCATGAGATCTGCTGGCGATGCAGGGTCGGCAGGTCGGTGTCGTGCAGCTCGCCGACTGTGGCCCCCAGCCGGTAGGCCAGGCGCGCAGCGGCCAACGCGTCGGCGCTGGCCGCGTGAGCCTGCTCGAGTGGAATCCGGTAGTGCTCGCAGACCGCGCCGAGCGTACGCTTGCCCCGCCGGAAACGGTCGAACTGCTTGTCCAGCACGTGTGGATCCACGACCAACAAGTGGTCTGCGCCACCCACGCGCTCCAGCAGCGTGGCGCAGCCGTGGCGCAGCGCCTCGCGGTCGAGCATCGTGAGGTCGAAGCGGGCGTTGAACGCGATCACGGGCACACCCTGCAGTTGTCTGGGCGGCCAGCATGGCGGTCATCTCCTCGATCGCCTCAGCGGCCGGCCGGCCCTCGGCGCGCGCCCGCTCGGTGGTGATGCCGTGCACGGCGGTCGCCTCGGCGGGTATCTCGACGCCCGGATCCAGCAGCCAGGCGCGGTGCACGGACGGCTGGCCGGCGCCGACCACGCTGACGGCGGCAGTCACGATCCGGTCGTGCTCCGGGTTCACGCCGGTGCTCTCCACGTCGAATGCCACGAGGCGTCCCTGGTGCCAGGCCATGGCGGCAACGCTAAGCGTCCGCTCGGACGCCTCGATTGGGGCGTGTATGGTGGCTGGAGATGGGGGGAATCGTGCTCGCGCTTCTCGCCAGCCTCGCCTGGGGTGTGTCTGACTTCCTCGGTGGGCTCTCCGCCGCCTCGGTGCGCATGCTGTTCGTGCTGGTCGGCTCGCAGCTGGCAGGTCTCGTGCTGGTGGCGCCCGTGCTGGCGATCTCCGGCCCGTCGCTGCCGCACGATCCGCGCCTGCTGTTCGGTGTGGCGGCCGGTGTGCTGGCGGTGGGGGAGCTGGGCCTGATCTATGAGGCGCTGAGACGTGGCCCGGCGATCGTGATGGCGCAGATAGCCGGACTGGGCGCGGTGCTGCCGGTCGTGGTGGGGATCGTGGGCGGCGATCGCATCGATCTGCTGATCGCCGTCGGTCTCGTTTGTGCGCTGGCCGGCACGGCGGGCGCCGCGTGGAGCCCCAGTGCCACTCGACCGCCGCGCCGCGAGGCGCTGATCGGCTACGCGTTGGCGCTGGCTGCCGCGGTCGGCGCCGGCACGGTGCTCACGCTGCTCGACAGAGCCAGTGCGGCCGGCGCTCTGTGGGCAGTCGGCGCAGTGCGGATCGGCGGAGTGCTCACAGCCCTGGTGGCGCTGGCGTCGATGCCCGCGGCCCGCAGGGCATTGCGAGTCAGGCTGGTGATCGACAGGCGCGCGGTGGTGGGGATGATCGCGGCGGTTGGGTTGGGTGACGCGATCGCGGATCTGGCGTTTGCGGGGGCTGCTCGGGACGGCGCATTGAGCGTGGTGGCGGTGCTTGCCTCGCTGTATCCGGTGTCCACCATCGCGCTCGGTGCGATCGTCCTGCGCCAGCGCCCGGCGCGCATCCAGGTGCTCGGCGCCGTGCTTGCGCTCGGCGGTGTGGCGGTTCTCGCGTCCGTCACTCGCTGAAGCTGGCGAGCTTCAGCTTGCTCAGTTGATGCCCTCGAGCAGCTCGCCGGGGGATGACAGTTGCAGTCCGTGCGCCAGGATCACGATCGTCTCAAGTCGCGGTGAGCGCTTGCAGCGCTCCAGCAGGCTGATCTCGGTGCGGTGCAGATCGCAGATGTCGGCAAGGGCCTCCTGGGAGAGCCCCGCGCGATCGCGGTGGCGCCTGAGATTGGCAGCAAACTGCTTGCGGACAGTCTCCATCGTTTCAACTTTCGCGGGACTCAGACGAAAGGTCCACAGACAGTTGTCTGTAGTAGGAGGGCCATGTCTCTCGGTGGTTCACGCGCCCCAAGATATATACAGCACCTATCCTGCTGACAACTGTCTCGTCAGGTGGCTTGATTGCAGGCCTGGAGCGCGATTGTGCGCGCCTCGAGATGTGTTGTTGTGCGCGCTCGGACGTCCACGGATAGGCTTGTGGTCATGCGTGTCGAGGTCGACGAGCGGACGGTGCAGGTGAAGCTGGCGTGGTGGCAGAAGGCGCTGGGACTGATGCGCGACATACACGTGGCGCGCGCGGACGTGAGCGATGTCGAGGTCGTCCAGGAGCCGGTCCGCCAGGCGATGACAGCCGGCATGAAAGTCGGCCTGCGGGTGCCTTGGCTGCTGTACATCGCCCGCACGCTGCGCCTCGACCAGGTCTTCGTGGTTCGCCGCGGAGTGCCCGCGCTGTCGTTCTCGGTGCGCAACCACGGCACGCTGAAGCACGTGCTGCTCAGCACCCCGCACGCGCAGGAGCTGGCTTTGAAGCTGCGCTCAGGCGCCGGCGAGCAGGCCTGAACGTCCGTCGCGCGCACGCCGCGCTCGTTCAAGGAGCGCCTTCGTTCGGTCGATCACTAGGGATGGCCGTGCTAGATGGTCCTGTTCCGATCGAGACGGGAGGACACATCCTGCGAGCTCGCAGGACGGCCGCCACCACCCGTATCGCCATGGGCCTGGTGGGTATCGCGTCGATCCTCGTGTGGCCCAGCCTGCTGCCGATCCCGGCGCTCGGCGTGGTCGGCTTCGCCACCATCGCACTGACCGCCTTGGTCCAGCTCGCCGCGCCGCGGCTTGTGTGGCTCACCGTCGAGGAGTCGCTGGCCGGCAGCGCGGGCGTGCTGTTGATCGGCTTCGGCGATGAGCGGGTGAGCGTGCTCAGCGTGCTGTGGCTGGTGGCGGTGGCCAGCGGGGTGCTGGCGCGCGGCGGACGTGTGCACTGGCTCGGGCGCACCATCGTGCTGGGCGCACTCGCGCTGCCGGTGGCCCGAGGCGGGCACGTGAGCGGCGAATACGCCGGATTCTGTGTGGCCACCATCGGGCTGCTGCTGACCAGCGGTCGGCTCACGCACGAGCTGAACCTGCTGCTGCGCCAGGCGCGCCTGCAGGCTGAGAGCGCCGAGACGCTGCTGCTGGCGGGCGACATCGCCGCGCGGGTGGCCGAGCGCGAGGAGCGCGCTGGCGCCGCCGTCGAGCATGCCAGTCGCACTGAAGGCGAGCGCAAGGATGCGGCCGAGATCTCGCTTGCCGAAGCTGCGCTCGACCGGTTGCTGGCGGGCGCGGGGCTGTCGATGGTGGTGCAGCCGATCGTTGACGTGCGCAGCGGTGCGGTGCATGCCTACGAGGCGCTGGCGCGCTTCGAGGACCCAAACGTGAACGGCGGTCCGCTGCACTGGTTCGCTCTGGCCGAGCAGCTGGGGCGCCGTGCGGAGCTCGAGCGCGCCTGCCTGCGCCTTGCCCTGGAGCTGTTCCCGCGCCGTCCCGCCGGCACCAGCCTGTCGATCAACCTGTCAGCGCCGGTGCTGCTGGAAGCGTCCACCATGGAGATGCTGATGGGGGCTGTGACCAGCCCGACGGACGACCTGGACGGGCTGATCGTGGAGATCACCGAGGAGACGCTGGTGCACAGCGATCGTCACCTGCGGGAGGCGATCGCGCCGCTGCGCGCGCGTGGCGTGTGCCTGGCGGTCGACGACATGGGCGCCGGCTACTCGGGGCTGCGTCAGGTCACCAGCGTCCGTCCGGGCTATCTCAAGCTCGATCGCTCGCTGGTCAGCGACATCGACAGCGACGGCGAGCGGGCGGCGCTGGTGGGGGCACTGGCTGGGTATGCGGCCAAGGTGGGAAGCCTGCTGGTGGCGGAGGGGGTGGAGAACGAGGCCGAGCTGAGAACCGTTTGCGAGCTTGGCGTGCCGCTGGTCCAGGGCTTCTACTTCAGCCGGCCGGACAAGCCGTGGCCGCAGCTGAGCGTGGTCAGCGGAAGTGATCGGACGGGAAGCGACGTTCGCTTCAAACGTGGCGGAGGCCTGCTCCAGGCCGCAACGCACAGCACCGTCTGATCTGCGCCGGCACAATAAATGGACGCGTATTCATTGCCGTCGTGCTAAGGCTCATTACTTGTCGTTAAGAAATGAGCTTGTCACTTATCGTCTAGACGTGTAGGATCGCCGCGTGGGCCCCATGGGGGCGATCCAGAAACACGCGTGGAGGGGTTGCGAATGGATTTCAAGCGGATGACGATGGCCCTGCGTCGGCGGCCTGCCACGGCGCGACGGGCGCTCACGGTCACGGCGGTGGCTCTGGCGGCGCCGATCGCGATACTCGCCGGCGCCGCGCCGGCGCTGGCGGGCCTGCAACAGGAATTCGCCGCCTTCGACGACTGCCCCGTCAACGCGCCCGGAGTGGTGGGCTGCGTGGTGTCCTACACAACCGGCGGCGAATTCCATCTCGGCAGCAAGTCGGTGCCGATCGACAAGCGGATCCTGCTGCAGGGCGGCCTCACGGAAACCTCTCAGAACCTCGTCCCGGCAGCCGACGGCAACACACTGCCCGCCACCCCCCTGGAACTCCCGGGCGGCCTGATCGGGGTGGAACTGCTGCCGCCGCTCACCGAAGTGCAGGCCACCGCCGAACTGGCGGGGCCGGTCGTGTTGAACCTCAAGAACTTCTTCGCCGAGAAGGGCTCCGCGGTGTCGTTGCCGCTGAAGATCAAACTGAGCAATCCGCTGCTCGGCTCCTCCTGCTACATCGGCTCGCAAGCCAGCCCGGTGCAGCCGCAGCTGACCAGCGGCGCCACCAGTCCTCCGCCACCGGCAAAGCCGATCGTCGGCAAGGCGGGCAAGCCCGAATTCGTCGGCGACGGCAACATCGTGCTCGTCAGCAACTCGCTGGTCGACAACACCTTCAGCGTGCCCGGAGCAAGCGGCTGCGGCGGGCTCCTTTCGCTGCTGATCGACCCCTCGGTCGACCTGATCGCCGGCATTCCAGCCGGCGCCGGGCACAACACCGCCGTCCTGGAAGGCGAGTTCGAGAACGTGTCCGCGTCGCTGGTCAAGGCCGAGCGCGAAATCCCCGAGGTCGGCCGCTGCGTGAAGCTCGAAGGCGTCAAGGTGGGCAAGGAAAAGATCTACTCCGGCGGCTTTGAAGATCCGGGCTGCCTCAGCCCGTCCAAGGGAGGGCGCTATGAATGGAGCACCGGGCCCGGTGCGAGCGCCACGTTCACAGGCGCCGCCGGCGCCAGCACCCTGGAAACGGTCGCCGACGCAGCGCTGAAGTGCAAGCACGCCGCCACCGCCGGGGCCTACACCGGCGCCAAAACCGCCACCGCCACGATCACGTTCACGGGCTGCGCGATGGCCTCCAACAAAGAAGCCTGTCAGTCCGCCGGGGCCGCGCCCGGGGAAATCGTCACCGCCGCGCTGCAGGGCTCGCTCGGATTCGTCAAGGACGCGGTCGAAGGCGAACAGCTGTCCGTGTCGGTGGGGCTCGACCTGGCGGGCTCGCCGACGCTGCTGACGGCCGAATGCGCGTCCGGCACGAGGATCGCCGTGAGCGGCTCGGTGATCGCCCCGCTCGGCACCGCCGACAAGATGTCCTCGAGCTCAACGCTCACATTCAGCGCCACCGCCGGCAAACAGGCGCCGGAAGCGTTTGAAGGAGCGGCCAACGACACCCTGCTCGCGACGATCGGCTCAGGGGCAGCCGCTCAGGCTGGCCTGGCGAGCAAAGGCAGCCTCAAGTACGGCGAAGCGGTGGAGATCAAAGGCGAGGTGCGCTGAATGCCTCCCTCTAACGATCCAGCGAGTTCAGCGCCGTACCCGAGATTTCCACCACGCCGCTTTCGATCGCCACCGGCGTAAGCGAGGACAGCCCCAGCCCGGTGCCGAGCGCTGCGCCTTCGTCTGAGCCCCACGCATAGAGCTCGCCGATGGCGTTGATGCCGAGCGAGTAGGCGCCGGATGCCACCACGTGCGTCAGGCCCAGCGACTCCACCGCCGTGGCTATCACGGGCTTGAGTTTGTTGACGGTCTGGCCATCGCCGACCTGGCCGGCAGCGTCCGCTCCCCAGCCGTAGGGGACGCCTTTGACCAGCGCCAGCGTGTGTCCGTTGGGCGGGAGGTTCCCGCCGCAGGAGACCTCGCTGGCGGCTCCGGGGAGGGGGACCAAGGTCGGTTCGTACACAGCCGCAGATTCCGTGCCGATGCCCGCCTGGCCGTTGTAGTTGGCGCCCCAGTCGTAGATCGCCCCTGCAAGACGTGCGCGCGCACGAGGATTTCTCGCCGGCGGAGATTTCCACCACTTTCGAGAGGCCGGGCACGGATAGGGGAGAGGCGCTCCGCGCCGCTGCGGGACCGACGCCGAGCTGTCCATTGCTGTTCGTGCCGCAGGTCTCAAGAGCGCCGTTCTTCAACAGCCACAGGACGTGGTGCTCACCGCCCTGAACAGCATGCGCTTCGGTCAACCCAGGCACCTTCTGGGGCGTCAGCACGCGCCTTTCCGTGCCCTTGCCGAGACACAGCTGGCCAGGGCCGTTCATCCCCCAGGCCCAGCCCTGTCCGGTGGAGTCGATCGCGAAGCCGCTGTCCTGTGCCTCGCCGATCGCCACGATCTTCACGCCGGCGGGAAAGGTCGTCTGTGTGGCCTGTTTCCGGCTCGGCGCGGTCGATCCGTCGCCCAGCTCGCCCTCCCCGTTTTCGCCCCACGCCCACAGCGTCCCGTTGGACTCCAGGGCGTAGCCCGACATGTTGCCGGCGTCGATCGCCACCACGTTTTCGAGGTTGGCCACAGCCTTGGGCAGCGGGGTTACGTCGGCCCCTGCATAGGAGCCCCAGTGCTTGACCTGGCCGGTCGACGACACCGACGCTGACGCTGACGCCGGCAGCGCGAACATCATGCACACGGCAACGAAACCGATCGTAGGCAGTCGCTTCACGTCTCTTGCCCCCATCCTTGGTCTGACCAGCTGACCCGGGCCGGGCTGCTGCGTCTGTGGCTGGCTGGACCGACAGCTGAGCATCGTATCCCCGTGTTCAGCTTTGGCAAACCGGGTGATCTACTTCTTAACAACCCGATTCGTGCTGGTCTGATCGTGTGTGGACGGGCGGGTGTAGGGTGGGGGTATGGACGAAGCGGACGATCGAATCGATGAGCTTGAGCTACGCCGCCGTGAAGCGCGCCGTGCTGTGGAGGAGGCGGGCGGAGGCGAGTCAGAGGGCTTCGAGCTGGCCGAGCAGGCGCTGATCGAACACGCCTCCCACGGCGATGAGCACACGCCGACACGCATCATGCTCGATGCGGCAGCTGAGCGCGAGCACACCGGTCCGGTGGACGGCGAGGCCGACGCGGGCGTGTACGGCGAAGCCGACGAGGAGCGCAAGCCGGACTGATCCTGCGCTCCGCAGGACGATCACGCAGCGATGAGCGCCAACAGCCCTCAGGACCCTGTCGCGTGGCCTGTGCTGAGCGCGGCGGAGCTGGCCGACATGGCGACGTTCGCCACCGAGCTCGGGACCGAGGCTGGCCAGCTGCTGTTTCAGGCTGGGGAGGCGTCGTATGACCTGTTCGTGGTGCTGGAGGGCGAAGTTCAGGTCGTTCGCTCGGGCGGGGCCGACGAGGCGGTGGTGGCCGAGTTTGGGCCGGGCGCCTTCGTGGGCGAGCTGACGCTGCTGACAGGGCAGCGGCGCTTTCTGACCTGTCGTGTTTCGCGTGCCGGGCGTGTGCTGGTGATCGCGCAAGCGGAGTTCCGCCGGCTGATGAGCGTGCGCCCGGCGCTGGCGGAAACGATCTTCAACGCGCTGCTGGCACGGCGGGAGTACCTGCGCTCGGGTGAGGGTGCGCAGGCGATTCGCATCGTCGGCTCGCGCTACTCCCCGGAAGCGATGAGCTTGCGCTCGTTTGCCGAACACTCGCATCTGGTGCATGCGTGGATCGACGTGGAGGATGCGGAGGATCCAGACGTTTTGCTTGAGCCAATGGGCCTGCGAACGCAGGACATCCCGGCGGTGATCACGGCGACAGACACCCTGCGCAGGCCCTCCACGGCTGCGTTTGCGGAGCACCTCGGGCTGACCTTCCAGCCCGTGCCGGACTACGTGTTCGACCTAGTGGTGGTAGGCAGCGGCCCGGCCGGCCTTGCGGCGGCGGTGTACGGCGCGTCGGAGGGGCTGCGCACCGTGTCCCTGGACGCGGTGGCGATCGGCGGCCAGGCGGGCGCGAGCTCGCGCATCGAGAACTACGCTGGCTTCCCCAACGGCATCTCCGGCGAAGAACTGACCGGCAGGACTGCCGTGCAGGCGATGCGGTTGGGGGCTCGGCTGAACTCCCCGTGCGAAGTGGTGGGCCTGCACTCGCAGGGCAGCTTCCAGGTGGTGGTGCTGCGCGACGGCAGCGAGATACCGGCCAGGGCGGTGATCGTGGCCTCCGGTGCGCGCTACCAGCGCCTGGAAGTGGAGAACCTGGAGCGCTTCGAGGGCGCTGGCGTGTACTACGCCGCCACCGACATCGAGGCCCGCGTGTGCGATGGAATGCCGGTGCTGGTGATCGGCGGCGGCAACTCGGCCGGTCAGGCGGCGATCTACCTGGCTCAGCACAACTGCCGCGTGACGATCGCAATCCGGCGGCAGGACCTCACAGCGAGCATGTCGCACTACCTGATCGAGCGGATCGAAGCGGACCCGAAAATCGATCTACTCACGGGCGTGGAAGTCCAGGCGCTAACCGGTCAGGACCACCTGGAAGGGGCGACGCTCACGCACTGGGCGAGCGGCCGCCGGCAGGAGATGGCGTGCACGGGCCTGTTCTGCTTCATCGGCGCACGCCCAGCCACCGCCTGGCTGGGCGACAGCGTGCTGCTGGACGAGGATGGGTTCATCCTGACCGACCGCCAACTGCCCGGCGCGCTCAGCGCCGAGAGCACCAGGGTGCTGCCGTTCGAGACGTCCACGCTGGGTGTGTTCGCCGCCGGCGACGTTCGCCACGGCTCGATGAAGCGAGTGGCGGCGGCGGTGGGCGAGGGCTCCAGCGCGGTGCGCTCCGTGCACGAGCGGTTGGCCTTGGAGGCGTGAGCTAGCTTGACGCTACAATGACGCACATGGAGCTGGTCGGTATACGCGAGATGCGCCAGAACCTAAGCCGCTACGCACAGCGGGCACGCCACGGGGAGTCGTTTGTGATCACCGATCGCGGCCAGGAGATCGCGCAGCTCACGCCCGCACCGGGACGTGGGAGCGTCGTCGACCGGCTGGTCGCCGAGCGGGGGGCCAGCCGTGGGCAGGGCAGCCTGCTCGATGTCATGGAGCAGCTGCGCTCGCCGATCCCCGGTCCGCCCTCGGGCGAAGTGCTCGATGAGTTGCGCGACGAGCGTCTGTAGGGCGCTTGCCTGACTATCTGGATACGTCAGCGTTCATCAAGCTGGTGCGCTCAGAGCCGGAGAGCGCTGCACTGCGGCGTGAGCTTGCCGGCGGAGAACTACTCAGCAGCGCCCTGCTGGTCGTGGAGGGGCGGCGTGTTGCGCGGCGCTACGGCGAGCTGGCCGCCAGGCGTGTCCGCGCAGGGCTGACGGCGGTCACCCTCCTGCCGCTCGATCACGGGATCCTCGAAGCGGCTGCTGAGTTGGATCCGGCCGAGCTTCGCTCGCTGGATGCCCTTCATTTGGCGACCGCTCTCAGCCTTGGTGAGGATCTCGATCGGCTCTACTGCTACGACACGCCCTTGGCGGGCGCAGCGCAGGCTCTTGGCATCGAAGTATCCCAGCCCCGTTGACGGGAGGCCGCACTGTGCATGTTTACCAATGGCGGGGGCAGGATTCGAACCTGCGAAGGCAGAGCCAACGCGTTTACAGCGCGTCCCCTTTGACCGCTCGGGAACCCCGCCAGGGGCGCTCAGTTTAGGGACTACGGATGATGCTCGCAGGCCGCCACGGTGGGCGGCCTGCGATCGCTGTCAGGACGCCTCGCGCAGCGGCTGCGCGTCAGGCAGCGTCTGCAGCTTTTTCAGCGTGCGGTTCTCGATCTGGCGGACCCGCTCGCGCGTGATGTTGAACGCGCGGCCGACCTCCTCCAGCGTGCGCGAGCGTCCGCCCACGATCCCGTAGCGCATCTCGATCACCTCCCGCTCGCGACGCGGCAGGCAGGCGAGCACGCGCGAGACGCTCTCCCTGCGCAGCGCCTCGGAGGCGATCTCGAACGGCGAGGCGGAGGACACGTCCTCCACGAAGTCGGCCAACGCCGAGTCGTCCTCGTCGCCCACCGGCTTCTCCAGCGAGATCGGCTGCTGGGTGATGCGCATGATGTCGCGCACCTCGCGCACCGTGCAGTCCAGCTCCGTTGCCAGCTCCGCTGGGCTCGGCTCGCGACCGAGCTGCTGGATCAGGCGACGTTCTGCGTGGACGAGCTTGTTCAGACGCTCGACCATGTGCACCGGGATCCGGATCGTGCGCCCCTTGTCCGCCAGCGAGCGCGTCACCGCCTGGCGAATCCACCAGGTGGCATAGGTCGAGAACTTGTAGCCGCGGCGGTAGTCGAACTTCTCCACCGCCCTGATCAGGCCCAGCGAGCCCTCCTGGATCAGGTCGAGCAGCGTCAGGCCACGTCCCACGTAGCCCTTGGCGATCGACACCACCAGGCGCAGGTTGGCCTCCACCATGTGCTGCTTCGCGGCCACATCCCCGCGTTCGATCCGCTTCGCCAGCGCCACCTCCTCCTCGGCGCTCAGCAGCGGCACCCGCCCGATCGAGCGCAGATACAGCCGCAGCGAGTCGAGGCTCGGCTCAACCGCCAGGTCCAGGTCCGCGCGCTTCTCCTCCAGGCGGGCCTGTGCGGCGCTGGCCAGGGGATCCTCTGTGACGGCGCCCGCGATCGACTCGCGTCCGCCGTGCAGCTCGCTGGCCGTGTCTCCAACAGTGACCAGCTCGATCCCATGCTCCTCGAAGTAGCTGAGGAGATCCTGCGTCTGCTGGGGGGAGAGCTCCGCCTCCTCCACCGCAGTCACTACCACGTCCGCGGCCAGGAACCCCTTGTCCTGACCCTCACTGATGATTCCCTGCAACTCCTCCAGCTCGACCACCGCGGTGTCCGCTGTGGCCGACAGACCCTCAAGCTTGTGGCTCATTTGACTCCCAAGGACCTATCCGACTCCCATCGGAACGGCGAACCGTCCCGCCTCCCCTCACCTACGCTAAGCCTCCTGTGCGTTGCGTTTGCATCGGTAGTGTCGTTGCGTATGCCGGGCGCTGCAACCAAATCGTCCAACTGCGATCGATTCGGCTGGGCGGCCCATGTGCGGAGTGATACCAGAATCGGTGGTCGGGGACGCCGCTTCCCCTCCCTCTGATGACCACTGTCGGCGAGCGCTAGGCTAGGCGGCGGTGCAGGCGACACGGTCGACCATCTTGCCGTCTCCAACAACCGGGGCCGGCGACGACGTCCAGGCTCGGACGCCGGTGATCGCGGTCGGCCTCTCGCGCGTGGGCGTGACGGGCGTGGAGAAGGTGGTGCGCATCCGCGAGCAGCTGTTCTATGCGCGCTTCGACTGCTTCGTGGACCTCAGCCGCGACCAGAAGGGCGCGCACATGTCGCGCTTCGACGAGGTCGTCAACGAGGCCATCGGCGAGGTGGTGCTGAGCGAGTCGCCGTTTCGGGCGGAGACGCTCGCCCAGCACATCGCCGAGCTGGTGCGCCAGCGCCAGGGCGCCGAACGCGCCGAGGTGACCATCGCGGCGCGCTACCCGGAGCACAAGCCGGCGCCGGTGTCCGGCATCCAGACCCAGGAGATCTACACGCTGCACGGCCGCGCGGTGGCGTTCGAGCACGGCACCCGCCGCACGGTCGGCGTTTCCGCCACCGGCATGACCGCCTGCCCGTGCGCCCAGGAGCTGGTGGCGGCGCGTGCCCGCGAGCGCCTGGCGGCGGATGACTTCACGCCCGAGCAGATCGACCGCATTCTCGAGCAGGTGCCGGTGGCCACGCACAACCAGCGCGGGCTGGCCACGCTGCAGATCGGGCTGACGGAGAGCTCGGCGGCGGAGATCGACGCCACCACGCTGCTGCGCGTAGCCGAGGACAGCATGTCGTCGGAGATCTATGAGCTGATGAAGCGCTCGGACGAGGTGGAGGTGGTCGAAAAGGCGCACCGCCGGCCGCGCTTCGTGGAGGACTGCGTACGCGAGATGATCGCCGGCGCGGTGCGCGAGTTCGCCGACCTGGACGGCGCCAGCTTCGTGCTGGCGCGCCAGGAGAACCTGGAGACGATCCACCAGCACAACGTGGTGGCCGAACGCCACGGTCTGCTTGCGGAGCTGCGCCAGGAGCTGGCCAGCGGACAGCCGGCCGCGCACCAGACCAACCTGGAGCAGTGGCTGGACGCCGGGGCGGCTCCTCAGGCGTCGGGCTGAGCTTCCACCTGCGCCAGGCGCCGGCGAATGCCGAAGAAGTAGTCCAGCCCCGACAGCACCGTGACCAGCACCGTCAGGTACAGCAGCGCGCTCACCCACAGCGGCTTGCCGTGCACTGCGATCACAACCAGGATGGTGACGATCTGCAGGCAGGTCTTGACCTTGCCGAACATGGTGGCGGCCATCACCACGCCGGCCTGTGTGGCGCCCAGGCGCAGCACGGTGACGGCCAGCTCGCGGGTGATGATCACCATCGCCACCCACGCCGCCAGCCGGTGCAGCGACACCAGCGAGATCAGCGCGGCCACGATCAGCAGCTTGTCGGCCAACGGGTCCATCAGCTTGCCGAACGTGGTGATCGAGTCGCGCGCGCGAGCCAGGTAGCCGTCGATGAAGTCGGTCAGCGACGCCAGCGCGAACACCACCGCCGCCAGCACATCGCCCTCTGGGGTGTTGCCCAGCAGCGCCACCACCAGCACCGGCACCAGCATGATGCGTAGAACGGTGAGCAGGTTGGGTAGGTTCAGTGGGAACACGGCTGCGGACATTATGTCTGCGGATCGACCTCAACGGGAAAGGAAGCGCCATGAACAAGCGCACGCTCGGGCCGAACGGCCCCGAGGTCTCCGCCATCGGCCTTGGCTGCATGGGCATGTCGGCCTTCTACGGCTCAACCGACGAGCCGGAGGCGCTGCGCACGATCGCCCGCGCGCTGGAGCTGGGCTGCAACTTCCTGGACACCTCGGACATGTATGGGCCGCACACCAACGAGCGGCTGGTGGGCAAGGCGATCGCGGGCAAACGCGACGAGGTGTTCCTGGCCACCAAGTTCGGCATCAGGCTTGAGCCGGGGGAGGCGGGCGGGGCTCCAAAACGCTCGATCGACGGCAGCCCCGCCTACGTGCACTCGGCGTGTGAGGGATCGTTGGAGCGTCTCGGAGTCGACCGCATCGACCTCTACTACCAGCACCGCGTGGACCCCAGCACGCCGATCGAGGACACGGTGGGCGCGATGGCGGAACTGGTGGCGCAGGGCAAGGTGCGCCACCTGGGCCTGTCGGAGGCCGGCGCCGAGACGATCCGCCGCGCCCACGCGGTGCACCCGATCACCGCTGTGCAGACGGAGTATTCGCTGTGGACTCGCGACGTGGAGGAGGAGATCCTGCCCACGCTGCAGGAGCTGGGCATTGCGCTGGTTGCCTACTCGCCGCTGGGACGCGGGTTCCTGTCCGGGCGCTTCAGCTCGCCGGAGGAGCTCGACGAGGGCGACTTCCGCCGCTACGGGCCGCGCTTCACGGGCGAGAACCTCAGCCACAACCTGGAGCTGGCTGGGATCGTCAAAGCGCTGGCGGCCGAGAAGGGCATCACGCCCGGGCAGCTGGCGCTGGCGTGGGTGCTGCACCGCGGCGAGCACATCGTGCCGATCCCGGGCACCAAGCGCGTGAGCTACCTGGAGGAGAACGTGGCGGCGGCCGAGGTGCAGCTCAGCGACGACGAGGTGCAGCAGATCGCCGAGGCGGTGCCGGCCGCTGCCGGCGATCGCTACGACGAGGCGGGCATGCGCGGGGTCAACATCTGAGCGCCGCGGTGGCCGCATCGGTCACAAAACGAGCGCTGCTGCGTTTCCTTGTGTGTGGTCGCTCTTGAAGTGTGCTCGGACGCGGTGCTGCTGGCGGGGACGCGTGCGGACCCGGATGCGTTCGCGGCGTTCTACCGCCGCTATGAGCGGCTGATCCTGGGCTATCTGCTGCGGCGCACCGGAGATCCCGAGATCGCGGCGGACCTGACAGCTGAGGTGTTTGCGGCGGCGCTGGGCGCCGCAGCGCGCTACCGGCCGGAAAGCCCCACCGCGGTTGCGTGGTTGTTGACGATCGCCACGCGGACTCTTGCCAGCAGTAGGCGCCGCGGGCGTGTTGAGACGCGTGCGCGACGCCGGGTCGGCATTCGCGACGGGGTGAGCTTCAGCTGCGGGGAGCTCGAGCGGATCGAGGCGCTGGCCAGCCTGGACGGGCAGAGCCTCGCGCTGCTGGATGCGCTGCCGGAGGGCCAGCGCGAGGCGGTGCGCGCGCACGTGCTGGACGAGCGCTCCTACGGCGACATCGCCGGCGAGCTGCAGACCTCGCAGCTGGTGATCAGAAAGCGCGTGAGCCGCGGTCTTTCGACGCTGAAGCGGCAGCTGGAGCAGGAGCCCACATGACGATCGTGCCGAAGATCGAGCACCAGCTTCGCGCCGCGGCCGAGCATCGCGCGTCCGGTCCGCTGGCGCGTGCTGCGGCCCGCACACGCCGCTGGCGCGTGCGGCTGCTGGCGCGTCCGCTGCTGCTCGGCGCGGCGCTGATCGTGAGCGCCACCGGCGTGGCGGTGGCCGCGCGGGTGCTGGTGGGCGTGGGCAGTCCCGCGCCGCGCGAGTATCCGCCGCTGGGCCGGGAAGTGCTGCAGGCTGGCACGCGCGTGCTGTCGCTGCGCGTGCCCGACCCCGCGGGCGGCCCGCCGTGGGGCATGCGCCTGATCTTCACCGCCGCCGCTCCCAGCTCCGCCTCTCCTCACGCGCGCACGCACGGTCACGGCGTGGCTCACTGGGGCTGCGTGCAGGTGGGGCGGATCGTGGACGGCCAGCTGGGCGTGCTCGGCCAGGACGGCGCTTTCCACGACGACGGCCTGTTCCACGCGCTGCCGGTGCAGCCGGAAGCGTGTGGAAGCGTGAACGGGGCAGGGAAGCTGGCGGGGATGTCGGGCGGGTCGAACATCGAAGTGGCCAGCGCCTACCAGGGCCTTGAGGGCTGCGTCACGCAAACCGCTCGCCGCCAGCAGGCGATCGCGCTGCCGAGCATCCGCATCGAACTGGCGATCGCCGAGGCGGAGGGCGACCGACAGCGCGTGCGGGCGGCGCAGGAAGGGCTTGCCAGCTACCGGCGTATCGCCGCGCAGCTGTACCGTCGCGTTGGCGGCAAGATCTACACCGAGCCCACGTGCTCTGCAGGCGATCTGCGTCACATCGCCTTCGGAGTGGCCGGGCCGCACGTGCACAGCGTGACCGTCACCACACTGGGGCGGCGCCAGACGATGGCGGTGAGGCCAAGCGATGACGGCGCCTACCTGATCGTGCAGCGCGGACCATGGTCCCCGCACCCATTCTCGACGCCGCGTCTCTCGCCGCTGAAGCCGACCGCACCGACGGCGCTGTCGCGTGCGGCCGAACGCAACCCCTCGACCCCGAACCCGGTCACGGTGTCCCCTGCGGTGGGCGGACCGCACACACGGTTCAGGCTTGCTTTTCGCGCGCTGCTGAACGGCGGCGGCTACGGCTATGAGATCGAGACGGGCGGGCCGCCCCGCTGCCGGCGCGAAGCCGAACGCGCCACCGGCGGGGATGGCGTGGGGATCGGACCCGTTCCACTCGTGCGCGGCCAGGCGATCTCCATGACACTGATGCCAACCCGCCACGGGCTGTGCGCGGGCAGCTACCGCATCTACGTGGCCTACAGCAATCCGGGGCCGGATTCGCTGCCGAACTTCCCGTTTGCGACCGTTCGCTTCACCGTCAGGCGATAACGCCCGCGGTGGTCAGTAACCGACGGAGTAGAAGCTGATGTGGCGGCAGCCGTGGAGTGTCCAGTGGGGCAGGGCGTGGTGGCTGGTGAAGACCACGATGTTGGGGTTTTCGCAGTGGATCACGCCTGAGTTCTCGTGGGCGTGCACCACCGTGTCCGGGTTGGTGCCGGTCCACACGTAGTTGTGGGTGTCGTTGGCGTAGATGAAGTTGGGGCCGTCGCCGGCGTGGATGACGGCGGTCTGCGAGGAGGGCCAGCCGGAGGGGTGGTAGTCGCCCCAGATCACATCGCCGGTGTTGCCGCCAAAGATGGTGTCGTCGCCGTAGCCGCCCAGCAGGTAGTTGTGCCGGCCGGGCTTACCGGTGAGGGTGTTGTTCCGACCGGCGGGGCCCTGGTCCATAACGAGGTGCTGGTCGGAGGGCCAGCCGGCGTGGCTGGTCATGGCCACGGACACCGCCGCGCCGGTCAGCGCCACCGCAGCCAGTGCCAGTGCCAGTGCCGTGGCGAGACGCAGGCTGTGCAGCGCCGGGCGCGCTCGGGTGGGGCGAGGGGGCATGGCATCTCCAGACATAGGGGCATCGGCGGTTCATCGACAACCTATCCCTACCCCGAGACGTGCACGGCTGATCTCGGACATCCGGCCAGTGGGCCGCGAGCGCTAGGGTGGGGCCATGCCCCTGATCCCCATGGTCATCGAGCGCACCGCCCGCGGTGAGCGCGAGTTCGACATCTACTCGCGCCTGCTGAACGAGCGCATCATCTTCCTCGGCACTCCGATCGACGACCAGGTGGCCAACCTGGTGGTTGCGCAGCTGCTGCACCTGGAGAGCCAGGACCCCGACAAGGACATCTCGATCTACATCAACTCGCCGGGCGGCTCGCATCTACTCGGGCCTGGCGATCTACGACACGATGCACTTCGTCAAGCCGGACATCGCGACGATGTGCGTGGGCGTTGCGATGTCGATGGGCTCGCTGCTGCTGGCGGCCGGCACCAAGGGCAAGCGCGCGGTGCTGCCCAACTCGCGGATCCTGATCCACCAGCCCTCGGCCGGCTTTGAGGGCCAGTCCACCGACATCGAGATCCACGCCCGCGAGATCCTCAAAATGCGCGAAGAGATCGACGACATCTACGCCGATGCCACCGGCAAACCGGAGGAGGAGGTGCGCGCCGACATGGAGCGCGACCGCTTCTTCACCGCCGAGCAGGCGTCGAGTACGGCCTGGTCGACCGCATCCTGCAGAACCACTAGCGGATCGCGTGCTCGATCCAGCCGAGGCGCTCGATCTCGATCCGCACCACGTCGCCTGAGGCGAGGAATGCGGGCGGGTCCTGGCCCATGCCAACGCCGGACGGAGTGCCGGTGAGGATCACATCGCCGGTCTCCAGCGTGCAGGTCTCGGCGATGAAGTCCACCAGCTGCTGCACGCCAAAGATCAGGTTGGACGTGTTGGAGTCCTGGCGCAGCTGGCCGTTGACCCACGTGCGCAGCCGCAGCGCGTGCGGGTCGGGGACCTCATCGGCGGTGGTGATCCACGGCCCGAACGGGCAGAAGCCGTCCGCGCCCTTGGCGCGCGTCCACTGCGCCTCGCGGCGCTGCAGGTCGCGCGCGCTCACGTCGTCGGCCACCGCATAGCCGGCCACCGAGCCAGCCGGCCCCATGATCACCGCCAGCTCGCCCTCGTAGTCCAGGCGTTTGACCACCGCCGGGCAGCGCACCGGATCGTTGGGCGGGGCGGCGGAGGAGGGCAGCTTCATGAACACCAGCGGCTGCTCCGGCGCCTGCCCGCCGGTCTCGGCCACGTGGTCGGCGTAGTTGAGGCCGATCCCGAAGATCGCCCGCGGTTTGGGCACCGGCGCCAGCAGGCTCACCTCCGCCAGTTCCCACGACGGCCCCCGATCGTGCTGGGCGCCCAGGTCGCGCAGCAGATCGATCACGGTCAGCTCCGCGGGCGCGAAGGACTGCACACGCTCGTCGAGCACCACGCCGGCCAGCGGAGTGCTGGAGTTGGGGGGAAGGAAGGTGACCAGGCGCATGGTGCCGCCAGCCTAGCGGTGCGCCGCAGTGGTTCGCGAGCCCGGCCGACCGTTACCGCTGAAGCAGCGGGTATCGTCGCCCAGCAGCGATGGCCGGCCTCACACCCCTGGAGCGCACAGCTCTGCTGATCATCACCGCGCTCACTGCGCTGGCGGGCGTGGCCGACTACGGCGAATGGGCAGCGGTGCCGCGCTTCGCCGTGGCCACGCTGGCGCTGGCCGGCCTGGCGTGGGTGGTGTCGTTCGCCACCGAGCAGCTCGGCGAGCGCTTCGGGCCGGGCGTCACGGGGATGATGCAGTCCACGCTCGGCAACCTGCCGGAGCTGTTCGTGGTGATCTTTGCGCTGCAGAAGGGCGAGCTGGTGGTCGCCCAGACGGCCATCGTCGGCTCGGTGTTCGCCAACGCGCTGCTCGTGCTCGGGCTGGTGATCGTGGTCGGCGCCCGCCGCTCGCCCGACGGGCTGATGCGTTTCTCCAAGCGCCTGCCCAGGGACACCGCCACGCTGCTGCAGGTGACCGTGTTCATCATCGTGTTGCTCGGCCTGTCGCTGTCCGCCCACGACCCCGCCAGCCACCACGTCAAGACCATTTCCGCCGTGGGCGCCGTGTGCCTGCTGATCGTCTACCTCACCTGGGTCGTTCCCTACCTGCGCTCCGACGGCCTGCCCGGCGCGCAGGAGACCTCGGCGGCGAGCGAGGAGGCGAAGGAGCGCAGCGGGCACACCCCGAAGGAGCTGGGCCTGCCCAAGTCCCGCATGTCGCTGGGGCTGACGCTCACGCTGCTGATCGTGGCCGGCACCGCCTCCGCGTTCGTGTCCGACTGGTTCGTCAACGTGCTGGAGCCGGCAATCGTGCAGCTGCACATCTCCCAGGCGTTCGCCGGCCTGGTGATCGTGGCCATCGCCGGCAACGCCGTGGAGAACACCGCCGGGCTGGTGCTCGCCTGGAAGGGCCGCTCCGACCTGGCCATCTCCGTCGTCAAAAACTCCGTCGCGCAGATCGCCGCGTTCCTGTTCCCGCTGCTCGTGCTCGTGTCCTTCGCGCTGGCCACCACGCTCACGTTCGCGCTGGCGCCCGTGTACATCGGCGCGCTGGTGCTCACCGGGCTGGCGCTGTGGCAGGTCGCCGGCGACGGCCAGGCCGCCGAATTCGAGGGCTGGGCGCTGGTCGCGCTCTACATAGTGTTGGCCACCCTCACGCTGTACGAGTAGCCGGTTCCGAAATGGGCTATCGAGCCTTGTGCAAGCGTACTGGGACAGGGCGGCCACTTAACGGCGGTCGCGGATAGCCTCCCAAGCGTCTGTCAAGATTCCAGCATGACGGAAAACAAGGAAGCCGCGATGCAAGGCGTCGATCCCGAGCGCGACTCGGAAGAGATTCTGCGCACGTACTGGGCCAAAGAAGATGGTGCGATCACCGTGCCTGTGGACCCGATCGCGATTGCTCGCAAGCTAGACATGGCGGTCTATACCGCCGACCTCGTCAAAGACGTCTCCGGAATGCTCTTTATGAAGCCAGGGCGCGACCCGGAAATCTTTTTGAGCCGCACCGACAACTACAAGCGGCAGCGGTTTACGTGCGCGCACGAGCTTGGTCACTGGGCGAAGCATGTTGCCGACGGTGTTGAGAGCGATCATGTCGTGGACTACCGAGGATCGCTTGCCTCCACGGGCAAAGACCCGATTGAGCGCTACGCAAACCAGTTCGCTGCGGCTCTACTGATGCCCGAGAACGAGGTGCGACGCCTACAAGGACGCGGGTATGGGCCAGTAGCGCTGGCCGACGCGCTCCGTGTTTCTCCCGAGGCCGCCTCCTACCGCATCGAGAGCTTGGGAGCAGGCTGACGCCTGTCTGGTCGCGTTTCTCTGGCCCCAGGGGGATCGCCGCTGGCTCCGCCGGAATTAGTCGCGCGAAACCAGCGCCGACGCTCGAAGAACACGAAGCCGAAGCGCGGGAACTCGAAAACATCAAGGCGCGAAATCTTCTCGCCTACGGCAAGGTCTACGCGTATGGCTCGATGGCCGCGATGGTCATCCAGATCATTATCGCCGACGTGGCCTTCTACATCTACGGCTACGAACACGTTGAAAACGGGCACTTCTGGGCTATCCCAGCTGGAGCGATTCAGGTCTGGCTTGGTGCGACGGTCGTGCAGGTGATCGGCGTGGTGCTGGTCATCGCCAGATCACTTTTCCCGTCGGACCCCAAGCCCTCAACCTGAACCACTACCTGTCAGCCGGCCATAACACTGCTCATGAACGCACTCAACGAACGCCGCCCGCCGGTCTGCGGGCAGCGCGCTGCTTCGCTCTACGCACGCCTGCGGCCCCCGGGAGGGGCCCATCAAGAAATCAAGAAGAAAACGATCGGCCGGCGCTCCATGCCGGCCTCAGCCGCGGACCAGACCCGAGATCAGCGCTCCCGCCACGCCGCCCGTGGCAGCGGCGCTGCCCTGCGACTCGATGCCCTCCAGTGGCGCTATGAACATCGTCTGGATCGCCAGCCGGCCCGGTCCGGTGAAGCGGTTCCACGTCAACTTGCCGCCGCCGCCGAAGATCCCCGTCTTCAAGCCCATCGTCACCGCCTCCAGGTTCACCGAAGGGTCCTTGAACAGCCAGCCGCCAGCCTCCACGTCCAGCTGCTCGCCCGCCGCCAGGTTCACCAGGAACACGTTGCCGTGGCCATGCAGCCACACCAAAGCGTCGCCGTTGGTGGCGCGGAACTTGTCCATGAAGAAGCCCGAGCCGCCCAGCAGCATGTTCTGCACGCCCTTGATCCGTTCGAAGCTGTAGTCCAGGTTGTCCGTCGCCGCAATGAACTGGTGCTCGCGCACGTCCAACCCTTCGCCCTGCTTCAGGTGCAGCGGGATGCACTGGCCGGGCGAGTCGCGCGAGAACGCGATCCGCCCCGAGCCCTTCGTGCGCGTCACGAAGAACTCCAGGCCCGCGATCTTGCGCTTGATCGCCCCCGGCAGTTTCTTCAGCTCGATGTCCAGCTGCGTCTGCTTCCACAGCAGCACGTGGTGCTCGAACATCACCGCCTGGTTGGCAATCTCGATCTGCAACTCCGGCACCAGTTCGCCACGTATGTGGTAGGTCACGCCCGCAAAACTCTCGTCGTGGACAACCGGCGGGATCGGCTCAGGAAGGTTCATCGGCAGCGGCTCCTTGTTGATTTCGCCGCGCTCCCGCGCAGCGATGACGTTGCTCGTGAGCTTCGCGCGTCATGCGGACAACATCCACAGACGAGCCGGTGCCAATCAGAAACGCCGCGCGCCGGCGCCGATGGCAGGCTGGGCGCCGCAGGCCGTTGCGTGTGCAGGTAGCTCCACCGGCCAGCCAAGCGCGCTAGACTGGCGGTACCTCGCGCCTGGGCGGGGTTTTTCTTCGCCCATGGCCGCTGTCCACAACGACGCAGGGATTTCTGATCATGGCCCGCGGAGACGTTCGAATTGCTATCACCCTCGCGTGCGAGGAGTGCAAGCATCGCAACTACCAAACCAACAAGAGCAAGCGCAACAACCCCGACCGGGTGAGTCTGCGCAAGTACTGTCGCTGGTGTCGCAAGCACACCAGCCATCGGGAGACTCGCTAGCGCGGGAGCGCAGCCGTGGCTCGTGACCGTAAACGTGCAAAGCAGCGTCGCGAGCGGCGAGGCACGACTGCCGGCGGCCGCGTCGAGCAGCTCGCGTCGACGCCCACCCAGCCGCGTGCGCGCCGACGTGCCCGGAGCGCTCGGCCACGCCTCCGGCGACGTCGACGAGTTCGACGCCGCGCTCATCCGCGGCGCCTCCGGCATCGCCGCCACGCCCGACACCGATGTGGAGGCCGTCGAGGCGGTCAACGGCAACGGGTCCGACGCGCTCGACCAGCTCGAGGAGCGCGATGAGCTCGTGCCCGCCGCCGGCGGCCCCGGCCGTGGCGGCGCAGGCGGCTCAGGCGGCGGCTCCGGTGGAGAGGGCGGTGGCGGCGGCGAGGCCGAGCGTCCCTCCGGCGCTCCGCTGCGCAGCGGCAACCGCGCCACAGGCTTCCTCGCCGCCAGCTGGGCCGAGCTTCAGCGCGTGCAGTGGCCCGACCGCCGCCAGGTCAGCCAGGCCACAGCCGTCGTGCTCGGCTTCGTCGCCATCGCCGGCGCCTACCTTGGGCTCGCCGACTTCGTTGCCAAGGAAATCGTGGAATTCATCCTCTGACGTCCGATGACCGGCGCATCTCGGCGTCCTCGATCGCTCGTGTGCCGAGAGCACACTTCGCTCACTGCGTCCTTGATCTGCTTGGTCCTCGGACGTCAGACGGTCTCTCCCAAAACACCATCTACTCGCTTCCCCGAAATGCCGCTTAGGAGTCTTTGAATGTTTCGCTGGTACGTCGTAAACACATACTCTGGCCACGAGAACAAGGTCAAGCACAACCTCGAGCACCGGCTCATCTCGCTCGGTCAGCAGCGCGCCGTGCGCAGCGTGGTCGTGCCCACCGAAGCGGTGTCCGAGATGAAGGACAACCAGAAGGTCACCGTCGAGAAGCGCACCATGCCCGGCTACGTGCTGGTCAACATGGAGCTCAACGAGGACTCCTGGGGCGTGGTCAAGGGAACCCCCGGCGTCACCGGCTTCGTCGGCGCCTCCCAGGAGCCAGTGCCGCTGACCCAAATGGAGGTCGACCGCCTGCTGCACAAGGAGGTCGCCACCGCCACCCGCACCCGCGCCCAGTTCGCCATCGGCGAGTCCGTCAAGGTCGTCTCCGGGCCTCTGTCAGACTTCTCCGGCGAGATCTCCGAGATCAACGAGGACGCCTCCCGGCTCAAGGTGCTGGTATCAATCTTCGGGCGCGAGACGCCGGTCGAGGTCCAATTCGACCAAGTCAAGAAGCTCTGAGCGGGGCGATGGCCGGCGCCATGCGGCGTCCTCGATCGCTCGTGTGCTCTCGCACACTTCGCTCACTGTGTCCTTGCCTGGCTTGGCCCTCGCCCCGCTCAGCAGGTCAGCTTTCCCACTAAGCTTTTAAGAACCAACTAGAGAACTGAAGAAGAACAATGGCTAAGAAGGTTTTGACAACGATCAAGCTGCAGGCCAACGCCGGGCAGGCGAGCCCCGCCCCGCCGGTCGGCCCTGCGCTGGGTCAGCACGGGATCAACATCATGGAGTTCTGCAAGGCGTTCAACGCCCAGACGCAGAGCGAAACGGGAACGGTCATCCCGGTGGTCATCACCGTGTACGAGGACCGCTCGTTCACGTTCATCACCAAGACGCCGCCCGCCGCCGTGCTGATCCGCCAGATGATCAAAATCAACAAGGGCTCCGGCGAGCCCAACCGCGTCAAGGTCGGCACCATCACCCAGGATCAGCTGCGCCAGATCGCCGAGCGCAAGCTCGACGACCTCAACGCGCACGACGTCGACCAGGCCGCCAAGATCATCGCCGGAACCGCCCGCTCGATGGGAGTTGACGTCGCATGAGCAAGCACGGCAAACGCTACTCCGAGGTAATCACCAAGGTCGATCGCGAGCGCGAGTACTCGCCCGTCGAGGCGATCGCGCTCATGCGCAGCCTGGCCGGCGCCAAGTTCGACGAGTCGGTCGAGGTCCACGTACGCACCGGCCTGAACGTGCGCCACGCCGACGAGCAGCTGCGCGGCACCATCGCGCTGCCCAACGGGCTCGGCAAGGACGTCACCGTCGCAGTGTTCGCCCAGGGCGACAAGGCGCGCGAGGCCGAAGAGGCCGGCGCCGACGTGGTCGGCGCGCAGGACCTGGCCAAGCGCATCCAGGACGGCTTCGACGACTTCGACGTGGCCATCGCCACCCCCGACATGATGTCCGTCGTCGGCCAGCTCGGACGCATCCTCGGACCCTCCGGCAAGATGCCCAACCCCAAAGTGGGCACCGTCACCATGGACGTCGCCAAAGCCGTCCAGGAGTCCAAGGCCGGCAAGGTCGAGTACCGCACCGACCGCAACGCCATCGTGCACCTGGTGATCGGCAAGGCCAGCTTCGACGAGCGCAAGCTGCTCGAGAACTACGCAGCCGTGATCGAAGAGCTGGTGCGCGCCAAGCCGTCAGCAGCCAAAGGCCGCTACCTGCGCTCCATCACCATCGCCTCCACCATGGGCCCAGGCGTCAAAGTCGACCCCAGCCGCACCAAAGAAATCACCGAGGAGGCGCCCGCGGCCGCCATAGCCGCCTAGCGCAACTCAACACAGGCCACCAGAGACCCCGGGCAATTGCGCCAGCGTGGCGCGGTGGAAGACCCGGACAGGAGCCCCAATGAACAGAGACCAGAAGGCAGTGGCGATCGCAGAGATCGCCGAGAAAATCGACGAGTCACAGGCGATCTTCGCCGTCGACTACCGCGGCATCACCGTCGCCCAGGTAGCCGAGCTGCGCGCCAAGCTCCGTGAGAACGACGCCACCTTCAAGGTGGTCAAGAACTCGCTCACCGAGCGCGCCGCCGACCAGTCCGGCGCACAGGCGCTGAAGGAGTACCTGGCCGGCCCCACCGCGCTCACGTTCGTGCGCGGCGACGCCGCCACCGCCGCCAAGACCGTCGCCGACTACGCCCGCGCCACCCAACTGCTGCCGTTCAAGGGCGGCCTCATGGACGGCGCGCCGCTCGACGTCGAGCAGATCCGCGCGCTCTCCCGTCTTCCCTCCCGCGACGTCCTCTACAGCCAGCTCGTCGGCGTGGTCGCCTCGCCCATCTCCGGGCTCGTGCGCACACTGGGCCAGCTCATCGGCGGCCTCGCCGTGGCGCTCGGACAGGTGCACGAGAAGAAGCAGTCCGGCGAGATCCCCGCCGGCGCACCACCCGCCGCAGCAGCGGAGCCCACGGCCGAGGAGCCGGCCGCGGCCGAGCCCGTAGCCGAGGAGGCATCTGCCACCGAGGAGCCGGCGGCCGAGGCTGCAACGGAGGACAAGACTGAGTCGGCGCAGGACCAGCCGGCACAAGACGACAACCAGGCGGACGTCTCGGCTGAGTCCGAGAACGCCGAGACGAATCCCACCAAGGAGGACTGAAAGCAATGGCTACCAGCACACAGGATTGGATCGAGGAGCTGAAGGGCATTTCGGTGCTCGAGCTCGCTGAGCGCATCAAGGCGCTCGAGGAGGAGTTCGGCGTGTCCGCAGCCGCCATGGCCGCACCCGCCGCCGCACCCGCAGCAGGCGGCGGCGACGCCGGCGCCGAGGAAGAAGCATCGAGCACCGTCGACGTCATCCTCGCCGGCGCAGGCGACAAGAAGATCCAGGTCATCAAGGTCGTGCGCGCCGCCACCGGCCTCGGGCTCAAAGAGGCCAAGGCACTCGTCGACGAGGCCCCCAAGCCCGTCAAGGAGGGCATCGACCGCGAGGAGGCCGACAAGCTCAAGCAGGAACTCGAGGAGGCAGGGGCGTCGGTGGAGGTCAAGTAGCGCTTCGCCGTCCCAACTCGACAGCCGCGACTTCGCGGCAGCTGTCGAGTTGGGACGGCTTCGCTTTGCGATGAGGAGCAGCGCTTGCGCGCTGCTCCTGGGAAGCCCCGCCAGCTGGCGGGGCTTTCTTTTTGACGGCGGGCAGCGGCTGACTACAACAGCCTAAGTGGACTCTAGGATCGCGGCCTATGTCCACGGAACCCTCGCTCGAAGGCGACTCCCAGCAGGATCAGACCCCGCTTTGGCAAACGCTCGTCGGGGCTGCGGTGCTCCTCGCTCTTGTCGCTGCCGCCGCGCTCGCGGTGAAACAGATCTACCCCCGCACGCTACCGGCGGCTAGCAATCCGAGCTTCGTAGACAACATCTTCGATAGTCGGGTCGTCATCCTGCTGATCCGCGTGGCCCTGATCTTCGCCGCCGGATATGTCGTGATCTCGGTCGTTGGTTCGAGCTACTGCTTGACCAAATCGATAGGATGGAAGCCAAGAAGGAGGGCCAATGATCTCGCCTGAGGACCGCAAGCGCCTGCAAGACAATCAGCTGGAAATCGAGCGTACGCTTGCGCGCAATCGTGTCGCCCTCGAAACATCGCGTCGAGAGTCTGCGAAATACAGGCGCACGCTCGCAACCGCCGGTGCTGAGGTTCAGAGCGCCCTAAGCGATCTGCGCAGGCTCGGCTACCTCAAGTAGGCGCTTCGCCGTCTCCGCCTGACGGCCGCGACTTCGCGGCAGCCGTCAGGCGGAGACGGCTTCGCGGCGCTACGTCGGTCCGACTGACAGCCGCGACTTCGCGGCAGCCGTCATTCGGACCGACTTCACTTAGCGGTGTTGTGGTTTCGGGCCTCGCCGGTTGGCGGGGCCTTCTTTATGCATCGCTAACAAAATCGCGCGTTTTCCGGTAAAGTCCTGCTCTGCTAGCCGATAGCCGTAGCCGCCCGGGGAAGTTGACGTCGCGCCACATACGCGAAAGTCGAGGGGCGGGGTCCGTGAGCGCTGGCTGCCCTTATGGGTGCGGATAGCCTGTGCTATCTTTCTTAGTCGCGCTTCGGCGCCCTCCTCTGCCCGTGTATCGCCCTCCGAAGGAGTCGTTTCTTGGCTGCTGTAGATGCTCTCCGGACGCGCCGGACTTTCGCGCGTCTGAACAAGACCGTTGACGTTCCCAACCTCATCGACATTCAGCGCCGCTCGTTTACGTGGCTGACCGACCCCGAGACAGGGGGGCTCCGCGAGACGATCGACGACATTTCGCCGATCGAGGACTACACCGGCAACCTTGCCGTTCAGTTCGGTGAGTTCACCTTCGACGAACCGGTCGCATCACTTGAGCAGTGCCGCGAGAAGGACCTGACCTACGCCCGTCCGCTGACCGTGACGGTGGCGTTCATCAACCGCGAGACCGGCGAGATCCGCGAGCAGTCCGTGTTCATGGGCGACTTCCCGTGGATGACCGAGCGCGGCACGTTCGTGATCAACGGCACCGAGCGCGTGGTAGTCACGCAGCTGGTGCGCTCCCCCGGCGCCTACCTGATGGAGCCCAAGGACCGCGAGAAGCAGGTCTTCATCGCCAACCTGATGCCCGCACGTGGATCGTGGCTGGAGCTGGAGATCGACAAGAAGGGCAAGGTCTTCGTCCGCATCGACCGCAAGCGCAAGCTGCCCGTCACCGTGCTGCTGCGCGCCATGGGATACGCCAGCGACGAGGAGATCCTGCGGCTGTTCGAGAACTCGCTCTACATCCGCAACACGATCGACGCGGACACCGAGATCACCCGCACCGAAGAGGGCGCGCTGATCGAGCTGTTCAAGAAGCAGCGTCCGGGCGAGCCGCCCAGCGTCGACAACGCCAAGGCGCTGCTCAACCAGCTGTTCTTCGACCCCAAGCGCTACGACCTCACCCGCGTGGGCCGCTACAAGCTCAACTCGCGGCTGGGTCTGGACGTGGACATCGACACGCGCACGCTCACCCACGACGACATCCTGGCGCTGGTGCGCGAGCTGGTGTCGCTGCCCAAGCGCCTCGGCCTGCCCGAGGACGGCGAGGTCGAGATCAAGGACTACGCCGCCGAGGCCATGTCGATGCCGCGCGAGCCCGTGGCCGAGCACCTCGATGAGTACGAGCACTTCGGCAACCGCCGCCTGCGCACCGTCGGCGAGCTGATCCAGGAGGCCTTCCGCATCGGCCTCTACCGCATGGAGCGCGTCGTGCGCGAGCGTTTGACCACCGAGGACGCCGACACGATCACGCCGCAGACGATCATCAACATCCGTCCCGTGGTGGCCGCGCTGAAGGAGTTCTTCGGATCCTCGCAGCTGTCCCAGTTCATGGACCAGACCAACTCGCTGGCAGGCCTGACCCACCGCCGACGGCTGTCCGCGCTGGGCGCCGGCGGTCTGACGCGCGAGCGCGCGCCGATCGAGGTCCGCGACGTGCACCCCACCCACTACGGGCGCATGTGCCCGATCGAGACGCCCGAGGGTCCGAACATCGGCCTGATCGGCTCGCTGTCCTCGTTCGCCGAGGTCTCCGAGTACGGATTCGTGACCACGCCCTACCGCGTGGTCAAGGACGGCGTGGTCACCGAGGAGGTTCGCCGCCTCGACGCCACCCAGGAAGAGGAGCTGCTGATCGCCCAGGCCAACACGCCTGTGGACGAGAAGACGGGCAAGCTCAAGGGCACCGAAATCCTCTGCCGTACGCAGGCCGGGCAGTACGTGACCGTGGGCCCCAAAGACGTCGACCTGGTAGACGTCTCACCCGAGCAGATCTGGTCGGTAGCCACCGCCATGATCCCGTTCCTCGAGCACGACGACGCCAACCGCGCGCTGATGGGCTCAAACATGCAGCGCCAGGCGGTGCCGCTGCTGAAGTCCGACGCGCCGCTGGTGGGAACCGGCATGGAGCGTCGCGCCGCCCTGGACACGGGCGACGTGCTGCTCACCCGCAACGCCGGCACGATCGAGTACATCGACGCCACGCGCATCGTGGTCCCCGGCGACGGTCAGAAGGACGAGTACGAGCTGCAAGAAGTACATGCGCTCCTCAACCCCAGGGCACCGACCACCACAACGCCGCCGTGGAAGATGGCCCAGAAGGTGGCAGCAGGGCGCGGACAATGTCACGCACGCGGAACTGGCCATCAGCGACATCAATCAGACGCTACGGCGCATCTATGATGCCGTGGCGGAGACGCATCAGAGCATCCTTACCGCCGTTGCCGAGTTCAAAACCAGCCGCTCTGGAGTGTCCGTCCGCCGGAAGTTCCAGGAATTGTTTTCTGGATGGAGGTTACGTTATTCCGATGGTTCACATCATCCGGGTGGACGGCGAAATGGAAGCGACGTTCACTGAAGTCGAACGCCTTTTGCAGTTGGCAAGTGACCGAACAGTGTTCAACGACCTTGGAGCCGTGGAGCGCAACCTCCGGTTCATTCGCCTTGTTCGCCGTCACGCCCTGCGGGTATTCGAGCAATGTCGGAAGGAAATTCAGCCGCTTTATCAATCGCTGGCCAAGTCGAACAACATTGCAGCGGGCGCTGCGGTCGCGTTGGAGCGCCTGCGCAGAGACGGCTTTCAGAATTGGGGCACCGAGCCGCTTGTGGCCATCTATTCACTACGTCAGCAATATGCGATCACTGACTCCGCCATCAAATCAGTCTTGGAGCGCGTCATACTTCAGCCGCCTGCGGTGCCGCCGGTTGTGGACTTCAACGAGGCGGACAAAGAGCCTGCTGGGATGCATCACAGCCGCTGGCTCGATTCGCTGCCGGAACTTGCGGCAGAAGTGTTCCCATGGACGATTTGCTCGGCTGGCTCATTCAGCGAAACCCCAATCATCCGACCAGCGAGGTGCTCGCTGGTTTCGCCACACTGTTCTTTCACGAGCGATTCCGCAGTCACTTCACGGGTAATGATGCCCACACCTACGAAACTCCCGAACACGTTTTGCGCGTGCATCCGGTTCAATTGGAACATGCTGATAAATGAACAATCTTCCACACCTACAGGCTATCTTTGAAAAGCTAAAGACTGGTTATCACTTGTCGCAGGAGGACGGCCCGCTGCACGCGGCGCTAATGCAGGACGTTGAGAACAACTATGCCAGTTACTTCGCCGCTATCGGAATGACTTTGGTTCGGCACCACCGGGAGTTCTTCTACTTTGAGGCTGAAGACCGCGATACCGAGTCGAAGTCTTTGCCAAAGGTCGCCGTTTTCTCCTACATCCTGATTGACCACACTGCGAACCAAGGACAACCCATCGAAGACACGCTGATGACGAGCACGTTTTCGTTCGTGGGCTGCCCCACTTCACGCTCGACAGTCACCGGGCGTTGCTGCGACAGGTCGAGTTGCACGAGCCAGACGATTTGCGTGATGTTGTGAATTACCTTGCACGAATCGGCTGGGCGAAATGGATGGGATCAGGCTCCGATGAATTCCAGTTTCTGCGCCCGTTCTATCGGATGATCGAGAAATGCATGGAGCTATCACGGCTGTCTAGCGAACGCGCTGACGAGACGGTGCCGGAACTTTCAGACGGCACTGCGACAAACCCTGCCAAGGAGGACGAGCATGCGTAACGGCCCGGTTAAGATTGTCCTCATCCAAGCCGGTAAATACGACTATGCCGAGGTGGACTTGGATGGAGCTGTGCAAATCGTCGGCGGTAATAATGTCGGCAAAACGACGCTCATAAATACACTTCCGTTTCTCTACGTTGATGACCGCAGCAAGATGAGCTTCGGGCGCTACTCGCTCGACGAAACGCTCGAATACTACTTCCGCAGCCAATACAGTTACGTGTTCTTCGAGTGCCGCACATTGCGTGGGCAAGCTGTGGTTGGGTGGCGTGGCAGCAGCCCACAGAGCGACGCTGGCCCTCAGCGCTTCTGGTATCTTGCCCCATACCGACGGAGGACTTCTTCTCGGAAACGGGTTGCGTGCGCGAACCACTTGATGTGAGCGCTACGCTTTCATCGTTACGCGATCTTCAACTCACGCCAAAGCCGCAACAGCATCGGGAAGTCTTACTGGCAGGTGCGGGAGAACGCGGCGCTGGCCTTGGCATCGTCTCCCTCAAGGACAACGACAAGTTCTACCACTTCCGGGAAACGCTAAAGAATTTGCTGATGCTCAAAGACATTTCCCAAGAGCAAATGCGTGATAGCCTACTCATGTTGGCAGATATACCTACAGACCAACCGGCATTGGAAAAGCGCGTGGTGCTCGGCGATGACCACGACCGCTTGGTGAACTGGCGACAGGAATTGCAACGCTTCAAACAACACGAAGCCGTCATCAAGGGATTGTTGGAGAAGTTTGAAACCTGCCAGCAAGTCCGTTGCGAATTGATGTATCGCTGGACCATCCTTAAGCAGCAGAAGGAAGCGTTCGAGGTTGCCCATCAGACCTCTATTGTCGGGATTGATGGACAGATTGCTGAAGCGGTGACGCAGCAAGAGACTTCCGCTGCCACGGTAACGACCAAGCGCGAAGAACATGACAAACTCATCGCGAAACGGACAACTCTGAAAACCTCCTTGCTCCTTTGCCCAAACTCGCCAAGCAGTTCGCCGGCTTCGCTGAGGAACTTGAACACGCCGCGCTGGCCACGTTGGAAAAGCACGTCGTGGAAAAGCAGGCGTTGTTGAGGGAAGCTGCCACGGAAAAACTAACCGACCTCGAAGAGAAGCTGGAGGAAGCTACAACGAAGATTACGACGAAACAGCAGTCCATCCAGCAATTCGGTCAACTAGTCGTTACGGCTCTGCGAAAAGAGTTCAACGACGAAAAACTCGGCCGCATCTTCGCTATCCTTAGCCCTGAGCTACTGGAAATCCTCCCCTTGGCCGCAACGGCATCACGTCCTCCGATCCGACGGGCGCGGTCACCAAGTTGCGACAGCTTTTCTCTAAACGGACACAGGAAGGAATTTATCAAGATGACTTGCAGACGATTCGATTCAAGCCAGCCAGTGCGGCGCTAGCAAAACTGCAAAGCGTGGAAAAGCTGGAGACCGAATTGAACCAATGGCAAAAAGAAAAGGTGCGGCTGGAAAAACTGAAGGACGCGGTAGTGCAGCGCGCTCACCACGCACAGCAGTTGGAC
>CAVRQK010000006.1:0-80897 GCA_963723325.1 uncultured Solirubrobacteraceae bacterium | reverse complement strand
CCCCGTGGGGGCGCTGGTCATGACCGGTTTGATCTCCACTGCCGTGCTGGTCGTCACCGCGCTGTTCATCAACAAACAGGACTCGCTGTTCTTCGCCATCTTCGCCGCCTCCTCGGTGATCTTCCTGCTGCCCTACCTGCTTATGTATCCAGCGGTGGCCATCCTGCGCTACAAGGAACCCGAGCGCCCGCGTCCGTTCAAGATCCCCGGCGGAGACCGCGTGGTGATCGCCATGGCGGTACTGACCAGCATCGTGATCGCTGCCGGCGTCGTGCTGTTCCTGTGGCCCGAGATTCCCGACGCCCCGGCCGAATGGTCATACACCGGGCCGCTGCTGGGGATCGTGGGCGTGACACTGATCGCCGGCGAGGTGATGCTGTGGCGCATGAGCCATCCGCGCCAGCCGCGCCAGAGCGGGCTGGCAACCCAGCAGCCCACGCCGCCGAGCATCGGCGCAACAGCGGCGCCGCTCGGCGGGCAGCGCCCGTGAGCGCCACCATCGACTCCACCCCGGCAGCCGACGGCTACCGCATGCCGGGCGAGTTCGAGGCACACTCCGGCGCCTGGATGGTGTGGCCGGAGCGCCCCGACAACTGGCGGCTGGGAGCCAAGCCGGCACAGGCCGCCTACGCGGCCGTGGCCGAGGCGATCAACGTCAGCGAGCCGGTCACCATGGCCGTCTCCGACGCCCAGTTCGAGCACTGCCGCTCGATGCTCTCGCCGACGATCCGCGTCGTTGAGATCTCCACCGACGACGCCTGGATACGCGACATGGGCCCCACGTTCCTGGTCAACGACTGCGGCGGCGTGCGCGGCGTGGACTGGCACTTCAACGCCTGGGGCGGCCTCAACGGCGGCCTGTACTTCCCCTGGGATCACGACGAGCGCGCGGCCGAGAAGGTGCTGGAGATCGAACGCGCCGAGCGCTACCGCGCGCCGATCGTGCTCGAGGGCGGCTCGATCCACGTCGACGGGCAGGGCACCGTGATGTCCACCGAACAGTGCCTGTTGAACCCCAACCGCAACCCGAGCCTCTCACGCGAGGAGATCGAACAGGTGCTGTTCGACCACCTCGGCGCCGAGAAGATGATCTGGCTCGATCAGGGCGTCTACAACGACGAGACCGACGGGCACGTCGACAACCTCGCCTGCTTCGCCCGCCCCGGCGTGGTGCTGCTCACCTACACCGACGATGAGTCCGATCCGCAGCACGCGATCTCACGCGATGCGCAGGAACGCCTCGAAGCGGCCACCGACGCGCAGGGACGAACGCTGGAGGTGATCCGCCTGCCCTCCCCCGGCCCGATCACGATCACAGCCGAGGAGGCGCAGGGAGTCGACGCGGTGCCCGGCAGCCTGCCGCGCCGTCCCAAAGACCGCCTGGCCGCCTCCTACGCCAACTTCTACATCGCCACCAAACGGATCGTGTACCCGCTGCTGGACCCCCACTATGACGCGATCGCCGCGGGCGTGCTGCGCAGCTGCTTCCCCGACCGCGAGGTCGTGGGCGTGCCCGCGCGCGAGATCCTGCTCGGCGGCGGCAACATCCACTGCATCACCCAGCAGGTCCCCGCCGTCGTCTGAGAGTTCCTTCAGATCCTGGCTGGCGACCCTGGTTCGCGCTCACGCGGTGGCCGTGCCCTGCTCGACCGCGCCGGCGTCGCAGTGCTCCCCCCGCAGCACCACCTTCAGCGCGTTGGTGTTGGCGGCGTCAGCGAACGTGTCATACGCGGACATCGTGTCGGCGAGCGCAAAGCGATGGGTGGCGAACAGCGACGGGTCCAGGCGACCGCTTGAGATCAGCCGCATCAGACGCGGGATGCTGAACGTGTCGACCAGCCCCATCGTGACGGTCACGTCGCGTGTCCACAGCTTCTCCAGGTGCAGTTGCGCAGGCTTGCCGTGAACGCCGATGTTGGCCACGCGCCCACCGGGGCGGATCAGCTCCGTGGCAAGTTCGAAGGTCTGCGGCACGCCGACCGCCTCGAAGGCCACGTCCGCGCCGAGACCGTCCGTCAGCTCCATCACTCGCGCGAGCGCATCCTCGCTGCCGTTGTTGATCGTGGTGTCCGCTCCAAAGCGCCGGGCGCTCTCCAGCCGGCTGTCGGCGAGGTCGATCGCGACGATCCGCCCGGGCGTGTACAGCCTGGCCGTCAGGATCGCGGCCAAGCCGATCGGCCCGGCGCCCACGATCGCCACTACGTCTCCCGGCCCGACCATGCCGTTGAGCACGCCGACCTCGAACGAGGTGGGAAGGATGTCGGCGAGGAACAGGACCTGCTCGTCGCTGAGCTGCGCGGGCACCTTGTAGACGGAGTTGTCCGCAAACGGCACGCGCGCGTACTCCGCCTGCAGCCCGTCGATCAAGTGGCCGAAGATCCAGCCGCCTCCGCCCAGGCACTGCCCGTAGCGGGCTTCCTTGCAGAAGCGGCAGCGCCCACAGGAGCTCACGCACGACATCAACACGCGATCACCCCGGACGATCGTGCTCACGCCGGCTCCAATCTCCAGCACTGTTCCAACGGCCTCGTGGCCGAGCACCGTGCCGGGCAGGGTCTCGGGCACATCCCCTTTGAGGATGTGCAAGTCGGTGCCGCAGATCGTCGATGCGTCGATCCGCACGACGGCGTCGCCCTGATCGATGATCGTCGGATCATCGACCGTGTCCCAGCCGCGCTCACCGGGGCCGTGATAGACGAGAGCTTTCATACCTCGCACGCTAGATTTGCCCCGGGATCGGCGCATCCGCAGATTTCCCTGCCCTCGTGCGTCTTTCTACGGATTTCGACCAGCCGAAGCGTGCCCCCCGACCGGCCGACTGCGTCTGGGGGGGGTTATCTACGGATAGCAATCGCAGCAAACACCGATGCGTTCACCGACGCCGGCCCCTACGGTGATCGTATGCCCGGACGCAGCTTCCGCATAGCGCGAATCGCCGGCATCCCAATCGGGGTGAGCCCGTGGTGGCTTGCGATCGTGGCGCTGTTCACCTGGACACTCGGCGGCTCCTACTTCCCCGAAGTGGTGCACGGGATCAGTCCCGTCGCCTCCTACGCGCTCGGCTTCGCCAGCGTTCTGCTGCTGTTCGCCAGCATCCTCGCGCACGAGTTCGGCCATGCGATCGTCGCCCGCCGCCACGGCATCGAAGTGGAGGGGATCGACCTGTGGCTGCTGGGCGGCGTCTCGCGCATGCGCGGGGAGGCGCACGCGCCCGGCGATGAGCTGCGCTACGCGCTGGCCGGTCCCGCCGTCACGGCAGTGATCGCCGCGGTGTTCGCCATCGTGCTGTTGGCGCTGCCCTCCTCCACGCCTGCCGTGGTCGTCGCACTCGTCGAATACCAGGTGTTCGTCAACGCGCTGATCCTCTGCTTCAACCTGCTGCCCGCCTTCCCCCTCGACGGCGGGCGGGTGCTGCGCTCGCTGCTGTGGCGCCGCCGCGGCGACATCGGGCGGGCGACGCAGACGGCCGCGGTCGTAGGGCGCGGCTTCGGCTACTTCATGATCTTCCTGGGTGGGCTGGAGTTCGTCTCCGGCGCGCCCGAAGGCCTGTGGCTCGCGCTGATCGGCTTCTTCCTCACCGTTGCCTCCGGCCAGCAGGCGCTGGGTGCGCAGGTGCAGCGAGCGTTCTCGGGAGTGCGAGCGTCGAAGCTGATGAGCGCACCGGTCGTGAGCATGCCCGGCGAAACCTCCGTCACTGCGGCCGTGGCCGAATACTTCCTGCCCTACCGCTACACCGCGTTTCCCGTCATCGACGAGCACGGCCGCGCGCTCGGGCTGGTGAGCGTCGCGCAGATCGAGCGGCTCACTTCGCAGCAACGCTCAACGCGCCAGGTGGCCGAGATCGCCGACCGTGACCCTGAGTTGCTCGTCGACGAAGACGAGGATGTCGCGCGGCTGCTCGAGCGCCCGGCCTTCACCCGCGTCGGGCGGGCCGTGGTGCTCGACCGTCGCCGCCAGCCGGTCGGCCTGGTGTCCATCACCGACGTGCAGCGGGCGCTGCGCGCGTATCGGATCGGACCCGGCGGCACGGCCCCCGGTCAGGCCTCCTCGGGGATCAGCTCGATCGCCCCGCAGGGGCACTCCTCCACGCAGATGCCGCACCCCTTGCAGTAGTCCAGGTCGAACGCGTAGCCGTCGTCCTGCTCGACCTTCAGCACGGCGTTGTCGGGGCACACGCCGTAGCAGTTGTCGCAGCCGAAGCAGTTGCCGCAGCTCAGGCAGCGGCGGGCCTCGAACAGAGCGTTGCCCTCATCCAGGCCCAGCGAGACCTCCTCGAACGTGGACTGGCGGCGGATCGCCTCCAGCTGCGGCGCCACCGTCTTGGGCGCGTCGGCGTAGTACCACGTGTTGAGCTTGTCGAAGCTCGCCAGCTCGGGCTCCGGCGGGTGCACGTATTCGCGGGCGCTCAGCCACGCGTCGATGTTGCGCGCCGCCTGCTTGCCGTGACCCACGCCCACCGTCACAGTGCGCTCGGCCGGGACCATGTCGCCGCCCGCGAAGATGCCCTCGTGGCCGGTCATCATGCGCTCGTCCACACGCACCACGCCGTCATCGATCTCAAGGCCCGGCACGCCGTCGAGCAGCGACAGATCCGCTTCCTGCCCGAGCGCCAGCACCAGCGAGTCCGCCTGAAGCTCCTCCACCTCGCCCGTCGGCTGCGGGAAGCCGTCCGCGTCCAGCTCCATCTTCTCCAGCACCAGCTTGCCCTCGTCGGCCTGCTTGACCGTGGACAGCCACTTCATCATCACGCCCTCGTCCAGCGCCTCCTCGACCTCGAAGTCGTGCGCCCCCATGCGCTCGCGGGTGCGGCGGTACACCATGATCGCCTCGCTCGCCCCCAGCCGCTTGGCCGTGCGCGCCGCATCGATCGCCGTGTTGCCGCCGCCGTACACCACCACGCGCCGGCCCAGCAGCGGGCGCTCCTCGCCCTCCATGCTGCGCAGCAGCGTGACCGCGTCGAGGATGTGCGCCGCCTCCCCCGCCGGGATGTAGGCGCGTTTGCCGATGTGCGCGCCCACCGCCAGGAACGCCGCATCGAAACCGCCGTCGCGCATCGCCTGCTGGATGTCTGTGACCTTGCTGTTCAGCTCCAACGTCACACCCAAGTCGAGGATGCGCTCGATCTCCGCGTCGAGCACGTCGCGCGGAAGCCGGTAGCGCGGGATTCCGAAGCGCATCATGCCGCCGCTCATCGGGCCGGCATCGCGGATCGTGACCGCGTGGCCGCGACGCGCCAGCTGGTAAGCCGCCGACAGGCCCGAAGGCCCCGCGCCGACCACCAGCACGCGCTTGCCCGTCGGCGCCGCCTCGACCGTCAGCTTCCAGCCCTGGCGGATCGCCTCATCGCCCAGGAAGCGCTCCACGCCGTGGATGCCCACCGTCTCATCCAGCTGCCCGCGGTTGCACGCCGTCTCGCACGGGTGGTAGCAAACGCGTCCCATCACCGCCGGCAGCGGGTTGTCCTTCACCAGCTCCCGCCACGCCGACTCGTAGTCGCCCGACTCCGCGTGGTAGAGCCACTGCTGGATGTTCTCCCCCGCCGGGCAGCCGTGGTTGCACGGCGGCATCCGGTGCACGTACACCGGGCGCTCCTCACGCCACGAGCCCGTCTTGTTCGCCAGGCTCGAGCCCACATCCAGCGTGATCGCAAACGGCTTGTCCATCACACTCGCCCACTCTCGCTCGCGGCGGCGGACAGGATCGGCTCGGGGCTCGCGTCGCCGAGCAGCCCGAAGCGGCGGATGTTGCGATCGGCGCCCGCCTGGATGCGCGCGATCACCTCCGTGTTCAACTCCGGCTTGAACAGGTGCGCAAAGCGCTTCTGCGGGCGCAGGTACTCCTCCACCGGCACCTGACGGCGAATCTTCGAGACCTCGGTGACCTCGCCGTCGCGGGCCTCGAACACCGGGAAGATGCCCGACTCCTTGGCCAGGCGCGCGATCCTGATCGTGTCCTTGGAGGCGCTGCCCCAGCCCAGCGGGCACGGCACGAACACGTGCAGGTAGCGCGCGCCGCGGATCTCCATCGCCGCCTGCACCTTCGCCTCCAGGTCGCGCAGCTCCGCCACCGTCGCAGTGGCCACATACGGGATCTCGTGCGCCATCGCGATCAGCGGCGCGCTCTTGCCCTGGCCGAACACATTCCCAGGCTCCGGACCCACCGCCTGCGTGGTGGCCGTGCGCGCCGCCGGCGGCGTGGAGCCCGAGCGCTGCACGCCCGTGTTCATGTACGCCTCGTTGTCGTAACAGATGTACAGCACGTCGTCGTTGCGCTCGAACATCCCCGACAGACACGCCATGCCGATGTCCACTGTGCCGCCGTCGCCACCCTGGCCCACCACGCGGACGTCCTCGCGCCCTTTCGCGCGCAGCGCCGCCGCGATGCCGGTGGAGACGGCCGGCGCGTTGGCGAACAGCGAGTGAATCCACGGGATCCGCCACGAGCTCTCCGGATACGGCGTCGAGAACACCTCCAGGCAGCCCGTCGCGTTGGCCGCGATCATCCGCCCGTTCGTGGCGCGCATCGCCGCGTCCAGCGCATAGCGCGCGCCCAGCGCCTCGCCGCAGCCCTGGCAGGCACGGTGCCCGCACGTGATCGCGTTGCTGCGCTGCACCCCCGCCTGCACCGAGCGCTGCTCCGGGTCGAGCAGGCGGTTGCCCACCGCGAAGCTGCCCGTCTGGTAGAAGCGGATCTCGGGCGCGCTCATACCGGCCCCGCGGCGACCGTGCCGAGGTCGCGCAGCATGTTCTCCGCGTGGGGACCGGAGGAGCTCGAAGCGGACATGCGCTCGAGCTCGCGGTCCACCAGCTCGTGGTCCAGGTCCAGGAACGTCAACGGTTGCAGTCGATCGGTGGCGGCGTCCGTGAACAGCGCGTGCAGCGACGCTTTCGTGATCGGCCGCCCGCCCAGGCCGGCGATCACCGTGTAGGCGTGCGGCTGTACCCCGCCCGCGCGCTGAATGCCGGAAAGCGCCGCGTGCACGTCCATCGAGACGATCCCGCCGATGCCCACCGCCAGCGCCTTCTCCAGCACCACTACCCGCTGAGCGCCCGCCAGCGCATCGCGCACCGCCGCAAGCGGAAACGGGCGGAAGGAGGTGATCCCCAACACGCCGATCTTCACGCCCTGCTCGCGCAGCTCATCCACCGTGTCCTTGATCGTCCCCAGCACCGAGCCCAGCGCCACCACGACCGTCTCAGCATCCTCCGTCCGATACGGGCGCACCAGCCCGCCGGAGTCGCGTTCGAACGCGTCGATGAAATCGGCTGCGATCAGCGGGATCGACTCCAGCGCCTGCATCTGCTTGGCATGCGCCAGGTACTTCACCTCCATGAACGCCTCCGGCCCCACCATCGCGCCGATCGTCACCGGCTCATCCGGATCGAGCAGCTGACGCGGTTGAAACGGCGGCAGGAACGCGTCCACCTGCTCCTGCGTGGGCATCTCCACGCGCTCCACCGCATGCGTGAGGATGAAGCCGTCCATGCACACCATCACCGGCGTGGACAGCTCCTCCGCCAGGCGAAACGCCTGGATGTGCAAGTCCAGCGCCTCCTGGTTGGTCTCCGCAAACAGCTGGATCCAGCCCGAGTCGCGCTGGGACATCGAGTCGCTGTGGTCGTTCCAGATGTTGATCGGCGCGCCGATCGCGCGGTTGGCCAGCGTCATCACGATCGGCAAACCCAGGCCGGAGGCGTTGTACAGCGCCTCGGTCATGTACAAGAGGCCCTGGCTGGCGGTGGCCGTGTAGGCGCGCGCGCCGGCCGCGCTGGCGCCTATCGAAGCGGACATGGCCGCGAACTCCGACTCCACGTTCACGAACTCGCACGGCGAGAGCTCACCGCTCTTGACCAGCTGCGAAAGGTTCTCCACGATGTGCGTCTGCGGCGAGATCGGATAGGCGCAGATCACCTCCGGGCGGCACAGCGCCACCGCCTCCGCCACCGCGCGCGAGCCCTCAAGCTGACGTGGCACCGCTCAGCTCCTCAAGCTCGCTTGCCACCCAATCGTGCGCCGCCTGCGCCGCCGCAACGTTGCCCTCGCCGACCCGGCCGCTGAAACGCTCGCGGATCGCACGCGACACCGCATCGAGTGAGATCAGCCCGCTGAGCGCCGAGAACCCGCCCAGCAGCGCCGCGTTGGCCACCGCCCTCCCGGTATGCTCGCGCGCCAGATCGGAGGCCGGCACCGTCAGCAAACGCTCGTGGCGAAAGCCCTTCACGAACTCGCCCAGGCCCAGCTCGTCGAAGCTCCTGGCCGTATTGATCAGCACATACCCGTCCGGCTTCAGCCCGCCGAACACGTCCACCTGGTGCAGCAGCGTGGGGTCCTGCACGATCAGCGCATCCGGCTCCATCACCGGCTCGCGGGTGCGGATCTCGTGGTCGTCGATACGACAGAACGACACCACCGGCGCGCCCGTGCGCTCAGAGCCGAAGCTGGGAAACGCCTGCGCGTAGCGGCCCTCGTCGAATGCCGCCAGCGACAGCATCTCCGACGCCGTCACCACGCCCTGCCCGCCACGGCCGTGGATGCGCACCTCGAACACCGGCTAGCTCCCTCCGCGGCCACGCGCCGCGTCCAGCAGCACGCGCTGCTCCGCGGCCGCCACCAACGCACGGGTCCGCTCGACCGCGTCGACGCTGACCGATATCGCGTCGATACCCGCACGCACGAGCAACTCCGCATACTCAGGATGCACCGACGGAGCCTGACCGCAGATCGACGTGCGCAGACCCAGTCGATGGGCGGTCGGGATCAGCTGACGCAGGTAGGCCGTGACGGCCGGGTCGCGCTCGTCGAAGGTCTCCGCCAGCACCTCGTTGTCGCGGTCGGCGCCCAGCAGCAGCTGCGTCAGATCGTTCGAGCCGATCGAGATGCCGGTCACGCCCAGCGCCGCGTACTGCTCCAGGTTGAACAGCACCGACGGCACCTCCGCCATCACCCACAGCTCAAAGCCCGCCCGGTCCAGCAGCCCCGACTCCGCGATCAGCTCGCGGCAGCGGCGCAGCTCGCGCGTCGAGCGCACGAACGGCAGCATCACGTGCAGGTTGTGCTGGCCCGAATCCCACACCCTGCGCACCGCCTGAAGCTCCAGCGCAAACACGTCCGGCTCGCGCGTGTAGCGCAGCGCGCCGCGGTAGCCGATCATCGGGTTGGCCTCCCGCGGCTCGAAACGCTCGCCGCCACGCAGCCCCACGAACTCGTTCGTGCGGAAGTCGATCGTGCGGTAGGTCACCGGCCGCGGCGCAAAGCCCACCGCGAACGTGCTCAGCCCAGCCGCCATCCGCTCCACGAACCGATCGCCTCTCCCCTCCTCCAGCAGCGTGCGCGGATGATCGCCCTCCAGCGCCTCCAACACCATCATCTCCGCCCGCAGCAGCCCCACGCCATCCACCGGCAGGCCCTTCACGCGCTGCACCTGCGAGGGCTCAGACAGGTTCACCAGAATCTGCGTCGCCGTCACCGCCGCCGTCGGCGCAGCAGCCGTTGCCGGTGTGGCGCCGGGCGCCCTCTCCGGCTCGCTTGCCACCGCACCCTCCAGCACCACCCCACGGGTGGCGTCCACCGTCACGATCTCACCGTCGCGCAGCTTGCGGGTCGCTTCGCCGGTGCCGACCACGCACGGGATCCCCAGCTCGCGCGCCACGATCGCCGCATGACAGGTCATCCCGCCCGAGTCGGTCACGATCGCCGACGCACGGCGCAGCAGCGGCAGCCAGTCCGGCGTGGTCATGTGCGTCACCAGCACATCGCCCTCGTTCAGTGTGGCCGAGTCAGCCAACGAAACGAGCACGCGCGCCGCGCCGCTCGCACTTCCGGGCGCGCCACCCAGGCCGTGCAACAGCACGCTCTGCGCCGGCGCCGGCTGCGCGGGCACAGCCCCCTGCACCGGCTGCTCGTGCAGCGTGGTGATCGGGCGGCTCTGCAACATCCACAGCGCGCCGTCCGGATCGAACGCCCACTCGGTGTCCTGCGGCGAGCCGTAGTGAGCCTCGATACGCCGGCCCAGCTCCGCCACTGCCACCACCTCGGCGTCGCTCAGCACCGGGCTCAAAGCCTCCTGCTCGGACAGCGTGCGCTGGCGCGTGCCACCGTCCGGCGCGTATTCGATCAGCAGATCCTTGTGGTGAACCTCACGGCGGCGGATCGCAAGCGTTGCCTTCTCCACCACATAGCGATCCGGCGACACCGAGCCGGACACGACCGCCTCGCCGAGGCCGAACGAGCCCTCGATCACCAGCTCCGAGCGCTCGCCGGTGGCGGGGTTGACCGTGAACATCACACCCGCGCGGGTCGAGTTCAGCTGACACTGCACCACCACCGCGATGTCCATGTCCGCCTGCGCGAAACCGTTGACCCGACGGTAGTAGATCGTGCGCGAACCGAACAGCGAACGCCAGCAGCGCAGCACCGCGTCGATCACAGCACCCCCGCCACGGATGTTCAAGAACGTCTCGTTCATGCCCGCAAACGACGTGTCGGCCGTGTCCTCCGCCGTGGCCGAGGAGCGCACCGCCACCGCGATCGGCTCCCCACCGTCACCCGCTTCGCTTGTCAGCTGCTCATACGCGGCCTGGATCGTGCTCGCCAGCGGCTGCGGCATGGGGGTCTCATCGAACAGCTCGCGGGCTGCCGCGCTGGCGGCCTGCAGCGCGACCGTGTCCTCCACGTCCACGTCGTCCAACAGCTCAGCCAGACGCTCGCGCAAACCGGTCTGCTCGCAGTAGGCGGCGTAGGCCGGGGCGCCGATCACGAAGCCCGGAGGCACCGGCAGCCCGGCCGCGGTCAGCTCGCCCAGGTTCGCGCCCTTGCCGCCAGCGTAGGCCACGTCATCGCGGCCGAGTTGGTCGAACTGGCGCACCGGGTGGGTGCTCAGGTGGCGGGACTCTGCTTCGGTGACGGTCACCTGTTCATCGCTCCTCAGATCGGGGTGGCACTCTCACCACACAATCAACCGCTTTCCAGCGTCCATCACCACCGCGCTGGCCACTGAAGGCGGTCAGTAGTTTTCACCACCCGCCAGAGGACTCAGCACTCATGACGTCCGCCACCGCCGCACTTAAAGTGGCCAGCGTGCAGGTGATCTCAGAGCAGCAGCTGGCGCAGCGCCTGCAGGCGCTCACAGCCTCCGAGCCGCGACTCGTCGCAAGCGGCAACCACGCCACGCCGCGGCGGCTGCTGGAGCTCGCCGAGCAGGCGCTCGAGCGCTACCGGCTGTTCATGCTCGCCGCCCAGGGGCCACTGCCGCTGCGCGAGGGCGTGATCCTGGAGACGCCGTTCGTCGGTCCGGGCATGCGCCACGCGGGCACGCAGCTGGACTACCTGCCGATGCGCCTGTCGCTGGTGCCGAGGCTGTTCGCCACCATCCGCCAGCCCGACGTCGTGCTGCTGCACACCTCCACCCCCCGCTCCGGCAAGGTCTCGCTGGGCATCGAGGTGAACATCCTCCTCGCCGCCATCGAACAGGTCCGCGCGCGCGGCGGGCTGGTGGTGGCGCAGCTGAACCCGCGCATGCCCTACACGCTCGGCGACAGCGAGATCGACGAAGACCTGATCGACGTGGCGATCGAGGTCGAGGAAGAGCTCCCCTCACCGACCCTCCACCTGGGCAGCGAGCACGCCGAGCGGATCGCCGAGCTGGTGGCCGGCTTCGTCGACGACGGCGCCACGCTGCAGCTCGGCATCGGACAGGTTCCCGACGCCACGCTGCGCGCGCTCGTGGAGCGCCGGCGACTGGCGATCTGGTCGGAGATGATCAGCGACGGCGTGATGGAGCTCGACCGCCACGGCGCGCTCGACCGCTCGCGGGAGATGGTGTGCTCGTTCCTGTTCGGCTCGCCCGAGCTCTACAGCTGGGTCGACCGCAACCCGCGGCTGCGGATGCGGCGCACCGAGGTCACCAACGACCCGGCGCGGATCGCCGCCCGTGCGGGGATGGTCTCGATCAACACCGCGCTGCAGATCGACCTCGCCGACCAGGCCGCCGCCAGCCACATCGGCGGGCGCCTGTACTCCGGCTTCGGCGGCCAGCCCGACTTCGTGGGCGGCGCGCTGCACTCACCGGGCGGGCACGCGGTGATCGCGCTGCGCTCCTGGCACGAGCCCAGCGACAGCTCCACCATCGTGGCAAGGCTGAGCGGCCCCGTGACGTCCTTCCAGCACTCGGCGGTGGTCACCGAGCAGGGCTGCGCGCGGATCTTCGGGCGCAGCGAGCGCGCACAGGCCGAACTGATCATCGAGCACGCCGCCCACCCCGCCGCCCGCGAAGCCCTGCGCGAGCAGGCCGCGGCGCTGCTCAGCCGCGCTCGCGCAGCTGCTGCTCCGCCACCGTCAGCTCCGCTGTCGGTATAGCCTCCAAGCGCTCGTCGGGGATCGGCTCCCCGCTCTCCACCGACAGCCCGTACGTTCCCGCCGCAAGGCGCTCCTCGGCGCGCTGCACCGCCGCCAGCTGCGCGGTGAGATCCTCCGCCTGACCGGCGTCGAACTCTTTCTGGTACATGTCCTCCGAGCCCATTTCGCCCGGTTCGCTCGGGCCGGCCGAGCTGTCCGCCTGGCTGCCGGCGAGGGCCTGCTCGATCCGTTGGCGCTCGCGCTCGAGCAGTTGGCGTGCGTGGTCTGTGTCCATACGCGCACCCTACCGCTCAAGCGCGGCGCCGGGCTTCTCAGCCGGCCGTCGGCGTGATCGTGACGGTCTCCTTGGACTGCTCCTTGGGGAGCGGGATCGTCACCTCGACCACACCGTCGTGCGTCTTGGCCTTGATCTTCTTGGCCTCCACGCCGGGCGGCAGCGTCATCGAGCGCGAGAACGATCCGTAGCGGCGCTCGCGGCGCAGGAAGTGCTTGTCCTTCTCCTCCTTGCGCTCCTCGTGTGAGCCGGAGACCGTGAGGACGTCGTCCTGCACCTCGATCTTGACCTCCTCCGGCTTGATCCCCGGAACGTCGGCGCGCACCACCAGGTTCCCGTTCTGGCGCTCGACGTCCACAGCGGGCGCCCACGAGCGCTCGTGCCCATCGGCCAGCTCCTCGAAGATGCGGTCGAAACGGCTGCGCAGATCGCCCAGCTCGGCAAACGGCTCCCAACGGGTCAGTGCTCCAGGCATGATGTCTCCTCGAATCGATGAATTTGTGGGATGACTCGAAGCTAGCCCGCGGGCGGAGGTGAAACATCGGGGTGCAACCCCTGTGGCGCTCAGTGAAACTCCACAGCCCCCGCGTCAGTTGCCGGCCAGCGCCTTCAGCGGGGTCATGCGCGTGACCCGCCAAGCGGGGTAGATCCCGCCCAGCACGCCGATCGCCACGCCCACCAGCAGGCCGCGCCCGAGCCCCCAGGCGGTGACCGAGGGCGATACGTACGTGCTGACGCCGAGCGCGCTCACGAGCAGGCCGCCGCCGATCACCCCCAGCGCCAGCCCGGCGGCGGCGCCGAGCATGCTGACGGCCACCCCTTCGCCGAAGATCAGCCCGGCGACGCGCACGGGCGACCATCCGACGGTGCTCAGCAGGCCGAGCTCGCCCTGGCGCTCCATGATCGACATCGCCATCGTGTTGGCCACACTGATCGCACCCACGATCAACGCGATCACCACGATCACCAGGATCGCCTTGGAGATCAGCGTGCTGTTGGCGCCCGCGCGCAGCGCCTGCTGCGGGTCGCTGATCGCCTGCGTGCCGGGGAAGGCGCGTTCGATGTTGGCCGCCGCGCGCTGAGCGCGCGTGCCCGCCGCGAGCTCCACCACCACGTCGGTCACCTCGCCGCCGCGGCCCGCCAGCTGCTGGGCCTGCCCCAGCTCCAGCACGGCGCCCGAGTCCTCGAACAGGACCCCGGAGTGGTAGATGCCGGCCACCTGGTAGGCGCGCCCCTTGATGCGCACGGTGGCGCCCGGGCTCAGGTGCAGCTGCGCTGCCAGCCGTTCGCCCACGAGCGCCTGCCGCGCGCCTGACGCCGGACGCCTGCCGGCGGTGAGCACCAGACTGCGTGTGAAGAACCCGCCGGGCTCGGCGCCGAAGACGATCGCGGCGGGATCGGCCCGGACGCCTTCCACGAGCAGCAGCAGCGGCGTGGCGTGCGCAACCGCGGGGAGCGTGGCCAGGCGCGCCACCATCGACTGCGGCAGCGCGGAGGCGGTCGGGTCCGACACGTTGGCCTGGAAGATCCCGAGATCGGAGCCGCCGAGGTGCACGAAGCCGGCGGCGGTTTCCTTCAGGCCCTGGGTGAACGACAGCAGCGCAACGATCGTGGCCACGCCCACGGCGATGCCGAGCGCCGTGAACAGCGTCCTGGCGGAGCGCCTCAGCAGGTTGGTGGTGATGATCGCCAGCATCGCGCAGTCTCCTCAGCGCTCACACAGAGCGGCCTGCTCGGGCTGCCCGGCCTCGATCGCACCGTCGATGAGCGTCAGCGTGCGGTCGGCGCGCGCGCCCACCGAGGGGTCGTAGCTGACGACCAGGAGCGTCATGCCGAGCTGGTCGCGCAGCCTGAACAGCAGATCGAGCACCCGCTCGGAGGTGCCCGAATCCAGGGCGCCGGTCGGCTCGTCGGCGAGCAGCAGCCGCGGCTCGTTGGCGAGCGCGCGGGCCACGGCCACGCGCTGGCTCTCACCGCCGGAGAGCTCCGAGGGCAGATGCTCGGCGCGGTCGCCGAGCCCCACCTCCTCCAGCAGCGACAGCGCGCGGCGGCGGCGCTCACCGCGGCGCATGCCGGCCCCGATCAGCGGCACTTCCACGTTCGCTCGCGCCGACAGCGCCCCCAACAGCAGGTGGCGCTGGAAGACGAAGCCGACCAGCTCGCGGCGGGCACGGGCCGGATGGGAGCGCTTCCACACCTCCTCACCGTCGATCCTGACCTGGCCGACGTCGGGCTGCTCGAGGCCGCCGATCAGCGCCAGCAGCGTGCTCTTGCCGGAGCCCGAGCGCCCGGTGATCGCAACCGCCTCCCCCGCGCCCACGTCGAGCGAGACGCCGCGCAACGAGCTCACACGCCCGAAGCTCTTGCTCACACCGTCGACCGTCACCTCCGCGCCGACTCGGGAGCTCACCTGTTCACCTGCTGACCTGCACCGGATAGTCGAGGTCGATCGTCACCCCGCCCGAGGTGATGACCGCGCGGAACGTCAGCGGATAGCCGACCGCGGAGGACGGCCATTTGAAGATGTCCGCAAAGTGACCTTTGAAGGTGTAGTGCGAGCGGCGCGCCACCACCTGCCCGCCGAACATGTACTCATAGGTCACCGCCGCCGCTGCCGGTGCGCCGGCGCGCGTCACCTTGAAGCTGATCGGCCACGGGGCTTCGACCTTCGGCTGGTGGGTGCCGCCGTGCATGCTGGCCGTCACGCCGCCGGAGGACGCGCTGACCGTGCGGGCCGAACCGACAGCCGAGGACTCCGCCGGTTGCGGCGTCGATGCGCCGGTGGAAGTGCTCTGCGGAGCCGAGGCGGCGGTCGAGCTCGACTGCGTGGCGCTGGCGCTGGACCCGGTCGTGGAGCTGGCGGTGGAGGAGCCTCCGCAACCGGCGAGCACGAGCAACCCCACCGCCGTGGCGGCGGCCAGCGATGGACGTCGCTCGAGTTTCATATCGCTGCACCAGCCGAAGCTGAGGCCATGTCGAGCCTGCGCGCCAGCGTCAGGCCCTGGGCCACGTCGAGGCTCGAAACCACGCCGATCGGCTCGCCGCTGTCGGCGGCCGTCACCACCAGATGAGTGCACTCGTGCTCGGCCATCAGACAGGCGACCTGCTCGATGTCCTCGGCCGGCTCCACGGTGACGATCTCGGTGGCCGCCAACTCGCCGGCGCTGGCATCGACACGACCGGAGGCGATCGCCTTCATCAGGTCGAGGTCGGAGAGGATCCCCCACACCAGGTGCTCCTGACGGGCGCTGTCGCGAGCTAGCCCCTCGACGATCACACAGTGCACGCGGTTGCGCACCATCTGCTCGGCCACCTCCACGACCGGTGTCTGCGGAGGTGTGTTGATCACACCTGAATGCATCACATCGCTCACCGCCACCCTCGGCGTCGTCGAACTGGTCATTGCCCGCTCCTTTATCTTAGAAAACCACCTCAATGGACTGAGTTTGAGCATTGCTCGCGCGGGCGCAGCTGGCATCGTGGGGTTTCCGTTGAACCTCGGCGCATTCCCGGCGGCGGCTGCGGGGTTTCACGGATGGCCCCGCCCACCCCATGGGTCACGCTTGGGCGCATGGAGTCCGCGCTGCTCTCGACGCTGGCGGATCCCGCCACCCACGGTGGCGTGCCCGTTGAGGTACACGAGACGCACGCCTCCTGGGTGTTCGTGGCAGGCGAGCGCGCCTACAAGGTCAAGAAGCCGGTGTCTCTCGGCTTCCTCGACTACAGCTCGCTGGTGCTGCGCCACAGCGCCTGCCTGGAGGAGGTGCGCGTCAACCAGGAGCTCGCGCCCGGCATCTACGAGGGCGTGCGCGCGATCGTGAGGACGGACACGGGGTGGGTGCTGACCGACGACGATCGGGCGCCGGAGGCGGTCGAGTACGCGGTGGAGATGCGCAGCTTCGACGAGCGCCACACGCTGGCGGGCCTGATCGCCGACGAGGCGCTGACCGGCGAGCAGCTGCAAGCGGTGGCGCAGCGGCTGTCGCAGTTTCACCGCCACGCACCGATCGTGGCGGGCGGTGATACGGCCGACGTGTTGGGGAAGTGGCAGAAGAACCTGCGCGAGCTGCGCCACGCCGACCAAGCGCTGGAACTGCCTGTCGAGCTGGCCGAGGGATTCGCCGAGACGTTCGTGCAAACCCACGGTGAGGAGATCGAACAGCGCCGAAGCGCCGGCTGGGTGCGCGACGTGCACGGCGACCTGCGCTGCGAGCACGTGCTGGCGATCCCCAGCGTACGGATCGTGGATCGCATCGAGTTCGACGCCTCGCTGCGCCACAGCGACATCGCCTGCGACCTGGCTTTCCTGACGATGGACCTGGAGGCTCGCGGCCAGCGCTGGGCAGCCGAGCGGCTGCTGTCGGAGTACCGCGAGAGCGGCATCGACCCGGGCAGCGACGCGCTGCTCAGCTTCTACGCCGCCCAGCGGGCGCTGGTGAGGGCGAAGGTGGCGTTGATCGCGGCGGCCGAGCACGACGGCGTGGCGCGGACGGCGTCGCTGGCCGAGGCGCTGGCCCTGTGGGCCCTGGCCGAGCGGCTGTGCTGGCGCGCACGCGCGCCGCTGAGCATCGTGGTCTGCGGCCCGTCCGGCAGCGGCAAGTCGACATTGGCCGGCGAGCTGTCCAAACGCACTGGCTTTGAGGTGCTGTCCTCCGATGCCATGCGCAAGTCGGCCGCCGGCCTGAAGCCCACCGAGCGCGCGTCGCCCGAGCACTACAGCCACCGCTTCACACACCACACCTACGAGCTGCTGGCCGGCAGGGCGCGGGAGGCGATCGCCGGCGGCGCCGGGGTGATCGTGGACGCCACCTGCCGCTCGCGCGCGGAGCGCTCCACGCTGCTCGGACGGCTGCGCGCCACCGGCGCGCCCCGCCTGGTCGTGCGCTGCGACGTGCCGCTCGATCTCGCCCAGCGCCGCGCCGCCGAGCGCGCACACGATCCACTGAGCGTTTCAGACGCCGGCCCCGAGATCGTGGCCGAGCAGTACGCCTCGTTTCAGCCGCTGGAGGAGCTGGCGCCGGGGGACGTGCTCGTGGTGGATACGCAGAACGGGTTGGACTTGCAGGTCGGGCGGGTTACGCGGGGGGTCGATCAGTTGTTGGTGGGGAGGCGTGAAGCGATCCGCATGTAGAGCGCAATAAATGTCCCTAGTCCCAGGACTTGGGACAAGTGTTGCGCCCTCACGATCAAGCGGGCTGCCACAGCTCGATCCGATTGCCCTCGGGATCGGTGACCCAGCCAAATCGACCGACGCCCTCCAGCTCCTGCGTCTCCTCAGCCACGTCCGCCCCCATGGCGCGCAGTTGCGCGAGCATCGCATCCAGGTCGCGCACACGGAAGCCGCCGATTCCAAGCACACGCTCCATGTCGCCATCTTTCCAGGTCCGCGGCCTGGCTCGCGGGCTCAGGCGCGGGGAGGCGAGGTGCGAATCACGCCGTCGAGAGCGCCGCCCTCGTCTGCCGTGCGATCTCCAGATCCTCCCGGGCGGCGAGCACAACCACAGAGACGGAAGCGCCCGAAGCCGACAGCTCGCGGTCTGAATCGCCCGCCCGGTTGGCCTCCCCGTCAATGCCCAGCCCGAGGAACCCCAGCCCCTCGACGGTCCGCTGGCGGACAACCGGCGATCGCTCCCCCACCCCGCCGGTGAACGCCAACACATCAATGCCGCCGAGCGCGGCGACCATGGCGGCGATCCCCGCGCGCAGGCTGCGCAGGTACACGTCGAGCGCCAGCCCGCAGCGCTGATCGCCAGCGTCGGCGCGCTCCACGATCTCCCCCATGTCCGAGGCGCCGCTGAGACCGAGCAGCCCCGAGCGGTGCTCCAGTGAATCGGCGAGTTCGTGCGCGGAAAGCCCCTCGTGCTCGAGCAGCCACAGCAGCATCCCCGGGTCGATGCTGCCCGAGCGCGTGGCCATCACCAGTCCCTCCAGCGGCGTGAAGCCCATGGTGGTGTCCACCGACCGGCCGTCGGCGATCGCGCACAGCGACGCGCCGGCCCCCAGGTGACAGCTCACGATCCGCAGCGGCTCGCCCAAACGATCGAGCAGCTGCGGCGCGCGCCGCGCCACCCACCCGTGGGAGAGACCGTGAAAGCCGTAGCGTCGCAACCGCCAGCGCTCGCGCCACTGAAGCGGCAGCGCATACGTAGACGCGGCGGCCGGCAGCGTGGCGTGAAACGCGGTGTCGAAACAGGCGACCGCGGGAACGTTGGGGAGCAGCGCGCTGACGGCGTCCAGCGCGGCCAGCGACTTCGGCTGGTGAAGCGGTGCGAGGTCGGTCAGCTCGGCCAGCGCCACCTCCACGCCGGCGTCGATCACGGTGGGGGAGTGAAACCGCTGCCCGCCGTGCACGATGCGGTGGCCGATCGCATCGGCCTGGCCGAGCTGTGACTGCCAGCGCTTGGCGCAACTGCCGATCGTCGATTTGTGAGCGCGGTGCCGCCAGCTCCTGCTCGGCGAGGATCCGATCGCGCTCGTCCAGCAGCGCCAGCTTGAGGCTGCTGGAGCCGGCGTTGACCACGAGCACCCTCACCGCTGTCAGCGCGTGGCGTCGTCTTCGCCGGAGCGCCCGTGGGCGCCGAGCCCGTCGATGTGCGCGTGCGGCCAGGTCCAGTCGCTCAACTGCGGCGGATCGTCGCCGTGCTCGCGCGTGTAGGTGCGGTGGCGCAGGCGTTCGTCGATCATTCGCTGGCGCAGGTGCGAGGCGCGCTCGCCCAGGCGGGGCACGCGGTCGATGACGTCGATCACCAGGTGAAAGCGGTCGAGGTCGTTGAGCATGACCATGTCGAACGGCGTGGTGGTGGTGCCCTCCTCCTTGTAGCCGCGCACGTGGATGTTGTGGTGGTTGGCTGCGCCGGTAGGTGAGACGGTGAATCAGCCACGGGTAGCCGTGGTAGGCGAAGATCACCGGCCGCGAAGTTGTGAACAGCGAGTCGAACTCCTCCTCGGAGAGACCGTGCGGATGCTCGCGCTCGGGCTGCAGTCGCATCAGGTCGACCACGTTCACCACCCGCACCTTCAGCTCGGGCAGCTCGCTCGCGCAGGATCGCCGCGGCGGCGACCGTCTCCAGCGTCGGGCACGTCTCCGGCGCAGGCCAGCACCACGTCGGGCTCGTGCCCTCGTCGCTGGAGGCCCAATCCCACACGCCGATCCCGCGCGTGCAGTGCACGATCGCCTGCTCCATGTCGAGGTAGTCCAGCTCGGGCTGCTTGCCGGCCACGATCACGTTGACGTAGTTGCGGCTGCGCAGGCAGTGGTCGGCCACCGACAGCAGGCAGTTGGCGTCCGGCGGCAGGTACACGCGCACGATCTCCGCCTTCTTGTTGACCACGTGGTCGATGAAGCCGGGGTCCTGGTGGGAGAACCCGTTGTGGTCCTGGCGCCACACGTGCGAGGAGAGCAGGTAGTTCAGCGATGCGATCGGCGCGCGCCACGGGATCCCGTCGCGTCACCTTCAACCACTTTGCGTGCTGGTTGAACATCGAGTCCACGATGTGGATGAACGCCTCGTAGCAGTTGAACAGTCCGTGGCGGCCGGTCAGCAGATAGCCCTCGAGCCAGCCCTGGCAGAGGTGCTCGGAGAGCACCTCCATCACCCGGCCGTCGAGCGGCCAGGTGATCGTCGCCGGGAAGCATCTGCGCCTCCCAGACGCGGTCGGTGACCTCGAACACGGCGCCGAGCCGGTTCGACGCGGTCTCGTCGGGGCCCATGATGCCGGAAGTTCTCGGGGTTCGAGCGGATCACCTCGCGCAGGAACCCGCCGAGCACCCGCGTCGCCTCGCTCGAGCTCGACGCCCGGGCTCGGGCACCTCGACGGCGTAGTCGCGGAAGTCGGGCAGCTCGAGCTCGCGCAGCAGCAGCGCCGCCGTTGGCGTGCGGGTTGGCGCCCATCCGCCGCTCGCCCTGCGGGCGCCAGCGCGGCCAGCTCGGCGACGCAGCGCACCGTCCTCGTCGAACAGCTCCTCGGGCCGGTAGGAGCGCAGCCAGGCTCCAGCTGCGCCAGATGCTCGGGGTTGCCGCTCAGGTCGGCGAGCGGGACCTGGTGGGAGCGGAACGATCCCTCCGCCGGGCAGCCCGTCGACGATCTTGGGGCCGGTCCAGCCCTTCGGGGTGCGCAGCACGATCATCGGCCAGCGCGGCGCGATCGAGTCCCGCCCGCCCGTGGCGTCTTGTCGCGGGCCCGCCGCTGGATCTCGGCGATCTCCTCGGCGACCTCGTCGAGCGTGGCGGCCATCAGCTGGTGCATCGCGGCCGGATCCGAGCCCTCCACGAAGCGCGGCGCGTAGCCGTAGCCCTCCAGCAGCGCTGCGCAGCTCGCGCTCGAGGATCCGCGCCAGCACGGTGGGGTTGGCGATCTTGTAGCCGTTGAGGTGCAGCACCGGCAGCACCGCGCCGTCGCGGGCGGGGTTGAGGAACTTGTTGGAGTGCCAGCTCGCGGCCAGCGGGCCGGTCTCGGCCTCGCCGTCGCCGATCACGCAGCAGACCAGCAGGTCCGGGTTGTCGAACGCGGCGCCGTAGGCGTGCACGCAGTGCGTAGCCGAGCTCGCCACCCTCGTGGATCGAGCCGGGCGTCTCCGGGGCCACGTGGCTGGGGATGCCGCCGGGGAAGGAGAACTGGCGAAACAGCCGGCGCAGCCCCTCCTCGTCGCGGCCGATGTGGGGGTAGACCTCGCTGTAGGTGCCCTCGAGGTAGACGTTGGCCACCAGCCCGGGCCCGCCGTGGCCGGGGCCGGTGACGAAGATCGTGTCCAGGTCGCGCGCCCTGATCACGCCGGTTGAGGTGCGCGTAGATGAAGTTCAGCCCGGGCGTGGTGCCCCAGTGCCCGAGCAGCCGCGGCTTGATGTGCTCGAGGCTCAGCGGCTCGCGCAGCAGCGGGTTCTCCAGCAGGTAGATCTGCCCCACCGACAGGTAGTTGGCCGCCCGCCAGTAGGCATCCAGAGCGCGCGCCTCACGATCGGAGAGCGGGCCTGCCGACGTTGTGATGTTGGAGTCCCCGGACATGGTGCGGCGCCGCGACTGGCAGCCCTCAGTCGAGCCTACCCGCGATCGGGGTTCTCCTCCCCTCTGAAAAATACGGATGCCGGGTCCGTTGCCACTACCGATGCGCCGGCCCGCTGTGAGCAAGGAGCATGGACCGATGGGGAGCCAGGAAGTCACGACGCCCGATGGCGATGGCGCCGCGACCGCGGCCGTGGAGAGCATCCGGATCGTGCTGGCCGACGATCACGCGGTCGTGCGCAGCGGTCTGAGGCTGCTGCTGGACGGCACATCGGGCTTCGAGGTGGTGGCGGAGGCGTGCGACGTGGAGGGCGCGCGACGCTACACCCACGGCCACCATCCGGATGTGCTGGTGCTGGACCTCAACATGCCCGGAGGCTCAAGCCTGGAGGCGATCCCCGTGATCCGCCAGGAGTCGCCCGCCACCCAGATCGTGGTGCTGACGATGCAGCAGGATCCGGCGTTCGCGCGCGAGGCGTTCAGTGCGGGCGCGCTCGGCTACGTGCTCAAGGAGGCGGCCGACGACGAGCTCATCTCAGCCGTGCGCTGCGCCGCGGTCGGGGAGAGCTACCTGCACCCCAAGCTCGGCGCTCGCATCGCCTCCGAGCCCGCGCAGGGGCCACCCGACGATCTCACCGAGCGAGAGCTCGAAGTGCTGCGCCTGATCGCGCTCGGGCACACCAACACGGAGATCGCCGAAAAACTGTTCCTGTCGGTACGCACGATCGAGACCCACCGCTCTCACATCCAGCAGAAGCTGCGACTGGGCTCGCGCTCTGAGCTGGTCGAGTACGCGCTGCAGCGCGGGTTGATCAACAACGGCTAAGCGATTGCGGCGACGCCGATGTCGATGTCGATCAGGCGCAGAGGCTGGGGATGCTCCTTCCAGGAGGTGATGGCGCAGGATTTCAACGCGGCCGCGGAACGTCTCACCGTTCTCGACGGCAGCGTGTAGCTCAGATCCTCGGAAAGCCCGCAGTGGCGATCGGTGCAGCGCACCGAGGCGAGAACCGCAAGGTTCCACCAGGATGTAGACATGAACAGAGCCATCCCCCATCCCCTGCGAACGGGACTCGTGATACTGGGCGCGGCGCTCGCCTCGATGCTCGCGCTGGCGGCGCTGTCAGCCCACAGCACGCAGGCGGCTGGCGCCGCGGCGCCTGCCACTCGCTACCGGCCGATCGGCTGCATCGAGCGCAATGCGGCGGTGGACTACACGCACGGGCCGCAGGAGAAGGCGGTGGCGCTCAGCTTCGACGACGGTCCGTGGTCGCTGACGACGAGCTTCGTGCGGATGCTGAAGGCCAACCACGCGGTGGCCACGTTCTTCATGATCGGCCGGCAGATCACCTCCAGCGAGCGGGCGACGCTGCGCGAAGAGCTGCGCGACGGCGACGCGCTCGGCGATCACACCTTCACCCATCCCGACCTCGTGACCAGCGGCGGGGTGCGCGGCCAGCTGCAGCGCACGATCGCCGCGATTCACGGCCTCAGCGGCTACACACCGTGCGTGTTCCGCCCGCCCTACGGCGACTACGACCAGGCCGTCGTGCACACGGCCGCCTCGCTGGGCCTGGCGACGGTCACGTGGGACGTGGACCCCAGCGACTACACGCTCCCCGGCGTGGCGGCAATCGAGCAGCGGGTGCTGGCGCAGGTCCGCCCCGGCTCGATCGTGCTCTCCCACGACGGCGGCGGGCCGCGCGGTGAGACGCTGAGCGCCTATCCGGCCATCATCAGCGCGCTGCGCGCCCGCGGCTACCGCTTCCTGACCGTGCCCCAACTGCTCGGCTTGCGCTCCGTCTACCGTCGCTGCGTGCGCGATTGCGAAGAAGCGGCGATCGCCGGGCGCCCGCCTGCCGGCTCGCTGGTGGAACCCGGCTGAACAAAGGAGAACACAGATGAGCGAACCTTCAAGCACACACGACAGCGATGCGCGCGTGGATGCCACCCCCGCGGCATTGGACATGCTCAAGCGCTTGACCGCCGAGCACGGGCCGCTGTCCCTGTTCCAGTCCGGCGGCTGCTGCGACGGCACCTCGCCGATCTGCCTCAAACAGGGCGAGCTTCCACCGGGCCCCGACGATCTGCTGCTCGGCACCGTGGCCAGTACCCCTTTCTACGTGGACAGCGAGCAGTACGCGCGTTGGCGGCGACCGACGTTCCTGCTCGACGTGGCCGGCGGAGCGGCGGAGGGCTTCTCACTGAGCGCGCCCGACGCTCACCTCGTGACGCGCTCGCCCGAGCGTCCGCTGGAAGCCTGACCACGAGTGGCATGAGCGCGGTGACGACGCGACGGATCGCCGTAGAGACTGCGCACCACGTTGGCCTCGACGTCCTCCCGGGCGGCGGGCGGCGCCGAAACCCTCTCGCGGGCGCCTCCTGCACGCTCGGCGCTGTTGGCCAACGCCAGCAGCTCCATCACCTGCTCGTCGGGCACGGCGGCGAAATCGGTGTAGTGCCTGCCGACCGCACCCAGGCACGCCAGCACCTCCACACAGACGATGCGATCGGCCTCTCGGGCAAGCATGGTCACAGCCTCGCTCGATCCGATCGGAACGGCGACGACGATCGAAGCGGCGCGCTGCTTGCGCAGCGCGCGCACTGCGGCCAGGCAGGTGAGCCCTGTCGCCAGCCCGTCGTCGACGAGGAGCACCGTGCGCCCGGCCACTGCTAGCGCGGGACGCCCATCGCGGTAGAGCTTGACCCTGCGGTTCAGCTCCAGAGACTCTCGCGCCAGCCCGACCGTGACCCTGGCCTGGGTGATGCCGAGCGCACCTGTCGACTTCCGGCCGAGGACGATCGTGCCGTCCTCGGCGATCGCGCCCACACCCAGCTCCGGATTGTGAGGCGCCCCCAGCTTGCCCACCGCCAGGATGTCCAGCGACGCGTGCAGCGCACGCGCCACCTCGAAGGCGACCGGCACACCTCCGCGAGGCAGCGCGACGACCACCGGACGCTGCGCGGCGATGTGTTGCAACTCGACTGCCAAGCGGCGGCCGCCATCGCGTCGATCGAGATAGCGCATCGTGAGATCCTCGCTGGCGCCGGCCCGCGAAACGTCGGGAGATACCCGGCAATGGGCGCGGCAGACTACTGAAGCGCACTGGGAGATGTGAGCTTCAGTAGTCCTCACCGGCGCCCGGCGCGGCTTGTCCCCGATGACACCCAACCTGCACGGGCGTAGCTTGAGCTGAGATCGCTGAATCCGTGTCGCTGCACGGTTACACCCCAACCACAGACATGTGAAAGGAACCGCCATGATCATCACGAGTCAGGAGCTTGGAGCGGAGCGGTGGGGCGAGTACTTCGACTCGCTCGCGCCATCCATCGAAGGGATGCTGGTGACGATCGAGCTCATCGGCGAGCAGATCGGAGACCAGATCGAGGTCGAGCGGCTGCCGCTGCAGACGATCGGCTACGACCACCACGACAACGTGTTGGAGATCGCCGTGGGAGGCCGCGGGCCGCGCTTTCCGGTGCTGCTGCGCCACTTCATCTTCACGCCTCGCACGATCAGCATCGAGGAGTCCAGCCGATCGACCCCGAGCGCGATTCTGGTCACCGACGACAGTGACACACGCACTCTCATCCGCCTGTACGAGCCAGCCATCCTGGAGCCCTAGCACACCCTAGCCTGCAAGGAGCCTGAAATGAGTGACACCGAGCCGAGCATCATTCAGCACAGCGTCGAAAAGACGAACATCTGGCTGGCCGAGGTGGCCGAGGCGCTGGGCGGGGACGACCGCCAGTACGCATATCGCGCGCTGCGTGCGGTGCTGCACGCGCTACGCGACCGGCTCACGGTTGACGTAGCCGCCAACCTCGCCGCCCAGCTGCCCACGTTGATTCGTGGGATCTACTACGAAGACTGGGATCCCAGCAGCACACCGCTGGCCATCCACGATGTTGGAGCATTCCTCGACCACGTGGCGAGCGAGGGACGCATGGCGGGTGAGACCGAGGCCTCGATCGCGGTCAGCGCTGTCACGCAGGTGCTGCGCGCGCACGTCTCCGCCGGCGAGATCGAGGGCATACTGGCAGTTCTGCCCGACTCGCTCAGGCCGCTGATCGCCGCCTGATCCCGCCCCGGCCGGCGCCGCGCTTTCAAGCCGGCGCCGGCGAGTGTGTGGCCACAGGCAGGACGATCGGCGCTGCGTTCGGGACGAGCGGCTGCCCTTTGGCGTCTGTGACAAGGAGGAGCGTGAGAGCGAGCGCCAGAGCGAGCGCGACGCCGAACGCCAGTCTGAGGTGGATGGATGACCAGATACGTGAGCTCATACCGTGACGCTACTCGCGCCCGCCGCAGTCCGCTTCCGTAGTTCACCTCGCAGCAAACCGGTGGGTGCCACGATGCCGTCAGCTGGGGACGAACGTAACGTGGTCATCCACTCCCAACGAGGAAAGGACGGTTGCATGATGGGACGCGATTCAGGCGCACTGCCGGTGTGCGAGATCGAAAGCCGCGACGCCGATGGTCGCTGGGATGCCGGTGAGAGCACGCGCCTGCTGGCCGACAACGTCAGACTGGCCGACCGGCTCCACCGACTGGGTCCAGCGATGGTCGGCATGGCCCATGATCTGGCGCACGCCAGGCGTGAGAACGCTCTGCTCAGGCGCGAAAACGTCAGGTTGCAGCTGCTGGCTGACGTGTCCGCCGCCACCTGTGTTCTTGACGTGGCCGAGGACGCTGAGAGAAACCTCAGGGCACTTCGGGCAAGGTGAGCTGTCCGGGCGCCCCACTCCGCTTCAGCGGCAGGGACGCACTGACCTGCGTGCCGCTTTCGTCGGAGGTGAGGTTGAGGGTGCCGCCCACCAAGGCGGTGCGCTCGCGCATCCCGGCCAGACCGAAGCCACGGGTCACACCCCTGTAGTCAAAGCCGGCACCGTTGTCGTGCACCTCGACCTGGAACTCGTGATCTGACTCGGTCACCTTCACGTGCACTCTGCTCGCCCCGGCATGCTTGCTGGCGTTGTTGAGCGCCTCCTGCACCACCCGATAGACGGTGCTTTCGAGCTCCGGGTCCAGCGACTCGTGTCTGTCGCGGGGGCCGAGGATCGCGAGCTCGCTGTCGATCTGGAACATGCCGCGCTCGCGGTGGCGTTCCAGCAGCGACTCGATGGCGGCGCGCAGCCCCAGTTCGTCCAGTGAGGCCGGACGCAGCTCGGTGATGGTCGCGCGCAGGCTCTCGATCTCGCGCTCGAGGTGCACGAGCGCGTGGCTCACCCCCTCGCGGGTTGGCTGCAAACCTTCGTGGCGCAGGGCGCCCGACAGCAGGATCCGCAGATTGCCCAGTCCCTGCAGCGTCTCGTCATGGAGCTCGCGCGCCCACCGGCGCCGCTCGGCGTCGGCGGCGGCCAGCGCGCCGCGCAGGCGGTCCGCCTGCACGCTCTGCGCCAGCGCGACCGCGGTGGCGGCGCTGACGGCGAACGTCTGCAGCAGCTGCTCGTCGTCCTGGTCGAAACCGCTGCTGCCGTCGAAGACGACGAGCACGCCGACGGCCTGGTCGCGGTGGAGCATCGGCACCAGCAGCGCCGACTCCGCGCCGGAGACTCCGAGCTCCTGAGCGACGCCGCCGCGATGGGCGCTCATATCGAGGATTCGCTGCGGATGGCGGCTCTCGAGCGCCTCGCCAGACACGGAGCCGGCAACCGGCACGCGCGTGCCGAGGGCGCCACTGGCGACGTTCCCGGCCCTGGCCGCCACCACCAGCTGCTCACCGTCGAGCAGCCAGATCAAAAGGCTTTGAGCGTCCACCAGCGCGCGCCCGCGCTCGGCGATCAGCTCCAGCACGCGCTCCAGCGAGACCTCCGCGCCGACGGCCGCGGCCACGTCGCCGCTGACCCGCAGCCCCCGCGAGGCCTTCTCGGCGAGCTCGCGGCGACGCTCGCTGACTCCGTACAGCGTGGCGTTCTCGATCGCCACCGCCGCCCAGCGCGCAAGGATCTCCGCGGTCTCCCGATCCCTGTCGGTGAACTCGCCGCCGTCCTTGTCGGTCAGGTAGAGGTTGCCCCACGCCTGCCCACGGATCAGGATCGGCACGCCCAGGAAGCTGCGCATCGGCGGATGGCCGGCGGGGAATCCATAGCTGCTGGAATGCTGGCTGACGTCCGCCAGGCGCAGCGGCCGAGGGTCTGTGATCAACACGCCCAGCACACCGCGCCCGCGCGGCGGCTCGCCGATCCTCGCGCGGGTGTGCTCGTCGATCCCCGAGGTAACAAACCGCTCCAGCCCGCTGCGCTGCTCGTCCAGCACGCCCAGCGCCGCATAGCGCGCGCCGGTGATCTGGCGCGCGGCCTCCAGCACACGCTCCAGCACGACCCCCTGATCCAGCTCGGATGTGAGCGTCAGGCCGACGTCCAGCAGTTGCCTGAGCCATCCCTGCTCGCTGTGACCGTTCAAGCTCATAGCTTCGATCGAAGGCTCCGGGGTCTGGCGCTTGAAAGCGGAGCTATCGCACGAGACGCCTCCGCCCACGCGCGCCGGAGGCGGGCCAGCGAGCGGTGGGGCGGAGGGCTCGTCCATCGGGGTATGCGGCACACCGTCCGCCGGGGTGGGGCTGACGGCTTGCACAACAAACAGTAGACGTGTGTAGCCAGAGGCGTATCCGTGCTAATCCGCGGCGTGGCCGGGGAAACTACTGGGTCACCTGGAAACCCAGGTGTTTCCGCGGTTTGGAGCTCTGCGCGTCTGTGGCTAGCCGGCAGCACACGTGTGTCTAACTACCGATGATCCAGCCGGCGATGCACGGCAGCCTTTCGCATAGTGGCCCAAGCTCAGATGTCAAGTGCGCTTCCCGGCGCCCCGCGGCAGGCTCCGCTTGCGCGCGCCGACGCGCCGCACAGCCGTTGGTGGACGCTGGCGGTGCTGTGCGTGCCGCTACTGATCGTTTCGCTTGACAGCACAGTGCTGAACGTGGTGCTGCCGACGCTGGTGCGCAAGCTGCACGCCACCACCAGCGAGCTGCAGTGGATCGTGGACGCCTATGTGCTGGTGTTCGGAGGGCTGATGCTGGCGGCTGGCAGCCTGGCCGATCGCGTGGGGCGCAAGCGCACGTTCCTGGCCGGCCTGGTGGCGTTCGCAGCGGGCTCCATCTGGGCGGCGTTCTCGGGCTCTGTGGAGATGCTGATCGCGGCCAGGGCGAGCATGGGGATCGGCGCAGCGCTGATCATGCCCTCCACGCTGTCGATCATCACCGCCACCTTCACCGACCAGGGCGAGCGCCAGCGCGCGCTGGGCTTCTGGTCGGGGACCACCGGGGCGGGGCTCGCGCTCGGCCCGATCGTGGGCGGCCTGCTGATGGCGCACTTCTGGTGGGGCTCTGTCTTCCTGATCAACGTTCCAGTGGCCGTCTTGGGGCTCGTTTGCGCGATCCCGTTGGTACCCGACTCGCGCGACCCGGACGCCAGCCGCCTGGACTCGCGCGGGGCACTGCTGTCGGTCACCGGACTCGGCCTGCTGCTGTGGGCGATCATCGAAGCTCCGGTGCACGGCTGGTCATCGGCGCTGGTGCTGGGCGCCGGCTGCGGCGGCCTGGCGGTGCTGGGCAGCTTCGTGGCCTGGGAGCGCCACACCCCCCACCCCATGCTGAACCTGGGGTTCTTCCGCCACAGAAGGTTCTCGGCGGCCGTCATCTGCAACGGCCTGTTGGCGTTCGGGCTGTACGGCGCGCTGTTCGTGCTCACCCAGCTGCTGCAGTTCCAGCTCGGCTACACGCCGCTGCAGGCCGGCGTGAGGGTGCTGCCGGCGGCAGGCGCGATCGCCGTGATGGCGCCCCTGTCGACGGTGCTGGTACGCAGGCTGGGCGCCAAGCTGACCGTGACCGTGGGCCTGCTGGTGGTCGCCGGCGGGCTCCTGCAGATCTCCGGCGCCACCGTCGCCACCAGCTACTCCGGAACGGTGCTGGGCATGGTGCTGCTGGGCATCGGCGCCGGGCTGGTGATCCCATCCTCGACCGGAGCGGTGATGGGCTCGCTGCCATCGGCTCACACCGGCGTGGGCTCGGCGACCAACGGCTCGTTCATGCAGATCGGCGGCGCGCTCGGCGTGGCGGTGATCGGCAGCCTGCTCTCCACCCGCTACCAGAACCGCATCACCGCCAAGCTGGAGCCCTACCAGGTGCCGCACGCGATCCAGGAAGCCATCCGCGGGTCGCTCGGCGACGCGCTGGTGGTGGCCAGGCAGATCGGCGGCCTGACCGGTCAGGCGCTTGCGCAGTTTGCCCGCTCGGCGTTCATCAGCGGCATGGATCTCGGGCTGCTCACCGCAGGCATCGTGGCCTTGGCCGGGGCGCTGTTCGCGCTGCTGGTGCTCCCATCCCGGCCGGCGCCTGACGAAGGCGCCGGCACCGGCACCGAGCACAACGCCTGAACGCTCACGCCTACTGAGATCCCGAGACACCTCCGCCCCCGCACGCTGCAGGCGGGCAAGCGGGTGGTGAGCGGAGGGCTCGTTATCGGGTGATCCGCATACCGCCGGACCCGGGGTAAGGCCGACAGCTTGCGGATACAGACTATGTGCGCCCAATTGGACCGACATCCGCTATTGACCACAGCGAATCGGCGCAAACTACGTTGACCGAGCGAAACGTAGGCGTCTTCCGCGGGTCACGGAGTGAGCACTATCTTGCCGCGTGTGTGACGTTGTTCCAGCTCCCTGAATGCGTCCTGGACCTGCTCGAGCGGATACACACGCGCGATCGGCACTTCCAGCTTGCCCGCGTCGATCAGCCCGGCCAACTCGGTTAGCACCTGCGCGTTGGAGGCGACCATGCTGCCTTCAGCCTTGACCCCGTGCTCCTGTGCGGCCTGGAAGTCGATGATCGTGTCGATTCGCTGCGGTTGGACGCCCAGGGCGAGAGCAAGCTCCACGTAGCCGTCGCCGAAAGTGTCGATGAATGCGTCCACGGAGCCGCCGGATGCCGCGTCGACGCGCTCGGCCACGCCATCGCCGTAGCTGACCGGGATCACGTGGTGCTCGCTCAGCCACCGGTGGTTGGCCTCGCCGGCCAGGCCGATCACGCTGGCCCCGGCGAGGCGGGCGAGCTGCACGGCCAGCGATCCCACGCCGCCGGCGGCGCCCGAGACGACCACCGTGTCGCCCTCCGTCAGGGCGACCGCGCGCACGGCGGCATAGGCGGTGGTGCCGGCGATGCCGAGGCTGCCGGCCGCCTCCCACGGGACGTTGGCCGGCTTGGGGACGATCTGATCCGCCCGCGCCAGCACCAGCTCGGCGTGGCTGGCGCGGTTGTGGGTGAAACCGAGCACCTCCTGCCCAACGGCGAAGCCCTCCACGCCGTCGCTGATCTCCAGCACCGTTCCGGCCAGGTCGCTGCCCTGCCCGGAGGGAAACGTGGCCGGCCAGCGCTCGCGCATGCGCCCCTCGCGGATCGAGACCTCCCCCGGGTTGATGGCGGCCGCCCTGACCTGCACGAGCAGCTCGCTGGCCCCGGGCTTTGGGCGCTCGACGTCCACCACCTCCAGGACCTCCGCCCCACCGTAGTGGTCGAACCTCACCGCTCGTGACATCTCGGCATCTCCGTTCCAGTTGGGCAACCCGCTGCTTGTTCATACTCCCAGCCGTTACGCGCCAACGTGATCCTTCAACGATACGACAGTGGGTGGCCGGCGCCGCCGTGCTGGCGAGCGTGCTGGTCGGCGCGTTAGCGCTGCCGATGCTGGCGCTCGGCACCAGCGCGCCGCGATCGCATGCCACTCCACGATCACACCTATCCGTCAGGAGCACAAGCCCCACGAAGCAGACCGCATCCAAGTCGCCCGCATCAAAGCATCGGCGTCACGTAAAGAGCCCCAAGGTGAGCGTGTCGCTCGATCCGGCAGCGGCTGCTGGAACCGCCGTCCCCGAGGACTTCATGGGGCTGTCGTTCGAGGCCGGCGAGCTGCCCACGGTCGCCGGCTACGCAAACAGCGGTGACCTGGTGAGCCTGCTGCGCTCGCTGGGACCCGGTGTGATGCGCTTCGGCGGGATCAGCGCAGACACCAACACCGCGTGGCTGCAGGAAGGACCGCCGCCGCCGTGGGCACAGACGGCGATCTCGCCGCAGACCCTCGCGGGGCTTGCAGCCCTGGCTCGGGCCAGCGGCTGGCGCGTCCTTTTGACCATCAACCTCGGCCACGGCGAACCGGCCGCCGCCGCGCAGGAGGCGCAGGTCGCACAGGCGCAACTGGGCTCGAGTCTGGCGGGGATCGCCATCGGTAACGAGCCGGACAGATACCTACCCGACGAGTTGCGCCCGGTGGGCTGGTCGCTGGCCACATATCTGGGCGAAGCCGAGTCCTATCGGGCAGCGATCGCCGCGGCCGCTCCGGGCGTGCCGATCGCCGGTCCCGACACCTCGACCGGGCAGCCTGCGCTGCCGTGGCTGGCGGGCGTGGCGGCAAGCGAGCGGCCAGAACTGCTGACCGAGCACTTCTATCCGCTGAGCAGCTGCGAGAGGGTCAAGCCAACGCTGGGCGACCTGGTCAGCCCCCTGACGCGCACACACGAGAGCGCGATGCTGGCGCAACTGGCGGCGATCGCTCAGACGAGCGGGCTGCCACTGCGCCTGGATGAGACCAATGACGTTTCCTGCCGTGGTCAGCCGGGCCTCAGCAACGTGTTCGCCTCAGCGCTGTGGGCGCTCGACTATGTGGCTCGCGCGATGGCAAGCGGCGCGGTCGGCGTGAACTTCCACGACCTGCTGACGGAACCGCTCAGCTACAGCCCGCTGGTGACACACGGCATCCAGGAACTGGCCAGCGGTTCGCTGCACGCCAATCCCGAGTGGTATGCGCTGCTGATGGCGCGAGAGCTGATCGGCGACCGTTCGATGACAGCGCACGTGGTGGGCGGTGAGCGCAGCACGAGCCTCGGCGCGTTCGTCAGCCCCAGCGGCAACGTGCACGTGGTGCTGGTCAACTTCGCCCCCACCGGAGCGCCGCAGGTGCTCGTGCGAGTGCATCTGCCAAAGCAGTACCGCGCAGGGCCGATCCTGCGACTGACCGCGCCCGGGCTGCGAGCGAGCACAGGCGTCACCGTCGGTGGTAGCGGCGTGAGCTCCACAGGCGCATGGAGCGCTGCCGCACCGCTGCCGCACGTGTCCGGCAAGGACGGCGCGTTTGAGCTGGCGCTGCCGGCCAGCAGTGCGGCGCTGGTCACGCTCTACGGCCCCTGAGGACAATCTCATCTGACACTAGAGACACAAATGTGATTATTTGTGTCTAAGCGTGACTATTTGCGTTCGAGCGTGTCTCATGGGGCGAGCGTCCTCAGTGGAGCTTGAGCACCCGCCAGACCGCATCTGTCATCGATATTCAAGAGAGGGAGCTGGACCATGACACGTAGATTCATCGTGGGGATGCTCGCATCGGCAGCGATCTGCGCGACATCCGCCCAGGCTGCGTCGGCGGCCGGCCCGATCGGGCTGTACCTCAGTCAGGGGGCGGCGTTCTCGATCCTTGGGCACTCCTGCGGCGGTATCCAGGAGCGCGTCTACGCCACCGGCTTCGGCGCGGACGGCTACCCCACAGGCGACGTGTACATGCAGACCAGATGCGGTGGAAGCGGCAGGGGCGGCGGCTACAAAACCACGACGTACTCGAGCTGGGCGAGCGTGAGCTGGACCTGGCTCGGCGAAACCCGCTCGTTCGCCCAACTACAGGGCACGGCGCAGGAAAACCCGTCGTTCTCGGCCGAAGACTCGCACGGAGACCGCATCTACAACGTCGGGTCGGCCGCCTACCTGGAAACCAGCGCGGCACCGCTGCAGCCGCCAGCGGCGCCGACGGAAGTGAGCGCCAGCGTGGGGCTGTTCGAAGCGGGCGAAACCGAATACCTGAGGATGACCGTGGCGTGGACCGCCGCCGCGGAAACGGCGGGGCTGATCGGCTCATCGACGGTCACGGCCACGCCGGTGGGCTCGAGCGCGCCGGTGCTCACCGCCACGGTGAGCGGTACATGGTCGAGCGCCTACCTGGGCCCGGTGGCGCCGAACACGACCTACAACGTGACGGTGACCAACACGGACGGGGAAGGCACCAGCCAGCCGAGCACACCGGTCGTGGTCAAGAGTCCCAACCAGGACGGGGAAGCCGAACGCGAAGGCAACACGGAGGCGTGCGAACAGAACGCGGGCACGATCAAGCTCTCCCCCGGCCTCAGCGAAACGCCGCACGTGCAGAGCATCACGGTCAAAGGCGAACTGAAGGGCTGCGGCGGGCCGCTCGGCTTCGAAGCGGGCACCTACGTGGACCACCTGACCACAACCGAAGAAGTCACCTGCTCAGTGCTGGCCAGCGCATCCACAGAACCGACCACAGCGCCGGTGTCGCTGTCGGTCAAATGGCTGCCCAAGGAAGAAGGCACCTCCAAGGGCTCGCTGACGCTGCCGCTGTCGGAAGCCTCGCTCACCGGCCTTTCCGGCACGCTCACCGGCGGGCCGTTCGCTACTCCGAGCGCAATCAGCGCGGAATCCGTGTGGGAGAGCTTCACCGGCGCGTCCACGTGCGGCCAGGCAACCGGCAAGAAGCAGGCCAAGCCGGTCAAGAGCGGCGTGTTCAGCACCAGCGCAGTGGCCTTCGGTTAGAGACCGCGGCCGGCGTAGCGGTACGAGCGCTCAGCGGCCCACGGGCACGCTGAGCGCTCGCCGCGCAGACGGCGCCTACACTGCGGCAGATGCTGAGAACCGGACCCAAGCGGGTGCAGAGCGCAGGGTCTCGGCGTTGAGCTCGCTGACCGAAGTGCTGGCGGTGCTGGCCGGCGGATTCGGCGTGGTGATGGGAGCCAGCCCGCTGCTTCAGGCGCTGCACTCCCACCGGCGCGAGAGCGCCTCCGACGTGAGCCTGGCCTTCCTGGTGGTGCTGATCGTCGGCGGCACCCTGTGGCTGCTTTACGGGCTTGCGTTGGGGAACATCGCGATCATCGTGGCCAACGTGGTGGGAGTGATGTCCTCGACCACCACGCTCGCCGTGGCGATGCGATGGCGCCGACACGAGGCGCGGGGCGGACGACGCGAGGGGCAGTAAGAACAAACACTCTCGCACCAAGCGGTCCTGCGATGCATGGCACCAGCACTCTGATCCAATGGCTATGTTGCCCGCAATGGGCCCAATTGCTTTCGCACGGCTTGCGGCTCGCGTGGCACCGGGCTGCCTTGCCCTTCTGATGGTTATCGTGACGCTTCTCGAGCGCGGTTATCTGCACCGAGTCGGCTGGTCCCCGATCCGACGCACCGCCACCGAGTGGCCGAGCGTGCTGGCACTGGGCCCGGTCGGGTGGACGCTCACCGTCGGGTTCGCTGCCGCCGGGCTGCTCGGCATTTTCGTTGGCGTGAACATGCTGATCGCCACCTCTGCACGCAGACTGAGAGTCGCATCGGGATTGTTCACGCTCATGGGCGCGAGCGTGGTACTCGTGTCATTTTCGGCCGATCAACCGAAAGCAGTGACACAGACTTGGCACGGCGAGATACACAACGCGGCCTACCTGGTCTTGCTGTTCGTGGGAATGGCGAGCTTGGCCCTCGTGGCACTGATTTCCGCTGACACCGATGTCAGCTGGCGCCACCTCCGCACTGCGTCTCGCGTGCTGCTGCCGTTGCTGATCGCAGGGGCCGTGCTCACCGGGTTTGCGTCAATCGCACAGCTGGGTCGTTTTGTGGTCATCGGGGCGCTACTCGCATGGGCGCACGCAGCGGCGGCAACCTTGCGAACGCGAGAGCACATCTAGATCCATGCAGGCTGTGTGGACAGGCATGCAAGCGCTACTGACCGGTGTTGGGCTGATCGCTCTCGGAGTCCTGGGTGGACCGACAGAGGCTTGGATCGGAGTGGCAGCGGGCGCCACAGCGATAGCGGGCAGCTTGCTCTGCAATCGAATCTACGCAAGCGCACTCAAACGCGGTGAGCGATCCGATGAACGCGCTACGGGCGACCGCCGCCGAGCCGTGATGATGCTGGTCGCGTTTCCGCTGCCGCTGATGTACGTGATCGCGGCAGCGCAAACAAAGACCCTCCGGCCCGCCGAATCGGTGCTGGATGGCAACGCAATCGCCGCCTTCGTGGCCTGTCTGGTCGTGATCGTGCTGATGCTGCTCTACGTCTCGAGCTGCATCGACTGGTACGTAATCAGGGCTTGGCGAGATGGGATCGTCATCGATCCACCATGCATGCGCAGAGGCAATCGCCCGACGTGGCTGCTGATCACAAGAGTGTGGCTGTTGCACCGGATCATCGCCACGATCGGCTTCTTTGTGGGCCTCTGGACGCTCGTCGGCCTTGCATGGTTCGAGCTGGCCAAGCACCACGGCCATTCAAACTGGGCGATCTACCTCCTCGGGCTCGTCAGCCCGTCGGCGATCCCCCTCTTCTTCATGCGCAGCTACATATCGGACTTGGGGCACGCCGTCGGGCTGGCATTCGGCAACCTGCCAATTTCGATTGGTGACCATGTGAGCTGGTCAGACGATGGGCAGAAGTTCGAAGGGATCGCGTACGACGTATCGATAGACCGGGGCTATCGCGTGATCGAACGCGGTGGCAAGACTCGACATCTATCGCTCGCAGACGCCCGAGAGAGCAATATCGCCATCGACGAAGGAGATCCGCCCGATGGCAGTTGCGAGGATGTAATGGCCTCCGCCCTCATGGGAGCCTCCGATTTCTGGGCTCCACGAACGCATGCATCCAGACGTTGGCTGATCTTGAGTTGACCAGCTCACATGCTTCCCGCCCCATGGAGCTAGTCGGTGCCCTCTCGAACCATGAGATCCACGACCAGCTGAGACGGTTGTCTGAGAAGCTCGATCAGATCGCGGCGGATTGGCGCCCATGCGCGCACTCTTACGAAATGATGTTGGATAAGCGACAGACGTTCATGTGGCATAAGGCAATCCGCCACACAACTATGTGCAAAACCTTCTAGAGCGCGACTGACCTTCAGCAACTTCCGTAGAACGCCGCGGTCCGGAAGGATCGGGCTATTCAGATCCAGGTGCCGCTACATATCGGCCACGTCCAAGGCGCACGAACGAGGCGCGCTCGCCCTTGGCATGGCCCGCCAGCCAGTTCTTGACCGCCGACCGCGACACCGGCTGCCCGAGCTCTCGTTCGACCTCGGCATGGATGTCCACCATCCGCATAGGCTCGACAGACTCGCTCAGCACCCGCATAATGGCCGGTGGAACTAGGCCGCTGCGCAGTCTTCGGTCCGATCGAGCCGAAGACTGTGGTCGGGCATCGCTACCTCAAGGCACTGGGGGACAATCTGCGCCTGCTCCGGGGAAGTATTCGTCCTCGCCTTTCCCAGGAACGCCTCGCCGAGATCACAGGCTTACACCGAACGGAGATCGGCAAGATCGAGCAGGGAAAGGTCGATCTTCGCCTGACGACACTGCACCTTGTGGCGCATGCACTTAATGCCACGCTGGACGATCTTGTTAGAGGTCTCCCGGTTCCACCGCAGCGTGACCTCTGGGGCCACGACAAGCGCAGTGAAACCACTTCTGCCGGTAGCAATCCGCAAACAGAGGGTCAGCATCTTTGTCCTTGAAAGAACGGGGGAAGTACCTGGCGGCCCCAGCGCTCCATCTAGCAATCTTCGCTCGCCGCGAGAGGCCCATTACTCCTGGCGACCCCCGCGCGGGGGTCGCCAGGCTTTCCGTTCTTACGCGACTGGAAACCCGCTAGAACTTGACTTGAGCCGCTCCGGTGGCTACCTCGGTTGCAACTTCGGCTGGTAGTCCGGCGTAGTCATGGCTTTCGCCGATCAGTTTGCCGCCCCCGCCTGTGGCTATCGAGGCAATGAACTGCAGGTAGTTATTGACGGAGATCGCCTCGGTTTCCGTCGTCCCGGGCAGGAGGTGATATTCCGTGAATGCCAGCACGTAGGTGAACCCACAGAGTGGATAAGTCGAGGAAACGATTTCAGCGCTGACTTCGCTCCAGACGCTCTCCAGGTTCGCTGGCGGAAAGACTTTTTTGTTGTTCTCATAGACCGTGTTGTTGCAGTTTGCGTTACCGGCCGCAGCGACGTCTTCGTTGCTTGCTGGATCGGCATACTGGTAGGTCGTTTTACCTTTGCTGGTTTTCGAACTGCGCTCAAGCTCAACCCAGAACTTGCCGGCGGTCGCAGGACTGAACAGACCAGTCGCGCGCAGTTCGGCAAGGTTCGAGTAGCCGATACTGCCGGCCGTCGCGGAGACCTTTTCGGCCTCTGCGGCATCGCCTTCGGTAGTCGTCGCCGTCGAAGTCAGCGCCGATGGCCACACGGTGTTGAGCGAGCCTTCTGCGAGCTGCTGCCAGGTCTCGCTGCCCTTGGCGGTTGTGAGCGTCGCGCTGTTGAGCTCGTAGAGGAACTTCTTCAGCACGCTGGTGGTGCCGGCTTGTTCTTTGCGCACGATCGGGGTGATCGTGGCTTCTGAGCAGCCCGTTCCCGTGATCGTGTTGCCGTTGACTGCCAGCTGCCCCCATTTTTTGACCGTGCCGGTGTAGATCCCTTCGAGCAGCGCATCGGTCAGCACTAGCCGTCCTTCGGCTTCTTCGTTGTTGGCGGTGCAGCCGGTAGGCAGATGCACATAGATCGCAAGCGCAAACTGCGCCGTCGGGATCGTGGCGAGCGTGGCTTCTGTGCGGGGGCTCTCGTGCGAGAGCACTTCCGAGGTTTGCGTGGCGTTCGGTGCTTCCAGGGTGCCGATGAACGCGTTGGTGGGGGCGAACGACACTTCTTTGGATTCTTTGATTTCCGCACCCCACGACCGCAGACCGGCACCACTACTGCTGGAATGGTAGCTGATCACCGGTTTGCCTTTGGAGCCTTGCGTGCCGCTACAGGCATAAGCGTTCGTAGAGGTATTGAAGTTCGGCGCCCAGACTTTGGTCTGCGCGAGCTTCTCACTCGACGCGCCTTGGCCGGTGATGTTTTCGCCTTCGCACTGTTCCGGAGCCAGGGTCGAAAAGCCCTTCGTTGCTCCAACTGAGCGGCCGACTGAACTGTTGGCCACCAGCCGATAGTTATAGCTAGTCCCGGCTGCCAAGCCAGTCACCGGCACGCTCACTTTGATCGTCGTTTCACCCGCACCAGCATCGGTTCCGGGTTCGACAGGTATGGTGTTCGTAAAGCTGGTCTTGCCGTATTCGAAGAAATAGTGAGTATCTGTCCCGCGTGGCTGCACTTCCCCTTCTAGAGTCACCTGGCGCTTGCCGATTGATGTCGCTGGATACACCGTCGTAGCGATAGGTTCGTTGAGAGTGGCGGCTTCCTTCGGTTCGCCGGTGCTTGATCCCATTTCATTTTCCGCGTGTAGCCGATACGTCACATCTGTACTCGGATGAAGACCCGTGATCGTGGCTTTGACGCCGACCGGAGATTCGCCCGCTTCCAGTTTGGCCGTAGTGGTATGTTCAGGGCATTCAGTGGGACAGTGTTTGCCATATTCAAAGTAGTAGCTAGTGGAGGTATACGGCGTTATGTTGCCGGTGACGGTGAGCGATTCGCCCGTTCGTTCGGATGCCCCTTCAGTCACCACCTTCGGCCGCGAGCGAAGTTTGAGCGTTTTTTCTATGCCGTGTTCTTCGCCTACCGAACTGCGGGCGGTAACCCGATAATGATATGTCACCCCGGGGGTTAGCGTCTGTAGGACACTGACCGGCACAGATGTGATACCCGAGCCGATTGAGCCAATGCCCGCGGAGCTTTCGGTCACAGATTTTTCGCCGTATTCAATCCAGGCTTCCGTTTTGTAGCCGTTGGGGTTCACGCTCCCTTCAAACTTGGCGACGCCATATTCAGCTTCGGGCGCGTTGCCTGTCGATATTTCTGGAGCATGGGGCGTAAATTCAGTGTACAGCTGCATGTTTGCGTCAGCCGTTCCGATCTCGGTAAAGTTCCAGCCCTCGGCACCCTGTTCGATGCCAACGAGTGCGTAATCTGCGGGGTTGGATGGTAGTTCAGTCGTGCTCCGACCACACCCGTAGCCGATTTCAGGCGTAGTTTCGCCGGAGTGACTTTCTTTTTTTTCTTTGAACTGCACGCGGTCGAGTTCTATCGCCGCTAGTAGGTTTGAGGGTGTAATGGCGGCTATGTACTTCTTCCAGCCAGCCGCAGCAACGTGTGTTTCAGCTGAACCCGATTGCTTTGTCGCAAAGCGAGTTCCAGGCTCGAAGAAGGTCTGCACCGTGTCCAAGTTGACGTTGCCTTTTTTGGCTGTCGCGCATGTCCCGATTTTCTCATCTTCTCCGGCAGGCTCTTCATTGCCTGGTCCTCGCCACTCCTCAAGACAATACTCAAGTATTGTGGGAGAGCCGGTCGCTTGAAAGAGTGGACAAATGTACCCCCACGCCGCGTCACCGCCTGACGTTAGGGTCTGGATGTCGGCTTCAGCCGAGACTATGAGCGATGGATTGCCGAAGGGAGCACCCCACGGTAGCTCGGTCTCGCCTTGTTCGCCGAGCGACACATAATGATGCATGCCACAGGTTTTGAGGTTGCACTCCGACTTGTGTACCTCCTCGCCCCATACAGTCCCGTTTGCTTGGCATACGTCACCGTGTTCGTCCCACTGTTGGTAGCTGCTGTATGGCGTGGGGGTTTCGAAGCCGGTTGCGTACCCTTCGTTGCTGGGATCCCGCAGACTCAAAACGTGGCTTATGCCATAGGGGATACAGTAGTCGCCGCTCACTGGCAATTCCAGCCCTTCGGTGGTCGTGAGATGCCCTTTTCAAAGAAGCCGGGGCCAACCATGTCACAGCCGGTAGATTCCGAGCCGAGCCGTCCGGTTGCCCAACAGTCTTCGCCGCTGGTGCGAAGCGAGTAGTAGGTGTACTGCGCTGCGTGTGCGGCAGTCGCAGTGCCGAGCACCAGCGAAGCTAGCAACAGCACCAAGCAGATCAACCGAGTCCTTGTCTGATTCATTTTCCGACCCCCTATCGCGGATGAGAGACTTTTACAGAAGTCTGCTTGTTGAGGTTCTGCGTGAACCTAACAGAGTGAGGCAGCACGCGTCGATTCCAATTGCGGAACAGTTCGAGCCAGGCGGCACCCACGGCTGGCAAGGACGTCTATACGAGGTGAAGAGTCCGTCAATTGATGTGTGAACGACAGGGCCGAACAGAGCCAGGGTTCGACACCTGGTGCCAAGACAGTGCGGAAGAGACATGAGGTGTGTCGTTTGCCGATGCAACCAAGGTGGTCCCTTCCTCGGGCGGGCGGTCCAAGCCCGACGCCACGAGGTCGAGCTAACCCAGGAGATGCTCGCCAACGACACCGGATTGCACCAGCGCTGGATCAGCAATGCAGAGACCGGCAAGCGCAACCCGAGCGACGCCGCCTCGCAGAGGGACTCGGCCTCAACGCCTCCCAAGTTGATCGCCCGGGCCGAGCAGATCGAGTGCCTGGGCTAGTCAGCGCCCGTTGAGCCAGCAAACAGACTGGCTCCAGGGATGGCCGCAACATGCGTGGGGGTTGCCGCACCAACGAAGGCGAGCATAAAGCCCTGCACCTGAAGGGTGCGGATGGTCGCGAAGCCAGGAAGGTTAGGCACTGGAGCCGGTCCGAGATCTCGGTGCCCGGCGGCTCGGATGGGTTCGACGATGATCCAGGCGCGTCGGGTCGCGATGCCGGCAGATGACACCGGCGGGCGCATGAGATACACCTGGACAACGGGAATGCCCAACTGGGTCACGGCGAAAACCGGAGCGCCGCGGTCAATCGACTCGGCCCGGGCGATGGCAGCCTTCCAGTCGGCCTGCTCGTAGCGCCAGTTGGTTGCCACCCAGACCGACGCGACTGTAGCCAGCACGAGATAGAGCGCCAGCGGCGCTGCCCTAAGCCTCAGCATGACCGGGGCAGCGAGGGCGGCAACTAGCGGCACAGCGACGATGACATTACGGGTGTAGAAGCGGTCCTCAATCTTGAGCACCGCCAAAAGCAACGGAACGCCGAGTATCACGGCAGCAATCACGAGCATCACACGCAGCCCCGGGCGGCGCCCCCTTAGCGCAAGCACGACACCGACAATGACGCAGATGCCGAGAACCGCGAGGCCCAAACCCTCAAGCCAGGCCCTGGGAACGTTCGCGCCCATCGCAAACTGGCGGACAGCTTCGGAAAGGCGAGTGGTGAGCGGAATGCCCGCGATGAATCCCGCTCGTTCGTCGCCGGACTGGCTAGCGAGCAGCGGTATCAGCGGGATGAGGCAGACGCCCAGCAAGGCTCCCCACCCCAACATCGTGCGGCGAAGAACTGGGCATAGGACCCAAAATGCCGCCAGCTCCCCACCAACCACGAAGATCCCGAAGTAGTGCGTCCAGACGCATGCAATCGAGGCCAGTGTCCACAGCCCAAAGCTCCGCCGCGAACCGTTCGCGAGCAGCGCCGAGAAAGCCCAAAGCGACAGCAGCGCCGTCAACACGAACAACCCATAGCTGCGCGCATCCGTCGAGTACGCGACTAGGAGCGGATCGACGGCCAGTAGAGCAGCGGTCGCTGTCGCCGCTCGCCACCCAATGAAGCGGCGGAACGCCAGATACCCCACCGGCACAGCCGCGATCAAGGAGAGCGCCGGGATCAGACGCATCGCAACGGTACTGCGAGCATGCAGCAGCCAGCAGAGCACGTAGTACAGCGGCGGGGTCGACTCAGTGGCCTCAATGTGATTCCAGACGCCCGAGAGGCTCGATTCCCGAACGATGTCACGCGTGTAGGTCTCGTCCCACCACAGGCTCTGATGTCCTAGAAACGGCAGCCGCAGGGCCGCAGCAACGATCGTCGCTCCAGCTACGAGTATCCAGGCCATCCGTGGCTCGGGCACGGCGGCGGATGATGGATCTGATCGCGCGATGGTGTCCTGCGGGGTCGCTATCTGTGCGACTGATGCGGTGGCTGGCTCCAACACGCCCGACAGCATTGCATGGAGGTCAGGATCACGATTCCAGCGCGATCACCGCCGATGCCACCGTTGCGTCTCCCGCCGATGACGTTGGCCTGGTGCTGGCCGGTCGATGTCTGCGGACGAATCATCGGGCTCTGGCCACTCGCTGAGGCAGTAGGTCGCTGACGCATAGAGGAGATCCGTGAGCGCGGCGACATCGACTACGTGATCGTATGGAGCGTCAGCCGCTGGGCACGCAATCAAGAGGACCACTGGACCGCCCGAGGACTCATCAACCGCGCTGGCGCCAAGCTCATCTCCGTCAAGGAGCCAATCGGCGAGGACACCTCCCACGGCGTGGTACTAGAGGGCGTCTTGGCGGCGGTCGCTGCATCGAGACGCATTGAGATATCCGAGGACGTCAGCCGAGGCATCCGCCGCAAGATCGAAGTCGGTGGCACCCACAGCCGCGCCCCCATCGGCTACTTCAACATCCGCGAGCCCTTGCCCCAAGGCGGCGAGGTTCGCACGGTCATCGTCGATGAGGAACGCGCCGAGATTATCCGCTGGGGTTATCGGACCTATGCCACCGGCCTGTATTCGATCGCCGATATCACGACGCTGCTGGAAGTTCGGGGATTGCGCAGCCGCCCGACCCCTTGCTACGTCTCCAAACCCCTCAGCCAGTCGGCCGTCCACGCGCTGCTCTCAAACCGCTACTACATGGGCGAGGTCAAGTACCACGGCAAGCACTACCCCGGCCGCCACGAACCGATCATCAGCCCGGAGCTATTCGACCGCGTACAAGCTGTTCTCGCCGCCCACAAGCTCGCTGGAGAGCGTGACCGTAAGCACCAGCACTACCTCAAGGGCACGATCTTCTGCGGATCTTGCGGGGGACGCCTTACCTACTCACAAAACAAAGGCAACGGCGGCACCTTCGAGTATTTCGTTTGCCTAGCCAACCAACGCCACAAGTGCCCCCAACGCGCCCAACGAGTGGACGCCATCGAAGCAGCGATCGAGAACCATTACCGAAGCATCGCTGTCACCGAGGCCGACCGCGAGCGCGTGGGTGCCGCCGTGGAAAAGAAGCTCGCTGAGATGACCGAAACCAGCAGCGCGGAACTGGCCCGTTGCAATGCACTCCTCGCCGATCTCAAAACCCAAGAGCGCAAGCTCATGCAAAAGGACTACCACGACGAAATCTCAGACGAGCTATTCAGGGAAGAGTCAGCCCGAATCAAGCGCGAACGCCTCGACGCAACAGCCATCGTGAGCCGTCTCAACGTCCACCATGAGCAGATTCAAAACGCGCTCGCACTCGTCCTATCCGTCCTCAGCCACGACATCCACGCCCTCTACCTCCGCGCCAACTCGATTCAGCGGCGCTTCATCAACCAATCCATCTTCGCGGCGATCATGGTTTCGCACGAGGACATCGAGGACTCCCAGCTCAACGCACCCTTCGACGAAATCCGCATCGTCAGCGAAGCCACCCGCATCGTCGAAGACGCCGCTGCCACGCAAGAGGCCAGCAAGATCACGGATCGGCTCCAGAAGCCCAAAGACGGGCAAAGCCCCCGACTCCTTGGGGAATCGAGAGCCTTGGCCCTTGGTTCTATTACTGCTTCTATGGTGGGCCCGGCAGGACTCGAACCTGCGACCTAGCGATTATGAGTCGCCAGCTCTAACCAGCTGAGCTACGGGCCCTCCGCACACTCGGGCCTGAAGGCACGCGCGCGCCTGCAAGACGCTACCAGCGAGATGTGGGATGCTCCCGCCCGCCGTCCTGTTGTCAAGCGCGGCGTTTTCTGTTCGCCATCAGAGGGAGGGGTCGCAGCATGCCAGCAGAGCGCGCAGCAATCGTCACCGGAGCGTCCAGCGGGATCGGGCTTGCCATCGCCAACGTGCTTGGCCAGGAGGGCTATTCGCTGACGGTGGCGGCCCGCCGTCCGGACAAGCTGGAGGCTGCCGCAGAGGGGCTGAAAGCGGAGGGCTTCGATGTTCAGGCGGTAGCGGCGAACGTCTCTGATGAGGCGGAGATCCAGAAGGTGGTGGCCGCCCACAGCGAGCGCTACGGCCGCCTGGACGTGCTGGTCAACAACGCCGGCGTGGGCGTGGGCGCGGCGGTGGGCGACATCGACACCAAGCGCCTGGACATGCAGCTGGACATCAACCTGCGCTCGATCGTGCTGTTCTACCGCGAGTGCATGCCGATGCTGCGCGCGGCCGCCGGCGAGCACAAAAACGCGCTGGTGGTGAACACCTCCTCGATCTCGGGCAAGCGCGGCGAGGCTTGGCTGTCGGTTTACTCGGCCACCAAGCACGGCGTGGTGGGCTGGACGGAAGCGATGAACAAGGAGATTGGAGCCGAGGGCATCAAGTCGACCGCGCTGTGCCCCGCGTTCGTGGACACGCCCATGACGGACTTCGTCAAGGAGCACGTGCCGGCCGAGGCGATGATCCGCGCGGAGGACATCGCCGAGGCGGTGCGCTACCTGCTGAAGGTCTCCCCCGCGTGCGTGGTGCCGGAGATGATGTTCGTGCGCCCCGGCGACGCGCTGTAGCGTCGGGGCGGCATCACGCCGTCACGGCGCCGCCGGCTGGCCTGAATCGCGTGCCGGCGCGCCGGTGAAGTTCCGCACCGATGGGACCGCCAGTACCGCGAGCGTGAGCAGCATGAAGATGGCGCCGGCGCCGTAAAGCGCGGTTGACAGGCCGACGGCGGCGGCGATCGGCCCGGCCATCGCCAGCCCGATCGGCTGCAGCGCGTAGGAGCCCACGGCGTCCCAGGAGGTCACGCGCGAGATCTCCTCGGCGGGCACGCCCTGCTGCATGGCGGTGAACCACATGGCGTTGAACAGCGTGCCCGCCACGCCCTCGATCAGCGCGGCGATCAGGATCAGCCACAGCGGCGCCAGCGCGGCGAGCAGCAGCAGGAGCATGGGCCCGCCGAGCAGGGTCGTGACGAACCCGGCCCTGAGCGGGTAGCGCGGCTTCCAGCGCAGCGACAGGATTCCGCCGAGGACAGCTCCGACGCCGGTGAGCGCGCTGATGGCAGCCCACGCGCCGGCGCCGCCGAGCAACTTCTGTGCGACGTCCGGCCCGAGCACCTTCAGCGCGCTGAAGCAGAACAGGAAGGCGATGGTGAAGTAGCCGACGGTGATCAGCAGCCAGCGCCGAGAGCTGAACGCGTGCCAGCCGGCGCGCAGCTCGCTGAGCATGCTCGTCGTTCGCTTCTGCGCGACCTCGACGGCCCGCTCGACGCGCAGCCCGGCCAGGAACGCGGCGCTGAGCATGAACGTGGCAGCGTCCACCGCCAGCCCCCAGCCGGCGCCGATGCCCACCACGATCACGCCGGCCACCGCCGGCCCGAGGATTGAGGTGGCGTTTTCGCTCAGCCCCAGCAGAGCGTTGGCCTGCTGCAGATCCTCCCCGGCCACCACCTGCGGCACCAGCCCGTTGGCCGCCGGTACGAAGAAGCCCTCGGCGGCGCCGTAGAACGCCTGCAGCACGGCCAGCTGCCAGATGTGCGCGGCGCCGCCGAGGATCAGCGCGGCGCTCAACCCCTGTGCGGCGAAGCGGATGACGTCGGCCGTGAGCATCACCAGCTGGCGCGGCAGCCGATCGGCCCACACGCCGCCCAGCAGCACGAGCGCCACCAGCGGCAGCGACTGGGCGGCCAGCACGATCCCCAGGTCGGTGGCGGAGCCGAGATGCAGCACGGCGAACGCCAGCGCGACGGGCACCAGCCGATCGCCGAACGAGGACACGGCGCGGCCGGCGAACAGCAGCCGGAACGGGCGCTCGCGAAGGGGCCCTGTGCGCATCGAGATCCGCTGCGCGCTCTGGGTTCAGGAAGCGCCGGATAGGACGAGCGAGCGCCCTGTCTCCGCAGCCGCGCCTGTGACCGCAGCCGCGCCTGCGACCGGGGTAACGCGCGCTGCTCGGCGCAGCAGGCGTCGCGCGCGGATCTCGCCCCTGGGGTCGGCTTCGTCGCGCAGCTTGCTCCGCCTGCGGATGGCGCTGACGATCAGCTGGCGGTGCTGGCGGATCGCCTCATCGAGCTCCAGCCCGTTCGCGCTGGCAAGGCTGTCCTCCAGGTGGGCGATCAGGATCCGGAGCTCGCGCTCGGTGGCCACGCGGCTGTGCCCGCGTGCGCGTGTGAAGCGGTCCCACGACTTGGCGAAGGAGAGGAAGTCGGTGCGCCCGCCGCAGCGGTGCGCGGCCAGCATCGGACACACTCCGCCGGAGCCGTCCACGTAGGCGCCGATGATGATGCGCTCGTTCTGGCGCACTCCGCGCAGCATCGCTTCGCGGGTGGCCACCGGCATGCAGTCGATGGCCAGGCGCAGCCCGTCGACGGAGCTGGTGCTGTGGCGGCGGGGACGATTTCGCATAGGCTGTGGCCCACCGTGCTGGCCGTGTGGCCAGTGGAGGGGTCGCGTGGGGCAAGCCTAGGTCACGCCTTCCCCAACGGCAACCAATCCCCTTCCGCTGAAAGGAAACTTGCACATGAAGCTCGGCGTGCACATCGGTTACTGGGGTCTTGGCCTCAGCTCACAGGACCAGCTGACGATCGTCCAGGAGGCCGAGCGGCTGGGCTATGACTCGGTGTGGGCGGCCGAGGCGTACGGCTCGGACACGGCCACGGTGCTGGGCTGGCTGGCTGGGCAGACGAGCAAGATCCGCCTGGGCGCGGGCATCTTCCAGATGCCGGGCCGCTCGCCGGCGATGACGGCCATGACGGCGGCCACGATCGACCAGCTGTCGAACGGGCGCATGATCGTGGGCATCGGCTCCTCCGGCCCGCAGGTGGCCGAGGGCTGGCACGGGCAGCGCTTCGCCAAGCAGCTGCAGCGCACGCGCGAGTACGTGGCGGTGGTGCGCATGGCGCTGGCGCGCGAACGGGTGGAGTTCCATGGCGAGACGCTGGAGCTGCCGCTGCCGGACGGGCCGGGCAAGGCTTTGAAGCTGACCATCTCCCCCGTGCAGGAGAAGATCCCCATCTACCTGGCGGCCATCGGCCCCAAGAACACGGCGCTGGCGGGCGAGATCGCCGACGGCTGGATCCCCACGTTGTTCTCGCCCGAGCACGTGGCCGACCTGCGCCCGCTGCTTCAGGAAGGCGCCGATCGCTCGGGCAAATCGCTGGAGGACTTCGACATCGCACCCACGGTCAGCCTGTGCATCACCGACGACCTGCAGCAGGGCCGCGACACGATGCGCCCGTTCGTGGCTCTGTACGTGGGCGGCATGGGCTCGCGCAAGCAGAACTTCTACAACCAGCTGGTCAGCCGCTACGGCTATGAGGCGGAGGCCAAAACCATTCAGGATCTCTATTTGGAAGGGAAGCGTGACGAGGCCATGGCTGCCGTGCCGGACGCGCTGATCGACAGCGTGTCGCTGTGTGGCCCCAAGGACGTCATTCGCGAGCGCCTGGCCATCTACCGCGACGCGGGTGTGGGGACGCTGGGCGTGACGCCGACGGCGTTCACCGCGCCGGAGCGCCTGGAGCAGTTGCGGCTGCTGGCCGAGCTGGCCGCCTGATCCGGCTGTTGTGACAGACGCTCGAGCACGGCCGTTGCGTGTGCTGCTGGGCGCGTTTGGCGACCCAGGGCACGCGTTCCCGATGATCGCGCTGGCCCGCGCGCTGCACGCGCGCGGCCACGAGGTGACGTTGCAGACGTGGAGGCGCTGGCAGGAGCCGATCGAGGCGGAGGGCATCGGCTTTGCGGCGGCGCCCGAGTACAGCGTGTTCCCGTCAGGCCCGGAGCCGCTGGACTTCTACGAGGCGGTTGTGCATGCCACCACCGACACGCTGCCGCTGGTGCGCGAGCTGGAGCCGGACGTGGTGGTGGCGGACATCCTCACGCTCGCCCCCGCCCTTGCCGCCGAGCTGGCAGGCGTGCGCCACGCCACGCTCATCCCCCACGTGTATCCCCATGGCGAAGCGCACTTCCCGATCTACTCGCTGGGCGCGCGCATGCCGCGCACGGCGGCCGGACGCGCGTTCTGGCGCCGCGCGCAGACGCCGGTGGCGCGCGGCCTGGAGCTGGGCCGTGAGGATCTCAACCGCACCCGCCAGCGGCTGGGGCTGGGTCCGGTGGACTACGTGCACGGCGGCATCAGCCGCGAGCTGGCGCTGGTGGCCACGTTCCCGCAGCTGGAGTACCCGCGCACGTGGCCTGAGAACGTGCACGTGGTCGGCCCGCTGATGTGGGAGCCGCCGGCAGCTGACGTGGAGCTGCCGCCGGGGGCTGAGCCGCTGGTGCTCGTCGCTCCCTCCACCGCCCAGGATCCCAAGCACACGCTGCTGCACGCCGCTCTGGAGGCGCTGGCGGAGGCACCGGTGCGCGTGCTGGCCACGTGGAACCGGCGGCTGCCGTCGCGCGCGCTGCCGGTGCCTGCGAACACCCGGATCGTGGACTGGGTGTCCTACTCGCGCACCATGCCGCACTGCGACGTGGTGGTGTGCCACGCCGGCCACGGCACGCTCGCTCGCGCGCTCGCCAGTGGCTGCGCGGTGGTTGCAGCACCGGCGATCGGCGACATGAACGAGAATGCCGCCCGCCTGGACTGGGCGGGAGCCGGCGTGCGGCTGCCCCGACGCTTCGTGCGTCCGCGGCCGCTGCGGCTGGCGGTGGAGCGCGCGCTGGGCGAGCCGTCGATCAGGGCCAAGGCGCGCGAGATCCGCGCGTGGGCCGATGGGCATGATGCGGGGGCTGCGGCGGCGGGGCTGGTGGAGCGCATGGTCACCGGCTCTGACTGACTGCCGTGTCGTTCAAGGCTGCCGCGCGCTGCGCCGATGCCTAGGCGTGCATTCGAGTCTCGATCGAGGAGCAGAGCGCCTGAAGCTCGGCCTGCTCACGCTGATGCTGTGCGCCGCGCTGGCCGCACTGCTGCCGGCGCGATCGCTGGCGACGACGCCGGGGCCGGAATGGTCGCTGCAGAGCTTCTCGCAGTCCCCGCAGCCGCGCGATCACGCGGAGATGGCCTACGACGCAGCCACCGGCAAGGTGGTGCTCACCGGCGGAGAAAGTGGTGGCGGCCCGGAAACGTGGCTCTACGACGGCAGCACCTGGGTCGAACAGAGCACCCCGCAGAGCCCTCCCCAGCTGTACACCGCTGGAGTGGCCTACGACGCCGCCGACAAACAGATCGTGATCGCCGACGGCCTCGTCAACGGCGGTAGGCGCAGCGTCACGTGGACATACGACGGGAGCACGTGGACCGAACAGCACCCCGCTCAGAGCACGCCGGCGTTGTTCGTTCCCGCGATGGCCTACGACCCCGCAACCGAACAGGTGGTCCTGTACGGCGGCCAGGAGGAACTCAGCCAGAGCAACGAAACGTGGCTGTGGAACGGGACCACGTGGACCAGGCAGAGCACGCCACAAAGCCCTCCGGCACTGATCGCAGCGTCGATGGCCTACGACGCCGCCAGCAAACAACTGATCCTGTTCGGCGGGGTCTCCAACGGCGGCGGCTATAACAACCAAACGTGGGCCTATGACGGCGCCACGTGGACCAAACTGAACCCCGCGCACAGCCCGCCAGCCGGACTGGAAGGGGCGATGGCATACGACCAGGCCACAAGGGAAATCGTGTACTTCGGCGGCCCCGGCAACGGCGGCAACCAGACGTGGACGTTCGACGGCACCGAATGGACCCAGCAGACGACGCCGGCGGGCCTGTACGCGCGCTACGGGAGCTCGATGACCTACGACGCCGCCACGCGGCAGCTGGTGCTGTTCGGCGGCACGGGCGAAGTCGAAGAAGAACGTTTTGAATCCAGCAACCAGACCTGGGTGTACGGGCCGGGCCCCAAGACCACGCCCGCCCTGGCGCAGAGCGCCTCCGAAGATGTGACGCTGGGCGGCAAGGTGCGCGACGACGCCACGCTCACGGACGGTGAAAGCCCGACCGGGAAGATCCACTTCGAGCTGTTCGGCCCGTCGGACACCGAATGCAAGGCAACGCCTGTGTTCAGCTCCGAAGTCAGCGTGGCCGAAGCGGGCAGCTATCAATCCGCCGCCTACGAACCGGCCGCAGCCGGCATCTATCACTGGGTGGTGAGCTACTCGGGCGACGTGGGCAACGAAGCGGTCAGCACCACCTGTGGCGAAACCGGCGGGTCGGTCACTGTCACCAAGCCGGAAGCGAGCACCGGCACCGGCACAACGACCTCGACCGGGCAGTCGCCAACTTCGACTCTCCCTCCCCCGGCCGTCTCCCCGCAGCACGTTGCCCATCTGACGATCTACAGCAAAGCACCCAAGGGCCTGATCAACAGCAACCGCTTCGATCTGTTGGTCGGCTGCGGTGAAGTCGCCTGTGCGCTGAGCGCCTCGGCCCGAGTCATCCTTCCGGGGCTGGGCAGGGCGGTGATACTCCACGGCGCGGCAGACCTCACCGCCAACCAGGTGAACGCCGTCTCCTTCGCCACGCCCAAGCGCGTGCGGGCACTGCTGCGCGGCTACCTGCGCCACCACCGCAGCGAGCGGATGAAGCTCGCCGTGACGCTCACCATGACCGCGGCCGGCTCCACACTGACCGCTTCGACGGCGCTCGACGTGTGGACCCTGCCGGGGCTGCGGTAGAGCGCGCTGACGTACGCGCGGACGCTGATTGACACTGACACTGACTCAAGTTGAGGATCCAGCTCGCCGATGACTTGGCGCACGCGCGATCTTCCGGCGACGACACCCGTACACGCTCGGCTGAGGAAGGGAGGAACGAAATGCCGCTTTTCGAGGGCCACAGCGACAAAGGTCTCAAGCGCCTGTTCATCGAGATGCCGGACCACGCCAAGACCAGGCTCGCGTGGAAGTGGCCGGACCAGCAGATCATCCGGCACTCCCAGCTGAACGTGGACCTCGACTATCAGGCGGTGTTCACCAACCTGGGCAAGGTGATCGGGGTGATGGGTCCGGGCCGCTACCCGCTGGACGAAGGCGCCTCGCTGGCGCTGGGTTGGCTGGTCGATCGCCTCACGGGCAACGCTTTTTACGACGCCGAGGTCTACTTCATCGCCACGCGCGAGAAGACCAGCGTCGAGTTCGGCGGCCCCGTCGACAACCTCACCGACGGCCCCACCGGGCTGGTCGTGACCGTGAGGGTATTTGGCGAGCTGGCGTTCAAGGTGACCGACCCCACGCTGCTGCTGGCCAAGCTGATCGGCACCGGAGCGGAGGGCGACCTCGACGAGGAGATGTGCAGCTGGGTCAAGGACCAGACGCTCGGCGCGATCAGGGCGGTGCTGCCGGGTCTCGTGGCCGAGCACGGCGTGCTCGCCATGGGCCAGATCCAGGAAGCCACCGCCCTGGCCGCGATGTCGAACGTCAACGACAAGCTTGGTGCTTATGGACTGAACGTCACCACGTTCGGTGAGCTGAACGTGAACCTGCCCGACGCCGACGCGCAGCAGCTCAAGCAGCTGGCGGCGACGCAGGCTTACTCGAACATGGCCGGCTCCTTCGACGCCGGCGTCCGCGGCGAGGCGGCGCTCCAGATCGCACAGGGCGTCGGCGCCGGGAAAGTGGGAGCTCAGGAGGGAATCGTGGCCGGGATGGTGATGGGCCTGCCGATGACACCGGGGGCCGGAGCTGCGGGAGCTGCGGTTGGCCAGCTCGCACAGCCCGGTGCGACCGCGGGAGTCGCTGCCACTGCGACCGCGCCGCAGCCGTCCGCGGGCGCACACTTCTGCGGCCAGTGCGGGGCGGCGGTTGCACCCGGGACCAAGTACTGCGCGAACTGCGGATCCGCGATAGCGGCGCCCCAGTCGTGAGCACCGTTGGGCCGCAGCAGCTCTCGGCGATCCCTTCGAGCATCGACAACGAGGCCGACTGGGGCGAAATCTCTCAGCAGATCGCCGCCGAGTCCGGCGCGCCCTGCACGATCACCCCGGAGACGATCGCTGCGGTGCTCGCCGGGGCGGTGCCCGTGCTGTTCGCCGCCGATGCGGCAGACGACGTGAACTTGCTGCGCGGGACGTTCGCCGATCCGGTGATAGCGCAGTGCCAGCGCAACGTCGGCTGCCTCCAAGGCGGGCAGCCCGCTTCGGTGCGCGCGCATCTCGTGGGCGCGCACCTTGCGGAAGGCCACCCCATTTTGAGAGCGCACCTGTCGATAGAGCTGCATGGCGCAAGCGATGGCCAGAGCGCCAGCAGCCAGTTCTGGGATCTGCAGCTGGCGGCGCACACGACGGTGGCCCAGTCGAGCTGCCCCAACTGCGGTGCCCCACTGGCAAATGGCGAGCTGATCTGCGGGCACTGCGGCGCGGATGTGCGTACGGTCGTCGAGGTGCCCCTGCTCGTGAGCCGGCTGGAGATCTACTAGTAGCGGCCCTCGCCGGCGCCGGCCCTGGGGTTGCGCCGGACCACGTAGCCGGCGATCGGCACGGCCACCAGCAGGATGGCCACGGCGAGATAGGGAAACGCGTCGTAAGGCGACGGTTGGCCGGGTTGGAAGAGCTCCGCGAATGGGATCGCAAGCGCCAGCACGCCGAGCGTTGGCATTGCGACGTGGCGGAGAGCTGAGAACGAGTCGCGGTGATGACGCCACATGAACACGGGCAGCGAAATCGCGGTGAGCACGTAGACGAACAGCACCAGGATGGTGCCCATGGTCGAGCACTCGGCGTACAGGTCGACCGGGTTGGTCGTCCCATCGACCAGGCCCGTGACGTGACACAGCCACCACACCAGCACGATGCCGAGGCCGACGATGGTCATGGTCAACAGCGCGTTGACCGGTGTCTCACCCGGTGGCCGGGACTCGCCCAAGCGCGCCGGCAAGAGCCCCGAGCGTCCGCCGTCGAAGATCATCCGCGCCTGCGAGTTCACGGCGGCGATCAGCGTGGAGAGCACCGAGGCGATGCCTGCCAGCCACGCCAGGATCGCCACCCCGCCGAGATAGCGGTCGGCCAGCCCGAGGAAGGGAACGGAGGCGCGGCCGATGGAGGACGTGTTGTAGTGAAAGCCGGTGATGGTGGTGTAGGCGAACAGCACGAACAGGCCGGTGGTGAAGATCAGCGCGGAGTAGAGAGCTCGCGGCACCGTGCGCCGCGGGTTGCGGGTCTCCTCGGCCAGCGCGGGAGCGTTTTCCCAGCCGATCAGCATGTACAGCGCCAGCGGGAATCCGGCTGACAGCCCGGCAAGCCCGTGGTGGAGGTGCGACCAGGAGAAGGGGGCGCTTGAGAGGTGACTGCGTTCCTGAACGAGCACCACCGCGCAGATGGCCAGCATGATGCCCACCTGCACGACCATGGCGACGGCCACGGCGGTGGTGGACAGCGCGGCGCCGCGCATCGTCAGCCACAGCGCCCCGCCGGTCATCACCAGGGAGATGGGCACCCAGGAGGGGTTCCAGTGGGTGTAGTGCTGGAGCGTCAGCGAGATCATGCCGCCGGCCATGGTGAACACGCCGGCGATCGCCACGGTGAAGCCCACTGTGATCAGCAGCGCGGTGACCACGCCGGCTCTGGGACCGAGCGAGGTCTCGACGTAGGTGATGAAGCTGCCCGCTGATGGCTCCATCCTGGTGAACTGGGCGGCTATGAACGCGAGGAAGAACACGGCCACGCCGGCGGCGACGATGGTGAGCGGCGCCGCCACCCCGGCCGTGACGGCGATCACGCCGAACGCGAAGTAGAAGTCGATCCCCGGCCCGATGTTGGCGACCGTGGAAGCGCTCAGGTCGGCGAGGCCGAGCTTCCGTTCCGTCGCGTTGTGCGTTCCCCCTGAGATCAGGGGAGTGTAGGCCCAGCCTGGCTCACGGGCCGAGGTTGAATTGCGCGATCCTCGCGAGATCGCTGAACGTGCTGGTCGTCGTGTTCCACGACGAGACGTACACGTTGCCGTCGCGGCCCGTGACCATCACCTCCAGCGAGGAGGGGTCGCGCGAGAACGCGCCGTCGACCGAGCCGACCGTGATCGCGTTCGTGCCGACGCGAGCGAAATCGCTCCATGCGTTTGCCGTCTGATCCCAGTGGACCGTGTACAGCAGCCCGTCGTCGTGACCCACCACGAACACGTCTATGTACTGTTCGCCTCGGCTGACGGCCGCGAGCTTGGAGACCGGGTGCGGGCGCACCGTCGAGCCCACGATCGGCTGCGTGTGAAAGACGCCGCCTGGGGGCGCCGCGCCCCACGAGTCGGCCTTGTTCCACCACCACGTGTACAGGATCCAGCTGGCGTCGTTTGGGCCTTTCGCGATCGCGAACACGTCGACCAGTTCCGGACCCCTGGAGATTGCGGCGATGTTCGAGAACGGATGTACGTGCGTGGCTGGGTCTGCGGGGACCGAGAAAGCCGGCCACGTCCCGAGGATCGAGGAGGAGCTCCAGAAGAGGCTGTGCGGTTCCCCGGCAGCCGGGCGGGCGGCCGTGAAGACGTCGACCGTGCCGGCGGCGCGACTGGCGGCGCCGATGCCGCCGACGAGGCTCGGTAGCTCCCCGGCGGGCATCGGCACCTCGACCGGCGCCGCCCATAGCTGGGAATCCGCCTGCGTGGCCGCGTCGATGCACGAAACGACGAAGATCCGGTGGGTGCCGTCGTTGGTCGCGAAGAACGCCTTGAGCGTGCTCGACTCACGGGCGACGAGGCTGACGCCGAGCAGGGGCTCGATTGGCGTGGTGTCATTGATGTTCGAGTCGAAGCTCCACGTCGTGCCTCGCCGCCGGTAGGCATGCAGCTGCCACGCGTCCTGCGCCGTTCCGGCGAGCGACGATCGCGCGATCACCGCGAGGTCGCCCGCGGTCCCGCGTGTCGCGGCGGCGTGCGGGGAGTAGGGGTTGTAGGCGAGTCTGTGGTCGGGGAGCGCGACGGTCGTCGTGGCCGTGGGTGTCGCGCTCGTCCACGCCCCGGCGAGCAGCGCGCCGCGACGGACGGCGTAGGTCGCGATCGTGCTTGGATCGAGGATCGCCGCCGAGAAGCGTCCGCGGCGGATGAGCCCGGGCGCCATGCGCCGCTCGGGAAACCCCGGATCGGCGACGCTCGAGCAGCTCACGTCCAGGCCCATCACCGGCGTGCCGGCCGCGTTGATCGCGGTCGACCCGTTGGCGAGCTTGATCGGGAACGTTGCGGTGGCGCCCGGCGTCGGGAACACGAGTCCGCTTGGCCACGGGGTTTCCGAGGTGAACCACATCTGCCATGCGAGGTTGTCGCGGTCGGCGGCTTGGCCGCTTTGCGCGGGATCACGCGCGACGAACCTGACCTGCGGCCCGACGCGCGGCGAGATCACGGCCCGCTTTGCCGTGACCCATGGGTTCGTAGCCCAGCCGGCGATCTCGGGCCATCTGTCTCGCATCTTCGTGATCGCCTCGTTGTGCGCGTAGAGACCGGGCCGGTATCCCTCCGCGGCGACGAGCTCGAACCACAGGGCCAGGTAGGCGATGCCCGCGGCGCTCGGCGCGCCGCTGGTCTCCCAGTCGATGTAGATGACGGTGTGTGGATCGAGATTTGCCGCCTTCGCCTTTTCGATCGCGTCCTTGGCATTTTCTTCCGCCGCGAGCGGCCGCACGTCCCACGGGCCGTCGGCGTTTGCCGGATCCTGCTGTCCCCAATAGATCGGCAGCACCCCCCAGCCGTGCGCGCGCGCCTCGTGCAGTCCGGCCTGTTGCCAGTCCCAGCTCTGGGAGCCGCCGCGCTGGTGTCCCTTGCGCGCATTGGAGGGATGCCCGGGCGGTTCGATTTCACCCGTGAACGTCGCGGGAGAGTCGAGGTAGCCTCCAACCCAGACCATGTTCGTGGCGCTCTGGAAGTAGTCGAGCGCCCCCGCGCCGAAGTAGACGCCTTGATCCATTCCCACATACGGCGTCGTCTGGCTGGCGCGCGCGGGCGGCGCGCTCTTGGCCAGGCCGAGAGACGCGAGCACCTCGCCGAAGACGCTCATGCGCCGCTGTTCCCAGCGCTCGACGGCGGCATGAGCTTGAGCCAGCCCTCGATCGCCGTCGGCGGATCGATCCCGAGCAGCGCGTCATCGGTCGCGTTCGTCGCCTGTTCCTCTTTCCAGGTGGCCGCGTCGGAGCGGTAATCCCACACCCAGTTGCCCTTCAGGTCGGTCGCGAGCGGCATGCGGATGTGCTGCGGGTCGACCAGTACCGGGCCGAAGCGGAACGTGGGCGCGATCGCCGCGAGACCTGCCTGCACCCACGAGCGGCGCATGCCGATCTCCTTGCGCGGCACCAGGCCGAGCGTTGCGTGCACCGAGGAGAGCGGCTCGACCAGCAGGGTCAGGTCGATCGTCTGGTTGGGTCGGATCAGGAGCTCGCCGGAGGTGTCCAGGTAGGGATGCGCAACCGGCGTTTCGCCCTTCACAGCGCCCGCCGAGAGGTCGTTTGCGAACGTTTCGTAGAAGCGCGGCACCAGGTTGATCTGCTGCAGGAACCCCTGTTGGGGGCCGATCTGGCGCGCCATGTCCGGGGCTGCTGGATCGGCTACGTGCAGCACGGTGTAGTCGTCCCCGACGAAGTACCCGAGCAGCCCGTCCTGCCATTGCGTGAGGTCGCCAAGGCGTATCGGCACGGCCGTCAGCGTCCCGTCCGGGGTGGCGATCGGATCGACGACGTCCAGCCGAACGAGCGCGCGCATCACGCAGATGGGATGGCCGAGCAGCAGTGCCAGATGCTCGTCGCCGGCGTGGGCGAACGGGTCGACGCTCCACAGCGTGGAGTCGATCGTCCGCAGCAGCCCGCTCAACGCCGGCTCCCGTTCCTGCTCGGCGTCCGCGATCCCCCAGTCGAGCAGGCCCTGGGCCAGTTGGGCGGCGAACGGGTTGCTCAACGCCGCGCGAGGGTCCGCTCCGGCTGCGCTCGGGCGCCCTGGCGCGCCCTGCCACTCAACGCTCCCGTCGCCGTGGGGCTGCAGGCTGCCGGCGCCGCTGCCGTCGGCATTGAAGAACTCCAGCGATCCGTCGAGATGGCTGGGCAGCAAGAACGCGCATACCGGGCTGGTCTCGTGGTCGGCCTCTCGCCCAGGGGTCTCGGCGCTCATGAAGCGAAACCAGCCGCGCGTCGGCGCGCTGAATCGCGGCGGCAGCCCGAGGACCCCCGACTGCCCGGCGACCTCCAGCGGTTCGGACACGACATAGCCGTGAGCCGCGTGCGTCGCATCGGAGCCGCACAGATCGACGAACTGGCCGAAGCCATCGACGAGGCGCAGCCGCAACAGACGCAGGAAGCCCGCACGCATGGCGAAGAACGGCGTCGGTGGAACCCCACCCGCAGCGGTGGACCTGCCGTCGCCGGGAATGCCGCCACGAAGCTGGGTCAGCAGGCCGTCAAGGCCACAGGACAGCACGTCGATCTGCGCCAGCGAGCTCGCGAGGTCCTGGAGCTCTGAAGGCGCAGGCGCGGCGGGGCTCGCGGCGGCCCCCTCGACCCGCAGCCCCTGAAACTGCGAGAGCAGCTCCCGCGCCTGTGGCGAGAAGAAAGCCTCGTGGGTCGAGCTTCCGGGCGCGGGCACCGGCACGGGCGCGCTGCCGCCGATCCTCGCCGCCTGGTCGAGCGCGTTGTTCACCGCCGCGGCAAGGATCGCGCTGGCGCCCCCGGTCACCGGCGATCGGCCGCTGAAGACCAGCCCACTCCCGGACGGGGGGACGATCGCGCTCGCGTCGAGCGAGAAATCGATCTGGCCGAGCTCCCAATCGTCTAGACCCCCGGGGGACGGCACGAACTCGACCGACCACTCCAGGTGCATCGGCGTCCATGGGTGCGCGGCCGGCGCGACGGCGTATGGCGCCGGCAGGGTGCCCGAGATGCCGCTGCGGGCGATCAGGGGTCCGTGGTCGACGCGCGGGTTGCGCAGCGAGTACCACGCGGTCTGCTCGACCGCCACGTTGCGCTCGGTCTCCGCGTCGACGTTCGGCTCGGCGCTCGCCGCGATCGCCGCCGCGCTACCCGGGTCCAATAGGACCGTCTCCTGGAGCAGCCCGTCGCACTCGATCGGCACGCTGCCGCTTTCAACCCCTCGCTCGAGGACGTCGGCTCCACGCGCGGAGGCGCGCCCCGGGACCTTGCTCGCCTGCCAGCTCAGTTCCGATACGGGCGTCAGGCGGCAGACGACCTGTCCGTCTTCGGTGGGGACGCTGCTGTCGTGGGTGAATGCCCGCTTGCCCCCCTTCACGAGCACGATTGGGTCCTTGGGGGTGAACAGGCGCGGCGCAGCCCGCAGCGCTTCGAGCGCGCCCCCCGGGTCGCTCGGCGGAATGACTGCACCTGCGCCGAGCTTGGAGATCAGGCCGCCCAGCCTCGCCGGGTCGATCGTCTCCTCGGCGCGGACGGATGGCGCGGTTCGCGCGCCGCTGCTCAGCTCGAAGGTCTCGCCGGCGTGGGCGTGGGCGACGATCTCGGCTCGCTGGAGGATGGTGGTGGCGGGACCGTCGGTCTGCTGTGCGGCGAAGATCCCGGGCCCGGGGGGCGGCGGGTCGGAGGGCGGCGCCTGCGGCGGCCCGCTGGGCGCGATCGTGACCGGCTCGCTGGTCGGGCGGCCTCCTGGCTGGCTCGCGAACGAGCTCGCGTGCATCTGCACATCGAGCTTGGCGCGCCCGTCCGGCTGGTCGAGCTCTTTGAGGACTCCGAGCTGGAGTGCCTCCACGATCGCCGCCTGATCGGGGTCTCCGTTGGCCTGCGCGACCAGCGTGCCAATCGTCTCGGCCATCGTGTTGCCGACGGCCACCGCGATGCCCGCCGGGTCCGGCGGCCCGCCCACCTCCTGCCGGTCCTCGGACCCGGGCCAGTCGATCCCGACGACCGCCCCGTGCAACAGACACGCGGTCGGCCACCACGAGCCGTCGCTCGTGTATGCGGCGCTCGCGTCGGTGGCCGGCCTCGCGTCGGTCGCCGCGATGCGCTCGTCGATCGTGCTCTTGAGCCCCACTGACTTGGCGGCGAGCACGTAGTCGCGCACCCGCCTGGTCACCTCGTCGAGCTGGCCCGCTTCGAGCGTCCAGTCCAGCCGCTTCATGGCGGCGTCGAACCCGGCGAGCGAGGTGATCGTTTGATCCCCCAGGGGGTCGGCTGTTGGATCTGCGTACCAGCCACACACGAGGTAGGCCAGCGGGCCGTCGACCTGTTCGCTGTCGAGCGAGCCGTCGTAGAAGCCGAGCCGGTTCTGGACGTTGTCGAAGTAGCCCGCCCACGACAGATCGCCGTGTCCGAGCGCGGTCAGCGGGTTCTCGACGTCCGGCGCCAGCGCCCGCTCGGTCCAGCCGTCGAGCGCCGACACCCGCGCCGGCTCGCCCCCCGCTTCGAGCACCCAGCCCCGCACCGCACGGCGGGGTAGTCGCTCTCGCTCCTTCGCGGGCGCGCCCGTCGAGATCCGCAGCACGAGCCAGCGATCGGGTATCGGCGGGAAGTCGGCATGGTTGCCCGGGCCGCCGGCCGTACCGCTGGTGAGCGCGTTCGGCAGATACCAGTGCAGGTAGGCGCCGCGCGGCCTGGACCCGGGCAGGTCGGTGAACGGCGCCGGCATCAGGCTCGCGGCCGGAGCGGGTGGCACGCCGCTGTCGTGATCGCCCTTGGGAGGTGTGCTCATGCCGGTTTCCGCCCAAGTCAGGGTTTCGTCGCGGACCATCAGCACGTCCAGCTCGACCGGAACCAGCACGCGTGGGGTTCGCACCATCGTCGGATACCAGCTCGCCGCAACGTTGGGGGTGATCCCGTGCGCCGCCGCGATCGAGACGAGGGCGGGGTCGAGGCGAGCGCTTGTAAGAGGCGTGCTCGCCATCACATCAGCTCCGTGACGGCGTCGCGGACGTTCGCGTCGGTGATCACGCTCGCGACCTCGTACTTGGATACGAACGCGCCGGAGCTGTGCCGCCGTTCCGATTCGGCGCCCTGGAAACGCTGGCGCCACGGATACTGCAGCAGCTCGATCGCGAATGCCGCGCTGCCGCTCTGCGGCACGAGCTTGGGATCGTCAAGCTGCGCAAGCTGCTTGCGCAGCTGGGCGACCGCGACCACGCGCCGGTTGGCGGCGCGCACCGGGACCGCCACGGCCGCCGCACCCTGCTCCGGAGTCCCGCTCGCTTCATGGCGGTCGAGGAAGAAGTGCGTGTCGTCGTCCGTCGCCACGCCGAACTCGATCCCGTGATGGGGCTCCTCGCACCACACCAGCTTTGGGATCCCGTCGAACAGCGCGAGCAGCACCGAGGGCGAGAGGAGCTCGAGCCTCAAGGTCTTCAGCTGCGCCGCGTCGGCGCTCTTCGCCCAGTTAGCGGCGCTGGCGCCGTCGAGGTTGCCCTGGGAGCTCGGCACGATCGAGCTGAACGCCCTCACGTCCATCGATGGCCACCCGGCGACGGCAGCCGAGCGCAGCAGGAAACCTGTGACGATCCCGCCGGCGGCCTCGACCGGATCGGCGGATGCCGGCAGACCGCGCTGCAGCGTCCGTACGACGCGCTCGGTCAGGTCGAGCTGAGACTGCACGTCGGGGCTGTGCGCCTGGTGGTGGGCCTGCTCTCGGGTGCCGCTCTTGCCGACCGCGATCGCGCCGTCCACGAGCCGGTCGGTCCACGACCGGTCGACGTAGAAGAAGCGGATCGACTCGTCTGGGAGCAGCCGCGCGTCAGGGACCAGGTACTCGAACGGAACGCCGATCAGCAGGCGCAGGTGGGCAAGGAACAGCTCCATGTAACGTGGCATCGCCGACTCGGGGACGGAGGCTTGCACCTGTTCCTTGGCCACCATCCGCTCGGCCAGCGCGTTTTGGTTGTCGATCGAAGCGGCTCGCATCACTCACCTCCGAGTGTCGTGGTTGCGTTGGCGATCGCCTGCGCGCGAGCGCTCGCCAGACGATCGAGGTCCGCCGCGTCGGCGGCGACACCTCCGAGCGTGGTGTTGGCGCGGACGGTTTGGGTGGGCGTCTGCACGACCGCCCCGAGCGTGCCGGGATCGCCCCCGAGCAGACTCCGCGCCTCGCCCTCCGAGCCGAGGTCCCAGGCCGCGGCCAGGTTCGCCGGGTCGAGACCGACGGCTCCCTGCACCTTCTCCAGCCCGTACGCGTCGGCGAGCGGCGGCTGGCTGTCAGCCACGGCCCGCGTCGCGGCGTAGCCGACGATCGGCGTGATCGGCGCGTGCAGGGCCTCGGGGAGCGGGGGCAGCACCAGCGAGGAGCGTTTGGCGATCACCGCGATCGTGCTCGCCCGCGCGGACTGCTTGTAGGACTCGCGCCGCCAGCGCATGATCGCCTGCGCGAATCGTGCGTCGCCGGCGGCAAGCAGCCGGCCCACCTCGAACGCGGACGCGTAGGAGATGTCCTCGGCGCCGGTCTCGGGCGTCACCCGGCGCGCTTGATCGGCGCTGTGGTAGGGCCCGAGGGGATCGCGCGTCAGGTTGAAGGGGACGAACGGACCGCGATACCACACCGACTCGCTCGCGCCGAGCCGATCCTGCAGCCGCATCTGCAGGTGGCCGGTGTCCGACAGCGCGGGGTGTCCAAGCTCCGCGACCGATCCCAGCATGGCCACGTCGAGATTCTGCATCAGCTCGCGGAACGTCCCCGGCCCTTCGCAAGTGAACTGCCAGCTGGTGAGCGCGACGAGCCGCACCTTCCTGGGCGGCACGTGATGGAGCGGGCTCTGGACCTTCGAGCCGAACACGTGTACGGGCGCCTGCGACAGCGTGAAGATCGGGGGCGGGAGCACGTCGCGAACCGGCGCGTCGGCGGCCGGCCCGGCGGCGGCCTGGGGACGCTCGGGCGCGCGCCGCGGCGGGGGCGCCTTCTCTGCTTCGGCGACGGCCGGTGGGTCGGCGCGCACGAGGTCCGCGCGCTCCTCGAGCGAGACCAGAACCGCCCGACACTGCGCTTTCGGGGAGGGCAGACGGTTCGCGACCACCACCGCGTAGTAGCCGTCGCCGCCGGCGGCATTGAGCTCGCGGTCCTCGACGTTCACCCAGCGCACGTGCGCGAGCAGCTCCAGCTCCTCGAGCGACGGCATGATCTCCTCGACGAGACTTTCGTCGGCCTCGACCGCGTCGCACACGATGTTCGCCGGGGCACCCAGTCGCGTGAACACCTCGGCCGGAACGGCCTGTTGCAGCGGGATGTTGCGCAGCAGCGTGTACTCGCCCTCCTCGAACACCAGCAGCGCGACCCACGGCGCCGGCCCGCTCAGCGCCGGCGGATCGCCGGCGCTCACCTTCGGCTGGGGGATCAGGCCCTCCGGGTCCAGTTCGCGCTCCCATGGCAGCGTGCGGCGCGAGAGCACGATGTGCGCCAGACCGTCCTGGAAGGCCCCATGACCGTTGCTGGGCGGGAAGCTCCCAGCGACCATCCCCTGCGGGACCGAGAAGCGCGGCCCGATCACGTCGAAGTAGTGCTGCTGGGAGAATCTCTGGCGAGTCTCTCCGTAAGTGACTTCGGTGCCCGTCGTGAGCCGGTAGGAGCCGTCGTCCAGCGGCGGCGTCACCGAGTCGAACAGGTACATGTGCCCTTTCGGGGGTGGTTCAGTCATTGGCTTTCGCCCGGCGCGTAGGTTACGGTCAGCGAGCCGCCGGGGGCGATCGGGCCGTCGGGAACGAAGTGGTCTGGGATGCCGTCGCGCAGCTCGCTCGCCAGCGCGAGCGCGGTCCCGGCCATGCCGATCACGCCCCCGACCGTCCATCCCTGGACGCTGGCGACGGAGACGACCAGCGAGTCTGCGGCGGCTTCGCGTGCGACGACGTCATAGAACAGCAGCCGCCGGTTGCCGGACAGGACGCGCTGAGGCGTCGTGGCGAGCGTGCCGCCGGTGAAGCCGAGCGCGAGGTCTCCGGACTGCGCCGAGCTCGCGTCGGCGAGATCGAGCGCCACGATGATCACCTCGACGCTCGTCGGCAGCCGTGTTTCGACCCCGATCTGGTGCGCGAGAACCGCGCCCGCCCGCGCTGTCCCATAGCTGGCTCGCTGACCGTTGCGTCGCGTCGCGTGGGCGCTTGGAACGTGGAGCGTGGCGCCGCGGGCCGCGAACTGCGACGGGCCGAGCTGCAGTCAGCGTGCTCGCGCTCTGCCAGCCCACCGCCGGCGCCTGGCCCGCCGGCGCGTAGATGGTCGTGACCGCCCCGAAGCCGCTCGCGGGGAGCGTCGTCTGGGCGCCGGGCGCGCCGAGGGCTTGTATGAGGACCATCTCGGTGGCGGGGGCAACCGGGCGTGGCTCGCCGCCGGGCGCGAGCTCGATGTCTTCCAGCACGGCGCCGGCGCGGTCGGTGCAGAGCATCCGCGCGCAGCTGTCACCGCTGAACGCGAAGCTCGCGGTATCGGCGGGGAGATCCCACAGGTGGGCGGCGCCGGCGCCCAGGGTGACGCCGGCGCCCGCGAACGCGCTCGCAGCCTGCGCCAGCGCCTGCTGCTGCGCGGGCCCGACGGCGGCTCCCAGGTCGGCGTTCCGGATCGCGCGCGGGCGCACGGCGGCACGGGTGGGTCGTGGCGCGGAGGAGGCCGGGACGATGATCAGGCGCGCCCCGGCGAGGGCCGGCGCGGTGGGCGGGTGCATCATCGGCGCGTTCGCGGCCCGCTTGGCGAGGCCCGCCACGGAGGTGTGAGCGGCGGGCGGCGCGTCGGCCACCGGCTGTGGCTCGCTCTGCAGGACCGCTCGCAGCCGCGGCTGCTCGAGCGTCACCGATGCGACCGGCTGGAGCTCGACCGCGAGCCTCGGCGCGGGCAGGCCGACCGGCTTCATCGTCAGTCCGGTCGTGATCGGCGCCACCAACGGCGGAGCGCTGCGGGCTCGCTGGAGCGAGTCCGTCGCGAGCGGCCCGAGGCCGCCTTGGGGCAGGCCAAACGCGAGCCGGTTCTGGGAGAACACGCCGTTGCCGCTGAGCACGCCGACGCTCGCCAGGAGCATCTGCTTCGAGCTCTTGGAGGCGAGCACCGCCGCCAGCGACTCGGCGGCCGCCCCGTAGACCTGCAGCGTCGCCGATACGAAGTCGGTGGTGGCGAACGGCAGCGGCAGTGCGTACTGGCGCTCGTCGTCTACGAGCGTCGAGATCGGGATCAGCTCGCTGCGGTCGTTGAAGACCACGTGAGCGTCGACCTTCAGGCCGGCGATCGCGCTGATCGTGCGCGCGGCGGCCGGGATGTGCTGCGGGTCGGTCCAACGCCACGTGGCCTCGGGAAACAGCCCAGTGGCGGCGGTGATCGTGAAGTGATCAAACCCGTCATCGAGCGCCGGAGCCTGCCACGAGCCGTCCTCCTCACGCTGTTCGAGCACGAGCGTGTGGGTGCACCCCACTCCGAGCAGGTCCATCGGCGCGACGTCGAGCCGGTTGAGCCCGGCGATGGGATCGGCCGAGGCGCCAACGATGAAGTCGCTGGTCGCGGTGGCCGGCATGCGGGTGGTCGTGGTGAAGGAGAACTCGATCCCGACCGGCCACGGCTGCGTGGCGGTTCCCGGCTGCGGCTGCGCCCCTGGCGGATCGGGCGTGAGCACGCCGGTGTTGAACTGGATCGAGACAGCGCTCAAGCTCGGATCGCCGGTGGTCAGGTACTTGCCTGCGAACACGCCCCAGTCGGTGATGTAGGGGGGCGGCGCGGGCGGATCGCCGAAGGCGACGGTGATCGTCGTCACGTACGCATCGATCGCCGCGGTCCCGTGGAACGGCGGTCCGGCGATCGCGAGCTGGGCGCCGAGTGAGATCGTGATGCCGATCGTGATGCACCCGAAGAAGCAGATTTCGATGCTCAGCGACGCGCCGATTTCAACGCCGATGTCGAACTCGTAGGCGAACGGATCCCACGAGACGAGGAAGTCCAGGTAGGCGTCGAACCACGCGCTGACCGGCCCGAAGCTCGCGGTCGCGCTGAGCGAGCCGCCGGCCATCACGCAGGTGTCGGTCAACGCGAAGTAGCAGCCCCCCTTGATGACGATCAATTCGCCGATGCTCCAGTTGAAGCCGAGCCGCGGCACATCTGGGAACTGGGCGGGCTTGGCGAACACAGGGTTGTAGCCGCCGAGGGTGAGCACGAACTGGCCCTGCGGATACCAGATGAAGAAGGCGAACCCGCCCGTCAGCTGGCAGTCGTGGCTGAAGATGTAGGAGTTGTCGGTGAGCTGCGCCTGCACGGACAGCACGCCTTCCTCGGAGTTGAAGCGCGCCTTGAGCGCGAGCTCGACGCTGACCAGCGCCAGCTCCTCGGTCGGCAGCGCCATGCGGCTGATGCCGAGCACGTCGATCTCGAAGCCTCGATCCAGGGCGATCACGACGACCACCGTGCTGTTGATCAGCTCGAAGGTCGTCAGGCGCACGCCCGCGGCGATCCAGAACGCGCCTCGGCGGGGAGGGATCGCGGTTCCCATCTGCAGCAGTGCGCCCATCGGGTCGTTGGCCAGGCTGCTGTCGTCGATCGCGCTGACCAGCACGAACGAGTCGATCGCGTCCAGTTCGCTCGGCACGATCAGCTCGCGGTTGTAGCCGAACCCGCCGCCGAGGCCGATGACGAACGCGAACGGGGGGCCACCGAGCGGCGTGCCGAGCGAGACGAACATGAACAGCGAGGTGTAGGAGCCCTGCGCGTCGGAGGGACGCGCGTATGAGCCTACGACCGTCAGCCCGAGTTCCTCGACGCTGACCGACAGCATCCCGTCGTACTCGACCGGCGGGCCCGGGCTCTTGCGCAGGCCACCGGCGATCTCGATCGGGTTCTGGCTGTAGGCGACCGCCAGCCCCTGCAGGTCAAGCGACCATTCCTCGGGCGAGGTGAGGTGCTTCAGCGGGACTTCGAGCGCGAGTTCGATCACGCTCACGTCGAGCCCGGCGATCTTCACGTCGCCGTCGATGCCGAGCGTCACCGTGTTCGTGCCGTTCGTAGCCAGGTCGAGCTGGTCGATGTAGACCGGCCCCAGGCTCGCGTGCACCGGGATCACGACCGGCCCGTCGGTGCCTGCGAACTCGATCTTCGGCGAGCCGTCGAGGTCGTAGACGATCACATCCACCGCCGGGTTGACCGTGGAGCTGTCGCCGCCCGAGGAGTCGTTGGAGTCGAACAGGCTCGCGGCGACGGGGTTGCTCGCCGCGGACGAGTCGAATTGGCTGATCGGCAACCCGAGCTTGTCGATCTCCACACCGCCGCCGAGCCTTTCGAGATGGCCGCTGGTCAAATCGAGGTGAAAGGCGATGTAGGCGTCGATCGCCCCGATCCGGAAGCCCGACTCGTTCAGCAGGGGCGCGTCGCCGCTGCCTGCCAGCCCGAGCCCGAGGCCGCGAACGTCCAGTTCGGGCTTGAACCTCAGCCCGCCGGTGTCCGTGAACAGGTTCAGCGTCACCCCGGCATCGGTCCCGAGCCACGTCGCGGGCGCGCCGAACAGGAGCGAGACCTGCGGCGAGCCCTCGCCGGAGAGCTCGACCGAGCCGAGCAGCCGCACGCCGATCGCCCCCGATCCCTGGACGAACTCGAGCGACAGCTCCGGCGAGTTGACGAGCGGGACGGTGACCGTCGGAATCGCCTTCAGAAGCCCGCCCAGGATCGTCTCGAGATCCGGCAGCTGGCTCGCGAGCGAGTACTTCGGCGGAGGACCGGCTTTGATCGCGATCACTCCCGCGCTCGACAGGAGCTGCTCGGTCGTCGGCCCCCCGCTCCACAGGGGCTTTGCGAAGTCGGCTTCCCTCGCGCCGATCAGCAGATCGCCAACGAGCGGAATCGCGTACTGCTCCACAATCGCGAGGGGGGCGCCGGAGGCCGCGAACAGTTGTGGAGAGGGCAGCAGCTGCAAGGCCAGCGTGCCCGCCTGCACACTCCCGAGTGGGAGTATCGTCGCCTTCACGGAGCCGCCGGCGAGCGCGAGCTCCAGCGCCGGCGCCACGTCGATGCCGAGGCTGCTCTTAAGCGACACTCCGAGCGTGGCGTCGAGCGCCAGCGCACCGCCCGCGTAACCGGTCCTCAGCGACAGCTCGATCGGCGAGTCTTTGGGGGCGATCTCCGACGCTTCGAAGCTCACCGCCGCTCCGCCGGCGTCCCAGCCGGCCGCGATTGCGAAGGAGCCCGTTCCCAGCCCGGCGTCGAGCGGGTAGCTCCAGCCGATGGTGGAGCCGGATACCGCGACGGTTCCCGGGATCGCCCCATGCAGGGGTGAGCCTGGAGCGTTGAACAGCGCCGCGGCCGCATCCAGGAACGCGGTTCTGGCCGCGCTCGAGAGCGTCATCATCCAGTCGCCGCTCGTGAGCGCCACGAGCTGCGCCGCGTGCGCCGCGAAGCCGCCGGCGGGGTCGTACAGTTCGAGTGCTTCCGCGACGTCCAGCGCGAGCGGCGTGAGCGGGCTCGCCGGTAGCGCGGCGCGCAGCCCGTCGAGCGCCTGCCCCAGCAGCGCCTCGCCGGCGCCGGCGAGCGCGCCCGCGCCGCTGAACGTCGGCAGCAGCTGGATTGGGGTGACGCCGCCCGGGGTGACGCCGCCCGGGGTGACGCTGCCTGGGGTGACGGTGAGCGAGATGCCACCGGCGTCCACGCCGGCCGCCACCTTCACGCTCGGCCAGGTGCCGTCGAGCAGGGCTTCCATCGTCACGCTCCCCGCCGGCGCGAGGTGTCTGGTGGCGTCGATCGCGACCCCGAGCGAGAGACCGAGCACGCCGCCGAGCGGTGTGCTCGTGGCAAGCTCGAGCGTGGTCGGGTTGGTCCCGCTCGCCGTCAGGGTCAGGCCTGCGGGCAGGGCGCCGATCGAGCTCAGCAGCTGGTTGACCTTCGCAGGATCGAGGACCGTGCCGTCGCCCAGCGCAGCGTCCCCGATGAGCCACTGACCGGGCGCCGCGAGGAACGACGCGATGCCCGACACGGCGTAGCCTGGCCCCAGCAGCGACTCGATCAGCGGCGGGGCCGCCGCCGAGATCACGAGCGCCGGGATCGCCGTGGCCAGCGCCGCCTCGATCGTGCCGGCGGCCGGAGCGGGAAGCAGCCGCAGCGAGGGCAGGGCGGGGAGCGCCTGCACGGTCAGGGCGCCGTTTTCGTACTCGAGCGCGGCGGGTCCGGCTGTCAGCCCGGCGGACACTTCCGGCGTGAGCGTCGCGAGCGCCAGGCCTACCGAGAAGGTCAATCCGGTGCCCGGCGCGAGCGCGAGCCCGGTGCCGGGCGCAGTTGTGCGCAGGCCGATCCTCGCCGGGCTCGTCTGTGCGAACAGCTCGACCGGCAGGGTCCCGAGCGCGAGCACGTGCGCCCCAGAGGACTCGGCGAAGCCGAGCGTCCCCTGTTCGAGCGCCGCGGTCAGCTTCGGCGAGAGGTAGCCGATCGGATCGACGGTGAGCGCGTTCAGGGCGTCCGCGGCGAGCTCGACGCCGCCCTGTGCATCGACCGCCGCGATCCCCAGGGCCGTCAGCGCTTTCAGCAAGCCGCCGAGCGAGCTGGAAGCAGGCGGCTGCGCGGGGCCGATCACAGCGAACACGGCGCCCAGCAACGGCTGCAGCCGCGCGTCCGTCCAGGCGATCACGTCACTCGTCGGCCCGCGGTGGGAGGCCTCGTGCAGCGCGGCGGTCGGGGTGGCCGTCGGCTTCCCGTCTTCGAACACGATCGAAAGCCCGAGCTCGGCGCTGCGCACCCGCACGTCGACCGCGGCGGTCGACTGCCCCGCATACGACAGGGGGCCGCCGGCGAGCCATCCGCCGGCTTGGGAGAGGGCGGTGCTTACGGTGAGCGCGTGCGCGGGGCGAGCCGGATCGGCCGCGCCGCTTCTCAGCGCGAGTCGACCGGCGTCGATCCGCACGGCCGCGGTGGCCCGCACGGGGAGATCGGCGCCGAGCGCCAGCCCGGCGCGCACCCCGTAGGCGAGGTGGGTGGGCGCCGCGGCGGTGAACGCCGCGAGCGATGCGCTCGCGGCGGCTTGCAGCCCGCCGAGCAGCTCGACGCCGGCGGGGCCGCCCACGTTGCCGCCCAGGGCGAGCGCCGGCACGCCCGCGGTGTCGGTCGACGAGGCACCGACGAAGTCGCCGATCGGATATGGCCACGGTGTCGGGAGCTCGCCGGCGCTCGCGGGCGCGAGGTAGCCGTCGAGCGCCTGGAGCAGGTGCGCCAGCGCGTCGTGCAGCGGGCCGGCCGCCACACCTCTGGGAAAGAGATGGGCGTAGGCGCGCAGCGCCTCGCCGGTGGTGGGGTCCGTGAGGGGGGTCAGCGGCGCGCCGGCGTGTGGGGTGCCGAGCGTGATCAGTCCTTTGACGTTCGCCGGGCTGGCCTGGGCGTATGTGAGCGCGGCGAGTCCGGCGGTCGAGTGCGCGACGAGGACCAGCTCGGCGCCGGGCTTCAGGGCCTCGATCCGGGCTCGGAGCAGGGCGATCTGGGCGGCGAGGCCCGCGAGGTCTCCGCTCCCGTCGTCTTGCAAATCGGCGGTGTAGAAGTCGGCGATCGCGCTCACCGCGCGCAGGTCGATCGAGGACGGTGCGACGCCGGGGACCCGTAGGTCGAACGTGGCGAGGGGATTGGTGGAGCCCGGGGTTGCGGTCTCGGCTTGCGTGAGCAGCTCGCTCCAGATCGTGTGGTCGGAGAAGGCCGGGCCGAGCAGCAGGATCGCGCGAGTACTCCCTGGAGCGGCCCAGGTGTTCACCTGCGCGAGGATCTGTGCGCAGGCGGAGGAGTCAGCCGGCTGGAGATGGTGGGGCGCACCGATCGGCGTTCCCGCGGTCCAGGACCCGCCGGTGGGGATCTGCGAGCTCACCGGGACGACGCCGTCGCTCGAGCTGAGATGGGCGGCGAGTGACGCGAGGCCGCTGGCCAACGTCGATTGTGGGAGCGACAGCGGGATCGCGGGCAGGTAGCGTCCGCCGGCGGCGGCGAGCGCCGTCACGAGGCTCGGGAAGTCGCTTGCCCCCGCGATCGCGGCGCTCGCGGCCGCGGCGGCGCTCGGGGGACCGGCGGGCTCCAGCCACGCGAGCCCTTCGGCGGGCGAGTCGGCGGCGCCCAGCGGGAGCAGCCACGGGTCCTCGTACGTGCCTGACCCCGTCAGCGCAGACGGGCTGGGAGCGGAAGCGGGGTCGGCCGGCAGCGCTTGGGCGAGCAGGGATGCCAGCCACGTGACGAGCGCGGTGGCGAAGTCGCTGCCATCCGTGGACACGCCGGTCGCGACCGCGCTGAGCCACGCTCGCAGCGCCCCGAGCGGATCGCCGAACAGCGATCCGGGCGCGCCGGGATCGGTGAGCACCGGGAAGTCGGCCTGCAGCCCGGGGATCCCAGACGTGCAGCCGACCAGCGCGGCCAGCGCCAGCCCGGCGCCACCCAGTTCATCGCCGAGCGCGCGCCCGAGCAGCCCGAGGACGAGCGCCTCCAATTGGCCGGCCGCCACCCCCAGCGTGGCAGCCGGGTTGGTCGGGTCGAAGCCGCTGGCGAACGGGAACGGGAGCTTCGCCACGTTGACCGTGCCGCTCGGGGTGGTGAGGCTCAACTCGGCGATCGACACGCCGACGACGGGCGGCTCGCCGACGGCCAGGTCGAAGCTGGCGTCGATCGACGCCGCGCTCAGCGCGATCCCGCCCGCTTCGGCGGGGGTGCCCGGCACGAGGTGCACGTTCGCGTGGTAGCCGGAGAGGATCGCCACCTTGCTCGGACCGCTCGCCTGCAGGTCGACCCCGAACAGCTCGGCAGACAGCGACGTTTCGACCGGCCCGCTCGCGGTGCCCAGCCGCAGGCCAATGCGCAGCTGCTGGGGTTCGGCAGTGCTGGGTGAGCTCTGTGCGTTCCAGGCCGCGAGGCTCAGCGTCAGCGGCCCGCTGGAAGCGATCGTCGTGACCCACGGATCCAGCGAGGCGCCGGTCCCGCTCACCGGGCCTGCGAGTCCGAGGAGCGCAGTCAGTTCGCTGAAGTAGTTCGACCACGGGTGCCCGCTGCTCAGCAGCGCTTCTCGGTGCACGGTTGCGATCGCTCGCGTGGGATTCGATGCGAGCTGCAGCAGATCGACCTTGGGCGCCCCCGGATCGGCGGCCGGCGCGGTCACGCCGGCGAGCGCCGCCAGGTGCGCGCCGGCGCCCGTGCTCCCGAGCGCGTTCGTGACCGCCGCGCCGATCGCCCCCGAGACGACGGTGTTGGCGTTGGTCAGATCGACGACGGGATATGGAGTCCCCTCGAAGTACGACGTTGTGCATCTGGAGCAGCGGCCCGAGGCTGCCGGCGCTCCAGCTCAAGCCCGCCGTGAACGAGTCGACCGAGAACGGGCCCCCTGGCGCGACCAGCGGCTGCGACGGCTCGCCGGGGGCCACGACGCTCACGGAAGCGCTGGGGAAGGCCTGCGGTGCAGCGCTGCCGGCCAACGGCAGCGTGAAGACGGTGACGCTCGCGTCCAAGCGCGCCGGGGGACTGCCCCCATCCGGCACGAGCGCGACCGTCAGTCCGACTTCCAGCTGGGGCGTGACGCCGTCGGCGGCCTTCGTTTCGGCCAGCTGGAGCCCGATCGAGGACGCTTCCGGGCTGAAGATGGCGACCGACCATGCGCTGGCGCCGGCCGATGCGCTTGCGAGGACGCTCGGCGCTTGCACTCCGAGCAGCCCGGCCACGCTGCCGAGCCATTTCTGCATCGGCGCCGGCGATCCCGCGAACAGCGATCGCAGCCATGTGGCGATCGCTGTGTGATCGCTGGCGAGCTCGGCGAATGGAAGGGCCGGGATCGAGCCGTCGAGTCCGAGCAGCGGGATCAGGTGCTGCGCGAGCGCGGCAGCCTCGCCGGTCGCGGTGGCGCTGATCTCGTGCAGCTTCTCGCGCAGGAGCCCGAGGATCAGCTGGGTAGCCTCACTGCCTAGGTGCTGGGGGTCGAGCATCACGTCTCGGGCGCCCGTCCCGTCGAGGTCTAGGCCTTCGAGGGTCAGCTCCACCTCGGCGATCGCGGGGTTCGCCGCCGGGGCGATCACCAGCGCCGCGGATATGCCGGCGAGCGCGATCGGGTGCTCTGACGTCTTCCATTCCAGCGGTACGTCCAGCGTCACGCTCAACGGGCCGGCCGCGTGCCGGCGAGCGCGGTGTAGCTCGAACCGCTGAACCGGGCGATCGGCAGCTCGAACAGAACGGACGCCGCCGGAGACGGCCCCGCAGCTCCGTAGCTTCCGCCAAGGCCGACCACGATCGCCGGGTCGGCGGAGTCGTCCACGACGAGATAGACGTTGCCGTGTTCGTGGGAGCCGAGCAGCGGATGCCACTTCTGGCCGTGCGCCGCCCCGGACACGGCCACGGGGGGCACGATCTGGTCAAGCAAGTCGAGTATCGCTGCGCGCTGCGCGGTGTCCGTCAGCACCTTCTCGATTTGCCCGAGAGGGTTCTCAAACCACTGCGCCTGCAGCTCGCCTGCCTCGTTCAGGAGCCCCGCGGCTCCCGCGACGTCTGCGAGCAATGGACCGAGGAGGCTCGCGATATCCATCTCGTCCTAGCTGATCGTCAGCGGTTGCCCGGCGATCAGGTGCAGGTGGCCGCCGTTCACCGTCAGGCCGCGCGGCGCGAGCTCGCGTTCCGCGGCGTGATCGCTGGCGAGCGTCAGCATCGCGCTCCACGCCGCCGCCCGCACCGCCTGACCCCAGCGCGACGCGAGCAGGCCATTACCCCGCGGGTACTCGTCGGTCGCGAGAACCAATCCGCCCTCTTCGCTTGACGGCAGCGCGAACGCGACCACCAGCGGGGTGCGTCCCGTTTGATCGCACTCGAGCTCGATCGACACGAGCACGGTCTGGCCGACGATCTGCGTGGTGGTGCTCGCGAGATGCACGAGCACCTCATCGCCCCCGTCGACCCACACGACCTGCGCCGGGGTGGACTCAGGAGTCCTCGAGCCGTCCGCCGGCGTTCCGGCCAATCGCGCCCGCAGGTGCTGGGCGATCACCGAGCCGGCGAGCCGGTCGGGGATCGCCGGTCCCGGGTGTGGCGGGGTGCTCGTTTCCGTGGCGCTCGGCCCCGTTGCTCCCACCGAGCTCAACAGTCGCAACACGAGCAGGAGGATCAACACGACGATCGCGAGGACGACGATCAGCAGCGGCATCGGGCCTGCCTAAGGGGCTGGTGTGTGGGGCTGACCGATCCTCGGCGGGCAAGACCCCGCTCGGCGGTTCCTCCCACGGCCTAGCCTTCCCTGCGTGGAAGGCCAGACTGCTCAGGCAGCTTGCCGCCGAGGTAACCGCCGTAGCTGATCCCGAGCAGCACCAGGAAGGTGCCCGAGATGTCCGGCAGCGACTTCACGTGGCCGGCAACCTTCATCTTGACGATCATGTGGATGGCCGCCGCGACATAGGCGACGACGAGCACGACCGTGATCCCAAAGCCCTGGAACTTGGTGACGTCGACCACGTCGTCGGCGTAGTCGCCTTCTTCCAGCATGAACACCTGCGAGAGGAAGGGTTCTCTGTTGGTCGCCTGGTAGGTGGCGAGTTTGCTCGTGGCCTTGCCCGCCGGGATCCTGGCGATCGGTTGGCCTTCGGCTTTGGTCTTTTTCGTCGCCTTGATCGCACCGGCCGTCACCCCGGCTCCGACGCTGATGCCAAGCAGGCCGAGCACCCGATCGGGAATCGTGAACTGCAGCGGGTTTGCCACGCCGGCGAACAGACGACCGAAGAACACCCCGGAGATCAACGAGATCACCACGAGGCTCCAGGCGACGAGCTGCAGCCGGTTGAGACTGAACCGGCCGCGATTGTCGACCAGGATTGCGAGAATCCAGAGCTTGAGTCGCTGGTTGGGCTTGTCTGGCAGCCTGACCCGCCACCCCAGGCTGACAGCCAGCACTATCAGCACGCCCGCGGACGCAGCCCACGAGAGCAGGATCGCGGTCATGTGAAAGTCCAGTCCTGTTTGGCTGGCGCCATGGCGTTGCTACCCCCGTAGTGTCGCCGTCCTCGCCGCGAACGATGTCGAGGCGCGTCGCCGAGTCTTAGTAGCAGTCACCGGCCAAGTCAAGCTATCGGCGTACTACCGGCTCATCGAATTATGCAAATAGCGGCATAAATGCGCCAGGTTCGAGTCGCGGCTCGCGCTGGTCGTCTCCGACAAGCTGGACGGTCGTCTCGACGATGTCACGAAGTCGCGTCGGGTCCTCGATCACGAGCGGCACGCCGTCGTCGGAGCGGTCGTCAAGGGCCACACCTAGTCCGAGCCCGGATCGAGGAGCTCAAGGCCGAGAAGGCGGTTGCACAAGCGTCCCTGCCAAGGCTCAGACTGGCGGCCGAGCGCCAAGCGACCGGCTCTCGATCAGCGCCACGATCACCGAGGCCGTGGCCGACCTGCTCCACGCTCCCGGCGATCTGGCGTTCTGTGGTGATCCACTCCGGGGGTGGGACTCGAACCCACAACTTCGAAGTTAACAGCTTCGCACTCTGCCAATTGAGTTACCCCGGATCAGCACTTTGGGCTACCCCTGAGAGGGGGCCCTATGTCGCGCAGCGGCAGGAACGGACGCCATCCCATCCTCCACCTCAGCGTGACAATTAGAGCATAGAAGCACGCACTTCTGCGCCTCGACCCGCAACTTGTCGAGAGCGATGGCCACTCCCTTGGCGTTGATCTCGTGGCGCTTCTGCGACGGCTCGAGGTGATGGAAGTGCAGCGCACGCATGTTGCGGTCGTATCCACACAGGCAGCAGGCACCGCCCGCCTCCTGCACCAAGATCGTCTTGACCTTCCTGCGTCTCCGCGCCACCGCGGCCGATCGGCATCGCTTGCAACGGTAGTAGCCACGTCCGTCCAGCCAGAAGTCCGTCTCCCCGTGGCGATTGCAACGCATCGTCACCGTGGCAAGCCCAGCCTGCTTGGCGGCCTTCGCCTGCCCCGATGGTCGCCTGCCGACTGCGCCGTGCGTCTTCAGGCCGTACCGGATCAGCCAGTGCCGCACCGTCGCCTTGCTGCGACCAACCGTCTCCGCGATCTGAGCCACCGATAGGTCGGCCTCGATCAGCGCCTCCAGATCCTCCTTCGCGATACCTCCGCGCGCAGCATGCTTGTCGCGGTTCGCTGCCTCCAATCCGTGTTTCTTGACCCAGTAACCCACCGTCGCTTCATGCAGATCGAACCGTCGCCCGATCTCAGCGAGCGACAGGCCCTGTGCCAGTAGCTGCTCCAAAGATGCCCGATCCATGCACCGCATTGTCTCAGGTCATTTCGGACGAAAGACCTGGAACAGAGGCAGTCGCGCGCTCAATCTGTGCCGTTTCTGTGACCTCGCGCGCCACAGCCCATCCCTCCCTACGCGAGATACCCTCGCCCGCCCCTACCGATCCCCCGTCTTCTCCAGCACCCTGCTGTAAGCCCTGTCGAACTCCAGTTTGATCTTCGCCTTGCGCGTGGCCAGCTCGCTCACGTCGCCGTTGTCCTGACCGCGCGCGCGCTGGATCAGGCGGTCCACCATTGCCAGCTCCAGCTGCAGGCGCTGGACCTCCAGCATCGCCGGCTCCGGGTGTTCGCGGCCCGCTTCCACCACCAGCTCCGCCAGCAGCCGCTTCAGCTCCGGATCGTCCTCCAGCGTTCCCGCCTCACCCGGCCGGTCGCGCATCGGCTCGCTCAGATCTCCCTCGCGCAGACGCCTGGCCGCACGGCGCAGCAAAGCACTTGAGAAGTGCTCGTCCACGTCTAGGTCGGCCAGCGCCTGCGCTCCCTCCTGCGGCGAGGCGATGCACAGCGCCAGGAACGCCCGCTCGGTGTCCTCCCTGCGCGACAGGTCCACCCCACCCGAAGCCGAGCGCGCCGCCGAGGAGCCGTTGCCCGAGCCACGCCCCTGCGTGGCCTCGCGCGTGGCGCCGCCCACGCCCTGCGGCGAGCCCTGCCCACCTCCACCAGCCCCTGCACGCGTGCCGCCGCCGGCCAGCAGCGTCTCCGCCAGGCTCTCAGGCAGTTCCAGTCGCCCCGACACGATCCGCGTCAGCTCCATCCGCATCGCGCTCGGCGGCAGCGTGGCGAACACCGGGCGCAGCTCTTCGATCGTGCGGTCGCGGCCCTCCGGGCTCGAATCATCGCCCGCCGCCAGCACCCGCTCCACACGGAAGCGCACGAACGGCACCGACTTGGCCACCGCCGCCTTCATCGCATCCGCGCCCTCGTTCAGGATCAGCTCCGCCGGGTCCTTGCCCACCGGGATCGGCACCACCCGCAGCTCCAGGTTCCGTTTGGCCGCAATGCTCGACGCGCGCAGCATCGCCTCCTGCCCCGCGCTGTCCGCGTCCAGCGCCAGCAGCACCCGCTGGGACATGCGCGCCAGCTCGCCCACCTGCTCCGCCGTCAGCGCCGTGCCCATCAGGCACACCGTGTTCTGCATCCCCGCCTGGTGCAGAGCGATCACGTCCGTGTAGCCCTCGCACACGATCACCTCGCCCGCCTTCGTCGCGTGTGCCCGCGCCAGGTCCGAGCCATACAGGTGCTGGCCCTTGTGGTACACGTCGTTGTCCGAGGTGTTCAGGTACTTCGGTTTCCGAAGGCGATCCGCCGGCAGCACGCTCAGCGGCCGCGTGTGTGCCGCGGGGCCGGTCGCGGAAGCTCATTCGCGCCGGATCGAAGATCAGTTCCGCCCGCCCGGTGGGACCGTGGCGGTTCTTGCGGACATACACGTCGGTCGCGTTCGGCTCGTCGGAGTCCTCGTTGTACATCGACTGGCGGTAGAGCATCAGCACGATGTCGGCGTCCTGTTCGATCCAACCGGAGTCGCGGAGGTCCGACAGCACGGGGATCGGCGGATTCCGCTGTTCCACGAGCGCGGTAGCTCGCGATAGCGCCCGCGATGATTGGTGCGGCCGAGTTCGCGTGCCAGGTTCTGGAGGCTGCGGGAATGCGGCGACCTGCTGCGCACGGTTCTCGCCCGACGCCCGGTCGGTCACCTCGATGAGCTGGTAGGTAGTCGATGACCAGCAGATCAAGTCCACGCTCCATCTGCTGGCGGCGGGCCTTGTGGCGGAGATTGGCGATCGTCGTGTCGGGATCGTCGTCGATGTACAGCGGGTGCTTCTTCAATTCGTCGAACAGCGTGCCCATACGCTCGAATTCGGCGGCCGCGGTTGCCCCTTCTTGAGCTTCCACGCCTCGACGCCGAGGAAGCCGGCGATGGTGCGATCCATCAATTCCTGCTTGGTCATCTCCTCGCAGCGAGAAGACGGCCACGTTCTTGCCTTGCATCGCCGACGCATGCCGGGCGACGTCGAGCGCGAACGACGACTTGCCCATGCTTGGCTCCTCGCCCCCGCGACGACCATCAGGCAACCCGGCGGCAGCCCGGTGAGCATCTGGCATCCAGGTCGCGGAAGCCGGTCGTGAGACCGAAGCAGCTCGGTCTTGTCCTCGGCCGCCTGGAGTCGGCGTACCGCTCGTAGCTTTCGCCGCCGATGTCCGGCGATGTGCCTGCGGCTTCGGTCGGTGCGCGTGCCGGGAAGATGCGCGAGCATCGTCTGCGCCGGAACTGCTCCAGGCCTCCGACGCCGGGAGCGCGGCTCGTTCTTGGCGAGCGTCCCGATCGTGTCGGCCGTCATCGCCGAGCCGACGGTGGATGCGCCTTCTCGCGGATGATCGCCGCGTAGTGCGCTGGCGTGCGAGGCGGTCGGGACGTTCTCGGCCAGACTCGCCAGGAAGCAGCTGCCGCCGCAGCTGCCTGCATGTAGCGCGGCATCGCCGCCAGGCGTCGCCACCGTCACGAAGTCGATGGGCCGGCGCTCCTCGTAGAGGCCCGGGCCATCGCCGCGTAAATCGCCCGGTAGAGCGGGATCGTGGTTCTTCCGGTCGATGGCAGCGTCGCCGCAACGTCCGCGATCCGGTCGGGATCGGATCAAGCAGGCGCCGAGCGTGGTGCGTTCGGCGTCGGTACTGTGGGGCCGCGTCGGGAACAAGGGTGGTCGGCATAGCGGACAATTATCGGGGCATAGGTCAGTCAAGTCTCGGCTTCCTGGAGCCGATGCCCCTGCGCTGTACCCGACGTTCCGGGCACTAGCCGAGATCAGTTTCAAGACGAGTCGGTCACGGCTGGATCCGGTGGACTTTTGTTCACCGCGCCCGGATGGCTTCCAACAGCGCTCCGCGCTCGCCCGCCCTCCGCCACTGCTTGGCCGTCAGCGCCGTGGCGAGACGTAGCTGATGTTCAACGTCGCTCGTTCGGGACGTTCAAGCACGTAATTGCGTGGCCGGCCGGGGCCCGTGACCTTCCCTTCAGCCTGGCCGCTCTTCTCCTGTCTCCACGACCGTTTGGCCGCGCGGCCGCGACCGTCAGATTGACCGAACCGCCGGTACGCCACGCGGTGTTCCTCCGGGGGGCGATTGGCGATGAGGAAACCACTTCGTCGGCCGGGCGACGGTCGGCGTTGATCATGTCGCGGGCGACCGTGGCCGGTCCAGTTGGCGACGGTCTTCACTCGCTGAGCCTCGGTGCGGCCTGATCTCGAAGTACGCGGCGACCTCGTCGTCCTTCGGCTTCTCCAGGCGAACTCCTGCGCCACATCTGTACTGGTTCACCTTGTCGAAGATGTCGTACGCCTGGCTGTGCATCACTTTGATCGAGGCCCGTCACGCTCGGCGGGCGTAGGTGAGTCGTCTTCCCGTCCTCCGGGAGGAGCAGCTCGACGCGTGAGCATCGGGCAGTTCGTCTTCGGCTGGGCGAAGTAGATGCGATGCCCCTTGAGGATCACCAGGTCTTGCGGTCGGCTGAATTGCTCGGGCCACCGCGTCCGGTCGGTGTCGGTGATGAGCCTGGCGACGATCGGTCTTGCTGGCCGTGGGCGTCCAGGCTGGCCGCGAGCCTTCCAGGTCACGGTCGACGACGCGGCCACGCTGCGGATTGGCGCGAGAGTGCGGGATCGTAGCTGCCGATCGCGGCTGTCCCTGCGGATCGAAGTGGACGAGCTCCCTCGTCCGATCAGTTCCGGGGAAGCCCGCACGAGCGTCTGGGCGAGCGAACGAGAGCTGCGGCCCGGGCACGTACGGCCGCGGTGCCGGCGCTTCGATCACCTCAGCGGCGTTGTGCTCATACGCGCTCATCGGTCTGCCGTCGTCGCAATTCGGCCTTGTGGGCGGGTGTTCCGGTGAGCCATGCGGGAAGGGGAACGGACCAGAGAGAGCGGTTCGGATGCGAGACTGGTATTTCGGCGAGCAGACTCTTGAACCGGCGGCGGGCCGGTCCAGTGCAGCAACGTCGTCGGCATTGGAGCGGGTTCCTCCACGGTCGTGGCGGAGCGGAACATGATCGTCTGGAAGAGGCGAATGCTGGCGGCCGCGAGCCACTTCTCGTACTCGCCGATGGATCGAGTGCCTCCTTGGCGGACAGTCCGAGTTGCGGCCGGTGCGTGGGGCGGACCCAGCGCCAGAGCGCCGACACATGGAGGCGGGGATTGAGTAGCCTGCCTTCGGCGATGGTCCGCAGTGCCGTGTCGACCCGCTCTGACGCAGTCGGCCGTCAGCTCCACCGGCAGTATCAAGTAGTCGGCCGCGATGAGGCCGAGTTCGGCGATGTTGTCGATTGGTTCGGGATGTCCATCACATCCATCGTAGTGGATGGAGCAAGTGCGAATGCCGTCTCGCAGTCGCGCCGAGTGTTCGGGAAAAGACGGAAGAATCTTGGCCGTCGGCAACGCTCGGAACGAGGTCCGAGTTTTCGATGCCGGAGGGAATGATCGGCGGGGGTACCGGCAGTGGCGATTCGAGGAAGGTTCGCAGGTTCTCCGGGACGGCCGGCGTTGCTTCGGCCGACGAAATCGCGGGACGTGCCGCACTCCGGATCGAGGTCGATGCCAACACTCTTGACCGGCACGGGCGGCGAGCAGGGACAGGAGATCGTCGTTGTGGATTTTCCGACGCCGCCCTTGCCGTACCAGATTGCGAGGCGGACCGGGCCGGTGGGGTGGAGCGTGCGGCGGGACCGATCCCGGCGTCGACACTACCACTGCCGATTCGTCGGCGCCAAGCGATCGACAGACGTTTAAATCTGGCAGCGTTCCCTCTGCTCTTTACAAATCTTCTAGGAACGATGGTAGGGCTACCAAGAGTGTTATATGACGATGTTATTAGTATATACAGATATCTATCCGTATGGGGAATTTGGTGGAAAACCGAAAAAACGGTCGTAGGCAACCGGGTGTGGAAAACCGGAAAACGGTCGTAGGCAACCGGGTGTGGAAAACCGGAAAACGGTCGTAGGGAGATGAGACGCATTCTTGGTTTAGATGCGCCACTTTCCGAGAAGCCTCGGTATCGCCACGACCATCAATCAACCTGAAAGTCAGGTATCGCCACGACCACCAGTGCCGTCGAGTCCCCGGTATCGCCACGACCACCAGTGCCGTCGAAATCCCGGTATCGCCACGACCACCAGGAGCGGTATCGCCACGACCACCAGTTGGCCGGCGTCGCCGGTATCGCCACGACCACTAGTCAGCTTCCCTGGAAGAGGTCGCTTGTAGAGATCCATCGAGAGTTGATTAGGCTGGATTTTCTCGAAAGGCGCAATGTGTTCTGGTGCTGGAGGTCGCGGTACCAGTCGGGTTCGGGATGGTCGTTCTGGACGCGGTTGATAAACGCGGCCACCTA
>CAVRQK010000005.1:0-10535 GCA_963723325.1 uncultured Solirubrobacteraceae bacterium | reverse complement strand
CCGGGGAGGCGTTGATCGCCGCCGCCAACGACGCCGGCGGCAGGGACAACATCACCGTCATCCTGCTGCGCCTGGAGGAGGTGGCGCTGGGGGAGCACGCACCGGCCACGCAGGAGCATCAGACCATGGTCGCGCAGTGAGCGGTCCTCGAGCCCGAGCAGTTCCTCTCGCCCCCGCTGCAACCGCCGCCCGTCGTGGAAGCTCGCCGTAGAAGCCCACGGCGATGGCCGGCCGCGCCTGCTGCCCGTTCGCGCGGCTGCGCCGGCTCGGCGCCCTGGGGTTGGTCGTGGTGGTGCTCGGCGTGCTCGGCTCCGCCGCGTATCTCGCCCTGCAATCCGTGTACTTCATCGGCACCAACACCGCGGCCTGGTCACCCTCTTCCAGGGGCTTCCCTACCAGCTCCCCGGCAACATCGACCTGTACTCCAGCAAATACGTATCCGGCGTCAGCGCCTCCACACTCACCGCCCAGCGACGGCACACGCTGCTCGACCACACGCTGCGCTCCGAAGAAGATGCCGCCTCGCTGATCCGCAGTCTCGAACTCGACCAGCTCGAATGAGGCCAGCGTCGTGAACGCACCCATCGTCCGTCTCTTTGGGCTGGTCGTCCTGCTGTTCGCGCTGCTGATCGCGTTCACCTCGCGCTGGACCATCTTCGAAGCCTCATCGCTGCGACACAACCCGCTCAACCACCGTCGGGAAATAGAGCAGGAGCGAATCCACCGCGGCCCGATCCTGGCCGCCAACGGCGCCGTGCTCGCTCGCAGCGTCCGCAGCGGCGAAGGCTACGAGCGCACATACCCAAGCGGAGACGAGTTCGCGCACGCGATCGGCTACTACTACGAACCCGGTGTGGGCTCCTCCGGCCTGGAGAGTTATCGCGGCTCCGATCTGGAGGGTGAAACCAACAGCAACCTGCAGGGCATCCTCGATCAGCTGCAGGGCAAGGAACCGGGCGGCGACAAGGTCATCACCACGCTCGACCCCGCCGCCCAACAGGTCGCCAACCACGCGCTGGCAGGTCACCGCGGTGCGATCGTGGCGCTCGATCCACAGAGCGGCGCCGTCACCGTAATGGCCTCCGCGCCGAGCTTCGACCCCAACGCGCTGCGTACCGCGGCCGGCGTCGAAAAGCTCAACCACGAACCGGCTGGCTCCAGCCCGCTGGTCAACCGTGCCACGCAGTTCGGCTACCCGCCCGGCTCGACGTTCAAGATCATCACCGCCACAGCCGCCATCGACACCGGCGCCTTCACTCCGCAGTCGGTCATCAACGGCAGCAACGACGTGATGATCTCCGGCAAGCCGCTGGGCAACGACGAAAACGAGAGCTTCCCCCAGATCACGCTCGAGAAAGCGCTCGTGCGCTCGGTCAACACCGCCTACGCGCAGGTCGCCGTGAAACTCGGCAAGGCCACGATCGACCGCTACATGGAACGCTTCGGCTTCGACCGCAAGCCCCAGCTCGACTATCCCGCCAAAGAAATGTCGACCAGCGGCGAGTACTACAACGGGCGGGTGCTCGCGCCAACCAGCGAACGCGTGGACGTCGGGCGCCTCGGCATCGGGCAGGACAAACTCAACGTCACCGCGCTGCAGATGGCCGAGGTCGCCGCCACCGTGGCCAACCGCGGGCGCCTGATGGTGCCGCATCTGACCGACCGGATCGTCGACTCCGAAGGACGCACCGTGCAGCAGATCGAACCGCGCACGCAATCCGTGGTCATGAAGCCCTCCACCGCCGCCGCCATCACCGGGATGATGGAAGCGGTCGTCAACGAAGGCACAGGTGTTGCAGCACAGATCCCCGGGGTGCAGGTGGCCGGCAAGACCGGCACGGCCGAGACCCAGATTGGCAACTCGGTCAACAACGTGTGGTTCATAGCCTTCGCCCCCGCCTCCAACCCGCGCGTGGCAGTCGCCGTCACCCTCCAGGACGTGCCCGGTCAAGGCGCCGCGTTCGCAGCTCCGGTCGCCCGGGAAGTCATCGAAAGGCTCCTCCATGATTGACGCCGACACGATCATCGACGGCCGCTACCGCGTGCTCTCGCGCCTGGGCTCAGGCGGGATGGCCGACGTGTACCTCGCGCAGGATCAGCTGCTGGGCAGGCAGGTGGCCGTCAAGATCCTCCACCACCACTTCGCCGAAGACCAGGAGTTCGTGGAGCGCTTCCGCCGCGAGGCCTCCAGCGCAGCCGCGCTGTCGCACCCCAACATCGTGGCCATCTTCGATCGCGGCGAATGGAACGGCACCTACTACATCGCCATGGAGTACGTGGCCGGCAGATCGTTGAAGGCGATCGTGCGCGAGGACGGCCCGCTGCCGGCTTCCACCGCCATCGACATCGTCATACAGATCCTGCGCGCAGCCCGCTTCGCGCACCGTCGCGGCGTCATCCACCGCGATCTCAAGCCCCACAACGTGATCCTCGACGAAGAGGGCCGCGCCCGCGTCACCGACTTCGGCATCGCCCGCGCCGGCGCGTCCGACATGACGCTGACCGGCTCGATCATGGGAACCGCGCAGTACCTCTCGCCCGAGCAGGCGCAGGGGCATCCCGTCAGCGCCGTCTCCGACCTCTACTCCGTCGGCGTGATCCTCTACGAGCTGCTCACCGGCGCCGTTCCGTTCGAGGGCGAAACGGCCGTGGCCATCGCCTACAAGCAGGTCTCCGCCGCGCCGCGCCCGCCGAGCGAGCTGAACCCCGCGCTGCCCCCCTCGCTGGATGCGGTGGTGCTGCGCGCGCTGGCCAAGGACCCGGCCGAGCGCTACGCCGACGCCGACGAGCTGATCGCCGCGCTGGAGCGCGAGCGCGACGTGCTCGCCGGAGTGCCGGCTCCGCCGTCCGCCGACGGCCAGGTACACCACCTGCATCCGCACCCCGCGCCCATCACCGGCTCGTTGCTGGTAGCGCCGGCGGGCCGCTTCGAGGAGCCCTACGGCCCCGAGCGGGCCCCCAATCGCCGCCGCCGCGCGCTGTGGTGGGGACTGGCCGCCGTACTCCTGGCGGCCGCCGCACTCGCTGCCGTGCTGCTACTGCACTCCAAGTCGGCGACGGTCGTGGTGCCCAGCGTGATCGGCCAGGAAGAACAGAGCGCCGGCGCCGCGCTGCGCCACGCCGGCCTCGATCCCTTCTCCTCGCAGGCGCCCAGCGCAACGGTACGCGTGGGCCTCGTGATCAGCCAGTCGCTCCCCGCCGGCAGCAGCGCCGAAAAGGGCAGTCACGTCACGATCGTGATCTCCACCGGTCCCGCCACCGTCAACCTCCCCGACGTCGCCGCGCTGACGGCCGCCAAGGCTGCCGAAGTGTTGCGCAAAGCCGGCTTCAAACCGACCAAGAAGTCGCAGGCGAGCAAGGAAGTGCCCGCCGGGACCGTGATCGCCACCGAACCCCCCGCCGACACCGAGGTGCAGGCCGGCCGCACCATCACGATGCTCGTATCCAGTGGCCCCGAACCGGTGAGCGTCCCCGACGTCACCGGCCAGACGCTCAGCGCAGCCGAAGCCACGCTCAAAACCGACGGCCTGGTGCTGGGCACCGTCACGCACAAGACCTCCACCACGCAGCAGCCCGAAACTGTGCTCTCGCAAAATCCCGCCAGCGGCAAGATCCAGGCCGGCGGCAAGGTCGATCTCACCGTGGCGCAGGAACCCAAGCAAAAGCCCGTCCCCAATGTGCTGGGAGCAAGCGAAGTGCACGCCGAGGGCGTGCTCGAAAAGGCCGGCTTCGTCTCCAGCGTGCTTACCGAAACGACCACCGAAGCCTCGCAGGTCGGCCATGTGCTCAAGCAGAGCCCCGCCGCCGGCACCCACGCCAGCAGGGGCGCCACCGTCACGATCACCGTCGGCGCGGCCGCCCAGCAGACAACGCCCACCACCACCACTCCGACCACCACCACTCCCACCACGACCACAACCACCACCACGCCGGCGCCCGGGGCGTCCGGCTGATCGGCGCCGCCATGACCACCGCTACGAACCCCCAAGCCCAACGTCTGACGGTCGCCGTGCTCGCCGGCGGGCGCTCCTCCGAGCACGAGGTTTCGCTGTCCTCCGGCGCCGCCGTCCGCGACGGGCTGCTGGCGGTCGGACATGACGTCATCTGGATCGAGATCGGGCGCGACGGCGCCTGGCGCCGCGACGGCGAGACGCTGAGCGTCACACCCGGTGGCGGCCTGCTCGACGCCGACGTGGTCTTTCCCGTGCTGCACGGCCCGTTCGGCGAGGACGGGACCGTGCAGGGATTGCTCGAGACGCTCGACGTGCCCTACGTGGGAGCCGGCGTGGCCGCCTCTGCCGTATGCCTCGACAAGGTGCTGTTCAAAGAGCTCATGTCCGCCGTCGGGATCCCGCAGGTGGACTACGCGGGAGTCAGCGCCGAGCGCTACCGCAGCCACCGCCACGCCGTGCTCCAGGAGCTCGCAAGCCTGGGCCTGCCGGTGTTCGTCAAGCCGTCGCACCTCGGCTCCTCGGTGGGCATCGTCAAGGTGCTCGAGGCCGACGCGCTGCCCGACGCGCTGGATCGCGCCTTCGAGCACGATTCGCTGGCGATAGTCGAGGCGATGGCCAGCGGCGTGGAGGTCGAGTGCGGAGTGCTGGGTGTGAGCGGTAACGGCGGCGCCAGCGCAACCGCGTCCGAGCCCGGCGAGATCGTGCTCGCGGGCGACTGGTACGACTACGCGGCCAAGTACTCGCCCGGCGGAATGCAGCTCGAGCTCCCCGCCCGGATCTCCGCCACCGCCCGCCAGCGGGTGCGGGAGCTGGCGGTGGACACGTTCAAGGCCAGCGGCTGCGCCGGGCTGGCCCGTGTCGACTTCTTCGTGGACGGCGAGCAGGTGCTGGTCAACGAGCTCAACACCATGCCCGGCTTCACCCCCACCAGCGTGTACGCCAAGCTGCTGGGCGCCAGCGGCGTCCCCTATCCGGAACTCGTCGACCGGTTGTGCCTATTGGCGCGCGAGCGCCACCAGCGCCAGCGCTCCTACCGCCACTGAAAGACCTTCTCACCTGAACAGCGCCAGTTCCCCGATTTCGGCGAATTCGAGTTTGGGCGGCAGCGTGGTCAGCCACACCAGGTAGTAGCGGTAGCGCTGCCCGAGCAGGTTGAGCGCTATGCGCTGCGCGCCACGGACGCTCGCAACCGATGCCACCGGGCCCAACCATCCGCGTTCCTTGAGCGTTCGCGAGTCGCCATAGGACAGTCCCGTGAACCTGTCAGCCACGTAGATCTCGACTGCGAATCCAGGCGTGGGGGTTTGGATTTCGATTGCCTTGGCCGACACTCCGGGTGCGGCGTCCAGATACACGCCCAGGCCAACCCCGTGCGCCTTGTGCAGCGTGTGTTCGTAGTAGTGCTCGGTGCTCCACGCCGTGTTCGGGTCGCTGTCCACCACATCGTCCACCAGGTCGCGGTTTTCCGGGCCGGTGCCAAACGGGTTGTAGTCGTGCGCCGCGGTGGCGCTCAGCGACACCTGTTCCAGCCCCGGCGGCTTCGCGGCCACGTTGCCGGCCCCCGTTCCGCGGTGGGTGTGCCCGTAGGCGATCGCGAGCGCGATCGCCACGCCCACCGCCACCAGCGCCAGCGACAGCGCCCAGCGCCAGGGGTGGCGCATTCGCAGCGGCAGGCGACGTTGCGTTCTGCTCGGAAGCGAGCGCAGCACCGTGGTCACCTCGCCGGTCGCCTGTCCGGAGCGCGAGGCCTCGAGTGCCAGCGCCTCCTCCAGGTCGCCCACCATGCTGGCCGCATCCCGGTAACGGTGGGTGAGGTCCTTGGAGACCGCACGGTCGACCACCGTGGCCGTCGCCGCCGAGCATTCAGGGCGCAGCGTCAGGATGTCGGGAATCTCCTCGCGCACGTGCTTCATCGCCACCGCCACCGGCGAATCGCCGTGGAACGGAACGTCGCCGGTAAGCATCTCGAACAGCACGATCCCCAGCGAGTAGAGGTCCGACTGGCCCGTCACCGGCTGCCCCAGCGCCTGCTCCGGCGATACGTAGTCGGTCGTGCCCAAAACGCGGCCTGCCATCGTCAGCCCCTCCTCTGAGAGCGTGCGAGCGATCCCGAAGTCGGTGATCTTGGCGCCGCCCTCCTGGCTGATCAGGATGTTCTGCGGCTTGACGTCGCGGTGCACTATCTGGCGCTCGTGCGCCGCCCCCAGCGCCCGCGCGATCTCGATCGCATACGCCAGCGCCTGCGGGATCTCCAGCGGCCCGCCACTGCGGATCAGGTGCTTCAGCGTCTCGCCGTCGACGAACTCCAGCACGATGTACGGGGTGCCGATCTCCGTGGCCAGCGCCGCCCCGCCGTGGTGCAGCTCCTCATCGGAGGGCTCCTCCCCGGCGTCGATCACCCTCACCACGTGTGGATGGTTGAGCTGCGCCACCGACCGCGCCTCGCGCCTGAAGCGCTCAAGCTGATCGGAGTCGGCGGCGATCTCGCGATGCATCAACTTGATCGCCACCGGCCGCTCCAGCACCGTGTCGAAGGCTCGGTACACCGTCGACATGCCGCCCCGCCCCACCACCGCGTCAAGCCGGTAGCGCCCGCCGATCAGGGTTCCAAGCGTGGCCATCGCCCTAGCGCACGCGTCGCACGCGCGCCACCACCAAGCCGGCGAGCAGGCATCGATAGAGCGAATACGGCCACAGTGCGCGTTCACGGCGTCGATCGCCGGCCAGCAGCCGTGCGCTGAGCAGCGTCGAAGCAAACGCGCTCAGCGCGCCTGCCGCCAGTGCCGTGCGGGCGTTGCGCGGCACGTCGGCCCAACCTGCTCGCCTTCAGCGCGCTCGCCCCCAGGATCACCGGCAGCGCCACCGCCCACGACAGCGCCTGCGCAGCACCGCGTCCGAACCCCCGCGCACGCGCCGCCGTCAACGTGGCGCCGTTGCGCGACACGCCCGGCATCAACGCCGCAGCCTGCGCCACCCCCAGCACCAGGCCATCCGTGGCGCCGGCATCCGCGCAGTCGCGCGCCGCCTCGCCGCGGTCGGCCACGGCCATCGCCACCGCCCCCAGCGCAAGTCCGAGCGCGATCGAACGGGGCCCTCCGAGCAGCCGCTCGATCCGAGCGCGCAGCGCGAATCCCACCAGCACCGGCGGCGCCAGCGACAGAGCCAACACCGTCGCCGTGCGCCGATCCACGTGCAGCGCCCGTCGCCCCAGCTCCTCGCGCATCTCAAGCGCCAACGCCAGCGCCGCGCCCGCGTGCAGCGCCACCTCGAAGGACTTGCGCAGCTCGCCGTCCAGCTGTGCGTAGGACCAGTCGCCCAGCCACGGCAGCAAGGCGATGTGCGCTGAAGAGGAGACCGGCAGCAGCTCGGTGGGGCCCTGCACCAGGCCCAACGCCACCGCGTGGCGAAGCGACAGCGTTCCCTCAGCCGGCCGCATCGGTTGCCGTGTCGCGGCGTCCTCGCCTGCGCACGACCACGTATGCGACCCCCACGACCACCAGCGCCACGATCACGTAGTCGACGTACTCAAAGCCCTTGCGCACGCTCGTCCAGTCGCCGCCCAGCGCGTGTCCCGCCAGCGCCAGCCCGAGCACCCACGGGACCGCTCCGATCAGGGAGAAGACCGTGAACCGTCCCAGCGGCATCCGCGACACGCCGGCCGGCAGCGACACGAACGCCCGGACCAGCGGGATCAGGCGCCCGAACAGCACGGTCGCCTCGCCGTGACGCTGGAAGAAGCGGTCGGCGCGTTCGATCTGCGCCGGCCCCATGTGCACCTTCCCGCCGTGACGTTCCAGCAGCTCGAGTCGGCCACCGCGTCCCACCGCATACGCAACCCACGATCCCACCATCGTGCCCAGCAGACCGGCCAGCACCACGCCCAGCAGCGTCAGGTGATGGTGGGATGCGCTCTGCCCGGGGTCGGCCACCGCGAACCCCGCAAACAGCATCACCACCTCCGACGGGATCGGGATGCACGCGCTCGATACGGCCATCAGCACGAAGATGCCCGGAAGCCCCGCATCGCGAACGAAGTGCGAGCTTTCGTTCACCAGCGTTTCCGATATCGAGGCGAGGATCAGCACTTGCGGCAACGATACCGGCGAATCGAGCCCCACGTGCAAGGACCCTCCGCACCCGCAGACCGTTACCGTCCGTCAGCGATGCGCGTCTGGATCGATCTGACCAACAGCCCCCACGTGCTCGTCATGCGCCCGCTGATCGAGCGGCTGCAAGCAGACGGTCACGACGTGCGCGTGACCGCGCGTGACTTCGCACAAACGCTCGAGCTGTGCGAGCGCTTCGGAATCGCCCACCAGGCGATCGGCCATCACCGCGGTGGCCGTCTGCTCGCCAAGGCCGGCGGCCTCGCGTCGCGCTCCGCCGCGCTGGTGCGCTGGGCACGCGCCGATGTGCGGGCTGCCGGCGGCAGGCGCTTCGACGTGGCGCTGGGGCACGGCTCCAACGATGTCTCCGTCGCCGCCGCCATCCTGCGCATACCCAGCGCAACGATGTTCGACTACGAGTGGGCCACCGTCCAGCACAACGTCAACTGCCGCCTGGCGCGAGCGGTGGTGGTGCCGGACGCGATTCCGCCGCAGCGTCTGGCGCGCTACGGCGCAGCGGGCAAGATCCGCGCCTACGAGGGCCTGAAGGAGGAGTACTACCTGTCCGACTTCGAGCCCAGCGCCGCCGTGCTCCAGGAGCTGGCGCTCGATCCCACGCGCCCGATCGTGCTGGTGCGCACGCCGCCCGAGGTCTCGCTGTATCACCGCTTCGAGAACGACCTGTTCGCGCAGGTGCTGCGCCGCCTGTCCGAGGCCGCAGCCGAGCGCGGAACCCAGACGGTCGTGCTGCCACGCGTCGAGCGACAGCGCCAGGAGCTGCGCCAGGCGGGCGGATTCACAGTGCCCGAGCACGCCATCGACGCCCAGTCGCTGATCGCCCACGCCGACCTCGTGATATCCGCCGGCGGGACCATGAATCGCGAGGCCGTGGCGCTGGGCACCCCCGTGTACACGACCTTTCAGGGCCGTCTCGGGGCGGTCGACGAGCGGCTCATCGACGAAGGGCGCCTGCGCGTGCTGACGGACGCGCAGAGCGTGGATCTGGACAAGCGCGAGCCCACTGACGCGCCGCCACGGGTGCGCCGCGACCCACGTGTACTGCTCGAGCTGCTGCTCAGCGCTACACAGCCGCGACCCTGAGAACGGCTGTCCGGAGGCTCCGGTCGCGGCGGACGCTTACAATCTCCGCAATGCGCCGACGGATCCGCTCGGTGGCCCTCCCGCTGCACCGCCACTCGCTGCCGCAACTAGCAGTGGATATTGCGCTGGTCGCGCTCGCGTACTACCTCGCTTTCCAGCTGCGTTTCACCACGCGCCTGCCTGCGCACTACGCCGAGCTGCGCGCCGACACGATCTGGTGGGTGGCGTTCGGCAGCGCGCCCGTGCTGGTGCTGACGCGCGTCTACCAGCGTCGCTGGCGCTTTGCCGGGCAGCGCGACTACGAGGCGGTCGCGCTGGCGGTCGTGCTGATCGTGCTGCTCACCGTCGCCGGCGTCGAGGTCTTCCGCCCAGTGCACCAATACCTGACCAGCGACGGGAAGCCCAGGCACGCGCCGGCGGTCGCGGTGGTGCTGCCAAACACCGTGATCGTGCTGTTCGGGCTGCTGTCGCTCGTCTTCCTGGTGGGCGTACGCGCGCTGGCACGCTCGATCTACGAGCGCCGTCCGCTGGCCGCGTTTCGCAGCCCCCGGCGCGACCAGCGCGCGGTGCTGATCGCCGGCGCCGGCGAGGGCGGCAGGCTGGTGGCGCGCGAGATCATGCGCAACCGCGAGCTGGGCCTCGTGCCGGTCGGCTTCCTAGACGACGATCCCGCCAAGGCGCGCATGCGAATCGAAGGGCTGCGCGTCCGCGGCAACACCGAAGGCGACCTGGCGCGCATCCTCGATGAAGCCGAGCCGGACGAAGTGATCATCGCCATTCCCTCCGCGCCCGGATCCACGCGTGCGCGGATCGTGCGCGAGTGCCGTGCCCGCGCGATCCCCGTGCGCACGCTGCCGACCGTGTTCGAGCTGCTGCAGACCCGCGGTGCGCTTGCCCGCCAGGTGCGCGAGGTGCGCGTCGAGGATGTGCTCGGACGCGAGCCGGTGCACATGGAGCTCGACCGTGTGGGCGCCTACCTGGCCGGCGAGACCGTGCTGGTGACCGGGGCCGGCGGTTCGATCGGCTCCGAGCTGTGCCGCCAGATCGCGCGCGTCGAGCCGCACAGCATCGTGCTGCTGGACCACGCCGAGGACAACCTGTTCTCGATCCAGCGCGAACTGCAGGACGAGCGCCACGTGCCCGCCTCGATGCTCGCCGCAGTGCTGGCCGACTGCAAGGAGGAGGAGCGCATGCGCGAGGTTTCGCCGAGTACCGCCCGACCGTCGTCTTCCACGCCGCCGCCTACAAGCATGTCGGCCTGATGGAGGCGAACCCGGTGGAGGCGATCCGCAACAACGCGATCGCGACCCGCGTGGTCGCGCAGGTCGCAGGGCGAGCTGGGCGGCACGCTTCGTGCTCGTCTCGACAGACAAGG
>CAVRQK010000004.1:0-342497 GCA_963723325.1 uncultured Solirubrobacteraceae bacterium | reverse complement strand
ACGGCGGGGTGGCGGCTGATGAGAGTTTTTTGCAGTGTGGTCATGGCGATGGTTTTGATTGCGGTGGCGGCGGTGGTGCGATCGTGTTCCAGCAAGCACGGCGGCGGTGGAGATGTGGCGGCCGGCCGAGCCGGCGCGGCCTGAACGGCGTTGGCGGAGATGAGCGGCGACCAGCCGCTCGCGCCGACGGTGACGCCGCGTTTGGCGAAAAATTCGCGCAGGCGTTCCACGGCGCGGCTGACGCGCTTTTGCGCGGCGTCGTCGCACGTGCCGAGGGTTGCGCCGACTTCGCGGAGGGATTTGTTCTCGAAGTAGCGGAGCAGGACGGCGGCGCGGTCGGTGTCGTCGAGCGCGGCCATGGCTTCGTCGAGCAGCGGTTCGATGTGCGTCCAGTCGGGGGCGGTGGCATTTATGGCATTCATCTCGGTGGCGATTTGTTCGCGCAACTGGCGGCGGGCTTCGCGGCGGACGACATCAATGGCGGTGCGGCGGGTGACCTGATAGAGCCACGCGGTGAGGATGGTGTCGGGCGCGAGTTGCGGCGCGCTGCGGGCGAGGTCGGTGAAGGCGGATTGGGCGACTTCCTCGGCGAGTTGCGGCGAGCGAACCTGGCGGAGCGCGGCGGAATGGACGAGGTTCAAGTGGCGGTTCACCAGAGCGTGTGGGCGAATAGCGAGAGCGCGAACTGGTCGCGCAAGTGAGTAAGTGAGCGCTCCGGCGGACGAACCGGCACGCACAACGCCAGTCGCCCGGTACGGCGTCCGGTTCTATCCTTTTCTTGGCGGCGTCCCGGATAGAGGCGGCGCGTGCTGACCCGAACCTACGCGACAGGCCGATTGCGGATGTATAACGGCATGGGCCGGATCCTTCTGTCGCCAGGGGGCAAGCGGGAGTGGCACGACCTAAACTGGCGCGAGGCGGTCTCTACGCTTGGCATACCCAAGGGGAATTTTCGGGCCTGGGCCAGAGCTCAGTTCTCCACTGAATCTCCTTCCAACCGCGCAGACCGCATATTCTGGACTTCTGTTGCGGGCTGGATTTTGATCGAAACGGGCACCCGCACGGCTTAGCGAGGTTCCGTCGCTCCTACTGCATACGTGTTGCCTAATTACGCGCTTGCGTCAGCCAATTTTGGCCGGCTGCGGGACCTGAGCAAGGCTTGCAAGCCCATAACCATCGTGTTCAGGCCGATATCCGCAACCAACCCGATGCTCGAATTCGGTGAGATATATTAGTAGATATCTATCGCGCACCATCAGGTAAACCGTTTTAAATCAACATGTTATACGTCACAAATTCAGGCTGACGATCATGCGTAATCAGGAGGCGATATGCGTGGCGGCGCCGTTTAGTGTACCCATGTAGTGCGACCGAATAACTCAGGTAATCGCCCTGCAAATCAGCTATATTCGACTGTGTGTATATTGGCTTCGTGCCCAATCGTGGTTCCAAACCGGCCATCCTGCTGCGCGAGAGCAGCCGGGAGGGCAAGCGCATCGGGAAGCGCACCATTGCCAACCTCTCGGCCTTGACGCTGGAGCACGCGGAGATGCCGCCATCAATTCCGGGATTATCCTGCCCACCTGTCGAGGCGGCGTAACCCTGTTTGAGAAGGGGGTGCAGGAAGCCTCTGCTGGCTCGTCTAGGGTCCGCTCTTTGATCCGTTCAAGGAGGGAACCGATGCCAGCGGAGAGGATTGCGATGCGCCTGGTGCGCGAGATTTTACGATTGATAGCGATCTGCCGGCCCCATCTTCCGGGCTTTGGCGCAAGCGGGCATGATGCCAGCCATGAGCACTGATCGATTTGACCATGAGGTTGACCGTAGATTTAAAACCGGGGCCTCGCGAGGGGCGCGGGTCGAGGTCATCACCGGCATTAAACGCCGGCGGGATTGGACGGACGAAGAGAAGCTGGCGATTATCGCGGAGAGGGGACCGTGATCTCGGAGGTGGCCCGCCGTCACGGTTTTCCCGATCAACCGATTGCGTCCATCACAGGCGACCGCGAGTTTGTTGGCCACGAATGGCTTAGCCCATCTTCGCCATTTGGCCCTACAAATCGTTTTCAAATCAGATACCTAAGCCTCTGCTTGCACCGCCGATGATGTCGTGGACGTGATCGCGGGGCTGATCTCCCAGCGCGGCGCACCGGCGTATCTCCGCTCTGACAACGGCCCGGAGTTCATTGCGTGGGCACTCAGGGACTACTGCCGGATGACGCTTATGGCCACGAGCTACATCGAGCCTGGCAGCCCGTGGCAGAATCCGTTCGTTGAGTCCTTCAACGGCCGGCTCCGAGACGAGCTGCTGAACATCGAGGAGTTCGGCTCCCTCACCGAGGCACGGGTCCTGATCGAGGATTGGCGAGAGGAGTACAACACCTACAGGCCCCACTCAGCACTCGGCGGACTCACACCCAGCGAATACGCAGCCAACGAGACAGAGAACAAACAAAACCAACCAGAACACGCATAACACCCGGACTCACCACCGGGGCCCCGTCACGTCGACTCGGCTCGTGCGATCTCTTGGCTCGCTAGCTCACGAAGAAGGTCAAGACCGATCGAGGATCGAGCGTCGTCGCTGTCTCGCCCCTCGCGCAATGTACTCGGCGTGGGCTCCACCGATCGAAGGGGGCCTCGTCCCTCAGGTGGTTCAGGGGGCACTGCGGCAGCGTACGTCATCTTGCAAAGGATACGCGGGGTTTAGGCTGGTACGCGAAATCATCCGGCTGAACTGCCGTGGCCGCGGACAGCGCCACCCTCATCGCGGATCGCTCATCGGAGGCTCGTTTCTTTCACGCGGTCGGCCGCAGCACCTCCGTGGTGCGCCACTGCTGAATCCAGCAAGATCCGCATCGCCCAGGCGCGGCGGGTACGACGTTCGCCCAATGCCGACGCCGCGAAGCCCCTGATTACCGCGCTGCGTGCAGTCCCAAGGCGACGCGCCTCGGCGTCGATCTCGCTCAGAAGTGGATCAGGCAAATAGACGGCGACCCTCGCCATGCAGCAATTATGCCGCGGCCCAAATCGACCTGCCGGCGTGCCCCTCAATACCCCCGCCGCATCCGTTTGCGCTGCTGGATGATGCGCCACAGGCGCTTGAGCAGCCAGAACATCAGCGCTCGCCGGGGGTCTTGCGGGGGTACTGCGAGATCGGCTGGTCGAGGTCGATGGCGGTGGTGACGATGCGGTTCTGTTCGGCCGCGTGCGCCGCCGGGTAGCCCTCGCCGGGGCTGGCGCGCTCGGGGCGGCCGATGTAGCCGAAGTGCATCTCGGCGGGCATGATCTGCATCAGGCGCGGGAACATGTGGGCGCGGGCGCCCATGTTGCGCGGCTCCTCCTGCACCCACAGGATCTCCGACAGGTTGGGGTAGCGGGCCATCAGCGCGAGGATCTGCTTTTCGGGGAACGGGTACAGCAGCTCCACGCGCGCCACCGCCAGTCCGGGGTGCGCGGCGCGGTCGGGGTGCCCGACCAGGTCGTAGTAGATCTTGCCCGTGCACAGCACCAGCCGCGTGACCTGCTCGTCCTGCACGCCCGGCTCGGGCAGCACCGGCTGGAACTCGGAGTCCTCGGCCATGTCAGCGATTGCGCTGGCCGCCTGCGGCAGGCGCAGTAGCGACTTGGGCGTCATCACGATCAGCGGGCGCTGCTTGGCGATGCGCGCCTGGCGGCGCAGCAGGTGGAAGTACTGGGCAGGGGTGGTGGGGCTGGCCACGCGGATGTTGCCCTCGGCGGTGGCCGACAGGAACCGCTCCAGACGCGCGGAGGAGTGCTCCGGGCCCGAACCCTCGTAGCCGTGAGGCAGCAGCAGCGTCAGCCGCGAGGTCTGCCCCCACTTGGCCAGGCCGGAGGTGATGAATTGGTCCACGATCACCTGTGCCGAGTTGACGAAGTCGCCGAACTGCGCCTCCCACAGCACCAGCGTCTCCGGCGCCTCCTGGCTGTAGCCGTACTCGAAGCCCATGCACGCGAGCTCCGACAGCGGGCTGTTGTGCAGCTCCAGCGGAGCCAGAGCGTCGGGCAGGCTCTGGATCGGGCACACCGTCTGGCCGGTCTTGGCGTCGTGCAGCACCATGTGGCGCTGGCTGAACGTGCCGCGCTCGGTGTCCTGGCCGGTCAGGCGCAGCGGCGTGCCCTCCGTCAGCAGCGAGCGCGAACGCCAGCGCCTCCGCGTGCGCCCAGTCGATGTTCTTGGCTGCTGGATCGCTTTCGGTCAGCGCCTCGCGACGTCGCTCGAGCTGTTTGACCAGCTTGGGGTGCACGGTGAAGCCGTCCGGCACGCTGCAGCAGCTGCTCGCCCAGCGCGCGCAGCTGCGCCGCCGGGACGGCCGTCTCGCACCTCGGGGCTGGGCGTGCGGTCGAGCTGGTACTCGCCGGTGGCGTGCTCGCCGCCGTGCTCGGCGCGCCGCCGCGATCTTGGCCTTCAGGCGCTGGTGCAGCAGCGTGAGGTTGTCCCACACCTCCTGTGCCTGGCGCTCGACCTCCTCCTGGGAGACCACGCCTTCGGCCACCAGGTGGTCGGCCCACAGCTCCGAGACGCGCTTCTTGGTCTTGATCTTGGCGTACATCTCCGGCTGGGTGTAGGCCGGCTCGTCGGACTCGTTGTGGCCGAAGCGGCGGTAGCCGATCAGGTCGATCAGCACGTCGTGGCCGAACTCCTTGCGGAACGCGAACGCCAGGCGCACCGCGCTGATGCACGCGCGCACGTCGTCGGCGTTGACGTGGATGATCGGCACGTCGAAGCCCTTCGCCAGGTCCGAGGCCCAGCGTGTGGAGCGCGCGTCGTCGGGGTCGGTCGTGAAGCCGACCTGGTTGTTGGTGATGATGTGCACCGTGCCGCCGACCTTGTAGCCGTCCAGCGCCTGCAGGTTGAAGGTCTCCGACACCACGCCCTGGCCGGGGAACGACGCGTCGCCGTGGATCACGATCGGCACCGCCGCGTTGGTGTCCTGGTGGGCGTGCGGTCCCTGGCGCGAGGTCTGCGCCGCGCGCGTCGCTCCCTCCACCACCGGCGAGACGTACTCGAGGTGGCTGGGGTTGGACTCGAGGTTGACGCGGATCGTGCCGCCGCCCGGCAGCTGGTAGGTGCCCTGCGTGCCGTGGTGGTACTTGACGTCGCCCGTGCCGCCCTGCGGGATCGTCGTCACGCGCCTCGAGCGTGGAGGCGCCCTCGAACTCGCCGAAGATCGTGTCGTAGGGGCGGCCCAGGTTGTGCGCCAGCACGTTCAGGCGGCCGCGGTGGGCCATGCCGATCACGACCTCCTGCCCGCCGTGCGCGGCCGACAGCTGGATCAGCTCGTCGAGCATCGGCACCGCCATGTCCAGCCCCTCGATCGAGAACTGGTGCTGGCCGAGGTAGGCCTTGTGCATGAAGCGCTCCAGCGCGTCCACCTCCACCAGGCGCTTGAGCAGCGTGCGGCGCTCGTCGCTGGTCAGCGCGCTGGCGGAACGCGCCCGACTCGATGTGCTCGCGCAGCCACACGCGCTGGCGGTGGGAGGCGATGTGCTCGATCTCGTAGGCGATCGTGCCGCAGTAGGTCTCGCGCAGGTGCGGAAGCGCGTCCGCCAGCGTGGCGCCGGGCACGTACATCTGGAAGATCTTGGCCGGCAGCTTGGCCTGGATCTCCGGCGTCAGGCCAAGCGCCTCCGGGTCGAGGCCGGGGTCGCCCTCGGGCTCCGAGCCGAGCGGGTCCAGGCGCGCGGCCAGGTGGCCGTGGCTGCGCACGCGGCTGACGAACGTGCTCGCCGCCTGTACCGCCTGCAGCAGCTCCTCGCCGCCGGCCATCGCGCCGGCGGCGCCGTCGCCGGCGCGCGCGCTGGCCGACGCGGCGGCGGCCGGCGCGGGCAGCGCCGGCAGCCGGTCCGAGCGTCGACGCCGAGCGCGCCGAACACCTCCTCGTAGAAGCCGTGCTCGCCCTGCAGGTACTCCTCGATCAGCGCCAGGAAGCGGCCGGACTCGGCGCCCTGGATGATGCGGTGGTCGTACGTGGAGGTCATCGTCATGACCTTCTCCGCGCCGATCGTCGCGCCGATGTCGCCCAGGCCGACCGGGTAGGCGATCGAGCCGGTGGCCACGATCGTGCCCTGGCCGGCCATCAGCCGCGGCACCGACGCGATCGTGCCGATGCCGCCGGGGTTGGTCAGCGTGACGTTGGCGCCCACCAGGTCGTCGGCCGTCAGCGTGTTGGTGCGCGCCTTCTCGACGAGCGCGTCGTACGCGTCCAGGAAGCCGTCGAAGGCCAGGCGACCGGCGTCCGAGATCACGGGCACCATCAGCGTGCGCGAGCCGTCCTTCTTCTCCACGTCCACCGCCAGGCCCGAGGTTCACCTGCCCGTCGCTCACGCGGTGGGGCTTGCCGTCGACCTCTTGGAAGTGGTGGCCCATCACCGGCATGTCCTCGCCGGCGCGCGCGATCGCGTAGGCGATCAGATGGGTGAAAGACACCTTGCGGGGGCCCGCCTTCAGTTCGCGCCGGCGCGCGTCCAGCACCGTCACGGTCAGCGTGCGGAAGCTGGTGGCGGTCGGGATCGAGCGCGACTGGTCCATGTAGCGGGCCAGCGCCGCCGCGCCGCCCTTCATCAGCTCCGAGCCGGCCGGCTTGCCGTTGCTGGCCGCGCTGTTGGTGGCGGAGCCGTTGCCCGCTGCCGCTGACAGCACGTCGGCCTTGGTGATCCGCCCGGCCGGGCCGCTGCCGGAGACCTGCGCCAGGTTCACGCCCTCGGCCGCCGCCGCGCGCGCCGCCACCGGCGAGATCTTGGCGCCTTCCGGCGCCTGTACCGGAGGAAGCGGCCGGGAGCGCCGCGCGCCAGAGGAGGCGGCGGGGGCAGATGCCTGTGTGGCGGCGCCGGCGCCGGTGCTCAGGCGCGCGATCACCTGTCCGACGGTGACCGTGTCGCCCTCCTCCACAAGCAGCTCGGTGACCGTGCCGGTGGCGGGGGAGGGCAGCTCGATGTCGACCTTGTCGGTGGAGATCTCCACGATCGGTGGCGTCCAGCTTGATCGTGTCGCCGACCTTCACATGCCATTCCAGGATCGTGCCCTCGCTGACGGACTCGCCGGCGGCGGGAGTGACGACGTCCACGATCTGCTGGTCTTCCGGTCCGGGTGAGCTGGCTCCGCTGGAGCCGTTGCCGGATCCGCCGTTGCCCGCGCCGCTGCTGTCGAGCGCATCGTCGGTGGGCGCAGGAGCACGTTGCGCCGTCGCCTGGGGCGATGCGCGCGATCACCTGTCCGACCGTGACCGTGTCGCCCTCCTCCACGAGGATCTCAGCGACGATGCCGCTGGCGGGAGCGGGCAGCTCGACGTCGACCTTGTCGGTGGAGATCTCCACGATGGTGGCGTCCACCTTGATGGCGTCGCCGACCTTGACATGCCATTCGAGGATTGTTCCCTCGGTTACAGACTCCCCCGCGGCAGGGGTCACCACGTCGATCAATTGCTGCGCCGTGGTGCTGGATGCCATCGGTTCCTCACTCTAGCGCGGCCGGAGGGCGGAGCGGAGCGCGGTCGGCCGATCGTTTCTCATCTTTCAGCTATCGCGCGTCGCTTGCCTGAGACGATCGCTGGCGCTGCTCGCGGATGAACTGCCAGCTGCCGAAGAACGGGCCGATGCCTCCCAGCACGGCCACCGCCACGGCCAGCTTGAGCGACACGATGCGCTGGCGGGCGGCGTAGATGCAGGTGAGCGACATGCCGATCCACAAGAGCCCGTGGCTCCAGCCCAGCACGTCGGTGACCGGTTCGGGCTGGCCGGCGGCGAACGCGCAGATCAGCAGCGCGGTGTACACGCTGGAGTGTGTGAAAGACACCCACTTCAAGCGGGTGAACGTTACGGCGCTCACTCGGACAGCCAGCGGGCCATGCGCGCCAGCGGTTCGGCGGCCTCCGCCGGCCAGTCCTCGATGGCGGGCGGCCACCACGCGAATTGGTCGTGCTCGTGGTCGGGGGTGACGAGCTCGTCAGCGCCCTCGGCCAACCATGCCTGCCCCACGAACATGACCATCTGGTGCGGCAGGCGCAAGAGCGCCTCGCCCTGGACTCGCTCCGGTGAGACGGCCCACTCCTCCTTGAGCTCGCGCACCAGCGTCTCAGCTGGGCTCTCGCCCAGGTCGACCGCGCCGCCGGCGCCCAGCGCCCAACGCCCGGCCCACGAGGACACCCACGGCGCGCGCCGTCCTGCCAGCCAGCGTCCGTCGGCGGAGCGCGTGACGCACAGCGCGGCAACGCTCTGAGGACGCGTCCTCGGCCACCAGCCGCAGCGCCCAGCGCAGCGGTTGCAGCTCGATCTCGATGGAGCCGTTCTGCTCGCGGTAGTTCACCATCCGTGCAGCCACGCCGTCGTGGCTGGGCGAGCCGCGGTCCTTGAGCGACTGGATGGCCGCGTCGGCGGCCTGCGTGTACGCGTCGGGGGGCTGGAAGTAGTCCTCGCGCCAGCGCGCGTGGATCTGCTCGAGCGGCCACGGCCCGCGGGCGAGGATCTCCGGTACGTGCGTGGCTGGCTCGGGCATGGACACGAAGGCTAGTGAATACGCGCCCGCGGCGGTGAAGGCCCGGTGGCGTGCGCGCTCCGTGCGCCGCCCCATACACTCGCTGCCACTGTGAGCAGTCGTCGGCGCAAGCACTGGGGATGGGGCTATGAGGATCAGCAGCCGGCGCCTGCGCAGGTGCGCGAGTGGGCGCACGCGCTGACCGAGCGACTGGGCTTCAGGCCCACGGAGGTGCGGGAACCGGTGGCATTGGAGGCTGTGAGCCTCGCGCCGCCACGGATCGTGCCGCCGAGCTCGCTGGCGCACATGTGTCGAACGGATGTGCACGCGCGCGCCACGCACGCGCTGGGCAAGTCCTACTCGGATGTGGTGCGCGGCTTCGCCGGCCGGTTCGAGCATCCCCCCGACTTCGTGGCACGGCCGCAGAGCGAGAGCGACGTGGAGCGGGTGCTGGAGTGGTGCTCGGCGCAGACGGTGGCGGTGATCCCGTTCGGTGGCGGCACGTCGGTGGTGGGCGGCGTGAACCCCGACGTGGGGCCGGGCTTCAACGGCGTGGTGTCGCTGGACCTGTGTGCGCTCGATCGCGTGCTGGAGGTCGACCACGTCTCACGCGCGGCGCTGATCCAGGCGGGCGCGCTGGGCCCGGTGCTGGAGTCGCAGTTGGGCGAGCACTCGCTGACGCTGCGCCACTTCCCGCAGTCGTTCGAGTTCTCCACGCTGGGCGGCTGGATAGCCACACGCGCGGCCGGGCACTTCGCCACGGTGTGGACGCACATCGAGGACCTGGTGGAGTCGGTGCGCGCGATCACGCCGGCGGGGGAGTGGGAGTCGCGGCGACTGCCGGGGTCGGGCGCCGGCGTCAGCCCGGACCGCATGCTGGCCGGCTCGGAAGGCGCGCTGGCGTGATCACGCAGGCATGGATGCGGGTGCAGCCGAAGCCCGACGCACCGCGCATCGGCAGGCATGCTCATTCAAAACTTTTCACACCGGCGTGGAGTGCGTGCGCGCGATCTCCCAGTCCGGCCTGCATCCGTCCAACTGCCGGCTGCTGGACGCCGGCGAGGCGGGGTTGACACTGGCCTCCGACGGCTCCCACGCGCTGCTGGTGCTGGGCTTCGAGTCGAGCGACCATCCGGTGGAGTGGCAGATGGCGCGGGCGCTGGAGATCTGCGCGCAGCACGGCGGGCAGGCAAAGGAGAGCGCCGGCGGGGAGGACGCGGGCGGGGTCGAGCTCGTGGCGCGAGGCGTTCCTGGGGGCGCCGTTCCTGCGCGATGTGATGGTGGCGGCGGGGGTGCTGGCGGAGACGTTCGAGACGGCCATCACGTGGGACCGCTTTGCGGTGTTCCACGAACGCGTGACCGCGGCCGCCGAAGAGGCATTGCGTGAGAGCTGCGGCAGCGACGGCAGGGTGTACTGCCGCTTCACCCACATCTACCCCGACGGCCCCGCTCCCTATTTCACCGTGATCGGGCCGGCGCGCAGGGGCGGCGAGGTCGAGCAGTGGGCGCAGATCAAGCGGGCGGTGTCAGACGCGATTCTGGAGGCCGGCGGCACGATCACACACCACCACGCGGTGGGGCGCGATCACCGTCCGTGGTATGACCGCCAGCGCCCGGAGCCGTTCGCTCTCGGCGTTGCAGGCAGCCAAGGGCGCGCTGGATCCGGCCGGCATAATGAACCCCGGCGTGCTGATCGACCGACTGCCATGAAGATCGCGGTGCTGGGCCCCGGCGGGGTGGGCGGGCTGCTGGCGGGCGTGCTGGAACGCTCGGGCAACGAGGTGAGCATCGTGGCGCGCGAGTCCACCGCGTCGGCGATCGCAGAGCGCGGCCTGAGCGTGGACAGCGTGATGTTCGGACAGTTCGTGGCTCATCCGAACGCGGTGGCGCAGCTACAGGAGCCGGTGGATGCGCTGATCGTGGCCACCAAGGCGTCCGGCCTGGCGCCGGCGCTGGAGCGCATCGCGGTGCGAGCCGCCGCTGGTGCTGCCGCTGCTGAACGGCCTCGACCACATGACGGTGCTGCGCGAACGTTTCGCGCCGGACTCCGTGCTGGCCGGTTCGATCCGCGTGGAGGCGGACAGGCCGCAGCCGGGAGTGGTGGTGCACACCAGCCAATTTCTTCTCATAGATATGGCGTGCGCAGAGGCGGGGCCGGCGCGCGGCGATGGATGCAGCTGGCGCAGGCGCTGACCGAGGCGGGCGTGCCGGTGCGCGTGACCGACTCCCAGGCGCAGGTGATGTGGTCGAAGCTGGTGCGCTTGAACGCGCTGGCGTGCACCACCAGTGCCTACGACAAGCTGCTGGGCGAGATTCGCTCCACGCCCGAGCTGCGCGCCGACCTGGAGGGAGCGATCGAGGAGGCCTGCGCGGTGGGCAAAGCGGAGGGCGCCCAGGACGTGGACCCGGCGATTGCGATCGCGGAGCTGGGCATGGCGCATGACACGCTTGGCAGCTCGATGCAGCGCGACATCGCCGCCGGGCGCGTGCCCGAGCTGGACGCCATCCCCGGGATCGGTGCTGCGCGCGGCCGCGCGGCACGGCCTTCGGTGCCCCACCATCGAGAAGCTGGTCGGCAAGATCGAAGCGCGGATCGCGGCAGGGGCTGGGAGTTAGACGGGCGCGCAGCGCTGGCGGTCAGACCGGCGAGGCAAACGCCGGATCGGAGCCCGGGCGCTGGCGGTCGTGGCGCAGCACCTCCAGCAGCTCGGCATACGGCCCCACCAGGTAGGCGTCGTCGTCGGGCGCCAGGCGCGTGTCGCGCCGCGGCGGGTGCTCCAGCGCGGCGGAGCTGGAGCGGCGGATGGCGGCCACGCGGATCTGCCCGGGTAGGTCGAGCATGGCCAGGCCGTCCAGCCCGCCACCGGCGCTGACGCGCAGGCGCGCCAGCAGGAACGGGTGGTTGCCGACGTAGAACGTGAACAGCACCTCCAGCCCCAGCGCGGCGCCCACGAACCACGGCGCGGCGATGGCGGAGGTGGACCACACGTGGCGAAAGCCGAAGCTCTGCTCCAGGCGGTTGCCCAGCTGGCGGTCGAACACCCGCAGCACCACCGGCACGTCGCTCCAACGCTCGCCCAGGCGGTCGCGCACGGCCAGGCCGGTCTCGATGTTGGTGAGATCGTCCGAGGTGAGGATCGCCACGGCGGCGGCGCGCGAGAGGTTGACCGAGTCGAGCGTCAGCGCCAGCGTGGCGTCGCCGATCACGACCGGCACCTCCATGGCGCGCGCCTGGCTGAGATAGCGGTTGCCCTCCATGCGCTCGATCACCACCACTTCCTGGCCCTTCTCCAACAGGCCTTCCAGTACGCGCATCCCCACCGCGCCCAGGCCCACCAGCACCACGTGCCCGTGCATGCCCGGGATCCGCTCCCGCCCCAGCGATTGGGCGATGCGGCGGGAGACGAGCGCGTTGGTGAGCAGCGCGAACAGCGTTGTCACGAGCGTGGTGCCGGCCACGATCAGGCAGATGCCGAACACCTCGACCCAGGTGGGTTGGGAGGAGAAGGAGAAGTCGCCGAAGCCGACCGTGGCCACGGTCTCCACGGTGAAGTACACGGCGTCCACCACCGGCAGATGCCCACCGCCTGCGCGGTGGTAGCCGAAGTGCAGCACCAGCGTGGACACCGCCAGCAGCGTGAGCCCGAGGCCGGCGGCGATGGAGCTCCTCGTGCGTGCCCAGCAGCGTGACCCTGTCTTTCACCGACACCGGCTGGTCGCGCCCGGGGCAGGCGATCAGCTCGTCGTGGGCGTCGGTGACCACGCCGATCGGCGCCAGGCTGCCGTACAGCTCGCGCAGCGTGCCGTCGCGCGGCGCGCTCACCTCGGCGGCCACGAACCTGGTGTGGCCGAGCGTGATGTCGCGGGCACGGCGCCCGATGCACGCTTCCACCACCGCCGGCGCAAACAGCGCGGCCACGTCCAGCACGCCCACCGAGCTGAGCACGTCCTCCACCGCGTGCGCCACCGCCGGGTTGTCGAGGTCGGCCACCACGCGCACGTCCGGGCGCAGGTCGCGGATCAACAGCACGGTCTCCAGCGTGCGCAGGTCGGTGGTCTCCGCGCACACCACCGCGGAGGCGCCCAGGATCCCGGCTTCATACAGCGGGTCGCTGAGGTGGGCGCTGCGGTGCAGATGGGGTATGCCCCACCCGCGCACCACCCGCGCCAGGCGCTCGTCGGGGTCGTCGTCGAGCACCACCACGCGCGCGCCGGCCAGGTGCAATTGCTCGACCGTACGCAACCCCACCGCATTGAGGCCGCATACGATCACGTGCCCAGCCCAATCGCGACAGGTCTCCGAGTCCGGATGCGAACCAGTTACCTGCGCGGGCACGTCGGTTGATTGTGCGGGGCGGGACGCGCGCGGACATTGGCCCGGCGTCCAAGAAACGTCAGCTCAGTCCGCTTCGAATGGGGAGTGCCCGGGCGCGAAGGCGGGGATCGCCTGTGTGGAGATCGCCTCCACCGCCTGCTCCTCCTCGGCCGTCAGCTCCTGCTCGTGGTCGCCGTCGCACAGCACGCGGAAGTTGCCGGTGCCGCCGCTGTCGGCGTGAATGGTGATGCCGGGCAGGATCTCCTCGCCCTCGTCCAGGCCGAGGCGCTCCATGTCGAAGTGCGCCAAGCCGATGCCGTAGGCGGTATGCGTGGGGTTCTCGCGATCGTGCGCGGCAATGGCCTGCGCGAAGCGCTCCAGGTTCTTGGCGATCTTGCCCGTGTCGGCCATCTTTCGGGAGGGTAGCGCGCGGGGTTGTAGATTGAGGCGGTGGCGATAACTGAGCCCACCGACGCTGCCGTTCGCCCCCGCGGCACGGGCGCGAGCGCCGGCAGCTCGGGCGACGGCTCAAGGCGCGAAGTGATCCGCACGCAGGCGCTGCGCAAGGTGTATGCGGGCGCGGACTTCGCGGCGGTGGACGGCCTCGACCTGGGGGTGTTCGCGGGGGAGATCTTCGGGCTGCTGGGCCCCAACGGCGCGGGCAAGACGACCACGGCGGGGATGCTGACCACGCGCGTGATCCCCACGTCGGGCTCGGCATTCGTGGGCGGCATCGACGTGGTGGCCCAGCCGGCGCTGGCCAAGCAGCTGATTGGGATCGTCTCCCAGCAGAACACGCTGGATCGGCAGCTGACGGTGTGGGAGAACCTGTACTTCCACGGGCGCCTGTTCGGGATCTCGGCGGCCGATTCGCGGCGTACGGCGGATGAGCTGCTGGAGAAGCTGCACCTCTCCAAATGGGCCAAGGCGTCGGTGTATGCGCTGTCGGGCGGGATGGCGCAGCGGCTGATGATGGCGCGCGCGATCTTCCACCGTCCGGCGGTGCTGTTCCTGGACGAGCCCACCGCCGGCCTCGATCCGCAGAGCCGCCTGGCGCTGTGGGAGATCCTGGGCGAGCTGAACGGCGAGGGGCAGACGATCCTGCTGACCACGCACTACATGGAGGAGGCGGACGAGTTGTGCGACCGCCTGGCGATCATGGACCACGGCAAGATCCTGGCGCTGGACACCCCCCAGGCGCTGAAGAAGTCGGTGGGCGCGGACACGATTGCCACCGTCAAGGCGGTCGGCGGCGAGTTGAGCGAGCTGGCGCAGCTGCTGTCGAGCGCGATCCCGGAGGTGAGCAACACGCGCGTGATCGACGGTGGCGTGGAGCTGCACGTCAAGGAAGCGGAACGATTGGTTCCGCGGCTGGTGAACGCCACCGAGGAGGCGGGCTTTGAAGTGGCCGACCTGTCGGTGGCGGAGCCGAGCCTGGAGACGGTGTTCATCAAGCTGACGGGCAAGGAGTTGCGCGACTGATGGCCGCTGCATCCCCGCAGCCGACGGCCGCCCACGCACGGATCGCGGCCGAGCCCACGCGCTCGACGTTGGCGGCCAGCCGCTCGGCGCTGTGGGCGCTGGTGCTGCGCGATCTGGTGGTGTTGTGGAAGAACCGCTGGGAGTTCGTGATCCGCACGCTGGTGCAGCCGTTCCTGCTGGTGTTCGTGTTCCTGTACGTGTTCCCCACGATCGGCCAGGGCGTGGGAGGTGGCGGGACAGGGGGCGGCGCGGCGGCGCGCGCGTCGGAGTCGGCGTTCGCCACGGTGCTGGTGGCGGGCGTGGTGGGCATCTCGATCATGTTCCAGGGCATCCAGGCGGTGGCGATGGTGATGGCCCAGGAGTTCGGCTTCACGCGCGAGATCGAGGACCGCGTGCAGGCGCCGTGCCCGATCTGGCTGGTGGCGGTTGCCAAGGTGCTGTCAGGCGCCGCCCAGGGGCTGATCGCTGCGCTGATCGTGTTCCCGATCGCGGCCATCATCCACGCCAAAGGGGTGGAAGCGCACCTGTCGGTGCACTGGGCGGTGGTGATCACGCTGATACCGCTGGCGTGCGTGACCATGACCTCGCTGGGTCTGCTGCTGGGGACGGTGTTCGAGGCGCGCAACCTGGGGCTGATGTTCGGCTTCGTGGTGCTGCCGCTGACGTTCCTGGGCGGCACGTACTACCAGTGGACGAAGCTCTCGCCGGTGGAGTTCCACGGTGTTCACTGGCTGCAGATCCTGGTGCTGATCAACCCGCTGATCTACGTGACGGAGGGCATGCGCGCGGGCTTGACGCACGCGTCGCACATGCACCTGTACATCGTGTATCCGGTGCTGATCGGCTTCTGTGTGACGTTCCTGACGCTGGGGCTGCGCAAGTTCGCCAGCCGCGTGCTGTCTTAGGCGGCTAGCGCGGATGGCCGACGCGGTGGTGCCGTGGGCAGTCCCAGACGATCAACCACCGGAGCGGATCGCGGTGGGTGAGTTGGTGTTCGAGCGCTGGACCCAGCGCGATCTCGAGCCGCTGTCCACTGCCAGGTCTGAGAGCGAGGAGCACCTGGTTCCGTGGATGTCGTGGGCCTCGCAACGGGAGCGCAGTTCGATCGCCGGGGTCCTCACCGACAGCGCGGAGGGATGGGAGAGTGGGGAACGCTTCGAGTACGCAATCCGCAATCGCCGGCGCGAGCTGTGCGGTGGTGTGGGGCTGGTGGCGCGCATCGGCGCGGGGGGCCTGGAGATCGGCTATTGGGTGCACGCGGCGCACGTCCGCCAGGGCATCGCCACGCTGGCGGCGGCCGCGCTGGCGGACGCTGCGTTTCGGCTCACGGCGGTCGACCACGTGGAGATCCACCACGACGAGGCCAACCTCGCCAGCGGCGCCGTTCCCGTGCGGCTCGGCTTTCGCAAGCTCGGCGTCTTTCCTGAGATGCCCAAAGCGCCGGCTGAAACGGGGCGCGAGGTCAGGTGGCGGATGGAGGCGGGAGAGTTTGCTGGGAGTGGGGCGGGGGTGCTGCTGGAGGGAGCTCGGGCGGATGCGGCCGACGACCGGGGCCCCAGGTGATTCTTAGCTCTTCTAGCCCGCATGCCGGAAAGCGCACGCTCCTGTTCGGCAAGCACACTGGTGGTCAGCTCGAAGCTGAGCTGCTCGATCGATTGAGGCATGCTGCGGTTCTACCGCCCGCTTGAGACGGCATGCGCTGCCGCTTAGCTTTGCTCGATGATCTCGATTCGGTAACCGTCGGGATCCCTCACGAAGCAGAGCCGCGACCCTCCCTCGCGAATGGAGTACGGAGGCTTCTCGGGCTGGATGCCCTGTTCGGCCAATTTCGCGAGCGTCCCATCGAGGTCGCTCGCCGTGATCGCAATGTGCCCGTAGCCGGTGCCGATCTCATAGGAGTCGACACCGAAGTTGTACGTCAACTCCAGGCGCGGCATGTCGCCGTCGCCGGGCTGGTTCATGAACACGTTGACCGCCTCGTCTTTGATCGGGATGCGACCGACCTCCTGGAAGCCGAGCGCTTCGTAGAAGGCGACCGAGCGGTCGATGTCGGTGATGCGGTAGCAGGTGTGGATTAGGGGCATGCCACAGTGTAGATCGCTCCGACACCGTGGAGCGAAAGGCCTCAGCGCTTGATCGTGAACGGCGCCGAGGCCGGCGTGCTGGTGCCAGTCGAGCCCTTCGCCGTGACCCGCACGCGGTATGCGCCATGCCCCAAGACCTTTGCCGCTTACGCGGCCAATGAAATGGTGGCACGGGCCACGCCTGCGTATATGCACGCTCCATACACGCTTGGTGTACGCTACGTGTATGGGCGCGGTACGCACGAACATAGAGATCGAGGACTCATACGTCGAGGCGATCATGGATCGCTACGGGGTGCGCACCAAGACGGCGGCCGTCGATCTCGCTCTGCGTCATCTGGCCGGGCAGCCGATGGGGCGCGATGAAGCTCTGGCGATGCGCGGAGCTGGCGCCATCGCTGAGATTCCCGCCGATCTGCCGCCGCGCGAGGCGTGATCCTCGCCGATACCTCGGCCTGGGTCGAGTACGACCGCGCTACCGGAAGCGCGGTGGATGAGCGCCTCAACGAGTTGATCGAGACGGGTGGTCCGGTGGCGATCACTGAGCCCGTACTCATGGAGGTGCTGGCGGGCGCTCGCGATGATCGGCGGGAGAACGATCTGCGGCGGCTGCTGCAGCGCTTCGAGCTCCTGCGCTTCGACGTTGTGGCCGATTTCGACGGCGCGGTCCGCATCTACCGTCGATGCCGCGCCGCAGGGGTCACTCCGCGGGGAATGCTCGATTGCATGATCGCGGCCGTTGCGTGGCGTAGCGGTGCAACGCTGCTCTCCCATGACGCCGACATGGACCGCGTGGCCGGCGTCATCGAGATTGGACTCGACCAGGCATCGCTGCGCGCATAGCCGCGTTGTCGCTCTCCAACGCTCACATCAGCCGCCGCCCGCTTCGATCTACACTCCCCCGCGTGCGAACCCTGATCGTCAGTCACGGCGGCCGCGAGAGCGCCCTGGCCATGCGCATGGCCGAACACAGCGAGCTGCACGCGTTCATCGGCCACCAGAACCCTTCGATTGTTGGCTACGCCGCCGCGTCCGGCGGCACGTACGAGATCGGCGACGTCTGTGACCCGCAGGCCGTGGCCGCCTTCGCCCAGGCGCACGAGATCGACCTGGCGATGGTCAGCGCCGACTCGCCGCTGGAGGCGGGAGTGGTGGACGCCCTGCTGGCGCAGGGCACGCCGACCGTCGGCCCCACCCGCGCCGGCGCGGAGATCGAGTGGAACAAGCAGTTCGCGCGCGAACTGCTGATGGAGATCGCTCCCAACGCCACGCCCAAGCTGCGGGTCATCCACGACCTCTCCCAGGTGCAGGAGGCGATCGCCTCATTCGGCGGGGCGCCTGTGGTGGTCAAGCCTTCCGGCCTGACCGGCGGCAAGGGCGTCAAGGTGATGGGCCCGCACCTGGACAGCCACGAGCACGCCGCCGACTACGCGCGCGAGCTGCTCCAGCGCGCAGCCCCCGGCGACTCGGTGCTGATCGAGGAGAAGATCGTGGGCGCCGAGTTCACCATCCAGGCCATCAGCGACGGCAACACGGTCGTGTTTCCGCCCTGCACCTATGACTTCCCCTACCGCTACGAGGGCGATCAGGGGCCTGGCACCGGCGGCATGGGCTCGCTGTCGATGGAGTTCGACACGCTGCCGTTCATGACCGACGAGCACTACGTGGAAGCCTGCTCGATCATCCGCGCGGTGATCCAGCGCCTGACCGCGCAGGGCCGCCACTTCAGCGGCGTGATGAACAGCGGCTTCTTCGCCACCGCCGACGGCGTCAAGGTGATCGAGTTCAACGCCCGCTTCGGCGACCCCGAGTGCATGAACATCATGAGCCTCTTCCAGGGCAACTGGCCGGACGTGATGAAACGGATCGCCGGCTGCAACCTCAGCTCCTCCGATGTGGTGCTGCGCCCGGAAGCGTCGGTGGTCCTGTATCTCGTCTCTCCCGACTACGCCCTGCGTCCGGGCCCCGCCTACGACTTCACGCTCGATCGCGCCCAGATCGAAGCGGACGGCTGCCACGTGTTCTTCTCCTCCGCCATCCAGACCGGCCACAACGCCTACCGCACCGTCGGCACCTCGCGCGCCGTCGCTCTGGTCGCCACCGCGCCCACGCTCGAGCAGGCGCGCCTGCGCGTGGTGGCCGGCGCCGAGCGCATCCCGGTGCTGCGAGTGGCGTCGCGACGTGGGCGAGCTCAGCTACCTGGAGGGGTTGAGTGAGCTCGTCAACGCCGGCGCCGCGCTCGAGGGAGCGCCGCCGCTCTCCAACGCCGGCTGAGCGATTCGTGTAAGGATGGCGCGATGCTCGTCGAGTACGCCACCCATCCCCAGTTCGTGTCCAACACGTATCTCGTCGCCGACGGCGAGGGTGGTCCCGCCTTCTTCATCGACGCCGGCGGGCCGGTCGAGCCGCTGATCGAGGCCGCCGAGCGCCTCGGCCTCACGCCCACGCACATCCTGCTCACCCACCACCACTTCGACCACGTCAGCGAGGTCCCCGTGCTGTTGAAGCGCTGGCCCAAGCTGCAGGTGCTGATCAGCAAGCGCGAGCAGGAGCTGCTCGGCCGCCGCCAGCGAGTCCGACGCCGAGCAGTCCAAGGCGGTGGCCAAGATGGGCAACGTGGAGGCCGGGCAGACGCTCCGCTTCGGCGCGCTGGAGGTGCGTGCGCTGCACACGCCCGGACACACCGGCGGGATGCTGTCGTTTCTGGTGGGCGACAAACCGGAGCTTCCGGAGGGCGCCTCGCGCCACCGCACCACCACCGCGCCCGGAGGCTTCGTGGGAGCGGACGCAGTGGTCTTCACCGGCGACACGCTCTTCAAAGACTCCGTCGGCGGCGTCAAAGCGCCCGGTCACACCACCTACACGGATCTCAGCGACTCGATCATGGGCACGCTCATGGAGCTGCCACCCGACACCGTCATCTACCCCGGTCACGCCGATCCCACCACCGTGCGCCGCGAGTGGGACGCCAACGCGTTCATCCGCGTGTGGCGCGGCCTGGACCCGCAGGGAACCGAGCCGTGCACCGCGCTCGGCGAGCCCGCCACGCTGGTGCTGCTCGGGCGCCGACTACGACGGTGGTACCAAGGCTTGGGTTCGCTGGCCCGACGGCTCCGATGACATCGTCCCCGGCTCGCGCGTCGAGCGGGCCAGTTGAGGCGCGCCGCACGTAGCTCGTAGCATGCAGGGGATGGCTGCGCGAGAACGACAAGATCCCAACCTCGCGCGTCAGGCGCACCGCCACCGTCGCCTCGCTCGCCGCCAGCGAGGCGGTCAAGCAGTTCGGCACCCGCGCCGCCAACGTCACCCGCGGCGATGAGGCCTCCGAAGAGGCCATGGCCCGCCGCCAGTTGGAGACCGCCAAGCAGATCGTGGCCGTGCTCGGAACGATGAAGGGCGCCGCCATGAAGCTCGGACAGGTGATGTCCTTCCTGGACGTGGGCCTGGTCGCCGAGGAGTACCGCGAGGAGTTCCAGCTCGAGCTGGCCAAGCTGCGCGACGCCGCGCCAACCGTTTCGTTCAAGCAGATGCAGCACGTAATCGAGGAGGACCTCGAAGAACCGATCTCGGACGTGTTCGCATCGTTCGACGAGGAGCCGATCGCCGCCGCCTCGATCGGCCAGGTCTACAGAGCCACGCTCAAGCGCGACGGGCGCGAGGTGGCCGTCAAGGTCCAGTACCCCGGCGTCGCGGGCGCTGTGCGCGCGGACATGCAGAACCTGGACATGATCCTGCGCCTGCTCAAGCGCATGGCGCCCGGCATGGACGCCAAGGCGATCGCAATGGAGATCAAGGAGCGGATCGTGGAGGAGCTCGACTACGAGCTCGAGGCCCAGAACCAGCGCTCGCTGGCGCGCATCTTCGCCGGGCACCCGTTCATCGCGATCCCCGACGTGATCGTCTCGCTCTCACGCGAGCGCGTGCTCGTCAGCGAGTTCGTCAGCGGCGTGGGCTTCGAGGAGATCAAGGGGCGCTCGCAGGCCGAGCGCGACCGCGTGGGGGAGATCGTGTTCCGCTTCTTCCTCGGCTGCCTCTACCGCCACCGCCAGTTCTCCGGCGATCCTCACCCCGGCAACTTCATGCTGATGGACGACGGCCGCGTGGCGTTCCTGGACTTCGGCCTGTTCAAGCGCATGGACGCCGCGCCCGTGGAGCTGGAGCTCGCCTGCCAGCGCGCTGTGGCCGAGGGCGACGCAGTCAAGCTGCACGGGCTGCTGGCCCAATCCGGCTTCCTGCCCGTGCCCGAGCGCGTCGACCCCGACGACCTGCTGGCTTACATGACCGACTCCATCTGGTGGTACACCACCGCCGATGAGGTGGTCAAGCTCACACCGGAGATCGCCACACAGGTGATGATCGAAAGCTCCGACCCGCGCTCGCAGCACTTCAAAGCGATGCGCCACCAGGACATGCGCCCCGAGCACCTGTTCGGGCGACGCATGGAGATGCTCACTCTGGCAGTCCTCTCCCAGCTGCAGGCCGGCAACAACTGGCACCGGATCGCGCGCGAGTGGATGTACGACGATCAGCCCGTCACCGAGCTCGGCCGCCAGGAGGCCGACTTCTACGGGCGCCGCGGCGTCGGCACCGCCGGCTGAGCCGAGCGCCTACAGAACCTGGATCTGAAACAGGCTGGTGGTGCCAGGGCGTCCCGACGGCAGCCCCGCGGTGATGCCCACACGCTGGCCGCGCTTGCACCAGCCCAGCTCCACCACGCGCCGCGCGGCGTCCGCGATCAGTGCCTCGGTGGTCTCGTGGCGCGGCATCGACGCGGCCTTCACGCCCCACATCAGCCCGCAGCGCCTGACCGTCTCTTTGCCCGGCGACAGCGCGTAGATGGGCACCGTGGGACGGTGCGCCGAGACCAGGCGGGCCGAGCGTCCCGAGAGCGTGGGGATCACCAGCGCGTCCAGGCGCAGCTCGCGCGCGGCGTCGCACAGGTTGTGCGCGATCGTGTGCGCCGGGTCCGATTCGGTGCGCCTGACGCGCGACTGGTTCCAGCGCTCATACGGCGCGATCGACTCCGCCTGCAGCGCCACAGCGGCCATCATTTCCACCGCCGCCACCGGATAGGCGCCAACGGCCGTCTCCTGGGAGAGCATCACCGCGTCGGTGCCGTCCAGGATCGCGTTGGCCACGTCGGCCACCTCCGCGCGGGTGGGGCGCGAGGAGCTGACCATCGAATCGAGCATCTGGGTGGCCGTGATCGACGGGCGCGCCATCCAGCCGGCCATCTCCAGCAGCTGCTTCTGCACCAGCGGCACGCGCTCGATCGGCAGCTCGATGCCCAGGTCTCCGCGCGCCACCATCACGCAGTCGGCCGCCCGCAGGATCTCCGCCGCGCGTTCCACCGCCTGCGGCTTCTCCATCTTGGCGATCAGCGGCAGGCGCGTGTGATCGCGCACGAACGTCACGTCCTCGGGCGATTGCACGAACGACAGCGCCACCATGTCCACTCCGATCGACTCGCCGTGGCGCAGCATGTGCAGATCCTCCTCCGGCACCGCCGGCAGCGAGGCCACCGGTCCGGGGATGTTGAGCCCCTGGCGCGAGGCCACCGCGCCGCCGATCTCGATCTCCGCCTCCACCTCGCCGTCCTCCGGACGCACCGCCACCACCCGCAGCCGCACTGAGCCGTCGGCCAGATACAGGATCGAGCCCTCCTCCACCGCTTCCGGCAGGCCGCCCCAGGTGATGCTCATGTGGTGGGCATCGCCCTCCCGCTCCTCATCGCCGCAGCTCAGCGTCAGGCGCTCACCCGGGGTCAGCTCGACCACGCCGTCATGCAGCGGGCCGATGCGTAGCTTCGGCCCGGGCAGGTCCTGCAGCACGGCCACCGGGCGACCGGCTCGGTTGGCTGCGTCACGCACGCGGCCGATCGTCTCGGCGTGCTCGTCGAGGGTGCCGTGGGAGTAATTCAGGCGTGCCACATCCATTCCCGCCTGAACCAGGCGCAGCAGCGTATCGGGGTCGCGGGAGGCCGGACCGATGGTGGCGACGATCTTGGTGCGACGCATGCACCGCACGGTAGCGGCAGGCGCGTGGGTGCGCGGTGCGAGTCGCGCGGATGCTTAGCATGTGCGGATGCCCAGACCGTCGCGAGCCATGCCGCGCATCGGCTCCCAGGCGCGCATCGCGCACTTTGGAGGGAGCTTTGAGACGGCGGTGGTGGTGGCCGTGCACGACCACGGCCGGCGCTTGCAGACCCGCGGCGAGAGCGGCGAGCTGTTCGAGTTCGTGCTCAGCCCTGCCACCGCTCGGTTCGTGTCGGCCGAACGCGCGCACGGCCCGCGTCTGGAGCTGCTCGAACCCGACGCCTGAGCGTCGGCGGCTCAGGGAGCCTGAACGTCGGGGAAATGCTCGGCGCAGTGCTCGCGAATCGCGCCGCGCACCCACGCGCGCTCCTCTGTCGAGGCCATGCGAAAGCGCGCCAGCAGCTCGCGCGGGCGCTCGGTGGGAACTCCCGCGATCACCCAGCGCACCGCCAGGCGCTCGAACAACAGCTCCAGCGCCCGCTGCCAGGCGTCCTCCTGCGTGGCCGCCGGGCGGCCATCCAGGCCGGTGAGCGTCTTTGCATACTGGCTCCTGGAGCCTGCCGTCAGCGAGCCGCGCAGGCTCAGCACGTTGCCCTCCGCGTCGGTGTAGTCGCTGGGCGGCGCCGAGATCTTCTCCGCCCTGCGGGCGCGCTTGGCCACGCTCAGCCGCCGCTGGCCGCCCGTTCGAGCTGCGCGCGCACATCGCCTGTGACCGGGCGGGCATGGCCGGCCCACACGATCGCCGGCTCCAGCGCCGCCAGCTTGAGGATGCTCTCACGGGCCTGCTCGGTGTCCAGGTTGTAGGTCTCATCGGGCACGTGCGGCGCGCTGTCGCGCCCCCACATGTCGACCGTGTAGAGGCAGTCGCTGACCAGCGCCAGGCGGTCTGACTCCCGCCACAGGCCAATCTGCCCGGGCGCGTGTCCGGGCAGATCGATCACGCGGAAGCCCGCGATCTCATCGCCCTCGGCCACCGTGCCCGCGATCTTCACCGGGCCGCCGTCCCAGGCGTAGCGGTGCAGCAGCTTGTGCCCGATCCGCAGCGGCAGCGGCAGTCCCACCAGACCCTGCGGCCAGTAGCGAAAGCCGCCGCTGCCTTCCGCGTCCTGCACCTCGGCCGGGTGACACAACACCGGCGCCCCCAAGTCCGGCGCGGTGCCGCGATGGTCGGTGTGGGCGTGACCGAGCACCACGCGGCGGATGCCGCCGAGCTTGGCCCCAGCGCTTGCCACCGCGCGCACCATCGTGTGCGCGCCGGCGTCGAACAGCGTCACGCCGCCCTCGTCCTCGATCAGATACACGTTGCAGCGCCCCGGCTGGCCCTGCACCAGCCACACGCCCGTCGCCACCAATCGCGCCTCGCCGGCGCCCAGGCCTGCGGTCAACCGGGTCTTGGCGTTGAACGCTCCCATCATGCGCTGCTCCGCGGTGGAGCCCTGCGGCGGCATCATGCCGATCTTGCGGGCGAACGTCATGCTGTCGGTGAACGCGTCGTTGCTCTCGATCAGCCCGTCCCGCACGCTCAGCAGGTCGAAGCCTTCCAGCTGCACCGGGCTGCCGGTGGGCGCCACGCCGCCGAAGTGCCCGGGGCCGGCGAACGTGCCGGTGAGGCGCCAGTGCACGCCGCAGCGATCCTCCTCGGAGGTCGTCGAGACGACCTCCATCTTCAGGTCCGGCAGCGCGTCGAGCATTTCGCCGACGAAGGCGCGCACGCCCTCCGGCGCCTGTACGTCGACCTGGCCGCGCACGTTCTCGCGCCCGCCCTGCGCCCACAGGGACACCGCGGCCTCCAGGTCGCGCGCGTCGACGGCGGCGAAGTAGCTGCGCGCCACCGCCTCCGCCTTGCTGCCTGAGATTCGCTTGCGATTGGCGGTCAGCTGCTGGATGTTGGCAGCGACCTCCTGCACCCTGGCGCTCGCCTCGCTGGCACTCTCTCGATCGCTCATCCCGTCTCCTTTACGCCGCTGAGGAGCAGTAGTCTAGTCTGCGCTGGGTGGCCGATGTGAACAGCAGGCGGGAACGGATGCCCGCCCAACCCCGCGGCGAGAAGGTACTGCCCGGCGTATACCGGCTGCGGCTGCCGCTGCCGTGGCCCGGTGTTCCCCACTGCAACGCCTGGGCGGTGGCCGACGGCGACGGTTTCGTGCTGTTCGACACCGGCATGCATCAGCCCGACTCGATGGCCAACCTCGAGCGCGCGCTGGCCATGTGCAACCTGCGCCTGGCGGACGCGCGCCTGGTGGTGTGCACGCACGCCCACTCCGACCACTGCGGGCAGGCGCCCACGATCGCGCAGGCCGCCGGCTGCGAGGTGTGGATGCACCCCAACCACGCGCACCTGACGCGGATGGTGGAGGACCCCGATGCGGTGTTCGACCGGCGCGTGGAGGTGGCGCGCCAGAGCGGCGTGCCCGAGGAGCCGCTACAGCGCTACGCCTCCGATCGCAGCCAGCGCGGAACCGGCATCGCCGGCCCGATCGAACCCGACCGCGACCTGCTCGACGGCGTCACCATCGCCACCGACCTCGGCGAGTGGATCGCGTATGAGACACCCGGGCACGCACCCTCGCACGTCTGCCTGTTCCAGCCCGAGCGGCGCGTGCTGATCTCCGGAGATCACCTGCTGGGGCGCATCTCGCTGTACTTCGACTACGGCTACTCGCCCGATCCGGTCGGCGAGTTCCTGCACTCGCTGGACGTGGTCGAGAAGCTCGACGCGCGCCTGTGCCTGGCCGGGCACGGCCGCACGTTCACCGACGTGCAGGCGCACATCAACGGCAACCACAAACTGGTCGACGAACGCCTGCAGAGCGTGCTGAAAGCGGTTTCCGAGGCCGAGCTGACGGCGTTCGAGGTGGTGCCGCACGTGTACGGCAACGCGCTCTCCTCCGACAACGCGCACTGGCTGCTGTCGAAGATCCTGGCCTACCTCACGCACCTGCAGGCCGTGGGCAAGGTGCAGCGCATCGCCGGTGAGCCCGAGCGCTGGTCTGCATAATCTCACGATGCGCATCGATCAGATCCTGTCCTCGGACGGGCCCACGTTCTCGTTCGAGTTCTTCCCCCCCAAGACCGAGGTGGGGGAGCAGAACCTGCACGACGCGCTCGGCGAGCTGCGTCAGCTGGAGCCATCGTTCGTGTCGGTCACCTACGGCGCGGGCGGCAGCACCAGAGCAAAACGATCGAGATCGTCAAGCGCATCAAGGATGAGTACGGCCTGGAGGCGATGGCCCACTTCACCTGCGTCGGCGCCACCGTGCCCGAACTGCGAGCCACGCTCGACGAGATGCAGAGCGCTGGCGTCGAAAACGTGCTCGCGCTGCGCGGCGACCCGCCGGCAGGACAGGAGGATTGGCGCAAGACCGAGGGAGGCCTTGAGTACTCACGCGAACTCGTCGAACTGATCTCCGCCGACTATCCGTTTGCGATCGGTGGGGCCTGCTTCCCAGAGACGCACATCCACGCCGTGAGTCCCGAGGAGGATCTGGAACATCTGGCCGAGAAGGTCGCCGCCGGCGTGGACTTCCTGATCACGCAGCTGTTCTTCGACAACGCCCTCTACTTCGACTTCGTGGATCGCGCGCGCGCCGCCGGTGTGGGCGTACCGATCATCCCCGGCATCATGCCCATCACCCAGGTCGGGCAGGTCGAGCGGATGGCCAAGCTCTGCAAGGCTTCGATCCCAGACGGTCTGCGCCGGGAGCTGCACGCCCGAGCAGAGGACTCCGAGGCCGTACTGGACTTCGGCGTGGCCTACGCCACGCTGCAGTGCGCTGAGCTCTTGAGCGCCGGCGTGCCCGGCATCCACTTCATCACGCTCAACCGCTCGCCGGCCACACGCGCGATCCTCAGCGCGCTGCGGTTGGCCAAACCCTGGTAGGTCGCGGCGGCGTTAGGCCGCTTCGATCTCCAGCCCCTCGGCCACCCGCGGCGAGCCGTCCGGGGCCTCATAGCGCACGTCCACCGAATCGTTCTGGCGGTAGGTGCCCACGCCCCACGCCCCCAACAGCCAGCGCCAGCCGCTGATCTTGTCCTTGCGCAGCTCTCGCTCGAACACCAGCGAGCCCTCGCTCACCTTGAAGTCATCACCCAGGCGCTGCGGCACACCGTTGAGATAGACCTCATACGGAGGTCGCACATCGTGCGGCAGCTTGACCATGGATTGCGCCATCTGCCGGTCATTATGACCGCGGCGAGCGCCCGCGCCGAGGGGCGCCTTCCGCGTAGGCGAGCTGGCGCGCGCGGGCGGCGTTCACGATCTCACAGACCTGGGCCGGATCGGCCACCTGGTGCAGCACGTCGAGATCGTCCGGGGAGATGCGCCCGTCGGCCAACGCCCCCTTGCGCAGCCAGTCCAGCAGTCCGTCCCACTCGCCGTCGCCGAGCAGGATCGCGGGGAAGTGCCGGATGGTGGACGTCTGGATCAGCGTCAGCGCTTCGAACAGCTCGTCCAGCGTGCCGAAGCCGCCGGGGCAGATCACGAACGCGCAGGCATAGCGCACGAACATCACCTTGCGCGCGAAGAAGTGACGGAAGCGCAGCCCGATGTCCACGTACTCGTTCAGCCGCTGCTCGTACGGCAGCTCGATGTTGCAGCCGATCGACAGCGCGCCGGCCTCGCGCGCACCGCGGTTGGCCGCCTCCATCAAACCCAGCCCGCCGCCGGTGATGACCGCATAGCCGGCGCCGCCCAGACATGCCCCGACCGTGCGGGCGAGCTCGTAGTGCGGATGGCCCGGCGGGGTGCGCGCGGAGCCGAACACCGTCACCGCCGGGCCGACCTCGGCCAGCGCGTCGAAGCCGCGCGCCAACTCGGCGGCGATGTCGTGCACACGCTCCGCATCCGCCGCACGGATCCCCGGCGGCTCGTTGCCCAGCCACAGCAGCAGCTCCTCGTCGAAGGTCTGCATGTGGGCTTTCGCCGTCTCCTCGCTGGCGTCCATGGCGCCAAGCGTATTTGCTGGGCTATAGGAACCTCTTTCAAAATGATGGGCACGCTCGGATGCGTCCCTGGACGCGGCGCTGGATCGTCACGTGCCGTCTTGCCCGTGCCACCAGCACGGGCTTCACCGGCCCGCGTCGCCCAGCTTGGTCCTTGAACACCCCGACCGCACCCTCATTTTGAAAGAGATTCTGCGTTGGTGGCGCTTGATGGGACCGCCGCGGCGCGTACCCTCCCGGCCATGGACCTCACCTCGCCGACGGGCGAGATCCCTTACACGGTGCGCCGCTCGGCGCGCGCCAAGCGCGTGCGGGTGAACGTGCACGCCCACAGCGGCGTGGAGGTCGTGCTGCCCAGCCGCGCGCCCGAGCGTGCGGCTGCGGCGGCCGTCAGCGAGCTGCGCCCGTGGATCGAACGCCGCCTGGAGGAGGGTCGCCGGGCGCGCGCGCGGATCGCGGCGCGTGCCGGCACCGTCCCCTACCTGGGCGGCTCGTTGGAGCTCGTGGCCCAGCCCGGGCGAACGCGCGTGCATCGCAGCGGGCAGCGGCTGCTGGTGCCCGACGGCGACGCGCGCCCGGCGCTGGAGCGCTTCTACAGGCGTGCCGCGCGCAGCGAGATCGCCCCGCGGCTGGATCGCGCCAGCGCCATCGCCGGGCTCCCCTACAGCGCACTGTCGATCCGTGCCCAGCGCACCCGCTGGGCCTCGTGTTCGGCGAGCGGGCGCATGAGCTTCAACTGGCGGCTGCTGCTGGCGCCCGAGCACGTGCTCGAATACGTGGTCTGGCACGAGGTCTGCCACCTGCAGGTGCTCGATCACTCGCCCCGCTTCTGGGCGCTGGTGGAGCGCCACTGGCCCAGCTACCGCGAGGATCGCGACTGGCTGCGGCTCAACGGCGGGATGCTGGTGCTGTGAGAGGCAGGGACTTCGCCGGCGGCCCCTCGATCCTGTGGAGGGTCTTCGCCGTCAACGCGTTCGTGTTCGGCGCGGCGGTGCTCACGCTGATTCTCAGCCCCGCCACCGTCAGCAATCCGGTCAAGCCGCCCGAGCTGGTGGCGTTGGTGGTAGGCCTGCTGCTGACGCTGCTCGTGGATCTGGTGCTGCTGGCGCTGGTGCTCAGGCCGGTGCGCAAGCTGGCGCGGCTGATGGGGCAGATCGACCCAATGCGCCCCGGTCAACGGGCGCCCGTCAGCCAGTCGCAGTGGGCCGGCTCGGAGGTGAGAGTGTTGGCGGGCGCGCTCAACACGATGCTCGACCGGCTGGAGACCGAGCGCCGTGAAAGCGCGCGCCGCGCGCTGGCCGCGCAGGAGGCCGAGCGCTTGCGCATCGCACGTGAGCTGCACGACGAGGTCGGCCAGACATTGACCGCGGTGGCGCTGCAGGTCGAACGCGCCGCCACCAACGGCGCTCAGCCGCAGGTGCTGGCCGGCATCACCACAGCGATCCACAGCAGCCTCGACGACGTGCGCCGGATCGCGCGCGAGCTGCGCCCGGAGGCGCTGGACGACCTCGGCCTGACGGATGCGCTGATCGCGTTGTGCCTGCGGGTGCAACGGCAGGGGTCGATCAAGGTGACCCGCGAACTCGAAGGCAACCTGCCGCCGCTGAGCACCGAGGTCGAGTTGGTGGTCTACCGGGTGGCCCAGGAGGCGCTGACAAACGCGCTGCGCCATGCCGATGCCTCGGAGGTGCGCGTGGCGCTGCGCGCCGAGCGGCACGGCATCCTGTTGAGCGTGGAGGACGACGGGGGCGGACTGCCGGACGTGCAGGGTGAGGGCAGCGGCCTGATGGGCATGCGCGAGCGCGCGATCCTGATCCACGCCGATCTGCAGGTGGGCCCGGCGCCTGCGGGCGGCCTGAGAGTGGCGCTGGCGGTGCCGGTGGTGGAATTGCGACGATGACCACGCCGCTGAAGATCCGGGTGCTGCTGGCCGACGATCACGCGCTGGTGCGCGCCGGGTTGCGGATGGTGCTCGACGCGGAGCCCGATATCGACGTGGTCGCCGAGGCCGCCGATGGAGCGGAGGCGGTCGAGCTGGCGCTCGCCGACGAGATCGACCTGGCGATTCTCGACGTGTCGATGCCGCGGCTGACGGGGCTGCAGGCAGCGGTGGAGCTGCATCGACGCCAGCCCGAGCTGAAGCTGCTGATGCTGTCCATGCACGAGAACGAGCAGTACTTCTTCGAGGCGTTGAAGGCGGGCGCCTCCGGCTATGTGTTGAAGACCGCGGCCAACCGCGACCTGGTCAACGCCTGTCGCGCGAGCATGCGCGGCGAGCCCTTCCTGTACCCGCCGGCGGTGGCCACGATCATCCGCGACTATCTCGACGGCGTGGCGCGCGGGGAGTCCCCGCCGGAGGACCCGCTGACGGCGCGTGAGCTGGAGGTGGTGAAGCTGATCGCCGAAGGGCATACGAGCGATGAGATCGCCGCCCAGCTGGTGCTGAGCGGCAAGACGGTGGAGCGTCATCGCGCCAACGTGCTGGGCAAGCTGGGAATGCGCAACCGGGTCGAGTTGACCCGCTACGCCATTCGTCGAGGGCTCGTCGAGCCCTGACCGTACGGCTGGCCTACCAGGTGCCGGTGGAGGCTCCCGAACAGCCCTTGCTCGCACTTTTGCATTCGCGTTTCACTTCCGCGCTGGCGTTGCGTTTGACGATGAATTCGTCGCCCGTGTTGGCCGCTTTGGAGGTGATTTCAAATTCGGTGGCCGTCGCTTTTCCGACAGCGCTGATGTAGGCCCCGCCGGTGGAGACCGTGGCGATCGAGATCTCGTATTCGTGCAGAACCGCAGGCGTGAGGCCGACGTAGGAGCCTTCGTGGTCGGTGGCGTACGTTTCCGCTGTGGTCTGAGCGGTGCGCGCCATCTCCTTCGCCGCCGCGTCGTAGGCCTTGCTCTTCTGGTTCAGGAACGACGGGATGGCGATTGCGGCCAGGATGCCGATGATCAGGATCACGACGAGCAGCTCGATCAACGTGAAGCCGCGCTCGTCGCGCTTGAGTGTGCCCTGAATGGTGCTCATCGTTCGCTCCCCTGCCGCCGTTGTTGGACAGCGTCTGTAACGGCAGGGTGGAACGTTAGGAAGATGGGTGTTTGCACCCATCTTTCACGCCGGCAGGTCAGATGGAGGGCCTGTTCGGCTCTTTCTCAGGCGCGCTGATCGATCGGTACGTAGTCGAGGTCGCGCTCGCCGGTGTAGATCTGGCGCGGGCGGGCGATCTTCTGCTCGGAGTCCTCGACCATCTCCTTCCACTGGGCGATCCAGCCGCTGGTGCGCCCGATGGCGAACATCACCGGGAACATCGCCACCGGCAGGCCCAGCGCCTCGTAGATCAGTCCCGAGTAGAAGTCCACGTTGGGGTAGAGCTTGCGCGAGGTGAAGTAGTCGTCGTCCAGGGCCCGCTTCTCGAGCTCCGTGGCCACGTCCAGCAGCGGGCTCTTGCCGCGCACCTCGAAGACCGCGTCGAGGTGTTTGCGGATGATCCGCGCGCGCGGATCGTAGTTCTTGTACACGCGGTGGCCGAAGCCCATCAGGCGCTCGTTGCCGGCCTTCACGCCCTCGAGGAAGCTGGGGATGTTCTCCACCGTCTCGATCCGTTTGAGCATCCGCAGCGCCTGCTCGTTGGCGCCGCCGTGCAGCGGGCCGTACAGGGCGGCGACGCCGGCGGCGACGGCGGAGTAGGGGTCCACCTGCGTCGAGCCGACCGCGCGAACGGCGCTCGTGGAGGCGTTCTGTTCGTGGTCGGCGTGCAGGATGAACAGCACGTCCAGCGCGCGTTCCAGGCGAGGATCGGGCTGGTACTTCAGCTCGGTCATCTTGTACATCATCCCCAGGAAGTTGCCCGCGTAGTTGAGGTCGTTGTCGGGGTAGACGTAGGGCTGGCCCATGTTGTGACGGAAGGAGAAGGCGGCCAGCGTGGGCATCTTGGCCAGCAGGCGGATGATCTGCATCGCGCGCACGCGCTCGTTGTGGATCTTGTTGGCGTCCGGATAGAAGGTCGACAGCGCACCGACCGAGGCCACCAGCATGCCCATGGGGTTGGCGTCGTAGCGGAAGCCCTGCATGAAGTCCTTGACGTTCTCGTGCACGAACGTGTGGATCGTGATCTCGTCGACCCAGCCCTGCAGCTCGACCTTGTTGGGCAGCCGCCCGTTGATCAGCAGGTAGGCCACCTCGAGGTAGGTCGAGTGCTCGCACAGCTGCTCGATCGAGTAGCCGCGGTGCTGCAGGATGCCGGCGTCGCCGTCGATGTAGGTGATCGAGCTGCGGCACGACGCGGTGTTCATGTACGCCGGGTCGTAGGCCATCAGGCCGAAGTCCTCGTCGTCGGTCTTGATCTGCCGGAGATCCATGGCGCGCACCGTGCCGTCCTGGATCGGCAGCTCATAGGTCCTGCCCGTGCGGTTGTCGGTGACGGAGAGAGTGGGCTCCGCGCCGGACACCCCGCCGTCTGGGTGCTGCTCGGCGCTGTCCCTGGTGCCGGCGGCCTGGGTCTCGGTGCTCATGTGCGTCTCCTATCCACGATTACGGGTGGTCTATCTCCGATTATGCGCGACCGCGCCGCGCGACCCGGCAAAACGCTCAGAACCTCTCTCAAAGCGGTTCTCAGTTGCGCGGCAGGCGCTGCAGCGCAACGGCTGTGCGCGTGCGCGGAGGCGGGGACGGCGAACGCTCGCCGTGGGGGCCGCGGCGGGGTGCGCGTGGCAGCCTGGAGCGAGGGTGATGTGGGTGCAGCGGCCGCGGGCGCGGTCCGATCCCGCCGTCCTGCTCCTGCGGCGCGATCTCCGGACCCTGGGCCACCGCCCAGCGAACGAGCAGAAACAGCGCAACGATCGGGATCTTCAACAAGACCATCAGCCAAATGAAGGTCCATGTGGTCACTGCCACCGATCGTATACCCGCCCGCGCATCCGTACAAGCCCCGGATTCGCGCTACGGGCTTCTCCGCAGTCATCGGCGCGGCGCTCAGCCCCTCAATTTCAGCGGTGCGCCGCTGAACTCCGTCATCGACTGCAGTTCGCGGATGCGGGCCATGATCTCCGCGCCGGTCAGGCGCTCGATGCGCTCGGTGCCGAACTCGGCCACGTTGAACGACGCGAGCACCGTGGCGTGGGCCATCGCGCGACGCAGCATCACGTCGGTCAGCTCGTCCTCGGGATGCGCGGCGATGTAGCCCACGAAGCCGCCCGCGAACGTGTCGCCGGCGCCGGTGGGGTCGATCACGGTCTCCAGCGGATAGGCGGGCACGGCGAAGAAGCCGTCGCGCGTGATCAGCGCCGCCCCGTACTCGCCCTGCTTGGCCACCACCACGCTCGGGCCTTTCATGTTCGGGGAGCTGGGTTCCTTGGGCGCCCACGTGAGCACCTCGCGCGCGGCCGTGATCAGGTTCGGCTTGCCCGTCAGCTGGCGCAGCTCGGCGTCGTTGAGGATCAGGCAGTCCACGCCCTCGATCGCCGCCACCAGCGAGTCGCGTGCGATGTCGATCCACAGGTTCATCGAGTCCAGCGCCACGAACTTGGCGTCGGGCATCTGCTCGCGCACGCCGCGCTGCAGATCGGGCTGGATGTTGGCCAGGAACAGCACGTCGCTGGAGCGCGAGACCTCCGACAGCTTCGGCTCGAAGCCCTCGAACACGCCGAGCTGGGTGTCGAGCGTCTCGCGGGAATTCAGGTCCCAGCCGTACTCGCCGTGCCAGAAGAAGGTTTTGCCCGCAACGCGCTCGACGTCCGACACGTTGACTCCGCGGCGGCGCATCACCGACAGCTGTTCCTCGCCGAAGTCCTCGCCCACCGGTCCCACCACATGGACGTCGTCGAAGAACGAGGCGGCGAGGGCGAAATGCACCGCGGCTCCGCCGAGCATTCGCTCGCGTTCCCCGAACGGGGTCTTGACGGTGTCATAGGCGATGGAACCGACCACTGTGATTGGCATTCGCGCGCACCTTAGAGCACCCCGGGTGCTCGATGTATGCCCGGGGGTGTCCGTGGCCGGGCGCGGTACTCCGATAGCCTCGGCTCATGCGTGCGATTCAGATGACCGAGTTCGGGGGGCCGGAGGTGCTCGAGCTCGTCGAGCTACCCAAGCCCGTGCCCGCTGACGGGGAGGTTCTGATCAACGTGAGCCGCGCCGGCCTGAACTTCGCCGACACCCACACGCGCACCAACTCCTACGTGCAGAAGGCCACGTTGCCGTTGATCCCCGGCGGCGAGGTGGCGGGCGTGCGCGAGGACACCGGCGAGCGGGTCGTGGCGCTGGTGGGCAGCGGCGGCTACGCCGAGTATGCGACCGCCCCCGAGAGCATGGTCTTCCCGATCCCCGACGGTCTGGACGACGGCACGGCGCTGGCGATGGTCATCCAGGGCACCACCGCCTGGCACCTGTACAAGACCTCCGCCCGCGTCAGCGAGGGTGAGAGCGTGGTCGTGCACGCCGCCGCCGGCGGCGTGGGCTCGATCGCGGTGCAGCTCGGCCACGAGCTGGGCGCCGCGCGCGTGATCGCCACCGCATCCAGCGAGCAGAAGCGGGAGCTGGCCCTGGAGCTGGGGGCCGACGTGGCGCTGGATCCCGCGCCTGAGGGCTTGACTGAGCGCTTGGTCGAGGCCAATGAAGGCAACGCGGTGGACGTGGTCTTCGAGATTTCTGGCGGCGAGGTGTTCGACGCCTCCTACGAGGCGCTGGCGCCGTTCGGGCGGATCGTGGCCTGCGGGATCGCCACCAGCGAACCGAACAAGATTTCCACCGGCTCGCTGCTGCGCCACTCGCGCGCGGTGGTCGGCTTCTACATCTTCCACTGTTTCGAGCGCCCGGGGATGTTCGCCGAAGCGCTCAGCGACCTGTTCGCCCGCGCCGCGCGCGGCGCCCTGCGGGCCGTGGTTGGCCACACCTACCCCCTTGCACAGGCCGCTCAAGCGCAGATCGATCTGCGCGAACGGCGCACCACGGGCAAGCTGCTCCTCGATCCGTCGCTTGACGCGTAAGCTCTCATCGACGCCACGATGACCAAGACCTTCGCCGACCTCGGACTTTCCGAGTCCACACAACAAGCTCTGCGCGACGTCGGCTACGAGTCGCCCAGCCCGATCCAGGAACAGGCGATCCCGTCGCTGCTGGAGGGTCGCGACGTGATCGGCCAGGCGCAGACGGGCACCGGCAAGACCGCCGCCTTCGGCCTGCCGATCATGGAGTACATCGACCCCAGCGAGCGCTCCGTGCAGGCGCTCGTGTTGACGCCCACACGCGAGCTGTGCATCCAGGTCACGCAGGCGCTGCGCACCTACGGCGCGCACACCGGCATCGACGTGGTGGCCGTGTTCGGCGGCGCGCCGATCCGCACCCAGCAGGCGCAGCTGCGCGCCGGCGGGCACGTGGTGGTGGGCACCGTGGGTCGCGTGCTGGATCTGATCTCGCGCCACTCGCTCGTGCTCCACGACTGTCGCTTCGTGGTGTTGGACGAGGCCGATGAGATGCTCGACCTGGGCTTCCTGGAGGACGTCGAGAAGATTCTTTCGTTGACGCCCTCCAGCCGTCAGACGGCGCTGTTCTCGGCCACCATGCCGCCGCCGATCCGCGCGCTTGCCGACCGCTACATGTACGACCCCACGATCATCCAGGTCAAAGCGGCCACGCTCACGATCGACACGGTGGCGCAGTTCCAGCTGCCGGTCGACTCCAAGGACAAGCCGGCCAAGCTGGTGGAGGTGCTGAAGGCGGAGCAGCCGGAGCAGGCGATCGTGTTCGCGCGCACCAAGATCCGTTGCGACCAGCTGTTCCGCACGCTGCGCGACGGCGGCATGAACGTGCGGGCGCTGCACGGCGACATGTCCCAGGGCTCGCGCGACGGCGTGATGCTGGCGTTCAAGGGCGGGCGGGTGCCGGTGCTGGTGGCCACCGACGTTGCTGCCCGCGGGCTTGACATCTCGACTGTCACGCACGTGATCAACTACGACGTTCCCACCAGCCCCGACACCTACGTGCACCGCATCGGGCGCACCGGTCGGATTGGGCGCTCGGGCCGCGCGATCACGTTCGTGGAGGATCGCCAGAAGCGAGAGCTGGAGGCGATCGAACGCCACATCGGGATCGCGGTGACGCAGTGGCAGAAGGGCGCGGTCACACCGCCCACGCCGATCAGCGAGCGCCCGCGCAGGCACTCCAAGCCCGGCGTGGTCAGGCGCAACGGCCAGGAGCCCTACGCCAAGCTCGTGCTCGGCGGCGGGCGCGCTGCTGGGCTCAGCGTGGCCGACATCGTGGCGGCGGTCACCTCGGCGGCAGGCCTGGACGGCGAGGCGGTGCGCGACGTGCTGGTGCTGGATCGCTTCTCATTCCTGTCCGTCCCCGAGTCGGAGGCCGAGCAGGTGATCGAGGCGTTGCACGACAAGCCGGTGGGCGGACAGAAGCTCAGCCTCGAGCGGGTCGAGATAAGGTAGGGCCGTCGCCATGGTATTTTGTAATGGCCATGGCAAAGCGTCTTGTGATTTCCAGCGGGGGTCAGGTATCGGTCCCAGCAGCGGTGCGCAAACGTTGGCGCACCCGAACCGTGCTCGCTGAAGACCTTGGCGACCATGTCGTGTTGCGTCCCGTTCCAGATGATCCAGTGGCCGCGGCCGTAGGGGCATTCGCGACGCAGATCGGTGCACTCGGCTCTGAGGAGGCCAAGCGCTTGGATCGCGAAGAGGAACTGGATGGCCAAGAGCGCCACCACCACTGAGAAGGTCGATTCGTCGACGAGCACCCTGATCGACGCCTCAGCGCTCATCGCGCTTCTTGGAGCTGAGCCTGCCGCTGGCGAAGTGCAGGAGCTGCTGAATCGTGGCGCGGCCATGACTACCCTCAACCTCGCTGAGGCGGTAGATCGACTGAAGCGCCGCTATGACCTCGATATCGGCCGCACGCGGCCGGTGATCGAAGGGCTTCTGGCAAAGAACTTGACACTGCTTCCACTTGGGCTCTCCCAGGCTTGGCGCGCGGGCGAGATCCGCGCTGCTCATTACCACCGCTCTCGCTGTCCGATCTCTCTCGCAGATGCTGTGCTCGTAGCGAGTGCTCCAACCGGGGCGTGTATCGCAAGCTCCGACGGCCCATTGCTGGCCGTCGCCGCGAGCGAGGGCATCGCTACCTCCGCGCTGCCGGACTCGAAGGGGCACCGAGCAGCCGCACGATAGGTGCCGCTATCGTGCCCCCTCCCACCATGACGCCAAAGAAGGGAAGGCCAGCGTGTCTACCGCCACGATGCACACCGTTGTCAAGATGCCCCTATAGCCACCGACTGCCTTGTGCGCTCGCACTGGCAGCAAACACCGGCAGGCGTGCGACAATTAGGGCATGACCAAGGCCGAGCTTCATCAGCTAGTGGACCGCTTGCCGGAGGGCGCGATCGATGGCGCCGCGATCATGCTTGGGGAGATCAGCGCCGGACGCATAGATCCCGAGCAGGCGTGGTACTGGACGCGCGAGTGGCAGGCGAAGGAGCGCGAGGCAGACGACGACCGCACGGCAGGCCGCGTATCGCGTTACGAGAGCGACGAGGATTTCCTGACGGCATTGGACGAGCGCACGAAGCCGTTGGATGCCGACGCGTGATGTCCTCGCGTCGTTCTGGCGTGATTGGGATCGGCTCACCCCACAACAGCAGCGGGCATTCCGTAAAGCGGTAGCTCAGTTCATCACCGACCTCGCGGGCGGCGGCCAGGGCTTCCATCCACGATTGCGCGTGAAGCGCGTGCAGGGACACTCTGGCGTATGGGAGATGAGCTGGGCGCCCGACGGGCGCGCGACCTTCGAGTACGGCGAGGAGATTCAACCAGGCGCGGCGCACATCATCTGGCGTCGCGTCGGCACGCATTCGGTCTTTCAACGGCCCTGATCGGGGAGGGGGTTTCGACGCCTGGCCTGTACAGTAGGCCGATGCCTACGAAAGCCACGATGCAAACCACAGAAGGGCCGATCGTCTTCGAGCTGTTCGACGAGGATGCGCCGAAGACCGTCGAGAACTTCCGCAAGCTCTCCGCCGACGGCTTCTACGACGGCCTCAACTTCCACCGGATCATCAAGGACTTCATGATTCAGGGCGGCTGCCCCCAGGGCACCGGCACCGGCGGCCCCGGCTACACCTTCGAGGACGAGATAAATCCTCACAAGATCGTGCGCGGTGCGCTGGCGATGGCCAACGCGGGCCCCAACACCAACGGCTCGCAGTTCTTCATCGTCACGGCCGACGCCTGCTCGTGGCTCGACGGCAAGCACACGGTGTTCGGCCAGGTGACCGACGGCATGGACGTGGTGGACAAGCTCGAGGGCGTGCAGACCGACGGGCGCGACATGCCCACCGAGCCGGTGGGCATCGCCTCGATCGAGCTCTCCGACTAGCGCCCCGAGGAAAGGCCCCGCAAGCGGGCCATCTCAGAGTAATGTTGTTTGCTCCGAGTGAGCGAGCGAGCAGGGGAGGGCCTGATGGCCACGATCGAGCAGCACCTACCTGAGAGCCACAACGGCGTGGCCGACGTCAGCGACGGCATCCCCGTCGAGAACCCCGCCACCGGCGAGATCATCGCCACCGTGCCCGACATGGACGCGCAGGCTGTGGCCGAGATGGCCGCGCGCGCACGCGCGGTGCAGCCCGAGTGGGAGGCCTACGGCTTCGCCGGCCGTGCGCGGGTGCTGCTGCGGGCGCAGAAGTGGGTGATGGACAACGCCGATCGCATCATCGAGACGATCGTGTCGGAGACCGGCAAGACCTACGAGGACGCGCAGCTGGCCGAGATCAGCTACGCCGGAAACGCGTTCGGCTTCTGGGCCAAGGAGGGACCGAACTACCTTGCCGACGAGGCGGTCAAGTCCAGCCAGGTGCTGGTCAAGGGCAAGAAGCTGATCCTGCGCTATCGCCCGCTCGGGCTGATCGGCGTGATCGGGCCGTGGAACTACCCGCTGACGAACTCCTTCGGCGACTGCCTCCCGGCGCTGATGGCAGGCAACAGCGTGATCCTCAAGCCCTCCGAGGTCACGCCGCTGACCTCGCTGCTGCTGGCCGAAGGGCTGCGCGAGTGCGGCCTGCCGGAGAACGTGCTGCAGATCGCAACCGGCCGCGGCGCCACCGGCGCGGCGCTGATCGAGCAGGTCGACATGATCATGTTCACCGGCTCCACACGCACCGGCAAGAAGGTCGCCCAGACGGCGGCCGAGCGCCTGATCCCGGCGTCGCTGGAGCTGGGCGGCAAGGACCCGATGATCGTGCTCTCCGACGCCGACCTCGAGCGTGCGGCCAACTTCGCCACCTACTACTCGATGCAGAACGCCGGACAGACGTGCATCTCGATCGAGCGCGTGTACGTCGAGGAGCCGGTCTACGACGAGTTCGTGGCCAAGGTCGCCGAGAAAGTGGGCGCGTTGCGCGTGGGCAGGCCCGATGGCTTCGGCTCGGTCGACGTCGGCGCGATCACGTTCCCGCCGCAGCTGGACACCATCAAGGACCACGTGGCCGACGCCGTGCAGAAGGGCGCACGCGTGCTGGCCGGCGGTAATCAGGTTGCTGGAGCGGGACGCTTCTACGAACCGACGGTGCTGGTGGACGTCGATCACACCATGAAGTGCATGACCGAGGAGACCTTTGGCCCGACGCTTCCGATCATGAAGGTGCGCGACGCCGACGAGGCGGTGCGGCTGGCCAACGACTCGCCCTACGGCCTCGGCGCATCGGTGTTCTCACGCGACACCGCTCGCGGTGAGGCGATCGCCCGCCGCCTGGACACCGGCGCGGCCAACGTCAACGACGCGATGATCAACTACACCGTGCTGGAGCTGCCCATGGGCGGCGCCAAGGCTTCCGGCCTGGGCTCGCGTCACGGCGCCGGCGGCATCCGCAAGTACTGCTCTCAGCAGGCGATCGTGGTCACACGTCTGGGCATGAAGAAGGAACTCTTCATGTACCCGTACAAGTCGCGCACCTCGAAAATGCTGGGCGGCCTCTTCAAAGTGCTCTACGGCCGCGGCAAGCGCGCTTAGGAAAGCGGCACGCCGAGGATGCGTTCGAGCGCCGGGACCGTGGTCTCGGCGCTCGTGTGGTGCACGGTCGCCATGCCCAGCTCCTCGGCGGGGGTGAGGTTGAAGGGCAGGTCGTCGACGAACACGCACTGCTCCGGGGTTGCACCAGCCCGCTCTGCTCCCAGTTCGTACATGCGCGCGTGGGCTTGCGGATCCGCTCCTCGCCGGAGATGACCACGCCGTCGAACAGTTCGTCGAACATGTCGTGGGGATAGCGGTGCACGCCCCAGGAGTTGGACACCAGCGCCGTGCGCACGCCCGCCTGGTGCGCTTTGCGAACCGCCTCCACCATCGCCACATCCGGTAGCACGCCGGCGAACAGGCCATCCACGAGGCCCTCTGGGTCGACATCCAGCAGCTCCGCGAATTTGAGCTCGAAAGCCAGCTCGTCGATCTCGCCGGTCTCCAGCGCGATCAGCAGCTCGCGCGCGGCAGGATCGCTCCTGAAGCGCCCCATCAGCGTGCTCGGGTCGATCCCGGCGTCGAGGCAGTGCGCGTGGAAGGAGGCGAACAGGTTGCTCGTCAGCACGCCGCCCCAGTCGATCAGCAGCGCGCTGCGCTCGGCCGGCTGCTCACTCGCCACGGGACACCGCCTCGGCCTGTGCGGCCAGCTCCAGCACGCCCTCGCCGAACTGCTTCAGGTAGGGGTCGTCGGTGGTGCCGGCGATCGCGCGCTTGTAGTTGCCCTCCATGAATACCACGCTCTTCCACAGCGCCAGCGTGGTGTACCAGCGGATGTCGCTCATCGAGCGTCCCGAGCGCGCTTCGTAGCGCTCGATCAGCTCGGCGCGGGTGGGGAAGCCCTCGGCGCGCGTGACCTTTCCCAGGTGCTCGCGCAGGCCGCCCACCGGGTCGCTTGCCTCGGTCCACATCATGCACAGGTAGCCGATGTCGGCCAGCGGGTCGCCGATGGTGGCCATCTCCCAGTCGAGCACCGCGGCCAGCCGCGCCGGTGCCTCGCTTGCGAACAGCGTGTTGCCGAGGCGGAAGTCGCCGTGCACGATCGTGGTGGGGCCGGAGCTGGGGATGTGCTGTGAGAGCCAGCTCCCCACGCTCTCCACCGCCGGGATCTCTCGCGTCTTGTTGAGCTCCCACAGACCGCCGAAGCGCCGCAGCTGGCGCTCCAGGTATCCGGTCGGCTTGCCGAAGTCCTCCAGCCCGGCCGCGCGCCAGTCCACGCCGTGGATCTCCACCAGCGCGTCGATCAGCTCCTCGCCGATCCTGCGCCGCCCAGCCGGCGTGTCCAGGGCGCTGGGCACGCTCGCGACGATCACGTCGCCCAGCACGCGCTCCATCACGTAGAACGGTGCGCCGATCGTGTCCTCATCGGCGCACACGGCCAGCACGGCGGGCACCCGCGCGGCGCTGGGGGCGAGCGCGCGCAGCAGGCGGGCCTCGCGCAGCACGTCGTGAGCGCTGGGCGGCAGCGGCGGGCGGGGCGGGCGGCGCAGCACCATCTCGCTGTCCCCGCGCTCGATCAGATAGGTCACGTTGGAGTGCCCGTCGCCGATCGGCGTGGCGCGGATCTCGCCCTCGCCCAGCCCGTTGGCGTCCAGGAACGCGCGCAGGCCGTCCAGAACAAGCAGGGGGGGACGGCTGTTAGCCTCCGCGTCTGTCCGGGTCTCGACGATGTCGTCTGGCGCGATCGCGGTGCTCATGCACCCCAACGCTACATAGACCGCAACCCTGTCTGCTCTGAGGTGTCTCAACCCACCATGCTCTCCATTCGCAAAACGCCCCTCACACTGCTCCTTTCGTTCCTGATCGCGGCCTTCGCCGGCTCCGGCGTGGCGCTCGCCTCGCACTCCCAGACGACGTACTTCGAGGCGTCCACCGAGCTGCTCGAACCGAATACGCGCGCGCACGCGATCGAACAGATGCAGCACCTGGGCGTCAAAGCAATCCGCGTCGAGTTGCAGTGGGCGCAGGTGGCGCCCGATCGCGAAAGCGCGGAAAAGCCGACCTTCGAAGCGGAGAACCCGGCCAGCTATGCGTGGGGGCAGTACGACGCGGTGATGGCCGAAGCCAAGCGGCTGAACTGGCCGGTGCTGTTGACCGTCAGCGCGCCGGCGCCACGGTGGGCCACTTCAAACCACAAAGCGCCGTACGTCACACGGCCGGACGATCAGGACTTCAAGGAATTCATGGCCGCGGTGGGCCGCCACTACGGCTCGGAGGTCCAGTACTTCGCGATCTGGAACGAGCCCAACCTGCCCGTGTTCCTGCAGCCGCAGTGGAAGTCCAACGGCACCGCCGAATCGCCGCGCATCTATCGCGGGCTCTACCAGTCAGGCTATGAAGGCCTGCAGGCGGCGGGGCTCACCCACCCGAAAGTGCTGTTCGGCGAAACCGCCCCCACCGGATACGACACCGTCAACGTCCACAGGGAAGGCTCCAAGGCGCTCTACCACGACGTGGCGCCGTTGCTGTTCGTGCGCGACGCGCTGTGCCTGAACGCCAAGTACAAGAAGGCGGGCGGGTGCAGCAAGCTGCAGGTTTCCGGCTACAGCCACCACGCCTACAGCAAGCCGGTGGGGCCGTCCTATCACCCGGTCGGGGCCGACAACGTGACGATCGGCGTGCTGTCGCGTCTGTCGCACGCCTTGGACTTGGCCGCTCGCGCACACGCGATCCCGGCCGGTGTCCCGATCTTCCTGACCGAGTTCGGGTTCCAGAGCTACCCCAACCGCGAACTCGGGGTGACTCCGGCGCAGCAGGCGGAATACGTGGCCATGTCCGAACACATCGCCTACTCCAACCCGCGCGTGGCCGCGTTCTCGCAGTATCTGCTCAAAGACGACCCGCTCGGCGGCCCCGCCGAAATGAGCGGGCTCGGCGGAGTGATCGGCTTCCAGAGCGGCCTCGAGTACCTCAACGGCTCGCCCAAGCCGCTGTTCTACGGGTGGCCGGTGCCGCTGACCGTGACCAAGCGGGGCCACGGGGTTGCGCTGTGGGGCCTGGTGCGCCCGACGCATGGTGCGACCAGCGTGACCGTGCTCGTGCGGTCCAAGGGGTCATCGCGGTATCGCACCCTCAAGCGAGTTCGCACCAACAGCCTCGGCTATTGGTCGCTGAAATCATCCACCGCCGGCACGTCATGGCGCGTCAGCTGGACGAGCCCTCAGGGTGTGAAGTACGAAGGGCCTGCGATTCGCGCCAGTTCGTAGCCGCGCTGGCCGGTTGGGGTGGCGCTGGTCCCGCAGCAGCGGTACGGGACCAGCGGTGCGACGCCCCTACGATGAGCGCAGATGCCCGAGCTGCCGGAGGTCGAGATCACCGCGCGCCTGCTCGACGGCGCCCTGGCGGGCGCGCTGATCGAGTCGGCGCGAGCGCCGGGCATCAACGCGCTGAAGACGTTCGACCCGCCGCTGTCGGCGCTCGAGGGTCAGCGGATCGAGGCGGTGGGCAGGCGTGGCAAGCACCTCACGGTGCACAGCAGCGGCGAGCTGACGCTGCTGATCCACCTGATGTCGGCCGGGCGCCTGCAGCTGTATGACAAGCCAGCCGGGCCGCGCGATCGCAGCTCGCGACTGCTGGTGGGTATCGACGACGGCCGCGAGCTGCGCCTGCGGGAGTTCGGCTCCAAGCAGGCCGCGTGGGTCAAGCTGCTGCGCAGCGGCGAGCTAGAGCAGGACGACTCGCTGGCCACGCTCGGCCCCGAGGCATGGCCGCAGCCGCCGTCGCTGCAGCCGCTGCTGGACGCCCCGCGCCCGCTGCACACACTGCTACGCGACCAGCGCGTGATCGCCGGCATCGGGCGCTCGTGGGTGGATGAGATCCTCTGGCAGGCCGAGCTCTCGCCATACAAGCGCGGCGCCGACCTCGACGAGCAGGAGGCGCAGCGGCTGCGGGAGGCGATCGTGCAGACCCTCGGCGGCGCGATCTCCCACTACGAACACGAGGTCAAGCTGCCGATCCCCGACAAGCTGCCGCTGCCGCTGCGGATCCACCGCCATCAGGGCGAGCGCTGCCCACGCTGCTTGCACACGCTGCACGCGGTCCACTTCGAGGACTACGTGATCGCCTACTGCCCCGTGTGCCAGACAGATGGTCGAGTGCTCAAGGACCGCCGCATGTCGCGGCTGTTGCGCTGAGCGCTCAGCCGAAGCGTCCATCGTCTGCCGCCGACGCTCACGTGTGCTTCTCGCTCTTCCGATCGTTGGGCAAGCGTGCCCCAGGGGGCCTGAGGGACGCGCAAGGTACACAGCGTGAACACAGCACTGCGACAGAGCGAGATGACACGGCGGATCGGGCTGATCCTGATCGGCGCCTGCGCCGTCACGTTGGCCGCCAGCTCCGTCGCCTCGGGTTTCCCGTCGCGCGCGGCCTACCGTGCTCAGCGCCTGTGCGGTCCACCTGTCCCACACGCCGCCTCGTGCATGGGGATGAGGCTCGTGGCCAAGTCCCTCACCACAGCCGACCTGCGCGCGAACGCCCGCAGACAGGCGGTGGAAGAGGCGATCGGCGTTACCCCCCAGGTCACCAACAAAACGGTGCCAGCTGGCTTGACTGCGCAGAACCTGCACGCGGCTTACTCGTTGCCCACTGAAACGCCGGGCTCCTCCGCCCAGACGATCGCGCTGGTCGACGCGTTCTCCGATCCGACCGCCGAAGCCGACCTCGCCGTGTATGACAAGGCGTTCGGGTTGCCGGCCTGCACCGCCGCAAATGGCTGCTTCCGCAGGATCAACGAGAACGGGAAGACCAGCCCGCTGCCGAAAACCCAAGGTGAATGGGCGACCGAGATCTCACTCGACGTGCAGATGGCGCACGCGATCTGCCAGAACTGCCACATCCTGCTGGTGGAGGCCAACAGCCAGTCCTACGGTGACCTTGGAACTGCGGTGAACGCCGCGGTGAACGCCGGCGCCACCGTGATCAGCAACTCCTACGGCGGCCCCGAGGGCTCGGGCTACTCGAGCTTCAACACGTACTACGATCACCCCGGCGTGGTCGTAACGGTGTCCTCCGGCGACTGCGGCTACTTCAACCAGGCATGCAGCGGCGACACCGCCGCCGCCAATTTCCCGGCGGCCTCGCCGAACGTGGTGGCGGTGGGTGGAACCTCGCTGTCAAGGAGCGGGGAAACGTGGGGCAGCACGGCGTGGAACAACGGTGGCAGCGGATGCAGTCACGTCTTCAGCGCTCAGCTGTGGCAGAGCGAAGCCGAAGCATTCTCCGCCACTGGCTGCGGCAGCGGTCGCTCGGTGGCCGACATCGCAGCCGTCGGCGACCCCTACACGGGTGTGGACGTGTACGACAGCACTCCCGCCGGAAGCGGGGATCCCACCGGCTGGGGCGTGTGGGGCGGGACCTCGGCCGCCTCGCCGATCGTGGCCGCGGAGTTCGCGTTGGCGGGCGGCGCGCGCTCGGTCAGCTACCCGGCCAGCACCCTCTACTCGCATTTGGGTGAAAGCAGTGCCTTGTATGACGTGGTGTCCGGCAGCAACGGCTCGTGCTCGGGCGCCAGCTCGTGCAAAGCGCGCGCCGGCTATGACGGGCCCACCGGCGTGGGTAGCCCCGTTGGGCTGAGCGCCTTCACGGTGGCCGGGAGCCCGGTGAACAAATCCGCGCCAACGATCTCAGGCACAGCCGAACAGAGCCAGACGCTGACGGCTGGGGCCGGTGAATGGAGCGCCAGCCCCACCTCCTACACCTATCAGTGGGAACTGTGCAGCACGACCGGTGTGAGCTGCTCCGCGATCACCGCAGCGACCGCTTCCACCTACACCGTTTCGGCAACCGCGGTGGGCCACACGATTCGCGCCGTGGTCGACGCGATCAACGCCTCCGGCGGCAGCACACCGACGGCCTCCGCGTTGACTTCCACGGTCGTGTCCAACGTTCCCCAGCTCACCGCTGTCTCGCCGGCGTCTGGGATCACGGGCAGCTCGGTGACGATCAGCGGCCACGCCCTGCAGGGCACCAGCCAGGTGAAGTTCGGTTCGCTCAGCGCCGCGTTCAAAGTTCTGTCTTCGACTGAAATCGAAGCCACGGTGCCCAGCGGCGCGGTCACCGGGGTCATCTCGGTCACCACCTCACCGGTCAGAGCTGCGTCCGGCTCGGTCAAGTTCACGCCCACGCTGTCGGTGACAGGCGAGTCCCCGAGCCGCGCCGCCGTAGGGGCGACCATCGTGGTCAAAGGCGTCGGGTTCAACTCGGGTTCCGCGGTGAGCTTCAAGGGCGCGTCCGCCACCAGCGTCACCTACGTGTCGCCCACCAGCCTCAAGGTGGTCGTGCCCGTGGGTGCGAGCACAGGCCTGATCAGCGTGACCAACAGTTCGGCGCCCGCTGGCGTTGTGAGCACCGCCGGTAGCTTCGTGGTGGCGTAGTCGTTCGCTGCTGCCGATCGATGCGGCACGTATCGCCTGCGGCGAGGTGATCGGAGCTAGATTGCTCATGTGACGAGTGATGCTCCAAACAAGCCGCCGTGGGATCAGAGGCTCATGGAAGGGATGGCGCGTGAGTCGTGGGAAGCCGCGAACGACCCAGCGGAGAGGCTTCCCAACCCAACGTTGAGAGAACTGGCCAAGTCCCCCTACTTCTGGCTTCAGCCCTTGGCTTTGGCTGGCGTCATCCTCGCACTCTACGTCGTCAAGGTCAGCTGGGCGCACGCACTCGCCGCGGTTCTGTATCTCGCTTGCGTAATCGCAGGCCAGTTGGCGCGACACGAAGCTCGCGCCGCTGGCCTGCGGCGTGCTTCGACGGAGGAATGACGTCGGGAGCGGTGCTCACGAGGCGCTTTTCGAGGGTCGCTCAGCGCGGGTTTGGGGGTTGTGTCACCCCAAGCTGCTCGCAGATCGCGCGTGCGAGACCTGGGCCGATCTCCTTGTGTCGCGGTAGTGCCGAGACCTGGCCTTGCGGTCCTCGCCACTTGGCGTGCTTTGCGCCGCCGATCTCGCGGGTACCGTGCTCGCGGAGGTGGCGTTCGAGATCGCGTCGCTTCACGCCGCGGCGACGAAGCGCAGATGCTCCAGATCGCCGCCCGAGCGTATCCCGGCCAACTCATCGTCAGGTGTGAGCACTGTGCGTAGGGCATCCAGCACGTTGTTGCGAGCCTCTTCGCGAGTGCGGCCCTGGCTCAGTGCGCCTGGCACCTCAAGTATGCGTGCGACGATCCAGCCTGCCTCGTCCGGCTCGTCGAATGAGATCGTGAAGTCGATTTCAGAGGCCATGGCAACACAGTAGCGGCCGAGCCGTGTCGAGACCAGAGCTTCCTGCGAAGCGATCGTCGGCAATTGGCAGCTCGCCGCTAGGATCTCCCGCATGATCGAGCCAGGAAACAAAGCCCCCGATTTCACGCTGCCCAACCAGGATGGCGAGCCGACGAAGCTCTCGTCGTTCCGGGGTCAGCGGGTCGTATTGTTTTTCTACCCCAAGGCCGACACGCCGGGCTGCACCACGCAGGCATGCGGCGTGCGCGACCATCAGGCCGACTACGCCGAGGCGGGAGCTGTGGTGCTGGGAATCTCCCCCGACCCGGTGGCCAAGGTCAAGAAGTTCCACGACAAGCAGTCACTCAACTTCGCGCTGCTGGCCGACGACGGTCACGCGGTGGCCGACTCCTACGGCGTGTGGGTGGAGAAGTCGATGTATGGACGCACCTACTTCGGCAACGAACGCACCACGTTCGTGATCGACCCCAAGGGCAAGGTCAAGCAGGTGCTGCGCAAGGTCAAGCCGGCCGAGCACGACAAGCTCGTGCTCGCCGCGCTCGCCGAGTAGCCCGCCACACCGCTCGCTGGCTCAGAGCGCACCCTGGGCGAGCCCGAACGGGCTGCCCTCCGAGTCCTTGCAGATCGCCCACTTCTCGCCAGGGTGGATCACGCTGCCGCCCAGCTCGGTGACGCGCTCGAGCGACGCAGTCAGATCGTCCACTGAGAAGTACGGCAGGGAGAAGGAGTCTCCAGGTCCCCGTCCGCGCTCGTGGACGCCCACGGCAGTGGCATCCGAGTGCGTCTGCCAGCCGGAGCCCTCGGACTCCTCGCGCGCGTCGAACTCCACGCCCAGCAGCCCACTCCAGAAGCGCCTGGCGCGCGCCGGATCGTCGGCTGGGAACTCCACCAGGGAAAGCACGCGGTCGGGCACGCCAAGCACGATAACGGCATACGGTGAGCCTCAGAGCCTCAAGCGGAGGGCAGGCCGGTGGCGAGCATGCGCGCAGATCCTCGATCGACGCCGCGCTCAGCCGCCCGCCGCCCTTCAGGCGCCTGGCCACGCCCCTACGGCTGAGCAGCAGATGGCCGCGCATCCTCTGCGCGCCGAGGAGCGGCAGGTCGGCTTTCGTGAAGCACAGCACGCCCTGCACGGGCACATCTGCGCAGCCGTGCGCCCCCAGGACGTGGCTCACGGCGTTCACCTGGCGTTCGAGCCCGTCGATCAGCTTGGTCCGATCTCGCCCGGAGGTGCGCAGCTTGCTGGCGCCGAACATTGAGCCCGCCACGCGGACCTTGCCGTTGATGTTCTTGGCGTCGATCACGAACACGCCTGCTGGGGCGATCGCCAGGTGGTCGATGTTGCCATAGCCGCCCGGCATGCGGCGATCGTGCAGCACCACCGCCGATCCCCTGGCCGCCGCTCGCTCGAGCGCTCGTCATCTGTCACTCCGACCTTTAGCGTCTGAGCGGGACGTTGTCGCTCGACATGTGGACTCGCTGTTAGGGTCGGCAGATGACCGCTCATGTCGACTACGAGCGCCATGGACGCACGTATGCCCAGCATCGGCGCCCGGATCCGCGGATAGCGGCGCGTATCCACGCCGCACTTGGAGACGCCCGCACGGTGCTCAACGTGGGCGCCGGCGCGGGCTCCTACGAGCCGGAGGATCGCTGGGTGCTGGCGGTGGAGCCAAGCGCCACGATGCGCTCGCAGCGCCCGCCCGGCGCTGCACCGGCTGTTGACGCCCACGCTGAGGCGCTGCCTTTGGACGATGACTCGGTCGACGCGGCGATGGCCTGTGTGACGATTCATCACTGGAAACCGGCGGCGCTGGGTTTGGCGGAGCTGCGGCGGGTGGCGCGCGGCCCGGTGGTGGTGTTCACGTTCGAGCTGGAGTGCCTGCCGCCGTGGCAGCTGGAGTACCTGCGCGAGGGCGTTGCGGCGGAGCTTCCGCGCTATCCCTCCATGGAGGAGATCGCGACCGCCCTCGGCGGGCGCACGCGCGTGGAGCGGATCCCCACGCCCGGAGACTGCACGGACGGCTTCTTCGAGGCGTTCTGGCGGCGTCCGGAGGCGCTGCTGGACCCGGCTGTGCGCGGCGCTCAGTCGGTGTGGGCGCTGCTGGATGCGGCCACCGAGCAGCTGATGGTCGATCGCCTGGCTACCGCGCTGGCGTCAGGCGCGTGGGACGCTCAGCACGGTCTCCTGCGCTCGCAGGAGAGCTTCCCGGCGCGCTGCGCCTGGTCATCTCAGAACCCGGCTGAACGAGCCCGCCCGAGCGCTTGCAGTGCTTGGCGTCAGTCGAGGCCGGGCGGCCAGGTGAAGCCGCCGACGAGTACGCCGGAGCCGAGGTGGGCGCCCAGCACGGGGCCGACCTCGGTGCAGAACATGGGCTCCGATCCGAACAGCGCGGTTCCCTCGGCCACCAGCAGGTCGGCGTCGGCCTGCGCCTGGGCGTGCTGGACGATCCAGTGGGTGGCTCCGCGATCGTGCAGCTCGTGCAGGTAGGCCACCATCTTCTCCAGCGCGCGCCGGTGGGTGCGCACGCGCCCAACGGGCGCGATCTCGGTGCCGAAGGTGAGGATCGGCTTGATCTTCAGCGCCGTTCCCACCACCGCCTGTGCGGCGCCGATGCGCCCACCGCGACGGAGGTACTCCAGCGTGTCCAGACAGAACCAGATGTCGAGCGTCTCGCGGGCGCGCTGCACCGCCTGCTCGATCTCCTCGAGCGTTGCGCCCTGCTCGGCAAAGCCGGCGGCGACCAACACCAGGCAGCCGAGGCCGCCGGCGCCGGTCTGCGCGTCGTGCACGTGCACCTTGCCGGGCGTCCCCTCTTCGGCCAGTTGCCGCGCGGCCTCGCGCGCGCTCTCGCAGGTGCCCGACAGGCCGGCGGCGATGTGGATCGAGAACACGTCGCGCCCGGCGTCCACCAGCGGCCGGTAGCAGGCCAGGAAGTCGCCCACCGACGGCTGTGAGGTGGTTGGCAGCTGCGGCGAATCCTGCAGGCGCGTGTAGAAGGTGTCGAGGTCGACGTACTCGCGCTCGGGGCGCAGTTTCCCGCTCCAGCCCACATACAGGCTGACCTGCTGGATCTCCCAGCGTTCGATCAGCGAGCTGGGGAGGTAGGGCGTGCTGTCGGTGACGATCGCCACGTCGGTGTTGCCGGGGAACTGCTCGGGTTGGTCATTCATGGCAGCGGAAGCCTACGGGGCGCAGGCGGCTTGTGCTCAGCGGATCAAACGGTCCATGCGTGCGGCGGTGATCGTTTCGCGCAGCGTCTGCGCGGCGTCGTGGGTGGGGCGCCAGCGCAGCTCGCGCCGTGCCTTGGCGGTGCTCATCAGCACCGGCTCGCGGAACGCCGCTATCCACTGAGCTTGAGCGGGCAGGAAGCCGATCCGCGAGATCAGCTGCGCCACGGCGTCCACGGCCAGGTCGGGAACCGGGATCGAGTACCAGCCGAGCTCCTCGGCCAGCTGTTTGACGGTCATCTCGCCGGGGCCGGCCAGGTTGTACACGCCGGGCTCGCCGCGGCCCAGCACCGCCGCGCGCATGGCGCTGGCCACGTCGTCGTGGTGGATCAGCTGGAACGGGATGCCCGGATCGGGCAGCACGGGCTTGAGGATCGGCACGCCGTCCAGCAGGCTGCGCACCGCCGAGGGCAGGCGCTCGGAGATCTGGCTGTAGGGGAGGCTGTCGATCAACAGCGGCGCGTCGGGCCCGGCGACGATGCAGGGGCGGAACACGTAGGCGGAAGTGTGGCTGGGGTGCAGCATGTCGGCCAGCAGTTCCTCCACCTCGGCCTTCTGGGCGGAGTAGTAGTGCGCGGCGGTCCCGCGGGCGGGCACCTCCTCGGTGAGTGGCTGTGGGTTGTCGGCGTGAAAGCCGTACGCTGCCACGGAGGAGGCGTACACCAGCCGCTTCACTCCCGCTTCGACTGTCGCTTTGAAGACGTTGCGCGAGCCTTTGAGGTTGACGCGCTGGCTCTCCTTGGCTCCGCCCATGATCATGAACGCCAGGTGAACCACCACGTCGGCTTCGTCCACCAGGTCGGCCACCTGCCTGCGGTTGAGCACGTCTCCACGCACGTAGGTGACCTTCTTCCAGCCCTTGACGTGCGGGTCGAACGGTCGCCGCGCCATGCCCAGGATGCGCTTCACCGCGGGCGAGCGCTCGAGCGCCCTCACCACCGCCTGGCCGATCTCGCCGGTGGGGCCGGTGATCGCCACGGTGACGCCCTGCTGGGAGCTAGCGCGGGTGGCCATGTGTCATTTGTATCGCATCCCAACGGTGCGTTGGTGCGATTGCTGAATTCGTGCGGGGCGCGTCGGCGCTTCGCGCAGCGGGTAGGTGAGCGCTGCTGAACCTGGACACGTCGGTGGTCTTCCTGACGCCGGTGCTGATCGGGACGGCGCGGCGTCGTGGGGTGGCGGTGGCGCCGTTCCTGTATGGCAGCGTGTTCATGGCCAACGCCTCCTCGCTGTTCCTGCCCGGCTCGAACCTCACCAACCTGCTGGTGCTCTCCCAGGCGCCGGTGTCGGGTGCGGTGTTCTTTGCGCGCATGCTGCCGATGGCGCTGGCGGCCACGCTGATCACGGCCGCTGGGCTGGTGCTGATCCACCGCCGGGCGCTGCTGGTCGATGGGGGAGGCGCTGCGCGGGATCGGCGGGCGAGCGATGCGCGCGTGGGCGCGGGCGCTGTGGGGGTGCTGGCGGCGGCGGGGCTGGTGGTGGCGCTGAGCAATGCGGCGCTACCGGTACTGGCGCTGGGAGTGGTGTTGGTGGCGCTGCGCGTGCGCGAGCGCCGGCTCGGGTTTCGCGCCAGCTGGTCGCACCTGGGCGTGCCGGTGCTGCTCAGCCTGTTCGGGCTGTCGGTGGCGCTGGGCACGTTGGCCCGCGCCAGCGCGTTCCCGGCCGACGTGCTGCACGACGCGGGCGCGCCGCTCAGCACGGCGGTGGCGGCGCTGGCGAGCGTGCTGGTGAACAACCTGCCGGCGGCGGTGCTGCTGTCCTCTACGCGCCATATCCACGTGAGCGCGCTGCTTTTGGGGTTGAACGTGGGGCCCAACCTGGCGGTGAGCGGCTCGCTGGCGGTGCTGCTGTGGTGGCGCACGGCGCGCGCCAGCGACGCCGAGCCGTCGGCGCTGGCCTACTCGCGCCAGGGTCTGCTGCTGGCGCCGCTTGCGATCGCGGGCGCGCTGGCGCTGTCATCGCTGTAGCCCTACGCTTGACGTCGTGCCGGCGCTCCTCGCCTCAACCTCGCTCGGGCAGAGCCTGAACTCGTTCTTGGACGCGGCCGGGCAGTTCTTCTCGGACCTGGCGGCGGTGCACTGGATCGCGCTGATGCTGGGGCTGGCGTTCTTTGGCCTGAACCTGACGTTGCGCTCGCGGGCGTTCTTCCACAGCCTGCGGGCGGCCTATCCGGCGGTTGCGTTCCAGTGGCGCAAGGTGTGGGGCGCGTACTTCGCGGCGGTGGGCTTCAACAACGTGGTGCCGGCGCGCGGTGGGGACGTGATCAAGCTGTTCCTGACGCGCTCGGCGATCCCGGGGGCGCGCTATCCGACGGTGGCGGCGGCGTTCTTCGTGGAGTCGATCTTCGACGCGACGGTGGGCGTGATGGTGCTGCTGTTCGCGTTCACCCAGGGCGTCTTTCCCAAGCCCCCCGACTTCTCCAAGCTGAGCTCGTTCGACATCTCCTATCTGGCGGAGCACTTCCGCTTCACGCTGTTCTTGATCACGCTGTTGGCGGTCATCGGCTTGATCGCGTTCGCGCTGCTGTCGGTGCGGGTGCAGGCGTTCTGGTCGCGTGTGCGCCAGGGTGTGACGATCCTGGGCGACCGGCGGCGCTACCTGCGCGAGGTGGCCTCGCTGCAGGTGGTGGCGTGGCTGTGCCGCTTCACCGCGTTCTGGTTCCTGCTGGACGCGTTTCGCGTGGGTGGCTCGATCAAGAACGTGCTGCTGGTGTTCGCGGTCAACCAGGTGGCGGGGGCGGTGCCGTTCACGCCGGGCGGCGCGGGGGTGCAGCAGGCGCTGCTGGTGAAGGTGTTCGCCTCAAACGCGTCCACGGCGGTGGTGGCGGCGTACTCGGTGGGTCAGCAGATCGCGATCGCTGCGTTCACCGCCTCGATGGGATTGGGCGCGGTGGTGTTCATCTTCCGCTTCCGCTCGTTCAAGGAGGTGCTGTATGCGGGGCGCGCGTCACGCGAGGCCGAGCGTGCGGCCGAGCGCGCGGGCGTGCTGCTGGTGGAGGACGACGAGGATGAGATCGCGTGGCAGGACGACGAGCCGCCGCCGCGACGCAGGTCGCGCGGCGCCCGCGCGCGCTACTGAAGGCCCTCGCGGGCCTCGCGCACGAGCGCGACGGCCTCGGGGAACACGAGCGCCATGACGGTCCTGATCTGCTCGGCCTGCGCCTCGGCGTTGCCCTGGATGTTCACGCGTTGCACGGCGGCCACGGTCATGTCGACGGCGAGCTTGATGGCGTTGTCGGCCCACACCAAGCGCTGGTTGCCCTGCATCTGCTCGGCGAACTCGGCCAGGCGCCTTTGCAGCTCCTCCGGGTCGCCGAACATGTCTCCGAATCCACCACTCTCCATGCAAGCATCATAGACTGCGCTGTCGGTGCCCGACACAGCAGACATTCCCCAGCAGCTGGCCAGAGAGATCGAGGGCCGCAATCGCCTGGCGGTGCCCGCTTTTGCAGGCGGTTTTCTGTATCTGCTGAGCGCGATCGTGATCAGCGGCACGCTCAAAGGCGCGCCGGAAGTGGGCCTGCTGGAGGGCTTGGCGCCGGCGTTGCACGGGGAATCCCATCCGTTGGTGAGCCCGCGTACGGAAGAGATCAAATACATCAGCCGCCACGCGCTGGCGCTGATCTCGGGCAGCGTGATGGCGGCGATTGCGATCGGCGCGCTGACGTTGACGCTGCTTTTGCTGTTCAACGCGGCCCGTTTTCGCAACCCGTCCACGTGGCCGCGGGCGGGGGCGGTGGCGATGATCGGGGGCATTGCGGTGGCGAGCGTCAGCATCGTGCACCAGCTGGTGAGCGCGATCGAGACGCACAAATTCGCGGTCGGACACGACTTCAGCGACCATGCGGCCGACCTGGCCATCAAAGGCAGCACGCTCGACCAGCTGGTGGAGTACATCGCCCTGGTGGCCGGCTTGGCGCTGGCGGTGGGGATGATCGTGGTGATGATCAACGCCCTGCGCGTGGGGCTGTTGCCCCGCTGGATGGCGATCCTGGGGATGCTGACCGCGCTTTTGATCCTGCTGCCGCTGGGCGGCGCCGAGCTGCAGGTGGTGCCGGCGCTGTGGATGGTGATGATGGGCATCCTGCTGATCGGCCGCTGGCCCGGAGGCGAGCCGCCGGCGTGGGCGGCGGGGGAAGCCAGGCCGTGGCCGTCACAGGCGCAGATGCGGGCCGCCAGGCAGGGCGGGGCGGCGGCTGGTGGCGATCAGGCGCCGGCGCCGGTGGTCCCCACCCCGCGCTCGTCGCGCAAGCGGCGCAAGCGCGGGGACAGCGCCTCCGACTAGCTCGCCGTCGCTCGCTGCGGTGGGAGAATGGGAAGCGGGAGCGCGATACCGAGCGAGAGGAGTGGGAGAGATGTCAACTGAGCCCGACACAGAGGTAGGCGAGGGGCTCGATGGCGAGCTGGCTTCGCTGCTTGACGTGGAGAGGTTCGATCCTCCGGCGGAGTTCCGCGCGAAGGCGCTGCTGAACGACGCGTCGGTGTACGAGCGGGCGGCGCAGGATCCGTTGGGCTGGTGGGAGCACCAGGCGGGCGAGCTGGAGTGGTTTCAGAAGTGGACGCGCGTGCTGGACGACGACGATCTGCCGTTCTACAAGTGGTTCACGGGCGGCTCGTTGAACGTGTCGTACAACTGCCTGGATCGCCATGTGATTGCGGGCAGGGGAAATCGCGTGGCGTTTCACTGGCGCGGGGAGGCCGGTGAGGAGCGCGACATCACCTACTCACAGCTGCTGGATGACGTGGAACGGTTCGCCAGCGCTCTGAAGGACCTGGGGGTGAAGAGCGGCGACGTGGTGGGGATCTATCTGCCGATGATTCCGGAGGTGGTGGTGTCGATGCTGGCGTGCGCGCGCATTGGTGCTCCGCACAACGTGGTGTTTGGCGGCTTTTCGGCGGAGGCGGTGCGCGAGCGCATGGAGTTCTCCGAGGCGAGGGTGCTGATCACGGTGGACGGCGCGGCGCGCAAGGGCAAGACGGCGGCGGTGAAGGATCGTGTGGATGAGGTGATGGGCGATCTGTCCACGTTGGAGAAGATCGTGGTGGTGAAGAGCAAGGGCACGCCGTGCGCGATGCGGGAGGGCCGCGACGTGTTCTACGAGGACATCGTGGCGGCGGCCGATCCAACCTGTGCGGCGGAGCCGCTGGACGCGGAGCACCCGCTGTTCATTCTTTACACCTCGGGCTCCACGGCCAAGCCGAAGGGGATCCTGCACACCACGGGCGGCTATCTGACGGGTGTGTCCTCGACGCACCGCCAGGTGTTCGATTTGAAGCCGGATAGGGATGTGTATTGGTGTGCGGCGGATGTGGGCTGGATCACGGGTCATTCCTACATCGTGTATGGCCCGTTGTGCAATGGTGCGACGTCGGTGATGTGGGAGGGCGCGCCGGACTACCCCAGCAAGGGCATTTGGTGGGAGATCGTGGAGCGCTACAAGGTGAGCATTCTCTACTGCGCGCCGACGGCGATTCGTGCGTGCATCAAGTGGGGCGCGGAGTGGCCGGAGAAATACGATCTGTCGTCGTTGCGGTTGCTGGGGTCGGTGGGCGAGCCGATCAACCCGAAGGCGTGGCTTTGGTATCACAAGGTGATCGGTGGCGAGCGGTGTCCGATTGTGGATACGTGGTGGCAGACGGAGACGGGTGCGATCATGATTTCGCCGCTGCCGGGGATCACGGCGACGAAGCCGGGGTCGGCGACGCAGCCGTTCCCGGGGGTGTTTGCGGAAGTGTTGGACGAGTCGACGGGCGAGAGGGTGCAGGAGGGCCAGGGCCTGTTGGTGTTGACGCAGCCGTGGCCGTCGATGCTGCGCACCCTTTACAAGGAGCCGGAGCGGTTCGTCGAGACGTACTTCAAGCGCTTCGGGCGCGAGACCTACCTGGTGGGTGATGCGGCCAGGCGTGACGGGGACGGCTATTTCTGGGTGATTGGGCGGATCGACGACGTGGTGAACGTGTCGGGTCACCGTCTGTCGACGGCGGAGGTGGAGTCGGCGATTGTGGCGCATGCGGATGTGGCGGAGGCGGCGGTGATCGGCCAGCACGACGAGGACACGGGCCAGGCGATCGTGGCGTTCGTGACGCTGCAGGGTGATTTGTTGGGCGATGAGCAGACGGTGGAGGGAATTCGTGCGACGGTGGCTGAGCGGATCGGCAAGTTCGCGCGCCCGAAGCGCATCATCTGGACGGAGGATCTGCCGAAGACCCGTTCGGGCAAGATCATGCGTCGCCTGCTGCGCGACATCGCGGAGGGCCGCGCGCTGGGCGACGTGACCACGCTGCGCGACCCGGCGGTGATGGGCCAGCTACAGGACAGGGTCAAGGAGATGGCCGCACAGGAGGAGTGACGTTGCGCGAGAAGTTTTGATGGGCGCCCTATCGGGCGCTGCGAGCGTGCGCGTGGCGAGACGCCGGCTGCCGTCTGTATTGGAGGTTGACGCATAACCTCCAATAAGGCCCATGCATATTGGAGGTTGCCTCAGTGGCATAGGGGCCATCCCTTATGTTCAGGCGCAGTTTCGCTGCGATGATGGGTTGATGGCGTCGGCCCCGACAGCCACTGACGGCTCGGCTTCTGAGGAGATCCCGCTGCGGGGTATGTCCCCGCCGACGAACTCGGCGGCGACTGCTCCGACACACGGTCCGCTGCGCCGGCGCCCCGATCGCGGCCTGCTTGGTGGCGTGTGCGCGGGGCTGGCGGAGCGCCTGGACATGCACGTGCTGGTGGTTCGCGCGGTGATGGCGATGGTGGTGGTGGCGGGCATTGGCGTGCCGGTCTATGCGCTGGCGTGGGCGTTGATTCGCGTGGCGCCGGAGAGCGAGGGGGTTCCTCGCCCGCGCGGCGCTTGGCGCGAGGCTGTGTTGATCGTTGTGGTGGTGGGCGCTGCGCTGATCGGCTTGCGCCACGCGGGCCTGTGGGTGGGCGACAGGGTTCTGTGGCCGCTGGTGATGGGCAGCTGCGGGCTGGCGCTGGTGTGGCGCCCGACGTTCGCTTTCAGCGCCACCGGCGCGGGGCGTCGCAGCCTCTCCCCGCGCGAGCTGGCGCGCCGCCTCGGCAGGGTGGACCTGCCACGGCTCCTGGTCGGCGTGGTGCTGGTGGCGTTTGCGGGCGCCTCGCTGCTGCACGGGGTTGGCGTGCTGCACAGCCTGGGCAGGGCGCTGGGGGCGGTGGCGATCGTGGCCACCATGCTGGCGCTGCTGGTGGCGCCGTGGTGTGTGCGCATCGCCCGCACGTTGGCGTCCGAGCGCTCGGCGCGGATCCGCGAGCAGGAGCGCGCGGAGCTGGCGGCGCACCTGCACGACTCGGTGCTGCAGACGCTTGCGCTGATCCAGAAGCGGGCGGGCGACCCGCGCGAGGTGGCTCACCTGGCGCGCCGTCAGGAGCGCGAGCTGCGCGACTGGCTGCACGAGCGTCCGGCGCCCAACGGGCAGGACAGCGTGGCCCGCGCGTTGGAGCGAGTGGCGGGCGAGGTGGAGGAGCTGCACGGCGTGGCGATCGAGGTGGTGACGGTCGGCGATCGACCGCTGGACGGGAGCCTGGAGGCGATGGTGCAGGCGGCGCGCGAGGCTATGACCAACGCGGCCAAGTTCGCCGGCTGCGAGCGCGTGGACCTGTATGCGGAGGTCCAGAACGGGCGCGTGGAGGTGTTCGTGCGCGACCGCGGTGTGGGCTTCGACCCGGCGGCGGTGCCGGCGGACAGGCGCGGCGTGCGCGACTCGATCGTGGCGCGCATGGAGCGCCATCACGGTAGCGCCGTGGTGCGCAGCACTGCGGGCGAGGGCACCGAGGTCGAGCTGACGTTGGAGTGCACACCGGTATGAGTGCTCGCCCGCGTGTGGTGATCGTGGATGACCACCGACTGTTTCGGGCGGGCGTTCGCGCTGAGCTGGGCGACGAGGTGGACGTGGTGGGCGACGCGGGCGGCGTGGAGGAGGCGGTGACGGTGATCGCCGGCTGCGAGCCGGATGTGGTGCTGCTGGACGTGCACATGCCGGACGGCGGAGGGGTGGAGGTGATCCGGCGGCTTGCCGCCGAGCAGCCGGCGGTGCGCTTCCTGGCGCTGTCGGTATCCGACGCGGCCGAGGACGTGATCGCGGTGATCCGCGCGGGCGCCCGCGGCTACGTGACCAAGTCGATCTCAGGCGTGGAGTTGGCCGATGCTGTCCGGCGCGTGGCCAGCGGCGACGCGGTGTTCTCCCCACGGCTGGCCGGCTTCGTGCTGGACGCGTTCGCCCGGGAACGCTCCGACAGTGGTCCCACGCCGGCCGACGATCAGGAGCTCGACCAGCTGACGCCCCGCGAGCGCGAGGTGCTGCGCCACATCGCGCGCGGCTACATGTACAAGGAGATCGCGCTGCGCCTGGGCATCTCCACCAAGACGGTGGAGGCGCACGTGTCGGCGGTGCTGCGCAAGCTGCAGCTGTCCAGCCGCCACGAGCTCAGCCGCTGGGCTGTGCAGCGGCGGCTGGTCAGCCTGGACGGGCCGTAGGACCAGCGCGTCCAGCCCGCCCGCGCCGGCCTGCTCCTCCACGCGGTTCTACGTCTCGTCCGTGCCGCTCGTTGACGCACGGCCGGATCGATCTAAGGGTCATCCCCGATTGTTTCCGACCACCGGAACGGTCACAGTGTCGTTCATGAATGCTCAAGCTTCCTCCGATCTGGCGATCGAGACCAACGGCCTGACCAAGCGCTTCGGTGAGCGCACCGCGCTCGACGGGATCGACCTGCGCGTGCCGCGCGGCTGCGCGTTCGGTTTCCTGGGGCCAAACGGCGCGGGCAAGACCACCATCATCCGCACGCTGCTTGGCCTCACCCACGCCAACGCGGGCACCATGAAGGTGCTGGGGCACGCGGTGCCAAGCGAACAGGGGCAGGCGCTGGCGCGGGTGGGCGCGATCGTGGAGGAGCCCCGCTTCCACATGCACCTGACCGGCAGGGAGAACCTGCGCCTGGTGGCGGCAGTGCGCGGCCCGGAGGCGTACGCGCAGATCGATCCGGCGCTGAAACGCGTGGGGCTGGCCGACCGCGCGGACGCCAAGGTCAAGAGCTACTCGATGGGCATGCGCCAGCGCCTGGGCGTGGCGCGCTGCCTGCTGGCCGACCCGCTGCTGCTGATCCTGGACGAGCCCACCAACGGCCTGGATCCGGGCGGCATCCAGGAGTTCCGCGAAATGATCCGCTCGATGGTGGAGCAGGAGGGGCGCACCGTGTTCATCTCCTCCCACCTGCTGGACGAGGTGGAAAAGACGTGCGACGCGGCCGCCATCGTGGACCGCGGCAAGATCATCACGCAGGGGTCCATCGCCGACCTGGCCGACGGCGGCACAGCCCACCACGAGCTGATCGTGGGCGTGGACGACGTCGAGCGCGCGCTCGGCACGCTCGGCTCCAGCCAGCTGGTGCTTGAGGCGCACCGCTCCGACGAGGGCATCCGCGTGGTGCTGGCCGGCGAGCCCCACAGCGCCGCGCAGGTGAACGCGCTGCTGGTCAACGCAGGGGTTGGGGTGGCGCGGCTGGAGCCGGTACGCCACAGCCTCGAGCAGCGCTTCCTGGAGATCACCTCCAGACTCGATGCGGATCTCGTCCCAGCGGAGGTGAAGGCATGAACCCCACGATCGCCCTGAAAATGTTCGGAGCGGATTTTCTGAAGATCCGCAAGAAGCGCAGCACGCTGATCTGGGCGCTGGTGCTGGCATGGCTGCCGGTGATCGTCTTCTTCGTGGTGGGTGCCATCCAGCACTCCTCCACGCCCGCCGAACACGGTCCCGCCGGCGGCACCGATCACTTCGAAACCTGCGTGCAGCTGTTGGGCGGCCTGTTCTTCGGTCCGCTGGTGGCGATCCTGATCGGCGTGGAGGCCGGCACCGGCGACCTCTCTGCCGGCGTGTTCCGCGATCTGGCCGTGACCGGCCGCTCGCGCGTGGCGCTGTTCGCCTCGCGCGTGCCCGCCGCGCTGGTGCTGTGCTGGGCGGTGATCGCCTCCGCCTTCGTGCTGGCGCTGATCGGCACATACGCTTTCGCCGGCAACCTGCCCACGCCGTCCGGCTCGCTGGTGTTCAACTCGCTCGGCTTCGTGCTGCTGACTACCGGCGTGCTGTGCGTGGTGGCCGTCGGGTTCTCCTCGCTTGTGGCCTCCAAGCCCGGCTCGATCATCGCGCTGATCGCCTGGCAGCTGGTGGCCGGACCGCTGATCGCCTCCATCACGTCGCTCGGCGGAGCACGGCGCGGAGTGCTCGACCAGGCGCTCGAGCACTTCAGCCCGCTCGCCGCCGACAAGGGGCGCCACGGACCGGACCTCCTTACGATGTCCGGCGCCACCGCCGTGATTGTGGTGATCCTTTGGCTGGTGGTGTTCCTTGGGCTGGGGGCTTGGCGGACGCGGACTATGGACGCGTAAGGACATTTCCGTACGCTTCCGTGCGGTTTCGTACGGTTCTGCTAGTCTTGGTTCATGGCGGCGATCAAAGCTGAGGAGATCCGGATCCCCCGCAGAGCCCGTGAAGCGGTCGCGCATCACGAGGAGGTTGTGGTGTTCAACCGTGAGCGACCTGCATACGTGATCGTTCATCCCGATGATCATGGGAGGGCGGTCGCCTCGCGTCGTGGTCGCCCTCTGAGTGAGGCGCTGGCATTGCTCGCGCAAGCTGCGCCGCCTGATCCCGCGTTCGCCGAGGACATGGAAGCCGTTCTGGATGCTGTCGGGCCGTTGCCGGCTGATCCATGGGCACAGTTCTAGACACCACCGTCTTCATCGACCTCGAGCGCGCCATGCGTGGCTTGCCGCCAGCCCATGCGATGTCCGAGGTGACCCAGCGTTTGGAATCTCAGCTGGGCGAAAGCGAAGAGGTGGCGATCGCCGCCATCACCGCCTCCGAGTTGTTGCACGGGGTGCACAGGGCCACCGATGAGTATCGCGGACGGCGTTCTGCCTTCGTCGAGGCCGTACTTGCTGCGTTCCCGACACTGTCGTTCGATTTGCTGGTGGCACGGACCCACGCGCGACTGTGGGCGGGACTGGCGTCATCTGGCGCTGAAGTCGGCGCCCACGATCGACTCGTGGCCGCCACTGCAATGTCCGCCGGATGGCGAGTTGGGACAGCGAATCTCCGTCACTTCGATCGCATCCAGGGGTTGGACACCACAGCCCTGCAAATGATCTGATCTAAGTCCGCCTGGATCGGAGCCAGGTCGCTCCCCTGGCTCACCAGGCCGGCGCTCTAAGCGGATTCCCGTGGACAGGTTCGGGGTTTGCCGCTGCCAAGGTAGCGAGCTGTGAGGAAGCCGCCGCCCGAGCCTGCGACCACGATCCGGCCGTTGGGCTGCAACGCAACCGCGTTCACGGAGCGGAACCGCGTGTCCACCACGACCCCTCCGGCGCCGAATGAGCAGTCCCGTCCGTGTGATGTGTACCTCGCGAGAAAGCCATCGCCTGCCGGTGTGTCCACTGTCACGATCCGCAGGGAGCCGACCACGATTGCATCCCCGTGCGCGTCGAAGATGAGCGCGTGCGGGCTTACACCGATACGTAGCCTGTCGGTGGCGAATCTCGTGCGGGCGATTCCGGCTTTTCCGAAGCCGTGGACGAGGTGGCCCTCATCGGTGAACTCGGCGAGAATCAATGCCAGTTGCTCTCGCGGGCCCAGTGTTCCGCGCCGTTCGCCGGCGAGGAGAAAGAGATGCCCATTGTGAGTGGTGAGTCTGATTCCGTTCGCTTCACCGTCGAATCTCAACTTCACGATGCCGTGCTGGCCGAAGGCGCGATCGAACTCGCCGGTGGGGGTGAGATGCTCGAGAAAGAGCTGTGAGCTCTTCGTTGGCGTAGCTTGCTCTTCCGGGCTGAACGCAGCAATCACACTCCCATCGCTTTCGGCGGCAAGCGCGACGGAGGTTGCTCCCCTGGTGTCCGGAAGCTTCGCATATCCCCTATGTCCAAAGTGCAGATCCCGACGTCCCGATGGCAAGCGCCGAGTCACATCCAGCCTGGTGGTGCCGGCGTCGAAATCCGTGCGATGGATCTGGATGGTCGCGAAGGAAAGGAACCGGCCCGATCCGTCTCGGCGCTCGCTCTCGTACGCGGGCAACCAACGCGTGCCGCCTGAGCCGTATGAGCCATCGAGTAAGCCCTCTGGCGTATATCGTTGAGCTCCTACCCCTCGCTTGCCGGGTTCTCCTGTCACCAGCAGACCGCCATCCGTGTTTGTCTGAATGTCGTCCACGCCGAAGGGAGTGTTGTCGATGCCGCCAGCTTCTCCGAATGAGGTGTCGAGCGTCCCGTTCGAGTGCAGGCGGATGATCGCACCGGGTACTTCGTTGGGGTCGTATGGTGCGCCTATATATGAGTTGTAGCCGCCAACGACGATTCCGCCGTCAGGCTGAAGCGCCAGGGCGTCCGCGTCCGAGCCGGCGAGCTCCAAGCACACGCGCAGGCACGCCTTGTTGGCTTGCACAGCGACATAGCCGCGCTGCCCGAAGGATGGATCCAATTCCCCCGGTGCCGCCATTGCTGCTGGCGCGATCGTCAGGACTGTCAGCGCCGCCAATATCGATGACGCGCGTATTCGCACTTGTGGGAGTGTAAGGCTGGGTCGTCGCCTGAGGCAACGGTCGTCTCTGTCCCGCCTCGCTACTGGCTCGTTGCTGTCAGACCTTTTTGTGCTCCGGCACCCAGGACCCGTCGTCGGAGCGGACGAAGTCCTGGAACAGGTCGGGCGCCTCGGCCTGCATCAGGCGGGCGATTTTGTCGAACACCAGGCGCAGCTCCTCCTCCGCTCCGTCGGCGGTGCGCATCTCGATCACGTGGCGCAGCGTGCGCGCGTTGGCGCTCCACACGATGTCGGTGCTGAGGCCGATCGGGGCCAGTCGCCGCAGCGCGGAGGTGACCTCCTTCTTGACGTGGAACGGAACGCCGACCTCTTCGATGCCCAGCTCCTTGGCCGCGCTCACCTGGAATTCCTCCAGCTGCTCCACGATCGACAGCACCTGCTCGCGCACCGGCTCCAGGGCCGGCGGTACGCGGAAGCCGATGTCGGTCAGGCGCACGTAGCGCAGGCTCTCCTGGCTGAAGGCCGAGCCGGCACGATGCCTAACAAGCTCGTGCGTCAGCACGCGCGAGCAGTTCCTGAGCGCAAACGAGTAGTTGGCGTGCTCGAGCACGCTGCCGTGGGCGGAGCGCAGGATGTTGGCGAAGTACTCGCGCCGATCGGTGCGCACACGCGTGACGTTGGGATTCAGTCCCGGCTCCCAGCTGCGGTAGCAGGCGCGTCCGCCGAACTCCACGACCATCTGCCCGCCGTTCGGCTGCCCGTCGGACTCCTCCAGGCGCCGATCCAGCCACGACTCGCCGCCCACGTCGGCCAGATACGCGCGCATGCCGTCCAAGTCGATCGATGGGCGGGCGATCAGGTAGACGCTGGGGCTGGTCTCGTGCATCGGGCCGACGATCCTACATACCGCGTCGGGCGTCCTTTCGGGCTGGCGGGCGATGGCCGCCGTGCGCTACGCCAGCGGGCCTTCTGACTCGGCCTCTACAGCGGATTGCACCATGCAAACGACAGCAGTGTGGCCGACAGCAGCGTGGCCGACGGCTTGACCGAGTCGCTGAGGCGGGACGCCGGTCCGGCTCCCAGCACGTTGCGTGCGGACACCCGGAAGCGGTACTTGACGCCGTTCTTCAGGCCGATGATCGCCGCGCTGGTCCCCGACACGATCGTGGGCTTCAAGCGGTGACGGCCTCTGTAGGGGGTGACGGTGTAGTTGACGATCTGGCTGCCGTGGTTGGGGGGCGCCGTCCACGTGACCGTGGCGCTGCCGCTGGCCGGGGTGGCCAGCACGTGCGCGGGCGCGAAAGCCGGGGCCGCCGCCGGTTCGCCGGCGGGCGCCGACTTGAACACGATCGTGGCCATCAGCCAGATCGCCGCACCGCCGGTCTGCACGCTGGTGGCCGGCGTGGCGCCGGCCGCGCCGGTGATGGCGTCCTCGGCCAGCAGCTCCATGTCGCCGGCCGGCGACACGTTGATGCGGCCGTTGAAGCCCATCCGCGCCATCAGCGCGTCTTCAAAGCCGGAGTCCGCATAGAAGCCAACCGCCAGCTCGCCCGGAGCGGTGGTCGCCGCGGTGGCCGGGGTGGACACCACGGCCGCGGCGGTGGTCTTGCCGGTGGCCTGCGAGGTCACGTCCACCACGCCCGTGCCCGCGGCGCTCGATAGCCCCGAGTATTCCAGCACTCCCAGACCCACGTCCGCGCTCGATGTGGGGGTGGCGGTGATCGTCGGCTTCAGGCCCGCGCCGGCGCTCACCGGTGCGCTCCACACGCTCATCTCGGTGCCGTCCGAGGCGGTGAAGTGCAGCAGCTCGGTGAACGTGTCACCGGCGGAGTCCTGCACTTTGGAGGTGGTGGCGTGGGCGCTGTTCCACACGCTGGCCTCCACGATCAGACGGTTGCCGGAGGTGAGGTTGAGGCTGGGAGTGACCGTCAGGCTCGCACCGTGGCCGTGGCCGGCGATCTGCTGCACGAACGCCGGAGCGGTGGTGCCGGTCGGCGTGACGGCGTTCGATGCGCTCGACGGCGGACCGCTCCCGACTTCGTTGGCGGCGGTCACGGTGAACGTGTAGGTGACGCCGTTGGTCAGGCCCGAGATGGTGGCGCTGTCGGCGGGTGGGGTTCCCGTGACTTTGGTCGCCGGCTGGGCGCTCGAGCCGATGTAGGGGGTGACGGTGTAGCTCGTGATCGGGCTGCCGTCTTCGGCGGGCGTGCTCCACGTCACGGTGGCGCTGGCGTTGCCCGGCGTGGCCGTCACCCCCGTGGGCGCCCCCGGCGCGGTGGGGGCCGACGGCGTGACCGCGTTGGACGCGCTCGACTGTGGCCCGGTGCCGACCGCGTTGGTGGCGCTGACCTTGAACGTGTAGGTGGTGCCGTTGGTCAGCCCGGTGATCGTGGCGTTGGTCGCAGGCGGCGCGCCGTTGACGACAGTGGGCGTCTGTGCGCTGGTCCCGATGTAGGGGGTGACGGTGTAGCTGGTGATCGGGCTGCTGCCCGGCGACGGCGCGGTCCACGTGACCGTTGCGCTGCCTTTGGAGGCCGTTGCGGTGACGCCAGTGGGGGCCGCCGGGGCTTCCTGGGTCGCGCTGAGGTTCAGCGGCGCGGCGATCGACGGCACGCCTTTGTTGCTGACGATGAACAGCATGTAGTTGCCGTACGGCGCCAGCGAGGAGTTGGCGGGGGTCTGCACCGTCAGCGAGCCGGAGTTCACGGTGAACGACAGCGGCACGAAGTGCTGGGCCATGTTGCCCTGGTGGGTGTCGGCGCCGAGGGACACCAGGTTGACCGCGCTGATCGACGCCGCGTCGGGCGTGGTGACGGTGATGCCCTTGCCGTAGCTGGAGGTGGCGGGAGCGGAGGTGATCGTCGGGCGTGGCCCCTGTGACAGGTAGGGCGGCGAGTAGATCTGGGCCGAGTACTGCCCCTGGCCACCCAGGCCGTTGTAGTGTCCGCCGCCGGCCGACAGCACTGTGCCGTTGGGCAGCAGGATTGCGGTCGAGTGGTAGTTGCGCGCCGCCGCGATCGGCGCCGCTTCCGTCCACGTTTCCGTGGTCGGATTCCAGATTTCCGTCGGCAGCACGCCGCTGGTGACGATGCTCTGATCGCTGGTCTGCTCGCCGCCGATCGACAGCACGCTGCCGTCGGCCAGCATGGTCAGCGTGTGGTAGATCCGTGCGTTGTGCATCGGCGCCACCGCCCGCCATTTGGGTGTCCCCGCAGTGAGGTTGATCACGGATGCATTGGCCGAGGCGGGGGTGGTGGTCGCGATGCTGGGCGCGCCGCCGCTGTAGAGGATCTTCCCGGGGCGATACATGACCGATGAGCCGTTGGTGACCCCGCTGGCCCCCACCGACGTCCAGGTTTCGTTGGGCACGTTCAGTTCGTAGGAAACGTCCTCCGAGGGCCCGATGGTGAAGATGTTGCCGTTCGGGATCAGGAAGGAGAACGGGTACTCTTCCTCGTGGATCTGTGATGTCGACACTTTCGGCAGCGTCGTCCAGGTGTTGGCGTTGGGGTCATACAGTTCCGGCGTGTCGGCCCACACGTCTGGGGTGGTGGAGTTGCCGCTGATGGCCACGTAGTCGCCGTTGCTCAGCTCGGTCACGGCCGGATACCAGCGCGGGGCGTGCATGTTTGCGACCGACCTCCACGCGCCGCCGGCGGGGTTGAAGATCGCCGTGTTGACGATCCCGAGCTGCCCGGTGGAGAGCTCGCCGTAGCCGCCGACGGTCATCACTTCGCCATCCGGCAGCTGGGCCATGCCGGAGCAGAAGATGCTGGCGGGCGCGGTGGTTGAGGTGAACGTTTCGGTGGTCGGGTTCCACACGTACGTGGGCTCGGGCTGCTGCCAGCCGTCGAATCCCAGCACGTTGCCGGTGGAGAGCAGGAACAGGTGCACCGCCTCGAACGGCCAGGTCTTCAGTGAAGACCATTCCCCGCCGGGCGCGGCCATTGGCGTGACGGCGTTGGACGGCGCGGACGCCGGTCCCGTGCCCACGCCGTTGGTGGCGGTGACGGTGAACGTGTAGGCGGTTCCGTTGGTGAGCCCGCCGATGGTGGCGGCGTCGGCAGGCGGCGAGCCGCTTATGACGGTGGCGGTCTGGGCGCTCGAGCCGATGTAGGGGGTGACCGTGTAGGAGCTGACCGGGCTGCCGTTTTCGGCGCCGGGCGTCCAGCTGACGGTGGCGCTGGAGCTGCCGGCGGTGGCCGTGACGGAGGTGGGGGCGCCGGGCACGGTGGGCGGCGGCGATTCCCCGCCGCTGGCCTTCAGCACAACGGTGGAGGCCAGCCAAACGGTATTGGCGCCGGTGGAGAAGCTGGGGTTGGGGGTGGCGCCGGTGCCCACCACGGCGTCCTGCGCCAGCAGCTCGATGTCCCCCTCGGGGGAGATGTTGGCGCGGGTGCTGTAGCCGGTACCGCCGCTCAGTTTGTCGCCGAAGCCGGAGTCCAGGTAGAAGCCGATGGCCAGCTCGCCGGCGGCGGTGCTCGGCTGCGTCGCCCCGGGAGAGACGCTGGCGGCGGCGCTGGTTTTGCCGCTGGCGAAGGCCGAGCGGTCGAGCACGCTGGCGTCGGACACGGTCGACAGCCCCGAGTATTCGAGCGCCACCACGCCGGTGTCCGCCTTGGCGGACGGTTTCACGGTGATCGTCGGGCGGGTGCCGGCGCCGGCGGTGACGGGTGCCGTCCACACGCTCATCTCGGTGTGGTCGGAGGCCTGGAAGTGCAGCAGCTCCACGTAAGTGTTGCCGGCGGAGTCGGTCACGCCGGCAGCTGTGGCGGAAGAGCTGCTCCACACGCCGACCTCGACCACCAGGCGGTTGCCGGCAGTCGCGTTCGAGGTTGGCGTTACGGCCAGGCTGGTGACCGAGCCCGAGTGGGCGCTAGCGGCTTGCACGAACGTTGGCTGCGTGCTGCCGGCGTGGGCGAGCCGCGGCGACCCACCGATCCACAGCACCAAAGTGATGCCGGCCACCAGCAGTGCCGTCAGCAACCCCAGTGCGCCACCCGTGGGCGGCCAGCGCGTTCCCGATCCGTGTCTGTGCATGGCTGTCGCAAGTAACGCGGCGGCGGACTCCCCGCTTGCACAGTGCGTAGAGCACGATCGGCGCGATCGAGACCGCGCGAAAGCTAAGCTGCGTGGCGAATGGCCGTGTCGCCCACCATCGAGCCCGAGGACCCCGAGCTGCAGGCAACCGCCTGGGACCTCGAGCCGCTTGTGGGCGGTGAGGGCCAGGAGGGCGTGGAGCGCAGGATGAGCGAGGCGCTGGAGCGCGCGCAGGCGTTCGCTGCGGCGCACGCGGGCAAGCTCGGCGAGCTGAACTCGGCCGGCTTGCGCGACGCTATGGACGAGCTGGCGGAGATCCACGAGCTGGTGGGGCGCGCCGGCTACTACGCCGGGCTGCGCTTCTCGACCGACACCGCCGACCCGGCCATCGGGGCGTTGATGCAGCGGGTGCAGGAGCAGGAGACGGCGATCCAGACCACGCTGCTGTTCTTCGAGCTGGAGTGGGCGGCGCTGTCAGACGAGGCCGCCGAGCAGCTGCTGGCGGGCGATGGGCTGGAGTTCTGCGCCCACTACCTGCGCAACGTGCGCCGCTACCGCGAGCACCTGCTGAGCGAGCCGGAGGAGAAGATCCTGGCGGAGAAGGCGCTGACCGGATCGGGCGCATGGACGCGGCTGTTCGAGGAGCTGACCTCGGCGATCGAGGTGGAGCTGCCCGGCCCAGAGGACGGTGGGGCGCCGGAGAAGCTGGCGCTGGACGTGGCGCTCAGCCGTCTGCAGGCCGCCGACCGCGACGTGCGGCGCGACACCGCCGAGGCTGTCAGCGCGGCGCTCGCGCCGGGTCTGCGAACGCGCGCGTTCCTGTTCAACACGCTGCTGGCGGACAAGTCCACCGACGATCGCCTGCGCGGCTACCCGCACTGGCTGGCGGCGCGCAACCTGGCCAACGAGGCCAGCGACGAGTCGGTGCAGGCGCTGATCGAAGCTGTGCGAGGGCGCTATGAGATCGCCCGCCGCTGGTACCGGCTGAAGGCAAAGCTGCTCGGCGTGGAGCGGTTGGCCGACTACGACCGCATGGCGGCGGTGACGGAGGACGAGGTGGTGTTCCCGTTCGCGCACGCACGCGAGATCGTGCTGGACTGCTACTCGTCGTTCTCGCCGGAGCTGGGCTCGCTGGCGGCGCGCTTCTTCGACGAGCGCCGCATCGACGCGCCGGTGCGCCCGGCCAAGCGCGGCGGCGCGTTCTGCGCTTCCAGCGTCCCGTCGGAGTTCCCGTACGTGCTGCTCAACTACACCTCGCGCAGGCGCGACGTGCTGACGCTGGCCCACGAGCTGGGCCACGGCGTGCACTTCGCGCTGGCGGCCCGCCAGGGCGTGTTTCACCAGCACACGCCGCTGACGGTGGCCGAGACGGCATCGGTGTTCGGCGAGACGATCGTGTTCGGGCGGCTGCTGGAGGAGGACTCCACGCCGGCCTCGCGCCTGGCGCTGCTGGCGGAGAATCTCGAGGACACGATCGCCACGGTTTTCCGCCAGGTGGCCATGAACAGCTTCGAGAACCTGGTGCACACCGCCAGGCGTGAGGAGGGCGAGCTGTCGGTGGACCGCTTCGGTGAGCTGTGGGCGCAGAGCCAGAGCGAGATGCTGGGCGACTCGGTGGAGATCACCGACGGCTACCGCTCGTGGTGGTCCTACATCCCGCACTTCATCGGCAGCCCCGGCTACGTGTACGCATACGCCTACGGGCAGCTGCTGGCGCTTTCCGTGTACCAGCGCTACGAGCAGACCGGCCCGGAGCTGGTGCCGCGCTACCTGGACATGCTGGCCGCCGGCGGCTCGCGCAGCCCGCAGGAGCTGGGAGAGATCGTGGGCGTGGACCTGTCCGACCCCGGCTTCTGGGACGCGGGGCTCGATCTTGTGGAGCGTCAGCTGGCGGATGCGGAAGCGGCCGCGGAGGCTTCGGGGCGGGTTTAGGGGTTCGCGGGCAGCGTCAGGCCGCTCAACGCACGACTCTGAGAACTGTGTGCATGCCCAGCAGCGCGTGCTCGGGCAGCGAACACCACAGCTTGTAGACGCCGGGCTTGAGGTTCACCACGCTGTTCCAGTGCTGTCCAGAAGTGAGTTGAGGAGCCGAGAGCTGACTGCTCGATCCCTGCTGCTGCAGGCGCAGGTCGTGTGGGTCTCGGCCGCGGTCGAGCGTCTCGAGGTTCACCGGGCCGGCCTTGATCACGGCGCTGGAGAGCAACAGCCGGTACTCGACCTCGGTCACCTGCAGGCGCGCTCTTGTGGCAGCAGCCTTTGCCTGCTGTTGGCTGGATGCACGTCGATCGCGACCCGACACCGTGGCTGGGAGGAGCAGTATCAGCGTGCTGAGTGCCGCGGCGCCGGTGCTGAAAATGCGGATGCGAGACATCTCTTCCAGGTTCGCCATGCGCGAGTTCCGCTTGACCGTGCCCGTCGCTTTGTGGACGAAATGGTTGGCTGTTCGGGCGCATCGAGCGTCGTCAGCCGGATCTACAGCAGCGATTGACCCCAAGTAACTGCGACATCAGCGACAGTCACGGCGGCCGCACGGTCGATTGGCGAGTCCTCGGTGTCGTACCGCCAGCCGCCTGCCCACGGTGTGAGCCAGCGCGCACTGGCCACATCGTCGGGCAAAGTCGCGACGTCTGAGCACAGCTTCACGAGGTATCCGATGTCGTGGGTCAGCGGAATCTCGACATCACGGCTCACAAGCACGGACTTGATCGCCTTCTCCACGGCTTGTTGGGCATGGAACCCAACGACGTGGTCGGACTGGTGCTCATCCGCGGCGAGAAGACGAGCGGCTGCTAGATCGCCTTCGGCCTTCGCCAACAGCACCCGTGCTACCTCGCGGTGCTCAGGCCCCGACAAGCACCCGCCCCTCGCGCAGCGCACGATCAACAACCGTCCCCCGCACCGCCGCCCGCCGCCGCGCCACGTCCTCAGAGACCACGACGACGTCGATCGGCGTCCGCAAGTCGTCCAGCTCATCCCTCAAGCGCGTCGACTCAACAGCCGAGTTCTCGACCGCTGGCTCGATCACTAGTACGTCGTAGTCCGACCTTGCGCCCGCCTCGCCTCGCGCACGGGAGCCGAACAGCAGTACCCGCGAACCGGCAGGGACTACGGCGGCCAGTCGCTTGCCGATCTCGGTGATGACCTCGGTCTCTGTCATGTCATGAAGGTAAACCATTGACCCGCCAAACCCCGACATCGCCTTTGCGCTGAAGGCGAAGACAAGCCGTCGCGATCTCTAACCTTCCGGATGCTCTGGACGCGCTCGGACTCTTTTGGGAGGAGGATGCGCGTTGTGGTTCGAGTCCACTCGGGAGCGCGCGGTGGCTCAGCCAGCGCGACAGCCAGCCGGCAGCTTCAGTGTGCTGCTGACAGTGGCGAACCCATCGTCGTATTCGACACGCAGCTTGCGCGAGCCCTTCGGCCGGGTGCCGGCCTGCAGCACGATCCTGCTGGCCTCGGCGCCAAGCTCGATCGTCTTCCAGCGGTGCCCCACCAGCGCCATCACCCGCACGCTCGAATAGGGAGATCCACCGGGCTTCACCCGATAGGCCAGACGCAGCGGCCCCGTGCGCTTGCACGTGGCGCGCGAAGGAGCGCTGAGCTTCAGCCGCAGCTTGCCGCGCGGAGCGCGCACGGTGCTCAGCACCTTGGCGCCCTGCACGATCTGGATGCTTGCTGTGGCGCCGGCCGGCAGCTCGACCTGCATCGTTGTCTGGTCATCCGGCTCGGCCTTGGGGCCGAACACGTCGGCGTGGGTGTGGTTGGCGCGGATCGGCACGCGAGCGATCACGTGTCCGGCGGCGTTGCGCGCAACGGCGGTGTATGGGGTTGCGGTGGAGCCCGCTTCCGCCTGTGCGCCGGGCGTCACTTCGGAGATCACCGGCGAGCCGTGGAGGTCGATCGCGTCGACCGTGATCACTCCCTGCCCGCGCGCCTGTTTGGCCGATGCGGTGGTCGCGGTCAGAGAGCTGTAGGCCGGGTAGGTGCCGACCGGTTTGGGTTCGGCGCCGGTGGCCAGCTTCTGCAGCAGGCGGTCCCAGTTGAACGTCGATGGCCAGTCTGGGAAGCAGTAGGACATGATGTCGTGCGTGCCGTTTCCACGTTCGGGGCCGGTGGTGGTGAGGATCGGCCCGATCCCGCCCGTCGAGTTGAGGCTGCGGTCCTCGCCAAAGCCCACCAGCGACGCCTGTCCCTGAGCGTTTGCCGGCCAGGCCTCTTCATCGCTCGGGCTGGTGCATCCCGAGTGTTTGAAGCCGAGCTGGTGGAGCATCTCGTGTACCACCACTTCCGAGCGTGCCGCGCTCGAGGGTACGTAGGAGAACTTGCCGGGGATGTTGTTGGCGGCCCCCAGCACGCCGTAGGTGAAGCCGGTGTCGTCGTATACGCCGACGACCTGGCTGGCGGGTTCGCCGCCGCCCAGAGCGGCCTTCTCGGCGGCGTAGATTTTGCCCTCGATCAGGTTCACGCAGTCTTCGTCCAGTGCCACCGTCGCGTTCCAGGAGAGGCATCCCACGAGGCTGGCGGTGTTGTATCCAAGCGATCGCCGTCCGGCGTACCTCGGGTTCGCTTTGAGCAGTTTGGCCACGTTTGCCAGCGCCATCGTCAGATCGACGTGGATCGAGGGGCCGGTTGCTTCCAGGCCGTTGACCGGCAGCGGCCAGTACGGCCATGTGCGCGCGATGCTGGCAGTCGGGTCGGGCGGCATGCGCGTGACCGTACCTTCGGTCCAGTCCAGGCTCATCGGCGTGAATTTCAAAGCGGGGACGTCGGTGAAGGTGACGCTGCTGAGCGCGAAATTGTCGTTGCCCCGGCAGCCCGCACATTCGGGGAACTGCTGTTCAGGGTCCACCGTGGCCAGCAGCACGATCTTGCCGTGCGTCCAGCTTTCCGGAAGCACGAAGTTGAACGTCGCGCTCGCGTCCGAGTGCTCGTTTTCGACCGCGGGTTCCGGCAACGCGTCGAGGCTGCCGTTCAGCGGCGTGAGCGTGCCTCCGGGCAGTGGCACCAGCCCGCCGGAGCTGACTTCATAGCCCTTCAACTGGGCGCTCACCGACTGCGCCGAGCCTGGCCCCTTGTTGCTTGCATACACGCGCACGAGCGTCTTGGACTTGGATGCGAGCGCCACGCCTGAGTATTCGTCGGAGTTGACCTTGCCGACACCGGGGATTGTGATTTCCCCTGACGCCTTGTCCCAGTTCTTGAGCTGCGCGGCCTGCAGCACTTCCACGTTTTCCACCTGCGGGTCGCGCTGGCCGTAGCCGAAGTCGACCGTCGACTGAACCACTTTGCCGTTGGCCGATTTGACCGTCACCGCTTCGCAGGTGGCTTCCTTGCGTTTGCCTGGGCACTTCGCCGACGGTGACCAGGTGAACCCGGTTGGCTGACCTGCGGGCAGGCCCTTGGCCGTGATCGCATAGGTGCCGGGGTCGACCGACGCTTTGTATGCGCCGGTCGAGTCGCTGGTCACGGTCTGGGACACCGCCTGCCCCGAATCGGATTTGCCGACGATTTCAACCGAGATGCCGGGTGCGGCGGACAGTGGCGTGGCCGCGCCGGAGGCTGGCCCCGTTACGAGCTTGCCGGCGATCCCAGGGAGGCCGATGGTGCCTGTCGCCGTGCTGGCCGCTTGCGCGGGAGTGGTCGTGGGCGTCCCCTGAAGACGCACCTTGTAGGTCTCGGTCGCTTCTTCGTCCTTGCCGTCACCGGTGTCGATCTGCACCGCGATCGACTTCGTGGTTTCGCCGGGCGCGAACGTGAGCGTACCCGTGGATTCGGTGTAGTCGTCGTTGGCCACCGTCGCGGTCCCGTCTTCGGTCTCGTAGTTGACCGTCACCGTTTCCGTGCTGGGGGCGGAGAGCGTGACGGTGAAGGTCTCGGAGGCGGTCCCTTCTTCGGGCAGCGCCACACTCGGTTCGCCGCTGATCGAGCTCGTGAGGGCGATTTCGGGCTTGAACAGGAACACGCGCTGTTTGCCGTTGTGTGTGCCGGTCCCTGTGATGTCGCCTGTGTCGTTGATGGCGGTCGCCCGGCTCAGCACCCAGCCGGAGCCTTTCGGGAGCAGCGTGTTCAGATCGGTGATGGTGCCCGCCTGCCACACCGCGGCGTGTTCTGCGCCTTTGACGGTTGCCGACCCGACGACCTCATGCGAGGCGTTGACCGCGAACGGCTTGCTCAATCCGGCCACTTCCGTCTCGCCACCACCTGGGGAGCGCAGGTACAGCTTCCCCGAGCGATAGCCGAGGACGCTGCCGTCGTCGGCTAGCGGAAAGCCCGCCAGCGGCTGGTCGAAGTCGAGGATCGTGGCGTTCGCGCCCGGCCCGCTCCAGAGCGCGTACTTGCGATGTACGGGTTCTTCTTCTTCGTTCAGTTCGGAGATCGCCCCGAACATCATTCCGGCTTCGTTGATCGAGAAGATTTCCGTCCACGGGTCGGATTCGCCGATGGTGCTGGGGCTGCTGGTCCCTCCTGCCGAGAAGAAACCGCGCGAGCGCAGGCTTTCGCCGATCTGGACCACCCCGATGCCGGCCACGTCCCCGGCTTCGTCGATGCCGATGCCGAGCGCTCCAGCCGGTTTGGATTCGCCTTTTTCGTTCGTGATTTCTTCCTGGAGCAGCGGGACCACGTGGCCGACGCCCGACGGTGAGTACCAGGCTGCGCGGTGGACCGTGTGTTCTTTGCCTTCGGCGAAGTAGGAGATCGTGCTCGTTCCTCCTGCGTCGCCGGCTGCGTTGAGGCGATACAGGAACAGATCGTGTTCCGGTTCCCCGAGGGGCACGTTCGAGGTTTCCGGGCCGCCGTTCAGCGGGGAGAGTGGTGTCGAGGCTCCATCCGCCCACAGCGACCACGGCCCTGTGATGACTTCTTCGGGTTCGCCCGGTTTTTCTTCTTCCGTGCCCAGTGTGGCGATCAGGAGGTGGTCGTGGCTGTTCACCGACAGCGGCACGCCTTCGCCGGCGTCGGTCACGGAGGCCGCGCCGGCGACCGCGGGAAGGCAGAGCAGGGTGAGCGTCAGGAAGGCACAGACGACGAGCGCGCAGAGGTCTGCTGCGGGCTTGGGTCTGCGCTCGATCCGCACGGGGTAGATCGTTGCAGACATTGAACGTCCCGGCTGTCTAGCAATGGGCCGTACTACGCGCTCACTGCGTACTCCCGGCTGCTGGCACTGAAGGCGAGACGCTCGACGTCGCTACAGCAACCCCAGCGAGCTACCGACCTGGTGGACCAGGTCGAACAGCGGCTGGGGGATGACGCCGAAGAAGAGGATGGCGGCGCCGGCCAAGATCGCCACGAACGCCACCTCGGGCTGCACGCCGGTGGTGAGCTCCGAGTGGGGGTCCACCGACAGGTGGCCGTTGGTGGCAGTCGTCTCGCCGTCCAGCTCCGGCGATCCGCCAGCCAGTGCCGGCAGCGGGCCGCCACTGGAGAGAGGGGAAAGGGGGCTCGGGGTGGTGCTGTCGCCGGCGGGCGCCTCGCGCATCCACATGGCGGCGATGACCGGCAGGTAGTAGCCGAGTGAGATCATCGAGCCGATCACGATCACCACACCGAGCCAGGCGTAGCCGCCGGATACGGCGGCATCTATCAAATAGAACTTCCCGATGAAGCCGGCCGTGGCCGGGATCCCTGCCAGGCCCAGCATCGAAAGCGTCATCGGCCACGCCAGCCACGGACGCTCGCGTCCCAGCCCGGCCAGCGCCTGGACGCTGTCGCCGAGACCGCTTTCGCGCTCGCGCGCCACGATCACCGCGAACGACGCCATGTTCATGAACAGGTACACGATCAGGTACATCACCGTCGCCTGCACGCCCAGCTGGCTGGCCACCACCACGCCCGCCAGCATGTAGCCGGCCTGCGCAACCGAGGAGTAGGCCAGCATCCGCTTCAGCGAGGACTGTCCCAGCGCGCCCACGTTGCCCACGACGATCGTGATCGCCGCAAGCGCCGCCACCGCCGGCCCCCAACTGGCGTGCGCTTCGATCAGCGCCACGTCGAAGAAGCGCAGGAACACGCCCAGCGCGGCCACCTTGGTGGTCACCGCCATGAACGCCGTCACCGACGTGGGAGCCCCCTCGTACACGTCCGGCGTCCACTGGTGGAAGGGCGCCACCGAGGCCTTGAAGCACAGGCCCGCCACGCACAGCGCGATGCCGGTCAGCGTCAGCGGGTCGGTTGCCAGGCCGTTGCTGGACAGCGCCTGCGCGATCCCGGTGAAGTCGGTGGTGCCGGTGGCGCCGTAGATCATCGCGAGGCCATACAGCAGCGTGGCCGAGCCGACCGAGCCCACGATCAGGTACTTCAGCCCCGACTCCAGCGAATGCTCACGGCGCATCTCCGTGGCGCACAGCACGTACAGCGGCAGCGACAGGAGCTCCAAGCCCACGAACAGCGCCACCGTGTTCTGGGCTGCCCCCAGCAGGGACATGCCGGCAACGGAAGTCAACAGCAGCGCGTGGAACTCGCCGTGGGCCGCTTCGCGCGCCGCCAGCGAGCGCCAGGCCAGCAGCACCGTGGCGGCGCAGCCCACGATCAGCACCAGGTTCAGCGTCAGCGCCAGATCGTCGATCCGCAGCGCCCCTGCCACGATCGACTTGTTTTCGTTCCACTGCCAGATCGTCAGCCCCAGCGCCGTGCCCAACGCCACCAGGCTGAGGGCCGGCACCACCTGCGCGCGGATGAAGCGCGAGCCGAACAGGCCCACGATCAACACCACCGTGGCGCCGCCCAGCAGCGCGATCAGCGGTGACAGGCCCGCGAAGTCCACGTGCGGGCCTTTCAGATAGGCGGTGGCCAGAAGGGTTGCGTGGCTCATTCGAACACGTGCAGTTGGTCGTTGTTTGCCGCAACCAAGCACCCGCTGAACGGGCTGGTGGAGCAGGCGGAAACCTGCTGCGCCGAGAGTACGGCCTTCTTGACCGATCCTTCGCTGCGCTTCAGCGCGAACTGCGGATACAGCGCCAGCAACGCGATCACGGCCAGGATCGGCGCCAGCACCAGGCCGTCGCGGAAGCTCATCTCGCGCGAGTCAACCGTCTTGCCCACGCGGTTGTGCATCGCGCGGATGAACAGTCGCAGCGCGTACACGCTGGCCATCACCACGCCGCTGAAGGCGATGACTGCGATCGCCAGCTTGGCTTTGAACACGCCCAGCAGGATCAGGAACTCGCCCACGAAGTTGGACGACCCGGGGATCGCCAGCGTGACCAGCGCCACCACCAGGAAGATCGACGCCAGCACCGGTGCGCGGAACGCGATCCCGCCCATCTGGCGGATGTCTTCCGAGCCGCCCGCGCGCTCCGCCAGCAGCGCCACGATGAACAGCAGCGGCGCCACCACCAGACCGTGGTTGACCATCTGCAGCAGCGCGCCCTGGGCGCCCTGCGGGTTCAGCGCGAAGATGCCCAGCGTGATGAAGCCGAGCTGCGCCACCGAGGAGTATCCGGCCACCAGCCGCGCGTCGGTCTGGCTGAACGCCTGCATCGAGCCGTACACGATCGAGGCCAGCGCGATCAGCAGCATCAGCGTCTGGAAGTGCACCGCCGCCTGCGGGAACAGCGGCAGCACGATCGCCAGGAAGCCATAGGCGCCGACCTTGGACAGCACGCCGGAGAACACCATCAGCACCTCCACCGGCATCGCCCGGTAGCCGTCCGGCATCCAGCCGTGCAGCGGGAAGGCGGGCATCTTGACCAGGAAGGCGGCCGCGAAGCACAGGAAGATCCACTCCTGCGAGCCGGTGGACAGCGGCAGCGCATGCAGCGCGCTTAGCACGAACGTGATGTGCCCGCCGCCCTGCTGCGCGGCCAGCACGCCGGTGGCGATCGCCGCAGCCAGCATCAGCAGCGAGCCGACGAGCGTGTAGATGACCAGCTTGACCGTCGCTTTCACGCGGTCCGGCTCACGGCCCCAACCGCCGATCAGGAAGTAGAACGGGATCAGCATCAGGTCGAAGAACGCCACGAACAGCGCCAGATCCTGTGCCAGGAAGGCGCCCAGCACGGCCGACTCCGCCAGCATGAAGTGGAAGTAGAAGAGTCGCGGACGATCGAGCGCGGTCTCCCTGGAACGCAGGTTGCTGGCCAGCGTGGCGGCGGCGAACAGCAGCGTGGTCATGCCCACCAGGAACACGTTCAGACCGGTGATGGCCAGCTTGTAGTGGATGCCCAGCGTGGCGATCCACACCACGTCGGTGGTGTGCTGCAGCGCCGCGCCGCCGGTCTTGTAGTCGACGATGTAGCCGATCGACAGCGCCAGCGCGGCCAGCGAGCCGAGCATGGCGAGCGTTCCGGGCGTGCTCCAGGACCAGCGCGAGCCCGCGGCCGGCTCCTGCGCGCCGCGCGAGGCGACCGTCGAGACGAGCGCGCCGACCAGTCCGCACAGCGCGGGCAGCCAGACCATGATCGAAAGCGGCGGCATCGACTCAGGCCTGGAGTAGGAAGTAGAGGCTTACGCCGGTCACGCCGAGCACCAGCAGTGCGGCGTAGTAGCGGACGAAGCCGCTCTGGGCCGCTCGCACGGCGGCCGAGCCGGCGCGCACCAGGCCGCTGGCGCCGCCGATGATCGTCTCGTCGATCACGCGGCGCTCGAACGTGTCGCGGGCGAACTGCCCGGCGGCGGCCATCGGGCGCACGACCGTGAAGTCGATCAGCTCGTCGAAGTACCACTTGTTGAAGAACAGCGTGTAGATCGGCCGCGTTCGCGCCTGGATGGCGGCGGACGTGCCCGGACGTTCCACCCAGATGCGGTAGGCGATCGCGATGCCGATCAGCGCGATCACGGTGCCGAGCCCGAGGCCGAACACGAGCAGCCCGTTGTGGGTGTGTGGTTCATACAGCTTGGAGGTGGCGAACGACGGGCGCAGGAAGTCGTCGATCACGAAGTCCACTTTCGGGATCTGCACGAGGCCCGCTCCGACCGCGCCCACGGCCAGCAGGCCCATCGCCACGCGCATCGGCAGCGCCCGCTCGGCGATCGTGTGCTTGGGGCCGGGGAAGCCCACGTCGGTGTCCTCCTCCTCGCCGTTGGCCGGGTTGCGCGGCACCTCGGCGTGGTGCAGGTGGGGTGGGTGGGACTCAATCAACTCGCGCGCCTCGGCCACCGGCTCGCCGTGGAAGGCGCGGAAGATCATGCGGAAGGTGTACACGGCCGTCAGCAGCGCGCCCACATAGCCCGCTCCATACAGGATCCAGTGCCAGCCGCCGCGCTCGCCGGTGACCAGCAGGATGTCGTCCTTGGAGAAGAAGCCCGAGAACGGCGGCACTCCCGACAGCGCCAGGCCGCCGACGATGAAGCAGGCGTAGGTGAACGGCATCGCCTTGCGAAAGCCGCCCATCTTCTCCAGCGACTGCTCGCCGCCCATCGCGCCGATGATCGAGCCGGCCGCCATGAACAGCAGCGCCTTGAAGAACGCGTGCGTCATCAGGTGGAACAGCCCGGCCGCATATGCGCCCACGGACACGCCCATGATCATGTAGCCGATCTGCGACATGGTCGAGTAGGCGATCACGCGCTTGATGTCGGTCTGCGTCAGCCCGATCGTGCCGGCGATCAGCAGCGTCAGCGCGCCGATGATCGCGCCCACGTCCTCGGCGGCGGGCGCCAGTTCGAACAGCGGGTGCATGCGCGCGATCAGGTACACGCCGGCGGTGACCATGGTGGCAGCGTGGATCAGCGAGCTGACCGGCGTGGGGCCCTCCATGGCGTCCGGCAGCCATGTGTGCAACGGGATCTGGGCGGACTTGGCGAACGCGCCGATGAGCAGCATGATGCAGCCGGCCACCAGGTCGCCTTCGTTGCTGTGCGGCCCGAACGCGCCGTGTTCCGCGGCGTGGAAGGACTTCAGGAAATCGAGCGAGCCGGTGTGCTTGAAGATGAAGTAAGTGCCCAGCACCAGGCCGACGTCGCCGACCACGTTGATCACGAACGCCTTGATCCCCGCTTTGGTGGCGGTGGTGCGCCGGTACCAGAAGGAGATCAGCAGGTAGGAGGCTGCGCCCACGAACGCCCAGCCGGCGATCAGCAGCAGGAAGTTGCCTGCCAGCACCAGCAGCAGCATCGAGAACACGAAGAAGTTGAGGTAGGCGAAGTAGCGCCTGAAGCCGCTGTCGCCGTCCATGTAGGAGATCGAGTACAGGTGGATCAGGGTCGAGACGCCGCGTTACCACCAGGATCATGTACACCGACAGCGGGTCCACCAGGATCGACATCTGCGCGTCCACGCCGACGGTCGAGGCGTAGTTCCACAGCGAGGAGACCAGCTGGCGGTGCGCCGGCCCGTAGGTCCTGGATCGAGATCAGCGCGCCGAGCGCGGCCAAGAACGCCAGGAAGATCGCCGCCGGTGGCCGAGCCAGCCGGCGAAGTTGCCCGGCAGCGTGTCGCGCATGGCGTAGCTGATCGAGATCGCGATCGTGCCCAGCGATCGGGCACAGCAGGACCAGCCAGCCGTAGGTAGTTGCGCTCATCAGCCCTGCAGCTCCCGCAGCTCATCCACATCGACGGGCAGGTTGCGGCGGTAGATCGCCACGATCATGCCCAGGCCGATGCAGACCTCGCAGGCGGCGACGGTCATGACCACGATCGCCAGGATCTGCCCGTCGCCGTTGCCCCACATGCGCGCGAACGCGATCAACGCGAGGTTGGCGCCGTTGAGCATCAGCTCCAGGCACAGCAGCATCACCAGCGGGTTGCGGCGCGTCATCACACCGAACGCGCCGAGCGAGAACACGATCGCGGAGACCGCCAGGTACCAGCCGATGCTCATCCGCGCGTACCTCCCGACGCCCTCGACGGTGGTGCCGGTGCCGAGCGGGCGCAGTCTGGTCCAGCGGCGCCTGCAGATCGCGCTCGTCCTCGTCGTCCAGGCCGCCGCGGCGGCGCGCCAGCACGACGCCGCCGACGGCAGCGATCAGCAGCAGGAAAGAGGCCACCTCGAACGCCAGCAGGAAGCGGGTGAGCAGCAGCTTGCCGATGTAGGCCGGCGTGCCGTAGGTCTGCGGGCCGGGCGCGTAGCCGGCGCCGTGGCCGCCGACCGCCTCCAGGCCCGTCCCCAGCAGCGCGATCAGCAGCTCGATCAGCAGCGCGCCGCCGAGCGATCGCGCCGCCGAGCGCAGCCGCTGGCGGAACCGACCGCGCCACGCCCGCGCAGCCGCTCGCCGATCGAGTCGCCCTCGCCGCCGACGTACGCCACCACGAACACGTAAAGCACCATCACCGCGCCCGCGTACACCACCACCTGCACCGCCGCCACGAACTCCGAGCGCAACAGCAAGAACAGCAGCGACAGCGAGATCAGGTGCGCCGACGAGCGCCAGCACGCTGTAGAAGGGATTCCGCAAAGCCACCACACCAACTGCGCCAGCGATCGCGCCGATGGCCGCCAGAAAGAAAGCACCGCGCTCACAGCACTGCCCCTACGAGACACGCGTGGTGGCGTGAAGTCGGGACACGGCAGCGATCGCCAGCCGCGCAGCGGCTCGCGATTGATGACGTGACACGACGAAGCCGCTCACTCGCCCTCGTTCCTAAGGGGCGTCCGCTCGAGCGGCTCGGCCAGCAGCATCTCCTTGGTGAAGATCAGGTCCGAGCGGTCGTAGTCGGAGAGCTCGTAGTCGTGGCCCATCGTGATCGCGTCGAACGGGCAGGCGACCTCGCAGTAGCCGCAGAAGATGCAGCGCGAGAGGTTGATCTCATACACGGCCGCGTAGCGCTCGCCGGCGGACACGCGGTTCTCGGGGGTGTTCTCGGCGGCCACCACGCGGATGCAGTCGGCCGGGCAGGCGGCGGCGCACAGCGAGCAGCCGACGCACTTCTCAAGGCCGGTGTCCTCGAAGCTGGTGCAGCTTGTGCCGGCCGCGGAAGCGCGGGTAGACGGGCACCTTCTCCTCGGGGTACTGGATCGTGGAGGGGTGTTTCGGTCATCTGCGCGATCGTGGTCTGCAGCCCGCGGGCGGTCTCGCGGAACGCTCGCCAGGTGCTGCGCGCCGGGCCCGGCGCGGGCGTGCGCTGTGACCTCGATCACGTCCTCGCCGGGGCTCCAGGCGGTCACGTTCAGCGATGCCTTGATGTGGGCTGCGCGTCGTCTTTTGAAGTGGTGTCGGACATCAGTGGGTGGCCACCACGAGCACGGCGGTGACGAGCGTGTTGAGGGTTGCAAGCGGCAGCAGCACCTTCCAGCCGAAGCTCATCAGCTGGTCGTAGCGCAGGCGCGGGAGCGTTGCACGAACCCAGATGAACAGGAACGTGATCAGCGACATCTTGAACAGCACGATGAACGGGTCGACCCAGCCGGGCGGGTGGATGCCGAACGGCAGCAGCCAGCCGCCCAGGAACACGGTCGTGACGATGCCGGAGACGACCAGCACGTTGAGGTACTCGGCGAAGTAGTAGGAGGCGAAGCGCCCGCCGCCGAACTCGGTGTTGTAGCCGCCGACGAGCTCGGCGTCGGCCTCGGTCAGGTCGAACGGCGCGCGGTTGGTCTCGGCGAAGCTGGCCACCAGGAACATCGAGGAAGCCGAAGAACTGGGGGACGATGTACCACATGCCGCCCTGCGCGTGGACGATCCCGGTCAGCGACAGCGTCTGCGCGGTCATGATCACGCCCACCAGCGCCAGACCCTGCGAGACCTCGTAGGAGATCAGCTGCGCGGCGCCGCGCATGGCGCCCAGGAACGAGTACTTCGAGCCCGAGGACCAGCCGCCGAGCATGATCCCGTAGAAGGCCACCGCGCCGAACGCGAACAGGTACAGCGGGCCGATCGACACGTCCACTCCGTACAGCCCGACTTTGGTGCCGAAGATGTCCTGGACGTCGCCGAAGGGGATGATCGCGAACGCGGCCACGGCGGTCAGGATCGAGATCAGCGGCGCGACCGCGAACAGGAATCCGACCGAGGTGGTTGGGCGGAACTGCTCCTTGGTCAGCAGCTTGAGGATGTCGGCCAGCGGCTGCAGCGCGCCGTACGGGCCCACGCGGTTGGGGCCGTAGCGGCCCTGCATGCGGCCCATGCAGCTTGCGCTCGGCCATCAGCACGACCGGCACCAGCTGCAGGCCCACGGCGAAGATCACGATCGCCTTGATGATCTGGATCCACCACGGTTCGTAGTAGCCGACCACCGCGATCATCAGCTCACCAGCTCACGGCGCGGGAACAGGAACTCCAGCGCCGGCGAGAACTCGACCTCGGGCGCGTCCCAGACCGAGCGGAAGCCCGCCAGCTCGGCCGACGTCCGGCGGGCGTCCTCGATCGGGCTGGGGCGCGCCGAGGTGCCCGCGGCCGCGGGGAAGCTGGAGGCGGCCTCGCGCTCCTGCCAGCGCACGCCCCGTCCGCCGATCTCCTCGAGCGTCAGGCCGGCGTAGAAGGGTACGGCCTCGAACAGCTCGCTGCGAGGCCATCGGCGCCGCTGAGGACGTCGAGGTCCAGGCCGATGCGCTGGGCCAGCTCGGCGAGGATCTGCCACTCGGCGCGCACCGCGCCGGGACGGGCGATGGCGGGGCGCAGCCGCTGCATGCGCCCGTCGGGGTGCACGATCGTGCCCTCCTTCTCGGCGTACGCCTCGGCCGGGAACACCACGTCTGCGTACTCGCGGATGCCCTCGGTCAGGAATGACGCATGTGCGACCACGGTGCCCGCGCCGGCCAGCGCCCGCGCCCACAGCTCGCCGTCGGGCAGGTCGCGCAGCGGGTCGGTGTGCAGCAGATAGAGCGCGGCCAGCTCGCCGTCGGCGAGCCCTTCGGCGATCGCGTGCGCGTCGCGGCCGGCGCTCGACGGCTCGCTCAGCCCAGGGCCGGCGTTGGGCAGCACGCCGGCCTCGCGCAGCCCACGGCCGTTGCTGGCGGAAGGGATTTCGAGCAGTCCGGCGCCCTCGACGCCGGCCAGGCCCAGAGCGTCGGCGATCTCCAGCAGTGCCTGCGCGCCGGCCTCGCCGTTGGGGCCGGCGGCGAGGCGCTCGCCCCACAGGATCACGACCTCGCGCGCCGGGCCGTCCTCCTCGCTTGCGGGGCCGCGCAGCAGTGCGGCCAGCTCGCGCAGGGCCTCCTGCTCGACGCCGGCCTCGCGCGCAAGGCGCTCGGCATCCGCGTCGCCCTTGAGCTCGGCGCTCAATGCTGCGGCGAAGGTTGCGCCGGTGCCGGGCGCGAGCGCAACGCGGCGGCGGCGCTCGGATCGAGCGAGCTGGGGCCGGGGGAGGCGACGGCGAGCTTCAGGCCGTGGCGGCGGATGCCCTTGCGCAGGCGCAGGTCGAGGATCGGCGCGTCGTTGACCGGGTCGGCGGCCAGCACCAGTACTGCGTGGGCGAACTCGAGGTCTGAGACCTTGGCCTGCAGCTGTGGCTGGCCGAGCGCGCGGTGCAGCTCCAGCGGCAGCGTGCCCGCGCGGCGCGAGTCGATGTGCGGGGAGCGCAGGCCGTCGCGGAGCAGCCGCGACAGCAGGAAGCCCTCCTCGTTGGTGCTGTGCGCGCCGGCGATCGCGGCCGCTGTGCGCACCAGCCCGTTTCAGGCCGGAGGCGGCGGCCTCGCAGGGCGCGCTCCCAGGTGACGGGGCGCAGCTCGCCGCCGTCGCGCACCATGGCTCGGTGATGCGCTCGTCGACGTGGAAGGACTGGTAGGCGAAGCGGCCCTTGTCGCACAGCCAGCCGTCGTCGACCTCGTCGTTCTGGCGGGCCAGCACGCGCAGCGCGCGCTCGTCGCGGACGGTGACCGTGACGTTGCACTGGGCGGGGCACAGCGTGCAGACCGAGCCCGCGCCCTCGATGTCCCACGGACGCGCACGGAAGCGGTAGGGGCGCGAGGTGAGCGCGCCGACGGGGCACAGCTCGACGATGTTGCCGCTGAACGGCGCCACATAGGGGTGACCGTCGAACGTGGCCACGTAGGAGTGCGCGCCGCGCTCCAGCAGCACCAGCTGGTAGTCCTCGGAGATCTCCTGGGAGAAGCGCACGCAGCGGTAGCAGAGGATGCAGCGCTCGCGGTCGATCGCGATCAGCGGCGAGAGCTCCAGGGGCTTGACGAAGTGGCGCTTGGGCTCGATGAAGCGCGAGATGCCGCCGCCCCAGCCGAACGTGATGTCCTGCAGCGGGCACTCCCCGCCCTTGTCGCACACCGGGCAGTCGAGCGGGTGGTTGACGAGCAGGAACTCGACCACCGCCTGCTGTGCGGTCTTCACGCGCTCGGTCTGCGTGTAGACCACCATGCCGTCCTTGACCGGCGTCGAGCAGCCGGTCTGCAGCTTGGGGATGCCCTCGATTTCCACCAGGCACATGCGGCAGGCGCCGACCGGCTGGCCGAGCTTGGGCTCGTAACAGAACACGGGGATCTCGACGTCGCCGTGCTTGGCGGCGTCCACCAGCATCGTGTTCTCCGGCGCCTGCACCTCGCGGCCGTCGATCGTGAACGTGATCGTCTTCGGTTCGGGACGCGGCATCAGACGGACACCGCTTCCATGCGTGCTCGCTCGATGTGCTCTTCGAACTCGTCTCTGAACTTGGCGATCATCGAGCTGATCGGCATCGCCATGGCGTCGCCGAGCACGCACAGGCAGTTGCCCATGATGTGCTCCTGCACCGAGGCCATGATCTCCAGGTCCATCGGCGTCGCCTCGCCGGATGTCGATCCGCTCGAGCATCTTCACGGTCCAGTTGGTGCCCTCGCGGCAGGGCGTGCACTTGCCGCAGGACTCGTGGCGGTAGAACTTGGCCACCTTCAGCGCCACGTCCAGGATCGGCGTGGAGTCGTCGACGACGATGATCGCGCCGGAGCCGAGCATCGAGCCGGCGCCGGCCAGCGAGTTGAAGTCGTAGGGGATGTCGAGATCGTCGGCGGTCAGCACCGGCGAGGAGGAGCCGCCGGGGAACCAGCACTTGACCTTGCGGCCTTCGGCGGGACCGCCGGCGAGGCCGTAGATGATCTCGCGCGCGGGGATGCCGAGCTCGATCTCGTAGTTGCCGGGCCGCTGCACGTGGCCGGAGACGGACACCAGCTTGGTGCCGGTGGAGGTCTCCACGCCGAGCTTTGCGTACTCCTCGCCGCCCATGCGGATGATCGTGGGGACGGTGGAGAGCGTCTCGACGTTGTTGATCAGCGTGGGGCCCTGGTAGAGGCCCTGGTTGGCCGGGAACGGCGGCTTCAGGCGCGGGTTGCCGCGCTTGCCTTCCAGCGAGTCCAGCAGCCCGGTCTCCTCGCCGCAGATGTAGGCGCCGGCGCCGCGGTGCACGACCAGCGAGAGCGAGTGCCCGGAGCCGAGGATGTCCTCGCCGACGTAGCCGGCCTCGCGCGCTTCCGCGCAGCGCCGCGTCGAGCATGTCGGCCTGCAGGACGTACTCGCCGCGGATGTAGATGAACGAGCGGTTGGCGCCGGCGGCGTAGGAGGCGATCACGATCCCCTCGATCAGCGAGTGTGGCGTCTTCTGCATCAGCTCGCGGTCCTTGAACGTGCCGGGCTCGGACTCGTCGGCGTTGCACACCAGGTACTTGTCCATCGTGCCCTTGGGCAGGAACGAGACCTTCGTGCCCATCGCGAAGCCCGCGCCGCCTCGCCCTCTCAGCCCCGACGCTTTGAGCTGCTCGAGCACCTCCTCCGGCTTCATCTGCATGGCCTTGCGCAGCGACTCGTAGCCGCCGCGACGTTCGTAGACCTCCAGCGTGGCCAGCCCGGGCTCGTCGATGTCGGTGAAGAGGAGGATCGGAGGCGCGCTTGCGGCCATGCTCATGCGCCTCCCTCGGCCGGGGATCGATTCCCGCCCACCCACTCGCGGGAGTTGGCGTTGCGGGTCGGCCACCAGTCGGCGGGCGAGCTGCTTCTCCGGCAGCACCGGGCGTCCGGCGCTGGATGTCGTCGAGCAGCTGCGGCACGTCGGAGAGGCTGAGCGGCCCCACGTACACGCCGTCGACAGAGGCCATCGGCGCGATGTCGCAGGCGCCGAGGCACTCGAACGAGCGCACGTTGAATTCGGCCTGCGCGTCCGGTCGTTCGGCGGCCGCCTGGGCGACCGCCTCGTACAGCTCGTCGGCGCCGCACAGAGAGCAGGAGATGTTGGTGCACACGTACACGCTGTGGCGTCCCACGGGCGTGGTCTCGAGCATGTCGTAGAAGCTCGCCACCGACTCCAGGTAGGCGGGGGTCACGCGCATCACGCACGCGACCTGCTCGATCGCCTCCGGCGAGCACCAGCCGTGCACGCGCTGGGCGGCCTCCAGTGCCGGCAGCGCGGCGGAGCGGCGGTCGGGGTAGTTGGCCATGTGCGCCTCGATCTCCGCGCGCAGCTCAGCCGGCACGTCGGTGCTGGCTGCGTCGGGGATCTCGCGGGGTCCTTCTCGAGGTCGGCCGCGCGATCCCAGCCGGGCACGCGCGAGCCGTGCTCGAAGCGGCGTACCGGTGTGCTCATCGGTCGATTCCTCCGAGGACCGGATCGAGCATCGCCAGGGTGGCGATCAGGTCGGCGATGTAGGCGCCGCGTGCACCATCGGCGCGGTGGCCTGCAGGTTGACGAACGAGGGGTCGCGCATGTGCACCCGCGCGGGCTTTGAGGAGCCGTCGGAGCGCACGAAGCAGCCGAGCTCGCCGCGGGGTGACTCGATCGGGAAGTACACCTCGCCGGGCGGTACGCGGAAGCCCTCGGTGACGAGCTTGAAGTGGTGGATCAGCGCCTCCATCGAGGTCGCCAGCTCGTGGCGCGGCGGCAGCGCGACCTTGCGGTCCTCGGTGATGTACGGCCCCTCGGGCAGCCCGTCGAGCGCCTGCTGGACGATCTTGACCGACTCGTGCATCTCCGCCAGGCGGCAGGCGTAGCGGTCGTAGTTGTCGCCGACCGTGCCGACGGGGATCTTGAAGTCGAAGTCCTCGTAGGAGCAGTAGGGGTCGGCCTTGCGCAGGTCCCACGGGTTGCCGGCCGCGCGCAGCAGCGGCCCGGTGACGCCCAGCGACAGCAGCGTGGCCTCATCCAGCGGGCAGGTGCCGCGCAGGCGGTGCAGCACGATCTCGTTCTTGTTGAGCAGCGCGCTGTACTGGTCGACGCGCGTCGGGCATGCCGGTGAGGAAGCTCTGCAGCTTGGCCTCGAAGCCCGAGGGGATGTCCTCCATCACGCCGCCGACCTGGAAGTAGCGGGTGTGCATCCGCTGCCCGGAGGACATCTCGAACAGGTCGAGGATCTTCTCGCGCTCGCGGAAGCAGTACCAGAACATCGAGATCGCGCCGAGATCCAGGGCGCTGGTGCCGAGCCACACCAGGTGGGACATGATGCGGTTGAGCTCCATGTGGATCACGCGCAGGTACTGGGCGCGCTTGGGGACCTCGATCTCGCACAGCGTCTCGACGGCGCCGCAGTAGGCCATGGCGTTGAAGTAGTAGGACAGGTAGTCCATCCGCTCGACCACGGGGATCACCTTCCAGTAGGCCTTGTCCTCGGCCGTCTTTTCGATGCCGGTGTGCACGTAGCCGATGATCGGCTTGATGTCGCTGGACGATCTCGCCCTTGAGTGTGACCAGCAGCCGCAGCACGCCGTGCGTGGCGGGGTGGTGGGGGCCGAAGTTGAGAGTGAGCAGCTCTTCGCTGGTCTCGGCCGTCTGCTCTTCCAGCGGCGAGAGCGTGATGCTCTGCTCACGCTTGCGGTAGTCGGAGATGCCAGGCCCGGCGGCGCTCATCGCTTGGAGCCCAGCATGTCGTTTTCGTTGAACGTGAAGATCACGGGTTCCCCGCCGATGGGGAAGTCGCGTCGCTGCGGGTGGCCCTCGTAGTCCTCGGGCATCAGGATCCGACGCAGGTCGGGGTGGCCCTCGAAGATCACGCCGAACATGTCGTAGACCTCGCGCTCCTGGTGATCGGCGGTGGGCCAGCCTGCGCCCTCAGGGTGTCGGCGGTCACCGATTCGATCGTGGGCGCGTCGATGGGCACGCGCACCTTGACGGTGATGCGGTCCACGCGGCTCATGTCCAGCAGCTCGTAGACCACGCCCAGGCGCGGTTCCTCGGGGTAGTGGTCGACGCCATGAACGCTGCACATGAACGTGTAGCCCCGCTCGCGCAGCCGGGCCAGCACGCTGCGGATGCGCTCGGGTTCCACCAGCAGCGTCCCGCGCCCTCGGAAGAACAGCGTGTCGAGCACCGGGCCGCCCGAGGTGGCGTCATTGCCCTCGGCCGCGCGCAACTCCTGGGCGATCAGCTCGAGGCCGGTCGCGTCAGGCACCGGCGGTGTCCTGCATGTGATTCCCGCCGGTCACGTTGATCGCGCTCGGCTCGCCATGAGCGGCGTTTGCTCCGCCGAGAACCTCCTCGGTGCCGCTGGCGTCGTAGCGCTCGCGCCAACCCATGTCGGGGTCGTCCTGCACCATCTTGCGCAGTTTCAGCACGCCGTGCATCAGCGCCTCCGGCCGCGGCGGGCAGCCGGGCACGTGCACGTCGATCGGCATGAACTTGTCGGCGGGCACGAGCGCGTAGTTGTTGAACACGCCCATCGAGCTGCAGCACGCGCCCATCGAGATCGCCCACTTGGGCTCGAGCATCTGGTCGTAGATGCGCCGCACGATCGGCGCCATCTTGATCGACACGCGCCCGGAGAGGATCAGCAGATCGGCCTGGCGGGGGGAGGCGCGGAAGGCCTCGAAGCCGAAGCGCGCCACGTCCACGCGGGCGGCCACGATCGACATCATCTCGATCGCACAGCAGGCCAGGCCGAACGTGGCGGGGAAGAACGAGTTGGAGCGCGCCCACGCGACCGCTTTGTCGAGCGTCGTGGTCATGATGCTTTCTTCCACGTGGCGCTCGAAGTCCGAGCCCTCGAGGTGCGCGGACGGGTTGGGGCCGTCTAGATCTGCCCCGCGCAGCAGCTGGCGCGAGTTCAGCCCGCGTACGCGCAGCGTCTCGGCGTCGACCTTGCCGCCGGCGCCCGGTGCGCGCAGGACTTCGCGTTTCATCTCCACTCGAGTGCTCCCCTGCGCCAGACGTAGACGAAGGCCACGAACAGCAACACTATGAAGACGATCGTCTCAGCCAGCGCGTAGCTGCCGTAGGCGCGCAGCTCGACCGCGATCGGGTACAGGAACACGACCTCGATGTCGAACAGGATGAACAGCATCGCGATCAGGTAGAAGCTGATGCCGAAGCGCATGCCCTTCCTGACCTCCGACGGCAGCCCGCACTCGTACGGGTCCTGCTTGTGCGGGGTGCGCCCGGCGGGGGCCGATCACGGAGTTGAGAACTGCAAACGCTCCGCCCACGGCACCGCCGAGAATGAGGAAGACGATCGCCGGGAGATAGCTGCGTAGCACCGGCCGCTGTTATATCACTGCTTGTGGCAGGGTGTTACATAGTGGCAAATCGCTCGAGATCTCAGGCATGACAGAAGCAGTGGTGGCGGGCGCTTTGGCGGTCGCGGCGCTCAATGCGCTCCCCGGCCTGCTGGGCGTCTGGGTGTGGCATCGCGGCGACCCCGCGGCCGATCGGAGGGCGACGGGCGCGTTCTGGATCACGTTGCGCGTGGGCCAGGGCTCGGCGTTGATGCTGGCGGTCGCGGTCGGCTCGCTGGCGGCCGCCGGCCACGACGCGGGCGAACAGCTGTTCTACCTGTATGCACTGCTGCCGCTGGCGGTTGCGTTCGTGGCTGAGCAGCTGCGGGTCACATCGGCGCAGACGATCCTCGACCAGCGGGGTCTGGAGAGCGCCCAGGAGGTGGGCTCGCTGCCCGATGACGAGCAGCGCGCGATCGTCTCGGTGGTGCTGCGGCGCGAGGTCGGCGTGATGGCGCTTTCGGCTCTCGTGGTGGTCTTTCTCGCGCTCCGTGCGGCAGGCACCGCCCATGGGTTTTGAAAAGCTCGGCCGGCGCTCCGTGCCGGTATTGAGAAGGCTCGGCCGGCGCTCCGTGCCGGCCTCGGAGAGCGGTTGGGCCTCCGGCCTATATATTTCCCGGCGCATGAAGATCGTCGTCACGATGATGGCCCTGTTTGCCTGCGCCACCGCCCTGGGGGCGTGTGGATCGCAGGAAATCCAGATCGCCAAGACCAGCCCGTACCATCGCGGCGCTGAACTGTTCCTGCGAGCACTGCTCCGGCTGCCACACGCTGGCGACCGTCGGCGCGGAGGGATCGGCCACCAGCATCTCCAACCGTTTGAAGACCAACGGGCCGAACTTCAACATCCGCAAGGAGAACGTGGAACAGGTGCTCTACGCGATCCGCAACGGCGGCTTCTCCGGCGCGATCATGCCCGAGAACATCGTGGTCGGCGAAGACGCCCAGGCCCTGGCGTCCTTCCTGGCGAAGTACTCGGGGCTGCAGGCGGAAAAGGTTCCGTCTGTGAGCATTACGCTGTCCACCAAATAAGCGCGGGCGCGGGTCGTAATCCCGTCCCGACCGCGACGCTTCGCGTGGCAGTCGTGCCGTGATCACGACCCGCTTTAGCCAAGCTCACCATGGCCGTTGTCGGAGCAGGTGTGCTGTCACAGACAGATAGGCTGCAGCCATGCTCGATCTCAAGATGATTCGCGAGGATCCCGACGGTGTACGTGCGGCGCTTGCGCGGCGCGGTGGCACGCTCGAGGGGCTGGACGCGGTGATTGGGTTGGATGGGCGGCGGCGCGAGCTGCTGCCACAGTTGGAGGGGCTGCGGGCCGAGCAGAATCAGGCCAATGCGCGCATCAAGTCGGCGGCCGATGCGGCTGAGCGCGAGCGCGAGATTGGGGCGATGCGGGCGGTGGCAGCGCGCGCCAAGGAGCTGGAGCAGCAGTTGGGGCAGGTGGAAGAGGAGTTGCAGGCGGCGCTTGCCCCGCTGCCAAACCTGCCAGATCCCACGGCCGCGCCCGGTCCTGAGGACGAGCTGGTACGCGAGGTGGGCGCGATCACGGAGTTCGACTTCGAGCCGCGCGATCACCTGGAGTTGGCGGGCGAGCGCATCGACATGGATCGCGGCGCGAATCTCTCCGGCTCGCGCTTTGCCTATCTCAAAGGCGACCTGGTGATGCTCGAGCTGGCGCTCGTGCGCTGGGTGCTGGAGAAGCTGCGCGGGCATGGCTTCGAGCCGGTCATACCGCCGGTGCTGGTCCGCGAGCGGGCGCTTTACGGGACGGGCTTCCTGCCTGACACCGAGCAGCAGATCTACAGCCTGCCCGAGGACGACCTGTTCCTGGTCGGCACATCCGAGGTGGCGCTGGCCTCGCTGCACGACGGCGAGATCCTCGATGCGGAGCGCCTGCCGCTGCGTTACGCGGGCTTCTCGCCGTGCTTTCGGCGTGAGGCCGGTGCGGCGGGCAAGGACACGCGCGGCATCTTCAGGGTGCACCAGTTCGACAAGGTCGAGATGTTCAGCTTCGTGGCGCCCGAGGAGTCGCTGCAGGAGCACGAACGCATCCTGGCGATCGAGGAGGAGATCCTCGGCGAGCTCGGCCTGCCCTACCGCGTGATGAACATCGCGGTCAACGATCTCGGCAACTCGGCGGCCAAGAAGTACGACTGCGAGGCGTGGATGCCGAGCCAGGGGCGCTATCGAGAGCTGACCTCGTGCTCCAACACCACCGACTATCAGGCCCGGCGCCTGAACATTCGCGTGCGCATGAATCAGAGCCCACCTACCCGCCCGCAGATCCTGCACACGCTCAACGGCACCGCGGTGGCGGTGGGGCGCACGATCGTTGCGCTGCTGGAGAACGGTCAGCGCGCAGACGGGAGCGTGGAGCTGCCCGCTGCCCTTCACGCCTGCGGGGCGCCAGCGGAGCTGAGGCCAGCTGACTAGACAATAAGAAGATAGTCTGCCCAGCCTCTGTCAAGTATGCGTGGAGGCTGGGAAGGCTTGGAGCTAGTCGATCGAACAAAGATCCTGGAGGCGCTGGCCGCGGCGATGGCCGAGCGCTCCACGGGTGCGGTCACGATCGCCGAGGTTGCTGCTCGTGCGGGCGTTTCCGGAGTCGAGTTCTCGATGCTTTTCGCGGACCGGGAAGCGTGTCTGCTGGCGGCATTCGACCTCGGGGTGCAGCGTGCGAGCTTGGGCGTGATACCGGCATTTGAAGCGGAGTCGAACTGGCTCGACGCGATCAAGGTGGCGCTGGCCAGCTTCCTGCGCTTCCTGGAGCAAGAACCGGAGTTGGGAGCTCTGCTCGTCTTCTACTCCCTCAGCGGCGGAGCAGAGGTGCAACTGCGCCGCAGGCAGGTTCTGGGCGTCCTCGCGGAAGTCGTCGATCGCGGTGCGGGGCAGGTCGTACGAGGACGGCATCGTCCCCCGCCGGTGATCGCCGAGGGCGTGGTCGGCGCGGTGCTGGCGATCATCCAGAACCGCATGCTGGCGCAGGGTCAGGAGCCGCCGCTCACGCTGTTCGGCGAGCTGGTGAGCATCATCGTGCTGCCATATCTGGGCTCCACCGTTGCGCGGCGGGAGATTTCTCGCCCTGCGCCGCGCGCCCGTTTGGAGGGCGAGTCCCCGCTGGCGCGTGCGGAGGCGGTGAGGCGATCGTCGGTGAGGCTCACGTATCGCACCGCGCGTGTGCTGCGCGCGATCGGCGACTATCCGGGGGCGAGCAACCGCGAGGTGGCCGAGCGGGCGGGGATAGTCGATCAGGGACAGATATCGAAGCTGCTCAGTCGCCTGGAGGCACGCGCACTGATCGAGAACATCGGGGGTGAGAGAACGCGTGGGGCGCCGAACTCGTGGCAGCTGACCGAGCAGGGTGAGGTCGTGCTGAGCGCCGAGGCGGCGAGCTAGCCGATCAGGAACGTGATCGTTTTGGCAGGCACGCCTGGGGCTTCGAGCGTAAGGCGGTAGGCGCCGCGGTGCAGAGTGCTACCGCCCGCCAGGTGCCAGCTGTTGCGCCCCAGGATGGCGTTCCCGCTGAGTGGGTGTCCGATCGTCTTCCAGGTCTTGCGACGGTGCACGAGCACGTGCTCGGTGAGCGTGATGGTGACTTTGATCGGCACGGTGCTGGTGAAGGCGAAGCCGATGTGTGACAGCTTGGGTCGGCGCTTGTTCAGCGCCACGATCGCCTGCACCGTCAGGCCCAGCCCTGAAAGCTGGACCGGAGGAGCGGAGCTTGCCGGTGGGGGCGGGGCCAGCGGCGGAGGGTTGTTGACGATGGGGATGACTTTTTCCCTGGAGACTTCTTTTACGATCGGAATCGGTTCTTCTTCGCCTTCTCCACCCGCTTCTTCTTTTTTGCTTTCGCTCGCGGACGCTTCAAACGCCTTGATGCCGTCCGGCGTGCCCACTCCGGACGGGCCGTCGTAGCCGACGCCGGCCAGGCAGCTGGCCTTCTCAGAGCACTGTTTGGCCGCTTCGGCCGGGGTGCATTTGGAGATGCCGAATTCGTTGTAGCCGAGCGCGCATTTACCGTTTGAGCCGACCGTCACGTCGTGCAGGGCTTCGGGATGTTTGATCTCGCCTTCGTACAGCGTCTTGGCGGGATAGGGGACCCCGTGTGCGCCGCCCCCAAGCGCGAAGGTGGCGGCTATCAGCGGCGAAGCGAGGCTGGTCCCACCGATCGTGCACCAGCCCGGATGCGGGTTTTCTTCGGTTTCGCAGCCGTAGCCGTCAGTGTCGTAGACGGCAACCCCGGTGTAGGGGTCGGCGTCCGCCGATACGTCTGAGACCGAGCGACCGGTTCCGCAGCCGACGGCTTTCCAGTTGGTCAGGCTCTGCTGCCAGGAAGGCGCGCTGAAGACTTCGCTGCATCCGCCTCCGCCGGCGCCGCGGCCGTTCCAGACGGTCTCCGCTTTCCAGGCGCCCGTTTCGCTGCTCACTTCGAGATGCGTGCCGCCGACCGCCACGACGTGTGGCGAGGAGGCGGGAAAGTTCGCGTGACCGTGTTCTTCGGTATTGGAAGAGGCCCAGTTGAGGAAGCCGTCGTCGCCGGCGGAGGCGGTGATCACGATGCCGGGGTGGTTGAACGGGCTGCCTTCTTCTATGCCGGGATACTCCGGGCCGCCCCAGGAGTTGGAGATCTCGGTCGCCCCCGCGCTGATGGCTGCCTGCTCTGCCGCCTCAAGGTCCGGATAGTGGGTGGATTTGGCCTCCACGAGCACGATCTTGCAGGTCTGGCAGATGGCGCGAGCGGTCTGCACGTCGAGCGACATCTCCACGCCCCAGCCGGCCGCTTCTTCGGCTTCTTCAGCTTCGGCTTCCGAGCCGGTGCTGTATTCGGTGAGTTCTTTGGTGCTCTGCGGGAAGGGCAGGTTGCCGACTGCGCCATTCTCGTTGATCTTCTTGAAGCAGCCGCCGCATTCGTTGATTTCGAATTCTTCGTCGAATCGTTTGAGGTCTTCCGCGGCTGTGGGGTCGTTGTAGGCATCCACCAGCGCGATCGTCTGCGAGCCCACGGAGGTGGGCAGCAGATAGGCGGTGTGCAGGGCCTGCGGCGTGAAGCCATAGGCGCCGTTGGCGGGAGTGGGTTCTTCGGCCAGCCGGCGAACGGCCGGCGTGACGACGAGCGGGTGGCTGTGGGCTCTGGCTGTGGCGGTGTGCGGCACGAGCTCCAGCGACATGCAGCTGCCGTGTGCGGGCGCGGGCGCGGGGCAGACGGCGTGCACCGTGTAGTCGGAGGAGGGCAGCGGCGCGGGAGCGGCCGCGGCCGCTGGCCCGGCGAGCGCGCAGCAGGCGGCGATGGCGCCCGTCAGTGCGATCGAGCCCAGCGAGGTGATGTGGCGGATGCGATCGGTTGCTCGTCTCATGTGCTGTACGGCAGTTTCGGCTGCGATGGCGCCAGCCTTGAGTTTGACGACCGCTGCGCAGACGCCCATACACCCCAAGCCTGGCAATGACTAGGCTAGTGAACATGTCCGCCCCATTCGGGATGTTGCTTGCACCGACGCCACCGCCACGGCGAGTGGGGGTCATTGCGGCGCTGGTGCTGGTGGCTCTGTGCACTCTGATCGTGTACCCGCTGGCGAGCGTGGCTCCGGTGGTGGCGCTCAGCGTCGTGTACCTGCCGGCGGTGCTGGTGGTGTCGGTCACATGGGGGGCCGCGCTCGGCGGCGCCACCGCCGTGGTCAGCGCGGCCGCGTTCAACTTCTTTCACCTGCCGCCCGTCGGGCGCTTCACGCTGCAGGACTCCAGCAACTGGGTGGCGCTCGGCGCCTTCCTGGCTGTGGCCGGGATCGCGAGCTCGGTGGCAGAGGTGACGCGCGCGCGCACGCGTGACTCGGAGGAGCGCCGAGCGGAGGCGGACCTGGCGGCGGAGATGGCCAGGCTGCTGCTGCGCGGCAACAGCCTCGCCGAGGCCTTGCCGACGGCGGCGGCGCGGCTGGCCCACACGCTCGAACTGACCTCGGCGGCGATCGAGATGGACGCGTTGGAAGGCGACGAGCGCAGCATCGCGTTTCCGCTGCGCGACGGCACCAACCGGTTGGGCACGCTGCTGGTTGGAAAGAGCACCTCGGAGGCAAACCTGCGCAGGCTGCAGGAGCGCGTGGTGCCGGCGCTCGAGGCGCTGTTGAGCGCTGCGCTGGAGCGCGAGAGCTTGCTCGGCGGCGTGGTCGAGACGGCCGCGTTGCGTCGTGCGGACACGATCAAGACGGCGCTGCTGCGCGCCGTCTCGCACGACCTGCGCTCGCCGCTGACCGCGATCGCGACCGCTGGCGAGGCTGTGGCCTCGCCGTCGTTGTCGCCTGCCGAGCGCCAGGAGATGGCCAGCGTGATCCAGGAGGAGACGCTGCGGCTCTCACGCCTGGTGGACAACCTGCTGGACCTCTCACGCCTGGAAGCGGGCGCTGCCGAGCCGCACCGCAGCTGGAGCTCGGTCGAGGAGCTGATCCGCTCGGCGCTCAACGAGCTCTCGCCCGCGTCCGATGAGTTCACGCTGTCGATCGACCGCGACCTGCCGCTGCTGAGCGTCGATCCGGTGCAGCTCGAGCGGGCGTTCGTGAACGTGCTCGAAAACGCGCGACGCCACCGCGGCGGGCACCCGGTGTCGGTGCGGGCACGGGCGGTGCGCAGCCTGGCCGGCGCCCGCCGAGTGGAGGGGCAGCGCGAGAGCACGGCGGCCTCGCCATCCAGTGGCGACCGCGTGATCGTGCGCGTGGTCGACCGCGGTCCGGGCATCCCTCCAGCCCAGCTCGAGCGCGTGTTCGAGCCGTTCTATCGCGCAGGAGCTCCGGGGGGGGAGCACCGTGGATCGGGGTTGGGGCTGGCGATCGCCCGTGGCTTCGCCGAGGCCAACGAAGGCTGGCTGCACGTGGAGTCCCTGCCCGGACAGGGGGCCACGTTCGTTTTCGAGTTCCCGCTCAGCGCGCAGGCCGGACCCGTTGACGGCGACGCGGCGCAGGCTGGAGCGGGCGACGGCGGCTCGCGCGCCGCCTCCGCAGCCGTCGGCGAGCCCCCGCGGTGAGCGACGCCGCGCCAACCCCCGCGATCAGGCCACCGCGTGTGCTGGTGGTCGACGACGAGGGACAGATCCTGCGGGCGCTGAGGGTGGTCCTGCGCGACGCGGGCTTTGAGGTGGTGCCGGCCGAAACGGTGGCCGAGGCACTGGACCAGGCGGCGGTGCACCCGCCGCAGGCCGCGATCGTCGACCTCGTGCTGCCGGATGGGGACGGCGTCGATCTGACGCGCCGTCTGCGCGAATGGAGCGAGATGCCGATCCTCGTTCTCTCGGCGGTGGGGGAGGAGGAGCAGAAGGTGCGGGCGCTGGAAGCGGGAGCGGACGACTACGTCACCAAGCCGTTCGGCGCACGCGAGCTGGTGGCGCGTCTACACGCCGCCCTGCGGCGCGCGGGGCGCAGCGAGGAGGAGCCTGCGCTGACGGTGGACGGTCTGGAGATCGATCTGGCGGCGCGCACTGTGCGCAGCGACGGCGAGCCGGTCCACCTGACGCCGATCGAGTTCGACCTGCTGCGCGTGCTGGTGCGCAACCGCGGGCGGCTGATGACCCATCGGGCGCTGTTGAAGGAGGTGTGGGGCCCGGAGTACGTCGACGACATCCAGCCGCTGCGCACGCACATCGCGCGCCTGCGCGGCAAGATCGAGCCGGCCGGCGCGAGCGCGCCGCGTTACATCGTCACCGACCCCGGGGTCGGCTACCGGTTCGCCGGCTGAGCGCATGCGCGCGGTTCAGATTCAGCGCCCGGGGCTGCTGGCGGAGGCCGAGCTCCCCGAGCCAGAGCCAGGACCGGGCGAGATCCTCGTGCGTGTGCACGCGTGCGGGGTCTGCCGCACCGACCTGCACCTGCTCGACGGCGAGGTCGACATTCCACGCCCGCCGATCGTGCCCGGGCACCAGATCGTGGGCACCGTTGTGGCTCGCGGCGAGCAACGGGACGGGGGCGTGGACTCAGAGCCGCTGCAGCCGGGTACGCGCGTGGGGATCCCGTGGCTGGGCTGGACCTGCGGCCGCTGCCGCTTCTGCACCAGCGGCCGCGAGAACCTGTGCGATCGCGCGCGCTTTACCGGACGGGACATCGACGGCGGCTACGCCGAGCTGACGGTCGCGGACGAGCGCTTCTGCTTTGCGCTGCCAGACGGCGTCCCCGACCTGCAACTCGCGCCGCTGCTGTGCGCCGGGCTGATCGGCTATCGCGCGCTGAGGATGACCGGCGAGGCCGAGCGGCTCGGCCTGTTCGGCTTCGGCTCCTCGGCCCACATCATCGCCCAGGTAGCTCGCGCACAGGGCCGCAGGGTGTTTGCCTTCACCCGGCCCGGAGACGAGCAGACGCAGGCGTTCGCGCTGAAGCTGGGAGCGGAGTGGGCTGGCGATTCGCTCGCATCGCCGCCCGAGCAGCTCGACGCAGCGATCGTGTTCGCCGCCGCCGGCGAGCTCGTCCCCGCGGCGCTGCGCGCCTCGGCAAAGGGCGCCACGGTGGTCTGTGCGGGCATCCACATGTCCGACATCCCCAGTTTCCCCTACGACATCCTCTGGGGCGAGCGCAGCATCCGCTCGGTCGCCAACCTCACGCGTGCCGATGCCCGCGAGTTCCTGGCGCTCACCGCCGAAGCCCCTGTGCACACCGACGTGCACCCTTATTCGCTGGCAGAGGCGCCGCGCGCGCTCGAGGATCTTCGCGCCGGACGCTTTCGCGGCAGCGCCGTGATCGACCTCGGCCTGTAGCTCGCACGCGGCGGCGCGACGCTCAGGGATTTCCCGCAGCCGAAGCTGGGCAGCCTACCGATTACCCGCAGCAGCAGCGGCCATAGGCTGGCGCCATGCGCTGGGTACAACGTCGTCCGTCACGAAATCGTTATGTGGTGTGCGTGGATTGTGATGCGGGCGTGACGCGGGGGCGTTCATAGTTCTCGTCATGGACGTCGTGGCCATAGTTCTCGGTATCGCAGTGTTCGCGCTGTTGCTCGTGATGCTTGAGGGGATTGACCGGATATGAGTGTTTCGTTGCCGTTTGGCGCGTTCATCGCGCATATGAGCGGCGCTGATTTCTTCGGGCTGGTTGTCTCGGTGTTGGTGATTGGCTATCTCTTTTACGCGTTGATTCGTGGGGAGAGGCTTTGAGATGACGTTCGCTGGCTGGTTGACGATCGTGTTGTTCGCGGTGATTTTGACGGCGCTCGCGATGCCGCTGGGCACGTACATGGCGAACGTCTACTCGGGGAGGCGGGTGTTCCTCTCGCCGGTTTTTGGTGGCCTGGAGCGTTTTCTTTGTCGTGTGTTGAGGGTCGATCTTGAGGGTGGGCAGGATTGGAAGGCTTATGCGAAGAGTTTGTTGATCTTTTCGCTTGCGGGGTGGTTGTTGTTGTATGCGATTTTGCGTACGCAGGACGCGTTTTTTGTGCCGCATGCGCTGAATCCGTTGGGTTATAGGTCGGCGCCGTGGAATGTTACGTTCAATACTGTGTCGTCGTTTTTGACGAACACGAACTGGCAGTACTACGGCGGTGAGACGACGATGAGCTATTTCAGCCAGATGCTTGGGTTGACGGTTCAGAATTGGCTGTCGGCGGGTGTCGGGATCGTGGTCGCGGTCGCGTTGATCCGCGGGATTGTTGGTCGTAGTGGTAAGAGTCTCGGTAATTTCTGGCAGGATTTGGTGCGCACGGTGTTGTATGTGCTCGCGCCGATTTCGGTGCTCGGGGCGCTGGTGCTTGTTTCTCAGGGTGTGATCCAGAATTTCACGACGTATTTGACGGCTCATACGATTACGGGTTTGACGCAGTCGATCGCGATGGGGCCGGTCGCTTCGCAGGAGGTCATCAAGGAGCTCGGCACTAATGGTGGCGGTTTCTTCAACGTCAATTCGGCGCATCCGTTTGAGAACCCGACGGCGTTCACCAATCTTTTCGAGATGCTTTTGGTGTTGATCATCCCGGCGGCGTTGGTGTTCACGTATGGCCGGATGACTGGTAACCGCCGTCAGGGGTACGCGATTTATGGCGTGATGATGTTCATGTTCCTGGGTGCGGTCACGGTCGCGTATGTCGCGGAGGCGCATGGCTCGCCGGCGCAGCATGCTGCTGGGTTGCACACGCAGGTGGTTTCGGGGTCGACGGGTGGGAACATGGAAGGCAAGGAGCAGCGTTTCGGGATCGCGGGCTCCGCGCTGTTTGATGTCGTCACGACGGTCACGTCGTGTGGGGCTGTGAATAGTGCGATCGAGTCGTTTACGGGGATTGGTGGCGCGGTCCCGTTCGCGAACCTGTCAGCGAGCGAGACGATCTTTGGTGGTGTCGGGACGGGCCTTTATTCGATGCTGTTGTATGTGCTTTTGGCGGTGTTCATTGGTGGGTTGATGGTCGGCCGCACACCGGAGTGGCTCGGCAAGAAGCTCGAGGCGAGGGAGATCAAGCTCGCTGGCTTGGGGATTTTGATCACGCCGCTTGCGGCGTTGTTCTGTACGGCGATGGCGACCGCGACGAGTGGTGGGCGCGCGTCGATCTCTGAACTGGGGAAGGGCCCGCAGGGGTTCTCCGAGACTTTCTATGCGTATCTGTCGCAGGCGAATAACAATGGTTCGGCGTTCGCTGGCTACACGGGCTTCATCCAGCCGAACGCGGGCAACGCGGGGTCGCATGGCGTGACGTTCGCGGATCTGCTCGGCGGTTTCGACATGCTGTTCGCTCGGTATGCGCCGATCTTGTTCGCGCTCGCTGTCGCGGGTGCTCTCGCGGGCAAGCGTGTGACGCCGGCTGGTCTTGGCACGATGCGTACCGATAACGCGACGTTCGCGGTGCTGTTGATCGCCGTGGTGATCCTGGTGGGCGCGCTGACGTTCTTTCCCGCTCTTTTGCTCGGACCGATCGTCCAGGGCCTGACCGGACACCTGTACTGATATGCGCCGCGACATCATCACATCGATAATCGGCATCATCGTGTTCACGGTCCTTTTGGGTGTCTCTATCCGCTGGTGATCACGGGCGTGAGCCAGCTCGCGTTCCCGGGGAACGCCAACGGCCAGCAGATCCACGTGAATGGCAAGCTCGTCGGTTCGAGGATCATCGGGCAGAGCTTCAAGGCGCCCGTCCTCGAAAAGAACGGCAAGCCTGAGGAAAAGGAAGAAGAACTCGTCACCGAAGCGGACCCCCGGTATTTCCAGAGCCGTCCGTCGGCGACGGAAGGTGGGGCTTATAACGCGGCGGCGAGCACTTTTTCGAACCGTGGCCCGAATGATCTGGCGACCAAGGAAGCTGATGAAGAAAACCTGAAGGAATACCTCGAACTGAACCGGCCGTATGACCCGGGCCTGACCGTAGGGCAGGTCCCGGTCGACGCTGTCAACACGTCCGGGTCGAATCTCGACCCTGAAATCTCGCAGGCGAACGCGTGGATCCAGGCTCACCGGGTCGCGGCTAAGCGCGGCCTCTCGTTGAGCGTCGTCGATGGGCTGGTCTCGAAATACACAGATGGGCGCGGCCTCGGGTTCTCTGGCGAGCAGGGAGTGAACGTGCTCGAGCTGAACCTTGCCCTCGACCGCCTTACCGGAGGAACACACTGATGTCCGCGCAGATGCCAGCCACCCATGAGCGCCAGGCGATCTCGTTGTTCCAGCCTGAGATCATTCGTCGTGCGCTGCTCGATAGTTTCAAGAAGCTCGACCCGCGGGTACAGATCCATAACCCGGTGATGTTCGTGGTCGAGATCGGGTCGCTGATCACGACTGTGACGTGGCTGATCCAGGCGTTCGGTGGTAAGCCGTTGGGTGGCGGGCACGAGCCTGCTTGGTACACGTTCACGATCGCGGTCTGGCTGTGGTTGACGGTCGTGTTCGCGAACATGGCCGAGGCATTCGCCGAGGGACGAGGCCGCGCGCAAGCAGACACCTTGCGCGCGATGCGCAAGGAGACGGTCGCCTTGATGCGCGATGGGTCCACCAAGGCCGCCTCAGAGCTGACCCGCGGCGACGTGGTCATCGTGACCCCGGGGGAGTTGATCCCTGGCGACGGGACGGTCATCGAGGGTATAGCGACGGTCGATGAGTCAGCGATCACGGGCGAGTCCGCGCCGGTGATCAGGGAGTCTGGTGGGGATCGCAGCGCGGTCACGGGCGGCACACGGGTGACGTCTGACAGGATCGTGGTGGAAATCACCCAGGAGCCCGGCCAGTCTTTCCTTGAGCGGATGATCGCGCTGGTCGAGGGCGCGGAGCGGCGCAAGACCCCGAACGAGATCGCGCTGAACATCCTGCTCGCCGCTTTGACGTTGATCTTCATGATCGTCGTCGCGACACTACGCCCGTTCGGGCTGTTCGCGGGGACCTCTGTGTCAGAGACCACGCTGATCGCGCTACTCGTCGCGTTGATCCCGACCACGATCGGCGCGCTTCTGTCCGCGATCGGGATCGCTGGGATGGATCGTCTGGTGCGGCGTAACGTGCTTGCCCTCTCGGGCCGCGCGGTCGAGGCATCTGGTGACATCGACGTGCTGCTACTCGATAAGACGGGCACGATCACGATCGGTAACAGGCTGGCCTCGGAGTTCGTCCCGATGCCCGGCGTCGCGGAGTCAGAGCTGGCCGAGGTCGCCCAATTGGCCTCGCTGGCGGATGAGACGCCGGAGGGCCGCTCGATCGTGGTGCTGGCAAAGACCTATGGCATCCGCGAGCACGACATGAGTACCCTGAACGCGGAGTTCGTGCCATTCACCGCACAAACCAGGATGAGTGGCGTCGACATCGACGGCCGGCGGCTGCGCAAGGGCGCTGGGGACTCGATCATCGAGCTCGTCAAGAACGAAGGCGGCTCCCCGCCACCCCAACTCCAGGAAGTCTTGGACAGGATCGGTAACGAGGGCGGCACCCCGCTCGCGGTCGCCCGCGATAACCAGGTGTTGGGGGTGGTCTATCTCAAGGACACGATCAAGGAGGGCATGAAGGCCCGCTTTGACCAGCTCCGCGCGATGGGCATCAAAACCGTGATGGTCACCGGCGATAACCGCCTCACCGCCGCGAAGATCGCGGAAGAGTCCGGTGTCGATGACTTCCTCGCGGAAGCTACCCCCGAGCGAAAGCTCGCGCTGATCCGCGAACACCAACAAGACGGACGGCTCGTAGCGATGACCGGAGACGGCACCAACGACGCGCCCGCGCTAGCGCAAGCAGACGTCGGGGTAGCGATGAACACCGGCACCCAGGCAGCCAGGGAGGCCGGGAACATGGTCGACCTCGACTCCAACCCGACCAAGCTCATCGAGATCGTCGAGGTCGGAAAGCAACTACTCATCACCCGCGGCGCACTCACCACCTTCTCGATCGCCAACGACGTCGCCAAGTACTTCGCGATCCTCCCCGCCGTCTTCATCGCCACCTACGCCACAGGAGTCGGTCCCCACCCCACCCAGGGCCCGCTGCACGTCCTGAACATCATGAACCTCGGCACCCCCCAATCCGCGATCGTCTCAGCCATCATCTTCAACGCAATCGTCATCCCCCTCCTGATCCCACTCTCACTCAAGGGCGTCGCCTACCGCCCAATCGGAGCCAGCGCCCTACTACGACGCAACCTCCTCATCTACGGCCTCGGCGGCATCATCGCCCCCTTCATCGGCATCAAGCTCATCGACCTAATCGTGCACAACCTACTCGGCGGCTGAGGAATCAGCGCGCTGGCGCCGCGCGATCCAGTTGGTGCCGGGCGTGTCGCTCAGGCCGTGCACCAGGATCGAGGCGAACACGGTCAGCGCGGCGAGGTTGAAGATCCGCGCGCCGCCGTCGATCTGGCGAGCGAGGATCAGCAGCGAGAAGGTCATGGTGGCCACGCCCTTGGGTCCGAACCAGGCCATGAAAGCCTTGTTGGCGGCGTTCACGCGCGAGCCGGCCAGCGCGATCCAGATGGCGGCGGGGCGGGCGAGCAGGAACGTGGCCAGCACCAGCGCCACCGCCGCCCAGCCGTCGCCGAACAGGCCGTGAACGGTCAACAGCGAGCCGAACACGGTGAAGATGGCCAGCTTCACGATCTCGACTACCTCCTCGGCGCGCCGGGCGAAGTGACGGCGCAGGTCCGGACGGCGGATGCCGAGCACGATGGCGGCCACGAACACCGCTATGAAGCCGTTGCCGTGCGGTGGCAGTACCGTCAGCCCGTAGGTGGCGAACGCCACGCCGAGCCCATACAGCGCCTTCTGGTGGGGCGGTATCGGGCGATCGAGGTGCTTGCTGCTGGACCGCGGCATCAGCAGCGATCCGAGCAGCCCACAGACCAGGCCGAAGGCGAGCCCCAGGCCGACGTCCTGCGCCACGAAGCGCCACCACACGAAGTGTCCGCTGCCGCTGGACAGCGCGGCTGCGAACGCCAGCACGGCTGGCAGCGCCAGGCCGTCGTTGAGCCCCGACTCGAGGTTCAGCGAGTGGCGCACAACGCTGGGCACGCGCGGGTCGGTGACCACCCCGGAGGACAACACCGGGTCGGTGGGGGACAGCAGCGCGCCCAGCAGGAACGACTCGGTCCAGCTCAGGCCCACCAGCAGACGCGCGAGCAGCGCCACGATCACCGCGGTGATCGGCATGGCGATCGCCAGCTTGCGCAGCGGCAGCTGCCAGTGGCGCTGCAGCAGCTCGCCCTCCACCTCCAGGCCGTCGCGGAACAGGATCACGATCAACGCCACCGTGGCCAGGTCGGCCACCAGCCCGGAGCTGGCCTTGAATTGCAGCACGCCGGTGACGCCGCGGCCGAGCACGAACCCGGCCATCACGAACAGCGCGGTCAGTGACAGCATGCTGCGTCGCGCCAGCCCGGAGAGCAGCGAGCCGGCCACCAGCAGGCAGCCGAGAACGGCTGCGGCCGTCTCGAAGGAAGTCACTGCGGTAGCGTCCCATAGGTTGCCCAATGTCAGACGGTAGGGGACATCTGAAGGTCTTCATCGGAATGGCCCCGGGCGTGGGGAAGACCTACCGCATGCTGCAGGAGGGCCGCTCGGAGGCGGAGAGCGGCCGCGACGTGGCAATCGGCTACCTGGAGTCCCACGGTCGCGAGGAGACGCTCGAGCAGGCCGACGGCCTCGAGCTGATCCCGCGTCGCGAGCTGATCTACCGCGGCAAGCCGCTGCAGGAGATGGATCTGCCGGCGGTGCTGGTGCGCAAGCCGGACCTGTGCCTGATCGACGAGCTGGCGCACACCAACGCGCCGGGCGTGGAGCACGAGAAGCGCTACGAGGACGTGCGCACGGTGATCGACGCCGGGATCGACGTGTACTCCACGGTCAACGTGCAGCATCTGGAGAGCCTCAACGACCAGGTCACGCAGCTGACCGGCGCGCACGTGCGCGAGACGATCCCCGACGAGGTGCTCTCGGCGGCCGATGAGGTGGTGCTGATCGACCTCACGCCGGAGACGTTGATCGCCCGTCTGCGCGCCGGCAAGGTCTATCGCCCCGAGCGCGTGCCGGCGGCGCTGAACAACTTCTTCAAGATCGAGAATCTCTCCGCGCTGCGCGAGACGGCGCTGCGCCAGGTGGCCGAGGACGTGGAGGTCAAGCGCCTCATACGAGAGCCCAGCGCGTTGCCACGTCGCGACGAGGAGGGCCTTGTCGCGCCGGCGCAGGCCGGCCCGCAGGCGATCGCCGAGCGGCTGCTGGCGCTGGTCACGCTCGAGCCTCACGCCGAGCGGATCGTGCGCCGGGCGTGGCGATCGGCCCAGCGCCTGGACGCCGACCTGGACGTGCTGGTGGTGCGCCCGCCCGGGCGCCCGCCCAGCCCCGAGGATCGCAAGCGCCTGGAGGATCTGCGGCGGCTGGTGTCGATGCTCGGAGTCAGGCTGCGCGTGGAGGAGGGCGAGGACGTGGCCGCCGTGGCGATCGCCACTGCCCACTCGCTGGGGAGCACGTATGTGCTGATGGGCACGCCATCCCCCAAGCGGGGGCTGGCGCGCCTCGGCGGATCCCCCGAGCGCTCGCTGCTGATGCGCCTGCTGCGCGGCCTGCCGGGCGTGGACGTGCGGGTCGTGGCCGACCCCGCGCTGCGCCGAGGGCCCGGAGAGCGGCCGCCGGAGATCGAGCAGGCGGCGCACGGGGACTAAAGAGCGTGTAAGACTGAGCGCCCGTTGCAGGAGGTCGGCTAAACGGTGCGTAAGACTGTGGGGAGGCCCGCAACCCTCCCGCCGCCGGCCTGTTGCGCATTCATATGAGAAGACTTCGCCGCCTGATTCCAATCCTGATCGTCTCGATCGTCTGTGTGGCCGCCACGCTTGGCGCGATCGGCCAGGCCAGCGCGAAGACGCGCAGCGCGCCGCGTGCGCACGCCACCTCCAGCTACCTGACCGGCATCGGCGACGAGCTGCCGCAGATGTTCGCCAATCCGCTGTGGCAGCAGCTGCACACGAAGGTGGTGCGCTTCATCGCCCCCTACGACGCGGTCTCGCACTCCTACTGGCTGGACAGGGCGATCGTGTTCATACACGACGCCGAACTTGCCCACCAGCAGGTGCTGGTGGCCTTCTACCACTCCGAGGTCGTGCCCACGGCGCTGCCCAGCGTGACCCTCTACAAGCACGACATCGAAAAATTCATCAAGCGCTTCCCCCACGTCCGGCAGTACGAGTCCTGGGACGAGGCCAACCGCGGTAACGAACCCCACCAGTTCTCCAGCCCGTCGGCGGTTCTGGCGGCGCAGTACTACCAGGCGCTGATCCGCGTGTGCAAAGGCTGCACCGCGATCGGGCTGGACGTGCTCGATGGGCAGAACATCTATCCCACGCTGGAATACATCTCGGAATTCAAGCGCGAGATCGGTCGGCTGGAGACGGTCACGCCGAAGATCTGGGGTCTGCACAACTACTCCGACATCAACCGCCTGGAAAGCTGGCGCACCAGGGACATCGTGAGCGCGCTCGGCGGGCAGGTTTGGCTGACGGAGACCGGTGGCCTGGTCAAGTTCGGGGGCGGCTTCCCCAACAACCACGGCTCCGGGCTGACGCGCGCGGCCAAGGTGCTCAAATACATGTTCGCCGTCGCCGGCTCGAACTCCCAGATCAAGCGTCTGTATGTGTATGACTGGAACGGCGGAACGGCCGCCACGCGCTTTGACGCGGGTCTGACCAACTTCCACGAACAGCCACGCGCGGGCTACGTGGTGGTCTGTCGCCAGATGCACGGCGCTCAGTGCAACGACGTGCACGTCGCGAACAACTGACCCGCACGGGCCGCTACAGCGGCACGGGGATGCGCCCTAGCCTGTGAGCGCGGCCGGCGAGCGCGTCTCGGCCTGGACGCCGTCGCGGGACGACGCTTTTGCATCCGGCTCGCTGCGCGCCAGCGCCATCACCATCAGCGCCAGCAGCCCTGCTACGGCGGCCACGGGCACGAGCGTGCGCAAGGGGTAGGTGGTGAAGCTGTGCATGCTGTGGCTGAGCGCGGTCCTATCGCCGGCTTTGAAGATCGACAACAGGCCCTGGTGGTCGATCCCGAGCAGCGTGGGCGCGAGCGCGGCGAACAGCGCCCAGCCGATCAGGCAGGCCAGGCCCGCGCCGAGCGCCCCCATCGGCAGGCGCAGGCGCGGGGTGACCAGCACCGCCAGCACCACGGCGCCGCCGCCCGCCAGGAAGAACGGCCAGATCGCACCCCAGCCGCGCCCGAGGCCGAAGGCGGAGGCGATCGTGGGCTGGAAGTACCCCTCGGCCACGTAGCGCATCCACACCACCGTCTCGGGCTCATAGCCGACCAACGGGTGGGTGATGGTGGCGATCACAGTGGTGGCGATCGACACCACGCCCAGCGCGATCGTGGGCGCGGGGAAGCGCTTGAGCGCGATGCACAGCGGGAACGCCAGGAACGGCAGCATCGTGGTCAGGAAGCGCGGGCCCATGAAGCCGCCGCCGAACGGCAGGTAGTAGCCGGAGTTGTAGCCCACATAGCAGAGGCAGATGCCGCCGATGGTGAGCGCCTCGGCGCGCTTGCCGCGGCGGAAGAGCATCACCGTGCCTACGGCGCCCATGATCAGCACGGGCGAGATGGTGAGCAGCCCGCGCGAGTCGAACAGCAGCGTTGAGAGCACCTTCAGGCTGGGCGCCCCGATCCCGAAGAACCCTTTCTGCTGGCGCGGCACGTCGGAGTAGGCCAGGTGCGTCCAGGAGTGAAACGCGTAGTGGTTGTACAGCAGCAGCGGCACGATGCCGACCACGCCGCCGGCGATGTAGGCGCCGGCGCGGCGCAGCACGCCCAGCGCTGTGAGCGCGTCGCGTCGCGAGAGCAGGTAGAGGCCGAGCACCAGCGCCACGAAGAACAGCGGGTACTCCGAGGCGACCGCATAGCCCATCGCCAGGCCCGCCAGGGCCAGCAGCATCGGGCTGGGCGGTCCGTCGCGCTCGCGCAGCATCAGCGCGAACGCGGCGAAGCCGAGAAACGCGGTGAACACGTGCGAGAACAGCAGCGTGGACAGCGGCAGCACCATCGTGCCGAGGCCGAGCAGCACGGCGGCGGCCACGCCGTAGCCGGGCTCGAAGCGCTCGGCCACGCGCCACACCAGCAACAGCAGCAGCAGGCCGGGCAGCACGTTTGCCCACAGCCCAACGAAGTAGATCATCTCGTCTTCGCCGCGCTGGGCCTGGGAGCTGCGCGCCACCGCTTCGGCGTTGACCAGTTTCAGCGCGTCGTAGAACGGCAGCGCGAACAGCGCCAGCCCGGGCGCGCGCGCCGAGTAGTAGTGGCCCTTGTAGAAGACCTTGTCGCCGGTGTTGGACTGGTTCACGTCGATCGTGGTCTGGTCCTGGTCCAGCGCGCGGATCAGATCGAAGTGCGAGGCCTGGTTCCAGGAGAAGCTCTGGACGATCGTGGCGTAGGCCACGCCCACCAGCACGACCGCCAGCAGCGCTCTGCGGCGGCTCATCAATCTGATCCGTGGAGGGCCTTGGGCCCTGGCCCGATCTCGAAGATCACGACCGAGCCGACCTGGCGACGGGTGATGCCGAGCCCGGCGATCGGCTTGGTGGCGGCGGCTGTGGGGTTGGGCGGCTCGGGCACCACCCAGCCCTGCTCCGGCGGCAGGCCGGGCGGGGTCTTGAGGTGCAGGACCACGGTCTTGATGCCGTAGTAGCGCAGCTTCTCGATGCTGGCGCGATCTGGGAACCCGTTCATGCCGCCGCGCAGATCGTCCACGGCGGGGATGTCGAAGGTGCTGTTGCCGAGCGGCTCCTTGTAGAAGCCGTCGGTGGAGTAGTACTGCCAGAGGCGATCCAGGGCGCCGTCGGTGGGCAGGTCGATCAGCGGCCCGGGCAGGCCGATCTCGGCGCTCGCGGGCTGCGGCACCACGGGATGGTTGAGATGGCCGGCGCCTTCGCCGACGATGCCGATCAGCAGCGCTGCGCCCACCAGTGCGGGTACGCCGCTCAACGATTGGCGCTTGGCCCACGGTCCCGCGCGGAGCACGAGCATCTGCGCGCCGGCGCCGGCCAGCAACGCGTAGAACAGCGTGCCCAGCGTGAACACGCGGCCGGGCACGCGCACGCCGTCCCAGCCGGGGGCGTAGTCGTAGAGCAGCCGATAGGGGTAGCCGGCGCCGGTCAGCCCGAAGCCGAGCGCCAGGATCGAGCAGGTGGCCACCCCCAGCGCCAGGCCGATGCGCAATCGGCGCGTCATCGAGGACCCGCCCACGCCCAGCAGGCCGAGGAACGCCAGCACGAGGATCAGGCCGCCGGGGAAAAACACGCTCTCGTTCTTGGAGTGCACGTCGCCACGGAACGTCGAGGTGATGGAGCCCCACACTCGATTCTCGGAGGATGCCGACAGCCAGGCGGCCGGGCCGGATGAGTAGTTTTTGACTTCCTTGAGCGTGCGCCTGGCGGTCGGGTACTCGGAAGCCACCTTCAGGTAAGGGCGGGCCTCGAAGATCGCCACCGCTCCGAGGATTGCTACCCCGATGGCGGTGACCACGAGCACATGGCGGGGGATCAGCGGGCCGCGCCCGCCACTCAGCGGCCTCGACCGCTCACTGCCGGGGCTGGGCTCGCCCGCCGGCGTCTGGCCCGGGCGTGCGCCGCGCCACCAGTGGATGAGCACGAGCGCGGCCAGCACGAGCAGCAGATAGCAGTACTGCAGCCCGAGCGTGAAGCCGAGGCTGACCTGCCAGGCGGACACGAGCCAGCCGGCCAGCACGAGACCCCTGGAGGAGCGCCTGTAGCCGCGCAGCAGCAGGAACAGCGCCAGCGGGATGCCGCCCGAGGAGATCACGTGCAGGTGCCCTGCCTCGGTGACCCGGTAGGGCGCGTAGGCAAACGCGGCGCCGGCGGCGGCGGCGCCGATGCGCCCGAGGCCGAGCTCGCGAGCGAGCAGGTAGGCGCCGGCGAAGCACAGCGACCACGCCCACAGGAACAGCAGGTTGTAGCGAACCAGGGCGGCCACCGTGCCCGAGCCGAAGAACGCGGCGGGGCCGTAGCCGAGCAGCGAGTCCGAGAAGGCGAGGCTCAGCGGATGTGGGTAGAAGACGTTGGCGTCGAACAGGTGCAGCGGGTCGTGGAGCATGGCGTGACCCACCCACGCGACCTGCCACGCGGTGCGCACCGGGTCGCCCAGATCGGGCGCTATGCGACTGGGCATGTGCAGCACCAGCGGCCAGGTGGTGAGGATCGCCAGCAGCAGTCCCGACAGCGCCACCAGCCAGATCTCCCGACGCGGGATCGTGGGCGAGGCGGCCCAGCGGCTGGCGGCCGCGTTGGACCCGCTCGTGCGAGTGCGCAAGCTGGCACGCCGCCCGCCACGTGAGGTGTCCGGCGAGCTGGCTGACTCGGGCGAAAGCGATGGCGTGGGCGGCGGGCTGGGGAGACCGGTGCTCATGGTCAAAAGGTGTCTAGGGCCGCGAGGATCGCCGGAGCATACGCGAGTGGCCTGGGACATTGCGTCGCACGGGCACCGCGGCATTGTGACGTTGTGAGATGGGGATTTGCGTAAGACTGCGCGCATGAAGGTTCTGGTGGTGGGAGCTGGTGGCGTGGGCGCGGCGTTTGCGGCGATCGCTCAAAGGCGTGCGGTGTTCGAGCACGTGGTGCTGGCCGACGTGGCGCTCGAGCGCGCCAGCGCGGTGGCCGAGCGCCTGGGCGAGCCGGATCGCTTCAGCGCGGAGCGGGTGGATGCGTCGAGCCGCTCGGATCTGGTGGAGCTGATCGCGAGGGTGCGCCCGGACGCGGTCCTGAACGCGTGCGATCCGCGCTTCAACGAGCCGATCTTCGGCGCCGCGTTCGACGCCAAGGTGACCTACCTGGACATGGCCATGACGCTCTCTCATCCACACCCCGAGCGCCCGTACGAGCTGCCGGGGGAGATGCTCGGCGACCTGCAGCTGGCCGAGCACGAGCAGTGGGAGCAGGCCGGGCTGCTGGCGCTGGTTGGGATCGGCGTGGAGCCGGGCCTGTCGGACATCTTCGCCCGCCACGCCGCCGATGAGCTGTTCTCGAGCATCACCGAAGTGGGCGTGCGCGACGGTGCCGACCTGGTGGTGGAGGGCTATGACTTCGCGCCCACGTTCTCGATCTGGACCACCATCGAGGAGTGCCTGAACCCGCCGCTGATCTGGGAGCGCGAGCGCGGCTTCTACACCACCGCGCCGTTCTCCGAGCCGGAGGTGTTCGTGTTCCCCGAGGGGATCGGCCCGGTGGAGTGCGTGAACGTGGAGCACGAGGAGGTGGTGTTGATCCCGCGCTGGGTGGACTGCGAGCGCGTGACGTTCAAGTACGGGCTCGGCCAGGAGTTCATCGACGTGCTGGCCACGCTTCACAAACTCGGCCTGGACTCGACCGAGCCGGTGTCGGTGCGCGGCATGGAGGTGGCGCCGCGCGACGTGGTGGCCGCCGCGCTGCCCAACCCGGCCACGCTGGGCGAGCGAATGAGCGGGCGCACGTGCGCGGGCACGTGGGTGACTGGCGTGGGCGTCGACGGCCGGCCGCGCTCCACCTACCTGTATCACCTGGTGGACAACGAGATGACGATGCGCGAGTACGCAAGCCAGGCGGTTGTGTGGCAGACGGCCATCAACCCGGTGGTGGCGCTGGAGCTGCTGGACACGGGCGCGTGGAAGGGCACGGGCGTGCTCGGGCCGGAGGCGTTCCCGCCGCAGCCGTTCCTCGATCTGCTGAAGGAGATGGGCTCGCCGCACGGGCAGATGGAGCTGGCGCCGGACAGGTAGTCGCTTTTCTGGATCTGCCTTCGCGCAGGAAACATACTCACATAGGTAGTATGATAACCTCAAGTCATGAGTAAGAGGCTGCAGGTGGTGGTGGGCGACTCCGACTTGGAGCGTTATACGAGGACTGCGGACGCGGCTGGGGTGAGCATGTCTGAGTGGGTTCGCCAGGCGCTCAGAGTGGCTGAGCGCAAAGCGTCGAGCGGAAACGTGGAGGCCAAGCTCGCCGTCATCCGCAAGGCAGTTGCCGTCGAGTCAGGCGAGCGTGAAGTGGACATCGACACGATGCTTGCTGAGACTGAGGCGGGGCGCTTGGCGGATATCGAGGCAGGGCTAGCAGGTGCTGGCCAGGCGTGATCTTCATCGACGCGAACGTCCCCATGTATCTCATCGGGGGCGAGCATCCACATAAGCTCGACGCGCTTCGAATGGTCGAATGGGCGGTCGGCGAGCGACGCAGGATGGTCAGCAGCAGCGAGGTCTTTCAGGAGCTTCTCCACCGCTACGTGTCAACCGATCGCCGTGATCGCATCGAGCTGGCGTTCGAAACTCTACGCGGAATTGTCGATGACGTACTGTCGGTGGAGGAGGTCGATGTATTCGCCGCCAAGACCCTTATCCAAGCCCACAAGGAGATCTCACCGCGTGATGCGCTGCACGTCGCCGTGATGCGCCGCCATCAAATCACGGAGATCCTCAGCTTCGACCGAGGTTTCGACGCCGTCGCAGGTATCAACCGGCTCTCTTCCACTCAGGCAGGTTGAGCGGAAGAGAGCGCGGCTGCCCCCAAGTTCAGAACTCGACGCGGGCGGGCACGGGACCGGTGGGCGGCGGCGCGTCGAGGATGCCGGGCGGAGCGACTTCTCTCTTGCGCGAGAAGAACTCTTTGAAGACCGGCCGCGAGAAGAGCATCACGATCGCGCCGAGCACCATCCCGCCGACGCCCATCCACAGCGGGAGCGTGATGCCGAGGATCTCCTTGGAGGAGACGTTTTCCTGGTGCCCGTAGTAGACGACCGCCTTGTAGAACACGCCGAACATCCCCAGCCCGCCGAGGAGCGGGCCGAGGCCGAGCAGGAGGAAGTTGCGCACGCTCTTGCCGAGCTCCCGGCGGTAGTAGATGGCGCAGGCGATGCCGGTGAAGCCGTAGTAGAAGCAGATTGGGAAGCCGACGGCGCTGATCGAGTCCAGCAGCACGCTTTCCGACAGCAGCAGGATGACGATCGTGACGATGATCGACAGCAGGCCGAACCCGAGCGTCGATACCGTCGGTGTGAGGAAGCGTTTGTGAACGCGCCCAAGCAGCGAGGTGACCGCTTTCCAGTGCGCCATCGAGAGCGTGGTGCGCGCGGTCGGCAGGATCGTGGTCTGCGTGGAGGCCGACGCCGAGGTCAGCACGGTGATGATCAACAGCTTGTTGAGCGTGCCCCCCAGAACTTCTTTGCCGAGCGCGTTGAGCACGTCGCTTTCGTTGTTGCCGAGGAATTCGACCCCGTGGTAGGACTGCGCCGCCGCGGTCACGATCACGTAGATCACGACCAGCAGGATGGTGGAGATGACCGCCGCCTTGCCGGGTCCCTCCGCGGGGTCCTCGGACTCCTCGTTGACGGCCACGCCCGAGTCCCATCCCCAGTAGATGAAGAAGCCGATCAGCAGCGCCACGAACAGGTCGCCGAACTTCATCGCGAAGGGGTTGAACCAGTCGAGCGTCGGCTTGATCGAGTGGTAGACGATCGCCTTGCCTTCGATGGTGCTGTGCAGCGGGGCGACGCCGCCGTAGACCTTGACGAGCGCGACGACGGAGAAGAGCGCGAGGATGAACACCTCCACGCCGAGCAGCGCGGTCTGCAGTTTCGCCGAGAGCTCGATGCCGCGATAGCAGATCCAGGTCATCAGCACGATCCACAGGACCGCCGCGACGATGATCGCGAATTTCGATTCGCCGAGTTCGGTGAAGCCAAAGAGCTTGAACGTGTATTCCGCGGCGATGTCCGACAGCGAGACCATCACGATCACGTCGGCGAGGAAGATCGCCCAGCCGTTCATCCAGCCCATGCTCGGCCCCATCGCCCGTGTCGTCCAGGCGAACGAGGTGCCGGCGTCGGGATCGGCGCGGTTCAGGTATTTGTAGGCGCTGGCCACCAGCAGCATCGGCAGGAACGCGACCAGCAGCACGGCGGGAGCGTGAATGCCGACGCCGGTCACGAGCACGATCGCGCCCAGTGTGGTCGCCAGCGAGTAGGCGGGCGCCGTCGATGCGACCCCGATCACGATGTTCGAGACGTAGCCGATTGCGCCCTTCTTCAAGCCCTTGTCCATCACTCCCGACGGTGCTGGGGGTCCCGGTACTGCGGTACCTTCGGCGGCCATCAACGGCTCCTCTCGTGGGGCTGGTATCGGATGTGAATGGGCTGTGACGAAAGGTACGGTCTTTGGCGGCGGACTGACAAGTGTCGGAATCCCCAAAGCCTGTGGTGTCGACTGTACATCTTGTACAATGGCTGACGAGTACGTTGAACTAGCGGTTGGTTGAGCAGGACGTGGGAGAGGGATAACGTTGTCCGCAGTGTCCAGTTCCAGTTCGCTCCAAGAGCAGGCCAAGCGCCACCTGTGGATGCACTTCACGCGCATGGGCAGCTACGCCCAGGCGGATGTGCCGGTGATCGTTCGCGGCGACGGCTGCTACGTGTACGACGAGCACGGCAAGCGCTACCTGGACGGCCTGTCGGCGCTGTACTGCGTCAACGTGGGTCACGGTCGCTCTGAGCTGGGCCAGGCGGCGGCAGAGCAGGCGAAGGAGCTTGGCTTCTACACCAACTGGAGCTACGCCCACCCGCCGTCGATCGAACTGGCCGCGCGCATCGCCGAGCTGGCGCCGGGCGATCTCAACCGCGTGTTCTTCACCTCCGGCGGCTCGGAGGCGGTGGAGTCGGCGTGGAAGCTCGCCAAGGCCTACTTCAAGGCCAAGGACGAGCCGCTCAGGCACAAGCTGATCTCCCGCAAGCTGGCCTACCACGGCACCTCCATGGGCGCGCTCACCGCGACCGGGCTGCCGCCGCTGCGCCAGCCGTTCGAGCCGCTCACGCCGGGCGGCATTCACGTGGAGAACACCAACTCCTACCGCTGGCAGGAAGATCGCGACCCGCTGTGGGCGGCGGACTCGATCGAGGAGGCGATCGAATTCGCGGGTCCCGAGACGGTCGCGTGCGTGATCCTCGAGCCGGTCCAGAACGGCGGCGGCTGCTTCACGCCGCAGGATGGCTACTTCCAGCGCGTGCGCGAGATCTGCGACCGCCATGGCGTGCTGCTGATCTCCGACGAGGTGATCTGCTCGTGGGGCCGGCTCGGCCACTGGTTCGGCGCGCAGCGCTACGACTACCAGCCCGACATGATCACCACCGCCAAGGGGATCACCTCCGCATACGCGCCGATGGGTGCGGTCATCGCCAGCGACCGTGTGGCCGAGCCGTTCCTGCACGGCAAGGCGATCTTCAACCACGGCTTCACGTTCGGCGGGCATCCGATGGCGTGCGCTGTGGCGATGGCCAACATCGACGTGATGGAACGCGAGGACCTCAACGGGCACGTGCTGGAGAACGAGCGGCCGTTCCGCGAAATGCTCGACAGCCTGCGCGACCTGCCGATCGTGGGCGACGTTCGCGGTGCCGGCTACTTCCACGCGATCGAGCTGGTCAAGGACAAGGACACCAAGGAGACCTTCAACTCGCACGAGTCAGAGGAGCTGCTGCGCGGCTTCCTCTCCGGCGAGCTGTTCCGGCGCGGGCTGATCTGCCGCACCGACGACCGCGGCGATCCGATCGTTCAGCTGTCACCTCCGCTGATCGCCGGCAAGGAGCAGTTCGATGAGATCGAGGCGATTCTGCGCCCGGTGCTGAGCGAGGCGTCAGAACGGGTGGGGAGTTGGAGCTCACTGTCGAGAGTCTGATCGGCGAGCTTGGACTGACACTCGTCTCCGGGCAGGAGTCCGCCCACGCCCACGTGCGGTGGGTGCACAGCACCGAGCTGGCCGATCCGACTCCGTGGCTGAAAGGGGGCGAGCTGCTGCTCACCACAGGCATGCAGCTGGGGGGGCCGAAGGCCCAGCGCGAGCTGATCGAAAAGCTCGCCGACCACGAAATCGCGGGTCTCGGCTTTGGCACCGGCTTCGCTCACAAGCGCCTGCCGGCGGCGCTGTTGACGGCGGCGCGCAAGCGCGACTTCCCGCTGTTCGAGGTGCCCTACGAGCTGCCGTTCATCGCCATCACCGAGCGTGCGTTCGCGCAGCTGGTGAACGAGCGCTACGAAATGCTGCAGCGCAACATGGTCGGCGACGTGCTGGCCGAGGCGCTCACCGGACACCTGTATCCCGAGGATCTCCAAGCTCGACTGCGGCCGTTCGGGATCGGCGAGCGGGTGGCTGTGCTGGCGTTCAAGCCGCCGGACCCGACCGCGGCGGCGGCGCCGGTGGAACGGATGCTCGAACGCGAGCGCATCCCCAACCTGGTGGCGATCCGCGCGGGACTGGTGTGCGCGGTGGTGGACGCCGGGCCGGCCAACGGCTCGACGTCGCTGGAGCCGGTGGAGCTGGCGCGCAAGATCCGCGGCGAGCTGGCGGCGCGGTTCGGCGACGTGCGCGCGGCCGCCAGCCGTGTGGCCGCAACCCACTCGCTGCGCATGAGCTTCCACGAGGCGCGCTGCGCGCTCGAGGCCGTGCGGCTGCGCAACGGCGACGCGCCCGATGTGGCCTCCTACTCCGACCTCGGCGCCTTCCAGCTGCTGCTGTCGCTACAGGACGACGACGCGCTCAACTCCTACTGCCGCAGCGTGCTCGGCCCGATCGAACAGGGCGAGGGCGAGTACGGCGACGAGCTGGTGCGCTCGCTGGACGTGTTCATCGAGCACAACGGGCACTGGGAGAAGGCCGCCGCCGCGCTGTACTGTCACCGCCACACGCTGCGCTATCGCATCCGCCGCATCGAGCAGCTGACCGGCCGTGACTTCTCCAATGCGCGCGACCGCATCGAGTTTTGGTTGGCCCTACGAGGAAGAGAGTTGGCACGATGAGGATTGGAGTTCCGAGTGAGATCAAGACCGACGAGTACCGCGTGGCGATCACCCCGGCCGGGGTGCGCGAGCTGAGCGCCAGGGGGCACGAGGTGCTGATCCAGAAAGGCGCGGGCGAGGGCAGCGCCATGAGCGACGATCAGTTCCGCGCGCAGGGCGCGCGGATCGTGCCCGACGCGGCCGCCGTGTTCGGCGAGGCCGAGCTGGTGCTGAAGGTCAAGGAGCCGCAGGCGGTGGAGGTCGAGCTGCTGCGCCAGGGCCAGACGCTGTTCACCTACCTGCATTTGGCCGCCGAGCCCGACCTGGCCAGGGGGCTGATGGGCTCCGGCGCCACCTGTATCGCGTATGAGACGGTGGTGGACAGCGAGGGGCGCCTGCCGCTGCTGGCGCCGATGAGCGAGGTGGCCGGCAAGATCGCCACGCAGGCGGGCGCGTTCATGCTCGAGAAGCCGCTCGGCGGGCGCGGGATCCTGCTCGGCGGCGTGCCCGGCGTGGCGGCCGCCACCGTGCTGGTGATCGGCGGCGGCGTGGTGGGGATGAACGCGGCGTTCATCGCCATCGGCATGCAGGCCGACGTGTTCACCTTCGACCGTTCGATCGACCGTCTGCGCGACCTCGAAGTGGCCTTCGCCGGGCGCGCGTCCACGGTCTACTCCTCCACGCTGGCGATCGAGGAGATGCTGCCGCAGGCGGACCTGGTGATCGGCGCGGTGCTGCTGCCCGGCGGGCGCGCGCCGCGGGTGATCACACGCGAGCAGCTCAAATTGATGAAGCCCCACGCGGTGCTGGTGGACGTGTCGATCGATCAGGGCGGCTGCTTTGAGACATCGCGTCCGACCACCCACTCCGACCCCACCTACGAGGTCGACGGCATCACCCACTACTGCGTCACCAACATGCCCGGCGCCGTACCGATCACCTCCACGTACGCGCTGACCAACGCCACGCTGCCATACGTGCTGGAGCTGGCCGAGCGCGGCGTGGAGCAGGCACTGGAGAACAACGCCGGCCTGCGCGGCGGCCTGAACGTGCAGGGCGGTGAGATCACCCACCCGGCGGTCGCCGAGGCGCTTGGGCTGATGGAGGCGGCGGCCTGAGCGCGGCTGCGATCGCGCGCGCATGCGCTTGAAGGACACCTGGAACAGACCACCCACACGAGGAGATGCGAGATGGCCGGCACCGTAGAGACTCTGAGCAACTTCATCGACGGCGAGCGCTCCAGCGCCGAGGGCGAGACCGAAGCGGTGCTTAACCCGGCCACCGGCGAGGAGATGGCGCGCGCGCCGATCTCAAGCGTTGAGGAGGTTGACCGCGCGGTCAAAGCCGCGCGCCGGGCGTTCGAGGGCTGGTCGCGGACGACCCCCGCCCAGCGCGCGCAGGCGCTGCTGGCGATGGCCGACCTGATCGAGGAGCACGGCGATGAACTGGCGCGTCTGGAGGCGCTGAACGCGGGCAAGCCGATCGAGGCGGCCAGGAACGACGAGATCCCGGTGATGGCCGACAACCTGCGCTTCTTCGCCGGCGCGGCACGCTGCCTGGAGGGCAGGGCGGCGGGCGAGTACATGGAGGGCTACACCTCATTCACCCGCCGTGAAGCCGTCGGTGTGATTGGCCAGGTGACGCCGTGGAACTACCCGCTGATGATGGCCATCTGGAAATTCGGACCGGCGATCGCAGCGGGCAACACGGTGGTGCTGAAGCCGGCCGAGACCACGCCGATCACAACCGTGCGCCTGGCCGAACTGGCCGCCGAGATCCTGCCAAAGGGTGTGCTCAACATCGTGACCGGCCCCGGCCGTCCCACCGGCGAGGCGCTGATCAGCCACCCGGACGTGGACATGATCGCGTTGACCGGATCGGTGGACACGGGCAAGCACTTCGCGCGCACGGCCGCCGACACGCTCAAGCGCGTGCACCTGGAGCTGGGGGGCAAGGCGCCGGTGATCGTGTTCGACGACGTGAGCCTGGAGAGCGCCATGGAAACGATCGCCGGCACCGGCTACTACAACGCCGGCCAGGACTGCACGGCCGCGACACGCGTGCTGGCATCCAGCAACGTCTACGACGACGTGGTCGCCGGCCTGAGCGCCCAGGCACAGGGCCTGGTGCTCGGGGACACGCTGTCGGCGGACACCACGCTCGGGCCGGTCAACTCGGCCAAACAGCGCCAGCGCGTGGCCGGCTTCCTGGAGCGCAGCCCCGACCACGCCGAGATCGTCACCGGCGGCAAGGCCCGCGCCGGCGCGGGCTTCTTCATGGAGCCCACCGTGGTGGCCGGGCTGCGCCAGGACGACGAGATGATCCAGAGCGAGATCTTCGGCCCGGTGATCACCGTGCAGCAGTTCTCAGACGAGGCGCAGGCGATCGCCTGGGCCAACGCCACCCGCTACGGCCTGGCCTCCTCGGTGTGGACCCGCGACGTCGGCCGCGCGCTGCGCGTGTCCAGGGCGCTGCGCTTCGGCTGCGTGTGGATCAACGACCACATCCCGCTGGTGTCCGAGATGCCCCACGGCGGCTTCAAGGAGTCCGGCTACGGCAAGGACCTGAGCATGTACGGCGTGGAGGACTACACGGTCGTAAAGCACGTGATGGCAAACTTGGAGTAGACCGCTCGGCAGGCAGCCTTGCAGGCCGCTCTCCGCAAGGCTGCTACGGTTTCCGTACGGGCGGCGCAGTCGCCCGCGAGGTTCTTTGTCTTTGTTGGCGCCTTGAGCGCGGATGGGGTCAGTCGAATCTCCATCTGCAGCGGCGGCCATGACGGCTGCCAGAAGGAGCACCAACACATGAAGCAGGAAACGTTCGCCGATCTCGGCATATCCGAGGTTGTCGTAAAAGAGCTGGCCGAGCGCGGCATCGAAGCGCCGTTCGCCGTCCAGAAGATGGTCATTCCGGACGTGCTGGCGGGCCACGACGTGCTCGCCCAGTCGCCCACCGGCTCCGGCAAGACGCTGGCGTTCGGCGTGCCGGTGGTGGAGCGCCTGAAAGACTCAGACGCCCGTCCCTCCGCGCTGATCCTGGCCCCCACACGCGAGCTGGCGATCCAGATCGTGGACGACATGCGCCCGATCGCACACGCTCGCGCGCTGTCGATCGCAGCCGTCTACGGCGGCGCTGGCATCATCAAGCAGGCCCGTCAGGCCGGCCGCGCGCACATCCTGGTGGCTACCCCCGGACGCCTGCTGGACCTGATCGACCGTCGCGACGTGTCGCTCAGCCGCATCCGCATGCTGGTCCTCGACGAGGCCGACAGGATGCTCGACATGGGCTTTCGCCCGGTGGTCGACAAAATCGTGAAGATGTGCGCCAAGGAAAGGCAGACACTGCTGTTCTCGGCCACGCTGGAGGGCGAGGTGGGCAAGCTGGCCAAGGTCTACACCACCAACCCCCGTCGCCACGAGCACGCCCACTCGGCCGAGCGCAAGGGCGATGTGGAGCACCGTTTCGTGACCGTCACCCACGACGGCAAGGTCGACCGTCTGGTGACCGAGCTGGGCGACGCCGACCGTGGCCTGACGCTGGTGTTCGTACGCACCAAGCGCGGCGCCGACCGGCTGGTCAAACGGCTGGCCTCAAGCGGCGTGCAGGCCGCTGCCATGCACGGCGACAAGTCCCAGGGACAGCGCCAGCGCGCGCTGGCCAACTTCGAGGCGGGCGTGGTCGACACGCTGGTGGCCACCGACGTGGCCGCGCGCGGCATCGACGTGTCGGGCATCACGCACGTGATCAACTACGACATCCCCGCCACGCGCGAGGACTACGTGCACCGCATCGGGCGCACGGCGCGCGCCGGCGCCAGCGGAGTGGGAGTGACACTGGTCGCCCACGATCAGACCCGCGAACTGGCCGGCATGATTCGCGAGCTGGGACTCGATCGGGAGTTGGAACTCGCCGGAGTGAGCGCCGCCAGGCCTCCGCGCAGCGGCCCGCGCTCGAATTCGACAGAGCCTCGCCGCAACCGTTCACGGAGTGGTTCAACGAGCCGCCCAAGTAGGGAAAAGGGCTCCGTTGAGCGGTCTGGAGGTGGTTCACGTGGGGGTTCCAGCTCACGGGGACGGATCTCCAACCGACCGCGGTAGTGCTGGCGAGCAGGCATTCTGGCTGGCCCGTCAGCTAACGTCGCGACCATGAACACGCCGCATCTGCCCGGACAGGATGCCGAGCCCGGCGCCAACGGTGACTCGGCAGAGGCTGCATCCGAGGCCGACCTGCTCACCCACTACGACATTCTGCGGGTACGGGCGTCAAACCCCGGCCTGCTGACGCTGTCGGGCACCAACACGTGGGTGGTGGGGCGGCGGCCGACCTGGGTGGTCGACCCCGGCCCGGCGCTGGACTCGCACCTGCAGAGCCTGGCCGAGGCGATCGAAGCACGCGGCGGGCTCGGCGGGGTGGTGCTGACCCACGATCACCAGGATCACTGCGAAGCGGTCAAGCCGCTGCTGGACAGCTTCCCGGCGCCGCTGGCGGCGGGGCGGGGCACGGTCGACGTGGTGCTCGGCGACGGCGTGCGCTTCGGCCCCTTCGAGGCGGTCGCCACGCCAGGTCACTCAGCCGATCACTTCGCGCTGATCGCTGACGGCGCGTGCTTCACCGGCGATGCCGTGCTCGGCGACGGCAGCGTTTTCATCAGCCCCTACCGCGGCGCCATGTCGGGATACCTGTTTGCTCTCACGCGCCTGCGCCTACGGGAGGACTTCAATGTCCTGTGCCCCGGCCACGGGCCTCCGGTATGGGATGCGCACACCAAGCTCGAAGAATACGTGGCCCATCGCATCGACCGCGAAAACCACCTGATCGTGGCGCTGGGCGAAGGCAAGCGGACGGTGGACGAGCTGCTCAACACCGTGTGGGGCGACGTTCCCGAGCAGCTGCGCGGGATGGCCACCGCCACCCTGGCAGCGCACCTGGACAAGCTCGAGGACGAGCTGATCCTGCCGCTGGGCGTGGAGCGCCCCAAGTTCGAGCGCACCGAGTGGTGAACATGCCCGGCGCCGCCCCGGGCACGTCCGTTCGCGCTGACGGTTCGATGCCGGCGGCGGGCGGCTCGCGAGCCACGTCGCTGGACTCGCCGTTCCCGCCGATCGCCGACTACGGCTTCCTGTCGGACTGTCACACCGGCGCGCTGGTTGCCTCCGACGGCTCGATCGAGTGGATGTGCCTGCCGCACTTCGACTCGCCGTCGGTGTTCGGCGCCATGCTCGACCGCGGCGCCGGCAGCTGGCGCGTTGGGCCCTATGGCATCTACGTTCCCGCCGGCCGCCGCTACATCCCGGGCACCAACCTGATCGAGACCACGTGGATGACGCCGCAGGGATGGCTGCGGGTGGTGGACGCGCTGACGATCGGCCCGTGGCACGACAACAAGCACGGCTCCAGCCACACGCGCCCGCCCACCGACTACGACGCCGATCACCTGCTGGTGCGGATCGTGGAATGCATCCAGGGGCAGGTGCAGGTGGAGATCGTGTGTGAGCCGATGCTCGACTACGGCGCCACGCCGGCGCGCTGGAGCGTGGTGCAGACCGGCGAGGAGGGCGTGTGCATGATGGACGCCACCGACGAGGTGACCGCTTTCAGGCTGTTCAGCGACGTGCGCATGGGCATCGAGGGCAATCGCGCGCACGGCCGCCACACCATGAAGGAAGGCGAGAAGCGCTTCTGCGCGATCTCCTGGACGGAGGGCCGCGGCGGCCCACACACGGTCGAGCAGGCCGAGGAACACATGCAGCGCACGAGCCACTTCTGGCGCACGTGGCTGGCCGAAGGCACCTACCCCGACCATCCGTGGCGCTTTCACCTGCAGCGCTCCGCGCTGGTGCTCAAGGGGCTGACGTTCATGCCCACCGGCGCGCTGGTGGCCGCGCCCACAACCTCGCTGCCGGAGACGCCGCGCGGCGAACGCAACTGGGACTACCGCTTCTGCTGGATGCGCGACGCGTCGTTCACGCTGTGGGCGCTGCATGCGCTGGGCTTGAACTGGGAGGCGGATGACTTCGTGCAGTACCTGGCCGACATGGAGCGCAACGAGGACGGCTCGCTGCAGATCATGTACGGAATCAAGGGCGAGAAGATCCTGACCGAGTCCACGCTCGATCACCTCAAGGGTTACGAGGGAGCGCGCCCCGTGCGGGTCGGCAACGGCGCCTTCGACCAGCGCCAGAACGACGTGTTCGGCGCGGTGCTCGACTCGGTGTACCTGCACTCCAAGAAGCGCGACCACATCCCCGAGCGGCTGTGGCCGGTGCTGGCCGATCAGGTGCGCTGTGCGGCCAAGGCCTGGAGGGAGCCAGACCAGGGGATCTGGGAGGCGCGCGGCGAGCCCCGACACTACGTGTCCTCCAAGCTGATGTGCTGGGTGGCCATGGACCGCGGCGCGCGCCTGGCGGAACGGCGCGGCGAGCAGGAGCACGCCGAAGAGTGGCAGGCGCTGGCCGACGAGATCAGTCAGGACATCCTCACACGCGGCGTGGACGAGCGCGGGGTGTTCCGCCAGCACTACGACACCGACCAGCTCGACGCCTCCAACCTGCTGGTGCCGCTGGTGCGCTTCCTGCCGCCCGAGGACGAGCGCGTGCGCGCCACCGTGATGGCCATCCGCGAGGAACTGACCGAGGGCGGGCTGGTGCTGCGCTACCGCACCGACTCCACCGACGACGGCCTCCAGGGCGAGGAGGGCACGTTCCTGATCTGCTCCTTCTGGCTGGTCTCCGCGCTGTCGGAGATCGGCGAGCACCGCGAGGCCGAGCACCTGTGCGAGCGGCTGCTGTCCTACTCCTCGCCGCTGGAGCTCTACGCCGAGGAGCTCGAGGCCTCATCCGGGCGCCATCTCGGCAACTACCCGCAGGCCTTCACCCACCTGGCTTTGATCAACGCCGTCACACACGTGATCGCCGCGCAGCAGCAGAGCTGACACGCGATCCCAGATAGTCGTACCATCGCCATTGTGACTAGCGAAGTTATGAGCGAGCACATCGGTGAGCAGGAGGACACCTCGCCGATTCAGCTGGTCGAGCGGTTCCTCTACCTCATGTCTGTGAAGGACCTCGACGGCGCAACGGAGCTGTTGTCCGAGGACGTGGAGTATGCGAACGTGGGCCTGCCGACCGTGCGCGGGCGTGGGCGTGTTAGGCGCCTCGGACGGGCCACGCTCGGTTTGAACGGCGCGGGGTTCGAGGTCTACGTGCACGCGATCTCCGCCAGCGGCTCGACGGTCTTGACAGAGCGCACAGACGTCCTGAAGTTCCGACGGCTGCGGGCCCAGTTCTGGGTGTGCGGGCGCTTCGACGTGCGCGATGGGCAGATCGTGCTCTGGCGCGACTACTTCGATCAGGCCAACGTTCTGCCCGCGTTCGCGCGTGGTCTGCTCGGTGTGATCGTGCCTGCGATTCGCGCCAAGCCACCAACAGTCTGAGGAACGGCAAGAGCCGCGGTAGCTCAGTACCCCGGCTCGCCCGGCAGCACGATCCGCGCTACCTCGCCCTCCATCACCACGCGCGGCTGGATCGGGCGCACCTCGCGTCCGCTCGCGTAGGCCAGCAGCTCCTCCACGCTTGCGAAGTCGCTCAACTGCTCCAGGTGCTTGATGGTGGGGAACACCAGCAGGATCTCGCCCCGCTCGTGGGCGTTGAGGGCCGCGTCGGGGGTGAACCAGCTGAGGTCCACGCACTCCTCGCCGTCGATCCGCGGCTGCTGCCCGTCGGGCAGTGGCGCCAGGAAGAAGTGGGTGTCGAAACGGATCTTGACCTCGGCGGGGGTGATCCAGCGCGAGAACTTCACCAGCGCCGCCGGCTCCTCCAGCACGATGCCCGCCTCCTCGCTCAGCTCGCGCACCGCCGCCGCGCGATGCGCCTCATCGCCGTCGCCCTCGTGGGTATCCACAGCGCCGCCCGGAAACACCCACACGCCGCCCATGAAGCGCGCCTTGGGCGTGCGCTTGACCAGCAGCACCTCCAGTGCGCCCGATCCTCCGCGCAGCAGGATCACGGTCGCTGCCTGGCGCACCGCCACGGGCGCTCCCGCGTTGTACTCCTCACCGGGCCCCGGCCGCTCGCTCCCCTCACGTGCGCGCATCAGCTGACCCTACCTGTCGGTAATCTTCGATGCATGAGCACACCACAGTCTTCACCGCGCGTATGAGCGCCACCGAGGTTCTCCAGCGCTGGATCTGCGAGTCCTGCGGCTACATCTACGACCCCGAGGAGGGCGACCCGGACGGCGGCATTCCCGCCGGAACGCCCTTCGAGCAGATCCCCGACACCTGGTTCTGCCCCGTGTGCGGCGCGCGCAAGCGCGACTTCACCCTGTACGAAGACTGAGCGCGACTCGCCTCTGATGGAGGGGCTCCCAGATCAGTGGCAGCACCTGCTGGCGGTCGACCGCCAGCAGGTTTGGCATCCCTACGGCGCACTGCCGGCAGCAATGGCGCAGCTGCCTGTGGTGTCAGCCGCGGGGGTGCGGTTGCAGCTGGCCGACGGCCGTGAGCTGATCGACGGGATGGCCTCGTGGTGGTGCGCCATCCACGGTTACCGTCACCCGGCGCTCGACGGCGCCGTCACCGACCAGCTGGGCAGGATGGCCCACGTGATGTTCGGCGGGCTCACGCACGAGCCCGGCATTCGCCTGGCCGAGCGCTTGTGCCAGATGGCGCCCGCCGGCCTGGAGCGCGTGTTCCTGGCGGACTCGGGCTCGGTGTCGGTGGAGGTGGCCATCAAGATGTGCGTTCAGTACCAGCGCGCGCTGGGGCACAGCGGACGCACGCGGCTGCTGACCGTGCGCGGCGGCTACCACGGCGACACCGCCGGCGCGATGGCGGTGTGCGATCCGGTGGGGGGGATGCACAGCCTGTTCGCAGGAGTCCTTCAGGAGCACGTGTTCGCCGAGCGTCCGCCGGACGGCTTTCACCAGCCGCTGGAGGAGCGCTGGGCGGCCACGGTGCGCGAGCTGGCCGAGGAGCACTCGGGCGAGCTGGCTGGCGTGATCGTGGAGCCCGTGGTGCAGGGCGCCGGCGGCATGCGCTTTCACTCGCCCGCCTGCGTGGCGTTCCTGCGCGAGCTGTGCGACGAGCATGGGCTGCTGCTGGTGCTGGATGAGATCGCCACCGGCTTCGGGCGCACGGGCGCCATGTTCGCCAGCGAGCACGCCGGTGTGAGCCCCGACGTGATGTGCGTGGGCAAGGCCCTCACCGGCGGCTACATGACGCTGGCCGCCACGCTGTGCACACCGGCGGTCGCCGACGCGGTGTCCGCCGGCGAGGGTGGCGGGCTGATGCACGGACCCACGTTCATGGCCAACCCGCTGGCCTGCTCGGTGGCGCTGGCGTCGCTGGATCTGTTGGCCGACGGCGCCTGGCGGGGCCGCGTCGACGCGATCGAGCAGAGCCTGGGCAGTGGCCTGGAGCCGGCTCGCGCGCTGGCCGGCGTGAAGGACGTGCGGGTGTTGGGAGCAATCGGCGTGGTGCAGCTCGAACACCAGGTGGACATCGCCGCCGCCACCGCCACGGCGGTGCAGCACGGCGTTTGGCTGCGCCCGTTCCGCGACCTGATCTACACGATGCCGCCGTATGTGATCGGCGAGGAGGATCTGGGCACGCTCACCCGCGCCGTCGTGGAGGCGGCGCGGGTGAGTTGAGCCCAGTTGCTGCTTAGTGCCTGTGCTTCTTCTTGTGCGCTTGCTTGATCGTGACGTTCTGCGCGATCACCACGCTGGGGCTCGCGCCTGTGAGCGTCGCGCTCAGGTGCACTGGCAGCCTGTGGAAGTGCGCGAGCAGCCTGCGCCCTGTGGCGTTCAGGCTGATCGTCACCTTCACCTTGCTGCCGGCAGCGATCGCCAGGCTCAAACCGCCCACGGTCACTTTCTTGGACTTGGTCTTGGCCGAGACGGCGACCACCCTGCCGTGGCGGATCTTCTCCACGCTGCTGAGCAGGATCTGCACGTGGCAGACGCTACCCACCGGCCCTTTGCACGCCAGCGACAGCGTCACCTTGCCGTTCGCTGCGCTCACGGTGCCGATCTGCGAGGCGGTGGGCGGCGGCGGTGGCGGGGTGTAGGTGACGGTGATCGAACTGCTGCTCTTGAGGCCTGCTTCATCGGTTGCGGTTGCCGTGATCGTGTTGGCGCCCGCGTTCAACGCCACGCTCGTCGTCCACGTGCCGTTGGCGGCCACCGTGACCGCTTGGCCGTTGACGGTGAGCCCCGTCAGCGTCCCAGTGTCCGAGGCCGTGCCCGACACCGTGACCGAGGCGGTCGTGGTCGTCGTCCCCGTTGCCGGTGAGGTGATGGCAACGCTTGGGGCGTAGCCGGCAATGGCGGTCGCAGCGCGTTTCTGCACTTCGGTCACCCCAAAGCCCTGCACGTAGGTGCTGCGCAGGGTCCTGGATCCGCCGGCTGGAATCGTCAGCTGGTAGGGCATGTTGAGCTGGCTTTCATGCGGTTCGCTGCTGCCCTTTTGCACCTGGATCGCTTCGCTGGGAGCCGTGTCGTACACGATCGCCAGAATCGGGTTGACGTCGTCGCCTTCTTCGGGAGTAGTGGTCGAGGTCTTGTAGTAGAACGCTCCGGGGCCGACGGGGACCGTCTTGGCTTCGCCGGTGTGGGTCACGGTGAAGGAGCTCGCTCCGGGGAACTCGAAAGCGGCGGTTTCTTTTTCCGCGTTCTTGAGTTCCTCGAGGTAACGGGCGCTCACGGTGTGTGCAGCGCCGTCGGTCGAATGCCAGCTCTCCACGAGTTGGGCCACGTGGTCTTCTTCGCTCGTTTCCCACGTGCGGTCCAGCGTCACGCCGATTCCAACCACGCTTTCACAGCCTTTGCCGGCGTACGTCGGAGGGAATTCGTTGCTGCCCGCGCACTTGACGAGCGGGTCTTCCTCGTGGACCGTTATCTGGTGGGTGGTTTCGTTGAACGACTTGGTCACCGTCGTTTTCAACCCGCCTTTGACTTCCACCGTTGTTTTGGCTTCTTCGCCGAGTTTGGTTTCGATTTCCTTGGGGCCGGTCGGGGTGTAGGCGTTCTGGCCGTCCACCACTATCCGCGAGGCTTTGGCTTCGTTTTCGGCGAACGCGCCGAGGTCGGCCTCGCCCCAGAGGGCGGTGCGGAGGTTGTGAGTGGTGGCGCTGTACAGGGTCGATTCGAGCGAATACTCACCCGCCGGCGCCAGTTCGATGGTGCCGGCCAGTGTGCTCGACGCCGCGAAGAATTCGGTGTTGTGAAGCAACGTGAATGTCGAGGCGACGACCGTCGGTCCCGCGAAGTTGCTCGGTTCGCCGGCTTCTTCGTATTCCTTGGGCACAGCGCGCAGAACGCAGCGCTCCTTGGGCAGGTTATTCACGGGAACGGTTGTCGAGAACGTGCCTCCGGAGACGGATATCGGTCCGGTCACACCCAGATATTCGCTTTTACCCGGACCGTAGTAGCAGCGGATTTCAACTTCGGTCAAATCGGTGTTGCCCGCGATCGTGATCGTTCCACCGCTTTCGACGGTGGTGTCGATGAACGGGTAGGTCGTGCCGGACGGAGTGGTGATTTCCGAGTAGGGGACGAGGGCGCTCGCCGACGAGATCGGTAGCACGAGCGCGATCACCACGAGGGCACCGGTGACCAATAGGGATCTTGGGTGGGACAATCGCATCAAAGCCTCCAGATTTTCAGCAGGATTCTGTTCTTGGGGATTACAGAAGCGCTCAGCATAACGACGGCGTCGGAGCGCCGAGCCAGTCCCGCCACGGCAGCTGCGAGCCGGCGCGAGCCAGCGTCAGTGGCTCTGGGTCTGACAGGCAGGAGAGCGTCTCGACCTGGACACCACCAAGTCGCTCGATCGTGGGCCGGTTCGAGAGCTCCATCGCGCTCGGTCGATCCGGCCACGGCGTAAGCACCACCGCGCTCACCGTGAGCCCCGCGCTGCGTGCCACCTCGATCGTGAGCAGCGTGTGGTTGATCGTGCCCAACCCGGGATGGGCCACGATCACGAGTCCCAGCGCCAGCTCCACCGCCAGGTCGCGCACGCTGTAGTCGTCCGCCAGCGGCACCAGCAAACCGCCCACACCCTCCACCACAACGACCTCCGCAGGCGAGGATCCCGCCGGTGGCAGGGCGCCAGCCAGCAGCGCCACCCGGTTGATCTGCCGGCCGGCAAGCTGTGCCGCCAGGTGCGGCGAGACGGCCGGGCCGAAGCGCACGGGGGAGACCTGCTCGGGCTCCATGCCGGCCACCGAGGCCAGCAGCTCGTGGTCCGGCGGCCACTCGCCGCCATCGACGTCAGGCGGTTCATCCAGCCCGGTCACCACCGGCTTGTACGCGCGCACGCTCTCGCCCGCGGCCACCATCGCCGCGATCAGTGCCGCGCTCACCACGCTCTTGCCGACGCCCGTGTCGGTGCCCGTTACGAACAGTCCGCGCATGTGCGCGCCGCGCGGCGCGCTAGGCGGCGCGCACGACGCTCGAGAGCTCGCGCTCGAGGTCGAACGGCGCGTTTGCCTGTGTGGCCGTCGGGTCCGCAGTGCGCTCCGCTGGGCGACCCAGGTCGAACGGCGTCGAGGAGGAGCGCTCCCGTTCCAGCGTGTATTCCTGCGCTGCGCGTGCCAGGCCGCCCAGGGGAGCGTCTGCATCGCTGAGCGCGTCCACGCGCTCCGGCGCCGCCGCCACGAAGGACTGCGGGCTCAACCCCAGCTTGCGGGCCGCATCGCCCAGCAGGCCTGCCGCCATGTCCAGCTCCGAGGCGGTGTGGGAGGCCATCGCCGTCAGGCGCAGCCGCGCCATGCCGCTGGCCACCGTGGGTGCGCGGATGCCCTGCGCGAACACGCCGCCCTCGATCGCCTCCTGGCACAGGCGCATGCAGTCGCTCTCGTCGCCCACGATCAGCGGCACGATCGGCATCTCGCTGTGCTCGTCCACCGGGAAGCCCTCGCCCGCCAGCGCGCCGCGCAGCACGCGCGCGTTGGCGCGCAGCCGCTGCACCCGCTCGGGGCGCTCGCACAGCAGCTCCAGCGCCGCCAAAGCTCCCGCCACCGCCGGCGGCGGCGGCGCGGTGGAGTAGATCAGCGAGCGCGAGCTGTTGATCATGAAGCGCACCATCTCCCTGCTGGCGCACGCATACGCGCCGTAGGAGCCAAGCGCCTTGCCGAGCGTGCCGATCACCACGTCGATCTCGCCCTCCAGGCCCGCCTCCGCCACCGCGCCACGCCCGCCGCGGCCGAGGTTGCCGATCGCGTGCGCCTCATCCACCATCACGCGCGCGTCGTAGCGGTTGGCCAGATCCACGATCTGCTGCAGCGGCGCCACGTCGCCGTCCATCGAGAACACCGAGTCGGTCACGATCAGCCGCCCATCGCCCGAGCCGTGGCGGTGCATGCTCCACTGCAGGTGCTCCATGTCGCGGTGGCGATACACCACCACCTCCGCGCGCGACAGCCTGCAGCCGTCGATGATCGACGCGTGGTTGAGCTCGTCGGAGAAGATCGTGTGCCCGCGGCCGGCCAGCGCCGAGATCACGCCCAGGTTGGCCAGATATCCCGAGCCGAACAGCAGGCTGGCCTCGCTGCCTTTGAACTCCGCCAGGCGCTCCTCCAGGCGGCGGTGGATCGTCATCGTGCCCGACACCAGACGCGATGCGCCGGCGCCCACGCCCCAGCGCATCGCCGCCTCGGCGGCCGCCTCGCGCACACGCGGATGGTCGGCCAGGCCCAGGTAGTTGTTGGAGCACAGCAGCAGCACAGGCTTGCCCTCCAGCAGCACCGTCGGTCCCTGCGGCCCGCTGATCATGCGCAGGCGGCGTCCCAGGCCGAGCCGCTCCAACTCCGACAGGCGCTCCTCGATCTCGCTCATTGCACCCTCCCCATGGGGCTCAGGACCGTGTGATCAACCATCTATGCGACTGGAACTCTGTTGGGTGCGCCGTCCGGACGTGGGGGCACCGAGCGCTTGGCGCTGTAGCGCAGCTGCGTCGAGGGATCCCACAGGCGCACCTGCAAGTCGATGGCGCCCGCCGGCGCCGCTTCGCCGGCCAGCAGCTCGTCGACCACGTCCGGGGTCTCGCCCGCCATCCAGCCCGAGCGGTTGTCCGGGCGCGGGTTGGACGCGTTGTCAGGCTGGCGGGCCACGTTCAGGCCGAGCTCCTCGAACATCGAGCGGTCCGTCTCAGGCTCGTTGCCGAGGGTGGTCAGGAAGTTGCCCATCATCACGCCGTTGATGCCCGCCTTGACCGCCAGCTGCTGAAGCTCGCCCAGGTTCTCAACGCGCCCGCCGCACAGACGGAACAGCGCTTCCGGCAGGATCAGGCGGAAGACCGCGATCCACTTGACCGCCTCCCACGGGTCCATGTACTCGCGGTCGCCGAACTTGGTGCCCGGGCGCGGGTTGAGCATGTTGATCGGCACGCTCGTGGGGTTGATCTCCGCCAGCTCGAACGCCATCTCCACGCGCTGCTCGCGCGTCTCACCCAGGTTCAGGATCCCGCCCACGCACGTCTCCAGACCCGCCTCGCGGACCGCGTCGATCGTGCGCAGCCGGCCCTCGTAGCGAACGGTGGAGGTGACCTCGCCGTAGTAGCTCACCGCCGTCTCCACGTTGTGGTGAACGCGCTGGATGCCCGCGTCGCGCAGCGCCTTGGCGCGTTCGGCGGAGATGTGGCCCACCGACGCGCAGCGCTTGAGGTTGGTGTGCTCGGACACCAGCCGCACGCCCTCCAGGTACTTCTCGAAGTCGCGCTTGGACAGGCCCTGGCCTTGCGTGACCATGCAGAAACGGTGCGCGCCCGCCGCCTCGGCCGCGCGCGCGTGCTCGAGAATCTGGTCCGGCTCCATCATCGCGTGCAGCGGCGTCTCCGCGTCGGCGAAGCGCGACTGCGCGCAGAAGCCGCAGTCCTCCGCGCAGCCTCCCGACTTGGCGTTCACCAGCGAGCACATGTCGGTGGAGTCCGCAAAGCGCTCCACGCGCGCCTTCCACGCGCGCTCGATCAGCGCTTCGATCTGCGCGTGATCCTCGATCTCTCCGAGCGCCAGCGCCTCCTGGCGAGTGATCAGCGATCCCATGCGCCAAACCGTACGTGGCGCAGCGGACGGCTATCGCGTGCGCGCTGGGGCTAGCGCCCGCTCCAGCGCGGCGGGCGGCGCTCGGCGAACGCCCTCATCCCCTCGCGCAGGTCATCCGATGCGAACGACGCGCGGCGCAGCTCCACCAGCTCAGCTTCCACGTCGCTTGCCAGCTCGCTCTCCGCGCGCAGCAGCTCTGCGATCACGCGCTTGTTGCCGCGCTGGGACAGCGGCGCGTTGGATGCCAGCTCGCCGGCGATGTCCAGCGCCACCGTCTCCAGCTCCTCGGGCGAGGCCACGCGGTTGACCAAGCCCCAGGCCAGCGCGGTGGGGGCGTCGATGTAGCGGCCCAGCAGGAACAGCTCGCGCGTGCGCGGCACGCCGATCGCGTCGATGAAGCGCCGCAGCCCCGTGTGCGAGTACACCAGCCCCAGTTTGGCCGGCGGCATGCCCAGCTTGATTCCGTCCTGGGCCACGCGCATGTCGCACGACAACGCCAGCTCCAGGCCGCCGCCGATCGTGTGACCCGGCAGCACCGCCAGCGTCGGCAGTGGGAACGCCTCCAGCGCGTCGATCGCTTCCGTGAACGGGTGCGCCACCAGCTTCTCTGCGCGCTCTTCGAATTCCTCGGCTGGGATCTCGCCGATGTCATAGCCGGCCGAGAACATGCCGTGGGCGCCGGTAACGATCACGCAGCACGCGCCCGACTCGGCGTCGGACAGCTCTGTCAGCGTGGCGCTGATCGCGTCCAGGATCGGGTGATCCAGCGCGTTGCGCTTGGCCGGGTTGGAGATCGTCAGCCGCACCACGCCGTCGGCCGGCCGATCGATCAGCAGCTTGCCGTCGGCGAGCTCGCGTGGGGGGGCGCTGGGTGACACGGGCTCGACACAGCCTATTCCGCCGGACTAGTCCCTGTGTCGTAGGTCCCCCCGTTGGTTAACCGTCGGAGGTAGGCCGGACACTCCTCGCGGGGTTTGTCTGCCCGGAGAATGGCTCCGGCTGACCCCAGCTCAGACGTGGCGCTGGCGGACGGCGCGCTGCTCGATATCGCGTTTTAGCGAGAACGCGGGTTCCGAGCGGCTCCCCCCAATCAATGAACGAGTTGCGCTTTGGGACACGCTGACCCTGGGCAGTGGAGGCCGATGAGCTCGGCAGGCAGCGAGGGCGGCCTCTAGGCATTTCTCCCCAGTATTCATCATGGTGGTAATCAAGGATTTGTCTGGTCTACTAGAGGTACCGCTGGCATGTCGGATGGTAAGCGGTCGTGAGCGCTGGTCTTTGGCGCAGTGTGTGTCATGCTACAGAGCATGGAGACCGATGTAACAGCCACCTCGGAGGACACGCTATTGGACCTGCTCAACAGGTCGAGACGGCGGAATGTCCCGATCCGCAGATCATTCCTGCAGCTCCCTGGGCCGCCAAAGCAGCCAGGGCCGCTTGCGGGGTTCGTCGAGGGCCGTCGCCCGATCGCCCTTGACCTCTGGCTGTTGCTGCACGCTGGTGCTGCGTCGCGCCCATGGGATGTTCGCCAGCCCGCGATGAGCTGGGCGCGGATGCTCGACATGCCACAGACGCTGAGCTCCGAGACGACGATCTCGCGCAACTGGAGCTGGCTTGAGCAGCGCCGGCTGGTTTGCAGCGAGCGCGACCATCGTGTGCGTAAGGTCTTTCTGCTGATGGAGGACGGCTCAGGACGCGCATTCAAACGCTCAACCGGCCAGCAACGCGGCTTCTTCAAACTCCCGTACGCCTATTTCACGCAGCGCTGGCACAAGGAGCTCAAGCTTGCCGGCAAGGCAACCCTCCTGATCTGTATGGCCCAAGCTCCAACATTCACTCTGCCGACCGAGCACGCCGCTGGGTGGTACGGAATCTCGGCCGACACGCTGCAGCGCGGCCTTGACGAGCTTCGTGAGCTTGAACTGCTGAAGGTCTGGACCCGCGCCAAGAAGGCTCCTCGCACTCGTTTCGGCTACACCGTCGAAAATCATTACGCCCTTCAGGGGCCGTTCGTACGAGCACCGATTGAGCTCACAGCCGGCGCGAAGGCGGCGGCTTGATGACCGACAAGGCCCTCGAAGAGACCGGTACCGGCGAATCCAGCGCCAAGGCCCTCGCGGACTCCGAGCCCACCTGGGTGACGCTTCCACCGCGGGAGAGTGAGGTGCCAAACGAGCTACGAGGCGCACTGGACGCCTTCGACGCCGGCGAGCGCCTTGCCGCCTTGGCCGCAACTACGTGGCTGCGGACTGAGGCGCTCGCCTCTTATCAAACCTCGCGCACCCGTCTGCTCATCGCTCGCAGTCGCGTGGCCGGCTTCTACTCGCTTGCGTCGGCGCAGGTCGAACTCAGTCAGCGCGATCGCCGTCGCGTCGATGTTAGGCCCGTACGAGTGCCCGCAGCCCTCATTACCTGGATTGCCAAGGACAAGCGAGCGGAGATCGACGGCAAGCTGCTGTTGCTCCACGCAGCCGCTACGGCGCGCCGTGCGGCCGAGCTGCAGGCGACTTCGGTGCTCGTCGTCGACCCGTTCGACGAGGAGACGGCGGCGATGTGGCGTGAGCGCTACGGCTTTAGAGCGTCGGTCGAAACGAGGACGCCTAAGCGGCTCTGGCTGCCGCTACAACCAGTTGACTAGCGGCTACGGCCTTGCTGCTCGAGCTCGACGAGGTAGGCGTCGGCCTCCATGAGGAATGACCGGACGCGTGGGTCCTGTCTAGCCGCCTCGAACTCCGCCGTGTCTATCACCGCGACGATCTCCTCGGGCAGATCCTGTCCCTGGCTCGTCGTGTGGGTGTCGAGTGTCGAAGCCATCATCAGTCTTATCGGCATCACGCCGACAGTGGTTTACGTCGTAGACGATAGCCGCTGCGCCTGTCCCAATCAACTTGGGTACCGCTGGCATGTCGGGTTGGCCCAGGCGCCGGACTTAATCGAGCTTGCGTGGCATGCTCAATTAACACCGGCCCGGAGAGCAGATGGCGGCCGACAATCCTCTCCGCGCAACTCGCCTACTCGAGCACCACCAGCGTGTCGCCCTCGTTGACCGCCTGGCCCTCCTGGCAGCGGATCTCGGTCACCGTGCCCGAGTCTTCCGCCTCCACCGGCATCTCCATCTTCATCGACTCCAGGATGGCCACCGTGTCGCCCTCCTCGATCGTGTCGCCCACCGCGCACTCGATTTTCCATACCGTGCCGGTGATATGAGCCTCAATGTCAGTCATCTATTCCTCCATCAGCCAGTGGACCGCGCTTGAGCAGCACAATAGATCCCGCCGCCGACGACCGATCCCCGCGCGCGACCGTCCGCGTGGTGGTGGCCGCCCACAACGAGGCCGACCGCATCGCCGCCACGCTCGCCGCGCTCGCGCACGCGTTCCCCGGCGCGCCCGTGTGGGTGGCCGACGACGGCTCCAGCGACGCCACCGCCCAACTGGCCAGCGAGGCGGGCGCCGAGGTGGTGCGCAGCGAGCGCGTGATCGGCAAGGGCGGCGCCATGACCGCCGCCGCGCGGGCTGCCCTGGAACATGCCCGCGGCCTGCCAGCACGCGAACCGCACAAATCGATATTTGTCCTCTGCGACGGCGATCTGGGCGACTCGGCGCGCCAGCTGGGCCCGTTGGTGGACGCGGTCGAAAGCGGCGAGGCGGAGCTGGTCGTGGCGGCATTCAAGCGGCGGGTGGGAGGCGGGGTGGGCCTGGCGTTGGGCTTCGCCCGCTGGGCCATCGCCAGGCGCTGCGGGTTGCGCACCAGCGCTCCCATCTCCGGGCAGCGCGCGCTCAGCCAGCAGGCCCTGACGGACGTGCTGCCGTTCGCCTACGGCTACGGCATGGAGATCGGCATGACAATCGACGCCGTCCGCGCCGGGCATCGCGTGCGCGAGATCGAGCTCGATCTCAGCCATCGCGCCAGCGGCAGGACAGTCGCCGGGTTCCTGCACCGCGGCCGGCAACTGCTCGAGTTCGCGCGTGTCTATCGCTCCCGAAGGTAATCTCCAGCACATGAGCGATCTCGCCCCCATGCGCGAGCAGGTGTACTCCGACCCGCGGCCCAAGGAGTACTTCGATCGCTTTCACCAGCGCTCCCGTGGGCGCGAACCCGACTGGGTGTACGAGCTGGTGCGCGTGGTCACCTCGCTTTACGCCTACACACTGCTGCGCGCGCGCTCCATCTCCCCCGAGAAGGTGCCCGGCCGCGGCGCCGTGATCCTCGCGCCCAACCACTTCTCCTTCATGGACCACTTCCTGATGGGCTGCTACATCCGGCGCAAGGTCCGCTTCATGGCCAAGTCACAGCTGTTCAAGGCGCCCATGCAGTTCATCTACACCCACGGCGGCGTGTTCCCCGTGCGCCGCGGCGCACGCGACGAGGACACCTTCATCACCGCCAAGACCGTGCTCGCCCGCGGCGCCGCCATCACCATGTACTGCGAGGGCGGACGCTCACGGACCGGCAAGATGGCCACCGAGGCCAAGCGCGGCATCGGCCGGCTGGCGCTTGAGACCGGCGCTCCCGTGGTGCCCATCGCCATCTACGGCTCCTCCCACATCCGCAACTGGAAGCGGCTGCGCTTCCCCAAGGTCACCATCCAGTACGGCGATCCGATGCGCTGGGACGTCGTCGAGAACCCCACCCGCGAGCAGCAGCAGGCGGTCGCCAACCAGATCCTGGTGGAGATCCGACGCCTGTACGCAGGGCTTGAACAGCACGGGCGCAAGGGCATCCTGCGGCGCGTGCGCGAACAGCAGCGCGCCGAACGCCACGCGCCCAAAAGCGCCGCGGCAGTCTGAACATGCCCGCGCAGATCGACGTGGGCGCGGTCATTCGCCGCGTGCTCGCCATCTACGTGGACCAGGCCTCGCTGCTGATGCCCGCCGCCGCCGTGGTGTTCGTGATCACCGGCGTGCTGTCGCTCGTGCTGGACAGCGGCGGCGTCGAACTCGAGCGCCTCGCCGCGCTGATCAGCCTGGCCGCCATGCTGGTGTTCGCCGGCATGGTGGTGGGGCTGGTGGCCGACCTTCGCCACGGTCGCCGCCACTCCAGCGCCGGGCAGCTGCTGCGCGCCGTGGGCCCCGCCTTCTGGCCACTGTTCGGCACCACCCTGCTGGCCGCCCTCGCGATCCTCGCCGTGATCTCGCTGTGCGCGCTAGCGTTCGCCTTCGCGCTGGTCCTGGGATTGATGGCCGCCCTGATCCCGTGCATCGTGCTGCTCACCTTCTGGTGCCTGCTGGTGCCCGTGGCCGTGATCGAGCGACCCGGAGTGTTCAAGACGCTTCCCCGCAGCCGCTCGCTGGTGCGCGGCAACGCCTGGCGGGTCTTCTCCGTGATGCTCGCGCTGGACGTCGTGCCCATACTGGCCGGGCTGCTGCTGTTGACCATCGCCTTCACCGTCGGCACCGGCCTCGGGCTGGTGGTGTGGGTGATCGTCGGGATCCTCGCCGTGCCATTGCCCGCACTGGCCTCCGCCGTGCTCTACTTTGAACTGCTCGGTGGCTGAGTTGCTGCGAGCGGGGCTATTGGATGGCGTGAGCGTGGCGCTCGCCCGCGCCTGCGCGCCTGCGCGCTCCACGCTGGCCGACGCCGTCGCCCGCTCGTGCCTCGATCTGGGCGCGCGCGTGTCCCCGCTGGAGCTGTCGCCGGCAGCGCCCGACCCCGCCCAGCAGGAAACGACCCTGGAGCAGGCCGTGGAGCGGGTGCTGGGGGAGGCGGGGGAGATCGACCTGCTCGCCGTCGACGCCGCCGGGATGCTCAGCGCGGCGGCCGCCGGTGAGGGCTCGGCGCACGGCGAGGGCTCGGCGCTGCTGGCCTGCATGGAGGCGTGCTGGAGCGTCACTCGCGCGGTGGTCAGCGGTGCGTTCCTGGCCAGGCAGCGGGCCGGACGGATCGCCTACCTGGCACCCGCGCCCGACGGGGGAGAGCACGCACAGGCGGCCAGTGCGGGGCTTGAGAACCTTGCCCGCACGCTGTCCATCGAGTGGGCGCGGTATGGGATCACCACTGTTGCTGTGGCGCCCGGTGTGCACACGGGCGATGAGGAGATGGGCACGTTGGTGGGGTATCTGGCTTCGCCGGCCGGCGCTTACTTCTCCGGGTGCTTGCTGGATCTTCGGGGGGTGTAGGGCCGGGGGGTGAGCACGGTCCTCGCTGGCGTCATCCAAGTGTCCGTGGCCGATCAGATCCGGCGACGTCGATCTCTACCGGACATTGCTTGAGGCATCGCGCGGAGGTGACGGATCGGCCAGTCGATCGGGGAGATTCCGATTAGCCGACTTGCGCGATAGGGTTTGGCTATGGTAACTGTGGGGGTGGGGGTTGACAATGCGCCAGCGGAGGCCGCTTGGCCTCACGCGCGTCTGATCCCGACTTACGGCATCAGGGGCCAGGAGGAGCAGGAGAAGCGTGCGACTGCCTGTCTGCTGGCGGTGATGCATGGAGTCCCTGAGTTCGGCCACGCCCTCCTCGGAGAGCTGGGTGCTCCGCGGTCCCCGAGCGTCGATACATTTGCGGAGGTTCGCTTCAAGAACGCTGAAGGCAAGACGGATATTCCTGATGGTGCCATCGTGTGCGCGCGGGGAAGTAAACGCTGGACTTGCCTGGTCGAGGTCAAGACCGGCTCGGCGGTACTGAAGGACGAGCAAGTAGGGCGGTATTCTGGACATCGCTCGGGATCAGGGTTTCGACGGTGTTCTGACGATCTCGAATCAGATCACACATGACATCTCGGAGTCTCCGGTGTGCGTGGATGGCCGCAAGCTGCGTAGAACAAAGCTGTGGCACTTGTCTTGGTGGCGGGTCTTGACGGAGGCAGTTGTCCAGAGTCGGTATCGAGGAGTGTCAGATCCTGACCAAGCGTGGGTCCTACGCGAGCTGATCCATTACCTCAGCAGTGAATCGTCGGGCGTGTCCGGCTTCGATGACATGGGCGAGCATTGGGTGTCTGTCCGAAGTGCTGCGCGCGACGGAACGCTCCGGCAGGGCGATCCAACGATTCGGCAAGTGGCCGAGCGCTGGGAGCAGTTCACCGAGTATCTAGGTCTGAGCTTCTCGCAGGAACTTGGACGCAACGTCGTGGCGCCTCGCTCGCGGAAGCAGACGACCAGCGGCCGGCTCGATGACGTGGAGAAGCGACTCGCTGCAGGCGGCGTCCTTGAGGCGACGCTGCGCGTCCCCGACGCAATCGGTGACCTTCAGATCCATGCGGACCTGAAAGCGCGCCAGACATCTTTGAGCGTGAGCGTGGGCGCGCCAACCGAAGGTCGTTCCAAGTCCAGGATCAGCTGGCTGTTGCGTCAGTTGACCGAGGCATGGCCAGACCTTCGCATCGAGGTCTGGTACCCGCATGCGCGGGAGAGCGTTGCCGCAACGCTTGAGCAGGTACGCGCACAGCCAGACGTCCTGTTCTTTCCGGGGGATATCAAGAGGGAGCCTCGATCCTTCACATTGACGCTCAGCCGGCCAATGGGGCAGAAGCGAGGTCGCGCCGAGGGCTCATTCGTGCGCGAGACACGCGCGCAAGCTGTGACCTTCTATCGCGACCTCGTACAGAATCTCAAGGCTTGGCAGGCGTCCCCGCCCAAGATCCGCACCGAGCCCGATCCGTCAGCGAGCGCCTCGGTCTCGCCGCCAGATGCTTTGCCATTGCTGCCCAAAGACGTCATGGAGCCTGGAACGAGCAATGACGACATGTCCGATTTCGACGGTGGTGTCTCTCCCTTACAGGTTGGGGGTGGGACCGGCACCAGGGAAGGGTCCGGGCAGCAAGAAGGCAGCCCGGAGGATCCCAGCCGCAGCCAGATACGTGAGCAAATCTACGACATCGGTGAGCGCGTCGTGGCAGAGAATCATGATGCGCTCCAAGTCCTCGCCGAACACGACTCGGAGTCTTTTCGGAGCTGATACCGGCGGCGACTTCAAGTTGTATCGGAGCGTGCTTAGCGAGACGCGTGATCAGGCGCGAGAGGCCTGAAACGAGCTTGTCTGGCTCAGCGCATTTACGAGGAACTGAGAGCTAGACTCGCCCGCCGATGGCTCGCAAGCGCGACATCAAGCAGTTTTTGCAAGCCTGTAAGGAGGCTGGTTTGACGGCATCTGAGCGCTTTGAAGCGAGCGACGCGCTACATGCTGAGAAGGAGTGGAGCGGGGGCCAAGAGGACATGAGCTATGGAGAACTGGTGGCATGGCTGCGAGAATGGAGGGAGTCATGGCGACCGTAGAGCTATCAGCATCACCAATGACCGTCTTGCATTCGATGCGCGGCTCGATCGTTGCTGCCCGCATCGCCTATCCAGATGTCTTGCACGTTGAAGTCAAGGACTCGCGCGGGTTGCTCTGGCGTCTTGCCACTCAAGATGCTGAGTGGTCGCCAGCCGACCCCCAGCAGCTGATCGGGCTCTCGGTCGAGGATGCCAGCATCGATGAGAAATCTGGCGAGCTGCGCTGTGTTCTTTCGGACGGCTCGCTCCTCGACATCAAGCCTGCTGCAGCCGAAGCGGAGGACGACCCTCCCTATTGGGAGCTGATCACCCCCGCGGGTCTCGTCCTTGAGTTTGGGCCGGGGGTTCGCTGGCAGATCAGCGGGGCCGATACTCCTACCGCATCGCGTCGGGTGGCATAGCAGCACTCTCGCCTTTGGTCTGCACAGAGGTTGCCCATGACGGCGAGGACCAAGGCAAGACGGTGAGCGGTGTCGCTCCTCCGGCTGCCTGCTGGACCTCGGGGGGTGTAGGCGAGGCAGCGGGGATGTACTCGACGATTTCGCCGGCGAGTCCCAGTGCTCGCACCGCACCCGTACCTCCACCACAGTGTGTGCTCCGCACTCCAGCGCCTGGCGAGCTTCGTCATAGCCCTTTGACAGGCCCGTCGGCTCCTCAAGGAGCGGCCGCAGCCCCCTTGGCAAACGCCCCCACCACGCTCCCTGCCGTCCGCGCCACGCCACCGGGGTGCTGTGCAACATAGTGACCGGCGTCTCCGGTGAACTTCACAACGCCTTTCGCGGCGCCTGCCGTAACCGTCACGACATCCTTTGCCGCTATGAACTCATAGTAAACAAGGTAAACACCTCCAACAAGGACCGCCAGCGCCACTGGAAATTTGTGTATTTATCGTGATCCGAGAGCTCGAATTCAACACGCTTCGTGAACAGCGATCATGCTGACGGGCGGAATCGCTCGGCCAGCCGATCTTCGTCTGGGCCCATCGTCACATCCGGATGTTGGGCGGGGTCATCTACATAGAAAGACACCACAAGTGCTCGCGGTGTGACGCGGGTAATGACAGGTCGACCCCAACTCCAAGGAGGACGCAGCCCATGCAACCACGTATCGACAACCCCGTAATGACCGCTCCGGGCGCCATGGCGCTCCAGCAGATCACCGGCGAGTGGGTCAGCCAGTTGATTCCCAGCAGCCGGGAAGCCCTCCAGATCGCATGAGCGGTTCGCGGTCCGCTGCGCCCGTACCCACGATCGCGACACGGGCGCAGCGGGGAACCTCAGAACTTCCCCTCCTCAGCCGGTCATCCCCCCGAACAGCCCACCGGTGATGTGCAGCGTCTGCCCGTGCACGTAGTTGGACCACGGCGAGCACAGGAAGAACACGCCGCCGGCGGCCTCCTCGGGCGTGGCCGGGCGGCCCAACGGGATCAGCATGGAGGCCATCTGGCGCATCTGCTCGGGGATCCCCAGCTGGATCTTCTCGCCGTCGACCTCCATCGTGTTCTCATCCACCTTGGCCTGCGTGAGGCGCGTGTCGATGAAGCCGAAAGCCACCGCGTTGACGTTGACCTTGAACTGGCCCCACTCCTTGGCCACCGTTTTGGTGAGGCCCACCACGGCCGCCTTGCCGGCCGAGTAGTTGGCCTGCCCGGCGTTGCCGAACGTGCCGGAGGTGGATGACACGTTGACGATCTTGCGGAAGACCTCCTGGCCTTCCTCGCGCTCCTTCTTGGCAGGCTCGCGCAGATGCGGCGCGGCGGCGCGGATCACGCGAAACGGCACCACGGTGTGGATGTCGATCATCGCCTGAAAGTGCTCGTCGGTCATCTTGTGGATCGGCGCGTCCAGCGTGTAGCCGGCGTTGTTGACGATGATGTCGATCTTGCCGAACGAGTCAACCGCCTTGGCCACCAGCTGGTCGGCCATGCCCGGCTTGGTCAGGTCGCCGGCGAACACAGCCGTCTCGCCCTGGATCTCGCCGGATGCCTGCTCGGCGATGTCGCCGTCGAGGTCGTTGATCAGAACCTGAGCGCCCTGCGAGACGAGCAGCTCCGCGGTGGCGCGTCCGATCCCGCGGGCGGAGCCCGTCACGATCGCCGACTTGCCGTCGAGTACTCCCATAGCTGTTGCTTCTCCTTGTTTGGTCGGGGAGGCAAGGTTATATGCCGAAGCGCAGCTGGCGTCTAGGGCCTCGCCCGTGCGTTCGACGTCGAGATGGTAGGTCGTCCACGACGGTGTTCCGGCGAGGCCGTCCAGGCCGCCGACCCGAAGGTCTAGCGAATCGCATATAGTCCGCATATTCGTTTCTATCGTCCCACCGAGCCCCAGTTTCTCTCAATATCCGCAATATGACTGGGCTTTTTGCGAGTCCTCGCTTGTTACACATACAGTCTCTTACCATCACACCTTGCGCGCGGCGCGGTAGTGTGCTATCCATTTCACGGTCCCGCGGATTCGAATTTGAGCCCGTAGGGCTGAGGGAACCAATAATGCGGGATCGGTCGGCTTTGACCCCGGTGAGTCACCGGCGGTGAGGGCAAGGCAGAACCGCGCTCAATAAGTAGCTCCGGTCCTTAGGGCGGGAGCCGTGTAAATGAGCGGAGCGTGATGCGCATGGCTTTGACTGGCTGTGATGGTGCTTCGGTGGTTTGTTGCGTGGTCTCTCTTCCTTCGGCGATGTCTGGACGATTAGTGGGCATGCTGGTGGTGAGTGTCGCGCACCGCGATACATTCATTCATCGCTAGTCGTCCCCGTGTGATTTGCGCTCCTGACAGTAAAGGAGCAGTCGAATGAATCGCATGCAATTTATCGTGTGTGCGCTGATGGCGTTGTTCGCCGTGGGCGCGATCGCGGCCGCAGGTGCATCGGCCTCGGAGGGGATATTCAAGGATGGTACGGAAACACCGGCGATCGGCGCCACTGCAAAAATCAAAAATAACGGCAATCTAGAACTCGTGACAACCGTAGCCAAAAATACAGTAAAGTGTACCTCAGTCGAAGGCGAAGGTACAGTAAACGCGGCCGACCGCGTAGAGTTCCCGACGGTTACGTTTAAGGGATGCAACAACGAAACTGCCGGCAAATGTACCAACGAAGGCCTCGCGGCAGGCGAAATCCGAACAAAAGAATTGAGTCTGTTACTTGGGTTAGAGAAGCCCAGCGGGAGCTCAACATTTGAGCCCGCCCTCTTAATCGGGCCCTTAAAAGGAGTGTCGTTCGTATGCGGTAGTGGCCTTACCGAAGCCAAAATCAAAGTCACCGGTTGCTTCGTAGCGTTAATCAATGCAGAAGCTGAAAGCTCGACTGGCTGGTTAGGCGTCGGCAAAGAAGGCAAGGTATTCGAAACCGAATTCAAGCAAAAAGAAGGCATCCAGGAAGGCGCCAACGCGGCGGGAGAAATGGAATTCAGGGACACCCCAACCTCGCCGATTGTGAAGGATCGACTGTTAGCAAACATAGAAAGTCTGATCGAAAAAGCCTCACTCGTAAGTGCAGAGCAAGGTAAAGGGTCGCTGACATTCTCAGAAGCGGTATCTATCCACGCGTAGTCGGTAATCCACGCTCTAGCTAGTTAGATGAGAGCATAGGCTGCGCTGGACGTGGGCGTCTGGCGTGCGGCGCCGATTTGGCGCCGCACGCCGGACGATGATCATGCAGAAGTAGAAGTGCACTGGAATGCAACGATAGGTGGAGGTAGTGGTGACAAGCTTTCGATCGGCGAGAGTTGGGTCGGGCTCAACGGGTTGGGCGTGGCGTGGTACTTGTGTGTGCGCCGTATGGTGTTTGCTTGTGTGCGTGCCCGCTCATGCCGCTCCGTCGATCGACGGGCGAGCCTGGGAACTGGTCTCGCCGTCGAACAAGCACGGGGCAGGGATCGTGGCATTTCATCTCACAGGTGGCTTGCAGCAAGCATCTGAAGACGGCAGTAAGTTCACGTATGTAACGAGCGGACCAATTACGACCGAAGCTGAAAGTAACCGCGCGATCGAACTCGCTCAGGTACTCGCGGTACGCACGTCAGAAGGGTGGACGTCCCAGGATCTGACGACGCCAAATGAAGAAGTCCCTGAATTCTTGACTGTCGAACTGGGCGAATACAAGCTGTTTTCGGGTGACCTTTCGCTTGGCCTGACCGCGCCAGTGGATGAAACGCCGTTGTCGCCGTCGTTGCCCGCGCATGCGGATAGGACGCTTTATCTACGCTCGACTGCATCAGGCGGAGGATATGTGCCATTGGTGACTGCCGCAAATACTGTGGAAGGAGCGAGGTTCGGAGGAGAAGAAGCCGGCAAACGACTGAAGTTCTTGGATGCGACCCCTGACCTCAGCCATGTCATCTTTGAATCGTCGGAAAAGCTAACGCCAGAAGCGGCACCACAGGAATTCCCCTATAACGACCTATACGAGTGGGCGGGGGGCGCCATTCGCCTTGTTTCAGATGCCCACAATATCGTGAGGCTTGGCTACGAAGACAGCAATGTCAGGCACGCTCTCTCGACTGACGGCGATCGAGTGGTGTGGACCGAGCATGAAGCGGGTCATGCGGAACAGCTGATGATTCGAGACATGACGAAGGGCGAAACGGAGAGGATCGATGTGCGCCAGGCGGGTGTGCCGGTGGAAGAAGGGCAGCCGGTGTTTCAGACCGCGAGCAGCGATGGCGGCCGCGTGTTCTTCACGGATGATGAGCCGCTGACGAGCGTTTCGCGTGCCAACGTGGGTGAAGGTGAAAGAGCTGAAGATCTCTATGTGTTTGAAGCGCCTCGTGGTGGCCCGCTGGGGGCAGGAAGGCTCAAGGATTTGACCGTGCCACTGAACCCAGGCGAAACCGCTGGCGTGCAGGGCGGCGTGCTCGGCAGCAGCGAAGGTGGCGCCTACGTCTACTTTGTAGCCAATGGGGTGCTCGCCAAAGGCGCCAGTCCTGGTGACTGCATCTCGGGCGGACGGACGAGTACTCCTGAAGCCACGTGCAACTTGTATGTGGATCACTACGACGAAGCGGCCGGTGTGTGGGAATCACCGGGGTTCATCGCGACGCTTTCCAACGCGGACGAAGACAGCTGGGCGGGTGGGGCGGAATTTCGAGCGCACGGTGAGGTTGGTCTCGCCGCCGACATCTCACAGAGCGGCGAGTATCTGGCGTTCATGTCGGGGCAGGAGCTGACGGGATACGATAACCGTGATGCTGTGAGTGGGGCTCGGGATCAGGAGGTGTTCTTGTATCACGCGGAGGCGAGTGCGACCGGGCAGCTTACATGCGTCTCGTGCAATTCGACGGGGGGGCGGCCGGTGGGCGTGCACGAGTCACGCAGTGAACCGCCGTTCCTCTTGGTGGACAGCAGCGGTATGTTCGCGGGTGAGTGGCTTGCGGGAAGTATTACAGGCTGGACCAGCGAGGGTCTCAAAGTGGCTCCGTTGTATCAGTCCCGGTATCTCTCGGATGAAGGGCGCTTGTTTTTCGATAGCGCGGATGATCTTGTGCCGGCTGACCACAACGGGGTCGAGGATGTGTATGAGTATGAGCCAACGGGGACGGGGCGGCAAGGCCATGTTTGCGGACCTGGAAGCGAAAGTTCCAGCGAGGTGTTCAGCGCTTCTGCGGCGGGGTGTGTGGGGTTGATCTCATCGGGGACTTCGAGCCTTGAATCGGTATTTTTGGATGCGAGCGTCGATGGGACCGACGTCTTCCTCCTGACCGCGGCTCAGCTCACCTCTAGTGATGTAGACAGCGCATACGATGTGTATGACGCGCATGAGTGCAGTGTCGGAGCGCCGTGTGAGACGCCGGCGGCGCCGGAACATGCGTGTGGGTCGGTGGATGCGTGCAGAGGGTCGCTGGGTGGGACCGCGCTTGGCCTGGAATCGCCGTCCAGCATGTCGACTGCGGGTGCGGGGAACGTCGAACCGGTCACGCCGGTCAAGAAGGGCGTGACGGAGTCGAAGGCTCAGCGGCTGTCGAAGGCGCTTGCGGGCTGTCGGAGGCAGTCTCGGAAGAGACGGGCGGCGTGTGAGCGTCGTGCCAGGAAGTTGTATGGCCCTGCAGCGCGGCTGGCATCCCATCCCAGACCATTGCTAGGCGAGCGGGGGAAGGGACAGTGAAGATGCGTAGTTTGACTTCACGAGTCGGTGTGGCAGGTATCTGTCTCGTACTGGTGGGTTTGGCGTGCGCCGGGAGTGCTGCGGCGGAAGAGCCATGGTGGGGGTTGCAGGCGAACTTCCAGCCGTCGCGGTTGACGCCGGGCGGCCGTGGGCTTCTGGTGATCACGGCCAGCGATCTCGGCAACGCGGGGATCAACGGCGAAGTGTCTCCCGTGACGTTGAGCGACGTGCTGCCGACTGGCGTGAAGGCTATAGGCATCAAAACGTTCCTCCTCCCTGAACCGTATGGAGTCGCTGGCCAAAACTTCGATCGCGGGTTGCTTGTTTGCTCGATAGAAATCTCTGGAAAGCGGGTGAGTTGTCCGTGGTCGCTGACCTTGGGTTCGCTGGATTCTTACGAAAGTATGGAAGCCGGGATCGAAATCGAAACGGAACCTGGGGCAGCCGGCGATGGCCAGGAAAACGAAGTGACGGTCTCGGGCGGCGTGGGTGAGTTGTGCCACGCTGCTCGGCAGGGAACTGGGAAATACAGCGGCCCGGCGTGTGGGGCGACGGAAGCAGTCGAAACCGGTGGAGACTTCGAAGCCGAAGTCGACGGACAGGAAGTTCCGAGCGCATCCCGCAGGCAGAGCGTGCCGGTGGAAGCGACAGGAGGAAGCACGACCCCGTTCGGTATCGAAGACGACGAACTGAAGGCCGAAAACGAAGGCGGAGCGTCGGCCACTCAAGCCGGTTCGCATTCGTTTCAGGTGACAAGCACGCTTGCGTTCAACCAGGATGCGTTGGTCTCCGAACCCCCCGCACTCATGAAGGATGTGCATGTCACGCTGCCGGCAGGATTTGCCGGCGATGTCGCTGCCATCCCGCAGTGCACGGAAGCGGAGTTCGACACGATCCTCGGGAATCAAACGAACCTTTGTCCGCCGGATACGGCGATTGGTGTTGTGGCAGTAAGTCTAGGCTTCCATCACACCCAATACCCACCAACCGCGGGGTATATTCCTTTGTTCAATCTTGTGCCGGCACCGGGTGAGCCGGCGCGCTTTGGATTCAACAGCAGCCATGTCACGGTGGCGATCGATGCCTCTGTACGGACGGGGACTGATTACGGCATCAACCTCGACGTGAGCCAGATCTCCCAGCTCGCTAACGTGGCGTATACGCGGATAACGATCTGGGGTACGCCGCAGGACCCGAGCCACGACAAGTCGCGGGGGTGGACCTGCCTCGCCGGAGCTGCTCTGGCAGCAGGAGGAGAAAACGCTCCATGCCAGCCCCTAGGCGCCGTTCGCCCGCACCCATATCTGACGCTCCCCACCGCGTGCACGGGTCCAATGGAAAGCACGGCACAAGCAACGTCGTGGCCCTTCGGCGAACCCAAACACCAAGCGGTCTCGGAAGTCGTAACGGCCTCCATGGCGGCGCTCACCGGCTGCGAAGACATCCCGTTCGGCGTGGGGATGGATTTCGAACCGGAAGCAACCACGGCCAGCACGCCGACGGGAGCGACGGTCAAGGTAAAGGTGCCTCAGGAAGCATCGCTGAACCCTGGGGGGGTTGCCGTGTCGGCGATCAAGGACACGACCGTCGTGTTGCCTCAGGGCCTGACGCTGAACCCCGCCGGCGCAAACGGACTGGAAGCTTGCACAGAGGCGGAGATGGGGTTTGAAAAGCAAGATCCCGTGACGGGGATGAACCTCTTCACGAGCACTCTGGGAAACCCCTCGTGCCCGAAGGCGTCGAAGGTCGGCACCGTGACGATCAAGTCCCCGGACCTCGCGAACCCGCTAGGGGGGTCGGTATACGTCGCCGCGCAGAACGAAAACCCGTTCGGGTCGCTGTTTGCGCTTTACGTCGTGGCCGACGATCCGGTGTCGGGCGTGCTCGTGAAGCTCGCGGGCAAGCTCACGCTCGACGAAACCACAGGCCAGATGCGCGCCACGTTTGAGAACACGCCCGACGCGCCGATCGAAGAACTCGAAATGCACTTCTTCGGCGGCGACGATGCCACACTCGCAACACCGTCCAAGTGCGGTACGTACACCACGGCGGCGTCGTTCACGCCATGGTCCGGTGGGGAACCGGTGGTGGCGTCGCCGGAATTCGCGATCACGGCCGGTCCGCACGGCGGCGCCTGCCCAGGGACGCTGCCGTTCGCGCCCCATGTGACCTCAGGCACCACCAGCAATCGAGCCGGTGCTTACAGCGACTTCACGACGACGATCTCGCGCGAAGACGGCGAACAGGCGATCGAAGGGGTTTCGCTGCGCACACCGCCGGGCTTCTCGGGGATGCTCAAGGGCGTTGCGCTCTGCCCCGAAGCGCAGGCAAACGCGGGCACGTGCGGCCCGGAAAGCCTGATCGGGCACACGAGCGCCAGCGTGGGCGTCGGCAATGCCCCGTACACGGTCACGGGCGGGCAGGTGTTCCTGACCGGGGGCTATGAGGGCGCGCCGTTCGGCCTGTCGATCACCGTGCCGGCGAAGGCCGGCCCGTTCGACCTCGAGCGGGGGACGCCGTGCGACTGCTTCGTCGTGCGCGCCAAGGTCGAAGTCAACCGATTCACCGGGCAGCTCACCGTCGCAAGCGATCCGCTGCCCCACATCCTCAAGGGGGTCGTGCTCGAGGTCAAGCAGATCCACGTGACGGTCGATCGCCCCAACTTCTCGTTCAACCCGACCGACTGCAAGCAGCTGAGCATCGCCGCGACGCTGACAGCGGTAGAAGGCGGGAGTTCATCGCAGAGCGTGCCGTTCCAGGCGGTCAACTGCGCAACCCTGAAGTTCGCCCCCAAACTGACGGTATCAACCGACGGCAGAACGTCGAAAGCCAAAGGTGCGAGCCTCACGTTCAAGATGACCAACCCGGCAGCGCCATGGGGGACGCTCGCCAACCTGGCCAAAGTGAAGGTCGACCTGCCGATCCAGCTCCCGTCACGCGACAGCACGCTGAAACACGCCTGCCTCGCGGCTGTCTTCGAAGCCAACCCGGCCAACTGTCCGCCAGGCTCGATCGTGGGGCACGCCACGGCGAACGTGCCGATACTGCCCGTCCCGCTCACAGGCCCCGCCTATTTCGTCTCTCATGGTGGGGAAGCGTTCCCATCGCTGACGATGATGCTGCAGGGCTATGGCATCACAGCCGAGCTCGTGGGAACGACGCTGATCAGGAAAGGGGTCACCAGCAATACCTTCGCGGCGGTGCCGGACATCCCGTTCACCAGCTTCGAACTCAATCTCCCCGAGGGCAAGAATTCCGCCTTGGCGGCCTACGGCAACCTCTGCAAAGCGAAGCTTGCGATGCCCACCGCTCTGGTAGCTCAGAACGGCCTGGAAATCCATCAGAGCACGCCGATCAAAGCGACTGGCTGTCGCAAATCGAAACCTCCGCACAAGCACACTGCAAAGAAGCGCGCGTGAGGTTCATGGGTCGCTGCTGATGTCGGCCTGCGCGCCTTGCCTACGTCCCCAGATCATGCTACTATCAGAATTGTTCCTCATAGCTAAAAGGCTATAGATACGGCGGCTTGGCCGCCGGTTCCGGCTGTAGGCGGGAACACAGGCGCCATCGCCGCCACGTCAATGGTGGTCTCGGCTGTAGGGTCGAGGTCGTGTAAATGAGCGGAGCGTGATGTGCATGGCGATGACTGGCCGTGACGGTGCTTCGATGGCCGATTAATCAGTGCGGAAGCGGAAGGCTCGACCGGCTGGTTAGGCACGAACAAAGAAGGCAAGGTGTTCGAAACCTCGCTCGAACAGAAAAAAGGCATTCCGAAGGGCGCAAATGCCAATGGTGAATCGGAATTCCGCGACATGCCGACATCGCCCATTGTGAAAGATCGTTTAGTGTCGGTAGTAGAAAGCATCCTCGGAAAAGAAACGCTCTCCACTGCTCTGGAAGGGAAAATGTCGCTTACGTTCTCGGAAGCGGTGTCCATCCATGCGTAGCCGGTAGGCCAACGCCACCCAGTTGAGGGTGGATGGTCTGCTGCTGGTCGACGTGCGGCGCTCGACGGGTGCCGCACGTCGACCCTGATGTCCGCTCAGGCGGTGTGCGCGGCCTCGGCGACTCGATGCGAGGACACGTGTGTGCCTACCCGTAGAACCGCGCGACGACCTGCAGCTGGCTGAACACGTCGTGCCCGAGGAACAGGATCACGATGGCACTGCCGACGATCGGAGCCCATCGTGGCCCCGCTCCGCGAATGGCCAGCACGACGATTGCCGCCAGGAAGGGAATCAGCGGCACCAGATAGCGCGGCTCGCCGAACGCGGCGCTTCCACCCAGCACGTTGCTGGCGTATGAGGAAGCGCCGATCAGGGCCAACAGCCCGATCGCGATGGCGATGTAGACGGCTAGCTCGGAGGCGTGGGTGTGCACGGAGCTTCGGCGTGCATACAGCTCGCGTGCGGCCAGCAGCGCGATCGCGGCGGCTGGTATCAGCGCTAGGTTGTCGACCCAGGTGGGGAACACGGTGTCCATCCAGCCATACAGGCCGATCGAGCGGTCGAACCAGATGTCCTTGAAGGTGGTCAATCCGGTGAAGTACGGTGTCATGCCGGGCAGGCGCGGCAGGTACAGCTGCCAGATGTAGGAGAGCTCGTGAGCGGGCGACGTGCTGGCGATCTGGGTCTCGCCTCCCGAGACGGAGCCGAGGGTGGGATCGTTCGACAGCGCGTTGACGAAGGCGTAGATCAGCACCGGCGCCAGGCCGATCGCCGCCGCGATCGCTGCGGGTCGCACCGCTTCCAGGCCCCCGGTCCTCATTTCGCGCAGCGCGAGCACGGAGAGGCCGAGGAAGATTCCGAACGCGAGGCCCACGAAGTTGAGCTTCGTTCCGAACCCGATCGCGATCAGCACGCCGAGCACGACCGCGAGGCGGAGCTCAAGTCCTTTGCGAAATGCGCGCGCGAGGCACAGCAGCAGGGCGGCGCTCACCGCATACAGCATCGAGTCCGGTGAGACGGTGCCGTCCATGAACGCCAGTTGTGGCTGCAGGGCGACGCACAGGGCGCCGGCGGTGGCGAGCTGCGGGCTGGACGGCAGGAGCTCACGGAGGAACAGGAACGCGAACAGCACGGTCAGCGCGCCGAAGATGGCGCCCGTCAGGCGCATGAGCTGCAGCTGGGCGAGGATGTTGCCGTGGCCGAAGGCGTAGGGGATGGTCTGCAGCGCGTAGTAGAGCGGCGGCTCGGGGGTGGCCACGCCCGCTTCGCCGGGGCCCTTGGTCGAGAGGCCGGCGTGCACGGCGCTGGTGAGAGTTCGCTGTTCGGCCAGGGAGGAGATGGCAGGCGTCTGCGGCGCGTGCGCGGTGTACCAGTAGTTGAGGGCTGTGAGGACGCGCGTCTGCTCCGGCGAGTAGGTCCCGTTGGCCCGCGCTTCGGGGCCGTGTTTGGGCAGGGCGTTGTTCTCTGCGAGTTGGGCGACGTAGGCGAAGTGATCGACCTCGTCTTTGCCCTGGAAGGAGGGAACGATTAGCGACCATGCGACGGCGTTCAGGAGCGCTATCGTCGCGCACACCCAGGCAGCGGTGGGGACGTAGCGGAGCATCGCCCGCAGCTCGAGCGGCGCTGTGTCCGGCGCCCGCCGCCGGCCGGCTTTCGCTCGCAGCTGCTTGGCGCGGGCTTGCTGGGAGCGTGACCTGGCGAAGGACCGGGAGCCGACTGGAATCGGGCGTGACGGCGGCGACTCGGCTGGAGCGGCGCCGGCGCTTTCGTCGACCATGGGCGGCTCGCGCAGCAACAGCCAGATCGTGAGGCACCCAAGGGTGAGCATCAGGATGGCGATCGGCAGCACGACCCACGTTCCCGTCAGGGCGTGGCCGAGCCCCATGTGCCTCGCCACGGCCAACATGCTCGACCACCACGAGCGGTGCCCGCTTTCGAGGTATTCGACGCCGATGCGCCCGCCGAGCGGTTCGCCCGTGCGTGAGAACGCCGTCGCCGCTGCGCCCGTTTCCACGCCCCGAACATAGATCGGCTGGCTGTTGGGACCTACCTCGATGCACAACCTCACGCGTGAAACGGCGTGCGACAGCGGTGTGACTGGAACCGTGACAGATGTTCCCGTCCAGTTGGGTCTGGTGCTTGCCGCTATCAGCGAGCGCGCGCCGGAGGTGGCTGTAACCGCAACTCGCGCGCCGAAGTACGCAACAAGTGAAAGTCGCAGCGCGGATATGTTGGCTGGTATGCGTTCGTTGGATTGGCAAAGTTCGCTGTTGCGGTTGACGGTGGCGAGTATCGCGCTCAACTTGGTGGTCCCCGCCACCACGCGCGACGGCGCCTGTGTGAGCGTCAGGGCAAAGGCGGCAAGCAGGATCGCGATGCAGGCCGAGACGGTCAGCTTGACGTTCATCCCCGCTCTCATTGTGTGACCAGCGCTCCAATACCCTTGATGGCCAGCGTGCGACGTGAGCAGCGCAGCGCATGCCGCAGGCGACGGATATGGCGGAGTGTGTGCAATCCGCACTGCTGCGTCAAGTTCGCTACATCAAACGCGGCGCCATCGCCCGGGTGGCGACAGCAACGCCGGCTTTAGGGCCTGCAAATTGCAGCAATTCCGAAGAACGGACTACCGGCGTCGGTGAGAAACACGGATGCGAACTTGCGCCGGGGCCGAGGTGGCCGAAGTAGCGTCGCCGGCGGAGCGTTCGCGGTTGATTCGTGTGAAGTCGCGCCGCAGCTCAGCCGGCGCCGGTCAGCAGCGCGTCGACTTTGTGGGTGGGGCCGCCGTGCACGGCGATCGCCACCGTGACGCGCAGCCGGCGGTGGTGGCGCTTCAGCAGCGCGCGGTCGCTGCGGTTGAGATGCAGGGTCAGGGTCAGCTGTGGTCCGCGCGAGTGGAACGCAACACGCAGCAGGCGCACGTGCGCGGTGGCGCGGTGGCGACGGTGACCGTGCCCGACCAATCTGCTCACGCTGGCCCAGATGGTGAGCGTGCCGCTGCAGTTGGCGAATGTTGCAGGACAGCGCAACCTCAGGCGCACGGCGCCGCTGGCGCTGGCGTGCAGGTGCGTGTTCAGCAGCGTTGGCTGCGGCGTGGCGGCGCGCTCGAGCGGCAGCGTCGCGATCGGCCCGGAGATCGGCGCAGGGGAGCTTGGTTCGGGCGTGAGCACAGCTGTCTGGTAGGCGCTGATCGTCGAGCCGCTGGCCACCAGCACTCTGCCGCCGGCGGCGCTGGGGGAGGCGAAGTGGTCGGCCACCGGGCTGGGCAGCTGCTCGGTGTAGCGCGCCTTGCCGGTGGCGGGGTCGAGGCCGTAGAGCTTGGTGCCGCCGCCGTTGGTGCCGCCGGTGGCCACCGTCCACACCAGCCCGCCTGAGACGATCGGCGGTCCGACCGCGTCGGAGGGTCCCTGCCACAGGGGTGCGAACGTCCTTGCGGTGGCGTTGTAGGAGAGCGCCTGCACGCCGTTGGTGCAGGGGAGGTAGATCACGCCGCCGGCGTAGGAGTCCCCGCCGAAGCTCCCTGAGCCGTTGCAAACCTGGTGGCTGTACACGGCGGCCGCGCCGCTGGCCATGGTGGACTCGTCGATCAGATAGCCCGTGCCGTTCTTGCCGGCCTGGAACACCAGGCCGCCGGGCAGCAGCTCGGGGGCGGAGGAGGAGAGGTCGCGGTCGCTGTTGCTGTCCGCCTTCCAGTTCGGCGGCTCGAAGTGCCCTTCCAGGCTCATCGAGGGGCTCAGCTCGACCACGCTGTCGGAGTAGTCGTACGTACTCGCTTCCTGCCCCGATGGAGGGTTGGGGTTGCCGGTGCTGGCGAACACCGTCCCCGCGGCGTTGACCGCCGGGCCGCCGGTGGCCCACACGGCGCCGCCTGAAGTGGATGGCGCGGCGATCGGAACCTGCCAGAACGACGGCGCCGCTCCGCTCTCGGGAACGGATGCAACCGCACCCTGATAGTCGCTGCAGTCGCCGTCGTTGCCGCCGAAGCCGAAGATCACGTTGCCGCCGTCCAGGTTCAGAGCGGTGCGCTGCAGCAGCGCTTTGGGGTCCGAGCCTGGCGGGTCGACAACCGTGCTCAGCACCTTTTCGCCGGTGTCGATGCGAAAGCCCTCCAGCAGGTGCTGGGCGTGGCTGCCGTCCCACGTGTCGGCCACCGCGTACAACACGCCATCGGCGGGGTCGATCACCGGAGTTCCCACGATCCCCACCGTCGGCTTGACGTCGCCGCACGGCAGCGCGCTGGCGGGCACCGGCGTGCCGGCGCTCACGTGCCACAGCACCTGTCCGGTGGACGCCGCCAGGGCATACACCCCGTCGCCCACGGTGGTCACGTACACGCGCGAGCCCACGACCAGCGGCTGTCCCCAGATCGGGGCGCCGAGGTCGGGCGACTGCCACGCAAGCGTCGGCGTCAGCGGGCTGCTCGCGTCTGGATCGTTGCCCGTGCGTTCGGCGTCGCGATGGTAGGTCGTCCACGACGGTTCGCTCGTGCCCGCGCCCGCAGGGGCAGACGCGAACGTGCCTGCCAGGAGCGACAGGGAAAGGCACGCGGTCCAGCGGACGGTGAGAGAGCGGAGGCGGTGGACGTGTGGGAGACGCATGACGGGTAGCGGTGCCCGCTATGCGCTCATCCTATGCGCGGGTGGACGGATCGGCCTCGCAGGCACACGGACGAGGACTATCTCGTCAGCAGCTGGAAACGGACGCCCAGCGCCTTGTAGGTCCGCGCAGCGCGTCGGTCGCGGGAGAGCAGTTCGACGTCGTGTTCCAGGGCCGTGAGCGCGATCAGCCCGTCATACGTCGCCCCGCCGCTCACATGTGCCTCAGCCAGTCTCGTCAGGGCCGATGTGTGCGCGTCGGCAGCTAGCGTGATCCTTGCTGAGGGCAGGCGCGCGTCGATGATCTCGGCTGCTGTTGTGGCGGCCAGTTGCAGCGTCGGTGGCAGTCTCGTCAGGACGCTGTAGGTCTCGGCCGCTACGTGCGCGATGGTGGTGTCGGAGTCGCTCAGCGTCTCTTCGGCCAGTGCGTGCGCTTCGTGGTCGGCCAGGATCGCAGCGATCGCGACGCTGCTGTCGACGGCGACCTTCACCGGTGCTCGCGGGCCATCTCCAGTACCGCGCGCACGTCGTCGTCGGAGATGGGGGTGCCCGTGCTGGCAACGACAGGACCGTTGGGCCCTTCGATCACGGTTGGCGGTTTGCGCCGCGCCGTTATCTCCAGAATGATCGTCTACCACTTCGATGTCGAGCGGCGTGTCTGGCGAGAGGCCAAGCTGTTCGCGCAAGGGCTTGGGTACAACAACTCGCCCGGCGCCATCAATCGATACCTGCATGGCAGTAGTCTACCATTGCAATGGTATCGACGTGGGACGGCTACCCCCCGACGATGACCCCGAAGTCCTGCGTGTAGACCCCGCCAGGCTGCCCGCCGGCGACCGACGCGGGGGGGTGCGGGGAGACGCCGATGCCGGTGTCGCGGTAGCTCGGGACGAGGATGTTGGCGCGGTGTTCCGGCGAGGCCATCCAGGCGGCCACGATCGCCTTGGGGGTGCCCAGCCAGTTGGTGCCCCAGGCGATGTTCTCGGCCACCTGGCAGGCGACCTGTGAGCTGTACACGTAGCCGGAGGCGCGCATCCGCTGCAGCACCGTTTCGCCGCCCGGGCCGAGGTGGCCGAAGTAGTTATCGCCAACCATGCTCTCGGTGTGGCTCTGGGCGGCCTGCTGGACCTGTGCGTTGGCGCGCAGCGGGCTGTCGCCGTGGGCGGAGCGTTCGCGGTTGACCAGGCACAGCGTGGCTTCGCGAATGGTTTCCAGGTTGTGGGCGGTGGGCTGCAGCGCTGCGTTTGGGCAGCCGTCGCCGGCGGATCTGGAGCGCACGAGCGTCTTGGTGGTGGGCTTGGGCTGGCTCGCGTGCTTGGTTGGGGCGAGGTGGTGCTTGGTGCAGCTGGTGCGTACACGACGCTTGGAGCGGGCGCCATGGGCATGCCGGCGCGCGAGCTTGCTGCAGCGCGCCGCGCGATGGGTGCGTGCGTGCGTGCGGGAGGTGGCGGCCAGCGCGGGCGAGCCGGTGGTGCTGGCGAGCACACACAGCAAGATCGACGCGGCAACGCTTGAGAGGCGTAGGCGAGGCACGCTCACCTATCGGTCGCCCACCTCAGTGCATTAGCAACGGGCCGGCGTTTGGACGATTTCTTGCAGGCGGCCAGCCGGCGCAGCCTTCGCTAAAGCCCCAGTATCCGCCCCAGGATTTCGCGCATGATCTCGTCGCTGCCGCCGCCGATCGGCCCCAGGCGCGAGTCGCGCGCGGCGCGCTCCACCCAGTACTCGCGCATGTAGCCCGCGCCGCCGTGGATCTGCAGGCAGTCGTCCATCAACTCAAACGACGCGCGCTGCGTGAGCAGCTTGGCCATGGTGACCTCCTTCAGCGGCTCCTCGCCGGCCACGAAGCGCCGCAGCGCGTCGTAGGTGACGCAGCGGCACGTGTACACCGAGGTGGCCATGTCGGCCAGCTTGTGGCGGATTGCCTGGTGGCCGGACAGCGGCTTGCCGAACGCGGTGCGCTCACGAGCGAACTCGGCGGTGCGCTCCCACGCCAGCGTCATGGCGCCGACCGCGCCCAGCGCCATTGCCAGGCGCTCCCACTGGAAGTTGGCCATGATCAGCTTGAAGCCCTCGTTGAGCGGCCCCAGCAGGTTCTCCTCGCCCACGAACACGTCCTGGAAGCTAATGGTGGCGGTGTCGGATGCGTGCCAGCCGAGCTTGTGCAGAGCCGAGGAGCTGACGCCCTCGCCGCGGTCCACGATCAGGAAGGAAATCCCGTGGTGCCCGCCCTCGGCGGTGGTCTTCACCGCGGTCACGATGAAATGCGCGCGCACGCCGTTGGTTATGTAGGTCTTCTCGCCGTTGAGAACCCAGCCGCCGTCCACGCGCTCGGCGCGGGTGGTGATGGCAGCCACGTCCGAGCCGGCGCCCGGCTCGGTGATGCCCAGCGCGCCGATCTTCTCGCCCTTGATGGCCGGCATCAGATAGCGCTGCTTCTGATCCTCGCTGCCGAACTTCCAGATCGGAGGCGTTGCGATGTTGATGTGCGCCCCGATCCCCGCCGCGGTGCCGCCCGAGCCGGTCCTGGCGAGCTCCTCGATCAGTACCGCCTCGTGCAGATAGTCGCCGCCCTGCCCGCCGTAGGCCTCGGGGTACTTCAGCCCCAACAGGCCCTGCGCGGCCAGCTTGGGAAAGACTTCATCGGGGAACCAGCGCTCGTCCTCCCACTGCTGGGCGTGCGGCGTGAGCTCGCGCTCGATGAAGCCGCGGGCGGAGGCCCGCAATTCCTCGTGCTCGTCGGTGAAAGGTGGGTTGGGGGCTGTCATGTGCGCACCTGGTTGCAAGCGTTGTGAGGAACGGCGATGATCCAACGATGGCGAGCGCAGCGGACGATCGCCCCATGGCGGGCATGCAGGCCGGACCCGAACCGGTGCCCGCGACCGGGGCGCAGAAGGCGCTGGCGGGCGTCGTGGACATGGCCTTCGGGGCCGCGCTGGTCGGCGCGTCCTGGTGGTGGCGAAATCGCCGGGCGGGCGCGGCGGGGCGTCAGGAGATGGCCGGCGGGGTGCGCAAGCTTGCGCTTCTCGCCCCGTTGAAAACGATCTTCGACGAGCAGCTTGGAAGCCCCGGAGCGTGGGTTGCCGGGGTCCGCACGGTGGACAAGCGAACGGGACGGCGCGTCGCGCTGTGGCGAACCGTCCTGATCGTCTCGGCCCGCGTGGGGATGCGGGCTGCCGCCGAGCGGTTCACAAAGCCCACGCCTCCGCTCTCGGAGGCCGACAAAGCGGAAATCGCCCGGGAGACGCAGGCGATCCAGGAGCGCTTCGCCGACGACGAGGACGCGCGCAACGCGGCGCTCATGGCTCACTACCGCGAGTACCACAAGCCGGTCGAGGTCAACCTCGTGGGGCCGATGGCGATCGCGCTTGGCTCGTCCGTACTGAACAGCCGCCTGCGTCGCCACCTGGCCCCGACCATGCTCGTCGGGCGCCCGCGGGAGGCGCCCCCCGCGGATCACAGCCCGTAGGAGCGGCCGATGACGTCCAGCATGATCTCGTCGGTGCCCGCGCCGATGCGGTTCAGTCGGGCGTCTCGCCACACGCGCTCGACTCCGTACTCGCGCATGTAGCCCGCTCCGCCGTGGATCTGGATGCATTCGTCGGCCACTTCGCAGAGCACGCGCGAGGCGTGCAGCTTGGCCATCGAGATCTCGCGCACGGGGTACTCGCCGTTGTTGAAGCGCCAGGCCGTGATGTAGGTCATCTGCCGGGCGGACTCGATTTTGGTGGCCATCTCGGCGAACTTGTGGCGGATCACCTGGAACTTGCCGATTTCGCGGCCGAACGCCTTGCGCTCGTGCGCGTACTGCAGCGTCCGTTCGAAGCACTTCTGCGCTCCCGCCACCATGCCGGCCGCGCCGATCAGGCGCTCGCCCTGGAGCTCCCACATGATGTGGTAGAAGCCCTTGCCCACCTGGCCGAGCACGGCGCTCGCGGGCACGCGCACGTCCTGGAAGGCCAAGAGCGCCGTGTCGGAGGCGTGCATGCCGAGCTTCTCCAGCTTCTTCTCGCGGATCACGCCGGGCGCGTCCATCGGCACGAGGAACAGCGTGAAGCCGTCATAGCCCGCGTCGGCGTCGGTCTTGGTGACGAGCACGATCACGTCCGCGCGGTGGCCGTTGGTGATGTAGGTCTTGGAGCCGTTGACGATGTAGTCGTCCCCGTCCTTGACCGCGCGCGTCTTGATGCCTTTCACATCCGAGCCGGCGTCCGGCTCGGTGATGCCCAGGCACAGGATCTTCTCGCCCTTGATCGCCGGCACCACCCACTCCTGCTTCTGCTCCTCGCTGCCGAACGCCAGGATCGGCGGCATCGCCATGTCGGTGTGCACCGCGATGCCCATTGCCAGGCCGCCGGAGTTGCCGTTGGTGATCTCCTCCGCCAGCACCAGCGCGCTGTAGTAGTCGCCGCCCTGGCCGCCGTAGGCCTCCGGCTTGTCCAGGCCGAGGAAGCCCAGCTCGCCCATGCGCGTGAACACCGAGTCGGGGAACGTCGTCTCCTCCCATTCCTCCGCGTGCGGCGCCAGCTCTTTGGTGGCGAAGTTGCGGATCGACTCGCGCAGCTGTTCGTGCTCGTCGGTGAAGATGAAGTGCTTGCGGCTGCTGTTGAAGTCGGGCTTCAGCACGCTGTCGGCTGTGGCGGCCATGGTGGGCGGTCTCCTCGTTAGCTGTGGTCGGCCCGGAAGCTATCGCAGGCCGTCGTGAAAGTAAATAGTAGAGCTACTCACTTTTGGCGGATGCGGACTGCTGGCAGTGCCGGGACTCCGCCGCACGCGGCTGTATGATCGCCCGCGCTTCGGAACAATCCAGCGGACTCGGCTCGGCACGGCGTCGCGCTCGGGACTCACATGGGGGGAACATGAATCGACGGGTCAGGCGTGACGCGCGAGTAACCGCGGTGCTCGTTTTCCTTGGGCTGCTGTTCGCGATGGCGGGCGCCGCGAGCGCCGGCGCCGAAACCTTCATCGCCGACCCCTCGATCGCCGACACCAGCGCATCGAGCGCGTGCACGTCGCCGTGCTCCCTGCGCCAGGCTGTGAAAGCGGCCCAGAAGCTCGAAGAAGAAACCTTCGGCATCGCCGTCAACACGATCGAGCTGCGCCCCGGCACCTACACGCTCACGGAAGGGCCGCTGCGGCTCGAACACCCCTTCGTGTCCAGCGGCGAACAGCCGGAGCTGATCGAGGGCCTGGCGTCCCGTGCGAGCGAAGTGGTGCTCACCGCCGCGGGCAAAAGCCGCGTGATCGTCGACGGGGCCGAAGGCGGCACCAGCGGGCTGGTGGAGCTGCGCCGCATGAAGATCACCGGTGGCAACGGCGAAGGCGGAATCGCCGAACCGGATCCAAATGAGCCGAAAATCGGCGAAGGTGGAGCGATCGCGATCGAACAGAACGGCACGCTCACGCTCGACGAAGTCGCGGTCGAGGGGAACACCGCCAGCAGCGCCGGCGGCGGCATCGAAGACGCCGGCGAACTGATCGTTGAAAACAGCACCGTCGCCCACAACACCGTCACCGGCGGCGGCGGCTTCGGCCTCGGGGGCGGCATCTCCAGCGACAACCTCAACAACAAAAGCCACGAGCTGCTGACCGTGGTGAACAGCACGATCGCCGACAACACCGTCAGCGGCGGCTCGAAAGGTCAGGGCGGCGGGATCTTCAACGGCACGGCCCTCGTGCTCACGAACTCGACCATCTCCGGCGACAGCGCGCCCGGGACCGGAGGCGGCGGCCTGGCTGCGTTTGAATCGGCCGGACTGGGCGAAACCAAAATCGCCAACAGCATCATCGCCTACAACCAGGGCAAAGACTGCGCCGGAACCACGCCCACCTCGCTGGGCGGCAACGACGTGGACGACACGAGCTGCAACCTCAGCGCACAGAGCAAGGAAAACGACACCAGCTCCGACCCCGGACTGGAACGGGAAACGGAAACGGTGCCCAAGCTGACCGACAACGGCGGGCCGACCGGAACGATCGCCATCTCCAGCGCGGGCTCGCCTCCCAGCAAAAACGGTCTCGCGGCCAACTGCCCGAAAGCCGATCAGCGCGGCGCGGCGCGCCCGGAAGGAGCGGCGTGCTCCTCCGGCGCATACCAGTGGGCAGGCAAACCGGGAGTGATCGTGGGCGCCAGCGCCTCACCGCAGAACGGGGGCACGCTGGCGGCCAAAACGAGCATCAACGGCGCGGTCTGTCAGGCGGCCAGCTGCACGCTGCCGGCCGAAGCGAAAGGCACCGTCAAGATCGCCCAGAGCCCCGCCGCCGGCTACGCCCTGCTCGAATGGACGGGCTGCTCGAAAGTGAGCTCCGGCGAATGCGAAGTGGAAGTCAACGGCGCCGACCGCTCGGTGACGGCGACCTTCACGAAGCGATTCACGATCACGGGCACGACCGAAGCGAAAGGCACTCGCGTGAGCGCCCAGGGCTCCGGGGCGGGCGCGAGCTGCTCCGGCGGCACGTGCACCGTCAACGCCGGCGAAACGGTCACGCTGACGGCCGAAAGCACGATCCCCAACATCCAGTTCCAGGGCTGGTCGGGTCCGTCCTGCAGCGCAAATCCGTGCACGATCGAACACGTGTCCGCCAGCGAGACGGACATCGCCAACTTCATCCTCGGCCCTCCTCTCACCGCGCCCGAACACACGATGGTGCTGTACGTATCGAGCGCCGGTAATGGCGCTGGCGGCGAAACGCCGGCCAACGCGCTGCCCAACGTGGAAGCGCTGGAAGAACGGCTCGACAGGGATGAAGAACGCGAAGAACGGGAAGAGCCGAACACCGAGATCCTGTTCGCCGACGGCACCTATGGAGCGCTGAAATTCGGGGTGGGCAGGAACCAGCACATCTCTGTGTATGGAGATCTGAACCCCAACACCTGGAAGCCCGAAGCGCATCCCGCCGAACCGACCACTTTTGTCGGCTCGCCGCAGGGGCTCCTGCTCGATGGCTCGACCGGCATGAGCTTCCAGCAGGTCGACTTCCAAGGCGTTGCCGGCCCCACCGGCTCGGTCTACGGCGTGCGCATGATCAGCGGTTCCTCAGCCACGTTCACCGATGTGGGCATGACCGCGGGGAACGCGCCGGCGGGGGCGCAGGGCGCGAACGGCGCGACCGGCGCTGCCGGTGGCAACGGCGAAGCCGGCGGACCTGGGCTCACGCCCGGCGACGTTCGTGGGCTTGAAGCCGAACTGGCCGCGAGGGCTGGCTTCAGCGGCGTTGAATTCCAGCAGCTTGCGACCTGCCCCGGAGTCGACCAGCACGGGAACTGGGGCAACATCTACAGCGAACTGGCAACCCTCTATGCCCCCTACTCCGCCTGTGGCAGCCTGCCTGCCGCGCCCGGCAGCCAGTGGACACGCGAGCCCGGCGATGGCGGCATAGGCGGTTGGGGCGGCTGGCTTCACGGCTCAGGCGGAGGCGGCCGCGCGGGTGGAGAAGGCGCGGCGGCGATCGACGACAACGCCGTGGGGGCCGCTGGCGGACAGGGCGGCAGCGCCGGAGAGGCTGAAAGTAGTTGGTGCTGTGAGAACGGCAAGAGCGCCACCTCATCCGGCACGGCTGGCAAGGGCGGTGAGCAGGGCCCGCAGGGCGCCGACCAGAGCACGCAGCCGACCAGCGCCGCCGGCCTGTACCAGCAGGGCGCGGGGGTTCGCGGGGGAGCGGGATTCTCAGGCGGTGGCGGCGGAGGGGGAGCGGGCGGTTCCGGTGACTTCGACATCGCCACCAACGGCGCCGGCGACGGTGGCGGCGCAGGCGGCGCGGGCGGGTTTGGCGGAGAAGGGGGCGCTGGCGGCGAAGAAGGCGGCGGCTCCTTCGGGCTCTATCTGGCGGAAGGGTCGAAAGCAACGGTGCAGGCGGCAAGCGAACTGAGCAGCGGTCGCGGCGGCCCGGGCGGCAGTGGAGGAAGCGGCGGCGGTGGCGGCGCGGGCGGCAGCGGCGGCAAGGGCAGCGCTTATGCGGCCAACACGATCGGCGCCGGCTCCAACGGTGGCGCGGGCGGAGGCGGCGGTCCGGGCGGCGGCGGCGGGGGCGGCGCGGGCGGGCCGAGCTTCGCGGTGTTCGGCCCGGGCGAGACGGTGGAACTGGCCCCGGACACGGTCGAACACGTGGGCAGCCCCGGCCTCGGCGGCTATCCGGGCGGATGGGGCGGAGAACCGGCGCCCAGCGGCGGCGGGGGACCCAACTCGCCGTGTTCGGCCAACTGCAAGGTCAACCAAGCGCTGTCGGTGCAGCTGCCCTACGTTGCTCCGGTGAGCGGCGGCAAACTGGTCACGCTCGTGCTCGCCTGCCATGTGGCGTGCCGGGGCAAACTGACGCTCTCCGTGCACAGCGTCAAGGGGCGGGTTGCGTCGGCGTTCAGCGACAGGGCACGCTCAACGCAGATCGGCAAGCTGAGCTTCTCACTGCGGGCATCCCGCCGCACGGCGCTGCACATCGTGCTCAACCGCGCTGGACGTGCGCTGATCAAGCGGCTCAAGCGGTTCACCGCGACGCTTCACGTCGAAGTGAAACTGGCCGGCTCTCATCACGCGACCAGTTACAGCCAGAGCGTGGCGTTGGCCGCGCCACCGGCGCCACGCAAAAAGTAAATAGTAGGACTGCGCACTTCCCGCGGCCAGCGCGTTCCCGTTAGGATGCGCAAATGCCGACGGACAAGGTCCTGTACGAGGTGGACGACGCGGGCGTGGCCACGATCACGCTCAACGACCCGGACACGCGCAACGCGCTGTCGGCGGAGATGCTGGCTGGCCTGACCGAGGCGTTCGAGCGAGCTCGCGCGGAGGAGCGGGTGCGCTGCGTGGTGCTGGCCTCCTCACACGCCAAGACGTTCTCCTCGGGCGCCAACCTGGGTGGCTTTGCGGCGGATGCGGCGCTGGTGCACAAGCACTTCGGCTCGGAGCTGTTCGTGGGCCTGTTCAAGCTGATCGGGGAGCTGGGCAAGCCGACGGTGTGCGTGGCGCGCGGCCACGTGCTGGCGGGGGCGCTGGGGATAGCGCTGGCGTGCGATCTGATCGTGGCCTCGGAGGAGGCCACGTTCGGCACGCCGGAGATCAACATCGGCACGTTCCCGTTCATGATCATGGCGCTGATCTACCGCAACGTCCCACGCAAGAAGGCCAACGAGCTGCTGCTGCTGGGCGAGCGCTGGAGCGCGCAGGAGGCGCTGGCGGCGGGCATCGTCAACCGCGTGGTGCCAGACGATCGGCTGGACGGGCTGGCAGCCGAGTGGGCGGGCAAGCTGGCGGGCAAGTCGCCGGTGATCATGCGCCTGGGCAAGGAGGCGATGCGCCGCCAGCTGGACATGCCGCTGGACGACGCGCTGGACTACCTGCGCGCGCAGCTGAGCCTGGCGCTCTCGACTGAAGACATAGTGGAGGGCGTCACTGCGTTCTTCGAGAAGCGCGACCCGCAGTGGAAAGGGCGTTGATGAGCACGACTGAGAACCCGGCATCCGAGGGCGGCACGGAGCGCCGCCCGACTCATCAATCATCGCTGCTGCGTCCGCTTGTGGAGGATCTGGAAGCGCGCCGCGAGCGCATCAGGCTTGGCGGCGGGCAGGAGAAGATCGACGCCCAGCACGCCCGCGAGAAGCTGACGGCGCGCGAGCGGATCGCGCTGCTGGTGGATGAGGGCAGCTTCGTGGAGCTGGGCATCCACGCCCAGCCGCACTTCTCCCAGCGCGCGATGGACGGCGTGGACGCGCCGGCGGATGGGGTGGTGACTGGCTACGGCAAGGTTGACGGCCGCCTGACGGCGGTGTGCGCGTATGACTTCACGGTGATGGCCGGCTCGATGGGCATGACGGGCGAGCTGAAGGTGACGCGCCTGCGCGAGCTGGCGCTGACCAAGCGGATGCCGTTCGTGTGGCTTTTGGACTCGGCGGGCGCGCGCGTGCAGGAGGCGGCCGGCTCGCTGTTTGCGGGCTCCGGGCACCTGTTCCGTGAGGAGGTGGTGATGAGCGGGGTGATCCCGCAGGTGGCGGCGCTGATGGGGCCGTGCGCGGCCGGCACCGCCTACATCCCCGGCTTGGCGGACTTCGTGCCGATGGTCAAGGGCCGCGGCTCGATGGCGCTGGCGGGTCCGCACCTGGTGCGCGCGGCGGTGGGCGAGGACGTGACCCAGGAGGAACTGGGCGGCTCGCGCGTGCACTGCCGCAAGTCGGGTGTGGGCGACATGGAGGTGGACGACGACGAGCAGTGCATCGAACGGATCAAGCAGTACCTGTCGTTCATGCCGCAGAACTGCGAAGAGGCGCCGCCGATCCGCGCGGTGAGCGATCCGATCGACAGGCGCGAGGAGGAGTTGCTGGACGTGCTGCCGGAGTCCAACCGCAAGCCGTATGACATGTATGAGGTGATTCGCGCGATCGTCGATGACGGCGAGTATCTTCGACATGAAGGGCCAGTGGGCGAAGACGATCATCACGTGCTTCGCGCGCTTCGGCGGGCGCCCGGCGGGGATCGTGGCCAACCAGCCCAAGCAGCTGGGCGGGATCCTGGACAACAACTCGGCGGACAAGGCGGCGCGGTTCGTGAACCTGTGCAACGCGTTTGCGATCCCGCTGGTGTTCGTGCAGGACGTGCCGGGCTTCATGGTGGGCACCAAGGTGGAGGCGGAAGGCATCATCCGCCACGGCGCCAAGATGCTGTACGCGGTGGCCAACGCCACGGTGCCGAAGATCACGGTGATCACGCGCAAGGCGTACGGCGCGGGCTACTACGTGATGAACGGCCGCGCGTACGAGCCGGATCTGATCGTGGCGTGGCCGAGCGCGGAGATCAGCGTGATGGGCGCGGAGGGCGTGGTTGAGATCGCGTTCCGCAAGCAGGTCGACGCCGCCGAGGACCCGGCCGCCAAGAAGGCGGAACTGATCGAGGGCTTCCGCAAGATCTTCGACGTGTACATCGCCGCCGGAAACGACCTGATCGACGACGTGATCGACCCGCGCGAGACCCGCGAGACGATCTGCCGGGCGCTGGAGATGGCGGCTGGCAAGAAGGTGGAGCGCCCGTGGAAGCGCCAGGGCGTGGTGCCCGTATGACCCTCTCCGCCGACCGTATAACCATGGCTATACACCACTGGCGAAGTGACACACAAACGAAGCTAAGGAGCGCCGCCCGATGAGCCTCGACCACCCGGTAGTGATCACCTGCTCGATCTCGGGGGCGATCGCCAACCGCGCGCAGTGTCCGGCGATCCCGTACACCCCGCAGGAGTATGCGGCGGAGGCAAGGCGGATCGTGGACGAGGGCGGCGTGCACATTCACATACATGCGCGCAAACCGGACGGCACGCCGAGCTATGAGATCGAGGACTTCCAGGCGATCACCGATGCGATCCGCTCTGAGGTCGGAGACGCGGCGATCGTCAACTACTCCACTGGCACGATCGGCGTTCCGGTGGAGAAGCGCATCGAATACCTGCGCGCGTGTCGCCCGGAGGTGGCGGCGCTGAACATGGGCTCGATGAACTACGCGAAGTACTCGAAGTCGAAAAAAGGGTTCGTGTTCAGCATGGTGTTCGAGAACCCGTTTGCGGAGATCATCGAGCTGCTTGAGGCGATGAACGAGCTGGGCATCAAACCGGAGCACGAGTGCTTCGACATCGGCCACGTGGGCAGCCTGGCGCCGCTGATCGACATGGGCGTGCTGAAAACGCCGCTGCACGTGGACTGTGTGATGGGCGTGGTGGGTGGCATCCCGCCGACGGCGCGCAACCTGGCGGCGATGGTGGACAACATCCCGGAGGGTTCCCACTGGGGCGTGATCGGGATCTCGCGCGACCAGTGGATGCTGGTGTCGGCGGCGCTGACGCTGGGCGGCTCGATCCGGGTGGGCCTGGAGGACAACCTGTACCTGCCGAACGGCGAGATGGCGAAGTCCAACGGCGAGCTGATCGCCAAGGCGCGCCAGATGACCGAGGACATGGGTCGTCGCCCGGCGACCGTGCAGGAGGCCCGCGCGATGCTGAACATCCCGCAGGTGCCGCAGTGAGTCTGCCTCTGCAGGGCATCCGGGTCCTTGACCTCTCGCGCCTCTTGCCAGGCGGCTTCTGCTCGCTGCTGCTGGCGGACTTCGGCGCGGAGGTGCTGAAGGTTGAGGACACGGGCATGGGCGACTACATTCGCTGGTCGCCGCCGTATTACGAGGGCGCGCATGACACGGCCAAGTCGGCGCTGTTTTTGTCGCTGAACCGCAACAAGCGTTCGATTCGCCTGGACCTGAAGAGCGAGGGTGGCCGCGAGGCGCTGCTGCGGCTGGTGGGCGAATACGACGTGGTGCTGGAGTCCTTCCGCCCGGGCGTGCTGGAGCGGCTGGGCGTGGGCTATGAGCGGATGCGCGAGCAGAACCCGGGGATCGTGTACTGCGCGATCTCGGGCTACGGGCAGGACGGCCCCAAGCGCGATGCGGCGGGGCACGACATGAACTACCTGGGCCTGATCGGCCTGCTGGGGCTGACGGGCGAGTTCGGTGGCGAGCCGGTGCAGGCGGCGGGGCAGATCGCGGACCTGGGCGGCGGGGCGCTGATGGCTGCGTTTGGGATCATGGCGGCGCTGCGCGAGCGCGACGGCGGGGGGCGGGCGGGGTTCGAGTCCCCGGGCTCGGGCGAGGGGCAGATGGTGGACGTGTCGATGGCGGACGGCGCGCTGTCGTGGCTTGCGATGGTGGCGGGCGCGTACTTCGCGGACGGCAACGTGCCGCGTCGTGGCGAGCTGCCGCTGGCGGGGTCGCTGATCTGTTACCGGCCGTACGAGTGCGAGGACGGCTGGGTGTCGCTGGGGGCGCTGGAGCCGAAGTTCTGGCAGGCGTGGTGTCGCGGCGTGGACCGCGAGGATCTGATCGCGTCCCAGTTCGAGCGTCCGGGCACGGCGGCGCACGAGCAGGTCAAGCAGATCTTCCTGTCGCGCACACGGGCGCAGTGGGAGCAGTTCGCGACGCAAGCACGACTGCTGCCTGGAGCCGGTGCTGGAGCTGGACGAGGCGCTGGACTCGGAGCTGGTGCGCGCCCGCGAGATGGTGGTGGAGATCGAGCAGCCCGGAGCGCAGCAGCCGGTGCGCCAGCTGGGCGTGCCGGTCAAGCTGACCCGAACCCCGGGCCAGCACGCGCGCCTGCCGGGGCCGGCGCTGGGCGAGCACACCGAAGAGGTGCTGCTGGGCGCGGGCTACTCCCGGGGCGAGGTGGACGAGCTGCTGCAAGCGGGCGCGGCGGCGGGCCCGGCGGAGGCCCAGGGCGTAACGTTCCGGGCGTGAGCGGAACGGGCACGGACGCCGTGAGCGCGACCGCCAAACACGAAGGTCCGGCGCCGGCTGACGCTTCGCAGAAGCTGCTGAAGATGAGCGAGCTGGCGGAGCGTTCGGGCGTGAGCCCGGGCACGATCCGCTACTACCTGCGCGAGGGGCTGCTGGGCGAGGGCTCAGACGTGGTGAGGACGAGTCGCAACATGGCGTACTACCCGCCGGAGTACGTGGAGCGGATCGCGCTGATCAAGCGCCTGCAGGAGGAGCGCTTCATGCCGCTGCGGGTGATCAAGGGCGCGCTGGAGCAGGACCCGGAGCGGGTGCGCGCGCTGATGGAGCTGGAGGACCGCATCCTGGAGCGGGCGATGGACAGCGTGGAGGAGCAGAGCCGCGTGTCGCGCAAGCTGGTGCAGGAGCGCTACGGCGTGCCGCGCAACGTGCTCGAGCGCCTGGCGGACATCGGCGTGCTGACGCCCACCTCGCGCGGCTATGACCGCGACGACGTGAAGATCATCGAGGCGATCGCCAACTTCCGCGCGGGCGGCTACGACGAGGCGCTGGGCTTCACCGTGTATGACACGCTGCGCTACCGCAACGCGCTGGAACCGCTGGTGCAGGAAGAGGTGGTGGCGCTGCTGGGCAAGCTGGCGGGCGAGGTGGAGGTGGAGCGAGCGATGGAGATCGTGGCGGCGGGCGTGGAGCCGCTGCGCGAGCTGATCGGCGCGATGCACTCAAAGCTGTTGCTGTCGGCGCTGCGCCAGCATCGCGGCAGGAATGACTGAGTAACCAGTCCTGTTGATTGTCCGCCTTCCGACTGTTTATAGTTGCGGCGATTTTGAGACCCAACTACCGAGAGGGGCGTAGGCAATGGGTAGGCGAATTTCGAGTGAGGTGCCGACGGCGGGGGCATCGACAGTCGGTCGCAGGTGTAACCATATGAGTACTGCCAGTATCCAGCTGCTGATCGTGGCACTGGCGATGAGCTTGGGCATGTTTTTCACTCTTGCGGGAACCGCCGCTGCGACGGGCGGCGCGGCGGCGGTGGGCTGGGGCTGGAACAACCCCAGTGGCGAGACGGGCGCCGGATATGACTCCTACGGGCCGAAAGGCAACGGCTACCCGGCATCCAGCGAACACTACGAGGGCTTTCAGGAACTCAACCCCACAAGCGTGGTGGGGCTGCCGGCCGGATCGGAAATCAAGCAGATGATCGCGCCGACGGAGTGGAGCGCGGCGCTGCTCACGAACGGACAGGTCTGGACGTGGGGCTGGGGAGAAGGCTTCGGCGAAGGCAACTACGCCACGAACGGGCTTGGAACCGGCAACACCAACGAGTTGGTGACTCCGGGCGAGGTGGTGGAAGAACCGAAAGCGGGCGAACAGGTGCCGATCAAAAACGTGACGGCGATCGCCGGCACCGGCTCCTCGGGCATGGCGCTGCTGTCCAGTGGTGAGGTGGTGACGTGGGGCCACAGCTGGTATGGCGAGCGGGGCACCGGCGAATTCGGGTCCGCCTACACCCAGGAACAGGGCGAAGAAGGTTCGCCTACCAGGTCGCTGGTTCCCCTGATCAAAGTGGGAGGCAAAGAAGTGGGCGGGGTGGCGAAGGTGCCGCGCGATGTGGCCACGATCGTCACGCCGATCAAGGAAAAGCTCGAAGCAGACGAAGGCAAAGTGGTAAAAATCGCGATGGGCAACGGCGCCGACTTCGTCGTCATCGAATTGCCCAGTGGCGTCACCGAAGTGATGGCGTGGGGCGAAGACGGCGAAGGCATGCTGGGGACGGGCAGCGCCACACCGCCCGAGGAGTGCCCGCACGTGGAAGCAGCTAAAGAAAAGATCACCAAAGGCGAAGCGCTCGGCACGGTGCCCTGCAGCATCGAACCGGTGGCGGTGGACCTGAGCCTGGAAGCGGGCGAAAAAGTGACCCAGATCTCCGCCGGCGGCAGGTCCGCGTACGTGGTGAGCAACAACCACAAGGTGTGGGCGTGGGGGTCGAACAGGAACGGCGAGCTCGGCAAGATCGAAACCGCCGAAGAAGAAGCGCACACCGAAGACCGCTTTGACGCCACCCCCACGGTGGTCAGCATGAAACCGGTGGAAGAAGAACTCAAAACGACGGTGTCCCCCACGAGCGTGGCGGCGGGCGGCGAGTTCGTGCTGGCGACGCTCAGCAGCGGCAAGGTGATCGGCTGGGGCGCCAACGAAGAAGGTCAGCTGAGTGGCACGAGCACCTACTCGTGCTACAAAAAACGGACACCGGCATGTCAGCCGCTGCCCAGGCTCATATCCGGGTTCGAAGGCGCCTCGTCGCTGGCGGCCGGATGGGACACGAGCTTCGCGGTGAAATCCGGTCACGTGTATGCGGTCGGCGTGAACGGCGTGGACGAGCAGCTGGGTGCCGAAGCGGCGTATGTGGAAAGTCAGCCGTGCACGCTCACCGTGGGCGACCCGAAAGGCAGCGAACCGGCCGAAGTGAGGGAACGCGAACAGTATGAAAGCCAGGTCGAACACAACACCTGTGCTCGCACGGTTGCGCTGGTCAAAGGGGTTCCCTCCGGCGTGCTGAGCGTTGTGGCGGGCAACGGCGAAAGCCTCGAATTGCAGCACGACTTCGCGGTGCTGGAAACTGAAAATGGCCCCAGGCCGCAGTTCACGGTGAAAATCGAATCCAAAAAACTGACCGTCGAAGGCTTCGTGCCCGAGCTGGCCGAAAAAGAAGTGGTGCCGCCGTTCCCGCTGGTTGAAGCCGATCCGACGCTGGAAGCCAAAGAAGAGACGTATGGCGTGCGCTGGGCGTCGGTGGGGGCCCCCGAAGTGGGCAAGCTGGGGATGCAGGAAAAAAGCGGTGGCGGCGAAGGTGAATGGATAGAAAAAAAATACAAAGCAGCCAACGGCCAGTGCATGAAAACCGGGTGCAAATACGAAATCTCCTCGCTTCCGCATTTGACGGGCGGCAGGATGTACATGATCGAGATCAAACCCGGTGGTACAGGGACGAGCTACAAGTACAGCTACCAGCTGTGGGCCAACCCCAAAGAATAGGGTCGGCATTGGAGCTGTAGGCCGGGCTTGACCCGGCGTCGTCAGTCGGGCGCGGAGGGGCTCCGGTAGCGTCGGAGTCCCTCCGCCCTTTCAAGCGCTCAGCCGGACAGCCGTATGGGCTCGAACGCCAGGACCTCGCTCAGCAGCTCGTAGTGACGATCGACATGCAGGACGGACGCCTGATGCTGCTGGGCGCACGCAGCGATCAGGAGATCTGGAATGGGCAGACGATGCTTGCCTCGCTCAGCCAGCTCGCGCTGCGCGCCGATCGCGGTGGCGATCGTCTCGGCGTCCATGCGCAGATCGCGGAAGCTGGCCAGGTGCGTCTCGATCCGCGTGTAGTCGGCTGGAGAGCGGGCGCTGTAGAGCAACTCGAGGCGAACGACTGCGCACAGACATATCTCGCCGAGCTCGAAGGTCTCGGGAGTGGCGCGCTCGAGCGCCGACTTGTCGGCGAGCAGCAGCGGCGCTATCGCCACGCCTGATCGTCTCTGATGGCGTGCCAGTCGACGGTGTCGCGGAGTGCCTCGATCGACGCGAGTTGCCTCTCTCGGCGTTCCATCGCTTCATCGCTGGCATCCACGAGATTCAGCGAATCGTGCCCGGTCTGCGCAAGCCGCAGAAGCAACTCCTTGCGGCTGTGGACGTCAGGCCAGTGACGCGAAGCGTCATCCAGGAGGTTGCGCACGGCGCCACTGTCAGTGACGGTATAGCGAGGGCGGGTGGTGGGCACGGGAGGAGTGTAGCACCGAGGGGTGAGGTGTCGCACCTGTGGCTTGGTCTGTCACCACCGCGCCCGGTGATGCTCCATCACGCCGAGTCCCCGCGCGAGCATGACGCCGCCGGGGAGCGTTCCCGAGAAGACGCCGAACGGCGCCCGGTAGTCGCTGCTCACGACCAGCAGGTTGTCGCGGCGGCTGCGCTGCGACTGCGCAGCGAAATCGAGCTGTGAGCCATCAACGCACGTAATCCTCGACAGGTCCTCGGCGAACCGGACCGGCGGCGCCTCGGCGGGCTGCCCGGCGACCCACACGGCGCGCTCGCTGCCGCTGGCCGGGTCGTTGACGCCGCTGACCAGGTTCCACGCCAGCGCGGCGCCGTCCGGGCCGTTGCCCACGCCGGCGCTCCACCACCACTCGGTGTTGCGCGCGTGATGGCCGGCGGTGTCGTCGATCACGGCCAGCGCTTCGATGTTGCGCGCCGGTCGGCCGTCGAGCGCGAGCGTCCCGTGTGCCCTCACGCCGGCCTGCTTGCGCGTCCACACCTGCCCGCGTCCGTGCGGGCAGAGCGCTTCCACGCCCGCCTCTTCCTCCAGCGCGAGATCGAGTGCCACGCCGCGATCGCGCACGCGCAGCCGTCCGGGGGTGAGCTCGACCTCGCCTGGTCGCGGCAGCAGCCGTGTGCGCTCGCGCTGGATCTCCTGGGCTGGAAGGTGCACCGCCCAGAACGATTGGCGGGCGGGACCGATGCGCACGAGCGCGGCGCAGGCCATCAGCTCCTCGGCGAACACGCCCACGTAGCGCCACTGCTTCAACGGGCGCGAGCCGCGAAAGGTGCCCGTGGGGCGCAGGTGGGGCGGAACTGTGGCGCTCGCGCTTTGGTCCATGGGCGTTATGCTTTCCGGTATTGACTGACCAGTCAATCTATTCTGTGGCTTCAGCCTGGGGACTCCGCGGCCTCGACTCCGCGCGAGAGGAGACGCGCTTGTGAAGGTCGCCGCAGTCCAGCTCAACTCCACCGCCGATCCGGCCGCGAACACCGCTGTGGCCGATCGTCTCGTGCGAGCTGCCGCTGCGGATGGCGCACAGCTGATCGTACTCCCTGAGAAGTGGACGGCGATTGGCTCCGACGAGGAGCAGCAGGCGGCCGCCGAGACGCTCGCCGGCACGACGATCCAATGGGCGCGCTCACTCGCACGCGAGTTGGGCGTGGATCTGGTGGCGGGCTCGATCCTGGAGCGTGTGCCAGGCCAGGAGAAGCTGTCCAACACCTCCGTGCACGTGGACCCGGCGGGCGAGGTCAGGGCGGTCTACCGCAAGCTGCACATGTTCGACGTGGAAGTCGGCGGACGCTCCTACTGCGAGTCCGAGATCGAGCGGCCGGGCGAGGAGATCGTCCTCTCCGAGACGGCGGACGGCGTCGAGCTGGGGCTGTCCATCTGCTACGACCTGCGCTTCCCCGAGCTGTATCGGATCCTGGCGGTGCGGGGCGCCCGCACGATCGCGGTGCCGGCGGCGTTCACGCTTGCGACCACGCGCGACCACTGGGAGCTGCTGGTGCGCGCGCGCGCGATCGAGAACCAGGCGTTCGTGATCGCGGCCAACCAGGTCGGCGCGCATCCAGGAGGCAACCACTCGGGCGGGCGCTCGATGATCGTCGATCCGTGGGGCGTGGTGCTCGCGCAGGCGCCCGACCGCGCCGGCCACATCGTGGCCGAGCTGGACTTCGAGCAGCAGCGCGAGATCCGCGACCCGGCTGCCGTCGCTTGCCAATCGCCGTCCCGGCGCCTACCGCTGGCCGCGGGAGGTGGCCCTGTGAGCGCCGGTCAGCCCCCGGTGGCCGGGTCCAGGCGGCCGACAAGCGCCGGCTGATCCTGGACGCGGCCGTGCGCGTGTTCGCCCGCCAGGGATTTCACGCCTGCCGCGTGTCGGACATCGCCGACGAGGCGGGCGTGGCGTACGGGCTGGTCTACCACTACTTCGCCTCCAAGGACGAGGTCCTCGACACGCTGTTCCTGGAGCGCTGGAACGTGATGCTCGCGCTGATCCGCGAGGTCGACGCGCAGGCGATGCCCGTCCGCGACAAGCTGCTGGCGATCGCGTCGTTCATCGTCGACAGCTACCGCCACGACCCCGATCTGATGAAGGTGATCATCGTCGAGGTCACGCGCGCGGCCAACTCGTTCGGGCAGACGCACATCGGCCAAATCCGCGAGGCCTACGAGCTGATCGGCGAGATCGTCAGCAAGGCGCAGGCGGAGGGCGTGTTCAAGGCGGAGATCGAAGCGCGCTTTGCCGCGATGGCCTTCTACGGCGCCATCGAGCAGCTGCTCACGGGCTGGATCTTCGACCTGCTGCCGCAGGGCGAGGAGTACTTCGAGCGCGCCAAGTGGCTGGTGGTGGAGACGGTCTGCGGCGGGCTCGAGACAGGCGCGCACGTTGGCTGACCTCGGCGGGGAATAGACTGACTGCGCATGGAGAACGAGATGGTCAAGCGGCTGATGTGGTCCGGCGCTGCTGGCGGGCATGGGCGCGCTGACGAGCATGGTCGGCCAATCGCCTGGCGGCGGTGGTGTGGAAGCGCCTGTTCGACGAGGAGCCTCCGGAGTGAACGTCCCTGAGCCACCCACGGCGGGTGGGAAGGACAAAGCTCCGCCGCAGAACATCGCCGTGGCGATAGCGGAAGTGTCCGAGCGTGCAACGCTGCTGGTGCGCGAGGAGATCGAACTGGCCAAGGCCGAGGTCGGCGAAAAGGCGTCCAAGCTGATGCGGGGCGCGGTCGTGGGAATCGCCGCCGGTGTGTTCTTCCTGACGGCGCTGTTCTTCGTGCTGATCGGTTGTGCGTGGCTGCTCTACTACTACATCCCGGGTGGCGACTTCACCTACTTCTGGGGCTTCTTCGCGATGGCGGTGATCCTTGTGGTCCTGGGCGACTGGCCGGCCTGATCGCGGCACGCGCGGTCAAAAGCAGCTCACCGCCGGTGCCGAGCATGGCGATCGAGGAGGCGCGCAAAATTCGCGAGGCTGTCAGCTCGAGCCCGACAGGCGCCGCCACGGCCGCCAGCGCTCCCCACCCCGCCGCTCCGGCCGCGGGCACCCGGAGGTGAGAGCTGATGGCTCAGCGCACGCCGGAGGAGATCCGCAGCTCGATCGAGGCCAACCGCATGGAGCTGGCGGTCCTCGGTGGAGAACCTGCGCGGCGAGGTGGCGAGGATCACCGACTGGCGCGCGCACGTGGAGCGCCATCGCAACGAGCTGATGGTGGGAGCGGCGGTGGTCGGCCTGATGGTCCTCGGACGGCGCCGTCGTCGTCGGCGCCGCCGCCGCTGATCAGCTCAGCAGCGTGCGGGGGATCGCCCCGACGCCGATCAGGCCGGGGCCGGTGTAGGTGCCGATCACGGGTCCGACCTCCGAGGTGAACACCGGCTCGGAGTCGAAGATCTCGCGGCAGCGGTCGATCAGCCGCTGGGCCTGCTCGGGGGCCTGGATGTGCTGCACGACCCAGCCGTCGGCGCCCCGGTCGTGCAGTTCCTGGGCGTAGCCGACCATGCGCTCGAACGCGCGCCCGGCGGTGCGCACACGCTCCACGGGCACGATTTCGTGCTCCAGCGAGAGGATCGGCTTGATCCGCAGCGTGCCGCCGATCCAGGCCTGAGCCTTGCCCACCCGCCCGCCACGCTCGAGGTACTTGAGCGTGTCCAGGCAGAACCAGATTTTCAGCGCCTCGCGTGCCTCGCGCACGTGCGCGACCACCGCGTCCTTGTCCAAGCCCGCGCGCGCCGCGGCGCAGGCGGCGAGCACCAGCAGGCCGGTTCCCCCGCAGGCCGTTTCGCCGTCGATGACGCGCACCCGCGCGCCCAGTCCGCGCTCGCCGAGCAGCTGGTGTGCCTGGCGCGCCGCCTCGTAGGTGCCGGAGATCCCGCCGGCGAGGTGGATCGAGACGATGTCCTGGCCGGCGTCGATCAGCGGCTCCCACACGGTCAGGAAGTCGCCGATGGAGGGCTGTGAAGTGCTGGGCAGCTTCGCGTCCGTCGCCAGGCGCTTGTAGAACGCGTCGAAGCCGTCCATCTCCAGCTCGCGCTCGGGGTGCCCACTCCAGCCCGACGTACAGGCTCACCTGGTGCACGCCCTGCTCCTGGGCGAAGGTCCTGGGCAGGTAGTTGGTGCTGTCTGTGGCGATCGCGACCGTGGGCATGCGGCGCGAGACGCTACAGCAACGCCTGCGCGAGCTCCCCCGACTCGTACATCTCGGTCACGATGTCGCAGCCGCCGAGCAGCTCGCCGTCGACGAACAGCTGGGGGATGGTGGGCCAGCTGGACAGGGCGGAGAGCTCCTGGCGGATACGCGGGTCGGGCAGGATGTCGACGGCCGCAAAGGGCAGCGTCCAGGTCCTGCAGCATGGCCACGGTGCGCGCCGAGAAGCCGCATGCGGGCGCCTCGGGGGTGCCCTTCATGAACAGGATCACCTTGTGCGAGGCGATCGCCTCGGCGATGGCCTCGCGGATCGGGTTGGACTGCTCGCTCGCCTCCGGTGCGGGGGCGGGCGTGTCGCTCATCATCGGGATCGGCTGGAACTGGCTGCTTGACATGGCGCGCTCCTGGCTTTCAGTGGGAGGGGATCTTGGGAGGGACCTGCGTCTTCAACGCCAGCGCGTGGATCGCCGCGCCGACTTCGCTGCCGAACACGTCATAGACGAGGCGGTGCTGGGCGATTCTGCTGAGGCCGTCGAACGCGTCGGCGGTGACGGTCGCGCTGAAGTGGTCGCCGCCGCCGGTGTAGTCCTCCACCTCGGCGTGGGCGCCCGGAATGGCGGCCTCGATCCGCTGCTTGATGTCCTGCGCTGAGGGCATGTGGCTCTAGCGTAGAGGATCGCGCGCGGGTTTCGACGCCCCCAGCAGCACCGCTATACTTTGGAAAGTCTTGCAGCGATACATAGGAGAGCAGCGATGATCACCATCACCGACAAGGGTGCCGAGAAGGTTCACGAGTTCCTGGACGCGCAGCAGGCGGACGTGAGCGTGGCCGGCCTTCGCGTGGGCGTGCGTGGCGGCGGCTGCTCCGGCTTCCAGTACCAGCTGGCCTTCGACGAGCAGCGCGACAGCGACATCGTGTTCGAGAGCCACGGGCTGAAGTTGCTGGTGGACGGCGAGAGCCTGCAGTTCGTGAGCGGCTCCACGATCGACTACGAGGAAAGCCTCCAGGGCGCCGGCTTCAAGGTCAACAACCCCAATGTGGTCGCGGCCTGCGGCTGCGGATCGTCCTTCCGGGTGGCCGAGGAAGAGCAGGTCTCCGCCGTCTGACGGTCTGACGCACGGATGGCGGCGCCATGCGGCGTCCTCATTCCGGCGCGTGCTTTGGCTCCCTGGAGCCCAATCCCTATGTCTAGTGGCATAGGGATTTTTTATGTTCACAGAGATTATGTTGACAAGCATTATCTTGTCTGACATATTTGATCGGTGGCCAGGAAAGAAGTGGAGCCGAGCAACCCGTTCCGTTTCGGGGCGCTGGCGCTGGATGAGGCGTTCACCGATCGTGAAGCTGAGATCGAGGAGCTGAGCGCAGACATGCGCAACGGGCAGGACGTGGTCCTGTTCGCGCCCCGCCGGTTCGGCAAGTCCTCGCTGATGTGGCGGGTGGCCCAGCAGTTGGTGGGCGAGGAGGTGCTGGTGGCGCAGGTGGATCTGATGCGCACGCCGACCAAGGAGAAGCTGGCCGAGCACCTGGCCAAGGCGATTCACGAGGAGATCGCGTCGCGGCTCCTGCGCACGCGCGAGCGCGTGCGCGTGTTTGCGGGCCTCAGGGTGAAACCGACGGTGACCGTCGATCCGGATGACGGCTCGTTGTCGTTCAGCTTCGACGCGCGCGCGAACCGCCAGGACATCGATGCCACGCTGGAAGGCCTGCTGGCTCTGCCGGGGCGCCTGGGCGCAGAGCGAGGTCGCTCGGTGGCGCTGGTGTTCGATGAGTTCCAGGAGGTGGTGGACATCGACCCCATGCTGCCCAAGCTGATGCGCTCCATCTTCCAGGAGCAGCCGGAGGTGGCCCACGTGTATCTGGGTAGCCGTCGGCACATGATGCAGCGGATCTTCAACGACGAGCACGAGCCGTTCTGGCGCAGCGCCAAGCAGGTCGAGTTGGGCGCGATCCCGGCCCCCCTGTTCGCCAGCTACGCCACCGCGCGGTTTGCCGCCACCGGCAAGCTGCTCGAGGCCGCGGTGTGCGAGCGCATACTCGAGCTGACCGGCGGACACCCATACGGCACGCAGGAGGCGTTCTACTTCCTGTGGGAGCAGACGCCCGCGGGGGGCGCAGCCACCGAGGAGTGCCTGCGGCGGGCGATCGATGCGGTGCTGCGCTCGGAGTACTCGCACTTCAGCCTGCTGTGGTCGCGCGCGGCCGGCGCCCAGCGCCGCGTGCTGCAGGCGCTGGCGGTCGAGCAGCCGGGGCGGCCATTGAGCAGCGACTACCGCCAGCGCCACTCATTGCCGTCCACAGCGACAGTGCAGACGGCGCTCGACGCTCTGACCTCGGCCGAAGTGATCAGCAGGGTGGCGCGCGGGGAGTACGCCATCGCGGAGCCGTTCCTGGCGGAGTGGATCGTGCGCAATGAGAGCTGACACGCGCCGCCGCCGACGCGCGGCGCATAGGCTGCTGCTCACATGAGTCCGCTGCCCCAGGCGCTGCGCAACCTGACGCCATCGCAACTGCGCGACGACGTGCGTCTGCGGGCGCTGTCGGTCGGCCTCGGCCTGATCCCGCCGCGCGTGATGCACTCGCGCGAGGACGCCGGCGTGCTGCTGGACGCCGCTCGCGGCGCCAAGCGCGTGGTCGAGATCGGCGTGTACGAGGGGGCCTCCGCGATCCTGCTCTGCCAGCAGCTCGATGGCGACGCCGAGCTGCACCTGATCGATCCCTTTGGAGCGCACCCGGACGCGCTGCCCAGCGGCTGGGGTGCGACCGAGTGGGCCACCAAACGCGCGGTCGCCCGAGCGCTCGCGCGTCGGGGGCAGGCGGCGCCGAGCGTGCGCTGGCACGTGGCCATGTCCCACGAGGTGGCCGAGCGTTGGCAGGGCCAGGTGGATCTGGTGTTCATCGACGGCGATCACTCCGAGGCCGGTTGCGAACTGGATTGGAGCGCGTGGCATGGGTTCGTGGCGCCGGGGGGCTGCGTGGTCTTCCACGACGCGCGAGCCGGCGAGCCGGGCGGGCGCGGCCTGCCCGGCCCCACCGCGGTCGTGTCACGGCACTTTCGCGAACGGGACACGCCGGGCTGGCAGATCGCTGCTCAGGCAGATCGCACGGTGGCCGTGCGTCGCATCGACTGAGCTCGACGCCGCAGCGCCATCCGGCCGAAGTCTTCACTAGACATCGGGAAACAGACTTAAGCTGGACAGCCAGCCGGCGAGCGGCGCCCTTTTGCAAGGGTTGAGGGTTGACGACAGCTCAAACCCTGTGGTACCGTCGCCGGGACATGATGTCAACCGTCGTGAGGGGATCGGACTGCCCATACCTCCTGGAGAGCGCGATTGTCCGTGCGGAAATCGGGGCAGGGGGTGCTCGGCGTGACATTAGGCTTGACCTTGACGTAACTAGTGTTTTCTGCCAAGGTCGGCCGCACGGTTCAAGCGGCTGCAGTTCTGTCGCTGCAGAAGACTGGCTCGGGGCGTCTCTGTCCTGAGAAGGGGATATTCGGGGTCGGTCAATCAAACCCTAGAGGGATCAAAGGAGCGATGCATAGATGACACGCATCAGGATTATGGGGCTGGCGCTTCTCGCGCTGTTCGCGATGGCCGCAGTGGCCGCAGCGAGCGCCTCGGCCACACCTACGTATTACGAATGTGCCAAGGCTGCAAAAGTCGGTAAAACCTACACGGGCAACTCCAACAACTCGACCTGCACTGAACCCAACGCCAAAGGCGAAGGTAAATACAACCTGCAGCCGGGCGTGGGCAAAGGCAAGGCGTTCAAGGGAACGGGCAAAGCAGCCACGCTCCACACGCCTGCCATCGGCGGCGAAGTGAAATGCACCGGCAGCAAGGACACCGGTTTCACCACGCTGACTGGTCAGGACAAAGTGACCGTGACGTTCACCGGCTGCACGAGCCTCGGCAAAAAATGCACGTCGGTGAGCCCCAAAGGCAAAAAATCAGGCGAAATCCTGACGAACAGCCTTGAAGGCAAGCTCGGTTACATCAGCGCATCGCCGCTCAAGGTTGGCGTCTCGCTCACGGGTGAAGCTGGCAAACCGTCGGCTGAATTCACCTGCGAAGGCATCGAAATCACCACGAGCGGCGCGGTCATCGGTGAAATCACCAAAGACATCAACGCCATCAGCAAGGAATCGACCGACAGCTTCACCGTCAACGGCCTGGGCTACCAGACCGTGACCGCCTTCGAAGGCGGCCCGACTGAAGTGCTGTCGTCGCTGGTCAATGGCTCTGGTCCGTTTGAATCAGGTGAGGAAACGGCAACGCTGAACAAGGGCGAAGCCCTCGAGATCAAAGCGTAGTCAGCGACAGCAGCGCTCGACATACGAGCGCGACCGTCACCGATTGCGTTGCGTGTGTGGGGCCCCAGGTTTGGGGCCCCACACTTTTGTCTTGGGTATGACACTTGGGGTTTCCGGCTGGCACTGGCGCGCGGGGGACGCTTCCAAAGCTCAGGTGGCTGGGCTGGGGCCCTGGATCGTGGGCGCGCCACCTTTGGCGCCCCGCGCCCTGTATCGCTTGCGGTGTCAATTGACATCAGGCATGAAGAATCAATACACTCGCTGTACTAGAAGTCAGAGGGGAAGGGACCGTTGATGCAGGGGAGCGAGCTAGCGGAGATGCACGGCTGCGCCACGTGGGCCAGGACGCGCTCGCCCTTCGGTGGCGGTCGTCTCGGCGGCGCTGCGGCGCTGCTCCTCGTCTCGGTGCTTGGGCTGCTGCACTTCAGTGTCCCGGCGTTGGCTCTCAGTCAGGCAGGCCACGAATACGAAACGGCGTTCGGCGCCAAAGGCCAGGGCGAAGGGCAGTTCGCGAACCCTGCGGGCGTGGCCGTCAACGAAGCGACTGGCGATGTTTACGTCGTTGACCGCGGCAACAACCGGGTCGAGCGTTTCAATGCCCAAGGCGGGTTCCTGGAAGCGTGGGGATACGGGGTCAAGAACGGGGAAAAGGAATACGAGACCTGCAAGGCGGGCGAAGGCTGCAAAGCCGGCACGCCGGGCCGCGGCAAAGGCAGAGAACAGTTCCTGCTCGGGACCAAACAGCTGGTCTCGCCGGAAGCGATCGCCATCGACAACACGACGGGCGGGCCGTCGAGCGGCGACGTCTACGTGGTCGCCGACGTCGTGCCCGAAAAGCGTACGTGGACAAGTTCACAGCCACAGGTGAATTCCTGGGGCGCGTCACCAAGACGGCGGAATCGGAATCCAACGGACGCCCAGATGGCGTGGCCGTGGATGCCGGCGGGCGGCTGTGGATCGCCTGGAGCGGGGGCGAGATCACGCACTTCAGCAACGCGGTGACGAACAAAAGGATCGGCGAAACGGGCTACGCGGTCGAAGGCCAAGACGAATCGCTGGTCCGCCCCGGGCTGGCCGTCGATGCGCGCGATCACCTGTACCTGAGCTTCGAACCGGGCAATGCCTTCGAAGAAGACGGAAACGAAGAATCGCCGTTCTCCGAAGAAGGCAAGAACGAAGCCGGCGAAGCACCGTGCGAGCTTTCGCCCTGCTTCACGGCCGACCTCGTCCCAGGCTCGGAAGAAGGCGAACTGGCAGCGAACCTCGGCGAAGCGTTCGTGGACGGACTGCTCGGCGAAACCACCACCGGGCTGGCCAGCGACCTCGTCAGCAACGACCTGTACGTGGACCACCAGACGAGCGTGTCGTCCTACAGCGCCTCCGGCGCCTTCATCCAGAGCTTCGGCTCAGGCCAGGTCACGAAGGGCGCTGGCATCGCAGTCGACGCAGCCACGGGGACGGTGTACGTGGCGGACGCGGGCAGCGATCGGATCGACGTGTTCGCCCCCCAGAAAGCGGGGCCACCGAGTGTCGAAGACCTTTCAGCATCGAAGATCACCGCTGGCGCCGCTCGGCTGGCGGCCGAAGTGAATCCAACCGGCGCCAGCACGACGGTGGAGCTCCAGTACGGGACCGCCCCGTGCTCGGAAGGGGGCTGCGTCGAAGTCCCAGCCACTCCCGAAGTGCTGGCCTCGGGATTCGCAGCCGAGGGCGTCAGCGCCTCGATAACGGAACTCACCCCCGGTGCCACCTACCACTACCGATTCATCGCAAGGGGTTTGGCCACGACCACGAGCCCAGAAGCCACGTTCAGCACGCGTCCCATCGCGCTAGCCGACGGCCGCTCCTGGGAGATGGTCTCGCCGCCGTCGAAAAATGGGGTGGGAATCGAAGCGCTGACGAAGGAAGGCGGCGTCATCCAGGCCTCCGAATTGGGCGACCGGCTGACCTACGTCGCCACCGGCCCATCGGAAGAGGGTGCCGAAGGCAACCGCAGCCCCGCCTTCACCCAGGACTTCGCCGAACGGATCACGAATTCGTCGGGGCAGCCCGAATGGGAGTCCCGCGAGATTGCGATCCCCAACCCCGAACGCCAACCGGGGGTCAACCCCGGCCAGCAGCAGGAATACCTGTTCTTCTCTCCCGACCTGTCGCTGGCAATGGTCGAGCCGTTTGGCCGCTTCCCCCGCTCCGAACCGAAACTCTCCCCCGAAGCGAGCGAAAAAACGATCTACATACGCCAGGATTCCGGCTGCCTGCTGACGCCGGCCAGCTGCCAGTACACGCCGCTCGTGACGGCCGCCAACGACACGGCCGAAGTCGAAGTCGAAGGCAAAGAGACCAAAACCAAATTCGGTGGCCCCGAAGGCACGCCGAGAAGCGGTGTGCGCTTCCAGGGCGCAAGCTCGGATCTCAGCCATGTCGTCTTGAGCTCTGAAGTGCCGCTCACCGGTGAAGCAACCTCGCCGCTTGGCGAACCGCTGTACGAGTGGACGGCGGGCGAACCGCTCAAGCTGGTCAACGTGCTGCCCGGAGGCTCCACACCGGCAGCGGCGCCCTTCCTCGGGCAGAAAGGCCTCCTCACGCGCCAGACGGTCTCCAAAGACGGGTCGCGAGTGATCTGGCAGGGCGCCGCCGCACCAGGTGGCCAGGTCCACCTATACACCCGCGACATGCAAACCGGCGTCAGCACCCAGGTGGACGCACCGCAGGCCGGAGCAACGCCAGGGCCCAGAGAAAACCCGATCTTCCAGACCGCCAGCGCCGACGGCACGCGCATCTTCTTCACCGACGAACAGAGCCTCACCGAAGGTGCCACGGCAGCGGTGGCCGGCGAACCGAACCTGTACGAGTTCGATGTGAGCACCGGCAAGCTCTATGACCTCACGCCGTTTGAAGGCAGCGAACCGGCGGCCGTGCGTGGCCTGCTGCCGGGGGGCAGCGAAGATGGCTCGACCGTTTACTTCGTGGCCAACGGAGTGCTCAGCTCCACGCCCAACAGATACGGCGAAAAAGCCTCACCCGGACACTGCGTGGAAGAAGCTGCGCCCGCGCCGGGGGCAACGTGCAACCTCTACGTCGAGCACTACCACGAAGCAGGGGAACACTGGAGCGCGCCGGTGTTCATCGCTCGGCTCTCGAACACCGACAAGCCGGACTGGGGAGAAGCGTTGAGGCTGGACCTCGGCGAAGTCACAGACCGCGTCTCGCCAAACGGCGATTACTTCGCGTTCATGTCCCAGCGGCCGCTCACGGGCTATGACAACCACGATTCCAACCCGGAATCGGGAGGCGCACGTGCCGAGGAGGTCTATCTCTTCGACCGCAGCACAGAAGCCATCACCTGCGTTTCGTGTGCGAGCACGAACACGCCACCGCATGGCGTGTTCGACACCGAACAGTCAGGCGAAGGCCTCGGTCTCCTGGTCGACAGGGTTGGAGCTTGGGAAGGCCATTGGCTGGCGGGAAGCATCCCCGGATGGACCCAGTCCTCGGGCCAGCAGGCCTCCTACCAGTCGCATTATCTGTCTGACACCGGTCGGCTGTTCTTCGACAGCCCCGAGCCGCTCGTCCCGGCAGACGAAAACGGCAAGGAGGACGTCTACGAGTTCGAGCAGGCGGGCGAAGGCACGTGTGCCGATCCAAACGGCTGCACATCGCTTGTCTCCTCTGGCACCTCTGCTCAGGAATCGGCCTTCCTGGACGCGAGCGTCAGTGGCGAAGACGTCTTCCTGCTTACCGCATCCCCCCTCACCGCCTCCGACAAAGACACCAACTTCGACGTATACGACGCGCGCGTGTGCAGCGAAGCGTCTCCGTGTGTGCAGTCGAGCGTGAGCACCAAGACCAACTGCGAATCGGAAGCCGCCTGCAAAGCGCCGGCTTCCACCGAGCCCGTGTACACACCACCTTCCAGCTTCACCGCCGCGAGCACCGGCAACGTGACGTCGGTGCTCGAAGCGGGCAAGGAAACGGCCAAGACGGTCCTGCCCGCCAAACCGACGCGTGCACAGCTGCTGTCCAAGGCTTTGAAGGCGTGCAAGAAGCTGAAGAAGAACAGCAAGCGGCGCGCGTGTGAAAAGACCGCGCGCAAGAAGTACACCGCCAAGAAGGCCAGCAGGGCGAGCACAGGGAGGCGAGCGTGATGGGCGTTCGCGTGCTCGGCTTGCGCAGAACCGTGTCGCTTGCGCTGATCGTTCTCGGTGCAGTCGCCGTGCTGTTGGGCGGCGCGGGAACGGCGCTGGCCTCGAGCTCGTGGTGGCACTTGACCTCGGGCGCCGCCCCCACCGACCTTCAAGCAGGCGGCGTGGGACAGATCTTCGCCTCGGCGAGCGACCTCGGCTACCAGGACATCAAAGCGAGCAAAGAACATCCGATCGTGATCAGCGACACGCTGCCCGCCGGCCTGGAAGTCAACGGCGAAGTCAGGGGCGACGCCGGTGTGGGTGGCCGCGGGAGCATCGCCACCAAGCTGAAATGCGAAACCGCCGGACAGGTGATCTCCTGCAAGGTCGAAAAGAACGTCGCCGCCTACGAAGGGTTGGAAGTCATCATCCCGGTCAAGGTGGCCGCGAATCCTGTGCCGCCTCTTGCCAACGGGGTCGCGGTCGAAGGCGGCGAAGGCAGCGTGCCGGGCGCGCACACATCTGAAGACCTCACCGTGCGCGAAGGCGGCGAAACCCTGTTCGGGGTCGAAAAGTACGAAATCACACCGGAAACCAGCGAAGGCAAACCGGAACTGCATGCTGGGGCCCACCCTTTTCAGCTGACGACGACGCTCGACCTGAACGACGTGCTCGAACACCACGTCAACCCCACGCGCGAAGAAGAAACCACCCCTGCGCTCGTTCGCGACCTGCACTTCGTGCTGCCGCCGGGCCTGTTGGGCAACATCACGGTGGTGCCGCAGTGCACCAGCCTGCAGTTTGCGACGATCGAAGAAAAAGACGTCAACCAGTGCAAGCCGAACACGGCTGTGGGAGTGGCACGAGTCAAGCTCAACGAACCGAAGATCTACGGCGGCGCGGTCACCGAATCGGTGCCGGTGTTCAACCTGGTACCCGAACAGGGCGAACCGGCAAGGTTCGGGATCGAGGTCGACAAAGTGCCGGTGATCCTCAACACGGCCATCAAGGCCGGCAGCAGCTACGCGGTGGAAGTGAGCGCCGACGTGACCACGCAGGCCGCCGCGCTGATCGACACCCAGGTCACGTTCTGGGGGGTGCCGGGCGACTCGCGTCACGACAGCTCGCGCGGCTGGGAATGCGTGGGCGACGGTCACTGGGACGAAGGCTTCGAACCGGCACGTCCATGCCAGCCGCTCGGCGACGCCGAACCCAAGCCGTTCCTGACGCTGCCGACGTCGTGCTCGTCGGTGCCGATCTCTACGGTGAGCGGCGACTCGTGGCCCAGTGGCGAAGATCGGACGGTTTACACCGTCGGCTCAGAACACTCCAGCTACGAGCTCCCGCTGCTGAGCAACTGCGATCTCGAGGCGTTCACACCGGCGATCTCGGTGGAACCGGAAACCCACGCGGCCAGCACGCCGTCGGGCTTCACCGTCCACATCCACGTGCCGCAGGAATCGACGCTGGCCGAGAACGGCGTGGCCGAGGCGGATGTGAAGGCCACCACGCTGCAACTGCCCGAAGGCGTCGAGGCCAGCCCCGCGGCGGCCAATGGTCTGCTGGCGTGCACCGGCGCGCAGTTCGGCCTGGCCGGCGGTGTCAGCGAAAGCCTGGCCACGCTGGTAGCCGACGACAACTTCTCGCCCGAAGAAGCGGCCTGCCCGGAAGCGTCCAAGATCGGCAGCGTGGTGATCAAAACGCCGCTGCTGGAACACGAACTGACCGGTGGCGTGTACCTGGCCTCGCAGGACACCGACCCGTTCCTCTCGCCGCTGGTGCTCTACATCTTCGCCGAAGACCCGATCTCGGGCGTGCGCGTGAAGCTCGCCGGCGAAGTCCAGGTCAACCAGAGCACCGGCCAGCTGACCTCGGTCTTCAGGGAAACCCCGCCGGTGCCGTTTGAAGACCTCACGCTGAAGCTGTTCGGAGGCGCTCGCGCCTCGCAGTCCACGCCGCCGCAGTGCGGCTCCTACACCAGCCAGGCCTCGTTCAAACCCTGGTCGGTTGGCGAAGCCACGCCCGCCACGCCGCGGAGCTCGTCGTTTGAAATCACATCCGGCGCCGAAGGCACAGGCTGCCCGTCCGATCCGCAGCCGTTCGCACCCAGCTTCCAGGCCGGCGCCACCAGCGCGCAGGCCGCCGGCTTCACCGACTTCTCGCTCACGATCGGCCACCCGGACACCAACCAGCCGCTCAACGGTGTGGCCGTCACTCTGCCCGAGGGGGAGGCGGCGCTGCTGTCCTCGGTCACGCCGTGTGAGGAACCGCCCGTCGGCACGGAATGGTCGTGCGGCGCGGAAAGCCTGATCGGCACCTCCACCGCCAGCTCCGGGCTGGGCGGCGACCCGTTCACGCTGGCCGGCAACGTGTATCTGACCAGCGGCTACGATGGCGCGCCGTTCGGGCTGCTCGTCTCCACGCTGGCCAAGGCCGGGCCGTTCAACCTCGGCTATGTGAACGTGCGCTCGCGGATCAACGTCAACGAGACGACCGCAGCGGTAACCATCACCACCGACCCGGGGCCCAGGGGAGAAGCGTTCCCCACGTTCATCAAAGGCATACCGGCGCAGATCAAACAGATCAACGTCACCGTCAACCGGCCCAACTTCGAGTTCAACCCCACCAACTGCGCGCCCATGACGATCACCGGAGCGCTGTCCGGCGCGCCGGGCGCCAGCGAGGCGGTGTCCTCGCCGTTCCGCGTGACCAACTGCGCCAGCCTGCCGTTCACGCCCAAGCTCAGCGCCTCGACCGCCGGCCTGGCCAGCAAAAAAGGCGGCGCCAACCTGAACGTGAAGCTCGAATCGGCCGGGCTCGGGCAGGCCAACATCGCCAAAGTCGACCTGCAGCTGCCGATTGCGCTGCCCTCGCGCCAGGAAACGTTCAAATACGCGTGTGCCGTGGCGGTGTTCAACGCCAACCCGGCCGCGTGCGCCGAAACGGCGATCATCGGCCAGGCCACCATCCACACGCCGGTACTCAAGAGCGCCCTCACCGGTCCGGCCTACCTCGTGTCACACGGCGGCGCGGAATTCCCAGACGTCGAGTTCGTGCTCCAGGGCGAAGGGATCGTGCTGGTCATCGACGGCAAGACCGACATCACCAAAGGCATCACCTACTCGCGCTTCGAAAGCGCCCCCGACGCGCCGTTCACCACGTTTGAAACCACATTGCCCGCCGGCCCGCGCTCGATCCTGGCCGCCTACGCGCCGGGTGCCAACCACTACGACCTGTGCAGCGCCAACCTGGCCATGCCCACCGAAATCACCGCGCAGGACGGGGAGCTGTTCAAGCAGACCACCATCATCAAGCCCACCGGCTGCGCCAAGGCGCGCCCGCTCACCCGCGCCCAACTGCTGGCCAGAGCGCTGAAGAGCTGCAAGAAGAGCAAGTCGAAGAAGAAGCGCGCCTCCTGCGAACGTGCGGCACGCAAGAAGTACGGGCCGAAGAAGGCCGCCAAGAAGAAGAAAGGCTAGGGCCGCCGCGCGCCGGCTTGGCTGTGGCCAGTAGCCTCAGGTCGGTTCGTTGTCCAGCGAGCGCCACAGGTACCTGCACGCCAATGTGCGGTGCGGCTGCCAGGGCGCGGCCAGCTCCTGCATCGCTGCGGGTGCGGGCAGCGCGTCCAGGCCGTAGGCGCGTTCCATCGCGCGGCGGATCCCGAGGTCGCCCACCGGCAGCACGTCAGGGCGTTCCAGCTGGAACATCAGGAACATGTGCGTGGTCCACAGGCCGAGGCCCTTGACGGCGATCAGCTCCGCGATCACCTGCTCGTCCTCCAGCTCGTCCAGACGCTCCAGCTCCAACTCGCCCGAGACCACGTGCTCGGCCAGCGAGCGCAGGTAGCCGACCTTGGCGCGCGACAGCCCCGCCGCCGCGCGCAGCTCTTCCGGATCGTCGGCCAGGATCTCCTGCGGCGTGGGCGCCCGGTCGTCGAAGCGCGACGTCAGCCGCTTGTAGATCGAGCGCGCCGCCAGCACCGACAGCTGCTGACCGGCAATCGTGCGAACCAGCGCTCCATAGTGATCACTCGCATCAGGACGTCCCTCGCGGGCGTCGCCGAGTGGACCGATCCGCTCGATCATCTCCGCCAGCACCGGGTCGGCTCTGCGCAGGTGCGCTGTGCCTGCGTTCGCGCGCTTTGCCACCGCTACGGCTCAGACCGCGCGCAGCTCGGCGCCCAGTGCCACCGGCTCGCCGTCCAGCGCGTTCAGCGCCCGCTCCAGCGACATCGCCAGACAGGTGAAGCTGGGCGTGTCGCGCACCGTGAAGCGCGACGCCTCGGTCGTGCGCAGCCGCTGCACCAAGTCCAGAAACGTGCCCACGTCGTCGGTGTCGAACGCCACCACGAACTCCTGGTCGTCCAGGCCGAAGGAGTAGGTGGTGTGGTTGTCCACGCCCGGGTATTCGCGCCCAACCTGGATGTGGCCCTGCATGATCCGCCAGCGCTCCTCGGCCGGCAGCGCATACCACTCGCGCGACTTCACGAACGGATACACGAACACGTATTTGCCGCGGAAGCCGCGCACCACGTTGCGCTCGTCCTCAGAGTACTCAGAGCTCTTGCGCATGCCCAGGAACGAGTAGGGGGTGCTGGCCCACTTCATCAGCCCGCTCTGGCTCAGCACCACGTGGAACTCGTGGATGCGTTCCAGGTTCTCCGCCTCGGACACCAGCAGCATCTCGGCGTCCCCGCGCGTGCCCACCAGCGAGAAGCACTGCAGCAGGTGCCCGTCGGCGAAGTCCTCGCACGCGGCCGCGAACTCGCGCTTGTCCTCCGCGCGCTGCTCGCCGTCAAGCCGCCGCCACGCGGGGTCGAGCTGCAGGAACGTGTACTTGACGAAGCGCCGCGTGCTCATGCAGGTGATTATCGCACCGCCTCGAGGGATCAACCGCCCAGGCGGATAAAGTACGTCCCCGTGCGGGTCGCGCTGCTGTCGCCGTATTCGTGGACGTACCCCGGAGGGGTGACGCGCCACATCGAGGCGCTCGCAGCCGAGCTGGCGTCAGCCGGCCACGAGCCGCGGATCCTCGCGCCGTTCGACCCCGACGACGAGCACGCGCGCCGCTCACACCGCGGCGCCAGGCCGCAGCGACGCGAGCTGGGGGAGGGGTTCGTCTCGCTCGGACGGACGATCGGCCTGCCGGCCAACGGCGCGGTGTCGAACCTGGTGGCCAACCCCAACGCGGTGCTGGCCATGCGCCGCGAGTTGCGCAGCGGGGGTTACGACGTGCTGCACATCCACGAGCCGGTGGTGCCGCTGCTGGGCTGGGACGCGCTGCTCAGCGCGGGCGAGCTGCCGCTGGTGGGCACCTTCCACACGTACTCCGAGAACCTGATCACCAACGGCATCGCCGCCGTGCCGCTGGGCGGGCGGCGGCGCATGAACCGCCTGCACGTCCGCATCGCCGTCTCCGAGGCGGCGGCGTGGACGGCGCGACGCTTCTACGGTGGGCGCTACCGCGTGATCCCCAACGGCGTGCAGCTGCGAGAACGCCCAGCGAACGAGCTTGGTGCGAGTCCGCCGCGGTCGCGCGATCCGCAGGCGCCGCTGCGAATCCTGTTCGTGGGGCAGGCGGTCGAGCGCAAGGGGCTGGGAGTGTTGCTGCGCGCATTCGAGGCGCTGCGCGACCAGATCCCGGCCACGCTCACGCTGGTCGGCGCAAGCGCCGCGGAGGTTTCCCACATGATGCTCGACGACCGCGGCGTGCACGCGCTGGGCAAGGTGTCGGAGGAGCGCAAGCAGGCCGAGCTGGACCTTGCGGACGTGGTGTGCGCGCCGTCGCTACACGGTGAGAGCTTCGGCATGGTGCTGACCGAGGCGTTCGCTGCCGCCACGCCGGTGATCGCCTCGGACATCCCCGGCTACCGCGACGTGCTGCGCGACGGGCTGGACGGTCTGCTGGTGCCCCCCGGCGACGCGCTGGCGCTGGCCGAGGCTCTGCGGGGCCTGGCGCTTGAGGAGCCGTTGCGCGCGCGCCTGGCCGCAAGCGCGGGCGAGCGCGCGGAGCGCTTCGCCTGGCCGCACGTGGCCGCCGAGGTGCTGGACTGCTACGAGCAGGCGATCGCGGTGGGCACACCATCGAGCAGGCTGGCGCGCGTGGCGGTGCGCCATGGTCTGGCGCCGGCCGACCTGCTGCCGCGGATCCCCGCCGAGCGCCTGCCCAGCCTGCGCGGCCCAAGGCCGGTCAGCGAGGCGACTGCCGGCGGGCGCGCGGCCCGCCTGGCGCGGCGCGGCGCGCTGCTGGTCTCCTGCCTGATCGGTCTTGCGCTGGCGCAGCTGGCGCTCGAGCGTGTGGGCGTTGATCGAGTGCTTGAAAGCCTGCTGGCGTCCAAGCCGGGGCTGCTGGCCGCCGGGCTGGGGCTGATGTGCGCGGCGATGTTCGCGCGCGCGCTCGCCTGGCACGCGATCCTGGGGTGCGCGCCCACGTGGCGCAGGGCCAAACGACGGGATGCCATGCAGGGAACGTTCATCGGGGTGCTGATGTCGGCCACGCTTCCCGCCCGCCTGGGAGAGCCCTCGCGCGCGCTGATCGTGGCGCGCCGGCTGGGCCGCGCGCGCGACACGCTGCCGGTGGTGCTCGGCACGATGGTCTCGCAGACGCTGCTGAACCTGCTCGCGCTGGCGCTGCTGGGCATCGGGATGTTCTCCAGCGTGGATCTCCTCAACGGCCACCACGGCGCGCTGATCGCCGCCGCACTGGCTCCCTTGGGAGTGTTGCTGGCGGTGCTGGTGGCGCCGCTGCTGATCCCGCATGCGGCGGTCTCGCGCTCGGCGCGCGCCCAGGCGCTGGCGCGCGGCCTGCGCAGTGTGCTGGCGCGGGTGCGCGACGGACTGCGCGTGTTTGTTCACCCGCGCCAGGCCGCCACCGCCACTGTGCTGCAGCTGGGCGCGTGGGCGATGCAGTGGATGAGCTGCTGGCTGCTGCTGATGGCGCTCGGCCTCGATGACCGCGCGGGCCTGGGCGGGGCGGCTGCGGTGCTGTTTGCGGTCAACGTCACCGCCGTGGTGCCCGCCACCCCCGCCAACGTGGGCGTGTTCCAGGCTGCGTGCGTGGCGGTGCTGGTCGGGGCCTACCACGTGTCCGGCGCGGACGCGCTGGCGTTCGGGATCGTGCTGCAGGTGGTGGAGCTGTTGACCGCGCTGCTGATGGGGCTGCCCGCGCTCCTCAACGAGGGTCTCTCCTGGCGCGACGTGCGCCTGCGCACGATGCAGGCCGCGCCCGTCACGCTCGGCCCGGTGCCGGTCGGCCTGGGCCGGCACACGGCCGCATCGGGCGCCGAATCCTAGAGGCGCGGGCAGGCGTGGAGGCGGCCGCGGCGTATGGATCGTGTGTGGCCAACGCCTGGGTCTACATGCTGCGCTGTTGCGACGGTTCGCTGTACACCGGCTGGAGCACCGATGTGCAGCGGCGCCTGGAGCGCCATCGCGCGGGCAAGGCCAGCCGCTACACCGCCAGCCGCCGGCCGCTGGAGCTCGAGCTGGCCCTGCCGATGGCCGATCGCAGCGCGGCCATGCGCGAGGAGGCGCGGATCAAGACGCTCGATCGTGCCGGCAAGCTCGCCCTGATCGCCGCTCACAGGGTGCCCGGGGATCCCTGAAAGCGACACGGTGCCCCGGTGAGGGCGCCTGGTGCGGCATGATGGGGGTATGTCAACCCGACCCCAGGCGCGCAGCGTCAAGATCTCAGACGACGAGCGGACCGGCTGGTCCTCCGATCGACCGCGCCGCGACGGCGCTCCGCCACGCCCGGCGGACCTCACCGTCCACTGCCGGGTGCTCACGCCGGCGGACCGTCTGCGCTACTCGCCCGGCAGCCTGCTGATCGTGTGCTCCGCCTCCGAGAGCGAGCGCGAAGCGTTCCTCGATCGCCTGATCGAGGACCGCGCCTGCCTGCTGTCGCTGGGCAAGGTGCGGGCGCTGCTGGCCGGACGCGTGGCCGAGGAGGACCTCGACGCGCGCGCCTCCGAGCTGCTGCGCGCGGCGGTGGCCAAGCGCCTTGAGAACCGCGAGACCGTCGTGCTGGCGGCCGACGGGTTGGACGCATCCGAGCGCGAGCCGTTCGTGCGGATGGCGGCGGCGGCCAAGCGGCCGCGCCATTTGATCCTCCTGGAGATCGCCCGCGACCAGGTGGCCGAGGAGGACCTTGGCGCGCTGAACGAGCTGCGCCGCGTGCTGGACGCCGGCGAGCTGGGCGCGGAGGGCTTTCAGACCGCGCTGCGCCTCGGCGGCGGCTCGGCGATCGAGGTCAAGCGCATCCTGTTCCGCCCGCCGCCGCGCGAAGACGACTAACGCCGGCGAGCCCGGGCCGCCCGGCGGGCATCTCCTGGGAATTGGAATTTGTGTCCGAATGACTTGCAGGGTTCAGGTTTTCGGCGAGTGCGGCCGATACGCGAGCCGTGCGGAGCTATGCGATCCCCGAATCGACGGCCACTCGCCGGCCGCTGGACTTCGCCTGGGGCGAAGGCGAAAGCGCCTGGCGTGAGGGCGATAGCCGCCCCAGCCTGATCGACACGCGCCTGGTGCGCTTGGAGTTGGCGCGGCTGCGTGCGCCGCGGGCAGCCACCGCCACGGTGGTGACCCGCAGCAACGGCTCGAAATCGCCCGGTGGCTCCTGATGGAAGCTCCAGGCCGGAGCACGGCTGAGCAGCCGACACGCTTTTCGTTGCACTTCTGGTGGATGTACCTGGGGGCGATGGTGCTGCTCACAGGTGGCTATGCGATCGCGCAGTTCAGCGGCCCCGCCTGGCTGAAGAGCGGTCTGGTCTTCAATCTGATCGGCGGCGAGACGATCGCGGCGCTGATCGTGGGAGCGCGCAGGAACCGCGGTCGCAGTCGCACGCCGTGGTATCTGTTCGCGGTCGGGCAGGCGCTGTTCGTGGCCAGCGACGTGCTGTCGTCCAACTACGAACGCATCTTCGGCGACGCGCTGCCGTTCCCGTCGATCGCCGACGCCTTCCACCTGGCCTTCTATCCGTTCCTGGTGGTGGGGATGCTGCTGATCATCCGCCACCGCGACGACGGACGCGATCGCGACGGCCTGATCGACGCGCTGATCGTCACGGTGGCGCTGGCCACGCTGCTGTGGGTGTATCTGATCCAGCCCTACACCGACGTGTACAACGATTCGCTGCTCAAGAGCCTGACCTCCGTGGCCTATCCGGCGATGGACATCCTGGTGCTGGGGGTGGTGGCGCGCGTGGCCGCCGGCAGCCACCGCCGCGAGCCCGCCTTCGTGTTCCTGCTGTCGGGCACAGTGGTTCTGCTGCTCAGCGATGCCCTGTATGGGATCAAGCTGCTGGACGGCGGCTACGACACGTCGGGGATCCTGGACACGGGCTGGGCGATCTACTACACGCTGCTGGGCACCGCCGCGCTGCACCCGTCGATGAGCCAGCTCTCAGAGCCTGGTCCCGAACCGGACGGTCGCCTCACGCGCGCGCGCATGATGCTGCTCGCCGGTGCGAGCTTCACCGCCCCGCTGCTGATCGTGGCACGCGTGACAACCACGGATCACCTGGACCTGTACGTGCTGGTGGGGGCTTCGGCGGCGATGTTCACGCTGGTGCTGGTGCGGATGGCGGGCATCGTGCGCCGCAACGAGCAGGCCACCCGCCGCGAGGCCGCGCTGCGGATCGCGGGCGAGGCGCTGGTCAGCGCGGCAACCCGCGAGGATGTGTACACGGCGGCGCTGCACGCCGCCCGCTCGGTGGTGGAGGAGCGGGTGGCCGTGTGCCTGTACATCGCCGGCGAGGATCCCGACATGCTGGACGTGGTGGGCGCAAGCGACGAGCGCGACCTGGACGACATGCCGCCGCTGTGCCTGGGCGAGCTGCCCGAGAGCGCCCGGGTGCGCACGAGCGGCACCCGCGTGCTGATGATCGACGAGCCAGGGGAGGCGCGCTGTCTCTCGCCGCTGTTCGTCCGCGATCGGCTCATGGGCATGCTGATGGTGCTGGCCCCCGAGCCGCTGCCGCGCGAGGCTCTGGAGAGCCTGACCACGCTCTCCAGGGAGGTGGCGCTGGCGCTGCAGACGGTGGCGCTGACGGAGGAGAGCGTGCACCAGCGCTCGGAGGACCGCCTCAGCGCGCTGATCAAGAACTCATCGGATGTGATCTGCATCGTGGGCGAGGACGCGCTGGTCAACTACATCAGCCCATCTGTGCAGCGCACCTTCGGATTCAGCCCCGACTACCTGGTGGGCAGGGAACTCGCCGAAATGGTGGACCCCGATGAGGTGCAGCGCCTGCTGGTGTACTTCTCGGCGATCGCCACCAAGCTGCCCGGAGGGCGCGCGACGGCGGAGTTCCGCGTGCGCCACGCGGCCAAGCACTGGCGCGACGTGGAGGTGCTGGGAACGAACCTGCTGAACGACGAGACGATCGCTGGCATCGTGCTCAACATCCGCGACATCAGCGAGCGCAAGGCGTTTCAGGCGGAACTGGAGCACCAGGCGTTCCACGACACGCTCACCGGCCTGCCCAACCGCGCGCTGTTTCGCAACCGCGTGGAGCACGCGCTGATCGCCCAGCGTCGCGATCACCTGCCGGTGGCGGTGCTGTTCCTCGACCTGGACGACTTCAAGAACGTCAACGACAGCCTCGGCCACGCGGCGGGCGACGAAGTGCTTCAGGAGCTGGGCAGGCGCTTGGAGGACTGCATGCGCACCACCGACACCGCCGCCCGCCTGGGCGGCGACGAGTTCGCGATCCTGATCCACGACGCGGACACCGAGCTTCAGTCGGTGGAGATCGCCCACCGTGTGATGGCCGCGCTGGAAGCGCCGGTGACGCTGGCCGACCGCGACGTGACGATCGCCACCAGCATCGGGATCGCGTTCAGCGACCAGCACATGATCGCCGGCGGCGACGCCGACGAGCTGCTGCGCAACGCGGACGCGGCCATGTACATCGCCAAGGAGGGCGGCAAGGCCCACTACCAGATCTTCCAGCCGGAGATGCACACCAGGGCGCTGGCACGCCTGGAACTGAAGACCGACCTGCAGCGCGCGCTGGAAACGGGCGAGTTCACGCTGCGCTACCAGCCGATCATGGACCTGGCCAGGGGCGACATGGCCGGCACCGAGGCGCTGGTGCGCTGGGAGCACCCCGTGCGTGGCACGGTGCTGCCGCTGGACTTCGTGGAACTGCTGGAGGACACCGGCCTGATCGTGGCGGTGGGGCGCTACGTGCTGTATGAGGCGTGCGCTTCGGCGGCGCACCTGCAGCGCGAATGCCCGCGCGACCCGCCGCTGTCGATGGCGGTCAACGTGTCGGCCTGTCAGCTGCAGCGCCCGGAGTTCATCGAGGAGGTGCGCGCCGCGCTGAGCGAGTCGGGCATCGAGCCGTCGAGCCTCACGCTGGAGCTGACCGAGAGCGTGATGATGGAAGATCTGGAGCTGAGCCTGCTGCGCCTCAACGGCCTGCGCGCACTCGGTGTGAAACTGGCGATCGACGACTTCGGCACCGGCTACTCATCGCTGAACTACATCCGCCAGTTTCCCGTGGACGTGCTCAAGATCGACCGCTCGTTCCTGGCCGACCCCAGCCCCGACATGGCGCAGCTGACCGCCGCCATCGTGGCGCTGGCGCGCATCTTCCGCCTGAAAGTGGTGGCCGAGGGCATCGAGAACCCCGAGCAGTTGAAGCTGCTGGAGGGGATCAAGTGCGACTTCGGCCAGGGCTTTCACTTCGCCAAGCCGCTGCGCCGCGAGGAGGTGCTGGAAATGGCTTTGAGGCAGGCGGGAATACGCGCGGTTGGCGGTGACTGGCGGCGCGCCGAGACCGTATTTTGAGCCGACTGGCTGAACTGCCAGAGGTCGCCAGCCCGAGAAGAGATTCCGGTCACTCGGGCGAGGCGCCTGTACGTTGTATCCGCCCCTCGATGTGTGCCGCTAAACCAGCGCCTCCGCCTCGACCGCCCCGTCCGGCGGGTCGCTGTCATCGAGCTCTCCGAAAAGCGACGGATCACGACTTGACCCCCGGATCAGATCGTCAGGTGAACCCTCGGCCGGCAGCCGCCCCTGGCGTGTGCCGAAGTAGATCGCCTGCGGGTGGTGGGCGATCATGGCAAGCGTCGACTGCTCGGGGTCGGGGGCGTAGCCGTCGGTGATCGTCATGCCGATCTGTGACAGATCGAGCAGTTTCTCCACCTTCAGGTGCTCGCTCTGCTCCGGCACCGCAGGGTAGCCCCACGAGTAGCGCCGTCCCTGCGTCAGTGGGATGTCGAGCATCTTGCGCACCTCGTAGTGAAGCCATTCCGCCAGGCCCTCCGCCGTCTGCACGCCCAGGCCGTGCACGAACAGCTGCTCGGCGAATTCACCTTCGGCCTCGAGCTTCGCCATCAACTCGGTCACCTCGCCGCCCACCGTCACCGCCTGCACCGCGATCACGTCCAGCTCCTCGGGGGGGTTGCCGTCCACGGCAGGGCGGTAGAAGTCGGCCAGACAGATCCGCTCGCCCTTGGGCTGGCGCGGGCACACGAAGCGCGTCAGCTCGCGCGTGTGGTCCTCGGGGTCCAGCACCACGATCTCGTTGCCCAGCGAGTAGCACGGGAAGAAGCCCAGCAGCGCGCGCGGGTGCAGGTAGTCCTGCTCGCGCCACATCCGCTCAAGACGCGGGCGGAAATCGTCGCGCAGCAGCGTCTGCCACGCCTCGCCTTTCACACCCTTGCCACCCCAGTGCAGCTTGAACAGCACGTGCGTGTCCAGGTGGCGGTACACCTCGTCCAGGTCCACCCGGATCTCGCGCACGCCCCAGAACGGCGGGGTGGGGATCGGCACGTCGGTGCGTGCCGCCGAGCGCACCGAGTCGTCGGCGAAGTTCAGATCCTCCTCCGGCTCCTCGCCCTTCTCGCGGAACGCGCGCGCGCCCGTGCGCAGCTTGTCCACCAGCGCGCCCTTGGCGTCCACGTCGATCAGCTGGTCCATCACCGACAGGCCCTCGAACGCGTCCTTGCAGTAGAACACGCCCGGCTCGTACATCTCCTCGGAGTCTTTGCCGCCGGGGAACAGCGCGCGGTAGCTGAACGCGCGGTTGATCGCCGCGCCTCCGATCAGCACCGGGAACTCGAGGCCCTTGGCGTGCAGCTCCTGGATCGCCGCCGGCATCTGCTTGGACGTGGACACCAGCAAGGCCGACAGGCCGATGGCCGTCGCGTCGTGCTCCTGGGCGGCGTCGAGGATCGTCTGGATCGGCACCTGCTTGCCGAGGTCCACCACCGTGTATCCGTTGTTGGTCAGGATCGTGTTGACCAGCGACTTGCCGATGTCGTGCACGTCGCCGAACACCGTGGCCAGCACCACCGTGCCCTTGGTGTAGCCCTCGACCTTGTCCAGGTATTTCTCCAGCTGCGCCACCGCCTTCTTCATCACCTCGGCCGACTGCAGCACGAACGGCAAAATCAGTTCACCCGCGCCGAACTTGTCGCCCACCTCTTTCATCGCCGGCAGCAGCACCCCGTTGAGCGTGGGCACCGCGCCGATCTTCTCCACCGAGCGGTCGATCCATTCCTCCACGCCCTCCTTGCGCCGGCGCAGGATGTGGAAGTGAAGCGCCTGCTCCGGCTCCATGCCCTCGGTCGGGTCGGCGCGGCGGGTGGGATCCTGATCACCGTCCTCCGGGCCCTTGGACTCGAAGTGCTGCGATGAACTTCTCAAGCGCGTCCTCGCGGCGGTTGAACACCAGGTCGTCCGCAAGCTCGCGCTCGAGGTCGGGGATCTCCGAGTAGGGCGTGATGTGGTTGGGGTTGACCATCGCCAGGTCAAGGCCCGCCTGCACGCAGTGGTGCAGGAACACCGAGTTGAGCACCGCGCGCGCGCCCGGTGACACGCCGAAGGACACGTTGGATACGCCCAGCGAGGTCTTCACGTGCGGGATCTCCGCCTTGATCCGTTTGATGCCCTCGATCGTCTCCACCGCCGACGGACGCCACTCCTCATCGCCGGTGGTCAGCGTGAACGTCAGGCAGTCGAAGATCAGGAGCTCCGGATCGAGACCGTGCTCGACGCAGCACAGGTCGCGGATCCGTTCGGCGATCTCCACCTTGCGCTGCGCCGTCTTGGCCATGCCGACCTCGTCGATCGTCAGCGCGATCAGCGCCGCGCCGTGGGCCAGCGCCATCGGCACCACGCGGTCGAGCTTGTCGCGGCCTGCCTCCAGGTTGACCGAGTTGACGATCGCGCGCCCCGGGATCTGCTCCAGCGCTCGCTCGATCACCTCCGGCTCGGTCGAGTCGATCTGGATCGGAGACGGCTGCGTGAGCGAGACCTTCTTGGCCAGCAGGCGCATCTGTTCGTCCTCGTCCGCCCGCTCGGTCAGCGCCACGCACAGGTCCAGCACGTGCGCGCCACCGGTCACCTGGTCCTCGGCGATCTGCACCAGTCCGTCGTAGTCGTCCGCCAGCAGCAGCTCCTTGGCCTTGCGCGAGCCCTGCGAGTTCACGCGCTCGCCCACCATCGTCGGTCGCGGCTCCTGCACCAGCGTCGTGGCGGCGATCATCGAGGACAGGTGTGGGGGACGCGGCGCCGGACGCGGGCTTACCCCACGACCGCCAACCCGCTCGGCGATGGCCGCGATGTGCGCTGGGGTGGTGCCGCAGCAGCCACCCACCACGCCGACGCCATAGCGCTCCACGAACTCGCCCAGCGCCTCCGCCAGCGGCCCCGGCTGCTCAGGGAAGATCGTCTCGCCGTCAGGACCCTGCAGCGGCAGCCCGGCGTTGGGGATGCACGCCACCGGCACCGGGCAGTGCTCGCCGAGGAAGCGGATCGCGTCGCGCATGTCCTGCGGGCCGGTCGAGCAGTTCAGCCCGATCACGTCCACGCGCAAAGCCTCGAGCGTGCACAGCACCGCCGAGATGTCGGTCCCCAACAGCATCTTGCCGCCGTTGGGCAGCAGCGACACCGAGGTGTGGATCGGCAGCGTGCGCCCGGCGCTCTTGAACGCCTCGCGGGCGCCGAACACGGCCGCCTTGACCTCCAGGATGTCCTGCGCGGTCTCGATGATGATCAGGTCGGCGCCGCCGTCGATCAGGCCCGAGGCCTGCTCGGCGAACACGCTCGACCAGCTCGCCGAAGCGGATCTGCCCCAGCGACGGGTCCTCGGAGGCGGGCAGGTAGCCGGTGGGGCCGATCGAGCCGGCCACGAAGCGGTCCTCGCCGGCCGCCTTGCGCGCGATTTCCGCCGCGCGCGTGTTGATCTCCAGCGTGTACTCGCCCAGACCCCACTCCTCGAGCTTGATCCGCGAGCCCTGGAAGGTGTCCGTCTCCAGCACTTCCGCGCCGGCCGCCAGCATCGAGCTGTGCACGCCCTCGATCACGTCCGGGCGGTTGAGTACGAGCGCCTCGTGGCATTTGCCGGCCAGGCCGCCGTAGTCCTCGCTGGTCAGCTCGAACTGCTCCAGCGTGGCGCCCATCCCGCCGTCGTAGATCAGGACGTGGCTGTGCAGCTCTTTGAGGTAGTCGCGCATGACTAGTGAGCGTAACAACGCGCGCCCGTCGAGTCGGTGGAGCTGCTCGCGCTCAATGACCACGACCGGCCCGCGGACGCCGATTGCCCGCCCGGTACGGCCCCGCTGCCCGCTTGGGACGACGCCCTCGTGCCCCCTTGGAGCAGTCGCTAGGTCACCCGTCCAGAGCCGCTTGCAAGCTCGCCCGGAGTGTTCACACTCGGCGCCACGAGCACACGGGCAGAACTACGAAGGGGGCATCGATGACGCTGGAGTTGGCACTGGAGGCGCTTGAAGAGCAGGGCAACGCAGAGCTCAGAGTGGAGCGCGCCACCCTCGACGGCGGCGATGGCATCGACCTCGAGCAGCTCGAAAGCGGCGTTGTCGGACAGTCCGTCGTGGCGGTCGTTGGCCTCGGCTACGTCGGCCTGCCGACAGCCATCGCACTGCGCAACGCCGGCGCTGAGATCATCGGCATCGACACCTCCCAGAGGCGCCTGCAGGCGATCCGCGCCGGCAAGGCCGAGCTGCTGGCCACAGACCAGGAGAACCTGCAGCTCTACCTCTCCGAGGACGGCTTCGAGCTGACTGACCGCATCGACGCGCTGGTGGCGGCCGATCTCGTGCTGATCTGCGTGCCCACCCCGATCGACGCGCAGCGTCGCCCCAACCCCGAGGTGCTGCGCCAGGCGTGCGCCTCGGTGGTCGAGCACGCGCGCCCCGGCCAGACGCTGGTGCTGACCTCCACCACCTACGTGGGCACCACCCGCGAGCTGCTCGTGCGTCCGCTGGCCGCCAAGGGGCTGGAGGTGGGCGTGGACGTGTTCGTGGCGTTCGCCCCCGAGCGCATCGACCCGGGCGTGGCCGGACACGAGCAGCGCCTCACACCGCGCGTGATGGGCGCAGTCACAGAGACCTGCTTCCGACGCGCGGCAGAGCTCCTGCAACACACGTGCAAGGAGCTGCACCGCGTGTCCTCGCCCGAGGCGGCCGAGATGGTCAAGCTTTACGAGAACACCTTCCGTGCCGTCAACATCGCGCTGGCGTTCGAGATGGCCGAAGCGTGCAAGGCGCACAACCTCGACCCGATCGAGGTGACCGACGGCGCCGCCACCAAGCCGTTCGGGTTCATGGCCCACTACCCCTCCGCGGGCGTGGGCGGCCACTGCATCGGCGTCGACCCGCACTACCTGCTGGCGCCGCTGCGCGAGCACGGCCGTCCGGCGCTGCTGGCCGAGGAGGCGATGCGCAAAGTGGCCGGCCGTCCCCGCCACGTGGTCTGGCGCGCGCACGAAATGCTCGCCAACAGCGGCGGCGGGCTGCGCGAAGCACGCGTGCTGGTCGTCGGTGTCTCCTACAAGCCGGGCGTCGGCGACAGCCGCGAAGCGCCCGCCGTGGAGATCATCGAGCGGCTGCAGGCCGAAGGCGCGCACGTCGAGTTCCACGACCCGTACGTGCCCTCCCTGAGGGTGGACGGCGAGCTGGTCGAGGGCGTGGATCCCGATCCTCGTCGCGACAAGAGCGGGCTCGGGCCCGAAGACTACGATCTGGCGATCCTGGTCACGCTCCACCCCGACCACGACTACGGCTGGTTGCGGCGCTGCCGGGCGGTGCTGGACTGCACCTACCGTACTCCTGTCGGTGGCCTGCGCTTCGTGCCCTGAGCGAGATGACCGTGCACCGCGCCTTGAAGGCGCTGGCCGCCCTGTATCTGGTCGGGCTGATCGTCGCTGTGATGGCCTACAAGGCCGAGTTCGTGGGGCTGATGTTCTCCAACCCGTTCTTCGGCGTGTACAGCGTGTGTGTGGCCAGCTACATCCTCAGCCGCTTCCTGTTCAGCCTGTTCTACCGATCGAAGCCCGACGCCGGCATCGAGCCGCCGATCGCGATCGTGATGCCGGGCTTCAACGAGCAGGCGGCGATCGCCGCCTCGCTGCGCTCGCTGCTCGATCTGTCATACCCGCCGGAGAAGCTCGAACTGATCGCCGTCAACGACGGCTCCACCGACGGCACGCTGGCCGAGATGCAGCGTGTGGCGCAGGAGTCGGCGGGACGCGTGCGCGTGATCGACTTCCCCGAGAATCGCGGCAAGCGCGCCGCCATGGCCGCTGGCATCCGCGCCACCGAGGCCGAGGTGATCGTGTTCGTGGACTCCGACTCGGTGGTCGAGCCAGACGCGCTGCGCCGGCTGGTGCAGCCGCTGGCCGACCCCAGGGTGGGGGCGGTGTGCGGGCACGCCAACGTGCTGAACGTACGCGAGACGTGGCTCACGCGCATGCAGGCGGTTCGATATTTCGTGGCCTTTCGCGTGGTCAAGGCCGCCGAATCGGTGTTCAACGCCGTCACCTGCTGCTCGGGCTGCTTCTCCGCCTACCGTCGCGAGGCGATCCTGCCGCGCATGGAGTGGTGGGAGAGCCAGCGCTTCCTCGGCGTGGAGTCCACGTTCGGCGACGACCGCTCGCTGACCAACTGCGTGCTGCGCGACTGGCGCATCGTGTACGAAAAGAACGCCGTGTCGCACACGATCGTGCCCAGCACGTTCCGCGCGTTCGTCACCCAGCAGACGCGCTGGAAGCGCTCGTGGACGCGCGAGTCGCTGCTGGTGGCCAGGTTCATCTGGCGCAAGCACCCGGTGGCCGCGCTGTTCACCTACATGAGCATCGTGCTGCCGCTGATCGCGCCCGCCGCCGCCATCCACGCGCTGGTGTGGGGGCCGCTGATCCACGGCGGCACGCTGCCGCTGATCTACCTGGCCGGCATCTACTCGCTGGCCATGGTCTACTCGCTCTACTACGTGATCTTCCAGGACGAGTACAGCCTGGTGTGGATCTACGGGATCCTGTTCGTGTTCTTCTACCTGGCCATCATGCTGTGGCAGACCTACTACGCGATCGCCACCTGCCGCACCGCCGCATGGGGCACGCGGCCGGCCACCGCCGGACTCACCGGGGGTGGGAAGTGATCAGGCGCGCGCTCGCCATGCTGGTGCTGCCTTTGTCGATCGTGCCCGTGTTCCTCACAGGGCCCTCGCTGCTGCGCGCACCGGAGCGGCTGTGGCGCCAGCTCAGCGCCGACGTGCGGCCCGCGCACGCAGCAGGGCCCGCACAGCTGCAGCGGAGGAACTCCAAATGATCAGCCGAGCTGCGCGCACCGTTGCGGTGCTGGCTTCGCTGGTCGGCGCGGCGGTGCTCGTGCCGGGAGCGTTCGCAGCGACGAGCAGCGGGCGTGCGCCACGACCGGCGGCGGTGTCGAGCCGGGCGTGCAGCTCGCAGGCGCCGCGCCGGCTGCGCCTGACGCGTGTGAGCGCTGTCAGCGCGCGGCTCAGCTGGCGTGCGCCGGCGGCCGCGCGGCGCGGGACGCACCTGACCTATCGGGTGCTGCGCTCGCACAAGACCATCGGCCAGACCAGGGCGAGGTCGATCCTGGTGCGGATCAGCCTCGGTCGCGCGGCTGCGTACACGGTGCAGGTGCTGCACGGGGAACGGCCCACCGCCTGCGCCGCCAAGCTGCGCGCGGCGGTCGCCTTTCGCCCGCCGGGCCGCGTGCCGGACCTGTTCGTGTACGGCGCCAGCGCCACCTCGGTGACGGTCGGCTGGCTGGCGGCGGCGCGCGGGGACGCGGCGCTTGCCGGCTACCGCGTGCAGCGCGACGGCGCGGTGGCGGGGCAGACCAACGGCCTCACCTACACGCTGCATCTGAGCGGATCGCGCCAGCACACGGTGGACGTGATGGCGGTCGACCGTCGCGGCGATCTCGGTCCCGCCAGCAGCACGCTGACGATCGGCGCTCGTCCGCAGACGGTCGCCGCCACGCCGCCGGCCAAACCGCAGAGCACGGTGCACCAGCCCCCGAACGCCCCGGCGCTGATCTCGGCGGAGAACGTGACCGACACCTCCGCCACGCTGTCGTGGCAGGAAGGCAGCGCCAACGAAGGCGCGAGCGTGGCGGGATACCTGCTGATCGAGGACGGCCAGCCGGTCGGCGTGGTGCACGGGCAGATCACGACCGTGGCGCTGGCGTCCGAGCGCCAATACACGTTCACCGTGCGCACGCTCGACTCCGACGGCTACCTCAGCGACCCCGCTCCGAGCGTGGCAGTGCTGACAACACACACACCGCCACCGGCGCCGACGGGCCTGGCGGCCTCGAACGTGACCAGCCAGTCGGCGCTCGTGAGCTGGTCGCCCAGCACCGCGGTCAGCGGCACGATCGTTGGCTACAGGGTGTTCCGCAACGAAATCCCGGTGGGGCAGACCTCCAGCTTGGAAATGGCGCTGGCGAATCTGGCGCCGTCCAGCGAATACCAGATCACGATCAGCGCGGTGGACTCGCTGGGAGCGATCAGCCCGCCGTCAGCGCCGCTCACGCTCGACACGGCCGAACCGCCGCCCACGCACGGCAACGTGCAGGCGTTCCTGCTGGCGTCAGTCAGCCAGAGCTTTGAAGACCTGGAGGCCCACTACGAACAGATCGGCGTGATCTACCCCACGTACTACGAATGCGGCGCGCACAGCGAAGTGGTGGGCAAAGACGATCCGCTGGTCACCAAATGGGCGCAGGCGCGCAAGATCGAAGTGCTGCCGCGCCTGAACTGCCAGAACGTGGCCGACGAGGAACGCCTGCTCAACAACACTGCAGCCAGGGAACAACTGATCGAAAACCTGGCCACGCTGTGCGCGACCTACGGCTACCAGGGCGTGCAGATCGACTTCGAGGGCGCGCCGCCGGCAGAGCGCAACCCGTTCACCGCATTCATCACCAAGCTGTCCGAACGGCTGCACGCCCAACAGGACAAGGTGTCCACGATCGTGACGGCCAAGTACTACAACGTGATGAGCGGGCGCGCGGCCATGTATGACGATGCCGCGCTGTCCGTGCCATCGGACTACCTGGTGGTGCTCGACTGGGGTCTGCACTGGACCACGTCGGGACCCGGCTCGATCGACGAAATGGGCTGGTTCAAGAAAGTGGCCGAATACACGGCCACGCTGCCCAACCGCGGCAAGTTCGTGGTGGGGATGCCGATGTACGGCATCGACTGGGCCGAAGGCGGCGGCCCCAGCCATCGGGGCACGCCGCTGGAGTACTCGGAAATCATGCAGTTGGCAGGCGAAGTGGGGGCGACCCCGGAATGGGAAGCCAACGCCCAGAGCCCGCACTTCAGCTACACCGACGCCGGCGGCGCGCACCACGAAGTCTGGTACACCGACCAGCAGTCGATCGGCGCGCGCGCCGAGCTTGCCCAGTCGCTGGGGCTCGGTGTGGGCTTGTGGCGACTTGGCAACGAGGATCAGAGCGTGTGGGAACTGCCGGTGATGGGCGGCAGTGAATGACACGATGGGTCATGACGCGACGTGGGGCATGAGTAGGCGAGGCGGACTCAGGCGTGTGGCGCTCGTCGTTGCGCTCGGTGCGCTGGTTGTGTGCGTGCCGGCCGGAGTGGCCCAGGCGGCCAAGCGCCACGCCAAGCACACGGCGCCCGTACAGGCGTTCGTGCTGACCAGCTCCCCCGATTCGCTACTCGACCTGAAAGCGCACGCGCACTCGATCGGCGTGGTCTACCCCACCTACTTCAACTGCCAGATCCCCAGCGGACAGCTGCTCGGTCAGGACGTGCCCGCGGTAGATGCCTACGCGCACGCGCGCCACATCAAGGTGATGCCACGCTTCAACTGCCAGGACGGCCCCACCGTGCACGAGATCCTCACCAACCCGCAACTGCGTGCTTCCACGCTCGCGCAGCTGGTGGGGCTGGCGCGCAACCCGCTTTACAGCGGGCTGTGCCTGGACCTGGAGAACGACGGCGCGGCCGACCGCGAAGCGCTCACCTCGTTCGTGACCGAAGCGGCCAGCGCAATGCACGCGCTGCACAAGAAGCTGGCGGTGGTGGTGGACGGCGTGGCCAGCGAAAACACCGCGCTGTCCACTGGCTTCTACGACGACCGCGCGCTGGGCGCGGTGGCGGACACCGTGTTCGTGCTGGCGTGGGGGACGCATTGGGCCGGGTCGCAGCCGGGGGCGATCGCGCCGCTGTCGTATGTGGCGGCGGTGGCTAGGTATGTGGCCTCGCTTCCAAACGCTTCGCGGTTCGTGCTGGGCGCGGCCATGTACGGGCTCGACTGGGGAGGGGCCGGCGGGCCGGGCGACGAAGCGGCTGCCTATCAGTACTCGCAGGCGGTGGCGCTGGCGCGCTCGGTGGGAGCCAGGCCGGTGCGCGACCCGGAATCGGGCGAGCTGACGTTCACCTACACGTCAGCCGAAGGCGTTGTTCACCATGTTTGGTACATGGATGCCCGCTCGGTGGAGGACATCGTGCGGATCGCGCGAGCCAGCAATCTGGCTGTGGGGCTTTGGCGGCTGGGGAGTGAGGATCAGGCGCTTTGGGGGTCTACTGCGGTGGTGGGCGTTTGATCAGTTCGGTAGGGACGTTCGGCAAGGTGCGCAGCACGGCGCCGATGAACGCGCTCCGATAGCCAACGGTTGCGGGGTCGATCTGCAACTCCTCGGCCGCGTGGAGACGGTCAAGTGCATCCTGGACCCATGCGATAGGGACCGGCTGGCCAGTCGGCGATCAACCGGTGGCGACGACCACATCGTGGTTGCGAACCTCAAGGATTTCATTCGCCGCGCCACTTATCGTCTGAATGGGCCGACCGACCAGGCCCGACAGCAATCCACGGCCGTCGTGCGTATCCCCTCCTCCCGGCCGCGATTCAAGTTGGCTTTCCAATGCGGTATTTCCGGCCCTCTGTGATCCATTGCGGCGGTCCTCCAGATCGGTCCGATACCAGCTTTCCCCGATGCGCGTCCTTCTGTATGCCATCCTGCACGTCCGTATGTTGATCGGGGACTCGGAGCTGTGATGATCGGTTCTGCGCATGATCCTCCATGACCTACAAACGTCGTTTTCGAGTGCCTGGGGGTACCCGCTGCTGGAGCTAGCGGGAGCTCTTGCGCTGCGCGCCGGCGCGCGGCGACCCTGATCCAAGAGCGCAAGGCCGACCCCTCCGGCGGCTCTGCGGGCACGCCGCAGGATGGATCGTCTCTCAGTGCAGGCCGCCAGAACCGAAGAGGAGAGGAACGAATGCTGCCGCCACCGTGACCGTTGCGAGCACGATGCTTATGAGAACGCTCCTGTCAAAGCCGCCGGTGGGGCTTTTTTGCACGTGCTCGTAGATTGCTAGGCGCTCAGCCACGTTGCCTCGGTCGACTATCGAGAGCCTGGCAGGGAGACCTGGGCGCAACTCGTCAAGAAGCCTGCGCTTGTCGCGCTCGCGGATGTCGTTCAGAAAGCGCGAAGGGAGCACGTACACCAACACGACCACAACAAATGACGCGATGGCCGCCGCAATCAAGGCCACTGTAAGCGTATGTGTTTGGGCAGCGAGACCGTAGCGCAGGGCAAGCGGGAGAATCGCGAGCAGCAATCCGACCGTCGCGTACCGCTGCGTTCGTTCAATCAAGAGATACGAGAGCCTCAACCCGGGGGTGTCAGCAGGATCGACCTCATCGAGCCGCACGGAGGCAAGCCGACTAAACGCGAGCAAGTACCGCAGCCCGTTGAGCATCCATAGCACCACGTTTGCGCCAAGGAAAAACGTGCTCGAGAGCGAAACGGCGTAGACAACTACTGGCGCGAGCTCAATGCCTCTGGAGCGGGCCTCGACGACCGCGATCGCGACGCCGCCGATGGCTGCAATCGTGCTCACGCAAAAGCTGCAGAGCAGGGTGCAAGCCTTTCGCGACCAGTTCGGCGAGACGGCGGCGGTCTTGGGGACCTTGGATCAGTGAGTCTACGTCGGGCGCGATCGTCACCATACGGCGCCATGCATCCGCGGGGAACGATATGAGTGCATAGTTGAGCGTCCCGTAGACGACCGTCAGAATGCTGGTGTACCCCCATAGCCGCGATCCCGTTAGCTCCTGAGCAACAAGGAGGAGGAGAGTAAGTGCGGGGCACAGCGCCGCGAGAAGCAGGCGCAGAGATGTGGGGCTGAGGCGAGCGAAAGGACGCCAGCGCGCGAGAAACCTGAGTATCGCGGCAGGCACCCTGATGCAAAGAACCGCGGCTTCCGCAGCGAGCAATGCGTCGGCGACTGCCGGCAATTCACACTCGCCCGATGCCCGATTCAAGCTTCCAGAACCCGCCACGATAGGAGAATAACCGCAGAGCGCAGAGTCAAACGGCGCCGCGACCGCGCTGGAGTGGTTGTCGCAACCCGCATCCTTGCATACATGGCCGACACTGTACCTCGCGCGGCCGGCGGGCAGTCCGGCCGGAAAACGACCGCAACGCTCCTTGGCGGTCTCTTTGCGGTCACCCGGTTCGGTCACTCCTTGATTGGGGAGGAGGGTTCAAGTTGGCTGCTTGATGCGGTTTTCAGGCATGGCGCAAACATCTTGCGAACGCCATACCACCCGCCAGACCGGCACCGCCGCGTCCCCTACCCGATGTATGCGATACCGAACGAACGTACACCGCGACCCCGCGCGGCTGCTTGAGCGGCCCACACCAGACGCTCGGCACGGCCTACTGAGTATCACCGGTTGCCAAGCCGGTCGGACCTATGGTGCTCGTTGCGTCTATGGTGCGGACTTGGCAATCGCCTGTGCTCTCTCGTGGGCAGCACGTGCGATTTCTCCGTTGCAGGTGAGACCGAGCGCGAGCTCGTCGTCGTAGATCCGCAGCTGTAGGAGATCGAATCGGCGGTTGAGGGCCGCGGGGTCGGTGACCAATCCAGCCTTTGTGCGCCTTTGATTTTCGACGTAGAGCGCACGACGAGCAGCGTGCGCTTCGTTGAGATCCCTGCCTGCGGGCAGGTACGCAGCTGCCTTACTAATCACGCTCTGTAGATCGGCGAGGCGAGCCTGAACGGCCCTGATCTGCTGCTGGGAGCGGCGGGAGACAGGCGGAAGTGTGCTTACGTGCCGACAGTAGGCGTTCGCTTCCGATATGACCCGTGCCTCCTGGACCGGATCGCGTCTGGGTGCCGATTCCCCGCAGCCGCCTAGCAGCGGCGTGCAGGCCAGACACAGCATCAGCGTCTGCAACCCCCATCGTCCCATCACGCCGAAAGCCTACTCGCAGGTCAGTAGGAGTGTTCCGCAAAATGGTCATTGTCGACTCGTTGGGTTTGAGGCGGCGTCGACTTCCGGGCACCGGGGAGACAGGGGTTGAGGCCGCAAACGCCGGGCTGTTTAGACAGGCGTGGGCGGTTTCGTGGGCGGTCTGGCATGGTCAACGTCCAAGCCGACGCGGGACTCTCCGCGGCAGCCGTCGACAACCAACAGTAGGAGAGGCAACCGCGGCCGTCGGGCGTAGCGGGCTACACCGTATTCGGTTCGAGCCGGACGAGCCGGGGCCGCCTTCGTGAAGCCGAGCGGCTCCAACAGCCTGGCTGAATCGAGACTGTCAAACGACGCGAAGGAAATCCTTGACGTCAAGAGAACTCATTCTGAGGCTCTTATCAGGCTCGGTCATAACCGCTCGGACAGCTCTGCGGCCTAGACCATATGGACGGCCGTTCTCTCTGTCCGTCTGGTGGTGGTGTGAGGGTCGGCACCCGCGCATGAGGTGCGCGGGTTGAGGGTCCAGGGTTGGCCTGGGCCCCGACCGCAATCATGGGGGTGCCGACATGACACAGGTTCGCAGCTGGGCTGGTTTGGATGTGCACGCGGCGAAGGTGCTCGCGGTGACGGTCGATGCGGTCTCGGGTGAGCTTCGCTCGCGGACGCTGTCGGGCCGCACGAGCGAGGTGGTCGAGTTCTGCGGCTCGTTGCCCGGGCCGACACGCGTGGCGTATGAGGCGGGGCCGACGGGGTTCGGGCTCGCGCGGGCGCTGGAGCGGGCGGGGATCGGCTGTGTGATCGCGGCGCCGGGCAAGATCGAGCGTCCCGCGCAGGATCGCGTGAAGACTGACCGTCGCGACGCGGAGCGCTTGGTGCGGCTGTTGATGGTCGGGGGTCTGCATCCGGTCAGGGTGCCGAGCACCGAGGAAGAGGCGCTGCGGGACCTCGTCCGGGCACGCGAGGACGTTCGTGGGGATCTGATGCGCGCGCGCCACCGGATGAGCAAGCTGCTGCTGCGCCACGAGATCGTCTTCGATGGCCCCGGCTCGAACTGGACAGTCCGTCACCGTGAGTGGCTCGGGCGCCTGGAACTGGGCGAGCGGGGTGCGCAGGTCACGCTGCTTGACTATCTCGGCGCGATCGACGCGCTGATCGTGCGCCGCGACACGCTCGAGGCGGGGATCGCAGAGATGGTGCCCGGCTCGCCGTGGGCGCAGAGCGTCGCCCGGCTGCGCTGTCTGCGCGGGATGGACACGCTCAGCGCGGTCGGGCTGTGCGCGGAGATCGGCGACTGGCAGCGCTTCGAGCGCGCGGGGCAGCTGATGAGCTACGTCGGGCTGGTCCCCAGCGAGGACAGCTCCGGGGAACGTCGCCGTCAGGGCTCGATCACCAAGACGGGTTCCCGTCACGCCCGCCGGCTCCTCGTCGAGGCCGCCTGGCACTACCGCAGAGCACCCGCCAAGGGACTGGCGCTCAAGCGCCGCCAGGACGGCCAGGACCCGCACATCATCGCGCTGTCCTGGAAGGCGCAGCAACGTCTGCACCGCACCTGGCGACGGCTCGATAGCGAACGCGGTAAGCGACGCACGATTGTCGCGGTCGCTGTCGCGCGAGAACTCGCCGGGTTCTGCTGGGCGATCGCGAACACAGACTAACCCGGCCCTGCACCACGTCGGTCAAGGAGGCGGCGGGAACAAACCTGGCCACCACGCGCGAGAGCACCCGCGATCCGGCTATGAGCAACCCCCACACGCACGGGGGCCACGCTCGATCCTAGACAGCGGGCTCTCACGACGAAACCCGGTCCTGCGGTAACCAACCCGCGCATATCAGCCTGACCGCGCGTCGCGCACCAGCCAGGCCCGCCGCCCCCTTGACCGACAAGGATGCCCGCCCCGCCGCGGGCATCCGGTGCTGGGCACTTGACAAACCGACGTCCATATCAGCCAGAGGTCCCGCGCAGCGGTGCGGTCTGGCTCGAGCAGCTCGTCGGGAACGTTTGACCATTCACGGTTCGCCGCAGCCTCCATCACTGTGAGTAGATCCGGGTCCTGCGTGATGGCATTGCCAAGGTCGGGCCAGCGAAGCCGCACTACAACCCACTTGGCAAGCAGTACGAGCTCGCTCGCGGTGAAGTCGAAGGGAACGCGGTCATCCTCGTTAGCAACGTAGAAGCTGCAGCCGAAACGCGTTGTGGAAGCGCTTTACCTGCCGCGGGTTGCGCTCCAGCCAGGGGAGCGCCGCAAACTCGGCAGCTGCAACCTCATCTGAGTCCTCAATCCGTTCAGCGCGCGCCCGCCGGACAGCCTCCTCGACGACTTGTGCCGAGGCCGTGCTGATCCGAACAGCTGCATCACTAACACTGGCGAGCGTCGACCCAGATCTCGATTGGATGTCGGCCTGTACCCGCGCCACCTCGTCATCGGACGGCCCAGTCTCGAGAGCCCATGAAGCGCATTGACGACCGGCCGGAATCCAAGGAGATCTTCGGTGGTGGGCAGATCCGCCGTGACGTTCGTGGCGAAGCGTGGCCGCTCCGTTTTCGGCCACGGCTTGCCTTCGGAGGTCGGGTTGTCGTCTTCCGTTCCGACTGCGGCCGCAGAGCCACTCCCTTCAGCTGCAGAGCTTGCTGCCTCGGCGCCCTCGTCGCGAGGAGCACTCGCATCGCTCGCCGCGGCATCGGATACTGGGCTGTCGACAGGTAGGCCTCCCGTGGACGTCCCCACGCTCGACCCGTGGCCTGGAGCCTCGGGCGCGGCGCTTCCGGAACCAGGCGTACTCTCCGCCAGCGCTAGGTAGTCATCGATCGTGACGATGTCGACGTAGCGTCTGGCCTCGGCCAGACTCACGGTGAGCGTCCACCCTTGCTCTGACATCCCGAATGCCGTCCAGAGCGAGGACGCTTCCTGCAGCAGGCGTCCGAGACGCAGAATGCTCGAGTGATCGAGCGAGAGCCCTATCTCCTCCACGAAGTCGTTGCTCTTGACTTCGAGATTGCCTACCACCGTGGGATCAGGAGGCTTAAAGCCACGCGCTTGCTCGGCAAGATAACGCACACAGAGAACGAACCGCTCAACATCTCCTTGAGCCTCGGGGATCTCCGCCACCCCACGGATCGAAAGCGAAACAGTTTGGTCTTCTCGTAGTTGAAAGCTTCGTGCTCGCGTGATTTGCGGTCTGATCAAGCCCAAATCGCTGAGCTGAAAAAACAGCTCGTTTGAGTCGGTTTCGGGATCGCTCCAGGCCACCGATGCCAGATGCTGGAACGTCGGCCATCCTCCGGTGGAGCGCAGAACTGCGTAGATCGCTTTGAGTGCTGAACTCTGTTGGGCGGTGAGCGCTTGGTCGTCAGCCATGGGTGGCGTGCGATACTAACCCCACTAGGCGTCAGAGTCCCGTGCCGGTTTGTGCCGCCAAACCGATTCCTGTATGCCCGTGAGTTCACGTGCCCAGGTAGGCCAGCATCTCCAGGGCACGGCGCAGGAGCAGCCTCCTCCTGCGTCCTACAGCCCCCGAAACGACTTGTCTGCCTGGACCTATGTTCCAGCGTCGGTGAGAGTCCGGCCAACGCCGCCAATCAGGGCCCACAGGCGACGGGCGTGGTCGCCGCCCTTGCGGAGCGTGATGAGCGTCGCCACCTGCTGAGGGGGTGTCTCGGCCAACAGGAGCGCTCGGGCGACGGCTGCGCTGTAGTAGCGACGGTGGGCGCCGGCTCGATGTGACGGGATTAGGTCTTCATCGCTCCAGTGGCGTAGCTGCCGTTCGCTCGCGCCGGCTAGAGCGTGGAGTTGGCCCAGGGTCAACGGGTATTGAACGCCGTCCCCGAGTGCCGGGTGCGCGCTGGGTTCGGCGACCCACGCTTGCTGCTCTGCGGTCAGCTCGCCGTACACGCCGTCCTCGAAAGCCCTCTCCATCTCCTGCGCGTTCGCCTGGAAGCCATCCAGCTCCGCTGACGGCTGGCGCGTCGCGTCTCGCTCTGCCATCGGGGACGCCAACAGGTCTCGCTGTGCCCCCGAAAGCTTCTTGGGGGCGTAGCGCTCACCCAAGCGCGCCAAGCGAACGCGGATCAGCAGGGGTAGCTCTGGCCGATCGGCGAAGCCGTCGATCCACTCCCCGCCATACGTGTAGCCCTCGCCATCAGCGCGAACGAGAGGCATCGGGCTTTGCAGTGAAGACTCCATTGCTCAAACTTACTTTCGTATGGAAGATTAGCAAATCATCATGCCGGCGGCATGTAGATGCCATCCGACCACAGCCAACTCCCGAGGCGGCGTATCCCGATCCCAACCAATGAGAGCGACAAGTCGAGAACCTCCCCCGGAGAAGCGCTGTGGACGTAGCTCCTGTGCGAGTAGCGCCTCCACGGGAAGGCGTCGTCGCGGAGAACCACGACACCTTCGATAGCGATCACGGGCCGCCCTCGCGCGAACAGGAGATCCAAGAGCTTCTCGTCGAGCATCGAGCGCGGCTGCACCGTCGTGACGTACAGGCCATGTCCAGCGCTCCCTGGCTTGTCGGGCACGCGGAAGACCTGCTCGGCGAGGATTCTCGCGGCGTGCTCATGCTCTGTGTAGTGGAACTTGACCCTCGCGCCCTGCTCCCATACGAGACGTGCCCTTGCTTGCATCCGCGGATCATCGGACACGCCGCGGACCCTTCCGTCGATTTCCGAGCATCAGACCAGCCTCATCTGCGTATAGCTGGCCGTCCGCTCATACGCAGCGGTCACCCGATCGAGCGCGCGTTGACGGTCACGATGCCCATAGAGCTTGCGGACGAGCTCGCCGCCGTCGGTGTGCCCGAGCGCGATCGCGACATCCTCGGACGGCAGCTCGAGCACATTGACCATGTACCAGCCCGCGAAATGCCGCGTCGCGAGATAGAGGCTCCCCTCCGTCGAAGGCGAGTTCTGCTTCGCTCCGATCCGCGGCAGCCACTGGACCGCCTCGGCACGTGCATACCAATGGAAGGCCGTCAGAGTTGCGGCGGGGTGTGCCGAACAGGAACCGATTGGTACCCCGTGCGTCTAGTCCGTCGAGATTGTGTCGTCGGAGCACAGGGCGGACGCTTCGGGCAGGAGGACGCTCGGGTGTTGAGTTGCCCGTGGTATCCAGCAGGTCGAAGGCGTCGAGCCTATCGTGCTTTCGCGATGAGTCAGCGACGAAAGAAAGCGAGCGCCAAGAGAAGTCGTAGGAGGAAGGCGGCGAGATACGAGGCGCCAGTGAGGGCTCTCGAAGCCGGCCCGTTGACCATCTTCCAGCAGGGCACGTACTTCGGGATGCGGGCCGACCCAGAGCACCCGAGTACCAAGCATTTCGCGCTGCCCAGCGCGCAATGGCCGAGAACCTTCCGGCTCGGCTCCTTGAGCTACGAAAGAAGTTGAGTGAGGCGTTGGCGCCACATCATGCTTTCGAGGCGATCTTCAGCGTGTGGAGCTTTTACGCCGTCGCTCGGCCCGGTACGTTGAAACCGATCGCCAAGGGCGGACTCATGACGACCCCAGAGTTCGTTGCGCATGTCGTCCTCGATCGAGAGGACGCCAAGCCACTGCGAGCCGCATCTCCTGAAGAGATGCGGCGAGGCGTCAACCCGTATGCCATTGGTGAACTCGTCGCAGAGATCGTCTCGTGCTTGCCGATTCTGTTCGTGTCTCGGCAGTTGAAGGGTGCTGAAGAGATCGATCCGTGGCTGGAGGTGCGCGCACGCCTGTACATGCATCGGCTTCAGGTTGCGTCGTTCTCGTATGAAAAGCAGGAGGCCGATACCTTGCTCGAACTGTTCGCTCCGTTTGATGCCGATTTGGCCAAAGCAGGTGGCTACACCGCTAAGCAGTCGCTGGAGCTTACGCGCGCACTCGGCGAACTACCGATGACCGCCGCGACGGCTCGTGCCGAGGCAGCACGTGAGGAGGGCAAAAGGTTGAAGCAGGCAGTAACGGCGAGGCGTAGCGCAAAGGGAAAGGATGCCCCTGAAAGCGAGCTGATCGATCGGCTCGCAGACATGCCGGCTCGCCAAGCAAATACAACGATCGATGCGATCACCACAAGCTGGGCGTGGCACGGCAACGGGCGCGACGCGGCCTTTACGGCCCAAGACCTAGCCGACCAAGCCGGAGTACCGCTCGATGCTGCCGAGGCGCTCCTTGCTGACTTCTCCGTCGGGTTTGGGGAGCGCGCAGATCGCGATCGCTGGGCGACCGACCCCGAGCGCGCGCTCGGCAGTGAGATAGAGACGATGCGAGCTACGCCGATCGTGCACGATGGCCACGGCCGGTATCTGCCATGCGGTACGACCAGCGTCTTTTTCAGCCTGCGGGATCAGTTGACCGATTCGCTTAAGAGGGATCGAGCCGTGTTCGAGCGATTCCAAGCGCATCGAGCAAAAGTTCTCGAGCGCCGAGCGATATCGGCCCTCGCCAGCGCTCTCAACACCGACTGGGCGCACGGCGACGTTTCATATTCGATGCCTGGACCTAATGGGAAGCCGCAACGGTTTGAGGCCGACGCAATTCTTCGCGCCGATTCACTCATCGTCCTCGTGGAGTCCAAGGCGGGGGCCCTTGCACCCAGCGCGCGGCGGGCAGCACCGGACAGGCTAGATCGAGGTCTCCGAGATCTCGTCCAAACAGCGGCGACTCAGCTGCGCCGCGATGAGGATGCGCTCGTACGGGGTGAGGCAGAAGACGTGAGGGATCAGCACGGAAAGCCCCTCACGCTCGACATGTCCGACGTCCTGCGCGTAATACGGATCGCCGTAACGTTGGAGGATCTCGCGTCTGTAGCCCCAGCTACATGGCGACTCCAAGAGGCTGGCATCTTGCCCTCCGACGAGACGACGCCATGGATCGTCGGTATCCACGAGCTTGAGCTCATTTGCCGGCTCGTTGAACGTCCTGCGCAGCTTGTCCATTACATCCTGCGGCGCGGGCGGGCAAACCGCCAGCGCATATGGGCTGTCGATGAGATGGACTTCTTTATGAGATACCTCCAAGACGGCTTGTTTTGGCGCGACGATGAACTACAAGGCACCACACTGGAGCTGCACAACCACACTGACCCGCTAGACGCTTGGTGGTTTGCCGAACTTGGCCTGGGCAAGCCCGCTCGCAAGCCACGACAGCGACTCAATGCCCAAACGCGTCAGCTGCTCGGCGACCTCGAGGAGACACACGCACTCGGCCGCATAGAGGCACAAGTCATGGTCTTGGAGCTAGCGAAGCAGGAGAGAGAGCGGATCGCAAACGGCCTGAAGAGCCTGCTTCGAAGCACCAAGCAAGACGGGCAGCCACATGACATGACTTTGGTCTTTGGTCAAGACTTCGCGATAACGCTCCACAGTCTTCCGGCGACTCTGGCAAGCGAGGCCACACAGCGATTGGAGTGGCACGGCACCACGCGCTCATCCGCATCCAACCTCCGCCGCTGGATGGGGCTCACAGCTGTCGTGGACGGAGAGCCCCGGATCCACGCGTTGGGGATTATCGTCGTCCCCGAGCGGCTTAGTGAGGAGGAACCGGACTCCGGTCTCGCGCCGCCGCCTCGGTAAGAGCCAATCGAAGTGGCTGACGAGTTATCGCTTGACGCTTAATGGTCGCCCAGACTGCCCACTGCCCCAAAGCGTGGGTCTCGTGGGCGGAGCGCCAAGAAAACGCGATCGGCCGCTCGCCTGTCGCCCCTCGACCACATCGCCCCGCGATCCCACCACCAGAGCCAAATCCTGCCTCTCAGGCCGCCCCCAGCCCCCACCAGCATCCAACAAGAACTTAGTCGGGGAGACAGGATCTGAACCTGCGAGTGCAATCCCAGAACCATCTATGCCCTCAAGGTGACGCCCGTGATCCGCTACGTGGTGTGCTCGGGCCCCGCAGCGCGTTGGAGGTACTCACGATCCTTGGGCCGATCCGCTTGGCGCTTCGACTGATGGACATCGTCAAGTGCAGCAACGGCCACGACTACAGTCGTTCCCGCCGCGCGCCGGGTGGTCGCCCGCAACTCCAGATCACGGTAGCCGCCAGGGAACCCCGCCGGCGTGAAGCAGAGATCGAGCTGGCCATGCCGCGTCGCCAGATTCCATACGCTCGCAGCGAGCAGGCTACGTGGGGTGAAGTAATCGGACGGGAGCGTGACCCAGCTGGCGTCGTTGGCTGGGTCTGTGATCAGCTGGCATTGCAAGTCGTTCAGCGCATCAGCGAGCCGAGCGAGATTCTCTGGCGTGGTATCAGGGGTGATGTCAACGTCCAGAGTGTCGAAACGTCGGCCGTGCGACTGAATCGCAGCGCCGCCGATCAAGACGAATGACACGCGATGATGCAGCAGTACACCGAGCAACGCCTCCCGGCTGGTGTCTACGTCACCGGGATCTGCTGGCTCAGCCACGCGCTGATCCTCTGCTCGTCGGTACGGACATCGGCCGCCGCGACCTCGCGCTGAGCGCGTTGGACGTCGAGCACCGCGCCACAGGCCAAGGCATGACGCCGGCGGTCGGGGTCAGGGGAGGCATCGGCGATACGCAGCAGATCAACAAGCCCAGCCACCCGCACTCTGCCGGTGCCGACATCAAACTCTGTGGCGCTACGCGCCAGATCGGTGTAGCCCGAAGTGCCCATCGGGGTTTCCACGATTGCCGCTCGTACGTGCTGATGACCGTTTCCGTAGTCGTTGCCTGAATCGTGGACGCCCAGACTCGCCAGCAATGCGCCCATCGCTTTCACTGGCGCACAGAGCTCGATCGCCTCACCGCTCAGCGTCAGCGGCCAGCCATGCAGCGCGCCCGCCAGTTCGCCGATCACAATGGCCTGGGCGCCGCTGCTTGAGAGCGCCTCGAGTAGGGCCATCGAGCCGGTGTAGACCTTGGAGGATGCGAGCTGACGCACGCGCTCGGCGGGCTTGCGTCGGAGCTGCGCCGCGATCTGCGGCCACCACGAGCGATCCTCGGGGAGGAGATGGGCGTCGACCTGCAGGCCGCAAGCCGTCGCCACATCCTGCACGTCGCTGAAGGCGGGTTGACGATCGCCCCGCTCCCAGCGGGCGATGGTGGCTTGTCGACATCCCAGCCGCGATGCCAGCTCTCGTTGTGTCAGCTGCGCCCGACGTCGGGCCATCAGGATCATGTTGCCGCCAGTCATACCGCCATGGTATCAGCGGCCTGGGCACCAATCGCGCGGTGGCGCGAGGAGATTCAAGCCCCCGGTTCGCGAGCATCAACCAGGTCACTGATGATCTGGAAGTCGCCGACGTTGTGGGTAAGCAACGGAACGCCGTGAACATTGGCGGTCGCTGCCAGCATCAGGTCGATTGCGCGCCTGCGGGGCTGGCCGCCTCTGTTGGTCACCGCGGCAACCAGGCGGCCCCACTCACGAGCAACGTCAGCGCTTACCGGCAGCGGGTCGAAGGCTGACTCGATCGCGCCGAGGCGCTGAGTACGAACCGCACGCTCATCGTCATCGCGAGTCACGAGCACGCCGAAGTGGAGCTCGGCTAGCGAGGCCACGCTGATCGCGGCCTCGACGTCAGGAGGTGGCTCCTCTCCGATCAGGATTGAGGTGTCGAGCAGCGCGCGCATCCAGCTACGCAAAAGGGTTGGTCAACGAAACAGGAAAGCTCTTCGAGATCGGTGGCTAGCCCATGTGGTTCTGGGGTTCGCCAGATGGCGTTCAGTGCAGGACCGCTTACCCATCGCCTTTGCTCTGTTGGCCCCAACTGCGCAACTGGCCTTCCGGCAACAGTGATCGTGATCTCCTCGCCAGCCTCCGCCCGGCGCAGCACCTCGCCGACGTTATTCCGAAGCTCCTTCTGAGGGATGGTTGCCATGGCAGCGAGGGTAGCAGAACTGCTACCCATCGAGATGGGGGTGATTCTCGAATCCCGCGCGCCGCCTACCTTGCGCCTGACGCCAATGGCGAACCAACCCCATCCGGCGTCAACCTGCGCAAAACAATCATCCCCAGCAGGGCCACCACCAAGCAGCTCACACCCCCAACACCAAGCCCGGCCCGCGCTCCCGCGTTGGCCATCACCCACCCCACGATCGGGCCGCCGATCGGCGTGGAGCCCTGGAAGGCCACGAACCACAGCGACATCACGCGGCCGCGCATGTTGGGCGCGGCTGCCAGTTGCAGGGTGGAGTTGCCAGTGGCCATGAACGAGATGCTCGCCCCGCCAGCCAGTGCCAGTGCGATCAGCTCGAATGGGAGGTTGGTGGCGGCACTGGCCAGGAGCAACAGCACGCCGAACGCCGTGGCTGCAGCCACCAGCGTGGGCAGTCCCGTCCGGCCCTTGGCCGCAACCAGCAAGCCGCCCATCACAGCGCCGACGCCCATCGCCGAGGTCATGAAGCCGAAGCCGGTGGCGCCTACGTGCAGCCCCTGGCTGGCCATCACCGGCAGCGTCACCTGGAACTCGTACGCCAGCGCGCCCGCAAGCGCCATCATCAGCAGCGGCACGCCCAGCTCTGGCGTGTCTTTGACGTAGCGCAGTCCCTCGCGCAATTGCCCCGGCTCCCTGCCGCTGGGCGGGCTGGGGGAGATGGCGCTGCGATCGAGCGTGCTCAGCGACGTCACCACCGCCGCAAAGCTGGCCGCGTTGAACAGGAAGCACGGCCCCTCGCCGACCGTTGCGATCAGCACGCCGGCCACCGCCGGGCCGATGATGCGCGCCACGTTGACCAGCACGGAGTTGAGGCTGACCGCGTTGCGCAGGCTCTCCGGACCCACCATCTCCAGCATGAACGACTGCCGAGCGGGGTTCTCAAACGCGTTGTTCAGGCCCAGCAGCAGCGCCAGCGCGCCGATCTCCCACAGCCGCACCGCGCCCGTGATCGTCAGCACGCCGAGCACCAGCGCCTGCACGCCCATCGCCATCTGCAGCACCACCATCAGCCTGCGCTTGTCCACGCGGTCGGCCACCACGCCGCCGTACGGTCCCAGCAGCAGCACCGGCAGCGTCTGAAGCGCCACGATCACGCCCAGGGTGGTGGCCGAATGGGTGATCGTCAGCACCAGCCAAGACTGCGCCGCCATCTGCATCCACGTGCCGATCAGCGACACCGATTGCCCCGCGATGTAGCGGCGGTAGTTGGGCACGGCCAGTGCCGCGAACGTCATGCGCCCGGCGCCCAATAGGCGGGTCATGGGCGCCTCCCCGGCAGCAGGTCGGCCAGCTGCTCGAGCACCGGCAGCGCCTCCCACAGCGCCTTGCGTTGGCGCTCGTCTAGGCGCGCCACGTGTACGCTCAGCGCCTGCGTGCGCTCGCGGTGGATGCGCTCGCGCAGCTTGCGCCCTGCCGCCGTGCTCTGCACGAATGCCGCCCGCTTGTCGCCGGGGTCGGCCGAGCGGCGGATCAGGCCCGCGTCGCACAGTTGCGCCGTCACCCTGGAGAGCATCGTCGGGTTGACGCTCTCGATCTCCGCCAGCTCCGACAGACGCAGCGGGCCGAGACGAACGACCGTGAACAGCACCGAGATCTGCGACGGGGTCAGGCCCGAGCCGGCCACTGTCGGGCGCAGCCGCCGCGACAGCCTGCCGATCACCGCGCGCAGGCGCGCCGTGTTCTCCGCTTGTGCGTCCTGCGCGGGCTCGGAACCCGACTCTTCCGCTGTGACCTGGGGGGTTGTCATTCGGCCAGTGCTCCTAATACTTGCTTGCTGGCAAGCATTATAGAAGCCATTTGCACTCGTGCTGGATCAGCCAACAAAAAAGCCCGCCGAAGCGGGCTCCTTTGCCAAGCGGATCTTTCAGTGGTCACTTAATAAACAGCATCTCCGAGTACTTCGGCAGCGGCCACAGGTCGTCTGCCACCAGCTTCTCCAGGCGGTCGGCCACCTCGCGCACGTCGTCCATGGCGACGATCACGGTGTCGCGCATGTAGACCGCCTCCTTCTGCGGCGAGCTGTCCGGGTGGTTCTCGTCGAGGTTGGCGTCCTCCAGCTTGCGCAGCGCGAAGTGGAACTCCTTGACCACGGGCTCGACCTCGCCCACCAGTTCGTCCAGACCGGTGATGCTCAGTTCGTTGAGGTAACGCACCGCCGACGGCAGGATCATCGTGCGCGCGATCGACGCCGCGGTCTCGGCCTCGATGTTGATGTTCATCACGTACTGCTCGGTGAACACGTCGTAGCGGGACTCGAGCTCGCGCTTGGACAGCACCTTGTATTTCTTGAACACTGCGACCGTCTGTTTGTCGACGATCCACGGCAGCGCGTCGGGCGTCGTTTTGAGGTTGGCAAGGCCGCGCTTCTCGGCCTCTTTGTGCCACGCGTCGGAGTAGCCGTCGCCGTCGAACACGACCTGCTTGTTGGCCGCCCACACGTCCTTGACCACGCTCGTCACGGCTTTCTCCAGGGTTGCCCCCGAGCCTTTCAGCGCCGCTTTCAGCTTGTCGGTCAGCTCGTCCACCGCTTCGGCCACGATCGTGTTCAGCACCGTGTTGGGGAACGCCGGCGAGGAGTTGGAGCCGAGCGCGCGGAACTCGAACTTGTTGCCGGTGAAGGCGAACGGGCTCGTGCGGTTGCGGTCTCCGCCGTGCAGCGGAAGCGCCGGCAGCACAGGCGTGCCGAGCCCGAGGAACGACCCCGGTTTCGACGCCTGCACCTTGCCCGACTCGATTGCCGTGAAGACCTTCTCCAGCTCAGCGCCAAGGAAGATCGAGATGATCGCCGGCGGCGCCTCGTTGGCGCCCAGGCGGTGGTCCTGCCCGGCGCTCGCGATCGATGCTCGCAGCAGCGCCTGGTGCTTGTTCACGGCCTGGATCACGGCCGCGCAGAAGAACAGGAACTGCAGGTTCTCCGCCGGGGTGTCTCCAGGCTCGAGCAGGTTCAGGCCGGTGTCGGTGCCCATCGACCAGTTGTTGTGCTTGCCCGAGCCGTTGACGCCGGCGAACGGCTTCTCGTGCAGCAGGCACACCAGGCCATAGCGGCGCGCGGTGTTCTGCATGATCTGCATCGTCACCATCTGGTGGTCCGAGCCCACGTTCGAGTTCTCGAAGATCGGCGCCACCTCGTACTGGTTCGGTGCGACCTCGTTGTGGCGCGTCTTGATCGGGATGCCCAGCTTGGCCAGCTTGAGCTCGACCTCGAGCATGTACGCCAGCACGCGCTCGGGGATCGAGCCGAAGTAGTGGTCGTCCAGCTCGTGGCCCTTCGGCGGTTTGGCGCCGAACAGCGTGCGACCGGTGGTCACCAGGTCGGGGCGTTCGAAGTAGTACTGCTCGTCGATCAGGAAGTACTCCTGCTCACAGCCCGTCGTGGTGAACACCCGCGAGGCGCCATCCACGCCGAGCAGCTCGAGCGCGCGCATCGCCGCGCCGGACAGTGCGTCCATCGAGCGCAGCAGCGGGATCTTGTTGTCCAGCGCCTCGCCCGTCCATGACGTGAACGCCGTGGGAATGCACAGCAGCGCGCCGTTGGGGTTCTCCAGCAGGAAGGCCGGGCTGGTGGGATCCCACGCGGTGTAGCCGCGGGCCTCGAACGTGGCGCGAATGCCGCCGGTGGGGAACGAGGAGGCGTCGGGCTCGCCCTGGATCAGCTCCTTGCCGGAGAACTCCGCGATCGCCGAGCCGTCGCCGGCGGGGCCGTAGAAGGAGTCGTGCTTCTCAGCCGTCGAGCCGGTCAGCGGCTGGAACCAGTGCGTGTAGTGGGTGGCGCCCTTCTCCATCGCCCATTCCTTCATCGCCTGCGCCACCGCGTCGGCCAGCGATGTGTCCAGCGCCTCGCCCTTGGCGAGCGTGCGCTGCAGCGCCTTGTACACGTGCTTGGGAAGTCGCTGGCGCTGAACGGCAGGGGAGAAGACGTTGGAGCCGAATATCTGATTGTCCGCAAGGGTCAGGTCGGGTGAGCCAAGGGCCGATCCATTGGCGCTCCACTGTGCGGCGGTGACGTTCTGCTGACGGGTCCTTGGCATGGGCTGAGTCGATTCCTCCTGAAGAAGATTTGGTCGCCCGCCCTCGCACGGTCCTGCGGCGAGAGAAGGCCGTCCGCAATCGTAGTGCCAACCTCGCCGTTCGGGATCACCGCTTGGCGAAAACGATCGCTCGATCTTTCGACAGCAGGCCAAATGCCGTAACGCCGGCGCCGCAACGGGCTCGCTGTCTCTGAGCCGGCGCCTGCAGGACTACGGAAATCTACCCGGAACCACCCGGCCGGTGGCCGGGTCGACGTGCACGGTCACGGGCTTCGGGGCGATGTCCACCGTGAAGTGGCCCCGCACCGGTGCGCCCGACGATGACTGCGCCTTGGCCTTGCCGGCCAGGCCCGCCGACACCGTGTAGGTGACGGTGTAGGTGCCCGCCTTGACCGGCACCACGTGCCACGCGAACGTCCGCGTGTGCTTGGGCGCCAGCGCGCCCAGCGCCCAGGTGTTGACGTAGGCCGTCTGCGCACCGCCCGGGATGCTCACGTTCTGACTCTGCACCGGCGGCTTGGCGACCTGGCCGGGGCCCTGTTCGATCGCCCAGATCGGGCGCTTGTCGGCCGCCAGGCCCGGGTAGTGGGAGGTGTAGTTGAACGAGTCCACCGTGATGGCCACGTTGGGAACGGTGCTGGCGCCGGTGTTGCGCACCTGCAGCTCCAACGCGGCGGGGGTTGCGATCGCCTGCTTGGCCGGGAAGTGCGCGTGCACCACCGCCAGCTGGAAGCTGGCTGCCGGTTCGCCCGCCGTTTGGGGGCTGCCGCCGCCGCAGCCGGCCACGAGCAGGGCGCAGGCGAAGAGCGCGCTCACGACCAGCGCGGTTTGCGCTTGGGAAAGCGCACCGCGGGCGCGGCGCTCGACCACACAGAAGACTCTCCGCTTCCCCTCCAAGGTTGGGCCACGATACCAGTGGAGATGGCGGGGAGCGCCCGCGCAGCACGGCGCGCGCGGGCTGGCGGTGGCGGGCAGGAGGTGCATGTCGTAGAGTTGCTGTGCGTTGACCGCCACCTGAGGAGGGGCCAGCAGAGATGGTTCGCAGTGCCGCCGAACGGGCGTTCTTCCCGACCAGGAACCTGATCGAGGAAGTCGGGGACATGATGATCCTGACGGGCAGGACAATTTCGTCTGCCCTGCGCCCGCCCTACCCCTACGGCGGCGAGTTCGTCTCGCAGTTCCTGTTCGCGCTGCGCCTGTGCTGGTTCCCGCTGCTCGTCTCCACCGTCGCCATCAACTACGGAGCGCCCGGTCTGCAGGCGGCGAACTTCCTGACCATCTTCGGAGCGCTGGATCGGCTCGGCGGCTTCTTCATCCTCGCCTCCGTGCGCGAGATCGGCCCGAACGTGACCGCGATCGTGCTGGCTGGCGTGGCCGGTACGGCGATCACCGCCGATCTGGGCGCGCGCAAGATCCGCGAGGAGCTCGACGCGCTGCAGGTGCTGGGCGTGGACCCGGTCAAGAACCTGGTGGTGCCGCGCTTCCTCGCGCTGATGATCGTCACCGGTCTGTTCGACGTGTACGCGGTGCTGTTCGGGATCTTCGGCGGGATCATCGCCGAGCTCGTCAACGGTCAGCCGCTCGGGCCCTTCTGGTCCACGCTGTTCGCCAACGCCTCCACCACCGACCTGTGGGGCTCGGTGCTGAAGACCACCATCTTCGGCGCCATCATCGCGATCGTGTGCTGCTACAAGGGCATGACCGCCTCCGGCGGCGCCGAGGGCGTCGGCCGCGCGGTCAACCAGGCGGTCGTGATCGCCTTCCTGGCGATCTTCTCCTTCGACTACGTCTTCACCCAAACCCTGCTCGCCACCCATCCGGAGATCCTGGTCATCAAATGAACGAGCTGCTGGCAATGCCGCGCGAATGGCTCGCGGCCACGGGCGAAATCGGCAGGTTCACGGGCAACATCGTCGGCGACGTGTGGGGCCTGCGCGTGTTCCGCTTCTTCGGCGAGGCGCTGCGCCAGTCTGGGATCCTGATCATCTCCTCCACGCTGATCATCTGGTCGCTGGTGTTCATCATCGGCCTGGAGTGCGGGATCGAGGGCGCCTACTTCACCGAGGCCCAGGGCGCGCCCGCATACGCCGGGGTGTTCACCGCATGGTGCGACCTGCGCGAGCTCGTGCCCTACGCGTTCGGCTACATGATGGCCGCCAAGGTCGGCACCGGGATCGTGGCCGAGCTCGGCGCCATGCGTATCTCCGACGAGATCGACGCGCTCGAGGTGATGGGCATCAACTCCGTCACCTTCCTGTGCGCCACGCGCCTGCTGGCCGCATGGCTGGTGCTTCCCTTCATGTACCTGGCCGCTATCGGCGCCGGCTTCCTGGCCTCCTACATCGCGGTGGTGCAACAGGTCGGCGCGGTGTCCTCCGGGGGGTACTTCTTGATCTTCTGGCAGTTCCAGAATCCAACCGACTTCATGTACAGCGTGGTCAAGGCCATGTTCATGGCCACCGCGATCGTGCTGGTGGGCTGTTACTACGGCTACAACGCCAGTGGTGGGCCGGTAGGCGTGGGCACCGCCACGGCCAAGTCGATGGTGCTGAACCTCGTGCTCGTCCATATCATCGGCATGCTCGGCACCCAGATCTTCTGGGGCGCCAATCCCCGGGCCCCGATCGGGGGGTGATGTGATGGCGGACGAGAAAGCGGCGGAGGCCGAGGAGTTCGAGTTCCACACCGGCGCCATCCGCCCGTCCAACGCGCCCGACGCGATCGAGTTCGTGGACGTGCACAAGTCCTTCGGGCGCAACCACGTGCTGCGCGGGTTGAACATGGCGTTGCCGGAGGACCAGATCTCGATGATCCTGGGGCCGTCCGGCACCGGCAAGTCGGTCTGCATCAAGCACATCGTCGGGCTGCTGTACCCCGACGAGGGCGACGTGATCGTGCACGGGCAGTCGATTCCCAGCCTGCCCGACGCGGAGCTGTTCGAGCTGCGCAAGAAGTTCGGCGTGCTGTTCCAGGACGGCGCGCTGTTCGGCTCGATGAACCTCTACGACAATGTCGCCTTCCCGCTGCGCCAGCACACCGAGAAGGGCGAGGACGAGATCGCTCACATCGTCAACGGGCGCCTGCGTGAGGTCGGCCTGGGCAATGCCAACGAGAAGATGCCCAACGAGCTCTCGGGCGGGATGCGCAAGCGCGCCGGCTTCGCGCGCGCGCTGGTGCTCGAACCGGACATCGTGCTGTTCGACGAGCCCGACTCCGGCCTTGACCCGGTGCGCACGGCGCTGCTGTGCGAGCTGATCAAGGAAATCCACGCCGAGAACGGCGGCTGCTACGTGGTGATCACCCACGACATCATGAGCGCGCGCCGCGTGGCCGAGCACATCTCCGTGCTGTGGAAGGGCCGGATCGTGGAATCGGGCCCCGCGCAGGAGCTGTTCGCCTCGGAAAACCCATTCGTGCGCCAGTTCCTGTCGGGCGAATCGGCCGGACCGTTGGGCATGGAGTGACCGCGGCGGGTCAACTCGCTGTAAGCGCATCGCGCGCTCCCGTCAAGTCATTAGCCTCAAGGTCGTGAACACAGCGCGCATCCTGTCGGTCCTCGCCGGTGCGGCGGCCAAACGGCCGCGCACGGTGATTGCGATCGCGGTGGCGCTCGGGCTGGCCGGCGCCGGCATGGCGCTGCGTCTGCGCCCCACTGCCGCCACCAGCACCTTCGTGTCGAGCTCCAGCTCCACCTACAGGGCCACGCAGAGCTTCTATCGGAGCTTCGGCGAAGAGCCGGTGGCGGTGCTGGTGAAGGGCAGCCTCCAGCAGCTGGTGCTGAGCTCCGACCTCAAGCGGCTCGTCGGCCTGGAGGACTGCCTGGCCGGCACCGTGTCCGCCGGTGCGCTGGCGTCCGAGGGCGGGCGCAACGGCCCGTGCGGGCAGCTCGCGCGCGCCAAGACCGTGAAGGTGGTGTTCGGGCCGGGGACGTTCATCAACGAGGCCGCCAATCAGATCGATCAGCTGCTGAGCACCGAAACGCGCAACGCCGAGCAGCAGGCCAAGCGCACCAGAGACCAGATCCATGCGGCGGCCATTGCCCGCGGCTACTCCCACGCGCAGGCCGACGAACTGGGCCAGCAGGCCCAGAAACTGGCGCTTGCCGAATTCAAGACGCGGGTGGTCACGCAGGCGCTGGAATACGGCCTGAGCGCGGCGCCCAGCATCGAAAACCAGAACTTCGTCTCCGCGCTGGTGTTCGATCCGCACAAGCGGGCCGGCACCCCGAAGCAGCGCTTCGCCTACCTGTTCCCCAGCCCCGACGCCGCGCTGATATCCGTGCGCATGAAGGTCGGGCTCTCCGAACAGCAGCGAGTCAAGACGATCGGGCTGATTCGCCAGGCGGTGGCCATGAGCCAATGGCACCTGCAGCACGGCGAGAGCTATCTGGTGACCGGCGAGCCGGTGATCGTCTCCGATCTGACCAGCGCCATCACCAACTCGATCGAGCTGCTGCTGATCGCGGTGCTGCTGGTGATGGCCGGCACGCTCGCGCTGATCTTCCTGGGCCGGCCCAGGCTGCTGCCGCTGGCGCTCGCGCTGCTGGCCGCCGCGCTCACGTTCGGAGCGCTGTCTGCCGCGGGCGCGTCGCTGACGATGGCCTCGATTGCCGTGCTGCCCGTGCTGGTGGGGCTGGCGGTCGACTATGCCATCCAGTTCCAGTCGCGGGTGGGGGAGGAGCTCGAGCACGCACAGCCAGTGCGGGCCGGCGATGGTTCCGCCCGTGCGGCGCTGATCGCCGCAGCGGCCGGCGCCGGCGGGCCCACGATCGCCACCGCGGCCGCCGCCAGCGCCGCCGCGATGCTGGTGCTGCTGCTCTCGCCAGTTCCCATGGTCCGCGGCTTCGGCGCGCTGCTGGTGGTCGGAGTGGCGATCGCGCTGCTGTGCGCTCTGATCGCCGGCGCGGCGGTGTTGGCGCTGCCCGCGCGAGCGCGTGCCGTTCGGCCACAGGCCGGCGGCGTGGCGACGAGCTTGGCGGCGTCGTGGCGGGGAGCGCGCGAGCTGCTGTCCGACAATCCCGTGACCAGGCTCGTGAGCGACGCGGCGCTCGTTGGGGCGGTGCGCCGGCCCGGGCGAGTGCTGGGGGTCGGGCTGGCGCTGGCCGTGATCGGCTGGGGCGTGGACACGCAGACGAGCGTGCAGACCGACATCACCAAGCTCGTGCCCCAGAACCTCAGCTCGCTGCAGGCGCTCGGCACGCTCGAGCGCACCACCGGCGTGGGCGGTGAAATCGACCTGATGGTGTCGGGCCGGAAGCTGGCCACCCCGGCGGCCATCGAATGGATGAGCCGCTACCAGAGCGCGGTGCTGAAGCGCTTCGGCTACAGCGAAACGGCCGGCTGCGGCAAGGCGCGCCTGTGCCCCGCGTTCTCGCTGCCCGACCTGTTCTCGGTGCAGGACAGCTCCGCCGCCGCCAGCGCCTCTGCCACCCCGCCAAAACTCACCCAGAAGCTGCTCAACGGCCTGCTGGGCGTGATCCCGCCGTACTTCTCCCAGGACGTGATCACACCCGATCGCCACGTGGCCACGCTGGCGTTCGGGATCCGGCTGATGAGCCTGCAGCAACAGCAGCAGCTGCTCGAACAGATGCGCTCCAGCCTGCACCCGCCGGCCGGCGTGAGCGCCACGCTGGTCGGGTTGCCCGTGCTGGCGGCGCAGTCCAGCTCGCAGGTCGCCGACCCGTGGCGGCGGCTGGAGACGCTGCTGGCGGGCCTGGCGGCGGTGGCGCTGGTGCTGCTGGCGGCGTTTCGCGGCGACAGGCGCCGGGCGCTGGTGCCGCTGGCTCCGATCGTGCTGGCCAGCGGCTGGTCGGCGCTCGTGCTGTTCGCCGTGCGCGTGCCGCTGAACCCGATGTCGGTCACGCTCGGCGCGCTCGTGATCGCGATCTCCACCGAGTTCAGCGTGCTGCTGTCCGAGCGCCATCGCCAGGAGCGCCTGGCCGGACACGACACCGTCGAGGCGCTGCGTCGCAGCTACCGGCGCACCGGCGCCGCGGTGGCCGCCTCCGGAGTCACCGCCATCGCCGGGTTCGGCGTGCTGATGCTGTCCGAAATCACGATGCTGCGCGACTTTGGCGTGGTCACGCTGATCGACCTCACGGTCTCGCTGCTGGGCGTGCTGGTGGCGCTGCCCGCGGCGCTCGTGTTGGCCGAGCGCCAGCGCCCGCTGCGAGAGCTGTTCCACGGGCTGCTCGACCTGCCAGCCGACGCGCTGCAGGCGTTGCGCGCCGCCAGCGTGCGACGCGGGTCCGGCAATGAGCCCGTCTGAGCATCACTACGGCCGCTACGTGGGCGCGCTTGGCCTCGTGATCGTGGCGCTGATCACGCTCAACACGATCCTCACCAAGCCCAATGGAGTGGCAGGCATCGCGCCCGGTCAGCCGCTGGCGCCGTTTGCGGCGCCGCTGGTGACGAAAAACCTTCAGGGCGAAGCCAACATCGCCACCCGCGCCAACCAGGGTTCGGCCGGCAAGGTGCCGGCATGCAGCGTGCGCAAAGCGAGTGTGCTCAACATCTGCCAGCTCTATGAAGGGGCTCCGGTGGTGCTGGCGCTGTTCGTGGACGAAGGCTCCTGCGCGGGTGTGCTCGGCGACATGCAGACGCTCGCCGCGCAGTTCCGGCAGGTGCGCTTCGCGGCGGTGTCGATCAAAGGCAATCGCAATCAGCTGCGCCGGCTGGTGCGCTCGCGCGGGCTCACCTTCCCCGTTGGCATCGACAACGATGGCGCGCTGGTGATCCTCTACAAAGTGGCCAGCTGCCCGCAGATCAGCTTCGCCTACCCCGGCGGCGTGGTGCAGAGCAAGGCGCTGCTGGCGCGCCCGACGCTCGCCACGCTGCGCGCCCGCGTCAGCGCGCTGGTGGCTGCCTCAAGGGCGCGCGGCTGGCAGGGTGTGGCATGAACGACGGGCCGCCACCGCCACAGCTCGGCTGGCGCGCGCAGGAGGTGGAGCAGGAGCTGCCGGCGCTGCGCCTGCTCTACACCGAGGTGCAGGTGGCGCGCCGGGGGTCGCTGATCGGGAAATCGCCACCGGACCTCAGCGCGCGCCTGCACGAGCTGTCAAACCGAGTGCGCGGAGCACGAGGGGTGGGCATCCGTCGCGAGCCGGTGCCCAGCGCCTACCGCGTGTTCTTCCGCCACATCGGCCTGGATCCAGACGTATCGCGCACGCCGATCGAGGCTGCGGTGCTGGAGCGCATGCTGCACGGCGGCTTCCTGCCCGGCGCGATGCTCGACGACGTGCTGCTGATCGCGCTGCTCGACACAGCGGTGCCGGTGTGGGCGCTCGACACGGCCGGCGTGGATGGCCCGCTGGGCATTCGTCCGAGCAGTGAGGGCGAGGCGCTGGGCCGCTCCGATGACGCGATGCTGCTGCCGGCCGGGCGGCTGGTGATCGCCGATGGGTCCTCTGCGCTTGGCGTCCTGTTCGGCGATCTGGCCGACGGGCACGCGCCCGGCAGCGACACGCGCAGCGTGACGCTGTTCTCGATCCAGGTCGCCGGCGTGCCCACGCTGTACGTGGAAGAGGCGCTGTGGAGCGCGCGGTCGGCGCTCGAGCAACCGTAGGTCTCCTGGGCGTTGCGCAGGCCCCTACCAACTGTGCCAGTACGCTGGTAGAATTCCTGCTCCGGTCCATCCGGAGCGCTGGGAGGAGGCAGACGTGTCGCACGAGCAGCAGGTGGTCGATCGGGGCGCCTCACGCGACGGGTCGGCGCGCGGCTGCGGGCCGATCGACGCCCGGACGCTCGATCGCCGGATCTCCAGCACGCCCGAGGCGGAGCGGGCGGCGCGCGAGTCGCTGAGGTCGCAGATCGCGCGGCTGGAGCGCGAGCTGGAGCGGATCGTCGCGGACGGGTTCCCCTACATCGCCCAGGTCGTCCCCGCCGGTGCGCAGCAGGGTCCGTCGCTGCTGGATCTCGGGCAGCTGGAGCGCGTGCGCGACCAGCTCGCCGCGCAGGTGCAGCAGCTGCGAGCTCAGGCAGACGCGCGCGCGATGTATGAGCGTCGCGCGCACGAGCTGCTCGAGCGGATGAAACTGGAACCTGGGCGCTACCGGTTCGTGCGGCTGCCCGTGGCCGACCTCGGGCAGGGCGGCTGCGGAGTGTGGGAGGTGTGCCCGCGGCTGGGGCTGATCGGCATGCTGGCCGGCTGGTGGCAGGTCAAGCTGTCGTCAGGGTGTCCCTTAGCCAGGGGGTCGCGCTCCACGCGTGACCCCGCTCCGTGGAACGCAGCATCGTGGCGAGTGTCTGGCGCTGACGATCGGTCATCGAGCCGATTGTCTTCTTCTCGGACATCGGGATCTGGGAGAGGAACTTGCGGCAGCGTGTCTGACCCCAGCGATGCTGGCTCATCAGCAGGTCGGCCACCGCCATGCTCTCGGACTCCCACGGGCAGTCGAGAATCACATCGGCCACGTGCACCTCGCCGTCGGCCACCCGGCGCTTGAGATCGGCGCGCGCGAGGCGAACCTTGTTGGCGCGCTCCAGGGCGCGCATGTACTGAGGACCGGCAGGGGCGATCGTCGCTGTCGCGTTCATTTTGGGCACTCTCCCCGTTGCCGTCGCGAAAGCTCGCGAGACGGGCAACATGCTTGCTCGAATTTTGATCAGAAAAGCGCTCGTTATGACCGTGCGTCGGGCTCCACCGCAGCCAGCTGCGGCCCTCTACACCATGTCTCCCCGAACAGCTGGGGCGGGCGGATCCCACGGTCATGCAAAGCGCATGTGGAAGCTATGTCACGGCGGGGTCCGTGGTCAACCTCGCGTGCTCGGTTCTTTCGCTAGAAGCGGCCTTTTTTGTTTCCAAAATGTCTTGTGATAAAGCGGACAAGACCGCTGGGCTGTCAGTGCTCGCCGGGGCCGGGCAGCGGTCCGTGCTCGGCTTCGAACTCGCGCTTCACGCGACCGAAGATCTTGAGCGCCCGGTCCAGCGTGGGCGTGTCGTGGGTGGCCATCACGCTCGTGCGCAGCAGCGCCCCGCCCGGCGGCACCGCCGGGTGGATGGCGGTGTTGACGAACACGCCGGCGTCATACAGCGAGCGCCACAACAGCGCCGTCTTCCAGTCGTCGCCTATCAAAACGGGAACGATCGGGGTCACGATCGTGCGCTCGCCGTCGGCGCCCGGGAACACGCCCGGAGCGTGCTCCTGCACGCTCGCGCCGGCCGGCAGCGACTGCGGAGCCACCACCGCGAAGCCCAGATCTTCCAGACCGTCGCGCAGGTGCTTGGCGTTCTCGAGCACGCTCTCGAGCAGCGGCGGGCCATCCTCTGAGCGCAGCACGCGCAGCGCCGCCAGCGCCGCGCCGACCGCCGCGGGCACGGCCGAGGCGGTAAACAGAAACGAGCGCGAGGTGACGCGCAGGTAGTCGATCACCTCGTGCGAGCCCGCCAGGAAGCCGCCGCAGGAGGCCAGCGACTTGGAGAACGTCCCCATCCGCAGGTCTACGCGGTCGGCAACCCCCAGCAGTTCGGCGGTGCCTGCGCCATGCACCCCGAGCACGCCGGCGGCGTGCGCCTCATCGACCATCAAGCGGGCGCCGTAGCGCTCGCACAGATCGCAGATCTCGTTCAGCGGCGCGATGTCGCCCTCCATCGAGAAGGTGCCGTCCACCACCACCAGCACGCCGCCGCCGTCGCTCTGCGCGCGATCGAGCATCTTCTCCAGCTTGTCCAGGCGGTTGTGGCGGAACGGCCGCAGCTTGGCGCGCGAGAGCAGGCAGCCGTCCAGGATCGAGGCGTGGTCGCCAGCGTCGGCGATCACCGTGTCGGCCGGACCCAGCAGCGTGCCGAGCGCGCCCAGGTTGGCCTGGTGGCCGGTGCTGAACACGAGCGCCTCCTCGGTGTTCATCCACTCGGCGATCTCGCGCTCCAGCTCCAGGTGCAGCGGGATCGTGCCGTTCAGCAGGCGCGAACCGGTCAGGCCGGTGCCGTAGCGGTGCAGCGCGTCCTCGGCGCCCTTCATCACCCGCTCATCGGCGGTCAACCCGAGGTAGTTGTTGGAGCCCAGCATGATGCGCTCGGCGCCCTCCATCTCCACCACCGGCATCGCCGGCGAGCTGACCACGTGGAAGTACGGCAGCACGTCCGCCGCGCGTGCCGCCGCCAGCAGCGCGCTGCGCTCGTGATCTCGTACCTTGGCGAAGACGTCGATGGAGGTGTGCATGTAGGGTGCCTCCTCGGTGGCGGTGGAAATCAAAAAGGTCTCGGGTCTGAGGGATCTGAAGCGCTTCGTCGATCTCCCATTCCGCCTGCATGCTAGTCAGCCGATGTGGGTGCCCCCGTTGAAGCTGGAGCGCTACATGTTCCTGACGCGCAAACTCAACGCGTTCTTCACGCACGGCGAGGCCGAGTACTTCCTGGCCTGGAGGGACGGCCGCGTGGTCGGGCGTGTGACCGCGCAGATCAACACGGCGTTCAACGAGCAGCAGCAGAAGAACTGGGGCTGGTTCGGTTTCGTCGAGTTCGAGGACGACATCGAGGTGGTGCAGGCGCTGCTGGAGGCGGCCTCAGCGTGGGTGCGCGAGCGCGGCTGCGAGCAGATCGTCGGTCCGGCCGACTTCGCCATGAACAACGAGAGCGGCATCCTGATCGAGGGCTTCGATCTGCGCCCCATGATCGTGCAGCCGTGGCACCCGCCCTACTACCAGCAGCTGATCGAGCAGGCGGGCATGACCAAGGCGATGGACCTGCTGATGTGGAACCTGGAGGTCGAAGATCGCGCCAAGGTGCTGCCGGTGATCTTCGAGCTGGCCGAGAAAGTGGAGAGCGAGCACGGCATCCGTGTGCGTCCCATGAGCCGCATGCACCTGCGCAAGGAACTGGACGCGTTCGCCGAGGTCTACAACTCGGCGTGGGCCAACAACTGGGACTTCGTGCCTTACACCAAGAAGGATCTTGACGCTCTCGCACAGGAGATGCAGCTGGTCTTCGACAAGCACTGGGCGTTCATCGCCGAGAAAACCGACACCGGCGAGGTGGTCGGCGATGGCGATGACGTTCCCCGACATCAACCAGGTGCTGGCCAAGATGAACGGCCGGCTGCTGCCGCTCGGCTGGTGGCACTTCGCCAACAAGTCGCGCATCATGGACCGCGTTCGCGTTGGCTTCCTCGGCGTCAAGCCCGAGTACCAGCACACCGGAGTGGCGGCCAAGCTGTACGTCGAACACTTCGACGCCGCCGCGGTGCGCCCCCAGAAAGGCGGTGAGATGGGCTGGATCCTGGAGAGCAACACGCCCATGAACCGCGGCATGGAAGCGATGGGCGGGCGCGTGGTCAAGCGCTACCGCGTGTATGAGCGCACGCTCTAGCCTGATCTGTCTGCGCCGACTGCCGCAAAAGTGCGATCTGGGGCGCCCTCTACACTTCGCCGTGTGAGCGAGCCCTTCGAGCCGGACCCCTCCGCCGACGTTCACGACGACGGGTCGATCGACGAAGACGACACCCCGATAGACGCCCTGCCGGTGCTGGCCGGGCCGCCGCGGATCGTGCGCGGGAGAGCTCCCCGTGGCTCGCTCTCACGCGACCACCGCCTGCCCAGCGCGATGATCCCTTCAGTGCAGGCGGCAGCGGTGGCGGCCGGCGGCTTCGTGGCCGGAGCGGCCGTGCTGGGGCTGGTGCACCGCCACCAGCAGCGCTCCACTGCGCTGACTCAGGGGCGTCGCGCCGGGCGTGAGCTGAGCAAGCGGGGCGCCGGCAAGGGCTCCAGCACGGCTGCGGAGCTGCTGCAGATCGTGGGCAGTCGCAAACTGCTGGTCGATGTGCATCTGCTCGGTGGCGCCGACTCAGATCGCTGAGCACGGTGGAGCTGCGTCGGGAGGTCAGGGTGGTGGGGCCGTTTCGCCTGCCCGGCAGGACGGGCATGGACGGCCTGACGCGTCGGCGCGGCGGCGTGCTGGAACGGCTGCTGCACCACGGCGAGGAGCCAGTGCGCATGCGCGTCGCGCAGACCTCGCCGGACACGGTGCTGTTCGGTGCGCAGGCCTCCACTCCCCAAGCCTGTGAGCACGGGATCGAGCGGATGCGCTTTGCGCTGGGCGTGGATGAGGACCTGCGCCCGTTCCTGCGCGCCTTCGCGCGCGATCGCCTGATCGGGCGCTCGCTGCGCCGGCGCCCGTGGCTGCGCGCCGAGCGCCGTCCCGAGCCGCTCGAGTCACTTGCGTGGGCGATCTGCGAGCAGCTGATCGAGTACGAGCGCGCGGCGGCCATCGAGCGGCGGATCCTGCGCCTGATCGGGCGACGCTGGCTGGGCCCCGGCTGCGATCGTGAGCTGCACGACCTGCCGCCCGCCGCTGTGCTCGCCGGCACCGCGCCGGCGCTGCTGGAGTCCTGCGAACTGACCGGCTCGCGCGCGCTCACGCTGGTGCGCGCCGCCCGCGAAGTGGCGCGCGGGCGCATCGACCTGCACGGCCCCGATCACGAGCTCGCCTGGCGCAAGCTGCGCGCGATCCCCGGCGTGGGGCCGTGGACGGTGGAGATGCTGGCTCTGCACGGCCAGGGCCGCAACGACCAGGTGCCGGCCGGCGATGTGGGTCTGCTCAAGCTGGTGGGCAGGGTGCTCAGCGGCGGCGATCCATACGCCCGCGCGCAGGAACACGAGGTGCGCACGTTCTTCGAGCCCTACGGCGAGTGGGCGGGACTGGCGGCCACGCACATGATGGGGGCGTAGAGGGCCGGGCGAACGCTTGCGTGGGCCGCGCTCAACGTCCGGTCGCGAGCGCCAGCAGGGTGTCTGTCAGCTGGTCGGCGAAGCCGCGATTCAACGGTCGGTTGTGGGCGAGGATCCTGTACCACAGCGCCGCGAAGGCCAGCTCGACGAGGAAGTCGAGGTCTGCCGAGGCAGCCAGTTCTCCGCGGTCGCGACCGTGTTGGAGAAGTTCGCGCAGCGTTTGGCGCCGGCGTGCCAGGAACTCGCCGCGAAACGACTCCGCGAAGGCGTCATCCAGTTGCGTGGCGGCCATCAACGCGGCGAGTAGGCGCGAGTTGCGCCCGCCGGCGCCGGCAACCGTTCTGCGCAGGAAGGTCCGTAGGTCCGTGCTGAGCGAGCCGGTGTCGATCAGCGGCGCGATCGTGGCCGCGCCTGCGTTGAGCACCTCGAGCACGATCGCGGCCTTGGTCGGCCACCAGCGGTAGACCGTCTGCTTGCTCACACCGGCCTCGCGCGCGATCGCCTCCATGGTGACGCGGCCGTAGCCGTCGCGTTCGATCAAGCGGGCGGCCGCGGCGAGGATCGCCCTGTGCGCGGACTCGCTGCGGGGCCTGCCCGGGCCGCGGTCGCTCATGCGAGCAAGTTACTGGACGCAGCGCCGTGTTCGTCTTTGCCCAGCGAGGTTGCGATCGTGAGTCTGCGGGTGCAGACAATAGTCAGAAACACGCCTCGCAAATAGTGGGAGATCAGCGAAAGTTCTAAGCAGTTGATTATTGCGCAATTGTGGCAAGCGCCATGATTCGAGCTATGGGGGGCCATGACTTGACGCCTGCAATGAGGTCGCTTGGAAGCTCTGCGGCGTGGGTTTCTGGCTCCCGTCTGTCGGGGTCGCTGCTGAACTTGGTCAGGCTCCGCTGGGCGGCGCGCTTCTCACGCCGGGTTTGGGGGGCGGTGAAGCTGGAGAAGCCAGCCGCAACAGCCCGGAAGCTGTGCTGGCACGGGAACAGTCGCAGACGAGGTTTCGTGGTCTGGATGGTGCGCAGGCTTTGAAGCTCGCGGGCGAAGCATTCCCGGCGATGATCGGCGAACCGGGTGGTGGGCCGCCGAGGTTGCAGTCGGGGGCCGCGATCGTCGGCTATCCGAGTGACACGGTCGCGCAGTTGAGCCTTCCTGGGGGTGGGCATAGCGCGATCGAATCGTTGTTGCCGATGGCCGTCGAAGTCGGTCCCGGGCAGCGCGCGCCGATTGATTTGAGCTTGACCGAAGTTGGTGGTGCTCTTGAGCCGCGCTCGCCGGCGGTGGCCGTTGTGATCCCGAAGCGCCTGGCTGCTGGCATTGCTCTTGCGGGCGTTGGCGTGTCGTTGACGCCGCTTGGCGCTGAAGGCGCGCCGGTTGGCGGTGGGGAAGCTGTGGTGGATGGGGCGGTGGCGTTGTTCGCGAACACGCAGGTGGACACGGATACGGTGGTCAAGCCGGTCACGTTGGGGTTTGACGTCGATACGCTTCTGCGTTCTGCGGAAAGTCCGCAGCAGTTGTCGTTTGGGGTGGGCATGCCGGCTGGGGCGCATCTGTTGAGCGAGTCCGATGGTTCGGTCCGGGTTGTCGATGAAGGCGAAACGTTGGCCACGATCGCGTCGCCACAGGCTCGCGACGCGGCGGGAACCCAGGTGCCGGTGCAGATGGGTGTCTCTGGCGCTACGTTGACGTTGAGCGTGGCGGATCACGCGGGTAGTTACCAGTATCCGATCGAGGTGGATCCCTACATCTACACGGTCGCCGATAAGGAACTTGGCGGGGTGAGTCGCCCGACGCATTGGAAGTTCTGCACGAGCCTGTCGAGTCGCTGCGAACACAGCGAATCGCCGTTTGCGTCCAGTGGCTGGGGTAGCTCGTCGCTCAGTGATGACGCGATCGGGACTTATAGCACGGGCCAGTCGGCGTATTTCGTCTACCAGGCCGAAGGTGACTCCCATGTGTATGGAGCGACCTTGAAAGCTTCAGCGTCTGATAAAGGGGCGAACATCGAAACGTATCTGCAACTTGCTGGCCCGGGTGGTGTCGAGAACACCTTGCCGTGGGAAGAATCCCGTGCAGCTGGCGAAGTGTGCGCCTACGTGAAAGTCAGCAGCGAAACGTGCCACGGACAGAACGAAAAACCGGAATACGAATACGGGGTTGCGGGCAACTGGGTTCATTTCGAGCAGTCGGCGTACGGTTCGGGGTCGAGCTTCACGAACACGATTAGTGAAGCGGACGTGTCTGTGGCTCAGGAAGGCAACCCGGAATACAGCTTCAATACCACTGAAGAACATCTCGCTGGTGCTGGCGGGCGGACGAACGTGTTGTATGGGAAAGGCAGCTGGCTCAGCCTGTACAGTGGCGCGTTTGAACTGAAGTTCCACGACCCCGGCGTCGGGATCTCGCAGCTGGAAATGCAGACGTTGGGTGGCTCGTGGCTGGTGCGGCACAAGTTCTTCGAAGAAGGCAAGTGCTCGGGCGTCTTCTGCGCCCCAACAGATGATGAAGACGTCACATACAACGCGGGGATGTCCGACGGCGAAGACATCGTTGTGACGAGTGCCCAGGATACCGTCGGTAAGACGGCCGAACCGGTGGGGCCTGGGTCGGAGACGATCAAAGTCGACGGCACTGCTCCGCATGGGTTGGCGCTGACGGGGCTTCCTGCGAGCGGGGAAATCGATGAAGAGCCCTACGCGCTCGAAGCGGAAGCGACCGACGGCTCGGGGAAAGTCAAGAGTTCGGGGGTAGCGTCGCTCAAGCTCGCTATGGATGGGCAGGAAATCACGGGCGGGACCGCGGGAACCTGCGAACCGGGTCCATGCACCGTGCATGGCAAATGGACGATCAACGGCGAAAGCTTCGCTTCTGGGGAACACATCCTCATGGTCATCGCTACTGACTATGCCGGGAATGTAGAAGTGGGCGAATATCCCGTGATAGTGCATCGCGCGTCCTCTGTCGGCTTCGGACCGGGGTCGGTGAACCTAACGACAGGGGAGATGGGTCTCAGCGCGACCGATGCCTCGGTCGCCGATGGCGGCGGTGCGTTGGCGGTCTCGCGCAGCTTCAGCTCTCGTCATCTAACGGCGGGAGCGGAAGGGCCTTTGGGACCGCAGTGGAGCCTCAGCCTCGCTGGTGAGGAGAAGCTCAAGGAACTCCCCGACGGGAGCATGGTGCTTGTGGGATCGAACAACGGGGCGACCGTGTTTGCTGTCTCCGGAGGAGGCTTCAAAGCGCCACCCGGCGATAAGAACCTGAGCTTGTCGAAGGTCACCGAAGCCGGGAAAACCAAGGAACTCCTGTTGAAGGACCCCGCGCAGAGCACCACCACGCGCTTCACTGCCCCAGAAGGCGCTCCCAGTGGCTCCTGGTTCCCGACCGCGGATGAAGGCGCAGCGGCTGCGGACACGGTGACCTACATTGACCAGAGCGCAGAAGTCGAAGGCAAGAAAATCAGGCTCTCTTGTCATGGATGTAGGTGAAGTTCGTGTGGGAGTGTGAGGGTTATGGGTCCGCAGGTGAGGTGGACGAGCGCGAGTGCGGCGTTGGCTGAGTGGAACCCGTAGGCGCGGCGGGTGATGAGCCTGACCTTGTTGTTCAGTGCCTCTGTGCGGCCTTGGGTGATGCCCAGGCGGATGGCGGCGAGGATGCCCTGCCGGTGCTGTGAGATCGTCTTGGCGAGACGGATGAACGGCTTCAGGCGGCTGCGGGTGGCGCGGCTTGTGAAGCGGTCGATCAACACGGTGACGTCTTCGAGATCGAGGCCGGGCGCGAAGATGGCTCTGAGGGCCTCCTTCAGCGTGTAGGCGCGCCATACTTGTCCGCCGGCGCGTTTGAGGTTGCGGTGGGTGGCGGCTTGTTTGGCGGTGAGGTTCTCGGGGTTCTTCAACAGCGCCCAGCGGGCGTCCTTGAAGCGCCGCGCGGCCTGCTGATCACCGACGGTCCGCAGCTCGTTCCAGTAGTCGCGGCGGACCTCGTCCAGTGCTTTGGTGGCGAGCGCGACGACGTGGTAGCTGTCGATGCAGATCGTCGCCTGTGGGGCGTGCTTGCGGGCGCTCTTGGCGTAGCCGGGTCCCATGTCCATCGAGATCGCCCCGAGCTTCGCCGATCGCTCTGAGCCCAGCTCGGTAAAGAACTCATCGGCGGCTTTCTCGCTGGCGCCCTCGGTGCCCCACACCACCTTTCGGCGCTGGTGGTCGCAGACCAGGGTGAGGTAGCGGTGCTGCTTGCGCCAGGACACCTCGTCGATACCGATATCGAACAGCTCCTCCAAGCGGTGAGGGTCGAGCTCGTCGCGGGTGACACGCTCGATGATTCGCCCTACCGTTCGCCAGTTGATGCGCACCAGCCGGCAGATCGTGCTCTTATCGGTCCTTGAAGCCAGGTAAGCGACCAGGCGCTCGAAGTCACGGGTGAAGTCCGAGCCCGCACGGGCAAACGGCACGCCCTCGGTGCGCACCCCGTGAACCGGACAGGACAGCCGTCTGAGCGTCGCGCGGATCTCAAGCCGCCAGACCCCCATGTCCAGGTGACGCCAGACCGACTGCGCCTCCCTGACGTTATGGCGGTGCGGGGTGCTGAAAGCGCACTCAGGGCACACCAGGCGCCGGCGGCGCAACGCGACCTCCACGAGCACCCGGTCGGGCTCGAAGCGAACCGCCTTGACCCACACCCCCTTCAACCGCAGAAGCCGCGAGAATGCCGTACTGACGCGCATGCCGTCCTCCCTTGCAAGCCGTTGACCATCGAACAGCCAGCAGCTTGCCCGCGGAGGCGGCGGCGCGTCGCTGATCAGCACCCAACTTGCGAAGACTTCCTCCCAACGAGAAAGCCCTGCTCAGAAGCACCATCCAGCACCGCAGTCACCTACACCGAGTGCAAGAGAGCCGAAAATCATCGAGCCCAAGGAAGCGCTCGCGCCGGGGCCGGCGGGAGTGTCGTGCGCGCCGACATTGCAGCGGGGCTGTCGCGCACTGACGTTCAAGTACGGCGAAGCGAGCACAGCCGGTGAAACGCCGGGGACCTGGGGTGAAATCAAGGCCCGACTGATGCGGATCTCAGCCACGGCGTGGAACCCGTCAGCGAAAGAAATGCAGACGAAGGCGGTCGCCGAATACGCCTATGACCACGCCGGAAGGCTGCGCGCGAAGTGGGATCCCCGTGTCTCACCGGCGCTAAAGACCGTTTATGGCTATGACGCTGAAGGGCACGTTACGTCTGTGTCTGCGCCTGGGCAGCAGCCGTGGCTGATCGCCTACGGCACGATCGCGGGCGAAGCGAACCCCGGGCGTGCATTGTCGGCCACCAGGCCGCCAGCGTCAGGGAAAGGCGAATCGACCGAAGCCAAAGAAGTCAGCGAAGCCAAAGAAAAGTCCGCACCGAGCGTGAGCACCATCCCGACGTTGTCGAGCACGAGCGCGAAAGTCGGCGTGAAGCTGAGCGTCACGACCAACGGGACCTGGAAAGAAAGCCCTCTGGCCTACAGCTACGCCTGGGAGCACTGCAATGGCGCGGGCGGGGAATGCACGCCGATCGCGGGAGCCGTCAACGCTAGCTACTATCCCGCAGCCAGCGACGAAGGCCACACTCTAAGAGGGCTGGTGACCGCGAGCAACGCCACGGGAGCGACTGGCACAGCCAGCGCAGCCACCGGCACGGTCGCCTCTGGTACGCCGGTCAACACCGCGCCGGAACCACCGGCCAAGAACTCGAACTCGGTGTGGAGCATCGACTACCAGGTCCCGGTCACGGGCGCGGGCGCCCCGCACGAAATGAGCAGCAAAGAACTCGAAACGTGGGGGCAGACAAATGACGAGCCGGTGGAAGCGGCGGCCGTGTTCCCGCCGGATGAGCCGATGGGGTGGCCCGCGGCGAACTACACGCGAGCGCACATCTACTACATGGACAGCTCTGGGCGCACGGTAAACGTTGCGAATCCCGCTGGAGGGATCTCCACCAGCGAATACAACACAAACAACGACGTGGTCCGCAGCCTCAGCGCCGACAACCGAGCGGCCGCACGCAAAGAAACGGGCAAAACCAAAACTGCCTCTGAATCGCTGGACACCAAAAGTACCTACAGCGAACAAGGTAGCGGGCTGCTGGAAACGCTGGGCCCCGAACACAAGGTCAAGCTCGAAGGCGGCGCAGAAGTAATGGCTCGCAACCACATCCGCTACTTCTACAACGAAGGCGCGCCAGGAGGCGAAACCTACGATCTCGTCACCAAGACAATCGACGGCGCCTACATGCCAGGACAAGAAGAAGCTAACCTGCGCGTAACCACTACCTCCTACTCCGGCCAGGAAAACCTCGGCTGGAAGCTGCGCAAACCCACATCTATCACCAACAACCCCAAGACTGGGCTCGAAAACCAGCTTAAGTTCGCGTTCGGCACGCCAGGCACTGAAAATGGCCAGTTCTCCAAACCATCTGGGGTTGCTGTCGCTGCGAATGGGAATGTGTGTATGTCCTCGATGCCGGCAACGATCGAGTGCAGGAGTTCAGCTCTTCGGGCGGATATCTCGGGCAGTTCGGTAAAAAAGGGCTCTCTTGCACTCGGTGTAGGTGACTGCGGTGCTGGATGGTGCTTCTGAGCAGGGCTTTCTCGTTGGGAGGAAGTCTTCGCAAGTTGGGTGCTGATCAGCGACGCGCCGCCGCCTCCGCGGGCAAGCTGCTGGCTGTTCGATGGTCAACGGCTTGCAAGGGAGGACGGCATGCGCGTCAGTACGGCATTCTCGCGGCTTCTGCGGTTGAAGGGGGTGTGGGTCAAGGCGGTTCGCTTCGAGCCCGACCGGGTGCTCGTGGAGGTCGCGTTGCGCCGCCGGCGCCTGGTGTGCCCTGAGTGCGCTTTCAGCACCCCGCACCGCCATAACGTCAGGGAGGCGCAGTCGGTCTGGCGTCACCTGGACATGGGGGTCTGGCGGCTTGAGATCCGCGCGACGCTCAGACGGCTGTCCTGTCCGGTTCACGGGGTGCGCACCGAGGGCGTGCCGTTTGCCCGTGCGGGCTCGGACTTCACCCGTGACTTCGAGCGCCTGGTCGCTTACCTGGCTTCAAGGACCGATAAGAGCACGATCTGCCGGCTGGTGCGCATCAACTGGCGAACGGTAGGGCGAATCATCGAGCGTGTCACCCGCGACGAGCTCGACCCTCACCGCTTGGAGGAGCTGTTCGATATCGGTATCGACGAGGTGTCCTGGCGCAAGCAGCACCGCTACCTCACCCTGGTCTGCGACCACCAGCGCCGAAAGGTGGTGTGGGGCACCGAGGGCGCCAGCGAGAAAGCCGCCGATGAGTTCTTTACCGAGCTGGGCTCAGAGCGATCGGCGAAGCTCGGGGCGATCTCGATGGACATGGGACCCGGCTACGCCAAGAGCGCCCGCAAGCACGCCCCACAGGCGACGATCTGCATCGACAGCTACCACGTCGTCGCGCTCGCCACCAAAGCACTGGACGAGGTCCGCCGCGACTACTGGAACGAGCTGCGGACCGTCGGTGATCAGCAGGCCGCGCGGCGCTTCAAGGACGCCCGCTGGGCGCTGTTGAAGAACCCCGAGAACCTCACCGCCAAACAAGCCGCCACCCACCGCAACCTCAAACGCGCCGGCGGACAAGTATGGCGCGCCTACACGCTGAAGGAGGCCCTCAGAGCCATCTTCGCGCCCGGCCTCGATCTCGAAGACGTCACCGTGTTGATCGACCGCTTCACAAGCCGCGCCACCCGCAGCCGCCTGAAGCCGTTCATCCGTCTCGCCAAGACGATCTCACAGCACCGGCAGGGCATCCTCGCCGCCATCCGCCTGGGCATCACCCAAGGCCGCACAGAGGCACTGAACAACAAGGTCAGGCTCATCACCCGCCGCGCCTACGGGTTCCACTCAGCCAACGCCGCACTCGCGCTCGTCCACCTCACCTGCGGACCCATAACCCTCACACTCCCACACGAACTTCACCTACATCCATGACAAGAGAGCCTAAAAAAGGCGGCGGAAGCGGTGGTCTGCTGAACCCCGGCGGGCTCGCCGTCAGTCCGACAGGAGAAGTATATGTAGCGGACTCGGGCAACAATCGAGTCGAGATATTCTCCGAAACTGGCACGTATATTGGGCAGATCACGAAAGTCGGCACAGTGGCTCTGAAAAAACCGATTGGTGTCGCGGTGGCGTCCAGCAACGCGGTGTACATCCTGGACAGCGAAGTCGAACCCGAACAATATGCCGTGTTCAAGACGAACGCAAAAGCCGAACTTCTAGGCGAATTCGCCAACAACGAGGAAAGCGGCAAATGTGGTGCAGCGGTATACAAGCCCAAAGGGATCGCGCTATCTGGGAGTGGCGACGTGTATGTGACCAGCAGCGAAGCCTGCGTCGCGGAGTTCAACTCGGGCGGCAAATGGCTGCGCAAATTGTCGAGCGCTTCACTGAAACAGCCATCCGGAGTCGGTGTCGGGCCCAACGGCTATGTATACGTAGCCGACACTTCCACCGACAAAGTCTCCCAGTTCAACGAAGCCGGCACCAACGTAGGTACGTTCGGCGCCGCGGGTACAGGCAATGGCCAGTTCACAGAACCGACCGGAGTCGCAGTCGCGCCTAGCGGCGACGTGTACGTGGTCGACACTGGGAACAGTCGCGTCGAGAAGTGGGGAGGCCCATCATCTGGGCCAGTGCTGACGCAGGCGACTGTCTACGATCCCGCCACAGGCAACGTCGTAGAAACAAGACCTCCCGCGGTGCAAGAAGAACAAGCCCCAAAAGCCTATACGTTCAAGTTCGCGTTCGGCACGTCAGGCACTGAAAATGGCCAGTTCTCCAAACCGTCTGGGGTTGCTGTCGCTGCGAATGGGAATGTGTATGTCCTCGATGCCGGCAACGATCGAGTGCAGGAGTTCAGCTCTTCGGGCGGATATCTCGGGCAGTTCGGTAAAAAAGGCGGCGGAAGCGGTGGTCTGCTGAACCCCGGCGGGCTCGCCGTCAGTCCGACAGGAGAAGTATATGTAGCGGACTCGGGCAACAATCGAGTCGAGATATTCTCCGAAACTGGCACGTATATTGGGCAGATCACGAAAGTCGGCACAGTGGCTCTGATTAAACCGATTGGTGTCGCGGTGGCGTCCAGAAACGCGGTGTACATCCTGGACAGCGAAGTCGAATACGGGGAATATGCCGTGTTCAAGACGAACGCAAAAGCCGAACTTCTAGGCGAATACGCCAACAACGAGCCAGGCACCAAATGTTCTTCATCGGCCGGCGGCTCGGCATACAAGGCCAAAGGGATCGCGCTATCTGGGAGTGGCAACTTGTATGTGACCAGCAGCGAAGCCTGCGTCACGGAGTTCAACTCGGGCGGCAAATGGCTGCGCACATTGTCGAGCGCTACGCTGAAACAGCCATCCGGACTCGCGGTCGGGCCCAACGGCTATGTATATGTAGTCGACACTTCCACCGACAAAGTCTCCCAGTTCAACGAAGCCGGTGAATATATAAGCGCATTCGGCACCCCGGGTACAGGCAATGGCCAGTTCACAGAACCGGTGGGGATAGCGGTCGCTCAAAACGGCTACCTCTGGAACGGGGCGCTTTACGTCGCAGATACCGCGAACAACCGTGTCGAGGACTGGAGTGCCCCGGTGCCAAATCTGGCAGCCCATATCACTCAAACGATTTACTACGGCGCAGAAATCGACAAGACGTACCCGCAATGCGGGCAGCATCCGGAATGGGCGAACCTCCCGTGCCAGACTCAGCCCGCCGCACAACCAGAAGGCAGCCTCCCCAACCTGCCCGTCACGACGATGACCTACAACATATGGGACGCGCCCGAAACGGTAACCGAAACATTCAAAGCCGGTGTTCGGAAGAGACAAACCCACTACGACACTGCCGGTAGGCAGGAAAGCAGCAAAACGACAGCATCAGGAACAAGCGACAGCGGAGTCCCAGCAGTCAGCGAGAAGTACAGTGCCAGCACCGGGGCACTCATCGAAGAGAGCAGCAACGTAGGAGAAAAGACAGAGACGCTGAAGAGCACCTTCAACACGATCGGGGAGCTCACTGCCTACACCGATGCAGAAGGTGCGACCGCCGGCTACCACTACGATGAAGACGGCCGTGTGATCGAAGTAAACGACGGGCAGGCGGAAAACCGCGGAGTGCAGACCTACAAATACAACGCTACGACTGGGGCCTTGAGCGAACTTCACGACTCGGGAGCAGGAGCCTTTTCGGCCAGCTACGACGTCGAAGGGCGTATGCTGACCGAGGGCTACCCGAACGCCATGACAGCGACTTACACGTACAACCAAACCGGCGAAGCTACGGGCCTCACCTACACCAAGACTGCGAACTGTGGCGAAAGCTGCACATGGTTCAGCGACATGCTGGTTCCGTCAGTCCACGGCGAAGCAATGAGCCAAGCAAGTACGCTCGCGAGCGAGAGCTACGCCTACGACAACGGCGGTCGCCTCACCCAGGTTCAGGAAACCCCCGCCGGCAAAGGCTGTACCACCCGGCTCTACGCCTACGATGAAGAATCCAATCGCACCAGTCTTACCACACGCGCTCCTGGCTCAAAAGGCGAATGCACGAGTGAAGGCGGCACTGTACAGGCGCACAGCTACGACGAAGCCAATCGGCTAGAGGACGCTGGTGTCAGCTACGAAGAACTAGGCGACGCTACCAAAGTACCGGCCGCCGACGCCGGCGAACAGGAACTGACCGCGGGCTACTACACCGACGGGCAAACGGCCAAAACGAGCCAAAACGGGGAGAGCATCAGCTACACCTACGACCCAGCGGGGCGATCGCTGGCAGTAGTCTCAAGCGGAAAAACCAGCGGGACCAACGTAGAGCACTACGCTGGCTCCGGAGAAGCGATTTCCTGGACCAGCGAAGGCGCCGAAAAATGGTCACGCAAGATTCCAGGCATTGACGGAACACTAACCGCCATCGAAAAGTCCGGCGAAGGAGCCGAACTCCAACTGCACGACCTGCAAGGCAACGTCGTCGCAACTGCGTCCAAGTACGAAACCGAAACAAAACTCTTGCACACCTACAACAGCACCGAGTTCGGGGTGCCAACCACCTCCAGCCCCCCGAGGTACGCATGGCTCGGCGCCACCGGTCTAGAAACGGAACTGCCTTCCGGCATCAGTTCCAGCGGCAGTGTCTCTTACGTGCCCCAGCTCGGGCTCGACCTACAGACCCAGCCTGTGGTGCCGCCCGGCGCCGCGCCCAGCGGGTCGTACTCTGGAGCGGTCTATGACCCGTCCCCCTCAGGTGAAGACCTCGGCCAGGCGGACAGTTATGGCGCAGGAGCAGCCGTGCGCCAAGCCGAACGAGAGAAAGCTGCCAACGAAGAAGCCGAACGTACTGCGGCTGCGGGCCGTTGCAACATTGCTAGCTGTCTCGCGACGCCAGAACCAAACGACGGCGGAGCCAGCACGGTATTCTTCGAAAGCTTCGCTGTGGCCGGTGGCGGTTCCCCGGGTTTGGGTGCCGTCGTCGCAGATAATCTCCTCGGCAAATTGGAGGGCGGGCTCGGAGAAGTCTTGAAGGTCGGTGAGGAAGGCGGAAAAATCGCCAAGTCCGCTATGGAAGCGGGTGCAAAGTTCGTGAAACGCAATGCCGGAAAGTTTGTCGCGATTCTCAGTGACTTCGGTACTATGGCGGAGGCTGGGCTAGCGTTGGGGGCAGTAGGCGGCTCCTGCTTTGCTGGTGCCGTTGGTGCTACATTCGCGGCGCCATTGGCCTCGCCGTTTGTATGGTTCGGATGCGGGACGTTTACCTTTGGGGAGGTTCTCATGTTTGGGTATTCAGGTTATGACGCCTATAAGACGGTCAAGGGGATTAAGCAGTGACACCCGGCGAGTCCGCCGTGCGGTGTATCAGGCTCGCTCTTGATGCTCTCGTTGTGATTGTGATGCCAGTGATGTTGGCTGCTGTTACCAGTGTTGCGGCTGGCGTCTTTGTTGCGATCTGCGGAGCAGTCTTTGTGGTGTTTTTTCGCCGCACGTTTGTTAAGAAACTAGATCCTGTATTGGCATCGGTGATCGACGGTGCTATTGACGCTAGCCGCACCGAGGAGGCGGACGAGGCTATGGTGCGTGCGTTGCGCATCATGGGTGGGCTGGCGTTGGCTTTGACGGTCGCGGTAGTGATCGACGTTGCGGTCGCGGTGAGCGTTCACAAGACGGCGGCTTGGGTCGTGCTTGGGTGTCTTGTGGCTGTGTGGTTTAGTGTCACAATGACGGTCGCGACTGGGCGCTGGGCACGAAAGGTGCGACAGTTGCCGTCCCAGAGACCTGGTCCTGTCGTGACGTCGACGATCGACGGGTCTATGGACGCTAATGCTACTGAGGAGGCTAACGCGGCCATGGTGGGCGCGTTGCGGGTTATGGGTTTCGTGGCATTGGCTTTGACTGTAGCGCTAGCGATCAATGTTGCGGTCGCTGTTGCCGCTAACAGGACGGTTCCGTGGGTTGCGCTTGGATGTCTCGGTGCTGTTTGGTTCAGTGTCGGCGTCACGGTCATTACTAGGCGGTGGATCCACAGACAGCCTGCCACGCGAAGTGATAGCAGTTAGGACGGGGCGTCTCAGGAAGCGGTTTGACGGGCCTCGGTGATGCGTGTTCTGGGCGCTCGCTCCGATCAGGGGCCGTCTGTTAGCATTCCGAGACGTAACGTCTCGTAATGCTCTAAGCTCCACCTTCGCGCACACGTGTCCTCCCACGCGGTGAGGCCGTGGCCCGACCGCGTCGAGGAGATCCTCGACGGAGATCACGCCGTGGCCCTGGCCTACGCCACCCCCGCAGGCGGTGTTGTGCTGGTGCCGGTGTCCAACTTCGGCCTCAACAGCCGCGCAGATGGTGTGATCACGGTCAACAGCTCGGTGGGCGCCTGGAAGAAGCTCCAGCGCATCGCCAGCAATCCACAGGTGGCGGTCGCGTTTCACACGCGCGCGCACGCCAACCACGAGCGACCCGAGTATGTGCTGGTGCAGGGACGCGCGTCGTGGCAGCCTCCCCGGGAGGACTATCCCAGCTCGGTGCTGGAGCACTGGGAGCGCATCGAGCCGTGGCGAGAGCTCGGCCCGCTGTGGAGGCGCTGGCTGCGCGTCTACGCGCTGCGCGTGGAGATCCGCATCGAGGTCGAGCGCATCGTCGTGTGGCCCGACCTGGCCTGCCACGGCACGCCCGAGGTCACGGGCGCACCGCTGCCCGCCGCCGCACCGCCAGCCCAGGCTCCACCTGCCAAGGGCACCGCGCCGCGTGTCGATCAGGCACGGGTGGCAAGATGGGCAAGGCGACTGCCCAACGTGCTGCTCGGCTGGATCGGCGCAGACGGCTTCCCGTTCGTGGTCCCGGTCGACGTGGGCAGAGCCGACGGGCGAGGCGTATTGCTCGAGCTGCCGCACGGAACGCCCCCGCCGGGCGGCCGCCGCGCCGGCTTCACAGCCCACTGGTTCTCACACGGCGTGGTCGGTCAGCGCCAGCTGATCTGCACCGGCTGGATGGACGGTGGGCTGAGTGACAGACAGGTGCTGTACTCGCCGCACACCCTGTCGGCCTATCGCATGCCCAACTCGCGTTTCGTGTACCGGCTGGCGGTGGGCCTGTTCACCCGCCTGCGCTACCGCGAAGCGCAAAGGAGATCCGCTACCCCGCGTACTCCGTGACAGCGCCGGCGCCGTGCTGTTGGCGCGTAACGCGCTTGGCCTCATACAGATGCCTGTCGGCGCGCGCGAGCGGAGCGTCGAGGCTCTCGCCGATCTCCCACTCGCTGACGCCGATCGACCAGGCGATGCTCTCCTCCTCGTCGCGCAGGCGCTTGAGCACGGCCTCCGCCTCGCGGTGTGTGGTGCCTGGCAGCAGCAGCACGAACTCGTCGCCGCCGTGGCGGGCGAGGATGTCGCTGGGCCGCATGCGCTCGCGCCAGCGCCGGCCGAGGGCGGCGAGCAGCGCATCGCCGGCGGCGTGCCCGGCGCGATCGTTGACCTGCTTGAAGTTGTCCAGGTCGATCACGGCCACTGTCAACGGCGCGCCCGTGCGGCTGGCCAGCGCTCGCTCGCGCAGCGCGGCCGTGAGGAACCCGCTGCGGTTCAGCAGGCCGGTGAGGTGGTCGGTGCCCACCTGGCGTCGCAGGTTCTCGCTGAGGTTGCCCAGCAGGATGCAGATCGACCAGATCGTGACGGTCACCACCGCCCAGTAGATCGCCACGTGTGGCAGGCCGCCCAGCAGCAGGCCCAGGCCGAATCCGATCGAGATCAGCACGCCCTGGACGGTCACCGCCGGGCGCGGGAAGAAGTGCGCCGCGTAGATCGCGATCCACGGGTAGGCAAAGGCGACGAGCATCATCCCGCCCGGAGTGCTGGCGTGTGCGATCAGCCAGCTGGTAGCCAGGCACCCGGCCGCCGCCAGCAGCTCGAAGCCGATCATGGGGATCCGATCTCCCAGCAGCCACACGATGCACGCGCCCGTCATCCCCAGCCCGCCGGTGACGGCCACCAGCCCGGTCGGCTCGGATGCGCTGATCGGAAATGCGACCGTGGCAAAGCAGACCAGCCCCTTGAACAGGAACAGCAGCGCCAGCGACCAGGCGACCGCTGGGCGGCGCCGTGTCAGACCGCGCGTCAGCGTATTCAGAGTCCCAGCGCCCGAATCGGCTCGCGACGATTGGCCCACGCCGAGCATTGCCCCAGCCGTGCGTGGCACCTGCAGCAGCAAGTGAGATGGTCCGGAGCGCATCGTCTGCTGTCTCTTCGGAACGGGCTGCGCGGCGCTTGAGCTCAAAAGCGGCGCAAAGACGATGTTTGCGCCGCTATTTGCGCGTGTTCAGCGGCTCTGGAATGCAGATTTCTAGGATCGAGGAGCGCGCCGGGCGGCGCGGTCGCGCTCCACGAGCAGCGCGAAGGTGGGGCACGCGCGGGCGGCGCGGATGGCGTGCGCCACCTGCGAGCCGTGCAATGGAGCGTCGTCGAACATCGGATAGCCCCACTCGTCCAGCGTTATCCGCTCGGGCAGCAGCTCGGCGCACATGCCGTGCGCCTCGCACGCGATCGGGTTCACTCGGATGTGCTGGCTCATCGCGGCGCCTGCGCGCCACGGCGGGCGTCGCGATCGACTGCGATTGCGGGCAGCGGCAGCTCGGGCTGGCGCGCACAGGCCTCGCATGGGCCGTGCTGCGCATGGTCGGCGAACTCCTCGGGGAACGCTTCCAGCGCGCTGAGGATCACGTTGAGCGCTCCGTCCGGATGTCCGCAGGCGCCGCGGCGCGCGATCAGCGACGCCAGGCGGTCGACGCGCTGAGTGGCGCGCGTGTTGGCCACGCCGCCGGCGATCTCCTCCACGGCCAGCGCCATCGTGTCGAGGCCGTGCAGGCAGGGCCCGCACTGTCGTGCGCTCTGCCCGGACATCCAGCGCGCCACGCGGGCCGTTTCGGCCACCGGGCACGCCCGCTCCGACAGCAGCGCCACCACGCCGGCGCCGAGCGTGGCGCCGAAGGGGGCGAGGTGCTCCTTGGACAACGCCACCCCGCGCAACTGGCCGCCGGCGATCCAGGTGCCCGCATAGCCGCCCAGTAGCGCTCCGCGCACACGCATTGTGGCCCCGCCTCCCGCCTCGATCAGCGAGCTCAGGGAGGCGCCGTGCTCGATCTCATAGACCCCCGGGTGGGCCACCGGGCCCGACAGCGTCACCAGTGCGGAGCCTGGCTGTGAGGCGGTGCCGAGCTGGCGGAACCAGGCGGCGCCGTGGCGCGCGATCAGCGCCACGTGAGCGAGCGTCTCGGCGTTGTTGACGAGCGTGGGGCGTCGCTTGACGCCCTTTTCGAAGACCATCGGCGGGGTGAACATGGGCAGCGCAGGGCCGCCGCTGAGGTAGTTCACGAGCGCCGACTCCTGCCCTGCCACGTAGTGCCCGGGTACGGTCACCAGTTCGATGCGTGGGCCGCGCCCGCCTGCCGCGGCGCGTTCTTCGAGCGCCTGCGCCGCGCTCTCGAACGCCGCGGCGGAGCTCTCGCAGGTGCACACGATCAGTTCGTCCGCCCCGAGCGCTTCGGCCGCCACCACGCCGCCGTCCAGTACCAGGTGCGGCAGCATCTCGAGCAGCGTGCGGTCCTTGAGACTCGCGGGCTCGCCCTCGGTGGCGTTGGCCACCACCACCGGACGTCCGCGCGCGCCCGCCACCGCACGCATCTTGGTGGCGATCGGGAATGCGGCGCCACCGTGGCCCAGCAGCCCCGCGCGCTCGATCTCGTCGATCATGGTGGCCGCGTGGTCACGGCCGTGGCGCCGTGAGCCGCCGCGCAGCCCCGGCAGCGGGCCGTGGATCGCCAGGTGCTCGGCCAGCGTCAGGTGGCCGTGCCCGTGGACGCCGGCCAGCAGTCGCGGCAGCGCCGGCGAGACGGCGGGCTCGCTCGTCGGATGGACTTCGGTGGTGGGGGAGACCATCGTGTTCATTTTGCGCCGTGGGAAGCGGTCGAGTGTTTTGCGTGTCCCAGCAGCTTGGCTGGAGTACCCGAGCGTCGCGCCCATTCCGAGCCCAGCGGCCCGTGCGGAAGCCACAGCACCAGGAACAGCGTGAAGGCGCCCGTGCCGCCCAGCGCTGCTCCGCGCACTCTCACGTTCTCGGGCCAGCCGATGGCCACGCGGGTGAGGACCGCGGCGATCACCGCCACGATGCACAGCACGCTGATCGCCAGCAGCCACGTGAACTGCACGTCGCTGCCCGTCCCCAGGCCGTGCAGTAGCGCGATCGGCCAGCTGGCGTACGTCAGCCAGTGGACCGCACGCCAGGTTCCGTAGCCGATGTGCTGGCGCAGCAGGCTGGTGAGGATTACGGCGATGATCATGTCCAGGGAGATCGCGCCCAGCCCCAGCCAGAATGGACGGTAGGAGCCGACGAACGGCACGAACGCGTCGATCAGCGAGATCGGCGCGAAGCTGTCGAGGACCGACGTGATCACGTGCAGCACGAGGAACACCAACGCCAGCAGCGACACGTTGCGGTGCAGCGAGTCCAGCAGGAAGCGCGGCCAGCGGGGTGTGCTCCAGCGCTGCACGTCCACCACTCCGAGAATGATCGCCGCCGTCAGCAGCAGCAGCGCCATGGCGCCGGTGGAGCGCGTCAGGTACCAGTAGATGCTACCGCTGGTCGCCAGGGGAAAGTTCATGCTGCCAGCGCCATCTCCGCGGGCCAGTCGCCCACGGTCGTGATCGTTCCGTCCCAAGCGTGCAGGCGCGACGGCAGCTGCTGCTCGCTCAGCCACTCGGGCGCCCGCTGAGAGCGCACCAGCGCCGCGGTGGTGGCGATGTTGGCGTCGGCGCAACTGGCCGCCGCCACGCTGACCGTGCGCCACGTGGAGTGCACCGGCGATCCGGTGCGGGGGTCGATGATGTGGTGCATCGTGCGTCCCGCGTGGCTCCAGCGCCTGACCGCGGTGCTCGAGGTGGCTAGCCCGCCGCTTTCGATCGCGATCGTCTGTCCGGGCGCGGAGGGCCCGCTGCGGTGGTCGTCGGTGACGCGGATCTGCCAGCCGCCCGACGGCGCCGGCCCGCACGTCGCCACATCGCCGCCCACGCTCACCAGCGCGCCGCAGTCGCCCGCGCGCGCTGCGGCCGCTGCCGCTCGATCCGCAGCCCATGCTTTGGCGCTGGCGCCGAGGTCGAGCGCCACGCCGGCGGGGACGCGCAGCGTGCGCCGCTCGCCGTCCAGCGTCACCGTGCGCCATCCCGCTCGTATCCGGGCCGTAACCGTCACGGTTGGCTGGGGCTGATCGCCGGGGGGCGCAAGCAGGCTCCAGTCGCGGTCGTAGCCGGCCAGCTCCAGCGCTCGCCCGACGGTGGGATCGACGTCGCCGTCGGTCAGCTCGGCGGCGCGCAGCGCCAGCGCCAGCGCTTCGCAGAACAGTGCGCTCACCTCCACCGTGCGCCCCGATCGAGCGTTCGCCAGCGAGAGCTCGGAGTCGGCGCGGAAACGGCTGCACGCGAGATCGATCGCGTCGAGCTCGGCTTCGACCGCCGCCCGCGCGGCCGGCAGGCCGCGGGGGTCGGTGACCCGTAGCAGCACCGTCGTGCCCAGCGCCTCCCAGGTGGCGGTCGCCAACCGGTCTGCTGCGTGTGACTGGACACGCACCTCAGGACCCGCCGGAGACCACAGGCGCGGAGGCTTCCGGAGCTGGTTCGGGCGCCGCTTCTTGAACTGGTTCCTGAGCTGGTGGCGCTTCACGAGCCGGTTCCTGGGCGGGCGCCGCTTCTTGGGCTGGTTCCTGAGCCGGAGCCGATTCCTGGGAGGGAGCGGGTTCCTGCGCCGGCGGCGCCGATTCGGCGCTCGAGCTTTGAGTCGATGCTTCCGAGGACGCGCTGGGTGCCTGCGCTGGCGGTTGCAGTTTGCTGGGCGGCTTCTTCGTCGCTTTTTGACCGCTGTCAGTAGCGGCGCTCTTGGTGGCGCTTGCGGCACTGTGCTTGGTCGTTTTCTTGCCCGAGAACGCGTTGGCGGCCACGTCGGAGATAACGCCGGTCAGCACCACGCTGCCCGCGATCAGCCAGCGTGTGATGCGGTTGAGATCGCGCAGAGCGGCGTCGCGTGTGTGGGTCGTGTGAATGCGCACGGAGAGCTAGTGGTGAAAGAAGACGTTGGAACCATTGAGCCAGGCGCCGTACTGGGGGATCAGCACGATTGCCAGCACCACGCCGGCGATGAGCGCTCCGCCGAGTGAAAGCACGCGCCCCGAGCGACCGGTGACGTCGCTGCTCAGCTGCGATGAATGTGTGTAGTCGGCGCGCAGCGCCGGCGGCAGCTCCATCAGGTGTGCGAGCACGTGCAGCGCCATGAACACCGCCCACACGATGAAGCTCACCTTGTGGATCGGCAGCAGCGTGTCGCGCGAGGACGGTCCCACGAACAGCAGCGCGACGCCGCTTGCGAACACGGTCAAAGTGGTGAGCACGATCATCGGCGCGATCGCTCGCAGCACGGGCGCCGGCGGTCCCTTGCGGCGGTAGACCGGGTTGTTTGTGTAATAACGGATGAACCTGTAGCCGGTGCTGGCGAGCTTCAGCAGCACCGGTGGAATCAACATCAGCCCTACGAACAGGTGCACTGACAGCAGGGTGGTGCGCAGTCGCAGGAGGGTCAAGCCGATCACCGCCAGCAAAACGATCAGCACCGCGCCCGTGGCCGCGGTCAGGCGCTCGTTGCCGGTCGAGCCTCCGGCGGTCAGCCGCCGCCCGGCGCTCTTCGCGGGATATCCGGTCGATCGCTGACGCGGCGTGTGTCGTGTGTGTCGGTCCACGGCCATGAGAGCAGTGTCGACATTGTGGCTAAGGATTCCGTAACCGCCGGATGAGAAAGCTCATGTGATCGGCGTGCAGGAAATGCGAAGCGCCCCGCGATGCCTATGCTTGGAGCATGGCCAACACAGTGAGCAGCGGGTCGCAGGTCGTGCCACTCGCCCCAGGAGCAGGGGAGGCTCCGGCGCGCGCCTACCGCATCCTCGTGATCGAGGACGAGCCCGGGATCGTGGACTTCGTCAGCCGCGGCTTCGAGGCGGCGGGCTTCGAGGTCCAGTCGGCGACCGACGGCGTCGAGGGCGAGCGCCTGGCGCTGAAGGGCATCTTCGACGCGATCGTGCTCGACCTGATGCTGCCCGGCCGCAGCGGCATGGAGATCCTGCAGACGGTGCGCAGGGGCGCGCCGAACGTGCCGGTGATCGTGCTCACCGCCAGGGGAGAGATCGAGGATCGCGTGGAGGGCCTGGAAGCCGGCGCGGTCGACTATCTGGTCAAGCCGTTCTCGATGGCCGAGCTCGTCGCCCGCGTGCGCGCGCAGCTGCGCGTGGTCGCCCAGGCATCCTCGAGCACGCTCTCGGCGGAGGGCATCGAAGTAGACCTGCTGACCCGCAAGGTGAGCCGAGATGGTCGCGTGGCGGCGCTGTCGACGACCGAGTTCGAGTTGCTCGTGTACCTGATGCGCCACCACGGGCGCGTGGTGGCGCGCGAGGAGATCCTGAGCTCGGTGTGGGGATACGAGCACGATCCGGCGACCAACGTGGTCGACGTGTACGTGGGCTACCTGCGCCGCAAGCTGGGAACCTCCAGCGATCCGGCGCCGATCCACACGGTGCGCGCGGTCGGCTACCGGCTGGGCGGCCCAGCCTGAGCTCCAGTGAGAACCGTGCGTAGGACGCTCAGGCGTCTGGCTCCGGTCGGCCTGCGCTGGCGGCTGGCCGGCTGGTTCACGATCGTGGCGCTGCTGTGCATCGCGATCGCGTTCTTGGCCGTCTACCGTGGCACCGGCTCGCAGCTTCGACACCAGATCGATCAGGAGGTCTCCGGGGACAGCAGCGATCTCATCGACAACCTCGACCTGGCGCGGGCGCGCTCCGCGCGCAGCCTCTCGCGGGCGGCGACCCGCTACGTGCGCGATCAGCCGTTCAGCGCCAGCTCCACCCTGCTGTTCGTGTTCGTGCCCGGACAACCGGCGAGCACCAACCGGCCCGAGTTCTTCTCGCCGCAGGGGACGCCCGACGATGGAGAGACGGCGGCGCAGCAGGAACAGGAGAACCATCTCGCGGTGCGCTTGCAGAGCGCGCGGGACGGGTACACCACGGTGCGGCTGCCCGACGTTGGCAACCTGCGGGTGCTCAAGCGGGTGGTGAGCATCGCGGGGCTCGGCGGGGTGACGGTCGGCGTGGGCGAGCCGCTGGCTTCGGTGGCGCACGCCCAGCGCGGCGTGGCGGAGGCGTTCATCCTCGCCGGGCTGCTGGCGCTGGCCGTGGCGCTGCTGGCGTCGTACGTGCTGGGCACGCGCCTGTCGCGCCCATTGCGGCGCATGGCGGCCGTGGCCGCTCGTGTGGACGCCGGCGATCTGGCCCCGCGCATTCACGATCCGGGTCGGCAGGGCGCCGAGGTGAAGGTCCTGGCTGACGCGTTCAACCACATGTTGGATCGTCTGACCGAGGCCTTTGCCGGGCAGCGTGCGTTCGTGGCCGACGCTTCGCACGAGCTGCGCACGCCGTTGACGGTGATCCGCGGGCAGATCGAAGTGCTGGCCGCCCAGGAGGACCCTTCCAGCGATGAGGTCCGTCGGGTCGAGCGGCTGGTGCAGGCAGAGATAGCGCGCGTGAGCCGGCTGGTGGACGATCTGCTGCTGCTGGCCAAGACTGAGCACACGGAGTTCCTGCGCATGCAGCAGATCGAGTTGCGCAGCTTCGTGGAGGAGCTGTGGGACGGCGCCAGCCTGCTGGCCCTCCGTCGCTTCGAGCTCGGCGAGGTGCCTTCCGGCGTCCTGCGCGCCGACCCCGACCGTCTGGCCCAGGCGCTGCGCAACCTGTTGGGCAACGCCATCGACCACACCAGCGAGGAGCGGGGGCTCGTGCGCATGCGCGTCGAGCCCAGGGCGGGCGGCCGTGTGCGATTCACCGTGGAAGACGACGGCCCGGGTATCCCCATCGATCAGCGCGAGCGTGTGTTCGGCCGCTTCTATCGCACCGACGCGGCGCGCGATCGTGCCTCTGGAGGGACCGGGCTGGGGCTGGCCATCGTGCGTGCCATCGCCGATGCGCACGGCGGTCGGGCCAGCGCCGGCAGCTCGCTCGAGGGCGGAGCGCGCATCGAGCTGGAGCTGCCGGGCTTCACCGCCGCGCGCGAGCGCGCGCCGGCGCCGGCGCTCAACTGAGTGGGCGCCGTCCCAGTGTCACGAGTGGACCGTCAGCCGAGTGCAACTCGGTAGCGGCGCGTGCGCGGATCCTGCTCGAGCAGGCCCACGGCCAGCAGCGTGGTCACATAGCGATGTGTGGTGCTGGCGCTCATGCCGAGGCGCACCGCCACCTCGGTCACCGCCTGTGTGCTGCCATCGGCGGGAAAGCACGCCAACACCAGCAGTCCGAGCAGCAGCGATCTCGAAAAGCGGGGACTGTCCGCCAGCTGCGCGAGGTTCTCGGGTGAGCTGCGGCTGTCGCTCAGCCCTCGCAACAGGTTGGAGGCGAAGTTGCGGTTGGAGGCGCCGCGCAGAACCTGATCTATCTGCCCGTCTGTCAGCTCGATGGAGATCGTGGGGTCGCTCATGAGTTGGCTGCTCGCCCGCTTACAGGCTCGTCCCGAGGAACTTGTTCAGGCGACGACAGGTGCGCGCCGCCCAGCTGGCTTCGGCCTGCAGCTGCACGTGAACGGCGTCGCGCGTGCACTCCATGCACAGCGCGGCCCACGACTGCGTTGGGAGCTGCATCGGGCTGAGCGCGTGCGCCAGCGCCAGGCACTCGCGCTCATAGGCGCGCAGCGCGTTCATCAGGCTGGGGGCGTCCTGTGGGCGCGCGACGGACAGCTTGGCGTGCAGCCCAAGTCGTACCGGCTCCCGCGGGAGCAGGGTCTCCATCCAGACGCTGAGCGCTTCGGAGGTCTCCTCGGTGGGGTGGTACACGAGATGGGTGCGGCTGATGTTGCTGCGCTTGGGCTCGGCGCGTGAGTTCACCAGCCCCGTTCGCTCGAGCTGCTCAAGCAATCTATAAACATCGTTGGTATCCACTCGCCAAGTCTCTCCGAGGCGCGCGGCCAGGCGGTTGGCCAGGTCGCCGCCGTGGCCTGGGCGCTCGAGCAGCAGCCCGAGCAGCGCGCCTCTCAAAGGCGTAGAAGCCCCCCGCATCCACTTCGTCTTCTCAGGACTGACGCTGCCCATGGCTCCTCATCTCAACCCCCTCTGCCTGTGCAACATAACACCACTTCGTGTCTTATATCGAACGAGTTCAGGTAGGTGAGTGCACTTGACAGTAGATCCGGCTTGTGGGGTGGTGCAAGGCCTGTTTATGGAAGGCGCGAGGAGGCGGGGTGGCGGGGCGGGGCTCACATGCGCAATATTGGGAGCTGTGAACGATGCTCTCCCCGGCCGATGAGCGCCCCCCTGTACTTCAGCCACCCGGCCTGTCTGGAGCACGACCCGCGCGTGCACTCACCCGGCCATCCCGATACGCCGGAGCGGCTGCTGACGCTCGAGCGCGTGCTCGGCGAGCGCGAGTGGATGGGCTGGGAGCGTCGCCAGGCGCCGGCGGCTGAGGAGGCACACCTGGAGCTGGCCCACTCCGCCCGGCACGTGGCCGCGATCAGGGAGCTGTGCGCGGCTGGCGGAGGCGCGATCGACGCCGATACGTTCGTTGGCGAGGCGTCATATCGTGCGGCGCTGCACGCCGCGGGTGGCGCCTGCGAGATGGTGCGCACGCTGATCGGCGGTGAGGCGCAGGTCGGCTTCTGCGCGGTGCGCCCGTCCGGTCACCATGCCGAGCGCGATCGCGCGATGGGCTTCTGCCTGTTCAACAACGTGGCCGTGGCGGCCGCGTTGGCGATCGCGGAGCTCGGGCTGAGCCGAGTGTTCGTGCTCGACTGGGACGTGCACCACGGCAACGGCACCGCGGAGATCTTTCGCGCGCGCTCGGACGTGCTGTTCGTGTCGATCCACGAGCACGGGCTGTATCCGGGGTCGGGTCCGCTTTCCGATGTGGGATCCGGGGCTGGCGAGGGCTTCACGATCAACCTCCCGGTGCCGGCCGGTTCGCGGGAGCCGCTGTGGCTGGAGCTGATGGACCGGGTGGTGGCGCCGGCGGCGCTGGCGTTCGAGCCGCAGCTGGTGCTCGTGTCGTGCGGCTTTGACGCGCACGTGGAGGATCCGCTGGCCAACTGCGCCCTGCAGACCGACTCCTTCGTGCAGCTGGCCACGCGTGCGCGCGAGCTGGCCGGCTCGCTCCGGGCGCCGCTGGGGGTGGTGCTTGAGGGCGGCTACAACCAGCGCGTGCTGGCCGAGTGCGTGTGCGCCACGCTGCCGGCGCTCGCCGGCGCCGGTGAGGTGCGATCGACCGACACGCAGACGCCGCTCGATCCGCGGTCGCTCACCGCGCGGGCGCTCGCTCAGCTCGGGCGCTACTGGCCGCTTTAGGGATTAAAGAAGGATCGGCCGGCGCTCCGTGCCGGCCTCAGGGCCTCAGCCGAAGAACAGCTCGGCCGTCTCATACAGCTTGGGGTCCAGCAGCTTGGGCTCGCGCAGCGCCTGCTCGAGCTCGACCTCGACGATGTCACCGGCGTGCAGCCCCACCATGACCCCGGAGCGCCCTGCGCTCACCGCTTCCATGGCGCTCACTCCGAAGCGTGTGGCCAGCACGCGGTCGAAGGCCACCGGCGTGCCACCGCGCTGCACGTGCCCGAGGATCGTCGCGCGAGTCTCAAAGCCGGTGCGCCGCTCGATCTCTCCCTCCAGCGTCACGCCGATGCCGCCCAGCCGCGCGTGTCCGAAGGCGTCGGTGCCGGTGCCGGCCAACGTCTGCAGGGATCCCTCGCGTGTGGTGGCGCCCTCCGCGGCGACCACGATCGAGAAGCTCGGGCCGCGCGCATGACGCCGGCGCAGATGCTCGACGACCGCGTCGATGTCGAACGGGCGCTCGGGCACCAGGATCGCGTCGGCGCCGCCGGCGATGCCGGCGTGCGTGGCGATCCAGCCGGCGTGGCGGCCCATGACCTCGACGACCATCACGCGGTTGTGCGACTCGGCGGTCGTATGCAGGCGGTCGATCGCGTCGGTCACGATCTGCACGGCGGTGTGGAAGCCGAACGTCACGTCGGTGCCGCCGATGTCGTTGTCGATCGTCTTGGGCACGCCCACCACGGGCACGCCGTCGCGGTGCAGACGCAGGGCGACGCCGAGCGTGTCGTCGCCGCCGATCGGGATCAGCGCGTCGACCCCGCGCTCCAGCAGCGTGCGACGTACCGCTGCTGTCCCGTCGGCGCCGTCGGCGTAGGGGTTCACGCGCGAGGTGCCGAGGATCGTGCCGCCGCGGGGAAGGATGCCGGCGGTGCGCTCGCGCGTCAGCTCGATCGCGTCGTTCTCCAGCACGCCCGCCCAGCCGCGCAGGAAGCCCACGAAGTCGTGCTCGCCTTCGGCCAGCCCCTTGCGCACGACTCCGCGGATCACCGCGTTCAGCCCCGGGCAGTCACCGCCTCCGGTGAGCAGCCCGATCCTGGCCATCTCAGATCCCCTGTCCGGGCAGGAACTCGTTGGTGAACGGCGGCAGGCCCGAGTCGGGGTTGTGGGTGAGCAATCCGTGCGAAAACATCCAGGTGGCGAATGTAGCCCACGCGGTGGGGTCCTGCCATCCGTAATGCTCACTCTGTTCGCTGGGGATGGTCGCTGGCAGTGTCTGCTTGATCGATTCGAGCTGAAGCTTTTCTTCCAGCGAAGGGTTGGCCTTCACGAGCAGCGACGCGGCGGCCGTCGGGTTGGCGCGCACCTCGCGCTCGCCATGCGTGAGCGCCTGCAGGAAGGCGCGCAGGTCCTGTCCGCGCGTGTGCGCCTCGTCTTCGCGCACGACCAGCACGAGCTCGTCATACGTGGGCACGCCGGCCTGATCGACGGGGATGACGGTGGGGTGCTTGTGCAGCCGCTGCAGCTGGATCGCCTCGTAGTTCCAGAAGCCTCCCAGCGTGGCGTCCACCCGCCCGGACAGCATCGCGGGGACGAGGTTGAAGCCGACGTTCACTTCCTTGGCGCTGCTCGCGCTCAGGCCGGCAGCCTGCAGGGCGGTGTGCAGCTCGGCCGCCTGGTAGGCGATGCCGGCCGTGCCCACGGTCTTGCCGGCGAGGTCGGCCACGCGCTTGATGTGCTTGGAGGGCAGCGCGATGATCGACGTGAGGGGACGCTGGACCAGCGCGCCGATCGAGACCAGTTTCAAGCCCTGGTCGCGCGCCAGCAGCAGCTCGGGCTCATAGGAGATCGCCAGGTCCACCTTGCCGGCTGCCAGCAGCTTGAGCGGTTCGGCCGTTTCGGCCGGTGTCTCGGGCTGCACTTCCAGGCCCACAGCGCGGAAGTCGCCATTGGCGATGGCCGAGTACAGCGGCGCGTGATCGGCGTTGGGGAAGAAGTCCAACATCACCGAGAAGGGCTTCATCCCCGGCGCTGAGATCGCATCCTGCTTGCTGCCGCAGGCCGCCAGTGCGGTTGCGCTGCTCAGGCACGCGGCGGCGAGCAGAGCGGTCAGGGCTCGCTGTTTCGTTGGCCGGATCATGGTGTGTCTCCTCGGGGTCGGGTGCTCCAGGGGGTGAGTCTGCGCTCGGCGAAGCCCAGGGCATAGAAGCAGGTGAGAGCGAACGCGAACAGCACGACCGTGCCGGCGTAGGCGCGTGGCGCCTGCAGATTGAGGTCGGTGATGATCTCGCGCCCCAGGCCCGGATAGGCGCCGGTGGTGGGGGTGGTGGTCTCGGCGATGAACGCGCCGATCACTCCCACGGTGAGCGCGATCCGCGCTCCGCTCAGCGCCGCCGGCAGCGCGGCGGGCAGCTCGGCGAAGCGAAATGCCTGCCAGCGGGTGGCGTCGAGCGTGCGCAGCAGCTTTGGCTGCTCGGGGTCGACGCCCGCCAGCCCGTCGACGGTGGTGACCAGCACGGGGAAGAAGCAGATCAGCGCCACCACCACCAGCTTGGGAAGGATCCCAAACCCCCACCAGAACACCAGCAGCACTCCGATCACCGGGATCGGCACCGCCTGAGAGCCCACGGCCAGGGGGTAGAGGGCGCGGCGCAGCAGCGGCGAGAGGTGGATGGCCACCGCCAGCGCCAGGCCGCCGGCGAGCGCCAGCGCGAGCCCGAACACCACCTCCTCGGCCGTGACCGCGAAGTTACGCCACAAGAGCCCGGCGCTGTCCCACAGTTCGCCCGCCACCGCGTGCGGCGCCGGCAGCAGGTCTTCTTCCACGCCGGACAGATCCACATACAGCTCCCACGCACCGAGCAGGGCGACGATCACCAAGGTCCCCGGAAGGGCTCGCAGCGCCGAGCGCCTCATACCCGCACCCCCGCTGAGAGTGTCTGCAGGATGCGCTCGCGCAGCTCCAGCACCGCCAGGTCGGTGCGCCCGCGCGGATGCTCGATGGGCACATCGACGGTGTCGAGGATCCGTCCGGGCCGCGGTGAGAGCACGATCACGCGGTCGGCCAGCAGCACCGCCTCCTCAACGTCGTGGGTGACGAGCACCACAGTGCGCGGCTGCTCGCGGGCGAGCGTTCCGGCCAGCCACTGCTGCATCTCGGCGCGCGTGATGGCGTCGAGCGCGCCGAATGGCTCGTCCAGGCACAGCACCCGCTTGCCGGACAGCAGCGTGCGCAGGAACGCCACGCGCTGGCGCATCCCGCCGGAGAGCTCGTGCGGGCGCGCGGATTGGAAGCCGTCGAGTCCCAGCTCCCCGAACAGCGCGGCGGCGCGGGTGCGTGCGTGTGCGCGTGAGAGCCCGGAGATGCGCAGCGCGAGCGCGGCGTTGTCGAGCGCGCTCAGCCACGGCAGCAGCAGATCGCGCTGGGGCATCAGCACCGCCGGCGGGCAGCGCAGGCTGCCGCGATCCGGTGCCCTGAGGCCGCACAGCAGTTCCAGCAGCGTGCTCTTGCCGCAGCCGCTGGGACCCACGACCGCCAGCAGCTCCCCGTGGTGCGCTTGCAGGGAGACGCCGGCGAGGGCCTGCACGCCAGGCTGGGTGCGCGCCGGCGGATAGCCGAAGTCGACGTCCTCCAGCACGATCTCCGCCCGACCCTGCGTGGGAGGGATCACGGGCTCTAAACGAGACTGCAACTCACTCGGCACTGCGCTGCGCTCCCTTCGCGGGCATTACCCCACAGGTTCAAAGGGTCGGCGTCGGGGACGTGAGTCCTGTGCGCCATCTCAGCCGGCCTACCCGCCAGCACCCCTGGTGTCTGCTGCCCGCTCGATGCTAGCGCGGCGCCGCGACGACAGGTCGCGTGAGCGCGCGCACGAAGTCCTCCAGCTGCGCTGTGGTCCAGCACTCGAATGCGGTGCAGAACTCCTCGTAGGCGGAGATCACCGAGTCGCCGTAGTTCCAGTACAGCTTCGGCTCCGGGTTCAGCCAAAACGTGCGCCCGGCGCGGGCGGCGATCTGGGCGAAGATGTCCGCGCGCGGGTCACGGCCGTTGGTGCGCGCGTCGCCGAGCACGATCACGGTGGCGCGCGGGTGCAGATCGTCTTCCACCTGCGCCAGGAACTCCGACCACACGCGGCCGTAGTCGGTGTAGCCGGAGATGTCTGCCACGCCGGCGTCGCCGGAGATCTTCTCGCTGACCGCTTTGAAGTTGCGCTCGTGTTCGAAGATGTCGGTCACCTCGGAGATGCGCTCGATGAACACGAACGAGCGCATCTTGCGGAACGTGTCGTGCAGCGCGTGCAGCACCGACAGGAAGAACACGGAGGCGGAGGTGACGCTGGTGGACACGTCGCACAGCACGTAGATCTCCGGACGTTTGGGTCGGCGAGGGCGGTATCTGAGCACCACCGGCACACCGCCGGTCTGTAGCGAGGCGCGCATCGTGCGCCTGACGTCCACGTGGGCGTGGCGGCGATGCCCGCGCGCCTGCATACCCTGGGTGGCCAGCCGACGGCGCAGCTGCGCCACCACACGGTGCACCGCCGCCAGGTCCGCCAGCGGGCCGGATGGCAGCGCGCGGTCCATTTCACCGAGCGGGCGCGCCGGCGGCAGGTTGCCCGTGCGCTCGATCTGCCCACGCTCGAGCTCGCGGCGCAGCAGCGCCTCGAAGCGGCGCAGCGCATCGCGCGGCAGCCCCTCGCGGCGCGGATCCTCGGCGGGCAGGTCGGGCTGGGGCTCGGCGCGCAGGCCCAGCGCGCGGCGGATGCGCTGCACGTCCACGCCGATCACGCCGGAGCCCTCCTGGCGGCGCGCGAAGGCGGCGATGGCCATGCGCGCCAGGTCGCGCATGGCGCCCTCCGATCCGTCGCGCAATGCGGCGGCGATCTCGCTGCGCAGCGCCTCCAGCTCCTCGTCGGTGAGCTCGCCCAGGAACGAGCGGTCCTCCTCGCGGATGCCCTCGCGGGCGGCGGCCAGCTCCACGGCGCGGAAGAAGAAGCGGTCGAACACCAGCTCGAACACGCGCCGGTCCTCCTGGCTCTTGGCCAATGTGGCGGCCAGCGCCTCGCGGAAGTCCTCCTGCGAGGTCCAGCTGATCTCCCGCAGCACCTCGAAGGCGTCCAGCATCTCCGAGGTCCCCACCTTCACGCCTTCGCGGCGCAGCTCCTCGCCCAGCTCCAGGATTCGAGCCGGCAGGCCCTCGTTTGTTGTTTTCTCTGAGGTCGGCTCAGGTGACATCGGCGGGCGCGGACAGCTTCAGCCCGACGCGGTCGGCGACCACGTCCATGTCGGTGCGGTGCTTGACGATCACGGACATGGTTTCCATGAACGTGTCGGAGTCGATGTCCTGCGCGCCGAGCAGCAGCAGCGCGCGCGCCCAGTCGATCGACTCGGCGATCGACGGCGGCTTCTTCAGGTCCAGCGCGCGCACCATGCCGATGACTTCGACGAGGCGGTGAGCGACCGTCTCGGACAGGTCGGGCGCGTGCAGCTTGACTATTTCCAGCTCGTGCTCGAGCGTGGGGTAGTCGAGCCACAGGTACAGGCAGCGGCGCTTGAGCGCCTCGGTCAGCTCGCGCGAGTTGTTGGACGTGAGCAGCACGATCGGGTGTGTGCGCGCCTGCACGCGTCCCAGCTCGGGGATCGAGATCTGGAAGTCGGACAGCACCTCCAGCAGCATCGCCTCGAACTCCTGGTCGGTCTTGTCGATCTCGTCGATCAGCAGCACGACCGGCTGCTCGGATGCGATCGCGGTCATCAGCGGCCGCGCCAGCAGGAACTCCTCGCCGAAGATGTCCTCCTGCACGGCGTCCCAGCCGGTGTCGGTGGCCTCCGCCTGGATGCGCAGCAGCTGCTTGCGGTAGTTCCACTCGTACAGCGCCTTGGCCTCGTCCAGCCCCTCGTAGCACTGCAGGCGCACCAGCTCGCGGCCGAGGTAGCTTGGCAAGCGCCTTGGCGAGCTCGGTCTTGCCCACGCCGGCGGGGCCCTCGACGAGCACGGGCTTGCCCAGCTTGGTGGCCAGGAACGACACCAGCGCGGTGGACTCGCCCGGCAGGTAGCCGACCGAGCGCAGGCCCGCTGCCAGTGCTTGCACGGAGTCGGGCCCCGGGGACGGTGTTGCGGGCATCGTCAGCGCAATGATAGGGCGCAGGTGTGGATGACGCCCGTTGCGGTGCGGCGAGCGTGCTCGCGCGTGCGCTCAGTGCGAGCGCGTGGGGGGATCCTCGAAGGAGAGCTGCTCGGGGGCCGCGGCGGGCGCCGGTGGATAGGAGGGACGGGGGCGCGGGGCCGCTCTTCGCGGCTCGGCCGGCACCGGCGCGGTGGGTCTTGGACGTGCGGGCTCGGCGGGCGCTTCCACGGCGCTGACGGCGGGCGCCACCGGGTCGCGGCTGACGACGGCGGTGCGGTCGAAGTCGGCGCCGGCGTCAGGTTCCTCTGGCGGACGTCGCGGCGCGCGGCGCGAGCGCACCAGCGGTGGTCCGGGCCGTTCGCCGCCGCGCATCCGCAGGCCGGCGAAGGCGAGGCCGCCGGCGGCCACGAAGGCGAGGAAGAAGCCCCACTCGATCGCCGACCGGGTAGCCGTCTCCCGGCCGGCCGGCTGAAGACGCGGTAGAAGATCAGCAGCCCGGCCCAGGCGCCGGCGGCGAGCACGATCGTGCCGTCGCCGCCGGGCATGTGGAAGTCGCCGTCCCTCGGCGCGCGCGAACAGCATGGCGATGACGCCGACGGCGACCAGGAAGATGGCGGCCTCGACGAACGACACGTCGCCGAAGGCGCTGATGTTGTGCGAGTAGATCGCTCCGGTCTTGCGATTCAGGCTCTGCAGTCCGTACCAGGGGAGGAACATGGTGAGCAGCAGCGCGATCGCGGCGGCGGCGGCCAGTCGCCGCTCGGGCGCCATCGCCCGCCAGGCGTGGATGAGTCTGCTCATGCGGATCGGGGCGGGTCGGTGGCTGGCGGCGAATGTCACTGGCGCCTAGTCTAGGCGCGCCACAGGGGGTTAGATGGTCGATTCCACAGTCGCTAGTGCGAGCTGACCACGATCGTGCCGGTGGCGGTGGCGAAGTTGCCGGCGAGATCGGTGGCGGTGAGCGTGATGGTGAACGTTCCGCCCTTGGAGGGGGTGATCCACAGCAGGCGCGGCTTGCCGCCTTCGACGGTGGCGGCGTTGCTCCAGACCACGCGCGAGCCGTGCTTGACGATCAGCTTCACGGTGGAGACCTTGGACAGGGAGATCCGCACGCCGGCGCGCGTCGCTGGCGTGCAGCTTGGTGCTCAGCAGCGAGATCGCCGGTGGCGTGGTCAGGTCGGCGCTGAAGCTGTTCGGCGGCGGTGCAGTAGATCCGTCGCCGCGATCGCGGCGCGCGAGGTGCTGGGCGGCGGCCGGTGCCACGGGCCGGCGGGCGGGGCCGTGATGGGCGGGCCCTTTGCTTGGTGCGTTCGCACAGGTGCGGCAGGAATTCGGCGAGCAGTTCGTGGTAGTTGAGGTCCGATTCGCCGAACTGGTCGTACAGCGACCAGGAGCCGGTGTCGTAGTGGGGCCGTCAGCGCGCGCGCCTCGGCGTCGCCGGCTTCGAACAGCGTCTGGCCGAGGGGGTCCTTGGTGATGGACGTGTAGTCGTAGAGGCCGACCAGCGACTGGATGAAGCCGTTGAGGATGCGGTCGCTGGGGGCGTAGGTGTACTCGGCGTAGAGCGCGCCGGCGGGGGTCTGCACGCGCACGCCCTGCGGCGGGGGAGTCTGGAAGATCCCGAGCGCCTGCTGAGCGGCGGCGAGGTCGGCCGGTTCTTTGAAGCGCTGGTAGGCGCGCGCCAGTACCTGTAGCGCGGTGCCCTGTGAGAGCCCGCTGGTCCACGGCGGGGAGCCGCCGTCGAAGTGGAACATGTACTCCCACGCGATCCCGCCCGCCCGTTGCGTGGCCAGCGGGAGCATTTCGCTGACGAGCTGGCGCAGGTTGGCGTTTTCGTGTCCGGAGAGGAAGTAGCCGTTGCCCTCCCCGAACGTGGCCAGCCACTGGATCTCGATGCCCTGGCCGGGGTAGTGCTCCCAGATCAGCTTGCTTTCGGGGAAGCTGACGCGCTCGTCGCTGGCGAGCAGCGGTTCGGTGGTCCACCACTGGCGGTTGCGTTCGAGCGTGAGGAACAGCACCGGCAGGCGCGAGGGGATCAGCGCGCCGGCGGCGGCCATCTGTTGCAGGTTTTCGAGGACCGCGCCGAGTTCTTCGTGACGCGTGCCCTTGAGCTTGCCGAGCGAGTGTTTGGCGGCGACGTAGGCGTTGAAGTACTGGTTGTAGGCGGTCTGGGCGATCGACCCGGCGGACAGCAGCATTTGCAGCGCGCGCGAGACGGTGGGGCCGTGGCTGCTTGCGCTGTGCGCGCGCGAGGAGCCGGCGGCGAGGGCGGTGGATGTGGACAGCGAGCCGGCGAGCAGCACACAGAGGGCGAGCGCGAGGAGGAGCTTGGGGCGCACGGCGCGCATCCTACGCATCGCAACCGGCGGCGCTGCAGGGCACATTGCAGCGGGGGAGGAAACGGGCATCACCACCTTCAACCGCTGTGTGCCGCCGCAGTTGCGCAGTCGACGGATCGGGTGCGCCTACGTGTCACAAACGCGGGCTTCGAGCAACGATAGGGGTGATGATGCCCACCGGATCGAACGATGCGAGTCTCCTGAGCCGGATTGCCGGCGGGGACGATGGCGCGTTCTCGGAGTTCTACCGTGAGCACCTGGATGCGGTTGTGGCCTTCTTCATGCGCCGTGTGGGCGATCGTGAGCTGGCCCTGGACCTGACGGCGGAGACGTTTGCGGCGGTGGTGGTGGGCGCTGGCGCCTACAGCGAACAGGCGCCGCCGGTGGCGTGGCTGTTCGGGATCGCGCGCAACAAGCTGCGCGACAGCTATCGCCGCAAACGCGTGGAAGACGCGGCGCGGAGGCGTCTGCGGATGGAGCCGCTGGTGCTCGACAGCGTGGATCTGGAGCGGGTGGAGGAACGGGCGGCCAGCGGGGAAAGCAGCCTCGCACGGCTGCTGGAGCAGCTTCCGGAGCAGACGCGCACGGCGCTGATGGCGCGTCTGGTGGAGGAGCAGGAGTACAGCGACATAGCCGCACAGCTGCAGTGTTCGGAGCAGGTTGTGCGCCAACGCGTGCACCGCGGCCTGAAGCGGCTGCGCGCCGGCCTGGGGGAGGAACCGTGAACGACGCATTCGATCGACTGGAGGGGCAGCTGGCGCGGGCGGTCCGCGCACGCCGCACCGCGCGCCCCACTTGGATCCGGCGTGGCCATCGACGCACGTGGCTGGCGGTGGGCATCGCGATGCTGCTGGCCAGCGGCGGGGCGCTGGCGGCCGGTGGCGTGATCCAGCTTGGCTCTCCCGCCGAACCGGAAGCGGCCAGCACCTACCCGCTGCAGGGGGGAGGTCTCGTGAAGGGCACGGTCAGGCTGCTGTCGCTGGCGAGTCCGGATCCCGCCGGTGGGCCGGCGTGGGGTATGCGCGTGCTGAGCACCAAGGAGGGCGAAGGCTGCGTGCAGGTCGGGCGCCTGTTCGACGGCAAACTGGGCGTGGTCGGTCAGGACTACGCGTTCGGCGACGACGGGCGCTTCCACGCATTCGCACTCAACAGCCGCTTCGCGGAGAGCGAATGCACGCATCTCGACGGCGCTGGGCGGATGTTCTTGAACGCGACCGTGGGCGATATCCCGGCGAGCGCGTGGGAGGCGCTGGGCGGCGCGTGCGTGCCGGTGAGCGAACGGAACACGAAGTCCTTCGGCGGAAAGACACGCCCGATCTGCCCTCAACGCGACGAGCGCGACCTGTACTACGGCCTGCTGGGGCCGTATGCGAAGAGCATCACCTACAGGCTCGGCGGCCAATCCCACACGCAGCCCACGGTGGGGCCGGAGGGCGCGTATCTGATCGTGACCGGCGCCTCGCCCACGCAGCTGTTCAACTTCAACGCGGGCGGCACCGGCGGCGTGGTGCCGGTGGACGGGCCGATCACCGAACTGCACTACCGCGACGGCAGCACCTGCCACCTGACATCGCGCAGCTGGATCGAGGGCAAGGACGCGTGCACGCCGTCGATGAGGGAGCCGGTGGGCTTCACGGGCTGGGGAGAAGCGACCCCCACACGGGCGCAGCTGCGCACGCCGATCCACGTCACGCTGGTGCACGGCGAAGGCGGCGGATACGGACTGCGCATCAGCTTCACCGCGCGGGTGGCCGTCAGCAATCCGCGGCGCACGTATCAGGTCAGGTTTCACGAATCCGCGACGGCGCCGCAGATCTACACCTACATGGAGGCCAGCAACCCGAACCCGGACAGCGCGGAAGCGCTGGGTGTGCCCAACATCAAAGCCGGCCAGACGGTCACCTGGCGACCCCACCGTATGGGCCTGCGGCACAACGACACGGTGACCGGCTGGGTCACGCTGCGGCAGGTCAACGGCCCGAACTCACAGGAAGAAGCGGAAGTGCTCGTTGGGAAATTCGTGCTGCGGGTGCCGTGAGCCGCTCACAGGGCTCGCAGACCGGCGCAGTTAGCGTTCCAGTTCAAGCTCTTCCACCCCGTCGAGCTCGTCGTCCTCGTCGTCGTCGTCCAGATCGTCATCGTCGTCGTCCGGGTCGTCGTCGGCGGTGAGCTCGTCGCTGGACTGGTAGGTGAGCTGGAAGCGCTCGACCAGCTCGTCGCGCTTGGGCTCGTCCAGCGGCGTGTCCTCGGCGATCAGGACCCACTCGTCGGCGTCGAACTCGTCGACCTCGAACAGCTCGTGGTCGACCTCGGGCGAGTCGTCGACCACGATCATCATCTCGGTCTGCGGGTTGAAGTAGGTGCCGGGGCGGAGCGTGAGCTCGTCTAGTTGGAAGCGGCGGGCGTTGGTCATGGCGCGTTTATACCCCACGTTCGGGCGGTTGTGTTCATGGGTCCATCTCCTCCAGCGTTCGTGTGACTTCGGTCTCTACGTCCAACGGCTCAAGACCGTGGCGGGCACGCCGTTCGTTGCGGGCCATTACCAGCTGGCGCACCTCTTCGACCAGTCCGGCGTCGTGTTTCCCAGCGGCCTGCGCCGGCTCCAGCAGCCGCGCCAGCTCGGCGTCGATGTCGAGCGCCGGCTCGCCCCTGCGCTGCAGGCGTTCGCTGCGTGCACGCAGCATCTGGCGGATCTCGGCCTCCTGCTCGGCGCTGGCGGCCGGGGTACCGGGCGCGGGCGCCAGCAGCCCGATGCTGGGCTCGCCTTCGCGCGAGAACCCGCCGCGGCCGATCTCGTCGTAGAGGCTGCCGCCGCTCTCGTTGCGGGTGGCCACGAACAGCAGCGACATCAGCACGGAGAAGGCCACCGCGCCGAACACCACGATGCTCAGCCCGTTCTCACCTATGGCGAGAGCGACGGTCGTGAGGACGCTGTCCACACAGGAGATTGTTGCTGATCTGCCTGCTCTTCGCTACCCTCCCAGATCAAGGTTGACTGACCAGTCAATCTATGTGCCCTTGCCAGCCCGTTAGGAGATCTGAGAATGGTCGATTTCACGCTCACAGACGAGCAGAAGAACCTGCGCGAGATGGCGCACGACTTCGCCGTCAAGGAGATTCGCCCCGTTGCCTGGGAGTACGACAAGGACGGCACGTGGCCGCAGGACATCATCGAGAAGGCCTGGGAGGTCGGGCTTGATGAACTCGCACATCCCCGAGGAGTACGGCGGAGCGGGCGCCGGCTACCTCGACGGCTGCCTGATCGAGGAGGAGCTCTCGTGGGGCTGCTCCGGGCATCCAGACCTCGCTCGGCTGCAACGGCCTGGCGACGGCGCCGATCGTGCTGGGCGGCTCGGAGGAGATCAAGAAGAAGTACCTGGGCATGCTCACCGAGGCGCCGCAAGCTGGCCTCCTTCTGCCTGACCGAGCCTGACGCCGGCTCGGACGTGTCGGGGATGCGCACCACGGCGGTCAAGCAGGGCGACAAGTACGTGATCAACGGCTCCAAGTGCTTCATCACCAACGGCGGCTACGCCGACTACTACACGGTGTACGCGAAGACCGACAAGGACGCGGGCCACCGCGGCATCTCGGCGTTCGTCGTCGAGCGCGACTGGGGCGTGGTCGTGGACAAGAAGGAGGACAAGCTCGGTCAGCGCGCGTCCAACACGGCGACGATCTCCTTCAACGACGTCGAGGTCCCGGCGGAGAACCTGCTCGGCGAGGAGAACAAGGGCTTCAAGCTGGCGATGATGACGCTCGACCGCACCCGTCCGGGTGTGGCGGCGATGGCGACGGGCATCGCTCGCGCGGCGTTCGAGTTCGCCACCGACTACTCCAAGGAACGCGTGCAGTTCGGCGTGCCGATCGCGATGCACCAGGCGATCCAGTTCATGATCGCCGACATGGCCACCGAAATCGAGGCGGCGCGCCTGCTGACGTGGAAGTCGGCGGTGATGCTCGACAACGGCGAACGCAACACGCTCGTCTCCTCGCACGCCAAGCGCTTCGCGGCCGACGCGGCGATGAAGATCGCCACCGACGCGGTGCAGGTCTACGGCGGCTACGGCTTCATCAAGGACTACCCGGTGGAGAAGCTGTTCCGCGACGCCAAGATCATGCAGCTGTACGAGGGCACATCGCAGATCCAGCGCCTGGTCATCGCCCGCGAAACGCTGCTTCCGCGCCGCTCGAGGAGCCTACGGCCGTACCGGCGTAGGCTCCACACGCACCCCAGCTCAACCAGAGGAGACTCCAAGCATGTTCGTGTTCAAGGCCGCCGTTGTGGGCGCAGGGACGATGGGCGGGCAGATCGCCCAGACGATCGCCGCCGCCGGCATCCCGGTGGTGCTGAAGGACATCGACGAGGCGCTCGTGCAGGCCGGCCTCGACGAGGCCCGCAACGTGACCAGCGGGCAGATCAGCAAGCTCGCTGAGAAGGGCAAGATCACGGCGGAGCAGGCGGCGCAGCAGATCGAGGCGGTGCTCGGCCGCATCCACGGCACCACCTCATACGAGGCGTTCGGCGACGTCGACTTCGTGGTCGAGGCGGTGCCCGAGCGGATGGAGATCAAGCAGAGCGTGTTCGCGGAGCTCGACGCGGCCACCCCGGGCCACGCGATCCTCGCGTCGAACACGTCCTCGCTGTCGATCACCGAGATCGGCGAAGCGACGCTGCGCCCGGAGAAGGTTGTCGGCTTCCACTACTTCTACCCCGCGTCGATCATGCCGCTGATCGAGATCGTGGAGGGCGAAGAGACCTCGGCGGAGACGGTCGACCGCGGCGGTGACGTTCGCGCAGGCGATCCGCAAGCAGCCGATCACGTGCGCGGAGGTCCCCGGCTTCGTCGTCAATCGGATCCTCAACTCGGGCATCTCGGAGGTCTGGCGCGAGCAGGAGGAAAAGGGCCTTTCGATCAGGCAGATCGACGAGGGCGTCGGCGCGGCGGGCGTGGTGCCGATCGGCCCGTACTACCTGGTGAACCTGCTGGGGCTGGACACGGTGCTGCACGTGGCCGAGCACCTGGTGGAGTCCTACGGCGAGGAACGCTTCTACGTGCCGAAGGGCATGCAGAAGCTGGTCGCGAACGGGAAGCTCGGCGCCAAGACGGGCGGCGACGGCTTCTACGACCCGCAGGGCGAGCCCAACATCGAGGGCGAGAACGAGCCTGACATCGCGGAGCTGGTCGAGATGCTGTCGCTGAAGACGCTGCTCGAGGCGTGCCTGGTGCTGGAGGAGGGCGTCGCCACCCACCGCGACATCGACTTCGGGATGATGGCCGGCGCCGGCCTGGATCCCCGCCGGGGCCTGATGCCGCCGTTCATGAAGGCGGACGTGCGAAGGTCTGGACACGGTGCTGGAGCGGATGGAGAACGCGCAGGAGCGCCACGGCGAGCGCTTCATGCCGCCGACGATCCTGCGTCGCCTGGTGGCGCAGGGCCGGCTGGGGCAGAAGATCGGGCCAGGGCTTCTACGCCTACCCGCAGCCGGACGCCGAGCAGCCGGCTGAGGTGGTCAAGCTCGAGACGCGCGCTGACGGTGTGGCGATCGCGTGGCTGGCCAACGGCCAGATGAACTCGATCTCCCCGCAGGTGGTGCGAGGACCTGGGCAAGGTGTGGAGCCAGGTGAAGAGCTCCGGCGTGCGTGCGCTGGTGATCGCCTCGTCGAACCCGTTCCTGTACTGCGCTGGCGCGGACATCAAGGCGTTCACCACGATGGACGAGGCGGCGGGCGAGACCCTGATCCACGGGGCTCACGCGCTGTTCAAAGAGCTGGGCGAGGACGGCGTGGTGACGATCGCGGCGGTCAACGGGCTGGCGTTCGGTGGCGGCTGCGAGCTCGCGATGTCGTGCGATGTGCGGATTGCGGCGCGCTCGGCGATCTTCGGCCAGCCGGAGATCAAGCTGGGGATCATCCCGGGCTTCGGTGGCACGCAGCGTCTGCCGCGGCTGGTGGGCACGAACAAGGCCCTGGAGATGAACCTGGTGGGCGATCCGGTGCTGGCCGACGAAGCGTTCGAGCTCGGCCTGGTGAACCGTGCTCGTGGAAGATCACGAACTGCTGGACACGGCATTGGCGTGGGCGCGCAAGCTCGCCGGCCAGGCGCCGCTGGCGGCAGCCCGGATCAAGCAGGTCTCCGGAGCCGGTGAGCTGGCTCAGGGCATCGAGGATGAGAAGCGCGCGTTCGCTGCTGTGTTCGCAAGCGCTGACGCCAAGGAGGGCATCTCGGCGTTCCTCGGCAAAAGGGCGCCGGACTTCAAGGGCGAGTGAGTATTGGGATGGGCGGCCTGACGGCCGCTGGCGGCGTGCGCGCGGTGAGCGCGGGTACGCCGTCAGCCCAGCTGGCGCGGTTGATCGAAGGCGCGGGCTCGGTGGTGGCGCTGACGGGCGCGGGCATCTCGGTGCCGTCGGGCATCCCCGACTTCCGCACGCCCGGGCACGGGGCTGTGGGAGAACGTGGACCCGATGGAGGTGGCGCACATCGACGCGTTCCGATCCGACCCGGTGCGCTTCTGGCGCTTCTACGGCGAGCGCTTTGCGACGCTGGGCGAGAAGCGGCCCAACGGCGCGCACCGGGCGCTGGTGGAGCTGGAGCGCGGCGGCGTGCTGGATGCGGTGATCACGCAGAACATCGACATGCTGCACAGCCGTGCGGGCAGCGTGGAGCTTGTGGAGATGCACGGCATCGATCGCCACCTGCTCGTGCCCGATGTGCGGCGGCGCGGTGGCGGTGGCGGAGGTGCGCGCCCGCCTGGCCGCGGACGCGGACGGCGTGCCTCGCTGTGAGAGCTGCGACGGGCCGCTGAAGCCGAACGTGGTGCTGTTCGGGGAGCTGCTCGACCAGCGCGCCATCGATCGTGCGCGCGAGCTGTGCGAAGCGGCGGACGTGCTGCTGTGCATCGGCTCCTCGCTGGAGGTGTATCCGGTGGCGGGGCTGCCGTTGCTGACTGCCGCGGCGGGTGGGGCGGTGGCGATCGTCACGCAGGGCCCAACGCCGCTGGATGAGATCGCGGCGGTGCGCTGCGAAGGGGACGTGGTGGCGGAGCTGGAGGCGCTGGTGGCGGCGCTGGCGGTGGCTGCTCAGCCTGGGAAGTGAACGGTGTCGGCCGCGCGATCCGCCAGGATGTAGGGCATGGACGCGGACGTGGGCGAGCTGGAGCCGCTGGAGCTGTTGGACTCCTGGTTCAGGGAGGCAGCGGCGGCGGGCGTGAAGGAGCCGCGCACCACGGCCTTCATCACGGCCAGCGCCGACGGGCGCCCGTCGGCGCGCACGGTGCTGCTGAAGCGCCTGGAGCAGCGGGCGCTGGTGTTCAGCTCGGCGCTGTGGACGCGCAAAGCGAGCGAGATCGCGGACAACCCGCACGTGGCGCTGCTGTTTCACTGGCCGGCGGTGGGGCGCCAGGTCCACATCACGGGCACGGCGGCGGTGGCGGAGCGCGAGCTGGCGCAGGAGCTGTTCTCCCAGCGCGATCTGGCTCACCGCGTGCAGACGCTGGTCTCGCGTCAGGGCGAGACGATCGACGGCATCGAGGAGGTGCGCGCCAGGCACGCCCACCTGATGGAGGTGCTGGAGGCGCCGCCGGAGTGCCCGGAGGATTGGGGCGCGATCCGGGTGCTGGCGGAGACGGTCGAGTTCTGGGACGAAGCTCCGGATCGGATGCACGACCGGCTGCTGTTCGAGCGTCTGGGCGACGGCTGGCGCACGTCGCGGCTTGCCCCTTGAAACAGCAGCTGGTGATCTTCGACTGCGACGGCGTGCTGGTGGACAGCGAGGTGATCTCCAACGACGTGCTGGCCGTGCTGTTGAGCGAGGCGGGCCTGCCGACGACGCTGCCGCAGGCCCGCGCCACCTATCAGGGGCTTTTGCTGGACGAAGTGGTGAGCGAGGCCGAGACGCAGTTGGGGCGGGCGCTGCCGGACGGCTGGCTGGCGGAGTACGAGCGCGTGCGCAGCGAGCGGTTCCGGCAAGAGCTTCAGCCGGTGCCGGGCGCGGCGGAGCTGGTAGGCAGGGTGAAGGCGGCGGGGATCGATGTGTGCGTGGCCTCGCAGGGAAAGCTCGAGAAGACGCAGCTGTCGCTGGAGCTGACCGGCCTGCGCGGCCTGTTCGGCGAGCACGCGCTGTTCTCGGCGCACTCGGTGGCGCGCGGCAAGCCGGCGCCCGACCTGTTCCTGCACGCGGCGGCCGAGATGGGTGTGGCGCCTGAGCGCTGCGCGGTGATCGAGGACACGCCGTCGGGCGTGACGGCGGCGGCAGCGGCGGGAATGCTGGTGTTCGGCTACGCGGCCGACAGCGACGAGAAGGCACTGCGCTCGGCCGGCGCTTGGATCGTGCACGAGCTGAGTGAGGTGGCGCAGCAGCTGAGGTTGTGAGGCGCCGCGTCCCGGCGGTGCAGGGCGCTACGTATGCGGCAGCAGGTCCCGTTCGGGGTCGATGCTCCAGCGGTCGGCCAGCTGCGTGAGCTCTCCGTCGATGCTCCAGCGGTCGGCCAGCGGAGCGCCCTCGTGTTCGAGGCTTGCGCCCTTGAGCGCCATGCACCCGGTGTTATCGCCGATCGCCCTGATCTCCTCGATCTCCTGCTCACTCAGCGGTACGGATGCGCCGACAGCGGCCAGCTCGGCGCGCTTCTGCTCGACCGGGCGGGCGTGCGGTCCGCTCTCCTGGATCAGCGTGGGCACCACGCAGCGCACCATCGGCTGCGCCAGGTTCCATGCGCAGGCCAGCTGCAGCATGCTGAGGCCGTGGCGCTCGGCGTAGGGGCGCATCAGCTCGAGCTTCTCGCGGCCGGCGTCCACCCAGCCCTCAGGACGGAACTTGCGGTGATCGTAGGGGGCGAAGTCATGGCCGGGCAGTACGTCGTCGTGGAAGATGCCGCCGTAGTCCACCACGCGTGTGATCAGGCTCACGTCGTGCTTGGCGGCGGCGTCCAGCACCAGCGTGCCGGGCCACGGCTCCAGCGGGCCGAGTATCACCATCGCCCAGTCGATCACCGAGGCGAATCGCTCAAGGCAGTCGATCAGGTCGAGCGTGAAGCCGTTGGCCGGGCCGGGCGCCACCCCCAGCTGCTCGGTCAGCCCGGCGTCGCGAACCGCGCGCATGCCCTCCCATACGGCCGCGCTGGAGTAGCCGATGCGATCGGGGTTGTGCAGCAGCAGCACGTCGAAGCGCTCCACGCCGCAGCGCTCGAGGCTGCGCTCGGTGGCCATGCGGATGTAGTCGGCGTACTCGTCCTCGCCGCGCAGGCGCGGGTCGGTGAAGCGCGGGAAGCCTTTGGCGCCTTCGCGCTGGCCGGAGTAGAAGTCGTGACCGATGGCGCCCACCAGGCAGTAGTCCTCGCGCGGCACTCCAGCGAGCGCCCTGCCCAGCGCCAGGTCGGCTTCGCCGCTGCCGTACACGTCGGCGGTGATGACCGTGTCGATGCCGTCGCCGGGGCGCAGCAGCGAGCTCAGCCGCTCGTCGGACAGCGGCTCGCCGAAGTGCATGAAGCGCCCGCCGCTCCAGGTGCCGATGGCGGTCGTGGTGGGCTTCATCAGGGCACCAACTCTACTCACGCGAGCTTGTCTCAGCGTTTGAAGCCGGTCACCGAGCGGGCGCGCAGCGCCGCCTCCAGACGCTCCAGCGCATGCGTCAGCACCTCGGCGTCGGGGGCGGCCTCCACGCCCGCCAACACGGCCGCCGCCCGCTCAGCCACACCCATGTGCAGCTGCTCCAGCTCGGCCAGCCGGATCGCCAGGTCCTGGCGGTTCTCGGCGTGCAGCTCTTGCACGGCCATCGCCATCGCGCGGTCGAGCTCCAGCGTGGCATGCGCCAGGCGCTCGTGGTCGAGGTCCAAGCGGGCGCGCAGCGCCAGCTCCTCGCACAGCAGCGCCGTGCCCCGCGCCCCCAGCAGCTGCGCCATGCGCTCCTGCGGCCGCAATGCCGAAGCGCGGGCGCGCCCGCCGCGCATGCGCCCCAGCGGCCCACTGGCCGAGGGTCCGTGTTCGAGCTCGCGCGCGTGCAGCCAACGGCCGTCCGCCACCTGCTCGCCCTCGCCCCAGCCGGCCCGCAGCGCGATCGCCTGTGCGGGTGAGATCTCGTGCACATGGGCATCTGCCGCGGCGATGCGGTGGAAGTGCAGCACGCGGTTGACCACCGCTGCCGTGTCCTTGAGCTCGCGCTGCGCGTCCATGCCCTCCAGCCAAGCGCGGGCCTGGCTCTCGGCCGACAGCGAGATCGGGTCGATCACGGTGGTGCGTGTGATCGCCACGTCCGCCGGATCGGGCTCGGGCGCCACAGCGCCGCCTGCGCCGCCGACCAGCCGTCCGAGCAGCGACGGTCGCGCGCCGGGCGCCTCGCGCGTACCCAATGGCCGGCTGGGCAGCGTGTCGATCACAACCACCCGTTGTGGCTCGCCATCGGCCTGCGTTCGCAGCAGGTAGCGACCGTCGGCCGGCCCCATTACCCAGGGAAACTCCATCTGCACGAAGACGAACAGCCGCTGGGACATCGCTGCACCGTATCCTTCCCAGTGCGCAGAAGGGCGCGAAACCGATCCCTGGGTCTGACCGACCTTCCCCGAATCGAGTAGGAGCGATCCATGTCCGACGCGAGCAATGTCGCCAAACACCTGCGTGAGCGCATCGGCGGCAACACCGAGGAGCGGCTCGGCAAAGCGCTGTCGGACCTACTCGAAAACCCGCTGCTGACAGGCGCCATCGGGCGCGCGTTTGAGGCCCGCGAGAAAGCGGTACAGGCTCAAGAGGTGGCCATGAACGCGCTCAACATCCCCTCCGCGGCCGACATCGAACGGCTGACGCGGCGGCTGCGCTCGGTGTCCAACCGCCTGGAGGGCATCGAGGACGGCGTGGACCGGATCGACCGCGGTCGCGCGGGCAGCGGCGTGGAGGACCGGCTGAGCGCGATCGAGCAGCAGCTGCGCGCGCTCGCCGACAAGCTGGAGCAGCCGGCCAAGCCGGCGCCGGCGAAAGCCGCTGCGGCCAAACCCAAAGCGGCCAAGGCGAAAGCCGTGAAACCCAAAGCCGTCAAACCGCGCGGCGCGGCGGGCAAGACCAAATCGGCAAAAGCGAAACCGGCCTGAGCCTCAGGAGCTGAGCGCCGCTATGGCGGCCGTGCCCATGCGCTCGGCCGCCTCCAGCAGCTCCTCCTCGCCGATGCGCAGGCGCTGACCGTCCGGCGCGAACGTGTCGGAGACTGCCAGCACGCAGGCCACCGGCACAGCTGCCGCGGCTCCCACTGCGAACAGCGTGGCCGCCTCCATCTCAACCGCCAGCGCGTCGCGTCCGTCGCCGGGACTGCCGCTCTCGTAGAACAGGTCGACGCTCACGATCGAGCCCCGGTGCGCGGTTGGAGCGTGGTGCGCCAGCGCCTCTGCCAGTTGGGGATCGGCCTGTACGCGCTCGCCGGCGCCCAGCGCCCGTGAGGTTCCGTCGGCGCAGATGGCGTGGGTTGCCACCACCAGCTCGCCCAACCCCATGCCGGGCTTCAGGGCGCCGCAGGTTCCCACCCTGATCGCTCGGCGCGCTCCCAGCGCGATCAGCTCGTGCAGCACGATGGCGGCCGATGGGCCGCCCATGCCGGTCGCCTGGATCGTGATCGGCTCGCCGTCGGCGGCCGTGCCGGTGTAGCCCCACAGGCCGCGGTGGTGGTTGAACATGCGCGGCGCCACCAGCAGCGCCTGCGCCAGCGCCAGCGCGCGGGCGGGGTCGCCGGGGAGCAGCACCCGCTCGGCCAGCGGCGCGGTCGGGCGCAGGTGGATGGTGCCCTGTGATTGCGTCGCGGGTGGGGGCGCACTGTCTGTCATCGGCTGCGACTTTAGACTTTCCAGGTATGGGAATGTCCGCAGCGCCGCGCACCTGAGTGACCGAGCTCGCAGACGATTCCGTGCCCGATGACGGCGAGCTGACGCTCGTGCAGGTCGCGGCAGGCGCCGGCGTCTCGCCGGGCACGGTGCGCCGCTGGGTGGCAAAGGGCCTGGTTCCGGGCTTCGACGGGCGCTGGACGCCGTCGGCGATGGCCTACGTGCGCGTGGTGGCGCGCCTGCGGGCGCGGGGGCACACGCTCGAGAAGATCAAGCTGGCCAGCGACAACGGCCAGCTTGCGATCGGGCCGATCGAGAACCTGCTGCGCAGCGGCGGCCCCCGGCACTCGCTCAAGGAGGCCGCCCGCATGAGCGGCGTGAAGGCGGAACTGATCGAAGAGATCTTCACCACCATGGGCTTGGGCTCCTCGCCGGAGGACATCACCGACGAAGACCTGGAGGTGCTGCGCTACGTGGCAACGGTGCTCGACGCGGGGTTCCCGCAGCCGGCGTTCCTGCAGCTGCTGCGCGTGTACGGGCAGGTGATCGCGCAGATCGCCGACGCGGAGGTGCGCCTGATCCACCTGTACGTGCACGAGCCGCTGATGCGCGCCGGCGTGCCCAGCGCGGAGATCGCCGAGGAGATGGAGGACCTGGCGCGCGAGGTGTTCCCGTTCGCGGCGCCGTTCATGAACTATCTGCATGGGCGGCTGCTGTCGCACTTCGTGGAGCAGGACATGATCGGACACATGGAGGCCGATCTCGATGGCGGCACGCTGCCGGAGGGGCGGCTGCGGGTGGCGATCGCGTTCGCCGACCTGGCCGGCTATGCGCGCTTGACGATCGAGCGCGGCGACGAGGCGGCGCTGAGCACGGTGGAAGGGTTCGTGCGCGCCGCCGCGCAGAGCCTGCCGAGCGACGCGCGCGTGATCAAGACGCTGGGCGATGAGGTGATGGTGGTGGGCCCGGACCCGGCCGCGCTGACGGCGTGGGCGGTCGAGCTTCAGGCGCGGACGGAGCCGGGCGAGCCGCCACCGCGGATCGGCGTGCACTTCGGCGAGGCGCTGTATCGCGACGGCGACTACTACGGCCGCGACGTCAACCAGGCGGCGCGGGTGGTGGCGCGCGCGGGCGGCGGGGAGGTGCTGGTGACGCGCCCGGTGGTGGAGCTGGCCTCGAGCGTCGACGGCCTGGAGTTCCTCCGCATCGGCGAGGTGCGCTTGAAGGGCTTCTCCGAGCCGACCGAGCTGTTCGTGGCCTCGATGCGCCAGGCGTCGTGATCGTCGAGGAGGTCCGCGAGGCGGTTCGCGCCGGCGGCCTGTTCGCGCGCGACCGGCCGGTGGTGGTGATGCTGTCGGGCGGGCGCGACTCGATGTGCCTGCTGGACGTGGCTGTGGCGCTGCTCGGTCGCGCCCAGGTCAGCGCCCTGCACGTCAACTACGGCCTGCGCGCGGAGGCCGAGGACGATCAGCGCCACTGCGTGTCGGTGTGCTCCAACCTGGGCGTGGAGCTCGAGCTGGTGCGTGCGGGGACGGCTGGCGACGGCGACGGTGAGGGCACGCCGGCGGCGCCGGGCGCGAGCGGCAACGTGCAGGCGTGGGCGCGCGAGCTGCGCTATTCGGCTGCGGCCGCCATCGCGGCGCAGCGCGATGCGCTGATGGCCACCGGCCACACCGCCGACGATCAGGTGGAGACGATCCTCTACCGGCTTGCCGCCTCGCCGGGGCGCCGGGCGCTGCAGGGGATGGTGGCCAGCGACGGGCGGCTGATCCGCCCGCTGCTGGGTGTGTCCCGCGCGCAGACCACCGCCTACTGCGAAGTGCTGGGGCTCGGCTGGCGCGAGGACCGCAGCAACGAGGACGAGCGCTACGCCCGCACTCGCGTGCGGGCCGGGCTGCTGCCGGCGCTGCGCGCGGTGCACCCGGCCGCCGACGCCAACGTGCTGCGCACCGCCTCGCTGCTGCGCGAGGAGACCGAGCTGCTGGCGGAACTGGTCGAGCGCGAGCTCGACGGACGCTCGAGCATCGCGATCTCGAGGCTGCGCGAGCTGCCGGCGGCGCTGGCTCGATTGGTCGTGGTGCACCTGGCCGAGAGCGCCACCGGCGCCTACGTGCCGCAGGCCGGCGACCGCGTGCAGGAGCTGCTGGCGCTGGGCCGGCGGGGCGGGCCCGCCGAGCTGCATCTCGGCGGGCAGGCGGGTGCGGTGATCGAAGACGACACGCTCAGGATGGTCAAGCTTTCGCCACGCCAATAGGGGGTCGCCGCACGCGCTGGTTAGACTGCCTGCGTGGCCACACCCTCACGCGTCCCAGTCGAGCCAGGCCTGGGGGAGGTGCTCGTCAGCGAGGAGGACCTCAAGCGCCGCGTGGTGGAACTTGGCGAGGAGATCTCCCGTGACTACGCCGGGCGCCCGCTGCTGCTGGTGGGCGTGTTGAAGGGGGCCGTGTTCTTCCTCAGCGACCTCATGCGCTTCATCGACATCCCCGTCGAGGTGGACTTCATGGCCGTCGCCTCCTACGGCTCGGCGACCGACTCATCGGGCGTGGTGCGGATCCTGAAGGATCTCGACGCGTCGATCGAAGGCCGCGACGTGCTGATCGTGGAGGACATCGTGGACTCCGGCCTGACGCTGCAGTACCTGCTGCGCAACCTCGGCTCGCGCAACCCGCGCTCGCTCGAGGTGTGCGCGCTGCTGACCAAGCCGGAGCGGCGCAAGGTGGATCTGCCGACCCGCTATGTGGGCTTTGAGATCCCCGACCGCTTCGTGGTGGGCTACGGCCTCGACTACGCCGAGCGCCATCGCAACCTGCCGTTCGTGGCGGTGCTCGAAAGCTAGATGGCATCGCTGGGCGCTCTCGTGCGAGCGTCCGCAACCGCCGTAATTGCCGCTTCTGCGTGGTAGGCTAGTGGGCCGGTGGCCACAAATTTCCACGGCGCCAGCACCCCCAGGAACCTGACATGAGTCGTTTCTTCAAGAGCGCGGCATTCCCGATCCTCATCGTCGTGGTGTTGGCGTTCCTCGCGGTCAAACTCATCAGCCCGAGTTCGACCAACAAGCACCCGCACAGCTACCAGACGCTGATCGCGAAAGAGATCCCCCAGCGCGAAGTCAAGTCCGTCGAGCTCAAGAACAAGGGCAAGGCGCTGGAAGTCAAGCTCAACGACGGCGAATCCTACGAAACGGGCTTCATCGAACAGGCCACGCCGGAACTGATCAAGGAACTCAAAACCTACGGCGTCGCTTACAACATCGAAGCGGAAAAGAGCAATGAGCTGCTCAGCCTGCTGATCGACATCGTGCCGATCCTGCTGTTCCTGGGCTTCTGGCTGTTCCTGATGAACCAGGTCCAGGGCGGCGGCTCGAAAGTGATGTCGTTCGGCAAGTCGCGCGCCAAGCGCATGTCGGCCGACTCGCCCAAGATCACGTTCCGCGACGTCGCCGGGGTGGACGAGGCGGTGGAGGAGCTGCACGAGATCAAGGAGTTCCTGGAGAACCCCAAGAAGTTCCAGGCTCTCGGTGCGCGCATCCCCACCGGCGTGCTGCTGTACGGCCCTCCGGGCACCGGCAAGACGCTGCTGGCGCGCGCGGTCGCCGGCGAGGCGGGCGTGCCGTTCTTCTCGATCTCCGGCTCGGACTTCGTGGAGATGTTCGTCGGCGTGGGCGCCTCGCGCGTTCGCGACCTGTTCGAGCAGGCCAAGCAGAACAGCCCGTGCATCATCTTCATGGACGAGATCGACGCCGTCGGCCGTCACCGTGGCGCCGGCATGGGCGGCGGCCACGACGAGCGCGAGCAGACGCTCAACCAGCTGCTGGTCGAGATGGACGGCTTCGAGGCCAAGGACAACATCATCATGATCGCGGCCACCAACCGGCCCGACATCCTCGACCCCGCGCTGCTGCGCCCCGGCCGCTTCGATCGCCAGATAGCCGTCGATCGCCCCGACCGCAAGGGCCGCGCCAAGATCCTCGAGGTCCACACCCGCGGCAAGCCGCTGGCCAAGGTGATCGACATCGACGCGCTCGCCGGGCAGACCCCCGGCTTCACCGGCGCCGACCTCTCCAACCTGATCAACGAGGCCGCGCTGCTGTCCGCTCGCACGGGCAAGCGCGAAATCGGCCAGGTGGAGCTGGAGGAGGGGATCATGCGCGTGATCGCCGGCCCCGAGAAGAAGACGCGCGTGATGAGCGAGAAAGAGCGCCTGATCACCGCCTACCACGAGATGGGTCACGCGCTTGTGGGTCACTTCCTGGAGCACGCCGACCCGGTCCACAAGATCTCGGTGATCTCGCGCGGCCAGGCGCTCGGCTACACGATCTCCATGCCGCAGGAGGACCGCTTCCTGACCACCCGCGCGGAGCTCGAGGACACGATGGCGATGACGCTCGGTGGCCGTGCCGCCGAGGAAATCGTCTTCGGTGAGATCACCACCGGCGCGTCGAACGACATCGAGAAGATCACCGCCACCGCCAAGCAGATGGTGATGCGCTTCGGCATGAGCAAGAAGCTCGGCCCGAGGGTGTTCGGCCACGATCACAGCCAGCCGTTCCTCGGCCGCGAATTCTCCTCCGAACCGGACTACTCGGACGAGATCGCTCGCGAGATCGACGACGAGATCCGCCGCATCATCGAGTCCGCGCACCAGCGCGCCACCAGCATCCTCACCGAACACCAGCACGACCTCTCCAACATCTCCGAGATCCTCGTCAAACGCGAGACGATCGAGAAGGAGGAGTTCGCGGCGCTGCTGGCCGGCAAGAGCGAGGAGGAAGTGTTCGGCATCGAAGAGCACTCCACCCCCGAGCTGCCCGCGCCGCCTGCACCGGCCGATCGCGCAGAGCGCGAAGCGCCGCGCAGCACCGTGCCGAGGCCCGGACTTGCCGGCGGCACGGCCGAGATCCGCGCGACTGACCAAGAGCGCCCCGAGCCCGCGTAGACAGTCCCGTCCGGTAAGGATGCGAGTGTTTCCTATCTAGGGAAACGCGATCTGGCTTGGGGGCTGTATGTCGATGAGGTCTGTCGTTGCGCTGGGGGCTGTGCTGCTCCTCGCTTTGCTGGTTGCTCCGAGCTTTGCGTCCGCGCAGGGCGGGGTGCTGTATGGGAGTGGCTATAACGACTACGGCGAGCTCGGCGATGGGGCAACTGGATACCGCTACGGCTCCGAGTCGATCCCGGGCGTGTCGAACGTTATGGCCGTGTCGGTCAGCTACTACGACACGCTCGCACTGCTCACCAACGGCACAGTCGAGGCGTGGGGCGGCAACGAATACGGCGAACTGGGCGATGGTACGAAGACCGAGCGCAAGTCGCCCGTGGTGGTGCCCGGACTGTCGGGTGTGACCGCGGTCGCCGCCGGCGAGTACCACAGCCTCGCTCTGCTCTCGAACCACACCGTCGAGGCATGGGGCTCCAACGAACATGGGCAGCTCGGCAACAACGGCGCGAACACGGAAACCGCCACACCCGAAGTCGTACCGGGCCTGACGAACGTGACAGCGATCGCCGCCGGCTCCGAAACCAGCTACGCGCTGCTCGCCAACGGCACCGTCGAGGCTTGGGGCAAGAACAAGTACGGAGAAGTGGGAGATGGCACGAAGACCGATCGCAAAGCGCCTGTTCCGCTAGCTGGTCTGGAAAACGTGGTTGCGATCTCCGCCGGCTACGACTTCGCGCTGGCGCTGCTCAAGAACGGCACCGTGGAGGCATGGGGATACGGCGGCTACGGCGAAATCGGCACAGGCAGCGTCGGCGAACAGCTCTCGCCCGCGCCGGTCCCAGGCCTGTCGGGTGTGAGCGCGATCTCCGCCGGCGGCTACTTCGGGCTGGCACTGCTGCCGAATGGCACGGTCGACGCATGGGGTTACAACGGCTATGGGGAACTGGGCGACGGCACGGAAACAGAGGAGAGGCCGGTTGAGCAGGTCCCGGGCGTCTCGAACGTCGCTGAAGTCTCCGGCAACGGCTACTTCGCGCTGGTGCGGCTGACGAACGGGACGGTCGAAGGCTGGGGCTACAACGATGACGGGGAACTCGGCGATCTGAGCAGCGAGACTCGGCTCACGCACGAGCTGCTGCCCTTCCCCGGCGCGGCCATCGGCCTCGCAAGCGGCGCCTACAACTACCACTCGATGGTGATCGAGGGCGCCGTGGGGAGCGTCTCGAGTTCCAGTCTGACGTTCGCTGCGCAGACCGTCGGCTCGACAAGCGCTTCGCAGAGCGTGGTGCTGACCAACAACGGCCCCGCACCGATGTCGATCTCGGGCGACTCGCTCAGCGGGGCGGGCTCCGGCGTGTTCCACAAGAGCAGCGACAGTTGCCAGGGCGCGACGGTGGCGGTCGGTGCGACCTGCACCATCGCGTACTCCTTCGTGCCGAGCGCGGCCGGTGGAGCAAGCGCGACGCTGACGCTCGCCGCTTCAGCCGCGCAGGCACTGCCGTCGATCGCGCTGAGTGGAACAGGGGTTGCTCCGGTGGCACCGAGCCTGAGCGCCATCACGCTGTCTGCCAGTGCGTTCCGTGCCGCCTCCTCGGGTGCCAGCGCACTCGCGGCTACGGCATCGACGGGCACGTTCGTGATCTACACGGACTCGCAGGCGGCGACGGCTACATTCATCGTCGAACAGCAGTTGAAGGGACTGATCGCTGGCTCTGGCAGGTCCAAGCGTTGCGGCAAGGCGTCCAAGCACCCGAAGAAGGGCGCCAAGCACTGCACTTACTACAAGACGCTCGGCAGCTTCACGCACGCCGATACGCCCGGAACCAACGCGCTGCGCTTCACCGGGCGAGTCGCTGGGCGGGCGCTCAAGACAGGCAGCTATCGTCTCAGCGCGAGCGCGAAGTCGGCCGAAGGCACCAGCGCGGTGCGTACGGTCGCATTCAAGATCACCCACTGAGGAGCGCCGGCAGCCTGCGGCTCGTGTGGAGCCGTAGGCTGCCGGGCAGATGAGCTTTCCGTATCGCCTGATGGGGATCGTCAATGTGACCCCCGATTCGTTCTCCGACGGGGGAGAGTTCCTGGACGCTGAGGCCGCCATCGCTCACGCGCGTGTGCTGGTGGCGGAAGGCGCGGACATCCTCGACGTGGGCGGCGAGTCGACCCGGCCGGGGGCCGAGCCTGTGGGGGAGGAGCAGGAGCTGGCACGGGTGCTACCCGTGCTCGCCGGGATCGCTGAGGCCGGGCTCAAGGCCGAGGTGTCGATCGACACGGCCAAGGCCTCGGTGGCACGCGCGGCGATCGCTGCCGGTGCGAGCATGGTCAACGACGTCAGCGCCCTGCGCGGGGATCCGGCGATGGCGGAGGTGGTGGCCGAGAGCGGGGTCGGCTGCTGCCTGATGCACATGCTGGGCGAGCCGCGCACCATGCAGTCGGATCCTCGCTATGGCGACGTGGTGGATGACGTCAGGGCGTTCCTGGAGGAGCGCCTGCGCTTCGCCGTGGATGCCGGCATCGCCGAGGAGCGGATCCTGCTCGACCCCGGGATCGGGTTCGGCAAGACCGCCTCGCACAACCTTGAGCTGCTGCGCCGGCTCGACGAGCTGCTCACGCTCGGGCGTCCGCTGCTGGTGGGCACCTCGCGCAAGAGCTTCCTGGGGCGCCTCATCGCCGACTCCGCGCGGCAGGACGATCCGGTGCCCCCCGATGAGCGTCTGCCTGGGACGATCGCTACCAACGTGCTGGCCTACGAGCGTGGCGCGAGCATCTTCCGCGTGCACGACGTGGGACCGTTGCGCGGCGCGCTTGCCGTGACGGCTGCTACGTTGGGCGAGCGATGGACGCCGACGGCCCCGACGAGGACCCAGACGAGCTAGACGACGACGCCGCCGAGCTCGGGGAGGATGGCGAGGAAGCCGCCGAGTCGGTCACCATCGAGATCTCTGGCCTGTCGCTGTACACCCACCACGGTGTCAGCGAGGCCGAGCGCGAGGTCGGCCAGCGCCTGGTGATCGATCTGCGCCTGGACATCGGCGAAACGGACGCCACCGTCACCGACTCGATCGAGGACACCGTCGACTACGCCGAGGTCTGCCAGCTGGTGGCGCTGGTGGCACAGCAGCGCTCGCACCGCACGCTGGAGCGGCTGTGCAGCTCGATCGCAGACCGCCTGCTCGCCGACTACGACCTGGAAGCGGTGTGGGTCAAGGCGGCCAAGCCCGAGCCTCCGATTCCGTTGAGCGTGGCCGAGGTGTCGGTCGAGGTGTGGCGCGAAGCACAGGGCGCATAGCGGCTGAAGTTCCATTAACTTGACAAGTTAGTTAGCAGTCACTCATAATGTAGGAAGTGCTCTTGGACGACTCCGACACGGTGGCGCAGCTGTGATCGATCGGCTCACCTCACTGGCCACTACGCACACTCGCAAGGTGCTGCTGGCGGCGGGCCTGGTGTTCGTGCTGGCGGCGGTGTTCGGTGCCCCGGTGGTGTCGCTGCTGAAGAGCGAATCGTCGGACTTCCAGGATCCGGCCGCCCAGAACCAGCAGGTGCTGCGGGCGATCGAACGCGCCACCGGGCAGTCGGCCGGGTTCGGCGTGGCGGCGCTGGTGCCGAGCGCGGCCAACGTGCGCCAGGATCCCGCCGCGGCGGCCGGCGCCACCCACGTGGCGGCGCTGCTGTCGGCGCAGCCCGGCTTTCAGCGCGCGCTTGACTATCCCGCCACGCACCTGCCCGAGCTGGTCTCGCGCGATGGGCGACAGACTGTGGTGCTGGCGGCTTTCGCCGACCGCGAACGCTCCAGCCAGGCCGTGGAACGCGTGTCCGCGCAGCTGTCCGGCAGCGGCGTGCGCATCGGCGGCAACGACGTCGCGTTCAGCGAAATCAACAAGCGCACCTCCTCCGACCTGCGCACCGCCGAGATGCTCGCGTTCCCGATCCTGCTGCTGCTCTCGCTGTGGGTGTTCCGTGGCCTGATCGCAGCGGTGCTGCCGCTGGTGGTGGGCGGCTTTGCGATCGTGGCCACCTTCCTGCTGCTGCGCCTGATCGACCAGTTCGCCGGTCTGTCGATCTTCGCCGTCAACCTGGTCACCGGCATCGGCCTCGGTCTCGGCATCGACTACAGCCTGTTCGTGCTCTCGCGCTACCGCGAAGAGCTGGCGCGCGGCGCCGACAGCGTGACCGCGATCCACCGCACGCTGCAAACGGCCGGGCGCACCGTGCTCTACAGCTCGCTGACCGTGGCCGGCGCGCTGTCGTGCCTGCTGGTGTTCCCGCTGCGCTTCCTGTACTCGATGGGCGTGGGTGGCGCGCTTGTGGCTCTGGCCGACGGCACGGTGGCGCTGGTGGTGCTGCCGGCGGTGCTCGTACTGCTCGGGCCGCGCATCGACGCGCTTACGCCCAAGTCGGCTGCAGCGCGGAGCGCAGCGGGCGGTGGCGCCCGCGGCCGAGGGCGCCTGGTACCGGCTGGCGCGCGGCGTGATGCGCAGGCCCGGCCTGATCGCCGCTGTGCTGGCCGTCGTCCTGGTCGTTCTTGCGCTTCCCGCCCTCGACCTGCAGCTCGCGCCGGCCGATGCGCGCGTGCTGCCCACCTCCTCGCAGTCGCGCCAGGTGGCCGAAACGCTCAGCCGCGACTTCCCCGTCAACGGCTCGGAGGCGTTCGTGATGGTCGTGCACGCCTCCTCCGGCGCCCGGAGCACGGTCGACGCGCTGGCCGCCCGCGCACAGCGTGTGGCCGGCGCTCAGGCCAGCGTCGTTGCGCCCCGCTACCTCGGGCGCAGCACGTGGCAGATCGAACTCAATCCGCGGGGCGTGGACGGCTCGAGCGCCAACCAGCAGCTGCTTCCCCGCCTGCGCGCGCTGGAGCCGGCGCCCACGCTGCTCGTCGGCGGTCCCACCGCGTGGTTCGTCGACCAGAAGGCGGCCATCGCCGCACACGAGCTGCTGGCGCTCGTGATCCTGGCGCTCGTCACCGGCGCGGTGCTGTTCCTGATGACCGGTTCTCTGGTGCTGCCGATCGTGGCGCTGGTCATGAACGTGCTCACGGTCGCCGTCGGCGCCGGACTGCTGGTGCTGGTCTTCCAGGAAGGGCATCTCTCCTCGCTGATGGGCTTCACCCCGATCGGCGGCCTGGAGGAGTCGAACCTGGTGCTGCTGTTCGTGGTGGCCTTCGCGCTCTCCACCGACTACGGTGTGTTCCTGTTCGCACGAATCAAGGAGGCGCACGACATGGGGCTGTCAACCCGCGACGCGGTCGCACAGGGACTGGAGCGCACCGGACGGCTGATCACCGCGGCCGCGCTGCTGCTGTGCGTGGCCATCGGCGCCTTCGTCACCTCGCACATCTTCTTCATCAAGCAGCTCGGCGTCGGCGCCGCGCTGGCAGTGGCGATCGACGCCACGGTGGTGCGCGCGATGCTGGTGCCCGCCATCATGGGCAGCCTCGGCGAGCGCACGTGGTGGGCGCCCAAGCCGCTGCGCGCGCTGCACGCCCGCATCGGACTGCGCGAGGGCTCCACGGCACAGGAGCAGCCCGCATGAGCACCGCGGAGCGCTTTCGCGCGGCGGTCGAGGCGATGGACATCGAGGCGGCCAGCGCGCTGCTGGCGCCCAACGTCGAGTTCCACAGCCCCGCCACCTTCCATCCGTTCGTCGGCCGCGAGACCGTCACCAGGCTGCTGACGCTCGTCAGCCAGACGTTCGAGGACTTCCGCTACACCGACGAGCTCCTCACCGACGGCGCCCACGTGCTGGTGTTCCGCGCCAGCATCGACGGCAGGGAGTTGGAGGGCATCGATCTGCTGCGCTTCGACGCCGACGGTTTGATCGACGACTTCACGGTCATGCTGCGCCCGATCTCCGGGCTGCTGCCGTTCGCCCAGGCGATGGGCGAAAAGGTCGCCGCCGCAGGGCTCCAGACCACCCGCGCCTGAGGTTTCAATGACGTCGTCGACAGGGCAGCGAACGGGACTGCTGGGACTGGGCTCCAACGTGGGCGAGCGGCGCGAGCACCTGCAGGGGGCGCTCGACGCGCTCGACAGCGCCGGCGTGGAGGTGCTGGCGTCCTCGTCGGTGTATGACACAGACCCCGTCGGTGAGGTGCTCGACCAGCCCAGTTTCCTCAACGCCTGCCTGCTCGTGCGCACGGCGCTTGAGCCGCTGGAGCTGCTCGACCTGGCCAAGCGCTTGGAGCGCGAGCTTGGGCGCCGCGACGGCGTGCGCCACGGGCCGCGCGCGATCGACATCGACATCCTGCTGCTGGGCGATCTGACGGTGGCACACGAACGCATGTCGCTGCCGCACGAGCAGCTGCTCAACCGGCGCTTCGTGCTGATCCCCGCCCTGGAGCTCGACTTCCAGCTGCAAGCGCCGGACGGCGCTCGCCTGTCCGACGCGCTGGCGGCGCTCACGCTCGAGGAGGGCGTGCGCTGGGCCGGGCCGCCGCTGCGGCTGCCCGTTCGCGCCCCTGTTTAGGCCGCCTCGGGCCCCCAGCTGGCGAGGCTGAGCAGGGTGCCGACGGGCACTCCACGCGCGGCGATCACGCACAGGTGCCCGTCACGCAGCCACGTGACAACGTGTGCTGTTCCGTCATCTAGCACTCGGTAGGGCGTGCCTCCGCGCCACTGCACCGTTCCTGCGTTCGTGCTCGCCGTCGGGCCGGTAGCCGCGATCGCGTAGCCGACGCGCTGGCCGCTGTCGTTCGCATAGAAGACCGTCGTCACCTCGCGCCCTCCGAGATGGTCGGTGCGCGCGCCGCTGGCGCGGTAGCCGAACGCGTACTCCCAATTGGGGAACGCCAGCCCGTTGACAGCCACAGACAGCTGCCCGCGCGTGTGGGGGTTCTGCGTGGGTGCGGCCATTGTGGCCGCTCGTAGCGCAAGCGTCGAGGTCTCGCTCACCGTCAGCTGTTGCGAGCTCCCGCCCGAGAGCGCCAGCACCAAGCCGACGGCCAGCACCGCCGCAGCCGCGATCGAGCCGCCGAGTATGGGGGCGCGCAACCCGAGCGGCCACGCGCGGCGTCGCCTCGTGCGCTGGCTGCTCGCGCTGTCATCCACCAGCTCCTGCACGCGCTCGTGCAGCGACTGCGGCGCGCGCGCGTCGATCGTGTGGAGGAACTCCACCAGCTCCGTCTCGGTATGTGCTCGGCGTTCGCTCATCGTGCTCCTTCACCTGACATGACTCCGCTGGTGTTCCTCTCTTCCCGCGTGTTTGGCGCTGTCCTGCCCGGCGACTGTCCCTCCGGCGCGGAAAGTCTGCCGGCCACCTGCTTGCGTGCTCGGAACAGGCGCGTGGTCAGCGTGGCCTCGCGCACGCGCAGCGCCTTGGCCGCTTCGCGATAGGAGAGCCCCAGCACGTCCACCGCCACGATCGCCAAGCGGAAGTCCTCCTTCAGCATGGCGATCGCGCCATACACCTCCTGGACCTCGAGCGCCTGCTGCGGCTGGGTGGTGGGGCGCGTGTCGGCGCTGATGACGTCATCCAGCGCGGCCACTGTGGCGGGGCGGCGCGAGGCGGTGCGCAGATTCGTCAGGAACGTGTTGCGAAGCACCCGCATCAGGTAGTACAGCTCCTCGTCTCCCTGCAGCACCCGCGGGCGCGACAGCACCCGCGCAAACGTCTCCTGGACGAGATCCTCCGCGTCCTCGCGCGACCCGCACAGCGCCCACGCGGCGCGGTAGAGGCGATCCACGTGCTTGGTCAGGGACTGCGGGTCGAGAGTGCGCATGGCGGCTGCTCGCGCGCGGCCTCCTGGCGGATGGGGCAACGCGTCTCGCATTGCGACTGTAGCGCCGGGAAGGTTTAGCGTGCGCCGGCGTGCTTACTGACGGCCACCAAATCGAGGAAAGGCGGCCGGCCGGGCATGTCCGTCCGTCCGGCGGCTATTGCCTGGCGCCAGCTGCGCGAGACAAGTTCTGGCTGGCCGCCGCATAGAGCGGCTCGGGAGCCATGTCAGCGCCGTTTGGCCACGTGATGGTGCCTGCCTCGGCGTCTACGGTCACTCGCGCGAAGTAGTCGTGATCGCGCAGTGGCTCAAAGATCCCATGCCACTGGCGCTCAGTGAAGTCGATCTCGCCAACCAGTCCGTCGTCGAAGGTCAAGCGCAGCCGGTAATCGCCGCTGACCTCCACACCGATGACATCGTGCAACTGCTCCACAAGAGTCATGTTACGCCAGGGGATCGATCGACTCCAGCGGCTCGTCTCGTCTGGCGTGGTCCCAGTTCGCCACTAGCTCGAACTCATGCAACGCTGCCCACTCTGCCACCAGCGCTAGCGCTCGTCGCGGAAGGGAGCCTGCGATCACTGAGCCAGCAAAATCAACCGACGCCGCTTGCCCGGCGTAGCGGGCATGGAAATGTGGGCGTGCGTGAGCGCCCTCGTTCCAATACATCCAGATGGTGATCCCGTAGAAGGAGCTGATCCGCGGCACGCAGGCACCATACGATCGCCTTGCGATGAAACGCTCGGGCGCGACTCTGGCCAGGTCGACCAAACCCCGCCCTGGAGAGCCATCACCACCACGAGCTTGATGTGGTTCTCTGTCGGACGCTCAGCCGGATGGGGACGGCAGCCACTCGGCTGGCAGCACGCCGGCGGGGATCTCCCCGACCATCGGCGGGAAGTACTCCGCCAAGCGCGCCGCCGGGCGCCCGGCAATCAGCGGGCGCACGTCGCCGATGCTCATCAGCAGGCGGATGGTGCTGCCGACCTGCAGGTCGGCCGCGTTGGGCCGCTCGCCGCCAAGCAGGCCGTCGGCGATCCAGGCGTCGACGCGATCGAGCTGACCCGGAAGGGCAGCGAGATCGGCGCGAACGCTGTCGTCCTTTGCTTTGTTCAGCATCGCCATCAGCCGTGCGGTCAGTGGCATCGCCGGGCGCAGCAGTGGGCGTGGCAGCGGCAGCTTGGCGTCCTCGGCGTAGCTCTCCATGGCGGCCGGGTGGCGCAGGAAGGCCGCGTCGATCACGCGGCGCGGCACGCTCTGCAGCACCTCATCGCCCCAGCGCTCGATCTCCAGCACGCGGGCATAGCTCGGATCGCCCGGGGCGGGCAGCAGCGGCGGCTCTGGCACCAGCGCGTCCAGCCGGCGCATGATCGCGCGCGAGCCCACCAAACGCTCGGAGTCGATGCGCATGCCCGGAACGGTTCGCCCTCCCCACAGCAGCGGGCCGGCCAAAAGCTGGGTCACGGGCATCAGGTCGACCCGCTTGTAGGGGATCGACTTCATCCCCAGCGCCACCTCAACCGCCGCGCACGGATGGGAGCCCGGCAGCACGTAGAGCTTGGCGGCATTCGTCGACATTGCGTAGCCGAGCATAATGGTCGCCGATGCTGCTTGTTGTAGATGTTGGAAACACACAGACCCATTTCGGCGCTTTTCGCGACGGCGAGCTGGTCGAGCACTGGCGTTTTGCCACCGTGCGCCAGTCCACCGCGGACGAGTTGGGCGCCGCGCTGCGCAACCTGCTGGGGCTGCGCGGCTATGGCTTCTCCGACCTGGCCGCCTCGATCGTCTCCTCGACCGTGCCCCAGCTGGAGCCCGAGTGGACGGCCATGGCCAGCCGCTATCTGGCGCACGAGATGCACGCGGTGGGCCCCGGCACGAAGACCGGCATGGCGATCCGCTACGACAATCCCCGCGAGATCGGCGCCGACCGGCTGGTCAACGCGGTGGCCATCCGCGAGCGCTTCGGCGGCGCGGCCGTGTGCGTGGACTTCGGAACCGCCACCACGTTCGACGTCGTCTCCGGCTCCGGCGAGTATCTCGGCGGCGCGCTCATGACCGGCATCGAGATCTCGCTCGAAGCGCTGTCCGAACGCGGGGCGCGGCTGCCCAAGGTCGACCTGGCGCCGCCGCGCAGCGTGATCGGCAAGAACACCATCGACGCGATCCGCTCCGGTGTGGTGTTCGGCTACGCCGGCGCCATCGACGCGATCATGCGCCGCCTGTACGGCGAGCTCGGCGAACGCACCGACGTGATCGCAACCGGCGGGCTGGCGCGACTGGTGGTGCCCTACACCGAGGAGATCGAGGAGGTCGACGACCTGCTCACGCTGACCGGCTTGCGCCTACTTTACGAACGCAACCAGGACGGCCGCTGAGCGGCGCGCGGCGGCGTCCTCGCTCGCTCGCGTGCAAGAGCACGCCACGCTTGCTGCGTCCTTGCCTCACTTGCCCATCGACCGCCCTGGACGCTGTCCATAATGGGACGATGACTTCCCTCACCGACCCCTGGACGCTGGGCCCGCTGACGGTGCCCAACCGCGTGCTGCTGGCGCCGCTGGCCGGTATCGGCAACTGGTTCGTGCGCTTGCAGGCCAAGCGCTACGGGGCGGGCATGGCCGTGCTCGGAGATGGTCTCCTCGCACGCCATCCGCTACGGCAACGAGCGCACCTGTAACGAGATGCTGCGCATCGATCCCCGCGAGCGCGACGGCGGGCCGGTTTCGATCCAGCTGTTCGGCGAAGACCCCGACGTGATGCGCACCGCGGCCGCGCACGTGGCCGGGCTCGGGCGCGGATGCGATCGACATCAACATGGGCTGCCCGGTGCCCAAGGTGCGCAAGACGGGCGCCGGCGCCGCGCTGCTGGGCGACCCTGACCGCGCGGTGGCGGTGGCGCGCGCGGCCGTCGAGGCGGCCGTCGGCGAGTCCGGCCCGCTTCCGGTCACCGTCAAGCTGCGCTCCGGCCTGCGCGTGGGAGACAGCAGCGGCTTCGAGTTGGCCCACCGCCTGGTGCAGGAGGCGGGCGTGGCGGCGATCGCCTTTCACCCCCGCTCGGCCGCCGTCCATCACAAAGGCACGCCCGACTACGAGTTGGCGGCGCGTCTGGTGGAGTCGCTCGACGCGCCCGTGATCCTGACCGGCGGTCTCAGCGACGCCCAGCACGTGCACGATGCGTTCGTCCAGACCGGCGCCAGCGCCGTGATGCTGGCGCGCGGCGCGCTGGGCAATCCGTGGCTGTTCGCGCAACTGCTCGGGCGAGAGCGAGCGCGAGCCGAGCACAGGCGAGATCCTGGAGGAGCTGGACTGGACGATCGATCGCGCCGTCGAGCACCTGGGGGAGCAGCGCGCTACCCGCTATTTGCGCAAGTTCTATCCCTGGTATGTGATCCGTCTGGGGCTTCTCGGCAGCGACGCCAAGCGTCTGCAGGAGACACTGCAAAGCGCCGACACGCTTGAGCTGGCGCGGGCTGCGCTCGCCGCTCGAGCGACGGCCTGCCGCGCTGTCGAGGTCGAGCTTCTGCCAGCTGGCGCAGGGCCCCGCTATACTGCTGCGCTCGCTGAAGCCCCCGGCCGGTTACATCCCCGCTCGCAGCGGGGTTTTATGTGCCGCCGGACGGACCACCAACCCGCGGAATCGAGCCCTCCCGCCACATGCCGAAGGACGTCATCCTCACCCCCGAAGGTCTCAAGAAGCTCAACGACGAGCTCGAGCTGCTCTCCACGGAGAAGCGGCGCGAGGTCGCCGAACGCATCAAGGAGGCCAGAGAGTTCGGGGACATCTCCGAGAACTCCGAGTACGACGACGCCAAGAACGAGCAGGCGATGGTCGAGAGCCGCATCGCCCAGCTGCAGGAGAAGCTGCGCATGGCCACGGTCATCCAGGCCAAGGACCTGTCCACCGACGTGGTCCAGGTCGGCTCGGTCGTCCACGTCAAAGACGAAAAGACCGGCAAGTCGGTCAGCTACACGATCGTGGGCTCGGCCGAGGCCAAGCCGAACGAGCACAAGCTCTCCAACGAGTCGCCCGTCGGACGGGCGCTGCTCGGACACAAACGCAACGACACAGTCGCCGTGAACGTTCCCAAAGGCCCGGCGCGCAAGCTCAAGATCACCAAGATCGACGTCGGCCTCGAGTAGCACGCCGCCATGAGCGGAACCGAGGAGCGACCCCGCCGCGAGGCTGAGCAGGGCAGGCACGGCACTCAGCAGCTGATCGCCGAGCGGCGCGCGAAGTCGAGCGCGCTGCGCGCCGGCGATCCGGGCGCCTTCCCGTACGCGTTCGCGGGCGTGGAGCCGATCGAGGGCATCCTGGCCGCCTACGCGCACCTGGAAGGCGGGCGAGGAAACCGAGGAGTCGCCACCGCGTCGCCGGGCGGATCGCCGCGCGTCGCGAGGCCGGCAAGATGGCGTTCCTGGACCTCGTCGACCGCACCGGCAAGATCCAGCTGCACGCGCGCATCGATGTGCTCGGCGCCGACGCTTCGAGCGCCTGACCTCGCTGGACCTGGGCGACATGATCGGCGTCGACGGCGCCGCGCTGCGCAGCCGGCGCGGGGAGATCTCCCTGCGCGTGCAGAGCTTCGCCGTGCTCGTCCAAGGCGCTGCGCCCGCCGCCGGACAAGCACCAGGGCTGAGCCGACGTGCGAGACTCGCTATCGCCGCCGCGAGCTCGACCTGATCGCCAGCGAGGACGCGCGCAGGCTGTTCATCGAGCGCGCCAGGATCATCTCCGCCGTGCGCGCCTATCTCGACGGCCACGGCTTCCTCGAGGTCGAGACGCCGGTGCTGCAGCCGCTCTACGGCGGCGCGATGGCGCGTCCCTTCACGACCCATCACAACGCGCTCGACCGCACGCTGTACCTGCGGATCGCCACCGAGCTGTATCTGAAGCGCCTGATCGTCGGCGGCCTCGAGCGCGTCTACGAGCTCGGCAAGGACTTCCGCAACGAGGGCGTGTCGCTACAAGCACAACCCCGAGTTCACGATGGTCGAGTGGTACGAGGCCTACGCCGACTACGACGGCGCGGCGCTGCGCCTGGAAGAGATCGTGCGCGCGGCCGCCGCCGCGATCGGCTACTCGGGGGAGATCGACTTCTCCGCGCCGTGGCGGCGCGTCACCTTCATCGGCTCGATCGCCGAGGCCACCGGCATCGACCTGGCCGAGCGTCAGAGACGCCGAGCGGCTGCGTGGCCAAGTCGTCGAGCGCGGCCTCGAGATCCGCACCGAGGGCGCCAGCTGGGAGCAGATGGCCGACGATCTGCTGTCCAAGTACGTGGAGCCCAGATCGTGGCGCCCACGTTCGTCATCGACTATCCGGTCGAGCTCTCGCCGCTCGCGCGCGAGCATCGCTCCCAGCCCGGCCTGGTCGAGCGCTGGGAGGCCTTCGCCGGCGGCATGGAGATCGCCAACGCGTTCAGCGAGCTGATCGATCCCGACGTGCAGCGCGCAGCGCTTCGAGGCCCAGCAGCGGCTGGCGAGCGACGGCGAGGAGGAGACGCAGCCCTACGACGAGCTGTTCGTGCAGGCGCTCGAGCAGGGGATGCCGCCCACCGGCGGCGTCGGTCTGGGGATCGATCGCCTGGTGATGCTGCTGACCGGACGCGACTCGATCCGCGAGGTGGTGCTGTTCCCCGCCATGCGCGACTGAGCTCGCGCCGGGCTGCGCAGTGCCTCCGAGATCAAGCCGCGTCGCCGGAGTGCCGATGACCTGAATGGAGCCGGGTTGCCGATTGGTAGACTGCTCCACAGGCGTAATCTGGACCACCAAAGCTCCTTGACGCATTGCAGGAAGGGATCACGAAATGTTCGAGCGATTCACCGAACGGGCCCGGCAAGTGGTCGTTCTCGCGCAGGAGGAGGCGCGGACGCTCAAGCACAACTACATCGGCACCGAGCACATCCTGCTCGGACTGCTGCGCGAGGAGGAGGGGCTGGCCGCACGCGTGCTGGAGAGCCTCGACATCACCGTCGAGCGGGTGCGCGCGCAGGTCGTGCGGATCGTGGGCTCCGGCGAGGAGGTCACCTCCGGGCAGATCCCGTTCACGCCACGCGCCAAGAAGGTGCTGGAGCTGGCGCTGCGCGAGGCGCTGAGCCTCGGTCACAACTACATCGGCACCGAGCACATCCTGCTCGGCCTGGTCCGCGAGAACGAGGGCGTGGCAGCCCGCATCCTGCTCGACTTCGACGCCGACTCCGAGAAGATCCGCAACGAGGTCATCCGCATGCTGTCCGGTCCGGGGGGACGCCGCCAGGGCCAGGGCTCCGGTTCGGGCTCGGGCGCGGCAGGCGCTCCGGGCGAGGGCAAGAAGTCCTCGAAGCTGCTCGACCAGTTCGGTCGCAACCTCACCAAGCTGGCCGCCGACGGCAAGCTCGACCCGTGCGTTGGGCGCGAGACCGAGATCGAGCGGATCATGCAGATCCTCTCGCGGCGCACCAAGAACAACCCGGTGCTGGTCGGCGAGCCCGGCGTGGGCAAGACCGCCGTGGTCGAGGGTCTGGCGCAGCGGATCACGAGCTCCGAGGTGCCCGAGCTGCTGAAGAACAAGCAGATCTACACGCTCGACCTGGCTGCGCTGGTGGCCGGCTCGAAGTACCGCGGCGAGTTCGAGGAGCGCCTGAAGAAGGTGATGAAGGAGATCACCCAGCGCGGCGACATCATCCTGTTCATCGACGAGCTCCACAACCTGGTCGGCGCGGGCGCGGCCGAGGGCGCGATCGACGCGGCCTCGATCCTGAAGCCGGCTCTGGCCCGTGGCGAGCTGCAGACGATCGGCGCGACCACGCTCGACGAGTACCGCAAGTACCTGGAGCGCGACTCCGCCCTGGAGCGCCGCTTCCAGCAGATCCGCGTGGACGAGCCCACGATCGACCAGACGGTGGAGATCCTCAGGGGCCTGCGTGACCGCTATGAGCAGCACCACAAGGTGCAGATCACCGACGAGGCGCTGCGCGCCGCCGGCGAACTGGCCAGCCGCTACATCTCCGACCGCTTCCTGCCGGACAAGGCGATCGACCTGATCGACGAGGCCGCCTCGCGGATGCGCATCAAGTCGATGACCTCACCGCCGGCCAACCGTGAGCTGGAGTCCGAAGTCGAGACCACCCGCCGCGACAAGGAGGCGGCGATCGAGGCTCAGGAGTTCGAGAAGGCGGCGGCGCTGCGCGACAAGGAGCGCAAGCTGACCAACAAGAAACGCGAGCTCGAGCAGGCCTGGGAATCGGGCGAGTCCGGCGAGCGTCCCTCGATCGGCGAGGAGGAGATCGCCGACATCGTCTCGATGTGGACCGGCATCCCGGTGTTCAAGCTGACCGAGGCCGAGACGCAGAAGCTGATGCGCATGGAGGACGAACTGCACAAGCGTGTGATCGGCCAGCACCCGGCGATCGAGGTCATCTCCAAGGCGATCAGGCGCTCGCGCGCCGGCCTGAAGGACCCCAAGCGCCCGACCGGCTCGTTCATCTTCCTGGGCCCCTCAGGCGTGGGCAAGACCGAGCTGGCGCGCACGCTGGCCGAGTTCCTGTTCGGCGACGACGACGCGCTGATCCGCATCGACATGTCCGAGTACATGGAGAAGCACGCCGTCTCGCGACTGGTGGGCTCGCCTCCTGGCTACATCGGCTACGACGAGGGTGGGCAGCTGACAGAGGCCGTCAGGCGCAAGCCCTACTGCGTGCTGCTGCTGGACGAGATCGAGAAGGCGCACCCGGACGTGTTCAACATCCTGCTGCAGATCCTTGAGGATGGCCGGCTGACCGACGCCCAAGGGCGTACGGTGGACTTCAGGCACGCGATCGTGATCATGACCTCCAACATCGGCGCGGCTGAGATCGCACGCAACACGCCGCTCGGGTTCGCGGTCTCCGAGGACGAGACGGGCATCACCTACGACGACATGAAGAACCGCATCATGGGCGAGCTCAAGAAAGTGTTCCGTCCCGAGTTCCTCAACCGCATCGACGACGTGATCGTCTTCCACAAGCTGCAGAAGGAGGAGATCAAGCAGATCGTCGAGCTGCTGCTGCTGCGCATCCGCGAGTCGATGGCCGAGCGCGAGCTGCAGCTGGAGCTGACCGAGCCGGCCAAGGATCTGCTCGTGGAGAAGGGCTGGGATCCCGCCATGGGCGCCCGCCCGCTGCGGCGCGCGATCCAGCGCTACATCGAGGACCCGCTTGCCGACTTCGTGCTGCGCGAGCAGCTTGCCCCAGGCGCCACCGTGGTGGTCGATCCCGACGCCGACACCGAGGGCGAGGTCAAACTCTCGATCGTCCAGCCGAAGAAGCAGAAGACGCCGGTTGGCGTTGGCGCCGAAGGCGCAGCTGACGAGGAGATCGCCGAGGGCGAGGACCAGCCCGAGAGCGAGCAGCCCGGCGAGCTGTAGGCGCGGGCAGCCGAGCGCGAGGGCGGGTGGGCGTCAACCGGATCGTCGTAGCGCCGCTGACGGTCGAGGACTGGCCCGCTGTCGCACGCATCTTCGAGGCGGGGATCGAGGGCGGAAACGCGACCTTCGAGGAGCGCTCGCCGACCTGGGAGGAGTGGACGAGCAAGCGCGAGCGGTTCCCCGCGCTCGTCGCCCGCGACGCCGACGCGACAGTGATCGGCTGGGCCGCGCTGACGCCGGTCTCGCCGCGCCACTGCTACCGCGGGGTGGGCGCCGTGAGCATCTACGTGGCGCCCAGGCAGACGCGCCTCGGCGTGGGACGCGCGCTGCTGAGGAGCCTGATCGAGACGAGCGAGAACGCGGGCTTCTGGACCCTGGAGGCGGGCATCTTCCCCGAGAACCACGCCAGCACCGCGCTGCACGAGAGCTGCGGCTTCAGGCTGGTCGGCGTGCGCGAGCGGGTCGGACAGATGCCAGACGGGCACTGGCGTGACGTGCTGCTGTACGAGCGGCGCAGCGCCACCATCGGCTGAACGGGGCGATCACGAAGTAGGTCAAAACACGGACGCCGATTGGCAGACCGTCGTCTTTCAATAGACGAGAGCGCAATGCGAACATGCGTGTAAGTTCAGCTATATATGTCAGTAGTAGAGCCACGGCACGGCTAAGCGGGCATATTACTTGATATTAATAGCCGCAATGTGCTTTGATACCGCTCGCTTACAGATCGTCCCCCAGGATCGAGAGGAAGTAGTCGATGCGGATGCGCAGGCTGGCAATGAAGGCTCTAGCCCATGTTCGCCGGTGCCCCGACGGGTGGGTTGGCGGCAGGGGGTGCCTCTGGTACGAGCGCGACGACCGGCCATCGCTTCACCTACGACACCAGCGGCACGTGCACCGCAGGAGCCACATTTGGGTCGCGGGTGACGTTCACCACGCTCGCCGCCACGCCCGCCATCGATGTTGAGGGCAGCTCGGGAGTGCTCGCGGAGATCGCCGAGCGCCGCTTATCGCTGTTCTGCGGCGAGCTGGCGAGCGATCATCCGTTGGATCAGGCGGATCGCCTCCTTGGGTCCGGTGAACGGGGCGATCGCCACATACGTCAGCTGCGGCAGACGTCTCGCCAGCGCTGCGGTCTGGCCGCGCGCGACGTGGGACTGGATGACCTCGAAGATCGCGCCCGCGATCGCCTCCGAGCACAGGCGCGGCAGCTCGCGCGCCTGCGGCCGGTAGCCGTAGCCCTCCTCCAGGAAGATCGCGAACGATCTCGTGATGTCCTCGGCGCGGCGGATCGCGGCGGGTCCGGCCGCGTAGCACTCGACCAGCCGCAGGTGTGAGATCGCCGGATTGGCGACGACCATCTCGATCAGCGTGCCAAGCCCGTACCAGATCCGCTCGGGCCAGTCGCCGGCCGCGAAGTAGGAGGCCGCGCAGCTGTCGAGGATGTGCTGAGTGGGATGTTGCTGGGCTTCCAGGAAGGCATGTTCCTTGTCTGAGAAGTGTTCGTAGAACACGTCCCTCGCGACGCCGGCTTGCGCGACGATGTCGGTCACCGTGGTGTTCGCGTAGCCCTTGGCCATCGTCACCTCAGCGGTCGCGTAGATGATCCGCGTGCGCTGGCTGTGTGCGATCACACCGGCGGAAAGGCCGTGGCGCCCGCGTGGCAGGCGTGGGGGCGCGTGGGCATCGAGCGCCGGGTCGCGCGTCGCGGCGGCCGGCAGCAGCGCCTGCTCGCTCGTGCTCCAGCGTCCTTGCGCAGCGCGAACCGCATAGGACTCCAGCCAGGCGACGATGTCGTCGGCCAGCAGCGGCAGCCGGTCCTCCGCGTCGGTGCGCAGCCTCCTGGCGACGATGCTGCGCACCGCGCCCATCAGCGCGATGGCCGGAATGTCGAGCGTGTCGCCGCCCTTGGGAGTGTTGTCCAGGACGCGTTGTGCGCGGCGCTCGAACTCCGCCACCGAGCGCTCGCGTTCCTGGCGAATCAGCGGCCCGCCGCCAAGCGACTCGATGAACAGCACACGCCCGCCGTCGGGGTTCTCGCGCAGAGCCTCGAGCACCTTCGCGAGCCTCACGCGCACCGCATCCGGCCAGATCTCGCCGTCCTGCGCGTCCGGGAGCATGAGTTCGAACATGCGGCCCGCGAGATGCCAGTAGACAGCCAGCAGGCAGTCTTCCTTGCTGTCGAACTGCTCATAGAACGTCGCGCTGGAAACCCGCGCGCGCGAACTCAACTGCGCGATGCTCACGCTCTGATAGCCGTGCTGCGCGGAAAGCTCGATCATGGCGTCGATGAGACGCTCTCGCTGTGTGCGCTTCGGGGCGCTCTCCAGCGTGCCGTCGTGTCGCTTTGGGCGACGCTGCCGGCTTGCCGGGGACGGCTGGCGGGCGGGTGGTGGCATGGCCTTCTACCGCAAACATACTCGCGCTGGCAATCAAGGGGATGCGGTGTTTTTGGTGGGCCGCTCCTCGCGGGCGGCCAATCGCGGCCGGCCCGCTCGGCGATTGGGGCTTGGGCGCAGCCAGCCCCACGGCCAAACCTACAGACTGTTTGCTTTCAATGGACGACTGGAAGAAGAAGGAAACATTGTGGTGTTCTTTCGTATAAGGCGCACTAGCAAAGGGATATTGCGTGGGTCAGAAACGAAGGACTTGACATTAATAATCAGGATGTGCTTTGATACCGCACGCTTACAGACTGCGGAAAAGCACTACCAGCGCCTACTTGAGGGCGGCCAGGGTGCGTACTCGAAGAGCAAGGGGAGAGGCATGGGGATGAGACGGACCTGTGGGAGTTTTGCTGGCCTCGTTCTGGGGCTGGCGGTGATGTCGGCCGGACCGGTCGCGACGGCATCGGCCGAAGCGTCGTGTCCCAACGAACAGGTCCGCGCGGGCGCCTCAACCGCCCTGCCCGACTGTCGCGCCTACGAGCTCGTGTCGCCCGCGAACAAGCAGGGCGGCGAGGTGGACTTCCCCTCCTGGCTGTTCGGTACGCCGGGGTTTGACTCGGTCATGGGTTCCTCCGCCGACGGCGAACGGGTCATGTACTACTCCTTCCAGGCGTTTGCCGGAGCGCCGAGCGCGGTCGTCGACAGCTACACCGCCACGCGCGGCGCGAGCGGCTGGAGTTCGGCGAGCATCGCACCCACGCCCACGGTCGCACACCCCTGGCTCGCCTACAACGCGCCAGTCTCGGACGTGACCAGCGACTTCTCACGCGCGATCGTGTACCCGTCGTTCCCACTCGATCCGCTCGATCAACGGGGCGGCGCGAGGGACCTCTATCTCCGCGAAGCGGACGGCTCGTTCAGCTGGCTCTCGCGCGGCAACGGCGAAGCGCTCGAAACCGAAGCGGGCGAACCTGCCGTCGCCTACGCCGGTCGCTCCGCGGACGCCAGCACGGTGCTGTTCGAAGCGGGCCTGAAGCTCGTGCCCGCCGACAGCGGGCAGGAAGCCGGGGCGGCGCTCTACAAGCGTGCGGGCGGCCGCACCGAACTGGTGAACGTGAACAGCGAAGGCTCGCTGCTGGGCGCCTGCGGCGCCACCATCGGAGGCGTGCCCGAGACCTACAAAGCGGTCTCCGAAGACGGCTCGCGTGTCTACTTCACGACCCCCGACCCGAGGCAGTTCGTGAACTTCACAGTCGCGAGCTGCCAAGCCCCGGCGCAGGTGTATCTGCGCGAAGGCGACAGGACGATCCACATCTCGCAGCCCCAGCGCACGGTCCCCGACCCCGCCGGCACCCAGCCGGCGTCCTTCCAGGGGGCCTCCGCGGACGGGTCCAGGGCGTTCTTCACATCGACCGAGGCGCTCACCGATGAAGCGCGCCCCACGGCGGGCGCGGCCTCGCTCTTGTACGAATACGACGCCCTCAGCGGGCGTCTGAAGCTGCTCACCCCCGATCAAGGCGAATCGTCGCCCAACGTGCTCGGAGTCGCCGCGATCTCCTCCGACGGCTCGCACGTGTACTTCGTCAACGAGGTGCCGACGGGCGCGGGCGGCGGCGCGGTGGAGCCGGAGCTCGAGCTCTACAGCGAAGGGCGGATCACCCCAATCGCTGACGTGCCGCTGGGCTCGGTCGGCGCGCAGGGGCCGATCGGCTTGGTGGCGAGCAGCGAAGCGGGCGGCGCCGCACCGGACGGCGGGCGACAGGTGCGCCTCAGCGCGGACGGCCTGCACCTGCTGTTCGCGGATCGCGACAACCTGACCTCCTTCGACAGTCACGGCCATCAGGAGATCTATCTGTATGACGCCCTCGCCAACACGCTGACCTGCGTCTCGTGCAACTCCGACGGTCACGTGCCGCTCGGGGAAGCCGATCTCAGCTCCGACATCAGCCCCTATTACGCCCGCAACTATCCGCTGTCCGCGAACATCACGGCGGACGGCTCGCGTGTGTTCTTCGAGACGCCCGACGACCTCGTGGGACAGGACACCAACGGGGTCATGGACGTATACGAGTGGGAGGGCGGCAGGGACTATCTGATCACCGACGGCCATGCGCCCGACGCGTCCTACTTCGTGGGCAGCGGCGGGGAAGGTCGCGACGTGTTCATCGCCACCGCCGAAGGGTTGCTGCCCGCGGACACCGACCACGGCGACACCGACATCTACGACGCGCGCGTCGACGGCGGCTTCGCCGAAGCCGCGCCACCCATTCCCGCGTGCGGGGGCTCGGGCTGCCAGGAACAGCAGAGCTCCACGACGCTCGGGTTCGCCGCGATCGGCAGCGCCACGGCACAGGGCCAGGGCAACCTGGCGCCGCCGCCCGTGGCCAAGCCGAAACCCAAGCCAAAGCCAAAACCGCGCTGCCGTAAACGCAAGTCAAGCTGCCACAGGCGCAAAGCGAACGGTGCCAAGCGCAGTGCACGGGCGGTCAACCACGGCAAGCCCCGCCCGGTCGGGCGCTAGGAGGAGAGTGCAATGAACAGCAAGCTACTGACAGCGACCCTTGGGTCCCTCATCGCCGCCGTCCTGATGGTGGGGGCTCCCGCCGCGTCGGCGTCATTTGGAATCACCTCGTTCAAAGCCCCGCTGGAGAACCAGGATGGAAGCCTTGACACGCAGGCGGGGTCGCATCCCTATGAGGCGATCACCGACTTCAACCTCAAAACCATCAGCGAAGGCGAACTCGAACTCCCTGACGAAAACGTCAGAGAAGTGGTCACCGACCTGCCCGCTGGATTCGTCGGCAACCCCACCGCGATGCCGACCTGCCCGCGCGCAGACCTCGGCGCCTACGTCGGCTGCCCGATCTTGTCGCAGGTCGGTGTGGTGACTCTGCGAGACGACAGGGCCGGATTTGTCGAAACCTTGACCTACCCGGTGTTCAACATGGTTCCCAACAAGGGCGAGGCCGCCGACTTTGGCTTCGCGGTGCTGGGCGTGCCGGTGCACATCGCGATCACGGTGCGCGACCAGGGCGACTACGGCGTGCGCGCGACGCTCACCAACATCTCCGAGGCGATCCCCGTCGTCGGCACCGAACTGGTGCTGTGGGGCGTGCCGGCCGAAGCGAGCCACAACGCCCAGCGCGGCCCCGGGTTCGAGTGCTTCGGCGAAACCTGTTTCGGGGGAGGCGACGTTTCCGGTGTGCCGCCGGTGCCCTTCCTGACAGCCCCCACGGAATGCTCCAAGCCGCTGACGACCACCGTCACCATGCGCTCGTGGGAGGACCCGCAGACGTACACCTCGGCCTCCTACACCACCCCCACGGCCCTGACCGGCTGCGAACGCCTCAGCTTCAAACCGTCGCTGTCGGTGCGTCCGGACACCACCAGGGTCGGCTCGCCGACGGGCCTGGAAGTCAACCTTTCCGTACCTCAGAACGAAGCCCCCGAAGGGCTCGCCACGCCGACGCTGAAGAACGCCGTGGTGACGCTGCCACAGGGGATGTCGATCTCGGCGTCGCTCGCCAACGGGCTTGGCAGCTGCAGCGACGGACAGCTCGGCATCGGCACGGGCAACGCGGTCGCCTGTCCGGAAAACTCGAAGATCGGGGAAGTGACGATCCACTCGCCGCTGCTGACACAGCCGCTGACGGGCTCGCTGTATGTGGGCCAGCCCCAGCCGGGGAACCTCTACAGGGTCTTCCTTGTCGCCGAAAACCCCGAATACGGGATCTCGGTGCGCCTGCGCGGGGCCGTTACGCCCGATCCCGTCACCGGCCAGCTGACGGCGACGTTCGCGGAAACCCCGCAGCTGCCGTTCAGCGATCTGACGTTGCGTTTCAAGGGCGGCGCGCAAGCTCCGCTCAGCAACCCGTCGCTGTGCGGGTTGGCCACCACGACCAGCCGGTTGCAGCCATGGAGCGCGCCGGCCGGCGCGGTCGCCTCGCCGACGAGCGCCTTCCAGCTCAGCGTGGACGGCGCCGGCGGCACCTGCCCCGCAACGCAGCCGTTCGCCCCCGCGTTCGTTGCAGGGACGGTCGATCCGCAGGCTGGGGCGTTCAGCCAGTTCTCGATGACGCTCTCGCGCGGCGACGGCGAACAGGACCTCGGCGCGCTCGCGCTGCACGCGCCCCCCGGCCTGCTCGGCGTGCTGAAGTCCGTCGCGCTCTGTCCTGAACCGGCAGCCGCCGAAGGCGCCTGCCCCGCGAGCAGCCTGATCGGTCACACGACCGTCGCCGCGGGCGCCGGCTCGGCTCCTTTCTGGCTCGGCGGCCAGGTGTTCCTGACGGGCCCCTACAAGGGCGCGCCGTACGGTCTGTCGATCGTCGTGCCGGCGGTGGCGGGCCCGTTCAACCTCGGCACCGTCGTGGTCAGGGCCGCGATCGCCGTCAACCCCCAGACGGCCGCGCTGACGATCACGAGCGATCCGCTGCCGTTGATCCTGCAAGGCACGCCGTTGCAAGTGCGCACGGTCAACGTCTCCATCGACCGCGCCGGGTTCATGTTCAACCCCACCGACTGTGACCCGCTGACGCTCACCGCCACTGTGCTGGGCGCACGCGGCGCGAGCGCCGGTGTGCAGAGTCCGTTCCAGGCGACGAACTGCGCGGTGCTGGCGTTCAAGCCGAAGTTCATGGCGTCCACCCCGGCGAAAGCCAGCAAAGCGGGTGGCGCCAGCCTGACCGTGAAGGTCGCATCCGGGCCCGGCCAGGCGAACATCGCCAAAGTCAAGGTCGATCTCCCCAAGCAACTGCCCTCGCGGTTTGCGACGTTGCAGAAAGCATGCGCGGACCGCGTGTTCGAAGCCAATCCAGCCAACTGCCCGGCCGCGTCGTACGTGGGCAGCGCGACGGTGACCACGCCGATCCTCGCGCACGCTCTGACCGGACCGGCGATCATCGTCAGCCACGGTGGAGCGGCGCTCCCGGACCTGGAGATCGTGTTGCAGGGCGAAGGAATCACGCTGATCCTCGATGGGCAGACGCACATCAAGCACGGCGTCACGTCCAACACGTTCAGGGCGGTGCCCGACGCGCCGATCGGCACCTTCCAGTTGACGCTGCCCACCGGCCCGCACTCGGCTTTGGCCGCGAACCTGCCCGCGAGCGCTGGATACAGCTTCTGCGGGCAGGCCATGACGATGCCGACCGCGATCACCGGGCAAAACGGCGCGCTCGCAAGTCAGGACACGCCGGTGCGGGTCAACGGCTGCCCGACGCACAAACACAAACAGGTGAAATCCGCAAAGGCCAGCCGGGCCAGCGATCGTCACGGCAAGGGGAGGGTGTAAGCGATGCGTATTCGCAAGCTGACAAGAGCTGGTTTGGTGACGTTCGTCTGTGTGTGCGCAGGCGCTCTCACCGCTGCCCCGGCGCTGGCGGCGGCGCCGATCATCGAAGACGAGGGCAGCTTGGAAGCGACGCCGTTCGCCGCCACGCTCGCCGCACGGGTAAACCCTGAAAACCAGGGCACGACCTCGTGTGTGTTCGAATACGGCGAGACCTCCGCATACGGCAGCAGTGTGCCGTGCTCTCAAGGTACGCTGTACGGGCCCCCCGGCGGTAAGCTGGCCAGCTCGCAGATCACCGGACTTCAACCGGACACCACCTACCATTTCCGCCTGACAGTGGAAAACGCGGAAGGTGTGACAACGGGTGTTGACAGCGAATTCACCACACTCACGGCACAGGCGCCGAGCGTCGAACGCGAGGCCGCGGTGGCGCTGAGCGCCACCGGCGCGACCGTGGAAGCGCAGATCGGCCCCGACTACCAGGAAACCAGCTATTCCGTCGAATACGGGCTGGAGGCGACCGGCAACACGCTCGAAGGCGCGCTCACCACGGTTGCGGGTCCGGCGCCGCTGTCGGGCGCCGGCACGCAGACCGTCAGCGTGGAACTGGTCGGCCAGCAGCCACAGACGACCTACTACTACCGTGTGGTGGCGAGCAACGGATCCGGTCGAGTCGCCGGCCCGGTGCGCAGCTATAGCACGCTGCCCGCGCCGCTGGAAACCCCGCCCGTGGTGCTCACCGGCGCGGCACTCGACGTGACCCAGCTGTCGGCCACGCTCACCGGCACGGTGGAAACGAGAGAACTGCCGACCACGCTGCAATTCGAATTCGGCACCTCAAGCGGCGGCGGCGGCGCACCGCAGCCCGCGGCCGTCACGCCGGGCTCGCAGTCGGGGTCGAGCGTGGGCATCGAAACCGCGTTCGGCAACTACCTGCAGGCGGGCACCACCTACTACTACCGTGCGCTGGCAAGCAATCGGTACGGGACCGGCTACGGCGCCTGGCGCTCGTTCTCCACCGCCTCGTTCGCCGCGCTGCCGACGCTCACCGCGATGCCGACCGTTGCGTTCGCGCCCCCCGCGTCCGCGCCGGCGACGACGCCGTCCAGCGGGACGCCCAACGGCAAACACACGCTGAGCAGAGCCCAGAAGTTGGCGGCGGCGCTGCGCAGCTGTGCGAGGAAGCCCAAGAAGCAGCGCGTGGCATGCGAGCGGCAGGCTCGCCGCAAGTACGGGAGGGGCAAGAAGTAAGCTCGACGTCGACGGTGGGTACACGACGAGGTTTCGCTGGCGCCGCGGCCTGTGCCGAGCCCGCCGCGCCGGCGGGCGAGCAGGCTCAGCCAGCCGTCCCCGCCGGGTCGTAGTCTGGCCGGATGGCCCGCACCACAGTCCACGTCTGCTCGCAGTGCGGCTTCCAGTCGGCCAAGTGGCACGGGCAGTGCCCCGGCTGCGAGGCCTGGAACACGCTCGTGGAGGAGCGCGTGGCGCCCAAGAAGGCCGGCGTGCGCGGCGGGCTCGCCGCGGGCGCCCGCGCCGGTGGCGCCCTGAGCGACGGCGTGAGGGTGGCGTCGCGCCCGCTGCACGCCGTCGGCGCCGCGGCGGTCAAGCGCATGTCCACTGGCATTGGCGAGCTCGACCGCGTGCTCGGCGGTGGCCTGGTGCCCGGCTCGCTGGTGCTGCTGGGAGGCTCGCCGGGGATCGGCAAGTCCACCCTCACCAACATGGTGCTCGGGCACCTGCAGCAGGCCGGTCACAGGACGCTGTATGTCAGCGGCGAGGAGTCGGCCGAGCAGGTCAGGCTGCGTGCCGAGCGGCTCGTGCTCAGCCCCGGTCATCCGGAGCTTGCCACGTTGCCCACGAACCCGGCATTGCAGGTCCCGATCCTGGCCGAGACCGACCTCGACACGGTGCTCGAAACGATCGAACACGAGGCGCCGGACGCGTGCGTGATCGACTCCGTGCAGACGCTTGGCGCGGCCGAGCTGTCCGGTGCGCCGGGCTCGGTCGGGCAGGTGCGCGAGGTGGCCGCGCGGATCATGCAGCTGGCCAAGGCGCAGGGCGTGGCGGTGATCCTGGTGGGCCACGTGACCAAGGACGGCGCGCTGGCGGGCCCTCGCGTACTCGAGCACCTGGTGGACTGCGTGCTGCAGTTCGAGGGCGAGCGCGAGCGTCCCTACCGCGAGCTGCGCGCGCTGAAGAACCGCTTCGGCTCCACCAACGAGGCGGGGCTGTTCGAGATGCGCCAGGGCGGGCTGGTGGAGGTGCTGGACGCCTCCGCCAGGTTCGTGGCCGAGGCCACACGCGCGCCCGGCAGCGTGGTGCTGGCGGCGATGGAGGGCTCGCGCCCGCTGCTGGTGGAGGTGCAGGCGCTGGTGGCGCCGTCGGAGTTGGAGCAGCCGCGCAGGGTCGTCTCCGGGCTCGACCGCAACCGCCTGGCGCTCGTGCTCGCAATCCTCGGGCGCCACGGCCGTGTGCGCACCGGCGGCTCGGACGTGTTCGTAAACGTGGTGGGCGGCGTTCGCGTCGATGAGCCGGGCTGCGATCTGGCCGTGGCGTTGGCCGTCGCCAGCGCCAGCCGCGGCGTGCCGTTGAAAGGTTCGCCACGCGCCTGTTTCGGCGAGCTGGGACTGACTGGCGAGCTGCGCTGGGTGGGGCATCCCGAGCGACGCCTGCAGGAGGCTTCCAAGCACGGCCTCAGCGGGGTGATCGCGCCGCTTGACAGCGGTGGCGGGGCCTGTGAGGTGTCGACTCTGCGCGAGGCGCTCGCGCTCGCGCTGGGCGGCGGGCCCGCCGACGGCCGTCCTCGCCAGCCCGCCGAACGCACGGCCTCGCCGATCGCGCTGGTCGGCGCGCCCGAGCGCCCCTCGCTCGCGCTGGCCACCGAGGACAGCGCGCAGTACGACTAGGTTTCCCGGTCGTCCGAGAGGACGTGTAGGAGATGCTGAGAGATTGCTAAATGCCCTAGAATGGGTTCTTGTGGCTCCACGATCCGGCGAAGATCTAGACAACGAAGTACGACCGGATCCAGGGCTGATGAAGGCGCTGGAGATGATTGCTCCGGGCACCGCGCTGCGGGAGGGAATCGAGAGCATTCTGCATGCTCGAACCGGTGGACTGATCGTAATCGGCGAGCCGGAGGATCTCAGCTTCCTCAACTCCGGCGGGATCAAGCTGGACATCGACTACACGCCAGCGTTTCTGTACCAGATCGCGAAGATGGACGGCGCGATCATCCTCAATGCGAACGCCACCAAGATCACGATGGCCAACGTGCAGTTGATGCCCGATCCCACGATCCTCTCGCACGAGACCGGCACCCGCCACCGCACCGCCGAGCGCGTGTCCAAGCAGACGGACGCGCTCGTGCTGGCCATCTCCCAGCGGCGCGAGGTCGTCTCCGTATATGTGGACGGCGCCAAGTACATCCTCGAGGACATCCCCGTGGTGCTGGCCAAGGCCAACCAGGCGCTGGCCACGCTCGACAAGTTCCGCACCCGCCTGGACCAGGTGTCCACGCGCCTGACCGCGCTGGAGTTCGAGGGCGGCACCACCCTGCACGACGTGCTCACCGTGCTGCAGCGCTCCGAGCTGGTCACGCGCATGGCGGTGGAGATCGAGCGCTACATCGTGGAGCTCGGCAGCGAGGGACGCCTGATCGAGATGCAGCTGGAGGAGACGATGGTGGGGGCCGCCGCTGAGAAGTCGGCGCTGGTGCGCGACTACCTCTCCAACTACTCCGACGAGGCGTTCGCCGGGGCGCTGGAGGAGATCGGTCGCCTCGCCCATCAGGATCTGCTCGATTTTGGACGGCTGGCCGAGCTGCTCGGCTACGACCGCAAGTTGAACACGCTCGACTACCCCGTGTCCCCGCGCGGCTACCGCGTGCTGGGGCGCATACCGCGACTGCCCAAGCTCGTGGTGGCCCAGATCGTGGGCGCCTTCGGCGGGCTCGATGAGCTGCTGGCCTGCAGCGACTCCGAGCTGGAGGGCGTTGAGGGCGTGGGCGAGATTCGTGCCAAGGACATCCGCGAGGGGCTGCGCCGCTTGCAGGAGCTCAATCTCGTGGATCGCTACCTACAGACTTGAATCACAAGAACCGGCTGGCACAGCCGGTCGCAACGAAGGAGGACACCCATTCCCGTACATGCATCTGAAGACGAAATGCTGACCGATGAGGATCTCGAGGTCACGCGCGAGGTCGAGTTCATCGAGTTCGAGCTAGGTGACCAGGTCGTCTATCCCCACCACGGTGCCGGCAAGGTGTTGAAGAAGGAGGAGATGGAGGTTCTCGGCGAACGTCGCGAGTACCTGACCATCAAGATCCTTCACAACGACATGACCGTGCGGGTTCCCACCGAGAACGCGGCGATTGCGGGCCTGCGTCGAGTGATCGACGAGGAAACGGTCAAAAAGGTTCTGGACGTCCTCCGCGACGAGGTTTCGGAGATGCCCAAGAACTGGAACCGCCGCTTCAAGCACAACCGCGACAAGATCAAGACCGGCGACATCTACGAGCTGGCCGAGGTCGTGCGCAACCTCTCGCTGCGTGAGAGCGAGAAGGGCCTGTCGACGGGCGAGAAGCAGATGTACACCCGCACCAAGAAGATCCTCGCCTCCGAGCTGATGTATGCGCTCGACAAGGACGAGGAGGAGGCGGAGAACTACCTCGACGAGCTGCTCGCCGACTCGGCCACCAGCCAGATGGCAATGGCCGGCGCCAAGTAGCGAGGCTTTCGCGCACGCGGCAGCAGCAGAGGCGGCCGATTTGCCGCGTGCGCGACAGCCCCTAGTGAGTCGAAGGTCAGCCAGGCGATGACAGTCGCTCTGATCGTGGCCGCCGGCAGCGGCGAGCGCCTGGGCGCCGACAGGCCCAAGGCGTTCGTGCAGCTGGCCGGCAGGCCGATGCTGCAGTGGAGCATCGACGCGCTCTCACAGGCGCCCAGCATCGAGCGAATCGTGGTGGCGATGCCACCCGGCGCGCAGGCCCCGCCGGGGGTGCAGGCGGTCGACGGTGGCGCGGCGCGCTCGGAGTCGGTGCGCCGTGCGCTCACAGCGGCCGCCGACACCGAGCTGGTGCTCGTGCACGACGCCGCGCGCCCGCTGCTGACCGCGGCGCTGGCCGAGGCGGTGATCGCGGCGCTGCGCGATCGTCCCGACGTCGACGCCGCCATCGCGGCGGTGCCCGTCACCGACACGATCAAGCGCGCCGACGCTTCGCACACGGTCACCGACACGCTGCTGCGCGGCGAGCTGTGGGCGGTGCAGACGCCGCAGGTGTTCCGCCGTCGGGCGCTCGAGCGGGCACTTGACGTCTCGGCCGAGGAGCTCGCACTCGCCACCGACGACGCGTCGCTGATCGAGCGCGCCGGCGGCAGGGTGCTGGTGGTCGGCTCCAGCGACGAAAACATCAAGGTCACCACGCCGCACGATCTGCGCATGGCCGAGCTGTTGATAACAGGGCGCCAGCAGCAGCGGCCGTGATTCCTGCTTGAATCCGCACCCTTCCGATGCTCACCGACTACCACGTACACCTGCGCCCCGACGGGCACGATTCCACGCCGGCCGAGTACTTCACCCAGGCCAACGCCGAGCGCTACCGCGCGGCTGCGCAGGAGCGCGGGATCGCCGAGCTGGGCGTCTCCGAGCACGTCTACCGCTTCACGCAGGTGCTCGACGTGTGGGCGCACCCGTTCTGGCAGGCCCACGCCAAGGACGACATCGACGAGTACTGCGCGTTCGTGCGCCAGCACACCGACTTGCGACTCGGCATCGAGGCCGACTTCGTGCCCGGCGGGGAGGACCGCATGGCCAACCTGCTGCAGGCGCGCGACTTCGACTACGTGGTCGGCTCCGTGCACTTCCTGCGCGACGGCGCGGTGGACATGGACGACTACAGCGTGTGGAGCTCCGGTCGCAGCGTGGAGGAGATCTGGAAGCGCTACTTCGAGGCGATCGCCCAGGCGGCGCACAGCGGCCTGTTCGACATCCTCGCCCACCCCGACCTGGTGAAGATTTGGGGGCCCGCCCACCCTGGCCGCGTACCCGACGGCGACCTGCGCTACTACTACGAGCCGGCGATCGAAGCGATCGCCGAAACGGGGATCGCCGTGGAGCTGTCCACCGCCGGGTTGCGCAAGCCGGTGGGGGAGATGTACCCGGCGCCGGCGTTCCTGGAGATGTGCGTGGATGCCGGCGCGCCGATCGCGCTGTCAAGCGACGCGCACCGCCCGGAGGACATCGGCGCCGGTTACGAGCAGGCGCTGGAGTTGCTGGAGCAGGTGGGCGTCAGCGAGCTGAGCGTGTTCGAGGGCAGGGAGCGCCGCAGCGAGCCGATCGGCGCCGGCGACCCCAGCGCCGCCCGCCAGGCATGATGCTCACCGGCATCGGCTTCGACTCACACCGTCTGGCCGCCGGGCGCAGGCTGGTGATCGGAGGCGTGCACATCCCGTACGAGCTGGGCTTGGATGGGCACTCCGACTCCGACGTGCTCACACACGCCGTGATCGACGCGCTGCTCGGCGCCGGTGGCCTGGGCGACATCGGACAGCACTTCCCCGACACCGACGAGCGCTGGCGCGACGCCGACTCGATCGCGCTGCTGGCAGAGGTGGTGGCGATGCTGGCGCGCGAGGGCTATGAGCCGGTCAACGTGGACTGCACGGTGGTGATGGAAGCGCCCAAGCTCTCACCTCACCGCCAGGCGATCCGCGAGCGCCTGGCCGCCACGCTCGCCCTGGACGTGCGACGCGTGAACGTCAAGGCCAGCACCGGCGAGCGCATGGGCTTCATCGGCCGCGGCGAGGGCGTGGCCGCGCTGGCCGTGGCCGGGTTGCGGGAGCGCGGCTGATGCGCGAGATCCGGCTGCACGACACGCTCACCGGCAAGCTGCAGGCGCTTGAGCCGCGCGACCCCGGGCGCGTTGGCATCTACGCCTGTGGTCCGACCGTGTACAGCCGCATCCACATCGGCAACGCCCGCCCGTTCGTGATCTTCAGCCTGCTGGCGCGCTTCCTGGCACACGAGGGCTACGAGGTCGATCTGGTGGTCAACGTGACCGACGTCAACGACAAGATCTACGACGCCGCCCGCGCCCAGGGACGTCCCAGCGAAGAGCTGGCCAAGGAGATGACGGCGCTGTACACGGCCGACACCGACGGCCTCGGCCTGGGGCGCCCCACGCACGAGCCGCTGGCCTCGGAGACGATCGGCCCGATCGTGGACTACATCCAGACGCTGATCGATCGCGGGCACGCCTACGCGGTCGACGGCGACGTGTACTTCAACGTCCGCTCCGACGAGGGCTACGGCAGCCTCTCCCACCGCCAGCTCGACAGCATGGACCAGGGCGAGGGCGTGGAGGGCTCCGACCGTAAGCAGGACCATCTCGACTTCGCGCTGTGGAAGGCCCACAAGGACGGCGAGGACACCTGGTGGGACACGCCCTGGGGGCGGGGGCGCCCCGGCTGGCACATCGAGTGCTCGGCCATGGCCGAGCAGTTCCTGGGCGTGGGCTTCGACATCCACGGCGGCGGCTCGGACCTGGTGTTCCCCCACCACGAGAACGAGGCCGCCCAGACCCGCGCCGCGCGCGGCGGCGAGCTGGCCAAGCTGTGGATGCACAACGGCATGATCCAGTTCACCGGCGAGAAGATGGCCAAGTCGGTGGGCAACATCGCGCTGCTGCACGAGGTGCTCGAGCGCTACGGGCGCGAGGCGGTGGTGATGTACATCGTCTCCGGCCACTACCGCCAGCCGCTGGCGTTCTCCGCGGAGGTGCTGGAGCAGGCGCAGGCCAATGTCAAGCGCATCCGCGAGGCGGGGCGCCGGCTCGCTGCTGGAGACTCTGCTCCCGATCTCGACCCGCTGCGCGACCGCTTCTTCGATGCGCTCGCTCGCGACTTCAACACCGCCGAGGCGCTGGCGGTGCTCAACGAGTGGATCCGCGAGGCCACTGCTTCCACGCACACGTCCTGCGGCGATGCGCACCTGCGCGAGATGCTCGGCGTGCTCGGGCTGGAGACACTGCTGGATGCTGCCGTCGAGGCCCCCGAGCAGGTTCGCGAGTTGGCAGAGCAGCGCGAGCAGGCACGCGGCGCACGCGACTTCGCCGCCGCCGATCGCCTGCGCGATGAGATCGCAGCACTCGGCTGGGAAGTCCGCGACGCTGCGGGCGGCGTCGAACTGCTGCCGCGGTGATCATCTACGGCCGCAACCCCGTGATGGAGGCTCTGCGCGGACGCCGGGCACGGGGCGTGAGCGAGGTTTGGGCCACACCGGGGGCCGCACGTGAGTCGTGGCTGACCGGGGTCAAGGTCAAGAGCGCAACCGCCGAGGAGATCGAGCGCCGCTGCGGCTCACCGTCGCATCAGGGCCTGTGCGCCGAGGCTGGCGGCTATCCGTATGCGGGCGTTCAGGAACTGTTGGCGCGCGAGGCCCCGCTGCTGGTGGCGCTCGACCAAATCCAGGATCCTCAGAACCTGGGCTCGATCTGTCGTACCGCCGAGTGCGCCGGCGTGGCCGGCGTGGTGATCCCCGAGCGCCGCGCCGCCGAGGTCACCCCGGCGGTGTGCAAGGCCTCGGCCGGGGCGGTTGAGCACCTGCCGATCGCACGCGTTCGCAACCTGGCCGACTTCCTGGCAGAAGCGCGCAAGGCCGGCTGCTGGTGCTACGGCGCCAGCGCCGACAGCGAGGGCGGAGCCGCTCCGGTGCCCTATGACACACCGCAGTACGGAGGCGCCGGGGTGGTGTTGGTGCTGGGCAGCGAGGGCGCAGGGCTGCGCCCACGGGTGGCCAGCGCCTGCGATCAGCTGATCTCACTGCCGCTGCTCGGCAAGATCGAGTCGCTGGGTGTGAGCGCGGCTGCGGCGGCGCTGCTGTACGAGATCTTGCAAAACCGTAGTGCCCACGCTTGACAATGGTTCATAACTGTGCAAGGCTGCCGCCGACTTAACGCTGAACCTAAGGTTGAGAAACGTTAGGTTCAGCGAACAATTGAATAGCTTTGGCGCCAGGGGAGGAGTGCGCCACGGAGCAATTTCGGACCTGCCAGGGAGGCAGGGCCCAAGAAAGGATCTGCTCGTGGCAAGAATCACGCATAACCCTAACTCTGAACCTAAGGTCGAAGACCTTTTTCTGATCGCGTTGGCGAAGCAGGGAGATCGCAACGCATATGACCGTCTCGTCCGGCGCTATCACGGTTTCGTGCGCCTGAAGGCCTCGTCCTACTTCCTGGCCGGCGGTGACTCCGAAGATCTGATCCAGGAGGGGCTGGTGGGCCTGTACAAGGCCATCCGCGACTTCCGCACCGACCGTGAGTCGAGCTTCCGCAACTTCGCCGAGCTCTGCATCACGCGCCAGATCATCACCGCGGTCAAGACGGCCACGCGCAACAAGCACACGCCGCTGAACCAGTACGTGTCGTTCTCATCCACGCCGGCCGGCAGCGGCGAAGACGTGCCCACGCTCGACCAGATGCTGCCGGGCCCCACGGTCCACGATCCGGTCAACCAGGTGATCTCCTCCGAGGAGCTGCGCTCGCTCGTGGGCTGCCTGTCGACCGCGCTCTCAGAGCTTGAGAGCCGCGTGCTGTCGCTGTACCTCGATGGCTACTCCTACGAGCAGGTGGGGGAGCGGCTGTCGTGCGACACCAAGACGGTGGACAACGCGCTGCAGCGCGTCAAGCGCAAGGTCGGCGCGCACCTGCAGTCGCGCGCAGTGGCCGCCTGAGCAAAAGCCGGCTCAGCGCCCTCCCCTTAAACGGCTGTGGCCGCCCCTCTCGGGACGGCCACAGTGTTGCTTTGCAGCGGTGCACGCGGGCCGCTGCTAGGCGTCCCCCAGATCAGAGCTGACCCTGCGGGAGCTGCGGTGAGTTGTTGGGCGTCTCCGGCGTCGGCGTGGTCGGAGGCGTGACGTTGATCGTGAACGTCTGGCTGACCGCTCCGCCGTTCAGTCCGTCTCCGGGGATTTTGACCCGGAACACGTTGGTGCCGAGTGTGAACACCTGGTAGGGGATCGTGTACTTCGATTCGGTTGCCGTGGTGCCCGCTTCGACGATCGCCAGGTCCACCACGTGGAAGCCGGTGCCGGAGGCGTTCTGGCGCTCCAGGTAGATCACGTGGCCGCTGCGGTCGGGCGTGACGGTGCCCGAGAAGCTGACCGTTTCTCCGGCCGGGACCGTGGTGGTGTTCCCGCTCGGGTCTTTCGCTTCCGCTGTCAGGATGTCTTTGACACCCTCATACAGCACCGCGGAGGACATGCTCGAGTCCTTCACCTTGTAGAACGTGTTCACCAGCGGAGACTGGGCGGGGAACGTGTAGTTGCCGCTGCCGTCCGTCTTGACGATGGCCACCGGTGCGAAGCCCTTCTGTTTGGCGCTGCGCGCCAGCAGCGTGACCGAGGTTTCTTTGCCGCCGGCGACCGCGCCGGAGATCGTCACCGAGGAGCCAAAGGCGATCGGGTCGCTGGAGCTCGAGATCGTGAGGTTCGGGTTCTGTGCCTGTGAGATCTGGTAGTTGAGTTCGTTGGATGCGCTTGCGATGTTGCGCCGGTCGCTGCGAATGAGCACGCGGATGTTGGAGTTGCCGGGCGCCAGGAACGTGTGTGTGACGGTGAACACGCCGCCTGCTTTGACGAAGCTGCGGTCGATCCGGTGCCATTCGTTACCTGTCACCGCGTTCTGGCGCTGAAGCACCACGATCGCGCCCGTGTCCGCCGGATTGACGGTGCCGGTGAACGTGACCTTGTTCTTGCGGCCGGTCAGCAGCTGTGTGGTTTCGGGCGGCCCCACCAGGGTCACCTGTGCGGAGACGCGCAGCGAGCGCTTGCCGCTCCGGGCTTCGTCGGCGACGGTGTAGAACTGTGCGTTGTTCTCCACCACGCCGGTGCTCAGCGAGTAGACGCCGTGTTCGTCGGTGGTGGCGGTGCCGACGGATGTGAAGCCGGGGGTACCGACCGCGTGCTCGTACAGCGTCACCGTCTGCGATGCGGCGCTGCTCGGCGTGGCACATGTCAATTGTCCATAGGCGAGCGCCGGCTGTCCCGCCGTGACCAGGCGCGGCGCGACGTTGAGGTTGATGTGACAGCCGCCGGGACCCGAGTGCTTGTGGTTGACGTGGATGTGCGGGCGGGCTGCGAGCGCTCCGGCCGGAGCCAGTGCAAGCAGCGCGGCTGCGCCAGCAATGGCCGAGCTCAGCTTTATAGGACGCATGTGGACTCTCTCCTTAGAGGGGACTTGGTCTGTTGTGTGCGGCTCTTGTTATGCCCTCAGGCGATTGTTTCCATGCCTGCTGTGAGGGCTCCTACGTACATAACCCTTAGGGGGCGCAAACGATGCGGTGCAGATCGGCTCGTCTTGCTCAAGCCCGTCCCGACGCGCGATCGACGATGCGCCCGAGCCGCGAGCGTGCTTGTCCGCGCTGCTCGAGCCGGTCGGCTTGACGGTAGAGCGAGTACACGCCGTGGATGGCCGCCCAGCGCAGCGGCTCGGGCTCCCAGCGTTTCGGTGCACGCCCAACCCACGCCAGCGCCGTGAGCTCGCTCTGCTCACCGACGATCAGGTCGCGCAGCGTGCGCGCGGCCAGGTTCGAGCTGGCCACGCCCTCGCCGACGTAGCCGCCCGCCCATGCCAGCCCCGAGCTGGGGTCGGCGGCCACCGACATGCACCAGTCGCGTGGCACGCCCAGCACCCCCGACCAGGCGTGATCCAGCGGCGTGCCGGCCGCCGCCGGGAACATCGCGTCCAGCTTCGCGCGCAGGCTCTCCACGGTGGCCGGCGCGGTCTCGCCGCGCCCGTCGGTGCGTGAGCCGAAGCGGTAGGGCATGCCGCGCCCGCCGATCGCGATGCGCCCGTCGGCGGTGCGCTGGAGGTATGCGTACACGTGGGCGCAGTCGCTGAGCACCTCGCTGGCGCTCCAGCCGATCTCCTCCCATACCTGTGGCGGCAGCGGCTCGGTGACGATCATGGAGCTGTTCATGGGCACCAGCGCCCGTCGCAGCCCGCGCAGCGAGGCGGTGTAGCCCTCGGTCGCGCGGATCACCCAGCGGGCGCGCACCGCGCCCTGCGGGGTGAGCGCCTCGTGTGCGCGGATCTCGCTCACGGGCGTGTCCTCGTGGATGGTCACGCCGAGTCGCTCAACCGCCTGCGCCAGGCCGAGCAGGAGCTTTACGGGGTGCACACGCGCCACGTGCGGCGAGAACGTGGCGCCCACCGCGCCGGCCACCCGCAGGCGCTGTGCGAGCTGCGCGCTTGAGAGCTCGTGCAGGTCCTCGCCGCCCAACCCGTGGGAGGCCGCTGCTCCCAGCTCCTCGCGCAGCCCCTGAAGCTGCGCGCCGCCGAGCGCCACCGCGATGTGGCCGCCCTTGACGAAGTCTGCGTCGATCCGCTCGTCGGCCAGGACGGTTGCTATCTCGTCGACCGTGGCCAGCATCTCCCGCTGCAGCGGCGCGAACGAGCCTTGCGGGTGGTCGCGTTCGTACACACGCGCCGGCCCGGAGAAGAAGCCGGACACCCAGCCGCCATTGCGCCCGGAGGCGCCGAAGCCGGCCATCTCGCGCTCCAGCACCACGATCTCAAGCTCGGGACGGGCGCGCTTGAGGTAGTAGGCGCTCCACAATCCGGTGTAGCCGGCGCCGACGATCGCCACATCGGCGTCGATCGGCCCGGGCAGCGGCGCGCGTCGTGGCGGTGGACCCCCGACGGAGCGCCACCAGAAGCCGAGCTCACCGCTGCGCATCGACGCAGCGTAGCTCCGGCGCACGTTGCTGGCTGGCTGGCTGGCCGGCTATTATCGCTCGTGGGTTTCAGGATCCGTGCAGAGACGGCCCGGGGTGGGGTGGCAAAGTGAGTGGGAGGCATTGCGATGGAGGCTGCATCAGTTGATATGGGCACGCGCGAGCGGGCGATCGGCGCCCCGTCACTCGCCCATGCCTTCCGCATAACCGCCGCCGGATGCTCCGAGCGGGTGGCGATCCGCACCAAGCAGGACGCGTTCACGATCACGTGGGGCGAGCTGCTGGAGCGCGTGGACGCGCTGGCCGGCGGCCTGGCAGGGCTGGGCGTGAAGCGTGGCGACACGCTGGCGCTGATGCTCAGCAACCGTCCCGAGTTTCACCTGTGCGACCTGGCGGCGATGATGCTGGGTGCGACGCCGTTCTCGATCTACAACACGTACACGCCGGATCAGATCCAGTACCTGATGACCGATGCGCAGGCGCGGGTGATCATCTGCGAGCAGCAGTACCTGCCGCAGATCCTGAAGGCACGCGAGGAGCTGCCGGGGTTGGAGCACGTGATCGTGGTCGACGGCGAGGCGCCGGAGGGGACGCTGGCGCTGGCCGACGTTGAGGGCTCGAACGCCGATTTCGACGTGGAGGCCTCGGTGGCGCAGATCCAGTCGAGTGACGTGCTGACGCTGATCTACACCTCGGGGACCACCGGGCCGCCGAAGGGCGTGCAGCTGATCCACCGCAACCTGCTGGCGGCGGTGGAAGGCCTTGATGAGCTGATCGAGTTCCCGCAGGACGGCCGTGTGATCTCGTGGCTGCCCAGCGCGCACGTGGCCGAGCGCAATGCGCACCACTACCTGCCGATCGTGTTCGGCCTGCAGATCACATGCTGTGACGACCCGCGCCAGGTTCTCTCCTACCTGCCGGAAGTCCGCCCCAGCTGGTTCTTTGCGGTGCCGCGCATCTGGGAGAAGCTGAAGGCGGGGTTGGAGACGATGGTGGCCGGCCAGCCGGAGGAGCAGCGCGCGAAGATGCAGGGCGCGCTGGACGCGGCGCTGCAGAAGGTGCGCCTGGAGCAGCGCGGGGAGGAGGTCCCCGCAGAGCTGGCCGAGCAGGTGGCGCAGGCGGACGCGGAGATCTTCTCGGGCCTGCGCTCGATGCTGGGCCTGGACCAGGTGGAGGCGATCAACGTGGGCGCGGCGCCCACGCCGGTGGAGGTTCTGGAGTTCTTCCACGCGATCGGGCTGCCGCTGGCGGAGCTTTGGGGCATGAGTGAGACGTGCGGGGCCGGCAGCGTGAACCCGACGGGGAAGATCAAGATCGGGACCGTGGGTCCGCCCGCTCCGGGTGTGGAGATCAAGCTGGACAGCGACGGCGAGGTGCTGGTCAAATCGGACGTGGTGATGCTCGGCTACCGCAACCTGCCGGAGAAGACCAGGGAGACGTTCACAGACGACGGCTGGCTGCGCACGGGCGACATCGGTGCGTTTGACGAGGACGGCTACCTGTCGATCGTTGACCGCAAGAAGGAGCTGATCATCGGGGCGAGCGGCAAGAACATGTCCCCGGCCAACATCGAGGCGGCGATCAAGACCTCCTCGCCGCTGATCGGCCAGGCGTGCTGCATCGGCGACAGGCGCCCCTACAACACCGCGCTGATCGTGCTCGACGCCGACTTCGCGCCGGCATGGGCGGCCAAAGAGGGGATCGAGGAAACAACGCTCGAGTCGCTGGCCCAGGAGCCGCGCGTGCGCGAGGCGGTGCAGGCGGCTGTGGACGAGGCCAACGAGAAGCTGGCGCGGGTGGAACAGATCAAGAAGTTCACGATCGTGCAGGGCGACTGGCTGGCGGGCGGCGACGAGCTGACGCCCACCATGAAGCTCAAGCGCAAACCGATCGCCGAGAAGTACGCGGCGGCGATCGAGTCGATGTACGCAGGCTAGAGCGCTGCGGTAAATACGCCCCATCGCCGCGGCCGGCGGGTAGACTGCGCCGATGATCCTTTACACATGTCCGGCAGGCACCCATGGTGCGGAGTTCCCGTTGCTCAAGCATCCCTGCGGCGTGGCCGCGCAGGCGTTGGACAAGGCGGGGCAGAGCTACACCGTGAAAACGGTGGGCGGCTTCAAGAAGGTCCCGTTCAGCCGCACCGGGAAGCGCAAGGAGATCCTGGAGCTGACTGGGCAGGAGGACGTGCCTGTGTTGGTGCTGGATGACGGGAGCGTGGTTACCGGGACCGGCGCGATTGTGGAGTGGGCGGCGGGGCAGCCGAGCAACTCGTAGGCGGTAGGGCTGGTTCGCGCCCGGTTGGCTCCATATTTCTTGCTTGTGCGCGAACCCCCTGACTGCACACTCGCCAGGGGTCCGAACGTGTTGGCATCCTCGCCGGGATGGATCCTTCTGGACCCCGCTACCGCGACCGCGAGGAGTCGCGCTTCTATCAGGCCGGCGGCCTCTCGCCCGAGCAGACGTGGCATGCTCTCGGAGACGAACTGACGCGCGTCCTCAACGACGCGCAGCGGGCATTCTGGCGCGTCCCTCTGCAGATGGACCCGGAGCGCGTCCGCTGGTGGCATGGCGCGATCTTCGCCCACCACTTTCCGCATGACGGTGGACGCTTCCGCCGCGATCGAGCCTTCTTTGGCGTGGTGATCCCAAATGGCGGGAAGCGACAACTGGAGGGCGCGGCACCCGAGGCGATCCGTCGTGAACTGCAGACAGTCTGCTCGTTGTTCAACCGCTATGCAAACGCGCTCGGCGACCCGGATACGACGACTGTTCTCGAGCGGACGCGGACCGTGGCTGCCCTCTATGCGGGCATCTTGCGAGTGCATCCGTTCGCGGATGGCAACCATCGCGTGAGCTTCGTCGCGCTCTCCGCAGCTCTTTGGTCATTCGGGCTGCCCAACGTCGAGTTCGAGGATGATGCGGAGACGATCGCTCACGACGATGCGCTCGTTCCCGCGCTGGAATCCGAGAATGGGAGCATCGAGCCCTTCGCGCAGCTGCTGGCTGATCTCATCCAGCGCTCGATAGAGTTCCAGGCATGAGCTACGCTGAGCGCATGGACGGCAGCTTCCCCAAGCTCGATCGACCGCATACGGTCCGCAACGGACGTCTCGTGGAGACCACGCCAGAGGTCAACCGCGAAGTCGCTGAAAGCGCGATGCTGCTCTCTCAGGGCGCCCGCCGTGCGATCGAGATGAAGCAAGAGGCACGCCAGGCAGCCAGCTTCGTCACGCCTGGCACAGCCAGCCAAGCTGCCTGACGCCCGCCGGCAGCGACATCAGCCGACTGCGACCGCCGGCGCCACTCATCACCGCATGGTTTGCGCACAGCCAAGTTTCGCCCATATAGCTGTGGTCACGCGAACCGCGGGCTGAGGAACGCTCGTATGGGCAACGATCAATTCACGGCGTCTAGCAAGATCGTGTGAGTATGCAGGAACATAGGCGTGGGCGTGGAACGAATCATGAGAACGAAATTCGACCAACGGTCAGATTAGCCTCGGTTCTCGTTTCAAGGCGGGGGAATGGTTAGGTGTCATCGATGGTGGGAAGTGAAGTAGAAGCGGCGACGCTGGCACTCGAAGAATATGCTGGGCTAGACGCACAGAAGGCAGCATCGCTCATAGACGCAATACTTGAGGCCGCGCGGCGTGAAGCGCTCGAGCTGATATCTGGGGACGAGCCGGTCCCGTCATCGCTTGCGGATCTGCGCTCGCTACGACTTCGTCACATCACTGAATGCGCTAAGCGGGCGTTGAGGCCCCGCGAGGTTGAGGTGATTCTACGGGCTTCACCGAGCACGGCCCAAGGTGCGCTTCGACGGCTTAACGCGATGTATCCACGCACTGTCGATCAGTATATGAAAGTGGTGATCAAAGAAACGAGCATGGCCGTCGCGACGAAGACCGAAGGGAACTTCCGTTACCGGGTCTCGTTTGATGAGTCGACGGCGCTCGAATATGCCTACCAGGTTCTCCAGCGCAATGGCCTGACGCATGACGTCAAACTCAAGCGCAGCGAGCAAGCGCTCGATCTTCCGAGGGAGATTGCTGGGCGCGACCCCTTGGACGTTCTCGGAATCAAGAAGCCGTAGATAAGATGCTTGCCGACGAAATCAGCAGCTTTGGAAGTCTCGTGGGCCTTATGCTCGCGCTCGCGGCGGTGCTCACTGCCAACCGATCGAGCATGATCGCCAAGTTGGACGAACAGGCAAAGTTGAGCGCCGCCGAAAGACGGCGAGAGGTCGCCCTTGATGTGCTGCTCTCTATCGCTACAACAGTTACGTTTTTGGGGGGCCTGCCACTCGCCGTCCGAGCTGCGAACAATCTCCACCCACTAGCACACGATGGGCCGATACGGTCGGTGCTGATTATGGTGTGGGTACTACTGATTGGACTCGTCGGATGGCAGATCAGGCTGGGGATAACGGCATCCAAGCTCAAGCTTTCATCTTGAGTGCTCGTTACACTTCTGAGTTGAGATGACCGACACACCCCCGCTTGTGACGCAGCGGCGGGAGCCGCTCACCCAAACGGCCGAGCCGTCATGAAGAAGATCGTGATCACGATCAGCGCGATCGTGACGAACGTCCAGGTCATGACGGTAGAAAGCGCAGCCGCATACCCATCCTCGTCCTGCGCCTCTGACGTAGCGATCATCCGCAGCTCCCCCTGCCGCAGCACGGTGGCCCCCAGCCCGGCGATCACGAGCAGCAGCACGAACGGCACGTCCACCCAGACCTTCGACCACACATGCGCGTCGGAGGCGAGATACACCCCCGCCAGCAGCACCAAGCCGATCACCGGCCCGGTCACGCGTTTGCTGAATGCCACCTGCAGGCGGTGGAAGTTGGCGCGATCGGCGATCGGCGCCTTGGCGTTCACCGACAGGAACACCGGGTAGGCGAACAGCGCCCCGAAGGCGGTCACCACGGCGCTGATGTGGATCCACAGCACCACGTCGTAGAACGTCACCCCGACCACCATGGCTGGGATCCTATCGAGGCAGCGCAGACGAAGTTTGGCTCGCGGGAACTTGCCGAGCGCTACTGGCTGGCCTCCTCCGCGCTCTGCTCCACCCAGTCGAACGAGCGCGTCACCGCCCGCTTCCACTGCCGGTACTCGCGTTCGCGCTGCTCCTCGCCCATCTGCGGTTCCCAACGCCTGTCCTCACACCAGCGCTCGCGCAGCTCGTCCTGGTCGGCCCAGAAGCCGGTAGCCAGGCCGGCCGCGAAGGCGGCACCCAAGGCGGTGGTCTCGGTGACCTTGGGGCGCACCACCGGCACGCCCAGCACGTCTGCCTGGAACTGCATCAGCAGCTCATTGGCCGTCATGCCGCCATCCACCCTCAGCTCGCCGAACTGCACGCCCGCCACCTTGTTGGCCTCGTCGATCACCTCGCGGGTCTGCCACGCCGTCGCCTCCAGCGCCGCCCGTGCAATGTGCCCGGCGTTGGCGTATGCGGTCAGGCCCACGATCACGCCGCGCGCGTCATCGCGCCAGTATGGCGCGAACAGCCCCGAGAACGCCGGCACGAAGTACACGCCGCCGTTGTCATCCACCGTGCGCGCCAGCTCCTCCACCTGCGCAGCGCTGTCGATCAGTTTCAGGCGGTCGCGCAGCCACTGCACCAGCGCGCCTGTCACTGCGATCGAGCCCTCCAGCGCGTACGTGGGATCGCCGGCGCCCAGCTTGAACCCGAGCGTGGTCAGCAGCTTGTCCGAGCGCACGATCTCCTGCCCGGTGTTCAGCAGCAGGAACGAGCCGGTTCCGTATGTGTTCTTGGCCTCGCCGCGCCCGAAGCACGTCTGCCCGAACAGCGCCGCCTGCTGGTCGCCCAGGATGCCCGCGATCGGCCGCCCGCCGGCCGCCGTGCCGGCGGCCTCGCCGTACACCTCGCTGGAGGAGCGGATCTCAGGTAGCAGCGAGCGCGGGATGCCCATCAGCTGCAGGCTCGGCTCGTGCCAGTCGAGCGTGTCCAGGTCCATCAGCATCGTGCGGCTGGCGTTGGTCACGTCGGTCACGTGCACGCCGCCGTTCTTGCCGCCGGTCAGGTTCCACAGCACCCACGTGTCCATCGTGCCGAACGCCAGCTCGCCGTTCTCCGCGCGCTCGCGCGCGCCCTCCACGTGCTCCAGCAGCCACGTCACCTTCGGACCCGAGAAGTACGTCGACAGCGGCAGCCCCACGCGCTCGCGCAGCCGATCCACGCCCTGCTCGCCGGCCAGCTCGCGCACCAGCTGGTCGGTGCGGGTGTCCTGCCACACGATCGCGTTGTGGATCGGCTCGCCCGTTTCGCGGTCCCACACCACCGTGCTCTCGCGCTGGTTGGTGATGCCGATCGCCTCGATGTCGCCCGCCTCCGCGTCCGATTGCGCAAGCGCCCCGCCGATCACCTCGCGCGTGCGCCTCCAGATCTCCTTGGCGTCGTGCTCCACCCAGCCCGCCCTGGGGTTGATCTGCTCGTGCTCGAGCTGGTCAAGCGCCGCTATCTGCCCGTCCCTGTCGAACAGGATGAAGCGCGTGCTTGTGGTGCCCTGGTCGATCGCCCCCACGTACTTCGCCATCGGCCTAGTCTCCCTCATCGCCGCTTCGGGCAGGGCACCGCGTCGCGAACGATCGAGTGGCTGCCGTCCAGGAACTCGAGGCTGGCGCTGAACGCGAAGCCGCCACGTGGGCATACGTTGGGGAGCAGGATGCCCTGCGGCCTGTAGGGGACGTGGCGCCCGTGGGCGCTTTCGTAATAGATGAGATCGCGGGGGCCGAATGTGGCGTGCATCGCGATGACCGACGCGTAAGGACCATCAGGCAGTCCCTGCACGAGCGGCAGTTTGAGATCGACGCTTTCCTGGCTCGGCGAGGGGCCTGGGAGGAGCAGGGCAGGGAACGCCAGGCGCGCGATGACGGGCGCGTTGCCAGTTGCATAGAAGAGGAGCGAGAAATGTTCGTTCTGCTCCGGAAGTCGAATGATGGCCATGGTTGCCGTCTCGCGGATGATCGCCGAGCCAAACGGAATCTCCACGGTGGCGCTGCCGCGTCCCAGACGTGAATCCGCCGGGCATGCCCTGGGGCTGAGAAGTTCGATCGTGGCTTGGGGGCAGGTTGCGATCCCGAGGCCGCTGTTGGTGAATCCCAAAACGCTTGGGTAGCGCAGGTCGATTCCAGTGAGGGGGGAAGGCGTCGTTCCGGCGCGGACGGAGATGTTCAGGCTCATGTCCACTGCGGTGTGCTGTCCGAGCCGCGCTGGGGAGAAGGCGACGTGCAGCCTTGCCGTCGGCGCGGGGTGGGCGCTCGCGGGCGGGGTCGGGTAGAGCAGCACCGCTATGAGGAGGGCGCAGGCTCGACGCACGGCTGGTCTGGGCCTCTCGAGTGGGCGGCGCTAGTAGGTGAAGCTACCGGCTGTTTGGACCACCAGCGAGTCGGTTCGGCGGTCGAACGTGCCATACAGTCGAGCCCGGCCGCTCACATGCACATATAGGCCGCTACCGCTGGTGGCTTGGAATGCTCCCCCAAAACTCTGGTAGCGACCGGAGCCGTGAGGGGTGGCCGTCCCGGTGCCCGAGATCGACCCGCGGCGCGTGCGGATGGTGAACCTGCCCCCAAACACCGCGCCGGTCCTGAAGTCGGCGTGAATCGAGCCAGCCAGGGCTCCCGTGACAGGCCCTTCCTCGATCAGCGTGGATCCTTCGGCCTTGAGCAGGTGCAAATGGCCTGTGGCGGTGCCGTTGACCGTGTGCGCCGCGTTTGCGTGCGGCCTCGCGCTCGCGGCGGCAGGCGTTGCGGGAATCCATGCGAGGATCGCGGTCAGAGCGATCGGCGACGCGATCGCGGCGAGGCTTCGCACGGTGTCGAGCAAACGCATGGATGACTTGCCGACTAGTCGTATGACGGCCATCTCACGTGATCCTACTGGCCGACTTGTTCTGGATGGCGCGGTAGAAATGGTGCTCGGCGGTGAGTAGTCGTGTTCGCCACGATGGCAGGGTGACCCGTCCAGCCCGGAGTCCGAAGCCTTCACGTTCGATTTCACGCAGGATCTCCTGGTAGAGCGCAGCGGACAGGCTGACGGCGCGCTTGCCGCGCTCCAGCAGTGGGATCGCGTCGAGGCCTTCCGCGTAGAGCTGATCCGCCTGGGCGATCAGGTGGCGTAGAAGCGCCTCGCGCGCGCCTGGCTCCGGCGCTCCATACTCGGCGATCGTCTGGTGGTCGATGTACACACGGCCATGGGAGTGGTCGTCGTCGATGTCGCGCAGGATGTTGGTCAGCTGCACCGCCCTGCCGAGCACCGCCATCTTCGCCTGGCCGTCCTCGCTGCTTCCCAGCAGGCACGCCAGCATGATCCCGACGGAACCGCCAGCCTGCAGGCAGTAGCGCGAGAGATCCTCTTTCGTGACGATCGCGCAGCGCGAGATGTCATGGCGCATGCCCCGGCAGAACAGGAGCACCGCCGCGCGAGACAGCGGGTATCTATGCGTGAGCTCCGCCAGGGTGAGCGTCTCGGGTGTGGCTGTGTCCTCTCCTCGTGCCCAGCGTTCGACGGCGTCGACTCGCTGGGCGGCTTGCGGGTCATCCTCATCCACAAGGTCGTCGAGCACGCGCAGCACCTGGTAGAGACGGTAGACGTCCGTTCTCACCTCATCCGGCAGCAGTCGCATGCCCGGTGCGAAAGTGCTGCGGTCAGCGGCCGGGGCGCCATCGGGAAGGCTCATATCGGCGTTGGCCAACTCGCGCACGGACGGTGTGCATTGGCGAGTAATCCGTATCCGACGGCTGCTCTCACTCCGTCGCCAGCCTTTCACTCGCCGGTAGCCCGATGGTGCGCATGACCGCGAACATCGAGGCAAGCAGCGAGATTCCGGCAGCTATCGCGATCGTGCGCAGTCCCAGCAGCCACGCCGGGTCGAATGTGACTGGCGATCCCGTGCTCTGGTGCAGCCAGCCGTCGATCAGGTACTGCCCGACGATTCCCGAGGCCATACCCAACAGGCAGCCCGCCAGCAGCATCAGCCCTGCCTCGTAGTAGATCAGCCTTGCGAGCTGGCCGAAGCTCATGCCGATCGACATCAGCGAATCGAGCCGTGCTCGTCCCTGCGATACGGCTGCCAGCATCAGGGCGATCACCGACGCAACGGTCGCGACGAGTACCACGATCGTCGTGTCGCTGAGTCTTGACAGGGTGCTGCCCAACACGGCGCTGACTTCTTGGGCCCATTCGCCGTCGGTGCTGACCATAAGCGCCGAGCCGCTCGGTAGCGCCTCCTCGATGCTGCGCTTGCCCTGTGCGAGCGAGACGCCGGGCTTGAGGGTGACCGAGAGCTGGGAGGCGATCGAGTTGCCCCACAGGCGTGCGTGGTCTTCGTCGTTCATCACCACGGCGCCTGGCAGCCAGCCGTAGTTGGCAACGATGGCGGCAAGCCGGAAGCTCACGGGGCCCTTGGGTGTCGGCAGCGTGAAGCGGCCGCCGATGTGGAGGTGCTCTTCGTGCGCTATCGGCTCGCTGACCGCGACCCAGCCGCCTTCGCGCAGGTGCTGATCGGCTGTGTGCAGGGATCCCGCCACCAGTTGGCTCGGCGCGATCTGCGCCGGCAGCTGCCGGGGTACGCTCACGATCCACACGCGCCGCGCGGGGAGGTCCAGGAACGAATCCCGCCACGGAAGCACGGAGCTGACACTGCTGAGCTGCAGCAGCCGCTGCCGGATGCCGGTGTATTTGAATGGCTGTGTCGCATACACGTTCTCGGGGCCGCCTGGCTTGACCCAGATCACGCCGCTGGACAGCACGTCGGCAGCGCCCCTGCGCACCGCGTGCTGTACATCGGCGACGGCGCCGCCGATCAGGATCACCAAAAACGCGGCGATCGTGCCCGTCGCCAGCAGCGATACCGGCCGTGTGGAGGAGCTGCGAAGCTCCGCCACCGCCAGGCGCGCGGCCGGATCGCTTGAGCGCCTGGCCACACGGCCTGCCACGCTCAGCAGACAACGGGCGAGCATCGGCAGGCAGATCACAAGCGCGCCCGCCATGCCCACCAGCGCGACGACGGTCGTGCCCGGCGCGAGCGCCGAGCTGGCTATCGAGGCGCAGAGCAGCAGCGCGCCACACACGAAGGTGATCGCCTCGGAGATCCGGAATTTGCGGGTGAAGGCCAGCGCGCGTCCAACCGCCTCCGGCTCTGCAATGGCGCTGCTGCGGAGTATCGCCAGTGCTGGCAGGGCTGCCGCGGCGAGCGCCGCCACCATACCGCCGGCGAACGCGATCAGGATCGTGTCCGTGCCGACCACACGCTGTCCGCCCACGCCGAACGCGGCCGCGATGTAGCCGGGGGTGCCCCGGTAGACGATCAACGACAGGGCGTCCCCGGCGATCAGACCGAGCACGGAGCCGAGCACGCCCATGAGCAGCGCGTCGAAGGCCAGCGACGCCACGATCATCGAGTCGGGCGCTCCGGTTGCGATCAGATAGGTGATAAAGCGGCGGCGCTCATCGCTTGCCAGCAGCAGCGCGTTGTAGGCGAGGATCATCCCCGCCACGAGGCTGATCGCGCTGAACAGCAGCGTGACCTGCCGTTCAGGGCCTGCCGCGTTGGCCAGCAGCTTGGCTTCGGTGTCGATCGGGCGGACGTTGAGCGTGGAGCCGAAGCGCGCATTCAGCGCGTGGCGCAGCGCGCCTTCCCGTCCGGGCTGAGCTTCGATCAAGATTCTGGTCACGCTGTGCGTGTTGCCGGCGAGACTTTGGACGATGGGCAGCGACGCCGCGGCGATCGGACTGGCGGCGGCGTTGCCGAGAGCCTTGCTTGAAACGGTGTCATCGAGCGCAAGGTGCTTGGTCTGCGCTCCGAGCAGGATGGTGACGTTCTCACCCGGGCTCACGCCCAGTGAGCGAGCGGTCGATTCTGTGAGCACGAGCAGTCCCCGATCCGACGAATAGGCGGCGTGCTCGAACTGGAGCGCCAGCTTGCCTCCCAGCGCACCGACCTGTTCGGTGGCACCCAGCAGGGTGAGGGCTCTGCGGCCCTTCGGTCCCACGGCGATGATCGGCTCCTCCAGCAGTGGGGCCTGCGCCTTCACATTCGGCATCCGTTCCACTTCTTCAGCGACGCTCTGACTGAAGCCTGCGGGCGCTCGCGCGGCGATTTCGATGCCTGCGTGTCCCGCGACCCCATGGGCGACTTCTTCAAAGGAGCCCGTGATGCTGCGGTGGGCGACCTGGACGGCGAACAGCAACGCCACGCCGGCGGCGATGCCCGCTACCGCCATCAGCTCTCGCAGCGGCTGCACGCGCAGATGACGCCTGTAGAACAGGAGCAGCGTTCGCAGGTAGCCGGTCATGTTGCGATCGCCGCCTGCCGCTCGCGCGGGTCACCGGGGGTAAGCCTGCCGTCGCGCATCGTCAGCACGCGATCTGCGCGGCTGGCCACACGCGTGTCGTGCGTCACCAGCACCAGCGCCGTGCCACGTTCGCGCGGAAGTGTGCTCAGCAGGTCGAGCACTGTGTCTCCCGTATCGCTGTCGAGGTTGCCGGTCGGCTCGTCCGCGAGAATCAGCTTCGGATCGCCTATCAGCGCGCGAGCCACTGCCACCCGCTGCTGCTCGCCGCCGGAGAGCATGTCCGGGCTGTGGCCGGCGCGGCGCAAGAGCCCCAGGTCGGCGAGGCCGCGTCGCGCCCGCTCGAGCGCCTGGCGGCGTGGCGTGCCGCGCAGCAGAAGCTGGATCGCCACGTTCTCCTCGGCGCTCAGACCGTTGAGGAGGTTGAAGTTCTGAAATACGAAACCGAGCTTCGTGCGGCGATAGGACAGCGCCTCCTGCTTGGAGAGCGTGGCGAGGTCGCGACCGTCGAACAGCACTCTCCCGTGGTCCGCCCGCCGGAGTCCCGCTGCCAGTTGCAGCAGCGTTGTCTTACCGGAGCCGCTCGGACCGAAGATGGCGACGAACTCCCTTGCGTGAACGGTCAGGCTCACGTCATCTACGGCGTGGACCTTCTGCTCGGCGCTCGGGTAGTACTTGAACGTCCGCTCCAGCTCAAGCATCGGCTGCGGCTCGCCGTGAACGCGCTGGGAACCGGTACACCTTGCCACGCTCGCTGATCGGCTCGGGATCCACGAGCCTGCCTTCGTTCAGATACAGGACCTCGTCTGCTCTCAGCAGCGCCTCGGCGTCACTGTCGGTGATCAGCACGGCGACCTTGGCCTCGTGCGCCAACGATGCCAGCAGCACCATGATCCCCTCCTGCTCTACCAGTGACAGGTTCGACGCCGGGCCGTCTGCCAGCAGCAACCTTGGTTCGCTGACCAGTGCGCGGGCGATGGCCACGCGCTGGCGCTCTCCCTCCGACAGCGCCAGCGGCGAGATGCCGATGCACTGATCGGCCTCGCACGCGAGCAACGCCTCGCGGGCTCGGCGCTCCGCCGTACGGCGATCGCGGCGGTCAACCAGCAGCGGGAGCGCCACGTGATCGAGCACGCTGAGTTGCGCCTCCCATGGCTCCGCCGCCCACACACAGGCGATCTCCCGGCGGCGGACGCGCGTCCGCTCCCCGGCTGACAGCTGGTCCAAGCGCTCCCCGTTATAGAACACCGTCCCGCTGTCCGGCGCCTGCAGCCCGGCGGCGATGCGCAGCAGCGTCGTCTTGCCCGCGCCGCTGGGGCCGAAGACGCCCAGGATCTGTCCGCGCCTGACCTCCAGCGACGCACGATCGAGCGCCGTCTTCGTGCCAGCCGGCCTGCGAAACCGCTTGGATACCTCCTCGAGGCGAAGCATCAGCGTCTCCTACCCTGCTTTTCCCTCTTGATGGCTCGGCGCCTGTTCGATCGAAGTTGACTCCAGGTGTCCGCTGGCCATTCTGCTGAACAGCTTCCTACGGGCGTCCATACGCGCCTCCTCAGCGCTCGAACGTCCAGATGCCGATGGCCACAGCGCCTCTCGACCCAGCAGCCAGGACACCATCTCGTGAGCGTGCCTCGCCCAACGCAGCTCGCCTTCGGTTTGGAAGATGTCGGCGCTCAGGTTCAGGCGCAGCAGCACGTGGTCGGCGCGCAACCGCGGCTCGTCGATGGGGATCGCCTCCCGCACCATCGACAACTCTCGCAGCTGCGCCGCACAACTCAACTCGTACTCGTGGATCTGGGCGATCGCATCCTTGAGTCGCTCTGGGCCGGCGAGCGTGATCTTGACGAGCAGCGGCCGGCGCGACAGGCGCATGTTGCAGCTGGCGCCGTCAAACCACCGCTGGAACTCTTCGATGCCGGGCTCGGTGATCGCGTACACATGCCGATCGTCACGAGCTTCCGCGTCCGAGTCGACGCGTGCTATCAGCCCGTCGTCCTCGAGTCGCTTGATCGTTTGATACAGCTGTCCCGAATTGATCGCCCATGCCGGACCAAGCCGCCCCTGCAAGCGGTCGGCCAGCTCGTAGGGGTAAGCGGATCGGTGGAGCAACAGCCCCAGCAGCGCATGCTTGGCGGACATCGAATCCTCTCTGCAAGATCGGAAATCTCCCCAGGGGAGCGTCTTGCCGGCGAAACTCTACAGGTGACTTCACGATTGTGCCGCGGTCACTTTCTCAAATACCTACTTAAAGCGTCACTTTGCAGACAGTGAACTGCAGCGTGTCGCGCAAGGCCCGCTCATTCGGGGATCTGAAGCACGCGGAATGCATTTGAACGCCCTACTTAACGGTATTGCAATTGTGTGGAACGCGGTGCATTCTTGTGACGTGAACTTCGAAGCGCCAGACGTCACCGTGCTCGCCTCGTCTCCAAGCCGAACCGACCAAGGAACACTCAGAATGTTTCTCACTCGTCTCGAAATGTTTCTCACTCCCGGCTGGGGCAGATCGCGCCCTGGCGTGGCCGTCGCGCCGGTCTCGGCGCCAATACCCAAGGAGCAGCATGATGCGTGCTGATCGCAACGAAGCTCGATCGCTCAGCTGTGCATCTGCCATGGATGCGGCCCGCTCGCGTGGGAACGGCTCTGTGCGCAGGGGACAGGACGGTGTCACCGACATGCTCGTGGTGCGCGACGAGCACGATCTACGCAAGCTGGCGGAGTGTCTGCTGCGATCCGATCGCATCAACCCGGTGGTTGGGATGACTGATCGCGACGGCAGCGGCGCGCCACTCTTGCCCTGCGCGCAGGTTCGTGGCATTGTTGGAGCCGACGCGCAGCTCTACCTGATCTCGAGCGAAACGCTGCTTCGCCGCCTGCGCAACGAGATCGGCTCCCAGTTTGCCCTGCCGAAGCCGGGCGTGCGAGTTTGGTGGCCGGGTCTGTCGAACGCCAGCGACCCCGCCGATCATCCATGCACGATCGCGGTGGACGGAGAAAGCGGGCAGGCGCTGCTCGAGGAGTTCTCTCGCCGTTTCGATCTGACGAGGCCCCGGGTACGCCGCGAGATCAAGCTCATCGAAGACATCCGCGCGCTGGCAGAGCGCCAGCTCGATGAGGCCAACCGCCGCGCGCTCCTGGCCCAACGCAAGGCCTACGGTGGGCGAGCCGCCAGACACAAGCATGGCGACGGCGCAGGAATCTCCACCGTCACGCGACACCAGGACGTGGCTTGATCATGCGCGGCTTCGCAAGCGATCCAATGACGGTCCGCGCTCCCCGACTCGCGGCGACGCGCCGCCTGCTGGCGAGCCTGTGCATGGTGGTGGCGCTCGCCATGTGGGCGTCACCCATCGCCGGGGCGACACTCCCCGACAACCGCACCGACGAGTTGGTGACGCGCTTCGTGGAAGGCGGCCAAGAAGTCGGCTTGAACGGAGTGCTGCCCTCATTCCAGGCTGCATCGCCCAGCGGTGAAATCGTCAACTGGCAGGGGATAGGGGGATGCTGTGGAGCGAGCTCCGCCGCAGTCAACCTCTACCAGTCCGATCGCGGTGGAGATGGGTGGCAGACGCGCGCGCTGACACCGATGCCGAGCGAACCGCTGGAAGAAATCTTCAACCAGCAGCAGCCGGTTTTCTGGAACTCGGATCTCAGCAAGACGGTGATCTCGACGCCGGCATCCTACGCGGCAGGGGATCACCGGCCGAAGGGAACGGGTACCGACGATCTCTACATGGAGACCTCCACTGGGGCTTTGACGTGGCTCTCGCAAGGCCCGAGCGGAAACGGGTCTGGGCCATACACGGCCAAATTCGAAGGTGCCACTCCCGATCTCGGAGAGGTGGCGTTCACAAGCGCCGAACAGCTCACGCCCAACGCGAAGGGCCTGTCACCACTCAGCCCGCCGGCGCAGTACCTGTATCTGCGCAACGTGGCCGAAGAAACCACCACGTTGCTCGATGTCGGTAATAACGGTGAATTGATCAACTCATACGGCGCCAGCCTTGGCGACGCAGGCCCCGCCGCGGAAAGCGTCTTTGTCCCGATCTTCCCCGGCAGTGTCACCCACGCGATCTCCGAAGACGGCACCAAGGTCTTCTTCGAGACCCCGCCCGAGGGAGTCGCGAGTCTGCCGGAAGGCGTTGAGCCGCACCTCTACATGCGAGATCTGGCCAATCACACGACCACGCCGCTGGACGATCCCAACGCCACCGGTTCGGCACAGTACGAAGGCGCCGCAGCCAATGGCTCTCTGGTGTTCTTCACGAGTGACGAGGGTCTCAATGGCGCATCGACGGCCCACGAACTGTATGAGTTCAACACCACAAGCGCGCCGATCGACTCGATCGCGCCGATGACGGCCGTTGCGGTCGCAGGCGGCGAGGGCGTGCTTGGTGTGTTGGCGATATCCAACGATGGCTCGCACGTGTTCTTCGTCTCCGACGCGGTGCTCGCGAACAACGTCAACTCGGCCAAAGAGTCGGCGCTTCTGAACCAGCCGAACCTTTACGGGTACGACACCACCTCGGGTCAGACGACCTTCATGGCGACGCTGGCTGCAACCGACCTCAGCTACTGCAGAAGCACCTGCGGCGAACCCGGCCCCGAGCGCCTGCTGAATCCGGACGACAGGTTCCGCCCCGCTGTCAGCACCCCTGACGGGTCGCTGCTCGCGTTCGTCTCCTACGGGGACTTCACCAACCAGGATCACGCGCCCGCAACCACACTCGAATCCAAACTGGAAGCCGGAGAACACAGGATCGCCGTTTCGAGCACCGCGGGCTTCCTTCCAGGTCAGACGATCTCCATCGACACCGGCGCCAAGGAGGAGATGCAGACGATCGAAACGATCGACAATCCCACCGAAATGACGTTCACTGAATACTCTCCGGCGGGTATCAATGGCCTGGCCGAAGCGCATTCGCCGGGTGCGCCGATCAAGGTGCTGAACGCGCAAGTCTACAGTTACACGACAGCCGGCCAGACGCTCAACTGCATCTCCTGCACGCCTGCCGGCGTTGTCCCGACCGGCGATGCGGCGTTCGGCGAAGTGGGCGGCGGAAGCTACGCACCCAACGATCACGCGGCCCCGATCAGCGAAGACGGATCGCGCATCTTCTTCGAGTCGCCGGACCCACTCCTGCCGGGCATGTTCGCAGCTGAAAGCAAAGCCCCCATCGAGTGGATGAACGTGTACGAGTGGGAGGGCGGCAAGGTTTCGCTGATCGCCGAAGCAACCCAGGCCACGGAACTCGACGGCACAACACCCAGCGGCAACGACGTGTACTTCGCCACTCGCGCTCCGGCGAGCGCCGGCGAACCGGGCTATCAGGACATCTACGATGCCCGCGTGGGCGGCGGATTCCCGCCACCGCCGCCACAGCGGCCCGATCCCTGTCTCACCGAATCCTGCCGCCCGCTGTTCGCGCCCACCGTGTTCTTCCCAGTGCCCGCAAGCACCACCGTCGCAGAAATCGGCGACGGGCATCCACACGATCCCGCGAGCTTCCTCGTGGAGAACATCACTGCGAGCCAGCGCGCGGCCCTGAAGCGCACCGGCCGCATGGCCGTCACCGCGATCGCCACGGCGGCGGGCAGGATCACACTCCGTGCATCGGTTAGGTGGCACGGCAGGCGCAGGCGAGTGGCGAACGTGAGCGCGACTCTCGCCAAGGCCGGGAAGGTCACGCTGGCGCTGCGACTGGGCAGAGCGATGCGGGCGATGATCGCCTCCGGCAAGGTCCTGACGCTTCAGCTCGAAGTGAGCTATTCGACGAACAAAGGTGAGAAGACCGCAGAGCTCGTGCTCGGGAGAACGGGCGCTCCGACGACTAGAAAGCCAGGCCACCATGGATAGAGGAGCGACCCCACGCAGGCTGCTGAGCGCGATGTTGTTGACGGGCGTGTTGCTGATCGCCGCGCAGGGTGTCGCTCGAGCCCAGTTCGGCATCGCGACCTTCAGCTCATCGCTGTCCGAATCCCAGGCCGGCGCGCACGCGGACTTCACCACCTCCTTCACGCTCAACACCGACAGTCTCGGCAACCCGATAGGGCAGCTGCAGAATGCCTCGGTAACCCTTCCCCAAGGGCTGCTGGGCAACCCGCAGGCGATCGAAAGGTGCTCGACCGAAACCTTCCAACGGCAGCGGTGTCCCTCGAGCTCCCAGATCGGCGTTCTGGCCTCGACCATCGTCGCGTGCCACGGCATCGCGGCGCCGCTCACTGCCTCGGCGGAAGCGGGTGCCACCACCATCACGGTCGCCAACTCCAAGAGCTTCTGCGTGAGCGGGGCCGCTGACAACACGATCACCATCGGAACGGGAGCATCCGCGGAGACCGCGGAACTGAACTCGGCGCCGAACGGCAATACGCTTGAATTGGCAGCTCCGCTGGCCCACGCGCACGCGAGTGGAGACGTGGTCAGTGAGACGGCAAAAACGTCATCTGGCGATATCCCGGTGTTCAATCTACAGCCGAGCCCCGGCCACGTCGCCACGTTTGGGGTGTCGCTGCTGCTGACGAGCATTGTGATCCAGGTCAACGTGGGCCCGACCGGCAGCCTGGTGGCGACCATGAACGACCTGAGCACGCTCGTGGAGTTCACGGGTGCGGGCTTCACGCTCTGGGGCGTGCCGGCCGATCCGCACCACAACCCGCAGCGCTGCATCGAGTTTGGCGGCCAGGAGTGCAACCAGGCCTCGACCGCGCGGCCCGCGCCGTTCATGAGCAACCCGACGAGCTGCGCCTCCACGCTGCAGGCTGGGTTGAACGCGACGTCGTGGGGTGGGCAGTCGGCAGAAGCTGTGGCGGCCCTGCCTCCGCTCACGGGGTGCGAAAAGCTGACGGTCGCGCCGCGCCTGTCGGTCGGCCCGAGCAGTACGCGCCGCGATTCGCCGGCCGGTTACGAAGTCAACCTGGAAGTGCCACAGCAGCAGGAACCGTATGAATTGGCCACGCCCGCGCTGAAGACCCTGTCAGTGACACTGCCGGAAGGCGTATCGCTGTCGCCCACACTGGCCAACGGGCTGGAAGCATGCACTGACGCGCAGTTCAGGGTGGGCGGCTGTCCGAACGCGTCGAAAGTGGGGACCACCGAAGTCGCCACCCCGATGCTCGCCAGTCGGCTCACCGGCCAGATCTTCATCGGCGCTCCCACCGCCACCGAAAAGTATCGGCTGTTTCTGCTGCTGCGCGGTGGCGGCTTGGCATTGGAGATGGCGGGACAGGTGGAGCCGAGCAGCACCATCGGACAGCTGACGACCGTCTTCGAAAACGCTCCGCCGGTGCAGTTCTCCGACTTCAAACTGAACTTCTTTGGCGGCCCAGCGGCCACGCTGGCGAACCCCGCAAGCTGTGGCGCCGTGACCAGCAGCTCGCGGATCGAAGCCTACTCGGGCCAGATCGCCGACCCCTCCTCGACGTTTGAAATCAACGAAAACCCCGAAGGCGGCGCCTGCACCGCGAGTCCGTTCACCCCGACGTTCGTAGCGGGAGTGATCAATCCGCTGGCGGGCGGCACGAGCCCCTTCACGTTCACCCTCGCGCGGGCCGACGGGCAGCAGAACCTGTCGAGCTTCACCACCCAGCTACCGGCGGGACTTGGGTTCTCGCTGCGTGGAGTGACGCCATGTGTGGAACCTCAGGCGCGGGAGGGCACCTGCGGCCAGGACTCGCAAATCGGCACCGCACTGATTTCGATGGGGGCGGGACCGCTGCCGGTCTACGCCACCGGGCAGGTCTATCTGACGGGGCCCTACGAGGGGGCGCCATTCGGTCTGGAGATAGCGATCGACGCCGAAGGCTCGCCGTTTGACCTCGGCACGCTGGTCACGAGGTCGCGCATACTGGTCAACAGCAGGACGGTGGCGCTCACGATCTCATCCAATCCGCTGACGCAGATCGTGGATGGGATCCCGTTGCGCATACGCGCGGTGAACGTGACGCTCAGTCACCCCGGCCTGGTGGTCAACCCGACGAGCTGTGCACCGCAGGCTGTGACAGCGGTGGTGGAGTCGGCCCAGGGGGCGAGCGCCGATCTCGCTTCGCCGTTCGAGGTCGATGGCTGCGAAGCGCTCAAGTTCGCGCCGCGGATCAGCGCGCGTGCGGGGGTGCGGAAGAGAATCGCCGGAGAAGCCAGCGCCAGCCTTGAAGTCAACATCGTCAATGCGGCAGGGCCGAACGCCAGCATACGAACCCTGGATATGAAACTGCCGGCGCAGCTGCACCCGCGTATCGCCAATACACGTAAGGCCTGCATGGAGGCCGCATCCGTCGCCGTCTCGGCGGCGGCATGTCCCGCCAGCTCGATCGTGGGACACGCGACGGTCAACACGCTGATTCTGCCCGCGCCGCTGAGCGGGCCGGTGTACCTCGTTGCGCGCGGCGGTAATGCGACGCCCTTGCTGGTCATGCTGCTCCAGGGGCAGGGAATCAACGTGGAACTGGTCGGCTCGCTCGAGGTTTCGAGCAGCGGCCGTGCGAGCACGGTGTTCGGTGAAATAGTGGGTGCTTTTCCCTTGTTCATAGAGAAAGATGATTCGCTTGCGTGCCGACAGGGGTATCGCTCGCATGACAACGATCAACCTGTCAAACCCTTCTTCCCGAGTCAACCCACAAGGTCTTTATTGAAAACTTGCCCTTGAAAATCAATTCTCCGCCGAATGCAGCCCGCCTGTTCCGGCGTGGAAGGCGATGTTGGTGCGTTCGGGGTTTTCCGGAACGGGCTGCGCGCAGTTCCACAAGCACGCGCCGCAGTGGACGCATTTCTCGCGGTCGAATGACGGCATGTCGCCTTCGCCAAGCGTGATGGCCTGGCCGGAACAGGCTTCGATGCAGATTTTCGTGCCGCATTTCTCGCAGAGTTCCGGATACAGGAACACGACGTGATCCGCGTAACCGCCCGGCGCCTGCACCTTGCCGCCCATGAGCAGCGCGTCCTGGTGCGAGACAAGCAATTTCCCGTCGAACGGAATTTTAGGCCAGCCGACCTTGTCCATCAGCGCGCCGTGCAGCGAGACGCCTTTGACCTTGCATTCCTTGCGCAGCTTCGCGATTTCTTCGGCGGTGATCGCGACCGCGGTAGTATTTCTCGATGGTCGGAATGCGTTTCCACGGCGACACCGGCTCGCCGCCCAGTGTGAAATGTCCATTGGTCAGACCGGCCAGCGCCATGCCGATCATGCCGCGCACGATGCCTTTCTGGAATCCGTCGCGCGATTTCTCGGCCACGATGGCCTCCTGTTCCACCCAGCTGGCGCGGCGGCGTTTCACGTAGGTTTCTTCGAGGTTCTGTTTCGTGAACGGTTTTTTCGCCTTGAGCAATTCGAGCACGGCCTCGGCGAGTTGCGTGCCGGTGGCCCAGGCTTCGTCCACGCCGGAGCCGGTGAGGACATTCGTGCTGCCGCTGCCTTCGCCGATGCGCGCATAACCGTCGCCGGCGAGATACGGTTCGCCGCGCCGGCCGGATTCGCCGAGCGTTTTCGCGCCCCAGGAACGGAGTTTTGAGCCCTTGAGATAACGCCAGAGATACGGATGCAGCATCCAATGCTGGAGATAGCGGTAGGCGGTGCGCATCGGGCTGTCGAACCACGACGGCACGAAAATGCCGAGCGACGCGACATGATCGGGATGCACATAAAGAAAACCGAAAATCTCCGGCTCGGGATAACCGAACGTGTGCAGCACAGTGCCGGGTTTCAGCGTCGTGTCGGCGGGCAAATCCACGACGAATTTCATGCCCACGGCCCAATCGCGGGTGTGATGGCCTTCCGGCAGGCCGAAGTGTTCGTCGAGTTGCTGGCCGATGGACCGATGGGGCCGTCGCCGACGACGGTGAGCGCGGCACGAATGTCCATGCCGGGGGTGAAGCCGTCGCCGGCCCGGCCTTTTTGTCTACGCCCTGGTCGAGCAGGCGGACGCCAAGACCTTGTTTCCTCGATGAGCGCCTCGGACACCGGTGTGCCGGCCATCGCGCTTTCGCCGCCGCCCAGATTCAGACAGTCGTTCCAATCGGCGCAGAAGCTTGCAAATGCCGGTCTGGCCGATCTGCTCGGCGGAGAAATCGAGGGAGCGTTTCAGATGCTCGTAGACGGTGGCCTCGCCTTCGTCCGCGAACGGG
>CAVRQK010000003.1:0-88272 GCA_963723325.1 uncultured Solirubrobacteraceae bacterium | reverse complement strand
TTTTTATCATCGGCTGTGATCAGCTGGATATTGGCCGTCAAACCAGTCTTAATATCCGCCTCTTCATTGACAAATTCCAAAAGCGTCCGATAAACCAAAACGTTATCATTCGTTTGCGCCGCCGGATCGATCGAAATGACTTGGGCGTCAAAGACCCGGTCAGTGCCGAAGGCATCAAAACTGATCTTGGCCGTGTTGCCCGGAATAATTTCGCCGACATAAATTTCCGGCAAAAAAGTTTCAATCTGATATTTGCCAGCCGATTGCAGACCGATCACCGGCACGCTGGCATTGACCGCTTCGCCCGGATCAAGATTGACCGAGGTGATTACGCCATCGATCGGAGCGACAATTGTCGCGTTGTTCAATTGCGCTTTGGCTTTATCGATATTGGCCGCGGCGGCATTCAACGCCGCTTCGGCCTGAGCGATCGCTTGATCTTGGATTCCTAATTCTTCCGTGGTTGAACCGGACTTTTTTAAGGCAAGCTGTCCGTTAGCCAGATTCAGGGCGTTTTGCGCCTGATCGACTCCGGCCTGGGCGGCGGAAATATTATCTTGATTCAACTTTTGCTGGAGAACCACCGCCTGCTTGAGAGAATTAAGCGCGGCGGTCGCCCCGTTGATCGCGGAGGTCTGTCCAGAAACGATCGATTTATCGGCGTCAATCTGAGTCTGATTAAAGCTCGTCGACGGAGTAGTATAGCTTAAAGCGATATTCAAATTATTAAGATAACCGCTCAAGGCATTCAAATCGGCGGCAACTTTCGCAAACACATCGGCGTAGTTGGAATAATCGGCCGCCAAACTTTTACGGTCAACGTCCATCTGCTTCACCGCGGCCACCGCCTGGATTCGGGATGACTCAGCCGCGCTCTTCGCCTGGTTATTCAAAGGAGTGCTGAAAACCAAATTGGGATTGTCAGTCGATCCGTTTAAATACATCGGATCAGTCTGATGATAAACCGCGTCAAACGATTTGTTATAGGAATCACTCAAGGCAGTATCGATTTGAGAAAAAAGCGAGTGCAAACTGGCATCAGACTGGGCTTGAACATTGTTGGCCGCGGTCTGCGCATCAGCCAGCGCTATTTGGGCGCTCGCCACCTGGGTTTCGGAAACTGCCACATCTTGGCTTTTCGCGCCATTGAGCAGGTCCTGCTTTTTTAGCTTTTGCGCGGCCAGATTGGCTTGCGCCGACTGCCAGCCGGCGACGGCCGAAAGCCAATCGGCTGAAATATTCAACTTGTCCAATTCGGCGATGACCTGGCCATTTTTTACCTGATCGCCTGCCTTGACATTGACTTTCGCCACTTTGCCCGAACCGGCAAACGATAACTGAATATCGGACGCCGCTTTAACCTGGCCGGTCAATTTTATTTGCCGCACAAAATCCCCTTGCGTAACTGGCACGAAGGAATATGGCAATTTGGATTGGCCGCCGGTATAACCGAATCGTCCCCAAAGCAAAGCGCCCACGACAACGATGATGGCAATACCGATGATGATGCTTATTTTATGTTTTTTTAATTTTTCCATATTGATTAAGCTTTAATAATTTTTAAAAGATGGCTCATGCCGCTATATAAATTGTCGATTTCCGTTTCGTCCATTTGGCTGAGAATTGTTCCGATTTTTTTTCGGGCAAGCTGCAAACTTTTTTTCAAAACTTGCTTGCCCTTATCAGTCAGCGAAAGGCGGATCAGCCGCCGGTCAGACTGATCAAGATCGCGCATCAGATAGCGTTCGCTGACCAGCGAATCGATCAAAGCGGTAACCGAAGGCGGAGTAATGCCGAATTGATCAGCCAATTCTTTCATCGTCGGTTTATCTTTTTCCGAAACGAACTTCAAAGCCATCAATGCCAGCGGTTTCAACGGGATGCCCGGAATATGCTGATGGATCTCACGCATTTTTTTTCCGACTTCGCGGATCAATTCGTTCAGATTATCGATTTTCGACTGCGGAATCATATAGTTAAATTTAGTTAGTTATCTTAATAATTAGTTTAGCTAACAATAATAATTTTGTCAAGGTCTAAAAAACCGCCGGGCGCTTATCACCGGCGGTCATCCTTTATTTGCTAATTTTAAGCAATTTATTATTTTTTACAATAATAATACTCCTTCAAACCGTTTTCCGTCCAGACCGGACAGGCGGCGCAAATACATCCTTTAGAAGCAATGATGCACTCGCTCTTACCCCTGGCGCAGAACAATTTGTCAGCCTTTTGTTTGACGCAATCGTTGCCCTGATAAGTCGGGCAGCCGACGCAAATGCACCTCTTGAAATTATCCGGCGTATTTGGCACGGTAGTCATAAATTTTTTGATTATAATTTATTAATTGATACTATAATCATTTTTCCAATCCATCGCGCCGCCTTGTCGGACTTGCTTGGCCGAGAGCAATAAATTTTCCGCCAGGCAAATCAATTCCCGATCAAAACAATCGCCCAACACGATCGGCTTATCCGCATAAGTCGGATTGCAAACCGAAGACATCGCATACATATTATTGAACGGCGGAAATAACATCCCGAAATGAGATAGCGTCATCAAGAGACAGCTGATTGCCATCGAAGTCCCCTCTTCATGGCCGGCCGTGATGATCCCGCCGACCTTGCCGGAAAAACGGCGCAGAAATCCGCTGCCCGGCACGTCATAATCAACGTTCATTTGCACGAATTTAGTATGTTTGATATTCAATTCTTTATCTTTGGGCAAGTCCGGATTGGCCGGCGGCAAACTGCCGTCCAAGCTGATGCAGCGATCCAGAAAAGTCGCCATCAGTGTGGAGATCTTAAAATTATTAACCGGCGTCGCGAAAATAATAACATCAGCTTCCAAAATTTTATCATACATAATATTACTCATATCATCGGCGCGATCAGTCCCTCTTTGATAACAAGTGCAATAAAAATGACATTGAGTATTAGTAGTGGAATAACAAGCCTTACAATATTTAATATTATAATCTCGCAAAGCAATAAATTCAGTTTTTGCCCCTCTGTCCTCGCATGATTTCAGGCAGCGCTTCAACAACTCGGCCGTGTTGGAATCTTCCTGCGCCATGTCATTCAAATCGCGAGCCGACCCGGAAATACCCAGCACTTTTATTTCCCCGGTCTTTTTCGCCCCCAAGCGTTTCGCTTCTTCAATCGTTGCGGTGCGGATTTCCTTGAATCTTGCCAAGGTCTTGGTATCAATATCCAAAACCTTCATCAATTCCTCGTCGGAATATTTTAAATCATTACTCATAATTATTTGATGAATTAATAATGCTCTCTGATAATTATATCAAATCTTGGCATAAATTGGAAAAGGCAAAAAGATATAAAAATACGGCCAAAACGGCGAGTTTTATTTTACAAGCTGGGAGACATGGCGCTGCGCTATTCGAACTCGCCTCCCGCCCGGGGCGGGTCGTTCTTTGGAAGGGGCTTCCGCCCCTCAATGCTCCCCCGGAACAAGGGAAAATTCTTTCCCCTTCGACCCCTTTAGTTCGAATCCATGTCCGAATTATGAAATAAAAAATACGGACTGGGCGTCCGTATTTTTTATTTCATAAGCTCATCTCTATGACCTCGCTCGAAGTTATTTTTTAGACAATTCTTGACCAAAAACATGGCCGTCTAACTCCCTCCGGCTGTGGCCATTTTCCTGGTATGCTCTCAAAGCAAGGGTGGCCACTAGTTGAACAGCTGTATGAACGACTAGTTGAACCCGGGTTCATATAGCAGACACCGATTTAAGCAGTTATCCTAGCCAAATTCTATTTTCAAAAATGAGTGACTATTACTCCGACAGCGGAATCAACTGAACGACAAAGATATATTATTACTACACTAAGATATGACTACAAACTACTAATTACAATTACTACTTAAACCAACTATGCTAAATACCAATACTAATTACTGATATTCTTTAATTTCAGATACTACTTTCCAACTACTGGCCAAAACCAAGAAAAAAAATGGGGGAATGAGGGGAAAAACGGAGTGAAAATAGGATGGGCAAAACGGTTATGGGGCTATTAATAGGCTAGCGGAAAGATTAAGAACGATGATCGATAGACGGCTAGTAAATAGCTGTTTTTTGTTGCTTACTACATGGCTATCTTTTAAATTACAAGTATTAAATTAACATTTGCTCAGGGAACTGGAGAATGTTGTGGCATTGTCTATTACTCCTGCCAGTAAGGGTAATTTCTACTGTGTAATTTTGATATTCTTTAACCGTCATACTAATTTTAACATTATAAAATTGATATTATTCACTAAGTTTAGTTTGCTTATAAACAGTTTCTGTATACCTATCTTTAATAGCATTAATCTTAGCTTCGGAGTCGGCAATAACCCTATCTGATGAATGTGTGATCGTTCTGTGATTAATATTTTTAACCATCTCATTTTCAACAGACAGATACGAATCTCGATCAAGAATCCAACCAGCTAATAACAATCTATCTTTAGACATTGGAAGGGTTAACTCCACATCCTTAAAAGCCAAACCTGGCCGACTGCCAATAGCATTAGGCCCATATTTTTTTATTGAATCTGGCCTCAAAAGAACTACCGGATCATCACTAGTAACAAAACCTTCGTCTGTATTTTTCCACACTGACCATTTCATGTTAAAAATTAACTGGGCTATTCCCGGTAACCCAGTAATAACACTTACAGAATGTTGTTCTTCTATGTTTTCCAAATATTCATTAACATCATTTAAGTTAATGGTCCCCCCTCCACTGCTTGGCATGGCCGAAGCAAGTTTACGAGCTTTAGGGATCAATTTGAATTGCTCACTCCAGTCTTCCATACTATTTTTAAGTTTTTGGAAATTGCTTCGCATGTTATCCCTAAATGGTTTTGTTCGAAGCAAAAGAGCTGCGATAAAAATAGAAACTCTTACGCGTTCATCCTCGGTAAGGAATATATCTTTTGCTATCTTATTTTCAAATATCGTTGCGTAAGCACCCTCGATGTTGGCTAAGGTATCCTCAACAACAAGATTCTTTTCACCATTCTTTAATGTGATCGTGTAAAAATTATTTTCAACCAAAATATTTTCTGGCTTAGTTTTAAAAATATTATCTTTAGTATCGAGCACCCACACAAAACCATCAATATCAGTAAAATTTTGTAGATAGCACCGCGGTACCGTATGATGTCGTTTTTGCATAATTATTTCAGTTTGGTTGTTCATTCTTTCTTACTAGTGATAGGCAAATCAAAATATGAACAAGACGGCTCGCAACATCTTCGCTTTCAAATATTTTTTTATTAATACCATGAGCAAAGTTGTTTCTCAAATTCCAACCAACCCTTTCGGTTAGTAATACCCTGAAATAATATTCAGCATCTTCTCCAATCGCTTGAAACACATCCTTTATCAAGCCCCTACTTAACAATTGATCTAAATTGACTACGTCATAACCATCATCAGGATTGGGTCTTATATATGTCTGATTATTAATTCGATATAAATTTCTAACCGCATCCTCAATGAGCGGGATGCTTAAACAGCACGTGGTAAGATAATCCTTATCCCAAAATGATTGTAACAGTTTTAAGATATAATTCTTATCATCCTCCTTAAAAACCGGGGATAAAAACAAAACTTCAATAATCTTTTCTGGCGTATGCAATTCACGTAATTTATTAAATGCGATTCGAAGAAAAAAAGCTTGGAAATGTAAATTTTTAGAAAAATTTTCCAAAAGATGCTTGTTGTAATCTTCGGTAATTGAGCCAAACTTTGCGATCGGATACCCATCTTCCGAAGGAATAGTATGGCTCATTAAATATGTTAACGGATGATTTTTAGACAAATCATCAAGCTGGTCCGCAACAGTCTTCTTGCGCAAAATAAAATTAACGGCAATCTTTGCTACTATCTTGTCCGGCGCATCAGAATTATCTACTCCAAAAATTGCGGTCACAAATTTTTCAATATCCGCGTTCTCGACTTTTATTTCAGTAGAAATTTCATGCATTGCAAACTTACCACGGTTACCCAAGCTGCTTAATTCGTTTATAATTCTTGCTCGAGCATCTTTAGCAAAATGAAAAACTGAGTACTCAAGATAAATATCAATGAGTTTTTCAAGATAGTTAGTTATCAGCATCCCGTCCGAATTTGCATACTTATTTTTTCTAAACGCAGTCTCAAAATCATTTAGCGCTCGTTTAAGGTTAGCCTCGTCATTGTTGGCCGAATAATACTGCGCCAGCAATCTAACAACACACTCCACGTGCCAAGGATCAGGATCTTCGATTGCCATAAATCGTTTCAATCTTCCCTCGAGATCGTCCAGCAGATTTCGGATTTCTTCATCAGACAATGCTACTTTTAATTTCTTTTCTAGTACTAACCACTGGAATGCATAACCCCAAAGACCAGGCTTGTTGTCCTCTGCGTATTTTTTCTCTGTTGCGATTATCACGTCTTTTAACCCACTCATCCTTGTCTCGTCATTAATCTGGGCAGCCAAAGATAAGCACCGCTCAAGCTTAAACCTGCAACCCAATCCATCATTCAGATTAGTATTACAAATTTCTGTGCCAGAATCTATAACTTTTTGTGCCAACGTAAAATCAATGTTCTTTTTCAAAACTGCGGGTTCAAAATTAAAAACTAAATCAGCATATCGATGGACTAGAATAGGGTGTTTACATTCAACAGCTCTTCTCCTCCAGTATTCCAATGTTTCAGCATCAACTTGCTTAATGCTCGGGAATTCTACAAATTCACCACTCTCATTTTTCCACACAATCTTAGGACCGAAATAAATTCCCCAGCCACTATCCTTATTGGGATAACGACCCACAAACTGAAAAGCTATATATTCGGCTAGCTCCTCTTTGTCCGAAAGTTTTTCTTGCTTGACGTTCAAAATTTCCCCGATTTTTTCACCAATCGCAAATTCCTCGATCGACTCGAGTTTGCCATCCAATTCAGCTAAATAATCCAGCAATCCTTTTCTGATCATATTTTATTGACTATTTATTTCTAACAAAACATCTTTAATTGATAACAACACTTGATTCATCTCGTCTTTTGACATAGTTTCTCCATAATGAACAACTTTGTTGCGGCTGCTTCTAATACCTGATAGCGCCTTCCATCCTTGTTCAGACAGAATTTTTTTCTTTTTAGCCAAATCTAGTAAATCCATAAAGCTTCTATCGCCGGTCGAAAATCCTTTTTCAACCAGTCTTCTCCTTAAATTAAATTCCAAAGAAGAGCATAGGGAAATTATTGCCTCTGAATAAAACCCCTTTCTATTTAATAATATGGTTTTTTCCATTTTTTCATCGCCCAATTTCCCATATTTTTTGATAGCCCTATTTTCCTCTTGAATTGATTCTATTCCAGATTTTATTCCTGCCAATATAATGCCAAATAGCAGTAATAAGGCCGAGGTTGTATTTAAAATTCCATGTGTCTCTGCGGATACAAAATTACCGAAAGCGCTAAGAATCCAACTGATAAGCCATGCAATTAAAAAAATAATGGGCAGTATCATGGCAAGCGCGTATGCCCCTGACGCTTCCGAGTTCTTCGTTGCCGCTCGGGTCCGGCGGAACGAATTCGTGCGAGGCTACCTCTTTGTATTTGCCCGCAACCTTGCTGAACTTCTGGATCCGCAGGAAGCTGTATCCGCCGAGCTCGTCCACCACGAACACACTGTTGTCTTCGGGATCGACGCCGATTGCCGGCTCCGCATGGTTGAGCTTGCCGAGTTCTTCACCCGCTGCACCCGCTTCGCCAAAGCGTTCAAGTTCTCCATAGGCCGCACTGGCCTGCGCGCTGGAGGCGATTGCAGCCGTTAGCGAAAGGCTGAGAGCCAGCAGGGTGAGGAGGCGCTTGAAAACGCTTGGGGGGCGATGCATCGTGCTCCGATCTGTTGCTTGTCTAATTGGGGGCGCGGGCCACGCCTGGGCGTACTGGCGTGTATGCGTTCCGGTCGTCCCGATCAACCGCATGACTGTCGGGGCTGTCACACGCCATCATGCAGGCTGCGGAGTTTGGCGCGGTGTTAAATTTTGTGAAGCGGTATTTGCAAACGCGGGCATGACTGCGTCAACGCCAACGATCGCTACGACGATCCCGTGCATGGCGCTGCTGAGTGCGGATCGAGGAGATCGAGGCCGGCGCGATCCTGATCTCCCTTCCCCGGCGACCGGGGCGCGCGCGCAGCGAAGCGCCGGCGAACGCCGCCAGCAGCATCAGCCCGATCAGGTACATGGCCGGCGGCTCGTGTTCGGCTTGACGGTAGGCAACGGCCTGGGCGCTCACCGACTCGGGCGCACTCTCGGGCTCTTCTTCGTTCTGCGCGGCCTCCACCGGTGAGGTCACCGCGGAGGTTCCGCTCGGCGGCGTCGGGTTGGCGGGCGCAGGCGGCGGTGGCGGCACGAATGCCGGCGCGGCGAACGCTTGCAGAGGTGAGTAGAAGAACGGGGTTACGGGCGGCGCCGGACGCGCGGGCGGCGCCGGGGTTGCAGCCGGCGGCGGCGGTACCGGCACGATCGGCGGAGCGGAAGCGGGCGTGGCCGCGGCGGGGCCAGGCGCGGTGGACGGCGGCGGCGCGACGGTCACTTCGGCCTTGGGCGTTTTTTTCGTCACCGGGGTGGTGCCGCACGGCCGGCGCACGCTGCCGGCCTCGACGGTGACTGGCAGCGATGAGGAACGACCTCCGGCGGTGATGGTCACGGTGGTCGTTCCGGGGTTCAGGGCACAGAACAGCCCCGAGGCGGAGTCTGGGATCGGCTTGCCGTCGGCGCCGAGCAGGACCGTGCTTTCGCTCACCGCAAGGTTGGGCTCGACGAACTTGCCGACCTGTTCGTTGGAGGAGCTGAAGCTGAATTCCGTGGGGATTTCCTCGGGGCAGTCCGCGCCGACGCAGTTCGACGGGATCGGGATGAACGGGTCGCTGGTATTCGTCCCGGGGTTCGCCTTGTTCTGCTCGAGCGTGCCGGCGCGCGGACGGCGCGCAAGCGCCCTGAACAGCCCCGCGTGGCTGCGTTCCAGAAGCGTGCCGTTCTGCGCTTCGATCGCGAGTTCGCCGATGTCGGGGATCAGCTTGGCGGTGACGTGGTGCACGCTGCTGCCAGGTTCCGCCTGCGCAGCGACGTGCACGAGCAGGAAGCCGCTGGCGCCGAGGAATTCGCGGCCTTTCTGCGCGGCGTAGGAGATGTAGCCGAGCGTGCCGGAGCCGAAGCTGGGAATTTCCGGGGTCTGGCCGGCGGCGGGACGCAGCGGGATTTTCAGGTTCTGTTCGGGCGAGTCGTAGAAGTAGGCCGAGGCTTCGCCGCGGACCAGCGCTTCGGCGAGCGCCTTGGCGTCGGCGTCGCCGGCCGCGATCTGCGCCTGCAGATCGGCGTTGCCGATCACGATCGCCGCCTCCCTGCCTTTGACTTCGCCCAGTTGGGCTTCAAGCCATTCCCGCTGTTCGGCTCCGGCGTCCGCGGTGCCGTCCAGCACGATTACGCGCACGCGGTTGGGGGCGCTGCCCGATTCCAGCGAGTACGCCAGCCCGGGGCCGGCGGACCCGGTGGTTTCGCCGGGTAGCGGAGCTGTGCCGAGCGGTTGCGGGAAGGCGGAGAACGCTTCCCTGAACGTCTGCTCGCTGCCCGCGGCCAGATCAGAGGGCGAGGACGCGGCATACACCGGCACGCTGCTCGAGCTCAGCAGTTCGGCATAGCGCCCAAGCTCCAGCGCCGAGGGGACCTCCTGCACCGCCGCTCCAACCGTGCGCCCGCTGGTGACCCGCGGTCCGGTGTACAGGAACGCGCGCAGGCCGGGGACCGTCTGGGCGGTGCTCAGCGCATTGGCAAGCCATACATCGGGCCCGATCTTGGCGTCGGCGCGGCCGGCGCACGGCGCGGCGCACTGCGCGCCTCCGCCCACGGCGAACGTGGCTTCGCTGCTGGCGGCGGCCACGGATGCGGTGCCGGATCCGATCGGCGTGGTGGCTTCTTCGCGGTAGCGCCACACGTCGGCGGTCTCCAGCAGCTTCGCCGAGGCGGCTTCTTCGACCCCGACGGTGCGCCCGCCGACGGCCCATCCGGGTTCGCCACCGGGCCCGATCAGCAGCGCGCCGACCGGGTCGGGCTCATACACGCCGTCGTAGTCCGAGTATTCGCCTGGCGGTTCCAGAGCGTTGTTGAGTTCGTGCTCCTCATCGCTCCAGCCGCCGGTGCTCTGGCGCAGCACTCCCGCCAGCAGGTTGGAGACGACGCCGAAGGGCGGGATCAGCAGCGGGGGCGAGCCCGGTGGCGGGCTGGATTCCTCGTTGGTGGTACCCGGTTCGGCACCCAGCACGACGGCCCGCAGGGCGCCGCCTTCGCGGAACAGGTTCAGGGCCCCGGGCGGAGACTGGCCGGGCACCGAAACCGGCTGCCATTCAGAGCCGGCCGCTTCGCGCTCGAACACCAGGTGTTCGTGTTCGCCCGCGCCCCGTGCCGTGAAGCCCGCCCCGCCATCGGAGAGACCCGCCACCGCCCACGGCACCCCGGAGCCAAGCGCTTTGGCAGCACTGCTGTCGACATGCCAGCCGGAGCCTTCGTTGACGAGGATGCCGCCCTTGGCCACACCGGCGGCCGTCGGTTCGCGATATGCCACCAGCGCCTGTCCACCGGCGAACGCGATCGACGTAAAGCTCGCGCCGGCCACTTCGGGCGGCAGGCAGGGCTGGGGCACTTCTGGGGAGCACGTCGGTTCCTGGGCCCAGGTCTTGCCGTAGCGCAGCAGCACGCCACCCTGTCCGACGGCGTATCCGCGCGCTGGTTCGCTGGGGTCGAAGGCGATACCGAGCAGGTTGCCGCGGAAGTTGAGCGGCGTGGCCGGGTCCTGTTCCCACAGCCCGGTCTCCCCTCGCCACAGCCACATCTGGCCGAGATCGCCGACCGCATAGGCTCGCGCGGACGTCGGCCACGCGACTGCGCGAAGCAGCGGATGTTCGCGTCCGTTGGCGCCCAGCAGGCTTTCCGGTAGCCAGCCCTTGCCAGGCTTGTAGCGCGCAACCTCGCCTTCCTCGCCCACCGCCAGGGCTTCGCTGGAGAGCGCGCCGATGGGTGCTCCGGGTTGCGGCGCGAGCGCCAGCAGTGGATAGCGGAAGGACGCGGGCCACGGCGTGAAGCGACTGGGGACGGGGTTCAGCGTGATGTGCACCGGAAGTTCAAACTGCCCGAGCCAGCCCTCCTTGGCATTGGAGAACGCCGCGCCGAAGATGCGACCCACTTCTTCCTGGGGCGCGGCGGTGCCACCCAACGCGGGCACGCGCTTGAACGACGTGCCTTCCAGTCTCCAGGACATCCCGTCGGCGAACCCGGTGATCACCCGTTCGCCGAGCTGTTCGGGCGTGGAGGGGTTGGCCCAGGCGAACGTCCGCGACCACGCGGTGGGCAGCACGCCGGGCAGGTTGTAGCGACAAGGCTGTTCTTCGCCGGTGGGCAGCTGACACCACGCGGCGACGGGGCGTGCTTGCGCTGTGCCTTCCGTGTGCAGGAACACGCTCGCCGACTGACGCGTGTCGCTGCGCTCCCCGTCGAGCCACAGCCCTTCGCCGGTCACGTTCATGATCTGTGCCTGATCGCCGCTGCCCACCGTGAAGCCCACGCTGGTGGCGGACTGCAGCGCAACCGCAAGCGGTTCTCCCGCTTCGCCGCCCGGCTTGAGCGCGACCGGCATCCATTCCGGGGCTTCTCCCCCGCTTCCCAGATGGCGCCGAAACAGCGCAACCGAGCCCGCCGGATAGCCTTCGCCGTACTTGGCCAGAAGCCACGCGTCTGTTGGCGAGCTGGCTGCCAGTGCGAGCACTTCGAAGTGCGCTGCGCTCGCTGCCGGTATGGCGATCTGCTCTCGGGTCCACTTCGTGCCATCCCAGTGCAGCACCCACTTCTGGACGCCGGCCCCTTCGTTGACGGGAACGACGAGCGCACCTGCCTGCTCTGAGCCTTCGTCAAGGGCCGCGATGATCGGCGATCGAGCCGATCCGAATAGGTGTTCTCCTTCGGCGAGCAGCGCTTCTGAGCCTTCGCTCGGCACCGCTGGCGTTTCCTGGAAGGACCCTCCGGGGTTTCGCACCAGCAGCACCTGGCGCGTGCCTCCCACATCTCCCAAGATCGCGCCGCTTCCAGACGATGTCATCGTCCCGCCCAGCGGGTTCAGCATGCTGACATATTTGGCTTTTTCTGCCGCCAGCACGTCCCCTTCAAAGCCTTCCAGGGACTTTCCTTCGTGGTCCACAAGCGCCGGCCCCAGCGACCAGCCGCCTTCCTGGGTGTAGCGCACGAGCGCCGCTGCACCGTCGTGCTTGCCAAGTCCCCATGTCTCCCCCGGAGCCTCTGACGGAGCGGCGCCAAACATGGTGACCTCTTCGGCGGGCAGCGAGTCGTCTGTCTGCGCTGTGGGTTCCCCGGGTGCGACGAGCGCCTTCGCACGTGAGCCGGCTTGCATGCCGGCGTTGACCAGCGCCATGGCAGCTATGAGCAGGAGCACGCCAGCGAGCGCGCTCCGGCCGAACCGGCTCGTGGGCAGTGCTCGCGGGCTCAAGGCAGCTGCCTGGGTTCAAGGAGGCCGGCTCGGTCGGGAAATGCCAGCACTGTCCCGACGGAGTTGATCCCGACTTCGCGGGTCGACGCCGTCGGCAGCGGGCCGAGCGCGTGGGTCTTGAGGTTGAGCTTGGTCGGCCACTGGCGGACGTTGAGCTTCAGCTCGATGCTGCGGTTGCCCGCCTTCAGGGTCTGGGTCTTCGTCGACGCGACCATGCGACGGTGGCGTTCGGCGATCAGGCGCACTCGGCTGCGCACCGCCAGATGGAAGCTGAGCTGGAGCGTCGTGCCGTGGATCAACCGTGTCTTCTCATGCGACAGCAGCGGCAGCGGCACGGTCGCGAAGTTTTCGGGCTTGCTCGTTTCCACGAGCGCGGCTGGAGGCGCCTGGGCGACTTCTTCGAGCCCCGAGTCATCGGCCGGAGGAGCGTCGGGCACGACCTGCGGCACGCCCTGATCCGCTGGACGGAACGTGATCGGTTCTTCGCCCGAGAACACCGGGTCGCTGTCGCGTTCCAGCGACCCGCCCGTGCTCAGGTGCATGAGCCAGCCCTGCACGGTCGTCAGCCAGCAATCGTGGGTTGCGGGGCAGACGATGCTGGTGACCGCGCCAAGCGGGCCGTGCGAGCCGTCGTCCGGTAGTTCGACGCGGTCGGAGACCGTGCCATCGGCTGAGATCCTGGCGATCGTGGCATGCGTGTATTCGGGGGCTTTGCCGGTGTTCTTCAGTTCCTCATAGGACTCCAGCGCCAACCACGCACCGCTGGTTTCCGGCTCGGGCGCGATCCCCGCCACCTCATCGCCCCGGAACGGGTTGCTCGCAACGGGGGTCTTTTCCGGACCGAGGACCTGCGTGAACGACGGCGTTTCTTCACCAGGTTCACGCGCGTATCGCACCACGGTCACGCCGGCGGGCTTGGAGCCGACCGATTCCGTGAGCGCCGGGCCGGCGGCAGCCCACATCGCTTCCTGATCGGCGCCGAGATTGAGGTATTCCAGCGCGAAGGGAAACTCTTCGGGTTCCAGCAACGGCACGTTGGTGATCGTCTGCAGCGTCTGCAGTGCCCCTTCCGGGTTGATCACGTGCAGCGGCGGCGGGAACCTGAACAGCTTCACCACGGGATCGGTCGCGACCAGTCGCACGCCCTCGAACAGGCGACCTTCGAACGCGTCCATACCCTCGGCCGCGTGGCTTTCCGGCAGGTACGGTTCGGCTTCCAGTGTGCTGCCGTTCCAGTGCAGCTGAAACGCCCCGATCTGCGGCGAGGGCAGCGCATCGCCGCCGAACCAGCAGTCGGTCGGGGACAGGCATGCGGCCCCGTGCATCGCCTGATAGGAGTTGGATTGAAACGCGGGCGAGGCGTAGGAGCCGACCACTTCCAGCTTGCCGGACGGGCCGGGGGCGAAGTGACAGAGCGTGTTGTCTTCGAGCTTCGGCTGTTCGTTGTTGCCACCCGTCGCCTGGCCCGGCCTGCCATCGGAGACCGTCCAGAATTCGTTTTCGCCGGCCCATGCGATGCGCCCGTCGGTGGCGCCGCAGACGGTTGACAGCTCGCGCCAGCGTTCGCCGTTGTAGAGCCACACGCCGGGCGGGATCGTGGTGCCGTTGCCGGCCGTTATCAGCGCGCCGCGGTTGGGGGAGGAGAACTCGACGTCGCCGACGCGCCCGAGGCCGATGGGCGTGGAGGAGCCGCTGACTCCCGCCGGCGCCGGCGGCGGTTCGGGCTGTTCCACCCGCCATTCGGCGCCGCCGTCGTCGGCGAAGCCTTCCGCATGGGCGGCCGCGAGCGGGAGCACCCAGGCCAGGATCCCGGCCACGAGGAGCGCCAGCAGGCGACGCGCGCGTGCCGGGCACATCAGCGAGCCACCCTTTGCTCGTTGGCGCGGTGCTTGCGCGACGCCTTGCGGGCGCGGCGCGCCGCGCGAGCGGCCGCCCGATCGAGGAAGGTCACCTGGATCGTCTGGCGCAGGGTGGCGTGACCGGGCGCGGTGAAGGCGACGGCAACGTCCGCCGAAAGCCCTCCCAGTCGCGCCGCCAGCGCGCGGAAGCCCCGGACCAACGTGAGCGTTATGGGCGTCACGCCTTCGGAGCTCGAGTGGACGGCCAGCGAGGCGGAGGCGACAGTGCGCAACTGCACCGTCCTGCGCGCCGCTCGGGCGTTGCGGCGAGCGCGGCGTGCGCTGCGCGAGGCGCCGACCGAGGCGATTTCCACCGCGCCGCTGGCAAGCGCGTGCACGGCGCCCGGACCGGGTGAGACGACGTAGAGCCGCACACGACCGTCGGGCAGCGTTTCGGCCGTGACACCCAGCTTCCACTGCGTTTCGAGCGCCGGGCCGGACGGGTTCGGGGAGATGATCTGAGCGGTTGATTCCGGAAGGTATTCGAGACGGTTGACCGCAAAGACGTCGCTGCCGTCGCTGACCACTTCATTGCCGAAGTGACTTGTGATGTCCGGCGTGTTGCCATCCCCGAAGACGAGGTTGGACGCCGTGGAGGAGAACGCGAGCTGATTGCCGGCGTCCGCGAAGGAGGGCGAGAGAGCCCCGTCTTCGGCGAAGAAGTCTGTGATGTAGGGGTCCGGCTTGCCGGCGGCCAGCGTTTCGTTGTACGGGTGCGCGGTCGCGTTCTCGTTGTAGCCGTGCGTGACACGAGTGAGCGTGTTGTTGGTCAGATCGACGTCGAACAGTTCGGCAAGGCCGGCCACCGCCGCCGGCACGCTGACGTAGGTCAGGGAGCCGAGCGCGAACACGGTGCGCATGGTGGTGAACGCCACCTGCTGGCCGTCGGGGGAGACGGCCACGTCCAGGATCGCCGCATCGGCCACGTAGTCTTCGGGATCGCCGCTGGCGATTTCGGTGAGCTGGCGAAGCGCTTGCACACGCGAGAGGCCGGGGTGCATGCTGGCCACGTACAGATCTGTGGCCGAGTGCGTTGTGCCGTAGTCCTCGCCCTGGGATACGAGCGCGTCGTTGGCGAGGAACGCCACCGTGTACCCATCGGCGCTCAGCTGCGGCACCGGGTCGGTCGAGACGCCCGGCGAGGACTCATACACCAGGCCGCCCTGGAACGGGCCCTGGCACGGGTCCGCAACCGAGTCCCCCGGAGGCAGTTGACTCTCGGGGTGGGCTGCACAACCCGGGTTTTCGGGGTCGGGACCGCCGGTCACCTCCCGGGTCGGTTCCTGCTGTCCACCGGCGATCCGCCGCCACAGCGGCGCCCCGCCCTGCCCTTCCAGTCTTTCGCCCGTCAGCGTGGCGATCTGCTGGCCGAGGTCGTGGCCCATCCACGCCACCGCCGAGCCGTCCGCGCTGATCGACGCGCCGGCCACATTTGCGACCTTGTAGAACGGCGCTTTCTGGAACGGAGGCGGCGCTTCGCCTTCGGTGTACACGGCGCGGCCGGGCACCGGTTCGGGCAGCCCGCTTTCCGGGTTGACGGCGGGACGGCCGGTGACGGGGTCGTACTCAACGCTCACCAGCTGCGTTTCCTCGGTCTGGAGGTCGCGCACGGCGACCTGCAGCGCGGGCGTCTTGGTGCGGGGCCCCGCCAGGTCCGAAGGCGCGGTCGTCACGAACGCGACCTTCTGCCCATCGGCGCTGATCGCCGAGCGCGCCGCGGCCATCGAGCCGTACTGGCCGCGAGCCTTTTCTTCTTCAGTCTCTTCGTAGGCCAGTTCGTTCGGCGAGCCGTTCTCGGCTGAGACCAGCACGAAGGCGCCTTGCTGGCTTGGCGCCTGTTCCATGTCGCGCACGTAGACGTTGGGCGGATCGTAGGCTTCCGGCGGCGGGACCGGTTCACCGTCGGTGACTTCGCCGAGCCTTTGGCCTTCGTTGGTGGTGAAGCTGACGTACTGGCCGTTTTCACTGATGGAGGGCAGCTCGGCGTCGCCGCCAGCGACCTGCTGGAGCGCTCCGCCCGGCTTGTTTTCGCGGCGCCAGATGCCACTGACACCGCCGACGGAACCTTCGAAGACCACATAGCGCCCATCACCGGATATCTCCGGGCTGTGTGCATATTCGGCCTGCTCGAAAGGACTGCTCGACAGCAGTTCGATCGAGCTGAACACGTCTGCGCCGGCACACGGCGCGAGCGCCAGCGCGAGCAGCAGCACGACCCCGACGCACGAGCTTGCAGCAGCAGCCTTCATCGGACGCTCACCAGCTCACGTACGGTGCCGGCGTTGCCCAGCTTGTCGCGGACCTTGACGACGACTCTGTAGATGCCGGCGTGGGCATAGCGGTGGCGGAACACCGTGCGAGCGCCCGCGCTCTGCCCGTCGCCGAAGCTGACCCTCACAGCCTTGGCGTCGACGCCAGACTCAGTGTCGAGGACCCGCACCAGCACCATTGCGCCGCCTGACCTCCTACTGATGCTGACCCGTGGTGGGCGGCCGTCGATCTGCAGCTTCGAGGGCGCCGTCAGCGTCGACTGGCCGAAGATGTCGGTGGCGAGCAGCTGCACCTTGTGATCGCCGTCGCCCAACACGCGCGGGCCGAGCTTGTAGGAGAGCGCGCCGGCCGGCGTGGGCTGCGGGCGCCCGTCGAGCACCACGGTGTACTTCAGCGGCCCGTCGGCGCTCTGCGCCGCTGCCCAGCTGAGCGTCGCCTGCGAGGGCTTGACCCATCCTTTGGGGACGCTGATCACGAATGACTGGGGAGGGGCGCTGATCTGAGCGGCCACGATCGCGCCGTCACCGGTCGGCCCCTGCTGAAAGGCCGCGATCCCGTCACCGAGGTTCGACCGCGCCACAGCGATTTCGCCGATCGGCCCGCCGGCGCCGCCACTCAGCAGCCCCGTCTGCACCGAGCCGTTGGGGAAATCCTCGCGCACGGCCATCGCCGGAGCGCCTGCGGGGGTGGAGCTGGGCCACGCGGAGAGGCCCCCGCCTTCAGGATTCATCACGCTGGCCGACTGCACTTCGTTGGCAGCCGTGACCGCAGATCCGACGAACGAGGGGCCGAGCGACACGGCTGCCTTGAGCACCCCTTTGTCGTTGCCTTCGATTACGCGCGGAGTGCCGTTGCTGTCGTAGAGCAGGCGCATCGAACGTCGTTCGTCGATGTCAATGCTCGGCCGTCCCACCGCGGCCGACTTGCCGCCCGCCACGACCGAGTCGGCGATCGCGGCGCCCTGGAACTCGCTGCCGCTGCTCGATTCGCCGTCGGGGAGGATGTTGACGAACACCCGCGGTCCGGGTAGCGGCGAGCCCGCGCTGGCCACCTGACGGTAGGCGACCTCGGCCTGCCCGAGGCGTGAGACCGACACGCTCGGGGCGTCCGCGTCGTCGTCGATGGGCGCTCCGTTGAAGGTTTCGGCGCTGACCGGCATCACGTAGTCGAGGCTCGAGCCGAACAGCCGCCGCGCCCAGATCCGAGCCTGCCCGGTGATTTCCGGCTCCTGCCAGATCACCACGCCGTTGCCGGTCGGGCCGATCGCTATCTGCGGCGCGTTGGCCTGTGTCGGCGGGCGCATCGAGACGGACGCGTCGCGGTTGATGATCCCCAGGCGCGACCACCGTTCGCCGTCGAAATGCGCCACGCGCACCTGACCGTCGACGTCGCCCGGACGCAGCAGCGGGAATTCGGGGTTGGATTCCGTGACGCGGTAGACGACATCGGCATAGCCGGTCGAGCTCATCGCCAGATCGGGGCTCGTGCCGGTCGCTTCGTTGATGTTCGGGTCGATGATGATCGCCCGGCTGAACAGGCTCGACCCCGGACCGAGCGTGGCGCCGAGCAGCTCCTGCACCGGGCGGTCGTGCTCGGTCGCGAACGGCGTTGCCCACACGACCTCCAGCTCGCCTCCGTTGGCTGCGCCGATGCGCGGCCAGCTCGCCGCGTACGGCTCTTCGCTGTCCACCCGGATCGGCGCCAGCCAGTGCCCGGCGACGTAGCGCGAGACGAACAAGTGGGCGACGCCGCCCACGCGCTTGAGGTACACCAGACCGCCGGTGCCGTCTTCCGCCATCGCCACGCCACCGAAGCCCTCGATGTCTTCGCTTGGACCGTCGATGGTGACCGCCGGGAGGATCACGGCACGCGCTCCTCCTGCGCTCATCAGCAACCCGCTCAACGAGACGATCGCCATCAGCAGCAGGAACCTGACGTGTCGAGAGCAAGCTGGCGGATGCGGGCTCGGCATCGATTCACGGCTCATCATCCAAGGCACAAACATAAGCTCTCAATTGCCGATTGACGTCGATCCGCAGTGCGGATTCACCAAATGATCACGACCCGTTCCAAGGGTCGAAACGATCGTCAAGATTCCGGTTTGTTCAGTGCGCCGGGCGCCTTGTTGAAGCCACAGCGAAAGTTCTGGGCTTCGGCCACCGGCTGCGAGCCGGCGAACCCGCCAGCATTGCCGTTGTCGTAAACAGTTACGTACTGGAGCGACCCCGGCAGCGGGTTGGCCGGGAGGGGAACCGGGTTGGACTGTCCCTGGCGCGGGTCGCCGATGGCGCCTTCGCTGACGCCCTCGAAGCCGGCCGCCGCCGAGCCCGCTTCGGTCGTGACCAGCGTGGAGCTCATCTCCCGTTCGTCTTTCAGGCCACGGCTGGGGTCGAGGTTGATGGTGGCCGTCAGCTGCGAGTCGTGGATGGTGGACTCGAGCTTGACGCGTTCGGCCGCCCCCAACAGTTCAGAGGCGCTCGGCAGCCAGCCGCCTTCGGCCTCGCACGCTTTGCTGGCCCAGATGAAGTTGTTCTTGCCGGCCTCCGCGTTGGTCAGCGGATACGGCGCCGAATCCAGGCACCACGTGCCGAGGTCGACGGTCGCCGGCGGGCACGTGCCGGAGATTTCTTCGGCCGTCCTGCCGTCGAGGTGCTTTGCTTCCCTGACCGTGGGAATCGCAGCGGCGGCGAATTTGCGGTTCTTGCCCAGCAGCAGCAGACCGCCGGCGTGGGGCGTCGTGCTGAGCGGATGCCCCGCGAGGGTGCTGATCACCGCGTTGCGTGCGGCATCGGCGGCGCCGGTCATCGACGAGGCCAGCGCCACCAGCGCAACGATCATCGCCGGGGAGGGCAGCCCGCGCTTCACACGTGCCCCGAGTCCGCGTCGGGGTCGGCTCATGACGATTGCTTGGGGTCGCGCGCAGGCGTGGCCCGGCGCACGTCGTGCAACTCGTCGAGAGAGACCTCGACGACAGTCGACAGCACCGCGTCGAGCGCCACGCCCGACAGCGTCTCGTGCTCGAGCAGCGCGGTGGCGGTCTCCTCGACGGTGTTCCAGTTGCGGTCGAGGATCGCTGCCGCGCGCGCCTCGGCGTCGCCGACCATCCGCTCGATCTCGTTGTCGATGATGTTCAGCGTCTCCGGCCCAACCGAGCCGAGATCCTGAAGCGACGCTCCCAGGAAGACCTCGCCGCCCTTCTCTCCGATGGTCACCAGACCGAGCGCCTCGGACATCCCGAACGACGTGATCATGCTGCGCGCCAGCGCGGTGGCCGCGTGCAGATCGTCGTGGACGCTGGTGGAGGTGTGGCCGAAGGCGATGCGCTCGCCGGCAAGCCCTGCCGTGATCACGATCAGCTGGCTCTGCAGGTCGGGCTTGGTCATGATCGTCTGGTCGCGGTCGGAGAGCATGTGCGCCGCCGTGCCCAACTGACGCCCGCGGGCCACGATCGAGAGCTTGCGCGTCGAGGAGGTGTGCCCGAGCGCATCGGTGACGACTGCGTGAGAGGCCTCGTGAATCGAGATCAGCCAGCGCTCCTGCTCGGTGAGGATGTGGCGCTTGGCGGGGCCGGCGACGACGCGGTCGATCGCCTCCTCGAGCGTGGCCTGGTCGATGATCCCGCGGCCGTCGCGCACGCTGAGCAGCGCCGCCTCGTTGATCACGTTGGCGAGCTCCGCGCCGCTGAAGCCGGGGGTCTGGCGTGCGACCTCCTCCAGCGAGGCGTCCGGCGCCAGCGGGCGCTTGCCGCCGTGCAGTCGCAGGATCTCCAGACGCCCGTGCACGTCGGGGTTGTCCACCACCACCTGGCGGTCGAAGCGGCCCGGTCGCAGGAGCGCGGGGTCGAGGATGTCGGGGCGGTTGGTGGCGCCCATCACGACCAGCCCGCCGTCTCCGCCGAAGCCGTCCATCTCGACCAGGATCTGGTTGAGCGTCTGCTCGCGCTCGTCGTTGCCCTGGCCGATGCCCGCGCCGCGCTTGCGCCCGGCGGCGTCGAGCTCGTCGATGAAGATGATCGCCGGCGAGACTTTGCGCGCCTTACGGAACAGGTCCCTGACGCGTGCCGCGCCGACGCCGACCAGCGACTCCACGAAGTCCGAGCCGGACAGCGAGAAGAACGCTGCGTCGGCTTCGCCGGCGACCGCCTTGGCCAGCAGCGTCTTACCTGTACCCGGAGGTCCCACCAGCAGCACGCCCTTGGGGGCGGCCGCGCCCACGGCCAGGTACTTGCTGGGGTCGGCCAGGTAGTCGCGGATCTCCTTGAGCTCGGCCAGCGCCTCGCCGGCACCAGCCACATCGGCGAAGGTGATCTTGTCTTTGGTGCCCTTGCCCTTCTTCTTGCCCTTGCCGGTGAACTGCGAGAAGCCGGCGATACCGCCCGCGCCTCCATCGGCACCAAAGCGCATGAACAGCGAGAACAGGCACACCAGCAGCAGGATCGGAATCAGGAACTGCACCACGATCGCCTCTGTGGGCTTCCCCGACTGCTGGTCCACCGTCACCAGCGCGCCGCTCGTGGTCAATTCCTTGAGCAGCTGCTGGGTGAGCGCGCCCGAGGCCGGATAGGCCGCCCACAGTTTCTGGGAGCCGGTCGCAGCCGTGGGGCTGGTTTCGGTGGCGATCGCGCCGCCGGCGGTGACCTCTGGAGCGGTGGCGGTGGTGGTCAGCTCGACGCGGCTGTCGTGGTCGAGGATGACGGCGCTTGCGAGCTCTTTGTGCTTGGCCAGCGTCTGCACCACGCTGATCGGTGTCTGCAGACCCGAGCTGCTGGGCTTGATCGCTCCCAGCAGGCTCGAGAAGGCGATCGCCAAGGCGATCGAGGCCAGCAGCAGGAACAGCGAGAGGGGGTCTTTGAACGCCAGCCGGCGGACCGTCGAGGCGGTCTCTCCGACGGCGACCAGGACCGGGTTGCGCCGGTGGGCCAAGCCCGATCGGACGGTCGCTTTGCCGTTGGGGGAAGCGCCATTGCGCGCCGCGCCGTTGCCGGCTGTCACTGGCGGTGCCGGTGGTGGTGGTGGTGTGGGGTTGGAGTCGTTTGTCATTGCGATGTGAAGGACGAGCGTCCGGGGATCATCGATCGGTCGATCGGCGCCACCTCGGCGAGAGTCACACGCCTCGCCCGGAAATTCAATGGCGTTCACAAAAACAACACATCACGACAAACACGGTCACAAGAAATAAACAATTGAGTCCCACTGACCGTGTATGGGCGCTCGTGCCGTGACGTTCACAAAAACGAAACACCAGTCACACCCGCGACCGCCACTCTTCCCGCGGGGCGATGTAAATCGCAAGCCGCAGCGACGCCGCATCGATTCACACCTCCAGCTGTTTCCGCCTGAAGCGTCAACGACGCCAATCGACCTGACTCACAATCACAAAGGAGCATCTATCGTGCGCGCGCATCGCACCCTGATCGTCTCGATCGCAATGGTTCTCGTCCTCGCGCTGCCGGCCGGCGCCATGGCGAGGCGCCTGATCATCGGCGGCTCGACATCGGTTCTCCCGCTGGCCCAGAAACTCGCCACGGCCTACCACAAGGCGTACCCGAAGCTCCCCGCCCCCGAGGTCCAGGGGGGCCAGTCGGACATCGGCATCTCGGGCGCGGCCAGTGGCCGTTTCGACATCGGCGACTCTTCGCGCGACCCGATCCCGGGTGTGGATCCGAAAGGCCTGACCTTCACCAAGGTCGCGCGCGACGGCGTGTGCGTGATCACCAACCCGTCCAACCCGCGTGGCCAGCCTCTCCCAGGAAAGCGTCGAAGGCATCTTCACTGGTCGCATCCGTGATTGGAGCGAAGTTCCGGGGGCGGGCATCAGCGGCCCGATCGACCTGTTCGACCGTGACAACGCCTCGGGTACGCAGGACGCCTTCCAGCACATCTTCCTGGGCGAAACCCTGAAGATCTCCCTGGCGGCCACCGCCGAGACCTCCAACGGCCTGGAGCAGAACGCCGTCGCCAGCGACAAGCAGGCGATCGGCTTCGTGTCCTTCGCCTTCACCGGCGGGGTCAACGCGGTCGGCTACCAGGGCGTGGCGTGCAACCTGCGCAACGCCAAGTCGGGCCAGTACGCCGGCGTGCGTAACTTCTGGATGGTCACCAAGGGCAGGCCCAAAGGCGAAGCGCTGAAGTTCCTCAAGTGGGTGACGGGCGGTAACAAGGTCACCAAATCGATCATCGGCTCCGACTGGATCTCGGTCTACTAGAGCCAGTGTCCAACGCGGCGCCCCCCCAGCAGTCCACGTTGGCTGACGTCAAGGCCGACCGGCGAGCCGAGCTGATGCTCGGCTCGCTGGCGGTCGGGGTGCTGCTGCTGATCGGCCTGATGATCGTCACGGTCGCGGTCAACGCGTGGCCGTCGTTCTCAGCCAACGGCCTCAGCTGGTTCGGCCCGGGCGGGCAGATCGTCAGGCAGTTCGAAGCGATGCACACGAACACGCCACTGCCGGGTCATTCGGTGCTGTACTTCCGCGCCTGGCCTCTGATCTGGGGCACGATCGCCACAACCGTGCCGGCTGTGCTGATCGCGCTGGTGGTCTCCACGCTGGCGGCGATCTTCCTGACCGAGTTCGCGCCACAGCCCGTACGGCGCGTGTTGGAGCCCGTCATCCGCCTGCTCGCCGCCGTGCCATCGGTGATCTACGGGCTGATCGGGATCCTGGCGATCGCTCCCTGGGTGGAAGACAACCTGATCAGCAACGCACGCAGGCACTCGGTCATCTATGTGGTGCAGCTCGGCGGCGCCGAGCCTGATCACCGCGACGCTGATCCTGACGCTGATGATCCTGCCGATCATGGTGGCGATCAGCGCCAACGCGTTCGCGGCCGTCCCCAAAGCCTGGCGCGAAGGCTCGCTCGCCCTCGGCGTCAACCGCTGGCGCACGATCTGGCGCGTATCGCTGCGCACTGCGCGCCCCGCGATCGCCGCCGGACTGGTGCTGGCGACGGCGCGCGCGCTGGGCGAGGCGATCATGCTGTCGATGGTCTCCGGTGGGTACGCGTTCGAGGCCAACCCGCTGGACGGGCTCACGTTCCTGTTCGAGCCGGTGCAGCCGCTGGCGGCGACCATCGTCAGGGAGTTCGGAGGCCAGACGCAGGGCCCGGTGGCGAGCACCGTGTACGCGATCGCGGCGGTGCTGCTGTTCTCCGCCGCCCTGCTGTCGCTGACCGGCTGGGCCGTCAAGCAGCCGCTGAAGCGCTACGGGATCGGCGTGTGATGTCTGCGGTTGCACCCCTGGCGTCGGTCTCCGCGCCGCAGCGCGTGGCTCCCCCCGCGAAAGCACGGCCTCCTGGCCGCTGGTCGACCGCATCGGCTACCTGCTGTGCTGGATCGTCGGCCTGGGGCTGTGCGTGGTCGCGTTCGCGATCGTGGTGTTCATGTTCGTCAAGGGCGTCGCCTACCTGCGGCCCAGCCTGTTCTTTGAATCCCCCGCCGCATCACAGCACCAGGACCAGGCCGGAGGCTTCCTCGACCCGATCGTCGGCACGCTGATCGTGACCGCCATCGGAATCGCGCTCGCGGCGCCCGCCGGCGTGGGGCTGGCGGTGTGGCTGTCCGAGTACGGGCGCCCGTCGTGGATGGCGCGCGCGGTCGAGTCGGCGATCGAGATGATCGCCGGCGTGCCGAGCATCGTGCTGGCCATCTTCGGCGCTGCTGTTGTTCGCGCACCCGTTCCTGGGCTTCCTCTCCCAGGAAGCCAGCGATGGATCCGTTACCGGGCGAGTCGTTCGTCGTGGCCGGCGTCGTGATGGCGCTGCTCGCCCTGCCGCTGGTGGTCGGCGCACGCGCGAGGGGCTATCCAGCTGCCGCCGCGCATGCGCGAGGCCTCCTACGCCCTCGGCAAGACGCGCGCCACCACGATCCGCCGCGTGCTGGTGCCGTCAACGCGGCCGAGCATCGCGAGCGGCGTCGTGCTGGGCATGGGCCGCATCATCGGCGACACCGCGATCATCACGATCCTGCTCGGCGCCACGCTCAAGAACGAACCGGTGGGAAGCGTTCCACTGCTGGGGCACGCTTCGTGGAACCGGCTCCACGCTGACCAGCTACGTCTTCAACAACTCTCCCACCGGCGAGGGCAACGCGCCGCAGAAGGCCTACGCGGCGGCATTCGTGCTGCTGATGATCGTGCTCGCGCTGAACGCGCTGGTCACCCGCCTGACCAATGGCGGCAGCGGGGGACGCGCCAGAGTCAGCGCGCTGCGCGGGCTGGGGGCGCAGTGGATCCGCTGATGCCACCGCCGGTGCGGCGGATCGCGGTCGATCGCGATCCACAGCTGATCCCGGCGCAGCCGATCGCGAACGGCTCGTCGACGGCGCCGGTCAACGGCTCGCGAGCGCGCACCGCACGAGCCGCGGCGACGAACGTGCGCGAGCGCATGGCGCTGGAGTCGGTGTGGCTGGCCTACGGCGAGAACTGGGTCGTTCGCGATGTCAGCCTGCCGGTGCGCAGCGGCGAGGTGCTGGCGTTGATCGGCGCCTCGGGGTCGGGCAAGACGACGCTGCTGCGCTCGCTCAACCGCCTGACCGAGATCACCGCCGGAGCCGGGCGCAGCGGGCGCATCACGCTCGACGGGCAGGACATCCACGAGATCGAGGTGACGGCGTTGCGCAGGCGGATCTCGATGGTCTTCCAGCAGCCCAACCCGTTCCCGATGAGCATCTTCGAGAACGTCGCCTACGCGCTGCGCGAGGCCCCCGGCCGTCGCCGTCGCGCCCGGCGCTCCCGAACTGGAGCCGGCGGTACGGGACGCGCTGCGTCGCGCAGGGCTGCACGACGAGGTTGCCGAAGACCTCGACCGCTCAGCGCTTGCGCTCTCGGGCGGGCAGCAGCAGCGCCTGTGCATAGCGCGCGCGTTGGCGGCCGAGCCCGAGGTGCTGCTGCTGGACGAGCCGTGCTCGGCGCTTGACCCGATCTCCACAGCGGTGATCGAGGAGCTGATCGTGGGGCTGCGCGAGAGCGTGGCGGTGGTGATCGTCACGCACAACCTCCAGCAGGCACAGCGCGTGGCCGACCACGTGGCGTTCATGCATCTCGGCGAGCTGATCGAGTTCGGCTCCAGCGAGCAGGTCTTCGACCGGCCGCGCCAGCAGCGCACTCGCGACTACATCAGTGGGGCCTTCGGGTGAGAAGAGCGGCGTTCGTGCTGCTCGCGCTGGCGCTCAGCGGATGCCAGACCACAGCACAGCAGAGCGCAAAGGTCGAACGCATCGCCAAGCGGGAACAGCGCGAAGCGGCCAAGCGCGCCCCGCACGGGCTGTCGATCTCGCGCCAGAGCACGAAGGTCGAGCTCGCTGCGGCCACCGTGCTGCACAGCTCCGAAGGCGACGCCGTGGCGCTCACACTGCACAACGTGTCCGCCACCACGCTTGCCCGCGTGCCGGTCGAGATTACGGTCAAGGACGCGCGCGGGTCGACTCTGTATACGAATGACACGCCCGGCCTTGCCACCGTGCTGGTGTCCGCGCCGCTGATACCGGCGCACGGCGCCGCGGTTTGGATCGACGACCAGATCCAGGCAAGCGGCGTTCCCGTCAGCGTGACCGCCAAGATCGGCGAAGGCGCGGCCGTCGCGGGGGCGACCCCGCAGCTCAGCGTCCAGGACGCCCACCTGTCCGAAGAAGGCGGGAGCAACCCCGGCGTGGAAGGCACCGTCGTCAACCACTCGGCGGTCACCCAGCACGAACTGGTCGTAAACGCGCTGGCGCTGCGCGGCGGACACGTCGTCGCAGCCGGGCGCGCCGTGCTCGCACAGGCGCCATCCGGATCCACCCACTTCCAGCTCTATTTCATCGGCAAACCACGCGGCGCGCAGCTCGCGCTGAGCGTGCACGCCGGCACACTCGGCGGCTGAGCCGGCCTGCCCGAAGCCACGACCTGTTCGGCCTCCCGCCAGCCCTCAGCGGCCGCGACGGCGCTTCAGCGTGATGCCCTCCAGCACGTGCGCCACCGTCTCACACGCATCGACCGACGCCTCGAGCGTCTCGAAGATGTCCTTCCAGCGGATCACCACCATCGGGTCGATGCCGCCCTCGAACAATGAAGCCACGCCGTCTCGCTGCAGGCGGTCGCCCTCGTTCTCCAGGCGATGGATCTCCACCAGGTGCGGTCCCAGCTCGGTGTCCGTGCGCAGGCAGCGCAGCGCCTGCGCGATCTGCTCGCCGGCGCCGACCAGCACCTGCGTGAATTCCACCGCCTGCTCCATGGGGGCCTCCACGCGATACAGCCCCAGCTGAGCCGCCGCGTGCTCGGCGTGGTCCACGATGTCGTCCAGCGCCGTCGCCAGCGCATAGCCGTCGCCGGCGCTGAACGGCGCACGCACGTGCCCACGACCGGCCAGGCGGTGGATGATGTCGTGCGTGATGCGGTCGCCGTCCTGCTCGCAGACCTTCAGATCCTGGGCCAGCGTGCTGTGCTCGGGGTAGTCCTTGAACAGGTCGTGCAGCAGCAGGCCGCACTTCTGCACGTTGCGTCCGGACTCCTCCACCAGGTCCATCAGGGCGCCATCGAGGCCGCGGGCGAAGAAGCTCATCCCAGCGAGGATATTGACCCAGACGACAGGCATCGAATCTTTTACGGATTTTTCACAGCTAGATCACGACTTTGCAACTCCTGAGCCGCATGGGCGTGCGACGCTTCGCGTCGTGGCCGCCCAACCCGAAAGCGCAGACGTCCCAGCTGACGTGCTTCACGTCGGCGAGCTCGAAATCCGAGCCGACGAGGGACTGGTGCTCGCCACCGGCAGAGCGGTGGTGCTGTCCGTGCGCGAGTTTGAAGTTCTCGTGGCAATGGCTCGACGCCTCGGGGCGATCATTCCGCGCGAGGACCTGTACAGGACCGTATGGCACGGCGACCTGCGCCCCGGCGACCGCTCGGTGGACGTGTACGTGAGCAAGCTGCGCAGCAAGCTGGAGGCCGCGCTGCCCGACCGCCGCTTCATCCACACCCACCCCGGCTTTGGGTACAGATTTCAACCCGAACCTTCACGATTTGTTCACATGGAGAGCACCGGCAGCTGAAAAGACTGTGACCTGGCACGCCGGATAGGCGTAAAGGCGCGTACCCAAAGCGCCTCAAAACGAACAATCCAGCCAGAGGAGATGTAGTGATCAAGAACAAGTTGAGCGCGCTCGCAGGTTGCGCCGTGCTCGCGCTGGGCCTCGCCGCATGCGGAAGCTCCAGCAGCACCAGCAGCACCAGCAGCACGCCGAGCAGCAGCACGCCGAGCACGACGACCGCGTCGAGCTCCAGCTCCAGTTCCAAGACCGCCACTACCCCACCCACCGGAACGGGAACGATCTCCGGGGCCGGATCCACCTTCGCGGCGCCCGTCTACGAACAGTGGGCCTCCGCCCAATCTGGCCTGACGGTCAACTACCAGTCGGTCGGATCGGGGGCGGGGATCACGGCGATCGAGAGCAAGATCGTCGACTTCGGCGCCAGCGACCCGCCGCTGAAGCCCGCCGACGAAGCAGCGATCGCCAAGAACGGCAGCGCGGCGGTGCAGATCCCGATGTTCCTCGGAGCGATCACCGTGTCCTACAACCTGCCCGGCGTGAAGGCCGGCCTGAAGCTCGACGGCAAGACGCTCGGCGACATCTTCCTGGGCAAGGTCAAGACCTGGAACGACCCCGAGATCAGCGCCCTGAACCCGGGCGTGACACTGCCCAGCACGGCAATCACGATCATCCACCGCTCGGACTCCTCGGGCACGACGGCCGGATTCACCGGATTCCTGGCCGCGGTCGACCCCGAATTCAAGAGCAAGGTCGGCGAAGGCAAGGAAGTGCCGTGGCCGACGGGCACCGGCGCCAAGGGCAACGCAGGCGTCGCCGGAGCGGTCAAGCAGACCGCCGGAGCAGTGGGCTACGTCGAGCAGGCATACGCTCTGCAGAACGGCTTCACCTACGCAGCCATCAAGAACAAGGCCGGAGCCTTCGTCTCGCCGACGCTCGCCTCGACCACGGCAGCCGGCCAGGGCGTGAAGATCCCGGCAAACCTGGGCGTCAAGCTCAGCAACCCGTCGGGAGCAGGCAGCTACCCGATCACCTCGCAGACGTTCATCGTCGTGAACAAGGACCTCTGCAAGGCGGGCACGCCCGGCGGCGAAGAAGCAGCCAAGGGCGTCGTGAAGTTCCTGGACTACGGTCTGGGCGCGGGCCAGGCGATCCTCTCGCAGGCCGACTACGCCGCGCTGCCGGCCCCGATCTTGGCGAAGGCCAAGACGGCCGTCGCCAGCCTGGAATGCAACGGCTCACCGCTGGGCGGCTGAGCACATGACGCCAATCCACCGGATCAGGTAGACAACGGTCCCGTGGAGGCAGCATCGATCCCCAGCGGCGACCGCGCACTTCTCGCGCGGTCGCCGCTGGCGCGTCTTCCCGACAGGGTCCTCAGATACGGATTGACCCTGCTCGCGGGGCTGATCCTCGCGCTGATCGTCTTCTTCTTCGTCCGCCTCGTGGGCGAAGCGCGTCCCGCCTTCGCCAAGGCAGGCGTATTCGGCTTCGCGCTCGACAACAACTGGAACCCGAGCGCCGAACACTTCGGCGCCCTGCCGCTCGTGGTCGGCACCCTGATCACAGCCACGCTCGCGCTCATCATCGGCGTCCCGGTGGCCGTCGCCGCCGCGATCTACACGACCGAGCTGTGCCCGCTGCGCCTGCGCACCCCACTCACCATCGTCGTCGAGCTGCTCGCCGCCGTGCCGTCCGTGGTGTATGGCCTGTGGGGCATCTTCTTCCTGGCGCCCAAGCTTCAGGGCAGCGAGCAGTGGATCGCCGATCGGCTCTCGTTCGTCCCCTTCGTCGGCGGTGGCCTGGTGACAATCCCCAACTACTTCATCACCGGACTCGTGCTCGCGATCATGATCCTTCCGATCGTCAGCGCGATCAGCCGCGAGGTGATGAGCACCGTGCCCCCGGATCACAAGGAAGCAGCACTGGGCCTGGGCGCCACGCGATGGGAGATGATCCGCATGGCGGTGATCCCCTACTGCCGCTCTGGGATCGTCGGCGGCGCGATGCTGGGGCTCGGACGCGCCATCGGCGAGACGATCGCGGTCACGATCCTGATCGGCGACGCACCCAAACTCGGCAGCCAGCTGTTCGGCCAGGGCTACAGCCTCGCGGCGGTGGTCGCCAACGAGTTCGGCGAGGCGCAGGGCGTACACCGCTCGGCGCTGTTCGCGGCGGGACTGGTGCTGTTCGTGCTGACGCTGCTCGTCAACGGCATCGCGCGCGGACTCGTGGTGCGCTCAGCCCGCGGCACCCGCCAGAGCGCACCACAGGCCGGCGCTGGCATCCTCGCCGCCGACACGGCGGCCGGCGCATGAGCAACGTGAGCACCCCAGAGGAGCTGATGGCGCGCTTCGGCGTGAACTCGAACCGCAGACGCAAAGACAGGATCGCCCGCAGCACGATCCTCGCGGCCACGATCCTCGCGCTGATCCCGCTCGCGCTGATCATCTACTACCTGCTCAGCAAGGGCCTCGGCGCGTGGAGCTCGAGTTTTCTTCACGACCGATCCGACGGGCAACACGTTCTTCAAATCGGAGAGCATCGGCGGCATCAAGAGCGCGATTCTCGGCACGATCGAGATGGTCGCGCTCGCCTCCGCGATCGCGGTGCCGGTGGGCGTTGGCGTGGCGGTGTGGCTCGTGGAGTACGGCAAGAACAGCTGGTTCGCCCACACCGTGCGCTTCTTCGTCGACGTGCTCACCGGCGTGCCATCGATCGTGTTCGGCCTCTTCATCTTCATCGTCCTGGTCGTCGGCACCGGCAGCTCGTTCGCCGGATACAAGGGCTCGCTGGCCCTGTCGTTGCTGATGCTCCCGGTCGTCATCCGCTCCGCCGAGGTGATCCTGCTGCTCGTGCCGGCAGGTCTGCGCGAATCGGCGCTGGCGCTCGGCGCGCCGCGCTGGAAGGTGATCTTCCGCATCGTCCTGCCAACCGCGCTGCCGGGAATGCTCACCGGCATGCTGCTGGCCGTGGCGCGCGCGGCAGGAGAGACGGCGCCGCTGCTGTTCACGGCCGCTTCCACGAAGGCCACCAGCTTCAACCTGAGCGGGTTCATGAACTCGCTGCCTGTGCAAATCTACAGCGACGTCACATCGCCGACCACCGCAGTCGTCAACCGTGCCTGGGGAGCCGCGCTCACCCTCGTCGTCATGATCCTGCTGCTCAACCTGCTCGCCCGCCTCATCTCGCGAAGGAGTCGCCTTGCATGAGTTCCAGCCGACCGACCACAGAGGCCGACGTGGACCCAGATAACACGCCCGATCTGGACCGGACGATGCATGGAGGCGAGTCGGCGCGATCGCGCATCACCTCACAGGTCGCAGACCCCGCTCCCAGTTCGGCCAATGGCTCCGCGGCGAGCGCGACCGGGCTCAGCGTGCGCCTCGAGCAGCTGCGCGCTTTCTACGGCCAGGCCGAACAGGTCAAGGGCGTCGACCTCGATTTCAAAGCCAACGAGGTGACGGCCATCATCGGACCGTCCGGCTGCGGCAAGTCGACGATGATCCGCTGCATCAACCGCATGCACGAGGAGGTCCCCGACGCACACGCCGAGGGGCGTGTGCTGCTCGACGGCGTCGACCTCTACCAACAGTCCGTGGACGTGGTCGCCGTGCGCCGCGCGATCGGGATGGTCTTTCAGAAGCCCAACCCGTTCCCCACCATGTCGGTGTTCGACAACGTCGCGGCCGGCCTGCGCCTGACGGGCAAGCGCGGCGACATGCAGGCCAAGGTCGAGAGCGCGCTGCGCTCGGCCAGCCTGTGGGAGGAGGTCAAGGACCGTCTCGCGGAGCCCGGCGCAGGACTGTCCGGCGGACAGCAGCAGCGCCTGTGCATCGCCCGCTCGCTGGCGGTCGGCCCCGAGGTGATCCTGATGGACGAGCCCTGCTCGGCGCTTGACCCGGTGGCCACGCTGAAGATCGAGGAGCTGATCGACGAGCTCAAGAAGACGGTCACGATCGTGATCGTGACCCACAACATGCAGCAGGCCGCGCGTGTGGCGGACCGCACAGCCTTCATGCTCGACGGCAAGCTGGTCGAGGTCGGCGCAACTCAGGAGATCTTCACCAAACCAAACGACACTCGAACCGAGGAATATGTCACCGGAAAGTTCGGCTAGCGCCGGCGAAGGCCGCCCGCCGGCACAGTCGCCGGCCGAGGCAGCGCACAGCACAGCGCCGAGCGAGGGCGCCAGGGGTCGCGCCCACTTCCAGGAGCAGTTGCGCGAGCTCGAGCAGCACGCGCTCGGCGGCCTCGATTTGATCGTCGAGCAGCTCGACCGCGTGCTCGAGGCGCTCGACCACCAGGACGTGGAGCTCGCCCAGATGGTGATCGCCGACGACGACCGTGTCGATGGCCGCTACCTGGAGGTCCATCAGGGGATCCTCTCGCTGCTGGCGCTGCAGGCCCCGGTGGCCGGCGACCTGCGGCTCGTGGCAGCTTTGCTGCACACGATCAAGCACATCGAGCGCATGGGTGACCAGTGCGTGAACATCGCCAAGATGATCCCGCTGTCGGGCTATGAGCCGCCTGTGCACGGCGAACTGCTGGAAGCGCTGGCCAAGATGGGTGCGTTCGCGCGCTCGGAGGTCGTCCAGTGCAAGGTGGCTTTTGCCGAACGCGACGTCGCGCTGGCCGAGGACCTGGTGCGCCAGGACCGCGAAATCAACCGCCTCAACCGCGACATCTTCCGCCTGGCGATCGAAATCGGCGACGACCCCGACACACGCGAGTGGGCCATGCACATGACGTTGGTGGCACGCGCGCTGGAGCGGATCGGCGACAACGCCGTGGACGTGGGCGAGCAGGTGGCGTTCGTGGTCACCGGCCTGTTCCGCGAGTTCTCGGACTCCTCGCGTCCTCCTGGAGCCACATCGGCCTGAACAAGCGTTCCGAGCAGGTATTTGCGGTCCATACAGGGGGCCGGGGGCCGTCGCAAATAGCGGTTTACGCCTGTAAAGATCCTGTTACGTTCGCTTGCAAAGCTGTTTTGTGTCTCTCTCATCGCTTACACTCGCCGCGATGACGGCAAGCGCTCGCGCCGAAGCCATGGAGGGATCGTCAGTAGCCTCCGACGGATCGGCATCTTCCTCGGCATCCCTCAGGATCGCCGTCCTCGACCGCGACAGCGGCTTCATCCAGGTCCTCAGCAAGCGGCTGGACCGTCTCGGCTGGGAGCACCGCGTGCTGGCCAGCCCGGTGCAGCCGGATGCGATCGTGGCGATGCGCCTGAGCGCGCTGGTGGTCGATCTCGCCGTCCTCGGCCCGCAGGCGTGGACCTGGCTGGAGCGACTGTGCGAGGCACTGCCGGAGCTGGGCATCGTGGTCTGCACCGGCCCCTCGACCGTCGCCCAGCGCGTGCGCGGGCTGCGCCTGGGAGCCGACGACTGGATCACCAAGCCCTGCCACCCCGAGGAAGTGATCGCGCGCGTGCAGAGCGTCGTGCGGCGCCGCCGCCGCAGCGCCAGCCGCACCGAGGCGGCGCCGGTGCAGGCGGGCGAGGTGGAGATCCGCTCCGACCGCTTCCAGGCGTTCGTCGGCGAGCAGAGCATGGATTTGACCAGGCGCGAGTTCGAGCTGATCGAGTTGTTGGCCTCGGCCGAGGGACGCGTGCTCGAGCGCGAGGAGATCTACTCGCGCCTGTGGGGCTACACGATGGTCCGCGGCGACCGCTCGGTTGACGTGTTCGTGCGCAAGCTTCGCCAGAAGCTGGAGAAGGCATCGCCGAACTGGCGCTACATCCACACCCACTTCGGCATCGGCTACCGCTTTGCGGCCGAATCGCTGGAGGTGGTCGACCCCAACAACGTCCCCTCCTCAGTCCCCGTGGATTGGAACCCCGCCCGCCTCACCGGCGATCAGGGCGAGCTCGACGGGGCGCAGCAGGACGACCAGCTCCCCGCTGGCAGCGTGTAGCCGCACGACCGCAAGGCCACCCTTCTTGAGTTCCGTCCGGCCGCCGCACAGTTCGCCGGCCACACCAGACAGGTCGGGCTCGTGCCCGACCAGCAGCAGGCGCGCATCGATGTCCAACCCGGCGAGCGCGTCGAGCGCCTGCACCGCCGTGAAATCGCCGGCCAGCGGCGGGTGCACCGTGAGGCGCTCGCGCTGCTCTGCCTCCCAGCCCTCGGCCGCCAGCTCAGCGGTCCGGCGGGCGCGCACCTTGGGGCTGAACAGAACCGCGTCGAAGCCCACCTGCATCCTTGCAAGTGCCATGCCGGCCACACGTGCCTGGCGCTCGCCCTTCGCGGTCAGGCGGCGCTCAGAGTCCTCACGAGCACCGTGGGGCTCGGCCTCAGCGTGCCGAAGTAGCCAGAGCTGACGAGCCATTCCCTTTCGACTGGCACACTAGCGCGTCGTGTAGCTTGATGACCATGCAACCAGACCTGGAGCACGAGTTGCACGATCTGCCATCAAGCCCGGAGGGGCTTCACACGGCGCCCCCCATCGAGGACGACGCCGCGCCGGCGCTGTACATCAACCGCGAGCTCTCGTGGCTGGACTTCAACGACCGCGTGCTGCAGCTGGCCGAGGACGAGCGCGTGCCGCTGCTGGAGCGCGTCAAGTTCTGCGCCATCTACACCACCAACCTCGACGAGTTCTACATGGTGCGCGTGGCCGGCCTGCGCGACCAGATCGACGCCGGCGTGGAGAAGCCCGGCCAGGACGGCCTGATTCCATCCGAGACGATCGCGCTGATCCGCGAGCGGGTGCTGGAGCAGAGCGCGCGGCTGACCGGCTGCTTCGAAGCGCACCTGCGCCCGGCGCTGGATGAGCACGACATCCGCGTGGTGGGAGTCAGCGACCTCGACGAAGAGCGTCGCGCGGAACTGGCCAAGCACTTCCAGAAGGCGATCTTCCCGGCGCTGACACCGCTGGCCGTCGCCCCCGGCCGCCCCTTCCCCTACATCTCCAACCTGTCGCTCAGCCTGGCCGTGCTGGTGCGCGACCCGATCAACGACCAGACGGTGTTCGCGCGTGTGAAGGTTCCCACCGAGATCCTGCCGCGCTTCGTCACGCTCAAGCAGCCCGCCGGCGAACCGGCCCTGCTGGTGCCGCTGGAGGACGTGATCGCACACCATCTCGACGCGCTGTTCCCGGGCATGGAAATCGCCGATTACGACGTGTTCCGCGTCACCCGCGACGCCGACCTCGAGGTATCGGACGACGCCGCCGACCTGCTGCAGGCGGTCGAGGACGAGCTGCGCCGCCGGCGCTTCGGCGAGGTGGTGCGCGTGGAGGTGGGCGCGCTCTGCTCCGAGCAGCTGCGCGAGGCGCTGGCCGTGCTGCTGGGTGTGCAGGACGATGAGGTCTACCCCGTGGACGGGCTGCTGGACATGGGCGCGCTGTGGCAGGTGGTCAAGCTCCCCGGCCACACCGATCTGCGCGAAGAGACCGTCGTGGGGATCACCCACCCGCGCCTGCTCAGGCACGAGGGCGACAAGCCCGACGTGCTGGGGGCGATGCGCGAAGGCGACCTGCTCGTGCACCACCCCTACGTGTCGTTCTCCACCTCGGTGGAGCGCTTCGTGGAGCAGGCGGTGGCCGACCCCAACGTGCTGGCCATCAAGCAGACCGTGTATCGCACGAGCGATGACTCGCCGCTGGTTCCGGCGCTGATCGACGCAACCGAGCGCGGCAAGCAGGCGGTGGCGCTGGTGGAGCTGCAGGCTCGCTTCGACGAGCGCATGAACATCCACTGGGCCAAGGCGCTGGAGGAGGCCGGCGTGCACGTGGTCTACGGCCAGCCGGCGCTGAAGACGCACGCCAAGTGCGTGCTGGTGGTGCGCCGCGAGGGCGACGGCGTGCGCAACTACGTGCACATCGGCACCGGCAACTACCACTCGGCCACCGCCCGGCTGTACACCGACTTCGGCCTGTTCACCACCGACGAGCAGATCGGCGCCGACGTGGCCGACATGTTCAACTACCTGACCGGCTACGGGCGCCCGCTGCACTACCGCAAGGTGCTGATGGCGCCCAACCAGCTGCGCGACGGAATCATCGAGGAGATCGAGCGCACCGTGCAGTCGCACTCGCCGCAGAGCCCCGCGCGGATCGCCATGAAGATGAACTCGCTGGTGGACGGGCGCTGCATCCGCGCGCTGTACGCCGCATCGCAGGCGGGCGTGGAAGTGGAGCTGAACGTGCGCGGCATCTGCTGCCTGCGCCCCGGCGTGCCGGGAGTCTCGGAGAACATCCGCGTGGTCTCGATCGTGGGGCGCCTGTTGGAGCACGCCCGCATCTACACGTTCCGCCGCGACGGGCAGCACACCGTCTACATCGCCTCCGCCGACCTGATGCCGCGCAACCTCGATCACCGCGTGGAGCTGGCCGCGCCCATCAAAGACCCCGAGCTGCGCGCAGAGCTGCTGGACTCGCTCGACCGTGCCTTCGCCGACAACCAGAGCTCGTGGGACCTCGACCGCGACGGACGCTGGCTACGCCGCTCGCCCGCGCCCGGCGAGGAGCCGCGCAGCCTGCAGATCGAGCTCGCCGAGCTGTACACCGCGCGCGCCGCCAGCGAGCGGCCGGCGGGAGCCGGTCTGGAGCTGTGAGTTCCGGAATGCCGCTGGAGCGGGGCGCGTTCTGATGTCGTGAGCAGCGTATGCTCGTTTGTTCCATGGTCCGCGCGCTCGTCACCGGGGCCTCCGGTTACGTAGGCAGCCGACTGGTGCGCGAGCTTCACGCGCTCGGCAAGCCGGTTGGGTGTGTTGTGCGCGATCCGAGCCGGGTCAACTTCGAGCAAGCCGTCACGGTACATCGCGCGGACATGCTCGACCCGAGCTCCCTTGACGCGATCGGCGACGGCTATACAACGGCTTACTATCTCGTCCACTCGATGGGTCGCGGGGGTGATGGCGACTATGAGAAGCGCGACGCCATCGCTGCCGCCAACTTTGCCCGGTTCGCGCTGGACGCCGGCATCGAGCAGGTCGTCTACCTCGGCGGTCTCGGCGATCGTCCCGCGTCCCAACACCTGCGTTCGCGTCTGCGCGTCGGAGAGATTCTGCGCGATGAGGGACCACCGTTGACGTGGTTTCGTGCCGGCATGGTGGTGGGGGCTGCCTCGGAGAGCTACCGAACGCTGCGCTCGCTGGTCGAACGCTTGCCGGTGATGCTCGCACCGGCGTGGCTGTCCACACCCACCCAGGCGATCGGCATCGGCGATGTGTTGCGCTATCTCATCCAGGCTCCTCAGATTCCGCAGACGCGCTCCCGCGAAATCCAGATCGGGTCGGCGGACATACTCACATACGGGCTGATGCTCGATGAGATGGCCAACGCTCTTGGGCTGCGCCGTCGCCCACGGATCCCGGTGCCGCTACTGAGCCCGTGGCTCTCCTCGCATTGGATCGGGCTCATAACACCTGTTGACGCAGGTGTCGCTAGGCCGTTGATCGAGGGGCTCTCCACCGATACGACCGTCACCGATCCCTCGGGAATGGCTTTGTTTGATTTCCTGCCCAGATCGTTCGCGCAGGCGCTGACCGAGGCCATCATCGAGGAGAGCGCAGCCCATCGAACGATACCTTCGCCATAACGGGCCTATGCTGCCGAGGCGCTCGCCAATGACTCCAGCACCGCTTTGAGGTCGTCCACCGACTGGTAGTCGAGCCCGAGCAGGTGATCGTGGCGGTGGCGGACGATGCCCTGCTCGTCGATCACGATCACCGCGCGCTTGACGCCGGCCACCGAGGAGAACGCGCTGTAGGACTTGGCCACGCGCTTGTCCACGTCGGCCAGCAGCGGCACGTTGAGGCTGTGCTTGGCCACAAACCCCTCGTGCGACTCGAGGTCCTGCGAGGAGATGCCCACCACGGTCGCCCCCAACGAGGCAAAGTCGCCGCCGCGGTCACGGTAGGAGCAGAACTGTTTGGTGCACACCATCGTGTTGTCGCCGGACTCAACGATGGAGTCGACGTCCTGAGCGTCCCCACGTGGATGGTGCGCGATGCCTACGGAGCAGAGCGCTTGAAGGTCCATGTGCGCAGCGGCATCCACGAAGCTCTGCTGCGCCTCGGATTGGCGCGCACACCGAGCAAAATCCCGGACAGCCAGAACCAGGTGATCCGCGTCTACAAAAGCGGAATCCAGGTGGCGCAGTTGATCGCTGCCGTCAAGGCGTCGGTGACGACAAGGATCAGCTGATCCGCGAAGCCGTTGGCGGCGATACCACGACCACGCTGGGGAAGATCCGAGAGCTAGTCTGCGCGTAGGTGGCCGAGGGATGGCCGTCGCCTCAGCCTGCGGCGTTCCGTTGGCCGCGGGGCGCGCTAGCGTGGCCTGTTGTGCGCCTCTGGACGTGAACGATTCCACTGGCCTGGCTCGGATAGGCTTCAGCGGTGCTGCTCGGTAGGGAATCCAGGAATGAGATCGCAGACGCGATCCTGTCGTCCACGTTTCCGAGAGCGACCCTCTCTGTGGATGAGCAGGACGACGCGATCGTCCTAGTGCATCTGCCCTCCAAGTCTCGCTTGACACTCTCTATAAGAGAACGCAAGTGGATGGGAGATTGGGCAATACTCACCGAGCCGCCGCGTGTAACAATCGGCTCGCCTGGATCTCTCACTACAGACTGGCTCGTGGAGCTTGACCATATTCTCGGGATGCCCGACCTTTGGGCCGAGCTCATGAACGACGCCGACGGTGATCCCAACACGCCATTTGATGCCACTGAGCAGGCAGAGGTAGCGGCCTGGGCGGCAGAGCTTGAGCAGAACGCCGCGGAACGCTACGGCTTGGGCGACGAGCAGATGAAGGTACTCGTCGGCCAGCTACGTGAGCTTGTCGAGGCATCGGGCCGGCTCGGACGCAAGGATTGGTACAACGCCGCCATCGGCTCATTGGTCGGGATCGTGATGAATCGAGTTGTAGAAGTCTCTGTCGCCCAGCAGGTCCTCGAAAGCATGGTGTCCACGCTTGGCCATCTCTTCGGACACCCGATCCCCCAGCTCGGGGCGGGGCCGATGTTTGGCGCTGGCCCGTAGGCCTGTAGCCGTTTGCCTCAGTGGCCGCAGAGCGCTCTTATGTGGACCCTCAAAGCGCCTCTGGGGCTACGGGCTTTCGGACAGCTCCTCGCCATCCTGAAACCGCGCGACCTCGCCTGCCCATTCCCAGGCTCGGCAGGCTCTGGGATTAGGTGGGACGCCACCGATATGACTTCTCCTGGCTGTTTACGGCTGAGCTCAGCCGCCATCTGCTTCTCCTGGTCAACGTCGATGTGAGGAGCTGTTCCCGAACAAGTGGGAGGCGTTCCGCTCGGGGCTACGTCTAGGCGAACTCTTCCGAAGGAGCGTCCGCCACAGCCACCGGTCACTCAGATCATGCCCGCCGTCTCGCAGCGCCCAGGCCCACGCTCGGAGGACTGGCAGAACCTGCCGGATCTCGCCATCCGCTGCGGGCTCACACTCGGACGGAGGCGTCTCGAACACGCCAGCTCAGCCCGTGGCCACCGCCGGCAGCGACTCCAACGCCACCTTGAGATCATCGACCGACTGATAGTCCAGCCCGAGCAGATGGTCGTGCCGGTGCCGCACGACCCCATCCTCGTCGATCACGATCACTGCCCGCTTGGTGCCCATCCGCCCGTGCGCGCTATAGAGCTTGGCAACGTCACCATCTACGTCCGCGAGCAGCGGCACATTGAGACTGTTCTTCTCAATGAAACCCTGGTGCGAGTCCACACCCTGCGCCGAAACGCCAACGACCGTCGCGCCGAGCGCCGCGAACTCAGCAGGCCGATCCCGATACGAACAAAACTGTGCTTTACAAACCGGCGTGTTGTCCTATGACTCAGCGAGCGGCGATCCTACGGAAGGTCAGGCATAGCCGAACATGCCGGCGAGCTGCTCGCTGAGCGTCACCGGCATTAGAGGTGGGCTCTCGGGATCGTCGCAGCACGGGGGCTTCGCGCGCTTGCGGCGTCCAACTGGACTGAGACCGGGGAAGACGTCAGCGAGGACCCGGTGTGGGTTGCGATCCTTGTCATGTGTAGCGAGCGAGATCACGATCACGCTGTCGTCTCTCACGAACAGCGTGTGCATACGCCAATCGTTCGCGAGATGCCGGCAGCACAGCGGGAAGTCTCCGCCATCTGTGGCCGCCAGCCGATATCCGGCAGCCTTGCAACCCTCGCCCTTCAAGCCTGAGATCGCCGCGTCATACGCCCGCCGGTCAGGCCTGTTCAACGAGGCGGCGACACGGACGACGGTGTCAACCACGAAAACGGAATGTGCCACCGCGAGCGCTCGTCAGGCTGGCTGGAGCTTGCCTTCAGCCAGCTCTTTCAGGCCCTGGCGTACGCTCGGACTAGATCGATCTGCCATGTCTTCGACGTAGCGAACGACGCCCTCCAGCCATTCGCGGTCCTCGCCCGTCGAACGCAATTCGCGTACCGCGCGACCAACTGCCCTCAGGCTCTCGTGCTCGATAAGCGCCGGCTTGGAGCCCGGCAACGCGGTCAACGCGTCACGTCTGACCCACAGCCGAACGGTCGGCTCGGAGACACCCAGATACTTCGCCGCCTCCGCCACCGGGACTCCCCGAGCGGCGTTCGGCGCGGCCCGCTTGAGCTGCTTGCCCATAGCCATCAATTGCTCCGCGAGTTCTCCTGAACGCTGCGGATCGCTGACCACACTGAGCTCCTCAACCACATCGTCCAGCCCGACGAGAAACGACGCAAGAGCACGATCATGCTTGGTAGCCATACCCTCAGACTAGCCGCAGGCATTCGGTTTTTCAAGCATTTCCCGAAAGCCCTCGGGAACTATCCGAGCCCTCATGCAGCCAGACCGGGCAGCGCCTCCAGCGTTGCTTTGAGATCGTCCACCGACTGGTAGTCAAGCCCCAGGAGATGATCATGCCTGTGCCGCACGACACCTTGCTCATCAATCACGATCACCGCGCGCTTAGTACCGAGGCGCCCATGCGCGCTGTACGCCTTAGCCACAGACCCATCGACATCCGCGAGCAGCGCCACCGTAAGACTGTTCTTCTCGATGAACCCCTGATGCGACTCCACACCCTGCGCCGAAATCCCGACCACCGTGGCGCCAAGCGCAGCGAACTCCGCAGGCCGATCCCGATACGAACAAAATTGTGCTTTACAAACCGGCGTGTTGTCGCCCGGGTAGAAGAGGAGCACCACGCGCTCGCCGCGGTGCTCTGAGAGCTTGAACGCGCCGTCGGTCCCCGGAAGTTCGAAGTCCGGCGCCTGCTCGCCGACCGCTGGGGTCTTGGCCATCTACGCTCGCCCTCCTCGTGCTGGGAACGGGCCCGCCACTGCGAACCCGCCAGCAGCATAACGCGCGCTCGCGCCGTCCAACCACGGCCTGGCGCAGGCGTTGTGGATGCGATAGAACCACAGCGATGAGCCCACGTCAGCTGACTCGCCTGGGCGTCATCGCCTCGCTTGGGGTGGTGCTGGCGGCGTGTGGCGGCAGCGCTCCGGCGGACGTACACACCCCCACCGCGGGCGCCGCTTCGATCCCCTTCGCCGTCAAGACGTCCTCTCAGCCGCTGCTCGACTGGCCCGAGTTCGGGCTCGACCCGCAGCGCAGCGATGCAAGCGAACTGTCCACCGGCATCACCGCCGCCAACCTGCAACATCTGCACCGGTTGACCGTGCAACTGCCCGGCACCGTGGACTCCTCGCCCATCTACCTGCACCAGGCGTCCGTGGACGGCGCCGCGCACAACGTGATCGTCGTTACCACCACCTACGGCAAGACGATCGCCGTGGACGCAGACAGCGGCGCGATCCTGTGGACGTTCACCCCAGCCGGCTACAGCCGCTGGGCGGGTAGCCCGCAGATCACCAACGCCACACCGATCGCCGATCCGCAAGGACGCTTCGTGTATTCGGCCTCGCCGGACGGACTGATCCACAAGCTCTCGCTCAGCGACGGGCAGGAGGATCGCAGCGGCAGCTGGCCGGTGTCGATCACCCGCGACGCCACCCACGAGAAGATCGCCGCCGCGCTGAACATCGACGGAGGCTATGTGGTGGCCGCCACAGGCGGCTACTTCGGCGACGCACCCCCCTACCAGGGCCACGTGGTGCTGATCGCCCGCTCGAGCGGGCGACTGGTGAGGGTCTTCAACACGCTGTGCGCCAACCGCCGCGAACTTCAGACCCCCAGCACGTGCTCGGCCAGCGACTCCGCCATCCTCTCGCGCGGCGGCGCGGTGATCGAGCCGCACAGCGGCCGCATCCTGATCGACACCGGCAACGGGCCGTGGAACGGCACCACCGAGTTCGGCGACAGCGTGCTCGAGCTGACGTTCCCCGAACTGAGCGTGCGCCAGTCCTTCACGCCGAGCAACCAGGAAGAACTCAACCGCGGCGACAGCGACCTCGGCTCGAGCGCGCCGGTGCTGCTCGGCGCCAACCGCGTGACGCTGGCCGGCAAGGACGGGATCATGCGCGTGCTGGTGCTTGCGCGCCTGGACGGGCACCCGCCGGGTGCCGGAGCAAGGCTTCACCCGCTCGGCGGCGAACTGCAGCGGCTGTCCATTCCCGGCGGCGGGCAGCTGTTCTCTGCGCCTGCAGTTTGGAGCCGGGGCGGGCACATCACCATGTTCGTGGCCGACGAACACGGCACCGCCGCCTACGTGCTGCGCGCGGGGCGCCTGTATCGAGTGTGGGAGAACTCGATCGCCGGCACCAGCCCGGTGATGGCCGGCGGCCTGCTGTACGTATACGACATGGACCTTGGCGGGATCTGCGTGTACCGGCCGGGCTCGCCGCTGCCGCTCGCAAAGCTGCCCGGCCGAAGCGGGCACTGGAACAGCCCGATCGCCGTCGACGGCCATGTGGTGGAGCCCGAGGGCAACGCCAACGAACACGAGCTCAGCGGCACCGTCGACATCTTCTCCGCGCGCTAGAAACCGTAGGCTTCCAGCAACCGCAGCCACATCTCGCTGCGCGTGGGGAAGCACGGAACCGCGTGCCACAGACGATCGAGCGGCACCTCGCCGATCACGGCGATCGTGGCCGCGTGCAGCGACTCGGCCACCTCCACGCCGGTGAACGTGGCGCCCACCAGCACGCCGCGATCCTCGTCCACCACGATTCGCGCCGTTCCCGGCGCGCCGTGCCCGATGAAGCTGGCGCCGGCGCTGGAGTCCATCGGCACGTCCACCGCGCGCACGTTCAACCCCGCCTCCTGAGCGCCGACGAGCGTGTAGCCCACGGCCGCCACCTGCGGCTCGGTGAAGATCACCCGCGGCGACAGACGCCCGTCCGAGTGCAGCGACACCTCCCTGCCGAGGATGTGATCGGCCGCCAGCCGCGCCTGATACTTGCCCATGTGCGTCAACAGCACGCGACCGTTGGTGTCGCCCACCGCATACAGCCAGTCGTGCCCCGCCACCTGCATCGTCTCCCCCACCTCCACCGGCACGCCCGACTCCAGGCCGAGCGTCTCCAGGCCGAGCGCGTCGGTGTGCGGAGTACGCCCCACCGCCACCAGCAGCTCGGCGCCCGTGAACTCGCGTCCGTCCTCCCATGCCACGGTGACCGCGCCGCGCGCTCCGTCGGCCCGCTCGCGCGCGACCGACACAGCCTTCACGCCCAGCGCCACCTCCACGCCGAGCCCCTCAAGCGCTTCGCGGACCTGTTCGGAGGCGAACTCCTCCTCGCCCGCGATCAGGCGCCCGAGCGCCTCCACCACGGTCACCCGCGCCCCGAGGGTGGCGTAAGCCTGCGCCATCTCCACGCCCACAACGCCGCCGCCCAGCACCAGCAGCGAGTCCGGTATCTCACGTGCGGTGGTGGCCTCGCGGTTGGTCCACGGGTCCGCCTCGCGCAGCCCGGTGATCGGTGGGATCGACGCGCCGCTGCCGGGCGCCAGCACGACCGCACGCCTGGCGCGCAGGGTCTGCTCACCCACGCGCAGCTCGCGCTCGCCGGTCAGCTGCCCGTGGCCGCGCACCAGCGTGATCGAGCGCTGCTGCACCCACGGCAGCTGCGCCGCGTCGTCCAGGTCGTGAATCACCTCGTCGCGCCGCCTCAGCACCGCGCGCACGTCCAGTTCCCCGCTCACCGCCTGCGCGGCGCCCGGTACACGGCGCGCCTCCGCCAGCGCCTGCGCGGGGCGCAGCAGCGCCTTGGAGGGCATGCACGCGTAGAACGAGCACTCGCCGCCCACCAGCTCGCGCTCGATCAGCGCCACCGAGCTGCCAGCTTCGGCCAGGCGCCCAGCGCACACCTCTCCCGCTGGCCCTGCGCCGAGCACGATCACGTCGAACTCCCGAATCTCAGCCACGTTCACTCCTTCTGCGCCGTAGAACGTTGGACGGTATCGCTTGGCTACGGGGGCGGCGGGCGATAGCCTCGATCAGACCATGACCGAATCCCTGGCAGGCCAGCTGCTGCTCGCCTCGCCGTCGCTGCTCGACCCCAACTTCGCGCGCACGGTGGTGCTGATCGGGGTGCACAGCGAGGAAGGCGCCATGGGCGTGGTGCTCAACCGCCCTTCGACCGTCACGATCGGCGAGGCCGCACCGCCTGCTCGGCGATGCGATCGAGGAGGACGAGCCGGTGTTCGTGGGCGGCCCCGTGCAACCCAGCTCGATCGTGTTCCTGGGCGAGTTCCTGGACCCCTCGCCCGCCGGGCTGCTGGTGCTGGGACGGATCGGGTTCCCCGCTCCGGAGGCGGGCATCGAGGAGCTGATCGAGGCGACCTCGCGCCAGCGCGTGTTCGCGGGCTACGCCGGCTGGGGCCGCGGCCAGCTGGAGCAGGAGATCGACGGCGGGGACTGGATCGCGCAGGCAGCGCTGCCCGAGGACATCTTCAGCGACTCGCCCGAGGAGCTGTGGGCCGATGTGCTGACGCGCAAGGGCGGAAGCTATGCCCTGATCGCGCGGATGCCGCTCGATCCCAGCGTCAACTGAGAGCGCCGCCCCGGAAGCCGCGCGGCAGCCAGCTACCCTTCTACGTGCTCACTCCCCCAGGGTGCGGTTTTCTACAACCCCCTGACTGAACTTCTATCCCTCTGGAGTCTCTCGTGCTGAAGCTGGCCCGCTGGTCGACAACCCACCGCAAGTACGTCGTCATCGGCTGGATCCTGCTGCTGATCGCTCGTCAACGCGTTCGCGCAGTCGGCCGGTACGAGCTACTCCAACAACTTCACGCTGCCCAACTCCGACGCCCAGCGCGCCGCCGACCTGCTGCAGCGCAGCTTCCCCGCGCAGGCCGGCGACCGCGACACGATCGTCTTCAAGGTCAGCTCCGGCACGGTCATCGGCTCCGGCGTGCGTGCGCGCATGAGCGCGATGTTCGCCGAAGTCGAAAAGCTGCCGCACGTCAGCGCCGTGATCAGCCCCTACGCGGGCGCGGCCGCCGGCAAGTCCGTGTCGGCAAACCGCACGATCGCTTTCGCCACGGTCGTGTTCGACGAAAAAGCCAACCTGCTGCCGAAAAGCGCCGCCGAACGCGTGGTCAAAGTGGCGCGCGCCGCCAACACGCCGGGGCTTCAGGTCGAGCTTGGCGGCCAGGCGATCGAGGCAACCCAGCAGGCCGGCTTCGGCCTCTCGACCGCCGTCGGGCTGATCGCCGCGATCGTCGTGCTGCTGCTGACGTTCGGCTCGCTGATGGCGATGGGCCTGCCGATCGTCACCGCGCTGTTCGGGCTCGGCACCGGGCCTCGGCATGATCGCGCTGTTCACGCACGTGGTGGAAACGCCCAACTTCTCCTCCGAGCTCGACCGCCATGATCGGGCTGGGCGTCGGGCATCGACTACGCGCTGTTCATCCTCACGCGCTTCCGCGAGGCCTATGCCACGCCCGGCCCCACGTACGGCAACGCCCGCGAGTCGGTCGTGCAGGCGATCGACACCGCCGGGCGCGCGGTCCTGTTCGCGGGCTCCACCGTCGTGATCGCGCTGCTGGGATGATGCTGCTGGGCGTCAGCTTCCTCTACGGAGTGGCGATCTCGGCGTCGATCGGAGTGCTGCTGGTGATGTTCGCCTCGCTGACACTGCTGCCCGCGCTGTTGACGCTGGCCGGCGCGCGCGTGGCGGCTGGCGGGCGACGTGCGCGCGCGTCGCGCCGCGGCACGAGCGGCAGCGGGCGAAAGCGAGCACGGCGGCCGCCGCCGGTGGCGCGTGGATCCGCTGGAGCGCGTTCGTGCAGGGCCGTCCCGAAGACGATCGCAGTCCGTCTCCGCGCTCGTGATGCTGGTGATCGCAGCGCCGGCCACCGCGCTGCGCCTCGGCTCCAGCGACGCGTCCAACGACCCCGCCAGCCAGACCACCCACCGCGCCTATGAGCTGTTGGCGCAGGGCTTCGGCGAAGGCTTCAACGGCCCGCTGCTGGTCGTCGCGAAAGTGCCCAGCGGCGGCAACACGGCGGCTCGCGACGCTGCGCAGCGCCGTGGCGAGCACCTCCGGCGTAGTCGCCGTCGCGCCCGCCGCGGCTCAACCCCGCCGGAGACGTCGCCACGCTCACCGTGTATCCGACGCTCCTCGCCGCAGGCCTACGCGACCACCCAGCTGGTGGCGCAACTGCGCGAACACGTGATCCCGCCGGTCGAGGCCCGCACCGGCATGAAGGTCGTACGTCGGCGGCGTGACCGCCGGCTCGGTGGACTTCGCCACCACGCTCGGCCACAAGCTGCCGCTGTTCATCGGCGTGGTCGTGCTGCTGTCGGCGCTGCTGCTGATGGTCGTGTTCCGCTCGCTCGTGATCCCGCTGCAGGCCGCGATCATGAACCTGCTGAGCATCGGCGCGTCGCTGGGTGTGATCGTGGCGATCTTCCAGTGGGGCTGGCTGGGGAGCCTGTTCGGGGTCCAGCAGGCGCCGATCGAGTCGTTCATCCCGGTGATGCTGTTCGCGATCGTGTTCGGGTTGTCGATGGACTACGAGGTGTTCCTGGTCTCGCGCATCCACGAGCGCTGGACGCACACGCGCGATAACTCCCGCGCGGTCGGCGAGGGCCTGGCGCTGACCGGGCGCGTGGTGACGGCCGCGGCCGCGATCATGGTGTGCGTGTTCCTGTCGTTCATGCTCGGCGAAGACCGCATCATCAAGGAGTTCGGTCTGAGCCTCGCCAGCGCCGTGTTCCTGGACGCGTTGGTGGTGCGCTGCCTGCTGCTGCCGGCCACGCTCAGCGTGGTGGGCGCCATCACGTGGTCGATGCCGGCGGGACTGGCACGGCTGCTGCCGCGCCTGAACATCGAGGGCGCGCTGCCGTCGAGCGAGGCGGCGGATTGGGATGGTCGCAACGGCTCCGGCGCAAACGTCGCGCCCCCGCTGGCCAGGCCCGAGGTGGCGAGCGAGGGAGCGGAGGTCTGAGAACCTCTTTCAGGGGGGCGACACTCGCCCTCCTGTGCGCCGCTCTGCTCTGCGCCTGGTCCGCCGGCGCACAGGCACAGAGCTCGGCGCTGGTGGTGTTCCTACCGGCCGGCGAGGCGCAGCTGGCGAGCGTGGACGGGCTGTCGGTTGGCACCATGTCCGCCACGCAGGGCGAATACGCAAGCGCCCAGTTCCTGCTCGACCTCACCCAGGGCGCCCGGATCTCCTCCTCGGACTACTCCAAGCCGAAGGCGCCGGCGCTGGAAGTTCTCCCCCAGGGCTCGGGAGCGGTGGTCACGGGCTGGCAGGCCGCGGTGCACCGCGCTGAAAGCGCTCCGCAGCTGCTGCGCCCGGGGCTGCTCGCCAGCCAGTTGCAGGACGGTGGCGCTTATGCCGCCGTCACCGGCGCGAACACCATCGACGGCGTGCTGGCGGCAGACACGCACGGGCGGATCGCCGCCTTCTCGCTCGGCACGCGCCAAACCCTGCTGGCGCGCATAGCGACGCTGAGCGCCAAACGCCGCCTGATGGTGGCCGACCTGCCAGCCGGCGCCGAAGGGGTGGCCGACCTGCGGAGGTTGAGCGGCACGCGCCGCTCAAACGAGCTGCTGCTGGCCATTCAGCGCGTGCCGGATGAGCGCGGCGGGGAACTGCTGTGGGTGGGCGCCGCCGGACTTGCGGGCGGCGGCGGCAGGGAGCTGAGCTCGCAGTCGACCAACGAGCGCGGCCTGATCGTGTCGGTCGACCTCGCACCCACGATCCTCGCGCACCTCGGGGGATTGGCGATACCGGCGGACATGCGCGGCAAGAACATCGTCACCGACGGGGCGCTTCACTCCGGCGCCCTGCGGGGATTGATGGCGCGCCTGCACGTCATCGGCGGACGGCGGCTGAAGTCCCTGGCCTGGCTGTTGATCGCGTGGACGCTGCTGGCGCTACTGTGCTCGCCGTGGCCCAGCGCACGGGCGCGAGCGCTGCGCGTGGGCGGACTCGGTGTGCTGTGGGCGCCGGTGGCGGTGCTCATCCCCGCTGCGCTGGAGCCGAGCGCAGCGATCGAGTACGCCACGATCGCGCTGGCCTGCCTGGCGCTGGGAGCGCTCACCGATCTGCTGATCCCCTGGCCGCGGGCGCTGGTGGCGCCGGCAGTGGCCGCGATCGTGCTGCTGAGCGCCGACGCGCTGGCCGGCACGCAACTGCTGATGCGCTCGCTGCTCGGCCCCAACCCGATCCTGGGAGCGCGCTTCTATGGCATCGGCAACGAGCTCAAGTCCGGCCTGGCCGTGCTCGTGCTGTCCGCCACAGCCGCCGCCCTGTATCCCGCCCAGCGCGGGCGTGGCGCCGCACTGGCCATGGCCGGCTCCGGCGTCGTGCTGGCGGTGGTGGAGGGTTCGGCCCGCATCGGCGCCGGGGTGGGCGGCGTGATCCTGGTCAGCTTTGGCTTCGCGGTGGCCACCGTGATGCTGCTTGCTGGCGTCATCACCCGACGGCGTGCCCTGTCCGCGATGATCGCACCGGTGTTCGCGCTGGTGGCGTTGGCCCTCCTGGACCTGGCCACCGCCCACGGCGGCGGGCACTTCACCGGCAGTGTGCTGCACGCCCGCTCCGCCGGTGACATCCGCGACATCATCGTGCGCCGCTACGGTGCCGCCTGGGACGAGCTGAAGAACCATGCCATGCCTTTCGCCACCGCGCTGGCGCTGATGGCCGGTGCATGGGGAGTGCGCCGGCGCAAGCAGCTGCTGGCACCTGTCCACGGCGATGCGGCCTGGCTGGCAGCGCTGTGCGGGGGGCTGGCTGCCGGCGTGGTCGGAGCGCTGGCCGAGGACTCCGGACCGGTACTGCTGGTGGTGGCCGTGTTCGCGCTCGGCTGCGTGGTCTGCTACCTGTGGGGGCGGCCGCGCCTGAATGGCGTCAGCGGTCGACCCCCGGAATCGACTCGATCGGCAGCGTTTGATGGATCGCCTCCAGTTCCGTCAGGTCCATCCGGTCCTGAGGTCGTCCGGCCAGGCGCTTGAAGCCAACGAGACTGCCCAGCGAAGCAAAGCGGATGCTCTGCCCGTTCCAGACCGTTGTTTCGGCATTCTGGGCGACCGTGTCGTAGTCCAGGGGCGGAAGTCCGCCACGCATCACGTCCACAATGCCATGACGGCTGTTGATGCGCAGGTGCTGCCCGCCGGCGACGTCATCGAGCGTCAACACCTTGTCGTCGTACAATCGCCTGCCCCCCACTCGCTCAAGGAAGCGCAGCACCGCGGCGTCTGCATCCGGGCCATCGGGTACGAGCAGGTCACTGTCTTTGGTAGCCCGAACGTAGCCGTGATAGATAACGCTAAACCCCCCGATTACGACGTAATCGAGGCCGACCGCCTGGGCGTCGGCGACAACGCCGGCTAGATCAGGACCAGAGAGCTCGTCTTGGGACATGGCCCGTCCGTATGGACGCCGCCAGCAGCGAAACCGCCTGCTGAGAAAGTCTCTGGCCGACCTCTAGTCGCTCGGCTGGCGTCATCGCCATGTCCATTCGTCGGTGGTGTTCAATCTCTTCGCGATTGATCACAGCCCACTCGGCCTCGTGACCAACTGACAGCAATGGTGTGCCTGGCCCCGGCCTCATACTTTGATTCTATCGTCGAAAGGGCAGACTGGCATGAGTCCTGCCTTCACCCCACACAATCCGCGCACGCCCCGCGCAGCACGATCTCGTGCTCGGACACGCGCAGCGGGACGCGCTGGCTGAGGCTGGAGATGGCGCGCTCGAGCGCGGGGTCGGAGAACGGCATGATCACGCCACATTGCTCGCACACCAGGTGATGGTGGTGGTGCTCGCACACGCGCTCGTAGCGGACCATCGCCTGGCCGATCTCCACGCGCTGGACGAGGCGCAGTCGCTCCAGCTCGTCAAGGATCCGGTACACGCTGGCGCGACTCACGCGCCTGCCGGTCCCGGCGGCGCACAGCGCCTCCTCGATCTCCAGCGCGCTGAGCGCGCACTCCTGCCGGTCGAGCAACTCCAGCAGCGCGCGCCTGGCGCCGCCGCGCTTGTGGCCGGCGGCGGCCAGCTCGGCCTCGGCGCGTTCCACCCAGCGCTCCGCTTGCTGATCGGCGTGGATGCTCATATGAGCGATGGTAGAGCGGCTGAGGGGCGCTGTGTGGCGGTGCGGCGCCAGGCTGCCCACGCCCGCCCGATGGCGTAGGCGAGCGCGCTGACGGTGCCCACGAAGAAGCCGACCGGGTAGTTGGTGGTGTAGGAGGCGGCGATGGCGCTCCACACGGTGATCAGCGCGATCGCCACCGACAGCCCCATGGCCGGCAGCGGGCGGTCGGTGAACGAGCGTGCGGCGGCGGGCGGGCCGACCATCAGGCTGAAGATCAAGAGCGTTCCCACCACCGGCACCGTCATGGTGCTCGCCAGCGCGATCACCGCCAGGAAGCACAGCTCCATCCTGAAGCCGCTGATGCCGCGCGCCTCGGCCACGTCGCCCAGCACCGATGAGAGCATCAGCGGCCGGTAAAGCAGCGCGATCGCCGCCACGCACACGACCGCCAGGGCGGCGGTGGGCGCCACCTGGTTGCCCGCTACGCCCAGCACCTCGCCGAACAGCAGCGAGTAGATCTCCGGTGCGTATTCGGAGCTCAGGCTCAGGAACAGCGAGCCTAGTCCCAGCATCACCACCAGCGCCAGCGCGGTGGCCACGTCGTGGCGTCCGCGCCGGCCGAGCAGCCCGATGCCGAGCGCGCCGAGCAGCGAGAACACGCCCAGCCCGACCAGCGTGTTGACTCCCACCAGGCTGGCGCCGGCGGCGCCGGCGAACGAGCCGTTGGGCACCGCGTGGGCGACGAACGAGGAGCCGCGCAACACGACGAAGAAGCCGACCAGGCCGGCGACCACCGCCACGATGCTGGCCACCGTCCAGGCGTTGATCATGAAACCGGAGAAGATCTTCCCCACCTCCCCCCGAGCAGGTTGGGCAGTCCGGAGAGCAGGTATGCCAGGAAGATCAGCATCACCACGCAGAAGCTCACCGGCCAGCCGGTGCCGGTCCAGTCGAAGCTGTCATAGGCCAGCAGCACGCCCAGCCACATGGCTGCGATCCCGATGGCGCCGGCGACCGCGATCGCCAGGCCCGGTCGTCTGGTCAGGCGCAGCGCCGCCGCGGCCGGGCCGACGAGCAGGGCGGTGCTGAGGATCGTGCCGATGGTGATCGAAGCGAGCGCAACGGCCAGCGCCAGCGCCAGCAGGTAGGCGAAGCCGAGCATGCGCACGGGGATGCCGCGCGCGGCGGCCATGTCGGCGCTGACGGAGCTGAGCAGCAGCGGCCGGTAGAGCGTGGCCACGATCGCCAGCACGAGCGCGCTCAGCGCCAGCACCAGCGGGAGGGTGGATGGCGGGATCGCGAACGCGGAGCCGAACAGGATCGTTACGGTGGCGCCGGTGGTGTTGCGGTAGGTGGCGTCGAAGTACAGCAGCAGCGCGGCCAGCCCGAGCCCGGCGCCCAGCACGATGCCGGTCGCCAGGTCGCGCCCACGCGGGCGCTGGATGCCGATCAGCTCCATCATGGCGGCCGCCCCGATCCCCACCACCATGAAGCCCCACAGCGGGCCCACGCCCAGCAGGAAGGCGCCCGACCCGCCGGCGGCGCCGACGTCGGCCAGCGCCTCGCCGCCGAAGGACTGTCCGCGCATGACCGTGAACACGCCCACCGTCCCCGACACGATCGCCACCAGCGTGCCCACCGCCAGCGCGATGCGCACGTCTTCGCCGGCCAGGAACCCCGGTTCCACCAGTGGCGCCAGCAGGGTGCCCAGCGGGTGGCTGCTCATGGAACGATCTCCGTTCCGTGCAGCGCGGCGTCGTGCCCGTGCAGGTCCGACTGATCGCCGGCGCCCGCCACCACCAGCACGCGCCCGTGCACGTTGAGGACGTCCACGTGGCTGCCGTAGAGCTCGCTGAGCACGTCCGCTCGCACCACCTCGGCGGTCGTGCCGCTGGCCACACGGCCGCCGGCGATGTACACGATGCGGTCCATCACCCCCAGCAGCGGGTTCATCTCGTGTGCGCTGATCAGCACCGCGATCTGCTGCTCGGCGGCGATCCGCGCCAGCAGCGCCACCACCTCCTGCCCGGCGCGCAGGTCGAGGTTGGCCAGCGGCTCATCGAGCAGCAGCAGCTTGGGCCGGGAGATCAGCGCGTGGGCGATCAGCACGCGCTGCTGCTCGCCGCCTGAGAGCTGACCGACGCGCCCGTCGGCGAAGTGCTCGGCGCCGACGGCGGCGAGGATCTCGTTGATGAGCGCCCTGCGGGCGCGGGATGGGAGCGGGATGCCCCACCTGTGCGCGTCGAGGCCGAGGCCGACCAGGTCGCGGGCCCGCAGCGGCATGTCGGGGTCGAGCAGGAACTTCTGTGGGACGTAGCCGATCAGCTGGTTGCGGTGCGAGCGCGGACCGCCGTCGAGCAGCACACTGCCGGCGTCGGCCGCCTGCAGGCCGAGAATCGTCCTGAACAGGGTCGTCTTGCCGGATCCGTTGGCTCCGATCAGCCCGGTGAACTGGCCCGGGCGCACGCTGAAGCTGACGTCCTCGAGCACCTCGCGCCCGCCCAGGCGCACGCTGAGGTTCTGCACCGACAGGATCTCCTCGGCGGGGGCGCTCACAGTTTCTCCGTGGAGAGCTTTTCGGCCACCGCGCGACGCAGCGCCCGGACCTCGGCCAGCATCCACGACTGGTAGTCGTAACCGGGCGTGGGCATGGTCTCGTACACGCCCACCACCGGCACGCCCGCGCTCTTTGCCTTTTCCAGGAACGACTGCGTCAGCGAGTCGGTCACCTGCTGGTTGTACAGCAGCACCTTCACGCGGTGACCGGAGAACAGCTCGTCCTGCTGGGTCACCTGCTGCGGCGCCGGATCGACCCCGTTCATGATGTCCGCCTGCAGCCCGAACGGGGTGAGGTTGCGTGTGCCGGCCGCTTCCAGCAGGTAGTCGCCCACCGGCTCTGTGGTGGCCACAGTCGTGCCGGGGTATTCGGCGGCGAACCGCTTGAGCGCTTCAGCCCAGGGGGCCAGCGACCGCCGGAAGGCGGCCGCGTTGGCGTGGAAGTAGGCGGCGTGCGCGGGCTGCAGCGCCGACAGGTCGCTGGCGAGCGCGTCGGCCACCGCGACCATCGTCCCCGGTTTGTACCAGAGGTGCGGGTTGGGTGTGGAGTCGGGTAGTCCGAGCAGCTTCTGCACGTCGATCACCTTGAGCGCAGAGCTGGACGAGGCGGCCTCGACCTTTTCCATGAAGCTGTCGTAGCCCACGCCGTTCTGGACCACCAGCCGCGCCGCGCCGACCGTCTCGGCCACGCTGGGACTGGCCTCGAAGCTGTGCGGGTCGGTGTTCGGGTTGCTCTCCACCGCAGTCACCTGCACGTAGCGGCCGCCGATCTGCTGGATCACATTGGCGTACTGGTTCTCCGCGCCCACCGCCAAGATCACGCCGCCCGGCGCCGTGCCCGACGCGCCGGCGCCGCAGCCGGCGAGAGTGACCGCGAGCGCGAGGATGGCGCATGCATAGGCGAGCGGGCGCACGGCTAGGCGGTTGCGCTTGATCTGCTTCGGGGTCGTCCGCGAGGCGGGTGGGTACTGCATGCACGCGCCAACCTATCATAAGACTGAGTCTTGTTCTCAATCTCAGGATTCAAGGCCCAGCGCGTCGCGCAACGCCGCCCGCGAGACCCCTTCCACCCGCACCACCTTCTCACGCGAGGAGGCGCCGCGAATGACCGACACGCTGCGCACGCCCACCCGCACGCGCTTGGCGATCAGGCGGCAAAGCGCGTCGTTGGCTCGCCCATCCAGCGGCGGCGCGCTGACGCGCACGATCAGCACCCCGTCGCGCTCGCCCACGATCTCGGTGGCGCTGGCCCGCGGCGTGCAGGCGAACCGCTATTTCGCAGCTGTCCATCCGCTATCCCTGCTGTTGTGTGTATATTATGCGCATGGCACGTGTGAATGTTTATCTGCCAGATGAGCTGGCGCGAGAAGCGCGGGCTGCGGGCTTGAACATCTCCAAAGTTGCACAGGCCGCGCTGAGCAGTACCCTCGCGCACAACGAGACCGACCGCTGGCTCGACCGTCTCGACCGCCTGCCGCGAGCAGACACCGCCCCTGGCAGTGTGATTCAAGCGCTCGACGAAGCCCGCGCCGAGTTTGGCGACTTCGGTGAGCACACCTCCACCTGAATCCCTCGTCATCGACGCCTCTGCGATGGTGGAGGCGTTGCTCGGCACCGACCTTGGCCTCGGGGTTCGTAGGCGGATGCGCGGACACCACCTGCATGCCCCGGCCCATCTCGACGCGGAGGTTCTCTCGGCGCTCGGACGACTGCACCGAGCTGGAGAGCTCGAGCAGCCAACCGTCGCTGCTGCACTCGAAGAGCTTGCAGCGGCGCCGATCATCCGACACCCGCTGGCGGGCCTGCTGTCAGGCGCATGGGGCCGACGCGAGAACCAGCGACTCGTCGACGCGCTTTACACCGAGCTCACCACTGCGCTCGACTCCAAAGTTCTGACAACCGATGCACGGCTTGCTCGCTGTGACGAGCGGGCCGAGCTGATCACCGCCAGCGGCTAGACCAAAGGAGAGCATCGATGCACAAACTGAACCTCGACTCTGAGGAGCTGGTCTCGCCGACGTATGCCGGCCGCTCGTTCTCGCACGACATCCCCAAGTACCGCCTGCCGGCGCAGGGCATGAGCGCCGACGGCGCCTACCAGCTGGTCCACGACGAGCTCAACCTCGACGGCAATCCCGCGCTCAACCTGGCCTCGTTCGTGACCAGCTGGATGGAGCCACAGGCCGACCGCCTGGCATCTGAGACGCTGGCCAAGAACCTGATCGACCAGGACGAGTACCCGCAGACCGAGGTGGTCCACCGCCGCGTGGTGTCGATGATCGGGCGCCTGTTCCACGCACCGGCCCACCAGCAGCCGACCGGCACCGCCACGATCGGCTCCTCCGAGGCGATCATGCTGGCGATGCTCGCCCACAAGCGCTCGTGGCAGCGCCGGCGCGAGGCGGCCGGGCAGCCGACGGACCGCCCGAACATGGTGATGGGCGCCGACGTGCACACCTGCTGGGAGAAGTTCGCGCGCTACTTCGAGGTGGAGGCGCGGGTGGTGCCGATGGAGGACGGCCGCTACACGATCGGCGCGGAGCAGGTGGAGCCGCTGCTGGACGAGCGCACGATCGCCGTGGCCGGGCTGCTGGGAACCACGTTCACCGGGCAGATGGACGACCTGGCCTCGATCGATCAGCTGCTCACACGCGTGGAGGCCGAGCAGGGGCTGCCCATCCCGCTGCACATCGACGCCGCCTCCGGCGGTTTCGTGATCCCGTTCTCACAGCCCGATCTGGCGTGGGACTTCCGCCTGCCGTCGGTGCGTTCGATCAACGTGTCCAACCACAAGTTCGGGCTCGTGTATCCGGGCATGGGCACGGTCGTGTTCCGTGACGCGTCCGACCTGCCCGAGGAGCTCGTCTTCCACATCAACTACCTGGGCGGGGACATGCCCAACTACTCGCTGAACTTCTCGCGGCCGTCCTCCTCGGTGGTGCTGCAGTACTTCGCATTCCTGCGCCTGGGACGCGAGGGCTTTGAGTCGGTCGTGGCCAGCTGCCTGGAGAACGCACAGGCGTTGGCCGGAAAACTGGCTGCGATCCCCGGCCTGCAGCTGATCGCCGACGGCGCCGACTTTCCGATCGTGGCGCTGCGAGCCACCGACCCCCAGACCACCGACCTCGTGCACCTAACCCACCTATTGCGCGAGCGCGGCTGGATCGTGCCCGCCTACACGCTCCCGCCCAACGCCGAGCACGTGACGGTCCTGCGCATGGTGATCAAGGAGAACTTCTCGCGCGACATGGTCGACATGCTCGCCCACGACGTGGGCCTCAGCATGCGCGCGCTCGCGCACGGCGAATCCTTGCACCCGCACCGGGCGCGTCATCGCCTGCACTGCTGAGCCAACGCCGCCCTGTCCGGCAATCAGGCCCGCGTCACGGCGCGGGAGTGTGCTCGGCTCAGCTCACTCCGCTGCGAGTTTGCGGCGCCGGTCCACCAGCAGCACCGCGCCCACCACGATGATCACCAGCACCAGAATCCCGCCCGCGACGTAGCGGAGTTTGTGGTGCACCGGCTTGGCCGCTTCTTTGGCCGCCACCGCCGGCTTCAGCACCGACACAGGGATGTTCTTCGCTTCCAGGGCTGCTGCGAACTTGGGCTGTTCGTGCGGCGGGTAGGTGATCAGGACGTGCTTGCCATTCTTGAGCGTCAGATGCAGCGAGCGAATCTTCTTGTTGAACGTGGCCGCCGCTATTTCGCCGCCGGAGAGCTGCTTTTCATAGGCCTGGATGCTCTCCTTCTGGTAATGGATCACCGCTTCGGCATGCGCCAGGGCGGCCGCCGAGCACGTGAACGCGCATGCCAGGCACGCGATGGAAACAGCCATTTTGTTGGTGAGAGACACCCGCGTCGATCTGATCATCGGCGGAACCCTACAGCCGTTGCGCCACGCGTGCGGCGTGACACTGATGTCAACCCGATCCGGCCTGCAAGTGGCGCAGGAAGCGGTGGCCGCTGGCGCCCCCAACGCTGAAGGCCTGGACCAGACCTAGTGCCGGTCTACAATCTGGGCATGGTCGCAAAGCCGGGAGCAAAGCCACTGAGGCCGTGGACGGCGCAGGAGATCGCCCGCAACGAGCGGGCAACAGAAGTGCGTGCCCAGCGCGACCATGGGAAGACGCCAGAGGAACGGCTGGACGAGACGCTGCGCCTAAGCCGATTCGTAAGCGAGCTCCGGCAGGGCTTGCCCGGCGATGTTCGAACCTGACGGACTATTGCTCGCATTGACGAGTGCAGCGGTCGAGTTCGTGGTCATCGGGGGAGTCGCAGTCGGTGTGCATGGCTTCGTCCGCGCAACCAAGGCACGCCGATCGTGACCGCGCGCGGTCATTTAGGGGCGGCCGGCACGATCACTTGCGCGCCGCGCGCACTGCCTTCAGCCGCTCGACCTTGGGTAGCACCACCTTGCGCATGCGTACCGATACGGGTGTGGCCTCCACCGCCTCGTCCTCGCGCACGAACTCCAGTGCCTCGTCGAGGGTGAGCTTGCGGTGCGCGTCCAGGCGCACCAGCACGTCGGAGGTGGAGGAGCGCATGTTGGTGAGGTGCTTCTCCTTTACGGGGTTCACGTCGAGGTCCTCGGAGCGGGCGTTCTCGCCGATGATCATGCCTTCATAGACCTCCTCGCCGGGGCCCACGAACAGCGAGCCGCGTTCCTGCAGCGTGAACAGCGAGAAGGTGACCGTCTCGCCGCGGCGGTCGGCCACCAGCACGCCGCTGGAGCGCGTCAGGATCTCCCCCGCCCACGGCTCCCAGCGGTCGAACACGTGGTGCATGATCCCGGTGCCGCGCGTCTCGGTGAGGAACTCGGTGCGAAAGCCGATCAAACCGCGCGCCGGCACCAGATAGTCCATGCGCACCCAGCCGGTGCCGTGGTTGATCATGTGCTCCATCCGTCCTTTGCGCGCGGCCAGCAGCTGCGTGACCGTGCCCACGTGCTCGTCGGGCACGTCCACCGACAGGCGCTCGACCGGCTCGTGGCGCTTGCCGTCGATGGTGCGCTCGACCACGTGCGGCTGCCCGACGGTCATCTCAAAGCCCTCGCGGCGCATCATCTCCACCAGCACCGCCAACTGCAGCTCGCCGCGGCCCTGCACCTCGTAGGTGTCAGGCCGCGCGGTGTCGCGCACGCGCAGCGACACGTTGCCGATGAGCTCCTGCTCCAGGCGCGCCTTGATCTGGCGGGCGGTGATCTTGTCGCCGTCTTTGCCTGCCAGCGGCGAGGTGTTGACGCCGATCGTGATCGACATGGCGGGCTCGTCCACGGTTATCACCGGCAACGGCCGCGGATCGTTGGGGTCGGCCAGCGTCTCGCCGATGGTGACCTCTGAGATGCCGGCCACCGCGATGATCTCCCCCGGCCCCGCCTCGGGCGCGTCCACACGATCCAGCGCGTCTGTCACGTAGAGCTCTGCCACCTGCGCGCGTTGGATGGTGCCGTCGGCGCGGCACCAGGCGAGCTGCTGGCCCTTGCGGATGGTGCCGTTGCGCACGCGGCAGATGGCCAGGCGCCCCACGTAGGGGGAGGCGTCCAGATTGGTGACGAGCGCCTGCAGCGGATGGTCGGGCTCGTATTCGGGGGCGGGGATGCGCTCCAGCAGCAGGTCCAGCAGCGGCTCCAGCGTGCCTTCCATCAACGGGTGCTCGGGGTCGTACTCGAGCGACGCGGCACCGGCCTTGGCGTTGCTGTAGACGATCGGGAACTCGATCTGATGCTCGTCGGCGTCGAGGTCGAGGAACAGCTCGTACACCTCGTCGATCACCTCCGCCACGCGCGCGTCGGGGCGGTCGACCTTGTTGATGACGAGGATCACCGGGAGTTTTGCCTCCAGTGCCTTGCGCAGCACGAAGCGCGTCTGCGGCAGCGGGCCCTCGGAGGAGTCGACCAGCAGCAGCACGCCGTCGACCATCGTCAGCCCGCGCTCGACCTCGCCGCCGAAGTCGGCGTGACCCGGAGTGTCGATGATGTTGAGCTTGACGTCCTTGTAGCGCAGCGAGGTGTTCTTGGCGAGGATCGTGATCCCCTTCTCGCGCTCCAGATCCATCGAGTCCATCACCCGCGTGGCCACGTCCTGACCGACGCGGAACGCGCCCGATTGCCACAGCATCGCGTCCACGAGCGTGGTCTTGCCGTGGTCGACGTGGGCGACGATTGCAACGTTGCGGATGTCATCTCTGGTTACGGGCACGGCCCGACAGGCTAGCGGCGCGAAGACCCGGTCCGGTTATTTCGGCGAAACACGCTCGCTCGCGGGGTCGGAAAACGAAGGGCTCAATGCAGACGAACGTACTCACGAACGTAGACGACTGTTTGCGCCATGTATCTGTTTGCCGTGTGGGAAAGTACTCAAGCAGACGCCTCCACCCACCGAAGTGTTCAGCATGTCAGGACGCTCATGGCTATGTCCAACCGAGCTCGACCGCGCGCGCGTCGTCGACGCCAGCGCACGCGTTCGCACGATTCGCATGATCGGCTCCGGCGCGGTGGGCGTGTCGCTGCTGATCTCCACCCCGTGGCTCGGCTGGTGGACGTTCGTGCTGTTCTCGTTGTCGGTGCTCAACTTCCTCAACGTCGACTACCGCATCGAGCGCAGCTCCCATCCCGAGCGTGTGAGCGCCTGGGCGATCTTGATCACGCTCGCGCTGATCGGGGTCGGCGCGATCCTCAGTGGCGGCCCCAAGAGTCCGGCGCTGCCGTGGCTGGTCCTGCCCGCCGGCATGGTGGCCGCCCGCTTTCGGCCGCAGGTCGTGATCGCCGGGCTGATCCTGACGGTGTTCGTGATCCTGGCCGCCTCGCTCGGCGCCGATCCCACCGCCACGATCAACGACCCGGTGCCGGTGTTCTCCACGTTGGCACTGCTCACCGGAGTCGTCTCGATCGTGTGGGCGCTGCAGGCGGCCGAGCTGCATCACCGCAGCGAGGCGATCCTCGACCCGCTCACCGGCCTGCTCAACCGCCATGCGCTGGCGCCGCGCTTCGTCGAGTTGACGCTGCAGGCGCGGATTGCGCGCCAGCCGGTGTGTCTCCTGCTGTGCGACGTGGACAACTTCAAGGCCGTCAACGACCAGCACGGCCACGACTGCGGCGACGCGGTGCTGCGTGACGTGGCCTACACGCTGCGCAAGCATCTGCGCTCGTTCGAGCTCGTGTACCGGCTGGGCGGCGAGGAGTTCCTGGTGGTGCTGCCCGGCGTCGACATCAGCGGTGGGCACGAGGTGGCCGAGCGCCTGCGCGCGGCCGTCGAGCAGGTCCGTCCGCTCGGCATCCCCGTCACGATCTCGCTCGGGCTCAGCGCAGCCAAGGGTGAGCAGGTTGACTACGAAACGATGTTCAAGGCCGCCGACAACGCGCTCTACCAGGCCAAGGACGCGGGGCGCAATCGCGTGATCGGCGCACCGCGTGCGCCCGACCCCGACCCGGAGCCGCCCACCGCCGAGACGAGCGTGGTTCTCTACCCTCAGCCGATGCCGCTGTCCTCGGCGACGCGGTAGCTCCGCTTGGCTTCCCGATCAGCCGCCGGCTTCGATCGCCAGGCCGTGAAATCCTCCGGCCGCGATTGCGGTGACATTGCTCAGCCCGCTCACCGGCATCGGCACGTCGCTGCTCGCGATGCTGCCGTCGCCCAACTGTCCGTCTTCGTTGCCACCCCAGCCCATCACCGAGCCGTTGTTCAACAGCGCCATGCTGTGCTGGTTGGTGCGGGCCAGCGTCACACTGCTGTTGGACGCCGCGATCGCCTTCACGCCGCTGAGGTTCAGCACCGGTCCGGGCACCCCGTTGGTGCGCTGGTTCACAGCGCCGTTGCCCAGTTGCCCCGAGTGATTGAAGCCCCACGACATCACGGTGCCGTTGCCCAGCAGCGCGAGGTTGTAGAACATGCCCGCCGAGATCGCGCTCGCGCCGCTCAGGCCTTTCACCGCAACAGGCACGTCGGTGCGATGCGTCACCCCTTCCCCAAGGCCCAGCTGACCGTATTCGTCGCCGCCCCACGACATCACCGTGCCGTTGTCCAGCAATGCCAGGCTGTGGATGCCGCCGGCGGAGATGGCTTTCACGTTTGCAAGCCCCGTAACCGCGACCGGCACGTTGCTGTTGCTTGTCGCGCCGTCGCCGAGCTCACCGTAGTCGCCGTTGCCCCAGGCCATCACCGTTCCGTTGCTCAGCAGCGCCAGGCTGTGGAAGAAGCCGGCCGCGATCGCCACCACGTTGCCGAGCCCCTTGACCTGCACCGGCACGTCGCTCGACTGCACGTTGGTGCCGTTGCCGAGCTTGCCGAACTGGTTGAAGCCCCACGACATGACCGTTCCGTTCGCAAGCAGCGCCAAGCTGAATTTGTGCCCGGCCGAGATCGCCACCACTTCGTGCAGCCCGCTGACTGGGATCGGCGTGTCCTGCTCGTGGACCTCGACGCCGTCGCCGAGCTCGCCATAGCCGTCGCTGCCCCATCCCACCACCGTGCCGTTGCGCAGCAGCGCCAGGCTGTACTTGGCGCCGCCCGCCACCGCCGTTACTTCGCTGAGGCCGTCGACCATGATCGGCACATCGCTTCCGCCGAACGGTTCGCCGCCCAGCTGACCCCAGTTGTCTTCGCCCCACCCCAGCACATCGCCCGAGCTTGCCGCAGCGCTCGCCTGCGCCGTCACAAGCGCCGCAGCGACCACGACGGCAGCAAACGCGCCCCCGACCCGCCGCCATCCAAGCGGCCTGATACCGAGCTCGAACCCGCTCATGAGCTGACGATGCCCCTCTCCTTACAACCACGGACACGAGAAAACGAGTGACAAACCTTACAAGCCGGTTCAAGCCCGCGTTGTTGCCGCGATGTTTCGAGCGCCGCCGCACCGTATAAGGCAGCCCAACCACCCGACCAGCGCGTGCACGCTGTAAAATCCAGGTTTGCACCCCGCCGAATCGGGGTAGAGTGAGTAGATCCGAGCCACCCTCGACAGCGTCGACAGCGAAGGGAGTGAGCAATGCCTCAAGGATCAGCAACAGCAACCCTGGCCAGGAGCGCCGCTCCGGCCGTCAGCACGAGCGTAACCGCTCTCGGTGAGACGAATGAGCTCTTCACGCGCTGGCAGCGTGACGGCGACCACAGCGCACGCGAGGCCCTCGTGCAGCGCTTCATGCCGCTCGCGCGAGGTCTGGCGCGACGCTACGGGCGCTCCTCCGAGCCCTTCGAGGATCTCGTGCAGGTCGCCTCGCTCGGCCTGCTGAAGGCCCTGGACCGCTACGACGCCGAGCGTGGATATGCCTTCCAGTCCTTTGCGGTTCCCACGATCCTCGGCGAGATGCGCCGCTACTTCCGTGATTCCGGGTGGGCCATCCACGTCCCGCGTGGCGCCCAGGAGCGCGCGCTGAAGGTGCGTGACGCCCAGGAGCACCTATCCAACGAGCGCGGCCACGCCCCCACCGTCAACCAGCTGGCCGAGTACCTGGAGTTCGACACCGAGCAGGTGATCGACGCCCTGCAGGCGATTCAGGCCTACGAGACGGTGTCATTGGACGCTCCCCGTCCAGGCGGGGACGAGGATGCACCTTCCTACGGCGAGCTGATCGGCAATGACGACGCCAGCTACGAGCTGGTCGAGCTCGGAGCGACCGTCGCCGCCGCGCTTCCCCGCCTGGCGCCTCGAGAGCGCCTGATCCTGCGCATGCGCTTCATGGACGACCTCACACAGACCGAGATCGCAGAACGGGTGGGCATCTCTCAGATGCAGGTTTCGCGCCTGCTGCGCCGCTCACTCGACCAGCTGCGGACGCTCACGCATGTGCCCACAGAGGTCGACTAGACGACGCACGAGGGGGCATCTTGCGCCATATGAGCCCCAGGAGGTGGTCGGCCCGGAGCCAGGGAGTGAATTTGCTCGTAGCCAGGTGGCCGAGATACCGCACGTTCGACTGATCCTCTCCAGCAGGGCCGAGAACGTCCTGCTGGTTCGCCAGGCCCTCAGCGGTATCGCCGAGGCCATCGACATCGACCCGGTCGAGCTGAACGACATCAGCACGGCCGTCAGCGAGGCGTGCAACAACGTGGTGCTTCACGCCTACGAGGGAGGCGAGGGCCCGCTCGAGGTCGAGATGTACGCCCACGCGCCCCTGTTCCGGGTGGTCGTGCGCGACTACGGCAGCGGCATTCGCCCCCGCGTCCAACCCGCCGAGAACGCCGCCGGAGGGATCGGACTGCCGGTCATCCGCGCGCTGTCGCACATGGCCGACTTCGTCGACCTGGAGCTGGGAACGGGCACCGAAGTGCGCATGGAGTTCACCGCCGCCAAGTCCCTCGCGCTCGATCTGGAGGACTCCGCCGAGGAAGATGACCCCTTCCCGTTCCCCTTCACCGAGATAACCCACGAGGAGCTGCAGGACACCGTGGCGATGACGATCGCGCCGCTTGCGTTGGCGCGCCACGTGCTGCCGCGCGTTCTATGCGCGGTCGCCGCGCGCGTGCACTTCTCCACAGACCGCATTTCCGACACGCAACTGCTCGCCGACGCGCTGGTGGCCCACACCGCTGGCGCGCTGGACACTAACCATCTCAGCGTGCTCGTCGGCCTGGCGCCGCGCAGACTGATCCTGCAGCTGGGGCCGCTTGGCGCCGGCCGCGCCGACGCTTTGCTGCTCGACTCCACCGTCGACGGTCTCGGTAGCCTGCTGGAGAAGCTCACCGACGAGCAGCAGGTCACGGCGGCGGGCTCCTCTGAGATGCTCGCGCTGCAGCTCGCAGACCGCCGCTAGAACTCAGAGCGGCCGTGGAAGTAGCCCCGTGGAAGTAGGCCGATACCGGCTGCAAGGACGCCGAGAGACGACATGCCGGCGGCTCAGCCCCCTTGCGGGGACGAGCCGGCCGACACGCCGCCTCTAGCCACCCCCCGTATGTGCGAGGACCGCGGGGGGCTCGCGGCCACCGCTGCCGGGGGCGACACTGGCAGGTTTCTAGTTCCCCGTCTACTCACGGTCTAAACACGAACTTCGAGATATTTCTCATCGCTCGCCTTTTCTGGGCCAAGAGCAGCCATGGCGTGAGCTGGGTTTGGCGAGAGCCCGCTCGGGGAATTCAACTCAAACAGGGTGGGAGCTCGTAATTTGCCCCACGAACATCTACTGAACGAGGTTTCAACATGGTGGCTCTACTTGCGCTTGTCTTGATCCTGGCGATCCTTGGCGGCCTGGGCTTTGCCGTACATGTGCTCTGGTACGTGCTGATCGTCGCCGTGCTTCTGTGGCTGATCGGGTTCTTCGTGGGCGGCCTGCCCGAGAGTGGTGGCCGACGGCGCTGGTATGGCCGCTGGTAACCTGTCAACCCAAGCAGCGCCGTTCGATCGATCGGCGCTGCTCAGCAGGACGAGCCGCTCGGACCGAGGCGAGCGGCTTCACTCGGGGCCTCCTCACGTGTGCGAAAACGCCTTTCGGCATGAGATTCTTCACTACTCCGGGGGCGTGGATGGATTCGTCGCGGGCACGCTGCCGTTCGTGGCAGGCGCACTCGCGGCGCACCAGCCGGTGCTGGTGGCCGCCCGCGCGGACAGGAGCGCGTCGCTGCGGGAGGCACTGGGCTGTGACGGGCAGCGCGTTCACTTCGTCGACATGGCCAGCCTCGGGCGCAACCCCGGGCGCATCATCTCCGCCTGGCACGACTTCCTGGCGGATCACTGTGACCAGAGCTCCCACGCGCTCGGGATCGGCGAACCGGTGTGGCCCGGACGCAACCAGGCCGAGCTGGCGGAGTGCGAGCGCCACGAGGCGCTGCTGAACCTCGCCTTCGACGGTGGCGCCCCGTGGCTGCTGCTCTGCCCCTACGACGTCGACGGCCTCGACGACCATGTCGTGGAGGCCGCCCAGCGTACCCACCCGTACGTGGCCGGTGCCCCCCACGATCGACCCAACCCCCACTACCACCGCTACATCGACTCTTCCAGCCCGTTCGAGGGAATGCTTCCCGACCCGTCGTCGCCGGCGCACCAGCACTCCTTCCAGGGCAGCGCGGATCTGTCCGCCACCCGTCACCTCGTCTCCGAGTGGGCTCGGCAGCAGCGCCTGCAGGACGAGCGCACCGACAGCCTGGTGCTGGCGGTGAACGAGATCGCCACCAACAGCGTGCTCTATGGTGGCGGCGGCGGCAGCCTGCGCCTGTGGCGCGAGCAGGAAACGCTGCTGTGCGAAATCAGCGATCGGGGCCGTTTCCACGAGCCGCTCGTCGGCCGCAAGCGGCCCAACCCGACTGCCCCATCGGGCCGCGGCCTGTGGCTCACGCACCAGCTCTGCGACCTCGTGCAGGTGCGCAACTCGCCGAGCGGCAGCAGCGTGCGCATACACATGCAATTGGCCGGCTGACACGCGATTGCGCCGGTGGGCGCGCATACCTTGTATAGAATTGGGCACATGGGGGTAACGGATCACCTGCGGATCGTTGTCACCCGCGAGGCGGATCGCATCATCGTGGCGCTCGACGGCGAACTCGACATGGCCAACGCGCCGCTGCTGCAGAGCTCGATCGAGACCGCTGACATCACAGCCAAGGCACTGGTGCTGGACCTTCAGCGATTGCAGTTCATCGACTCCACCGGCTTGCGGATCATCCTCACCGCCCAGGAGCGCTGTGAGCAGCAGGGACAGCGCTTTGCCATCACGCGCGGCTCCGATCAGGTGCAGCGCCTGCTGAGCATCACCGGCATCTCCGCGCATCTGCGCACGCTCGCCAGCCCCGACGAGCTGCTGGTCTAGACACTTCGTAGACGCAGCCAGCCGGGGAGGCGAGCTTCGCGGTCGACCCCGTACGGGCGCCCTTCCGGCCCTGCGTGAACTCCACGCCTGTGGCCTTCAACTCCAGGCCGTACGTGCGGAGCGCAGCCGGGATACTTGCAGCCGATGGCGTCGCTGATGGTCCAGGGCACCTCCAGTTGGGCCGGCAAGAGCCTGCTCACGACCGCGCTGTGCCGTCACTTCGCCCGCCAGGGCATCCGCGTGGCTCCGTTCAAGGCCCAGAACATGTCCAACAACGCCCGCGTGGTGGACGGCGGGGAGATCGGAACCGCCCAGTACCTGCAGGCGCTGGCCGCCCGCGCCGCGCCGGACGTGCGCATGAACCCGATCCTGGTCAAGCCGGAGACCGAGCGCAGCAGCCAGGTGATCCTCCGTGGCGTGGCCGATCCGGAGCTCAGCGCGCTCGACTGGCGCTCGCGCGCGCCGCACATGTGGTCGGCGATCGAGGAGTCATACGCCTCCCTGGCGGCACAGTTCGAGCTGATCGTGATCGAGGGCGCCGGCAGCCCTGCCGAGATCAACCTGCGCGACACCGATCTGGCCAACATGCCCGTCGCGCGGCTGGCCGACGCCCCGGTGCTGCTCGTGGCCGACATCGATCGCGGCGGCGCTCTGGCGCATCTCTATGGCACGTGGAAGCTGCTGCAGGAGCAGGATCGCGCCCGTGTTCGAGCGTTCGTGCTCAACCGCTTCCGCGGCGACATCGAGCTCCTGCAGCCGGCGCCGGCGCAACTGCTGGAGCTGACCGGCGTGCCGATGCTGGGCGTGGTTCCGATGCTCGCGCACGGGCTCCCCGACGAGGACGGCGCCGGACCCACTCGCAGCCACGCTGCCGGCCCACGCGTCGCAGTGCTGCGCTACCCCACCGCCTCCAACCTGGACGAGCTGAAGCTGCTGGAGCAGGTCGCCCAGGTCGTATGGGCTCACAGCCCTGCCGATCTGCGCGACGCCGAGCTGATCGTGCTGCCCGGCTCCAAGCATGTCGCCCGGGACCTCCACTGGCTGCGCGCAGCCGGCCTGGAGGCGCCGATTCGGGAGCACCTACGCAGCGGGCGACGACTGTTGGGCATTTGCGGCGGGCTGCAGATGCTGGGTCGGCGACTCACCGATCGCAGCGGGCGCGACGGCGACTTCCAGGGGCTCGGCCTGCTGGCGCTGGAGACCGAGTTGGGCCCCGCCAAGCGACTGGCCGCGCGCAGCGAAGCGCGCTTCCAGGAGCTCCCAGCGCCCTGGGCGGAGCTCTCCGGGCTGAGCGTCAGCGGCTATGAGATCCGCCATGGACACACCGTGGCCTCCACGCCCGGCCCCGCCGAGGCGCTGCCGCACGGACTCGGCTGGGTGGACGGCGAGGTGCTCGGCGTCTATCTGCACGGTCTGTTGGAGAGCCCCGACGTGCTGCGCGCGATCGCCGGCGAAGCACCCCGGGCGAGCCTCGACGATGCGATCGAGGAGCTCACCGACGAGGTCGTGGCCGCGCTCGACCGGCGGCTGTTGGATCGGCTGGCCGGCTTGCCGATCGCGCTCTGACCGCGCCGCTGGGGGCCCACTAGACCATCCGTCCAAGTTGGTTTGAGCCGGGAGGAAGCACGCGTACAGTCGATCTCCTGATGAGTCAAATACCATGTGTTTCCTGAACGGCCGGATGGTGTATGAGCACTCACCGCTCCGCCCTGCCCTCTGGACCGTCGATGCCGCTGGCCGCGCAGACGCTTGCGTTCTGGGGCAACATCGACCGCTTCCTGCGGGGCTGCGAGGAGCGCTACGGCTCGATGTTCACGATGCGCGTGTTCCCCTGGGGTCCAACTGTGGTGGTCTCCGATCCGCAGGACATCGAGACCGTCCTGACCGGCAGCCCGCAGACGTGGCGGGCGGGAGAGTCCTACGACCTGCTGGCGCCGCTGATCGGCGAGCGCTCGATCGTGGTGCTGGACGGGCCGGAGCACCTGCACGTGCGCAGGCAGCTGCTGCCGCCGTTTCACGGCGAGACCGTCCGTGGCTATGAGCAGCTGATCGAGAGCGTCACCGCCGCCGAGATCTCCAGCTGGCCGCTCGATCAGCCCTTTGAACTGACCGAGCGGATGCGCGCGATCACGCTCGAGGTGCTGCTGCGGGCGGTGATCGGTGCTGAGGACTCCCAGCGCCTGGACGAGCTGCGCGGCACGCTCGGGCGTGCGGTGCTGCTGAGGCCGCTGGTGCTGCTGATGTGGGTGTGGCAGCCGCTGGCCATGGTCGGCCCGTGGCGGGCGTTCAACGCGTGCCTGGCCCACGCCCGCGAGCTGCTGGCACGGGAGATAGCGTTGCGACGCGCCGACCCCGCGGTCGCGCAGCGCAGCGACGTGCTGTCGCGGCTGATCGCCGCCGAGGAGCTCGACGATCGGCTGCTGCTCGACCAGCTGGCCACGATCCTGCTGGCCGGGCACGACACCTCCACCACCGCGCTCAGCTGGGCTGTGGAGCGCCTGGTGCGCCACCCGCATGCGCTTGCCCGCGCCCAGCGCGATGAGTCCTACCTCGACGCGGTCGTCAAGGAGACACTGCGGCTGCGTCCCGTGCTGCCAGCCATCACCCGGCGCACAGCCGCGCCGGTGACGCTCGGCGGCAGCGAGCTCCCGGCCGGGGTCACGGTGATGCCGGCCATCCGCCTGGTGCAGCGCTCCGAGCGCCACTACAGCGACCCGGACGCGTTTCGACCTGAGCGCTTCCTGGAAGGCGAGCGCCAGGGCTACAGCTGGATCGCCTACGGCGGTGGCATCCACCGCTGCATCGGCGCCACGTTCGCCAACTTCCAGATGCGCATCGTGCTGCGCACGATCCTCTTCGAGCGCCGAGCTGCGCGCCGATCGCGACGCCGACGAGCCGATCAACAACCATCACGTCACGCTGCTGCCCGGCCGCGGCGCCCGCGTGGTCGTGACGAGCCGCGTCGTCACGCCTCGCGCCGCGCCCGCACCGCGCATGGTGGCCTGAGAACACCCCGCTGTAGGGCGCTGCTGCGGCGTTTCGGCGCCGAGAACCTCAGATATCCGTCCGAATCGGGGTTCGATCTGGACAGCTGCCCGCGCACGGGATCGATCAGGGCTCGGGAACGCACTACCGCGTGCCGATAGCACGCCCGACCGCCATGTCAGAGAACCCACTCCCCCTACCTCTGCCCGAGCCCGCCGGCAAGAGCAGCCCGCCGCTACCGGCGCCGGCGCCAGCCGCACAGCAGCAGGCGATCGTCACAGGGCCGATGCTGGCCGCAGACACAGCGTCCGGAGCTGCCCCGCGCAGACCGCGCAGCCGCCGACGGCTGCTGTGGGCGATGGTCGCTCTGCTGTGCGTCGCAGGCGGTGTGGTGGTTTCGCTGCTGCGTGCGCAGGCGATAGCCCACAGCGACGCCAACGACACCCGGCGAGCACTGCGGCAGAGCTCGACCCAGATCGCCACCACCCTGAAACTGGCGCTCCAGCACGAGGAAGACCTGGCGCTCGGCGCCAGCACGTTCTTCGCCGGCAACCCCAAAGCCACGCCCACCGAATTCCAGAAGTGGGCCAAATGGGTGCGCACGCTGCCTCGCTACCCGCAGCTGGACCGGCTCGGGCTGGTGAAAATCATGCCGGCCTCACAGCTCGCCGCGTATGCCACGCTCGCCACCCATCAGGGCACCACGCCGCTCGGCGCTTCCGCCATCGGTGCGGAAGGGTTCCACGTGACGCCCGCCGGCACACGTCCCTTCTACTGCCTGTCGATGGCCGAACTGGCGCGCAGCGCCGGCGACTATGCGCCCGCCGGGCTCGACTACTGCGCCTCCAGCACCGCGCTGCTGCTGGCACGCGACGCAGGCCACACTGCCTCCGCTTCGGTCGGCTCCGGCCACGACACCGCCGTCGAAATCCTCACCCCGGTGTATCGCGGCCCGGCGCCGCCCAAAACGCCCGCCGGGCGCATGGCCGCATTCGTGGGGTGGCTGAACGAGGTCGTGCTGCCCGGCGTGATGCTCGAAAACGCGCTGCGCGGCCACGCCGGCGTGGACGTGCGCCTGCGGCTGCGCACCAGCGCCTCGGACGTGATCTTCTCCAGCGGCCACCCGCCCGCCGACTGGCCCAGCGAAACGGCCAACTTCCGCAACGGCTTCGCGCTGCGGGTCTACGGCTCGCCGCCGGTGTCCGGCATGTGGGACGACGACGGCGCGCTCGCGCTGTTGATCGTGGGCTGTCTGCTCAGCTCGCTGCTGGGGCTGCTCGTGTACGCGCTCGGCGCCGGACGCGCGCCGCTGCCCGTGCAGGTCAAGCACGACCCGCAGGAGGATCTCTACGACACACTCACCGGGCTGCCCAACAAGGAGCTGATGCTGGACCGCACCGAGCGCACGCTCGCGCGGGCAAGCCGCGAGCCGGAGCTGCTGGTGGGCATTCTGTTCGTCAACATCGACTGGCTGACCGACGTCAACGCCAAGCTCGGAGAGGCCGCCGGCGACCAGCTGCTGAAGATCGTGGCCGAGCGGCTGGAGAACGTGATTCGCGAACAGGACACCGTCGGGCGCATGGGCGGCGACGAGTTCGTGGTGCTGGTCGAGACGGCCGCGCGCGGAGCGCGCCTTGATTCGCTGGCGCGACGCATGATCGACGCCCTGCACAAACCGGTGGCGCTCGAGAACTTCGGCCCCAGCTTCCACATGACCGCCAGCATCGGCGTGGCCTTCGGCCGCTACGAGAAAGCCGACGAACTGCTGCGCGACGCGCGCGTGGCGCTCAACTCCGCCAAGGCATCCGGCAAGGATCGCTTCGCCCTGTTCAACGCCAACATGCACTCGGTCGTCGAGGGCGACGGAGTGCTCGAGGCCGACCTCAACGCCGCGCTTCAGAACCAGCAGTTCTTCCTGCTCTACCAGCCCATCTATGACCTCGCCACGCAGAAGGTGGTGGGCCTGGAGGCGCTGATCCGCTGGCGCCACCCCAAGCAGGGCGTGCTGATGCCCGCCGACTTCATCCCGCTGGCCGAGGAATCCGGGCTGATCGTGCCGATCGGGCGCGGTGTGCTGGAAGAGGCCTGCCGGCGCGCCGCCGCCTGGAACGTGGCCGGCCACCGCGTGGGAGTGTCCGTGGAGGTCGCCTCCGCCCAGCTCAACCGCGACGGCTTCGCCACCGACGTGCGCCGCGCGCTGCAGCAGTCCGGCATCGAGCCCTCGCTGCTGACGCTGGAGATCACCGAGGCGACCGTCATGCGCGACACCGCCGCCACCGCCGCACGGCTGGCCGAGATCAAGCAGATGGGCGTCAGCATCGCCATCGACAACTTCGGCACCGGCTACGCCTACCACTCCGACCTGCAGCGCCTGCCGCTCGACTACCTGAAGGTCGACCGCAGCTCGCTGGCCGCCTCCGACGACGAGGACTACCGCAGCTGGCTGCTGGAGGCGATCCTGGTGCTCGGGCGCGACCTGTCGCTGCGGGTGATCGCCAAGGGCGTGGAGACGCGCGAGCAGCTCACCTCGTTGAAGGCCATGGGCTGCTCCATGGCCCAGGGCTTCTACCTCTCAAAGCCCGTGCCCGCCAGCGCCGTGGCCAGCCTGCTCGACGCCGACTTCCCCGCCGAGCAGCCCGCCGCCGAGCCCGGCGCCGCTGTGGATGGCCCCGCCGCCGAGTTGCCCGCCGCCAGCCTGGAGGCCGCCGATGCGTCCCCCGCACTGGTGCTCGAGCCTGACCAGCCCGCAACCGCCGAGCAGCAGGCGCCCGCCGCCGAGCCCGCGCCGATCCTCGAGAGCGAGGAGCCAGTCGCCGCCGCGGCGCCCCCAGCGCCCGTCGCCGCGGCGCCCGAGGTCGAGCCCAGCGCCGTCGCCGCCGACGTGCCCGTCGAGGACGAGCCTCCCGCCGCCGCAGACGTTCCCGCCGCCGATCTGCACGCGCCGCCCGTCGCCTGAAGCACCCGTAGTGCACCAGCGCTCAGCGCGCTTACTGACAAGCGTGTGTAGGAAACACCGACGCGGGTAGAGCTACTCATGTGAGGGTGGTGCTATTCGACACGAACCGGGTATCCAGTCGTCCCCACAAGGCCGGCGCGGCGGTGAGGGAGGCGGCGATCGTGGTCGTCGCCTGTGCTTTCCTCCTCGCAGCCGCGCCGGCCGCTCTGGCCTCCTTCGGCGTCGAAGAAAGCCACTTCGAAGCCGGCACGTGCGTCAACGCGTCATGCACCTACTCCAGCGTGGAAGCCAACCCGGAAGAAGCGTTCACACAGGCCGCCGGTCATCCGCCGTACGGCATCACCGCATTTGAATTCAACCACCAGAGCGGGCTGCTGGGCCAGGAACCGGAAGGCTCCGTGAAGAACATCCGCGTCGATCTGCCGCCCGGCTTGGCCGGCAACCCCGAGGCGCTCAAACAATGCTCTCTGAAAGCGTTCGAAAACAACGAATGCTCCGCTGAATCACGGGTCGGCACCAACGAACTGGTGGTGTGGGACGGTGCCGGCAACCTCACCATCACCGGCACCGTGTACAACCTCGAACAGCAGCCCGGCATCCCGCTGGACTTCGGCATCCACGTGGCCGTGGAACCGTTCGTGAACCTGCACATCTACCTCGAAGGCCACGTCAGCTGGAGCAGCGACTACCACGAGTACTTCGAAATCGACAACATCCCCAAGGAAGGCGAAGTGCTTGGCGCCAAAGTGCCGCTGTCGGTGCTGAAGTCAAAGCTCACGTTCAACGGCCGCGCCGGCAGCGGCGACTTCCTGACGCTGCCCAGCGTGTGCTCCAACACCACCACCTCGCACCTGGAAGTGGAATCGTGGGAAGGCCAGGTCTCGCGCACCCAGACCCACACGCCCGAGGGCGTCGGCGGGTGTGACAAAGTGCCGTTCAAGCCGACCGCCACCGTCAAAGCGGAAACGACCCAGTCAGACGAACCTGACGGCGCCAGCACCGAAGTGAAGGTCCCCCAACACGTGGGCGGGGAAGAAATCAACACCGCCGACATCCAGGACGCGCGGGTGACGCTGCCTGAAGGGATGACGCTGAACCCTGCCGCCGCCCGCGGGCTGCAGGCGTGCACCGCCGCACAGATCGCCATCGGGAGCACGAGCCCTGTCACCTGCCCGGCCGCTTCGGCCATCGGCACGGTGGCCATCGAAACCGACCTGCCGCCCGACTCGCTCACCGGCACGCTCTACCTGGCCAGCCCCACCGGCGCCACCATCACCGAACCGCCGTATGAGATCTACCTCGACGCCGAGAGTGTGTACGGCGTGTCGGTGCGGCTCAAAGGCTCGGTCACCCCCAACCCCACAACGGGCAGGCTGGAAGTGAGCTTCGCCGCAAATCCCCAGCTGCCGTTCAGCAGCCTCACGCTGAAGGCCAAGGGCGGCGCGCAGGCGCCGCTTGCCAACCCGCTCGCCTGTGCCAGCGAGCCCACCGAAGCACTGTTCACCCCCTACTCCGGCGGCGCCGCAGCGGTGAGCTCCACGCTGTTTGCCTCAAGCGGCTGTGCCTCGCCGCTGCCGTTCTCGCTCACCCAGAGCACCGCCGACGCCAGCCCCAACGCCGGCGCCTACACGTCATACACGCTCAACCTCGCGCGTAACGACGGGCAGCAGTACCCGTCGCAGATCGCCGCCACGCTGCCCGAGGGCCTGCTCGGCGCGATCCCGTCGGTGCCGCTGTGCGGCGAACCCCAGGCCAGCCAGGGAACCTGCGCAGCCACCAGCCAGATCGGCACCGCCTCGGTCACCGCCGGCGCCGGCCCCGCCCCGTATCCGTTCTCTGGCCCCGTCTACCTGACCGGCCCCTACGACGGCGCGCCCTACGGCCTCTCGATCGCCGTGCCCGCCGCCGCCGGGCCGTTCAACCTCGGTAGCGGCCCGTGCAACTGCGTGCTCACCCGTGCCGCGCTCACCGTCAACCCCTACACCACCCGCATCACCGCCACTGGCTCGCTGCCCACCATCGTCAAGGGCGTGCCGCTGCGGCTGCGCACCCTCAGCGTGGCATTGAACCGCCCCAACTTCCTGTTCAACCCGAGCAACTGCGGGCCGCTGGCCGGCGAAGCCACACTCACCTCCACCATGGGCGCATCGCAGAGCCTCTCCAGCCCATTCCAGGTGGGCAACTGCAGCGCGCTGGCGTTCAAACCCACGTTCGCCCTGTCCAGCAACGGCCACGCCTCCAAATCGCAGGGCGCCAGCCTGCAGGCCACGCTCACACAGCCAGCCCACCAGGCCAACATCCACTCCGTGGCCACGCAGCTGCCCGTGCAGTTCGCCATCCGCCAGTCCACGCTCAAATACGCCTGCCCAGAAGCCACGTTCGCGGCCGCACTCAGCGCCTGCCCGCGCGACTCCAAAGTGGGCACCGCCACCGTCACCACACCCGTGCTGCCGGGCTCGCTGAGCGGACACGCCTACCTCGTCTCCCACGGCGGCGCCGCCTTCCCCGATCTAGATCTGGTACTCGACGGCGATGGCGTGCAGGTGATTCTGGTGGGCAACAACGTGGTCTCCAAAGGACTGCTCCACACCACCTTCGCCGCCATCCCCGACGCACCCGTCTCCACGTTCGCCCTCAACCTGGAAATGGGCCCCAACTCGGCGCTGGCCGCCAACGGCAACCTGTGCGCCAAGGCGCTGCTGGTGCCCACCACCATCACCGCCCAGAGCGGCGCGCAGCTCAAGCAGAGCACGCGAGTCTCCGTCAGCGGCTGCCCGCCCAGGCTTAAGATCCTCTCCCGGCATTTGGTCGGCCACAGGCTCGTGCTGAAGGTGCGCGCGTACGCCGCCGGGCGCCTCACAGCCAGTGGTCGCAACCTGCATGCCACCTCGCACAAGCTGCGCCGGGCGCAGACGGTCACCATCAAGGTGCCGCTCTCCCGCGCAGGGGTGAAAGCGTTGCGCCACCACCGCCTGCGCAAGCTGACGGTCAAGGTGGGGTTCGTTCCCAGCAGCGGCCCGTCCAGCGGCAACGTGTCAGCCACGCTCAAGCTGCGACGTTAGACGGCGCTCCACCGCGCAAGCGCTGTGGTCAGCGCGCCGATCAGCCGCTCGAAGCTGCGGTCGATGTCCACCGGCAACCCGAACCCGCCGGCCGCCTCCAGCGTGACGAAGCCGTGCAGCGCCGAGCGCAAAGCGCGCGCCGCATCGATCGCATCGTCGTCGTGCAACCGGTAGCCGGCCAGGATGTCGAGCACCACCCCCACCACCGCCGCACTGGCCAGCTCATCCTCACGATCTCCAGCGACCGGAACGCGCTGCACCGTCGCATAGCGCCCCGGATGCTCCAGCGCCCACGCGCGATAAGCCCGCGCCACGCCCGCCACCGCCTGATCGCGCTCGCGCCCCACCGCCGCGCGGCCCAGCACCTGGGCCAGCTCGCTCTTGGCTCTCACCGAAAGACCGCGCTGCAGCCCGGGCATGCCCTCCACGTGCTTGTAAAGCGACGGCTGGCGCACGCCCAACCGCGCCGCCAGCGCCGCCAACGTGAGTTCCGACAAACCCAGCTCGTCGGCCATCAGCTCCGCCTCGTCCAGCACCCGCGCTTCGGTCAGGCCCGCTCTAGGCACGCTCGGCCACCGTGCTCAGGAAGCGCAGCACCGCCGCCGCCGTGAGCTCCGGCTGCTGGGACTGCGGGTAATGCCCGGCCTCGGCCACCATCGCCACCTCAGCGTTCAGGTTCTGCGCGATCCAATCTGCCTCCGCGCGCGGGTCGGGGAAGTCCGGATCCCGCTCGCCCATCACCACCAGCGCGCGCGCCGACACGTCCGCCAGGCGCGCCTGCACCGGATCGTGGCTGGTGCGCGTGGTCAGCGAGAACGCCCGCGCATAGCCCGGCCGGCGCAGGCCGGCCACCAACTCACGGCGATACTCCTCGAAGTCATCCGGCCGGCGCCCCGCGTACAGCTTCGGCAAGTAGGCGTTCCACGCCGCAGCCGCCCACGGTCGCGCCATCGCCGCGCGCATCAACAACCGCTGGATCGCATTCACCTTGCCATTGCGAAGGAATGGCCCGATCAGCACCAATCCGCCAACGAGCTCCGGGCGCACGGCGGCCGCGAGCGCCGCGCAAGCGGCGCCCATCGAATTCCCCATCACCACCGCCCGCTCGCCACCCAACTCCTCGATCAGAGCGATCACGTCTTCGCTGCTCTGCACATCCCCGTAGGAGTCGAACGTGGCGTCGCTGTCGCCGTGCCCGCGCAGGTCCGTGCACGCCACGCGATAGCCCGCCCCGCGCAGCGCCGGCGCCAGGAAGCGGTAGCCCGCGCGCACGTCGCCCATGCCCGGCACCAGCACCACCAGCGGGCCATCGCCCGCCACGTCGTAGCCGATCCGTCCTTCCGGACGGTCCAGGTAAAGAGTCTGCTGCTGTGTTGGTGTCATCAAGTTGGTAGTCACATTGGCTAGCTTACTTAGCTTTATGGCTAATGTCAATAGCCAATGGGCGAACGCCTCGATCCTGGCAATCGACCGTCACGCGAATTTCGCCGCATTGATCGCACGGGCACAGATGCGCGCCGCCCAATACGACGCACCCACCCTTGAATTTCGATAAGTCTGGACCTATCATAATCACCATGGCAAAGCTCCCGAGCGACTGGCCTAAGGGCACCAAGACCCACGACGAGCTGTTGACGGCCGAGTTGGCCGCAGATCCCGAGTTCGCCGCCGAGTGGGAGCGTTTGGCGTTGGCACACATGGTTGCCGTCCAGCTGATCGGCTACCGCTCGAAGCATGGACTCTCACAGCGCGAGCTGGCTGAGCGACTGGGCGTGAGCCAACCGCGCGTCGTGGAGCTTGAGTCAGGCGAAAAGAATCCGCAGATCGAGACCCTGCTGAAGATCACGGCGGCCACCAACCTCGAGTTCGCGATCGATATCGCACCTGTTGGCAAGGAGCCCAAACTCGTTGGAAAGGCCGTCAAGGGCAGGCCAGCACACGTCTATGCAGGTGCTTCGCTGCTCGTCGCTGCAAGCTAACGATCTCACCAAATCGCCGCCGCGCCCTCCTACCCCACCGCCAGAAACGCTTCCACAACGCCCGGATCGAACCTGCTCCCAGCCGCACCTCCGATGGAGGCCCTCGCCTGCGCGACCGAGCACGCCGGCCTGTGCGGACGCTCGTGTGTGGCTATGTCGAAAGCGTCGGCCACCGCCACCACGCGGCCGGCCAGCGGTATGTCCGCGCCCAGCAGTCCCTTCGGGAAGCCGTTGCCATCCCAGCGCTCGTGGTGGCTCTCGGCAATCACACCGGCCAACTGCAGCAGCGGCGATCTGCTGCCGAACAGCAGGCGCGCGCCAAGTTCCGCGTGCTCCTCCATGATCGAGCGCTCCTCGCCGTTCAGCTTGCCGGGCCTGTACAGAACGCAGTCTGGGATCGCCAGCTTGCCGATGTCGTGCAACGGCGCAGCCCTGCGGATCATGCCCGCGCTCTCCTCGCTCAGCCCCATGCACTCGGCGATCTGCCCGGCCATCGCCCCCACACGTTCGCTGTGGCGAGCGGTCCGCTCATCGCGATACTCGCCCGCCACCGCCAACAGTTGCAGCGTCTCCGAACGGGCCTCCTCGAGGTCGCGTGCGCTCTGCGCAACCCTGCCCTCCAGCCGCTTCACCTCATACGCAAGTCGCTCCGCCTTGGGCTGGCCGGTCATGCTGCGAGCGCTCCCCTGAATCACGCCATCGGCCAAACAGGCGTGCGCTGCCCACTCCAGCCACACGTACTCTCCGTCAGCCCGGCGGCAGCGATTGCGAAAACCGGCGCTGTCGCAGCCGCCATCCGCCAGCGCCAGCACCTCCGCAATGGTCTCCTGCGCATCGTCCGGATGCACGAAGTCGAACAGCCGCCGGGAGCGCAGCTCGCTCAGCGAATGGCCGAGCGTGCGCTCCCACGTCTGGTTCACGTGCGTGAAGCGACCAGCCAGGTCAACCGCCCACAGCAGATCCGCCGAGGCTTCGAAATAGCGCAGCGACTCAGCCGCCAACCTACCACGGCGGTTGATCAAGCTGCCCAAGTAGCCGTCCCTCGACCGTCCAGTCGCCAACACCGAGGCATGCTTGGCCATAGCTTGAAGATGCCCACTCATCGACACGTCTATGCAAAAGCCGTCGACGCTGGCCGGATGTACGGAGCTGCCCGAAACCACGTTTACCCCGCAGCGAACCCGGGTAAGACGCGAGATGGTCCACGTGGCCAACAGGGCGGCCACCCATCGGGAGGAGCAAGTGAGCCATTATTGCCTCACCCATCAGGTGACAGACATGGATGGCAACGGCCAGGTCGTCGTGGTGAACGCCAGCGGCGAGATCGACTGCGGCGCCAGCCCACAACTCAGAGGGCTCCTGCACCGACACATCGAACTCGACACACGGCGCCTCGTGCTCGACCTCTCCACCGTCACCTTCATCGACTCGACCGCCATCGGCGTGATCATCGGCGCCACCGCGCGACTGAAAGCGGCCGGCCGCGGCTATCTCTCAGTTGCCTGCGCCGAGGAGAACGCGCGGGTGATGCGGATCCTCGACATCGCTGGAGTGGCAAGCCAGATCTCGCTGCATCGCTCCCGCCAGGAGGCGCTCGCCGCCCTCAGCGCCTCCACACCCGCTCCATCGCGCTGGCCCCTGCGCGCCACTGCAAGCGAGGCCCACAGCGAGCCATGCCCGCCAGAGCCCCGCTCACGATTGCTCGCCGTGCGCAGCTATGCCCAGCAGGCCGGCGCCTTGTGGCGAGATCAAGCGAGCGGCGTTGGCGACAGGTCCGATCAGATCCAGATCAACGAGCTGGCGTGAATAGAACAGATGTCCAAACCGGTATCCCAAACCCCCGCGCACGACGATACCCTTCATTGCGATATCCGGAATGATCACTCGATTATCGGAGAAGCCAATGAGCTTTTTTTGTATCAGTGAGAGCGTAACGGCCGAGGATCTCGGCGATGACGATGACATCGCCGTACTCATCGCCAGCGGCGAGATCGACTACGGAGCCAGCCCGCAACTCAGAGAGAACATCCTCAAACACATCAACGCCGGACGTCACGTCCTGCTCGACCTCGCCACCGTCACGTTCATCGACTCGACCGCCATCGGCGTGATCGTCGCCGCCGCCGTCAGACTCAACAAGACCGACAGCCCGCCGCTGACGGTCGTCTGCCCGCTTCACAACCAGCAGGTGCTGCGCATCCTCGACATCGCCGGAGTGCCCAACGTGGTCACGCTCCATCACGCCCGCGATGACGCCCTCGCCGCGCTCACCGTAGCCAGCTGAAGTGAGCGCGCCGCCGCAAGCCGCCACAGCCGCACGCCCGATCAGCGAGCTGCGACTGCCCGCCGTGCCCGCCGAGCTGTGCACCGCGCGCTCCTACGCCGCCCAGGCCGCCACCGCGTTCGGCCTGGGCGCCGAGGACTGCTACGACTTCGTCTACGCCGTCAACGAGGCCGTCACCAACGCCATCCGGCACGGCGCCCCAGACGAGCAGGGACGCATACACCTCAGCGCCATTGCCCAGGATGACCGTCTGACGCTTGTTGTGCGCGACTACGGAACATTCACAGCACCGACCCCCGAGCGCACCATGATCGCCGATCACGGACGAGGGCTGGACCTGATGCGCAGCCTGACCGACGAGATCCGACTCTACCTCGAGCCCGGCAGCACCACCGTCCATCTCTCCAAGGCGCGAACCACCAACAGCCAACCATCAGCGCGCGGTTACTGACCGATGAGCACTCGGCGATTCACGGTGATGGCCATCGGCGTGGGCGCGTCGCTCGCAGGTTTCGCAGTGGCGCCACTTGCGGCCGGAAACCACAATGCTCGCGCAGCCGGCCTGCCGCTGCTCTCCCCGCAAGGCGCCTCGCCCATAACCGTGTCGCTGCCGGGCATCACCGTATCCCTGCCCGCAGTGAGCACCTCGCTACCGGGCGTCAACGTGTCACTGCCCGGCGTCGAAGTTTCACTGCCGAGCGTCAACGTCTCCCCACCCACCACCACCAGCTCCAGCCCACCGCCCGTCAGCGAAACTCCCACCGCTCCACCCAGCGGCAGTACCCCCACATCGCCCAGCACCCCAGCCACCCCCAGCACACCCGCCGCTCCCACGGCCAGCATGCCCGAAGACCCCAACGCCGCATCCGCCCCAACCGCCTCCGCAGCCGCCTCATCAACCAACACCAGCACCGCCCAGCAGCCACCGGGCGCCAGCGCAACAGTCTCGCCCAGTGCCAGCGTGCAACACCACACAGCGACGCGCTCGCATCGACGCCATCTCGCCAGCCGCACACCCAGCGACACCCTCGTCAGCTCGACCAGCGTGAACAGCACCTCCGCCGGCGCGCCCAAACCCCGCACGGCCGCCGTGACACGCGCCCACCCAAGCGCCGGCACACTCGTTTCAGGCAACGTGCTGGACACGATCGGCCGCCACATTCCACTGCCCATCCCCGTGCCCGACTGGAGCAAGCCGATCATCCTCGCACTGCTCCTGCTGGCCCTCTGGCTCGGGGTCCGCTCGCGCATATCGGCGCTTCGCGCCCGTCGCCTCGAAGGCCAGCGCGCCATGCTGCAACAGGACGTTGACGTCCTGCAGAACGCCCTCGTGCCCGACATACCAGAGCGCATCGGCGGGCTGCTCACATCGGTCGCCTACCGGCCCGCCGACGGGCCGGCCGCCGGCGGCGACTTCTATGACATGTTCGTCCCACAGCCCGGCAAGGTGGCCATCATCCTGGGTGACGTAGCCGGACACGGCCGCCAGTCACTGAATCAGGCCGCGCTCACGCGCTACACCCTGCGCGCATATCTACAGGCGGGGCTGGAGCCGCGCGCCGCGCTGGCGCTCGCCGGCCGTGTCCTGGCGCACCCAGCCGCCGAGAACTTCGCCACCGTGGCCGTCGGCCTGTATGACGAGCACGACGGCACACTCACGTATGCGAGCGCCGGCCATCCGCCGCCGCTGTTGAGCGGCGCCGGCGCCCGCGAGCCACTGGAGATCTGCTGCTCCCCGCCGCTTGGCTGGGACGTGCCCACCGGCCTGCGCCAGAGCACCGTCTCACTCCCCGCCGGTAGCGCAGTGTGCTTCTTCAGCGATGGCCTGATCGAGGCGCGATCCGGCGCCGAGCTGCTCGGGCGCGAGCGCCTGAGCGAGATGCTCACCGAGCTCAGACCAAAACCCAGCGCCGCGGAGCTGATCGACCGGGTCACCGCCGCCACCCTCACAACGCCCGACGACATGGCCGCCTGCATCCTCCTCCCCACCAAAGCGTGCACGGCACACACGCACGTGGAGGTGCTGGAGGTCGATGGGCGCGCGCTCGACGGAATCGAAGTGCGGCGCTTCCTCAAGGCCTGCCAGGTGCCCACTCACGAGATCGCCCACGTCGTCGCGCGTGCACGCGACATCGCCGCCGAGTTCGGCACCGCCGTGCTGCACGTGGATCTCGGCCACAGCGGAGCCTGCACCACGGTCAGCCAGCCCGAAGGCGAGCTGGACGAGCATCACCTCGCTTCGAGTCACACCATGACCTGAAGCGAGCGCCACTGGACGGTCGTCGTAGTGAAATTCCCTCTATCTAAATTCTTGCGGCATCCCACACGATGCGTGCCTGGTGACAATTCCAAGAGGAGGAACTATTCTCATGCACCGATTCTCTCCGTGGCTAACCACGACCCCATCGTCGAGGACTCACAGACTCGCCGCCACCGCGCTGTCCGCCGGGCTCATCGCGCTGCTCAGCGCCCTGCCCGCCGCGCCGGCACAGGCGGCCACAGTGTCCGCACTCCCCCCCAGCGGAGTGCAGGAAGTACTCTCCGAAGCGCCGCTGAAAGACCTGAACACCACGCAGCTCAGCGCCCTGCTTTCGCAACTGCCGGGGCTGAGCACGCCGCAAGCCAAAGCGCTGCAGGAAGTGCTCACCAAAACCATCGAAGGCCTTTCAGGTAAAGGTGGCACGCTCGGTCAACTCGCGCTCGGCTCGCTGGAACCGAACCAGGTGCTCGGCGAACTGCTGAAGCAGTCATCCGAACCGGAAAAGCTGCTCGAACAGGTGCTCGCAGCCGTGAGCACAGACAAGCTCGATGCCCTGCTGGGTACGACGCTCGCCGGCGAACCCTTCACCAAGACCACCGTCGAAGGACTTGCCGGCAACCTTGGAACGACCAGCAAGGGACTCGCCGAATCGCTCAACACCACCACCACGCAGCTCCCCGCCAGCGCCATGGCGCTGACCGCCCCGCTCGCCGACGGCAAGGTGCTGGGTGCACTCGACAGCATCGGCGGCCTCACCCTGGCCACGCTCGAATCGGCCAAAGAACCGGTTTCCGGCGGCTCCGGTGGGTCAGGCGGCTCCGGCGGTGCTGGCAGCACGGGCGGCGGCTCCGGCAACACGGGCGGCTCTGGCGGCTCGGGTGGATCGAGCGGACCCTCTGGGAGCACCACGGTGATCGTGAACAATCCTCCTGCGCCCAACGCCGCGGCCACATCCTCCAGCGCCGGCACGACGCTCGGGAAGGTGAAGATCCTCAGCCGCAGGGCCAAGGGCGACGTGCTCACGATCGTCGTTCAGGTCCCCGCCGCCGGCGCCCTGACCCTCGCCGGCGGCGACGTGCGGCCGCTGGCCACTCAGGCCTCCAGGCCTGAGCGCTTCACGCTGCGCAGCACGCTCACCAGGGCCGGCGCCGCGTCGCTGAAACGGCACAGGCATCAACTCAAGGTCAAGCTCTGGGTCTCCTTCCAGAGCCTCGACGGGTCTCGCTCCCAGGCCACCACCACGGTCGCGTTCGTCTAGGCGGGCCCGGCGTCTCTACATCGGCTCCTGCGGTCGCACATCGAAGCCGAGCGATTCGGCGACCCCGATCGTCTGGTCGGGGTCGACGATCGTGTCGTGCAGCGAACGCCACGCGCTCGTGGCTGGATCCCGACAGATCCTTCGCGTGCCAGTCCTCATTGACTACCTCCGAGTCCGTCGGCGGAGGGGGAGCACCGTAGCGTCTGTCGGCCACCTGGCCACCTTAGCGGCGTCTACGTAGTTGCTACCGACGTCGCTTACGTAACGGGGACCGATGGCAGGAGCGCGTGGAAGCAGCATCATCGCTTGTGTGATCGTGGCGTCGTGGCATTTCGCAAGGGAGTTCTGACGTGCTGGTGGTGGCCGCCCTCGGCGGCAACGCGCTGCTGCGCCGCGGCGAGCCCGCCGACGCTGAGACCCAGCGACGCAACATCGAGGTGGCCGCCGACGCGCTCGCCCAACTGGCCGAGCACCACCAGGTGGTGGTCACGCACGGCAACGGGCCGCAGGTCGGCCTGCTGGCGCTCCAGGCCGAGGCTTACCGCGACGTGGCGCCCTATCCGCTGGACGTGCTGGGCGCCGAGTCCGAGGGCATGATCGGATACCTGCTCGAGCAGAGCCTGCTCAACCGCCTCCCCGCCACCCCCACCGCAACGCTGCTCACCCAGGTGGTCGTCGACGAGCACGACCCCGCCTTCCAGCATCCCAGCAAGCCCGTCGGCCCCACCTACGATCGCGACACCGCCCAGCGTCTGGCCAAGACGCGCCACTGGACGGTGGCGCCCGACGGCGAGCAGTGGCGGCGGGTGGTCGCCTCGCCCGAGCCGCAGCGCATCGTGGAGCTTCAGACGATCAAGACGCTCGTGAACGCCGGCGTGCTGGTGGTGTGCGTGGGCGGCGGCGGGATCCCCGTGCGCCTCGACAGCCACCAGGCGCTGCACGGCGTGGAGGCCGTGATCGACAAGGACCGCGCGGCCGCGCTGCTGGCGCGCGAACTGGGAGCCGACGCGCTGCTGCTGCTGACCGACGTCCCCCAGGTGGAGCGTTTTCACGGGACCGACCACGCCCAGTCGATCCGCCAGGCCTCGGCGCGCCAGCTGGATCTCGCCGAACTGGACGCCGGCTCGATGCGCCCGAAGGTCGAAGCGGCCTGCCGCTTCGCCGCCGAGACCCGCGGGATCGCAGCCATCGGCGCGCTGGCCGACGCCCCCGCCATCCTCGCCGGCCAGGCCGGCACGCGCATCGTCCCCGAGCCGGTCGAGGTCGTCAAGCTGCGCGACGGCTCGTCGATAACGATCCGTCCCAACGGCCCGGACGACGAGCCCGCCCTGCGCGTGTTCCTGTCGCGAATGTGCCTTGAAACCAGGCGCCTGCGCTTCTTCACCGGCGCCGCCGACGTCACCTCAGCCGCCCACCTGAGCGCGGCCGCCGATACCCGACACTATGGGCTGATCGCCCACGACGGACTGGGCGCCGTGATCGGGCACGCCCTCTACATACAGCTGGACCCAACCACCGTACAGCTGGACCCAACCACCGCCGAAGTGGCCGTCGAGGTCGCCGATCATCTCCACGGGCGCGGTCTCGGAACGCTCCTGATCTCGCGGCTGGCCGCCACAGCCGAGAGTCACGGGATCACACGCTTCGTGGCCGAGGTTCTGCCCGACAACCACGCCATGCTCGACGTGTTCCGCGATGGGTTCCACGCGAGCATGCGCTTCCACGACGGCGTCGAGGTGGTCGAGTTCCCCACCTCGGCCTGGCGGACGGCGCCGCGGCTCGGCGAGCAGCCAAGCCCGCCGCCGGTGACAGCCGGTGGCTAGTGGAACGATGGCAAGGCAGGCAGGCGTCGTGCTCTACGTGCTCGCGCTGGTAGCCATCGTGGTCGGCGTGGACGTCCTGTTCTTCAGGCATCGGTTCTGGGAGCGCCTGATGGTCAACGTCGGGATCGTCCTGGTGTTCGCGGCGTTCTATTTGAGGTTCGTGAAACGAGCATGAGCGGGACGCCCCGATGAACGCAGCCAACCACAACGCCGCCCGGAAAGGTCTTCGCGGATGGTGGGCATCTCCCCCGCGACCCGGCATGCAACGCCTGATCAATCCATGGGCATACCGCCACCTCCGCGCCTTTGGGGTCACGCGTATTGCCGGTGGCTTTGTCGCGGGCACCGCGAGCGTCGTGTGCCTCTCCTACGCCGCCTACGGATGGGCAGCCTTCTTCCTGGTCGTTGGGGTGCTGAACCTCGCGGGTGGCTACTGGTACATCACTATCGCTCGCTCCTCACCTCCCCGAGCCTGAGCCAGGGTGTCCAGGGTGTCGGTCGATTCGGCTGGGCCACCGATCCCAAGGCCGCCGCGCGTCTCCTTTAGGCGGAGCCCGAAATGCTCGACGTAGAACTCGGTCCAGACTGTGCGGCCGAGGTAGCGTTCGGTGATGCGATAGACACGCTCGTCGCGGTACCGGTCAAAGCCCATGTCGATCTCCTGATCGAGCAGTGCCGCGCGCCAGCCAACGCGGGGGAGGCTGAACGGTCTCTTCTGCGGAGGTCATGACTTGCGTGTGCGCCCGGGGTCGATCTGCTCCCCGAAGGCCACCTCGACGGCCTGTGTCATCGTGGGTTGGAAGGCGGCGGTGAGGGCCTCCGAGGCGAGTGGTCGTAGCTGATCGAGGGCCGCCCGCACGTGCGGCCACTCGGGCTCGGGCCGGCCGGCCTCATCGAAAGGCTTCCAGATGAACTCCAGGAAGATCCGCACAAAGGTCTGCGCGATGCGTTGGGTGTCCCGTCTGAGCTTGTCCATCGTGTCGAGCGCAGCGTCAAAGGGGACTCCCAGAGCGACCAGCCGCTCCCCGGCGCCCAACAGGGTCGGGCTGGGAACTTCAAAGCTGTCCTCTCCGATTGGGATCACCAGGCCGAGCTTCTCGGCCTTCGCGATGAGCTTTGGCTCGACGTGCCCGCCGAGCCGCTGCAGCAGCTCCCCGCGCTCGACGATCTCGGGAGCCTCGGTCTCGAATGGGGTCATCAGCGAGCGGGTGAAGCCGAGGACCTCCTCGCTGGCGCCGGAGGCCTGCTCCAGTAGATGGGCGATCGCGGCGAGGTTGAACCCCTGGGCCTGCATCTCGCGGATCAGTGCCAGCCGCGCCAGGTGCTCGGCGCCGTAATAACCGACCCTGCCCTGTACATCCGGTGACGGGATCAGCCCGCGCGACTGGTAGCTGCGCACGTTGCGCACGGTCAGCCCAGCCGTCTGTGCGAGCTGGTCGATCGTCAGCTGCTCGGTGGGCGCTGCCGCCATCCCTTAATCCTATCTGTGATCTATGTTACACAAGTTCATGTTACGTTGATCTATGGTACATCGTGTATTGATGGATTGATGCGGAGTCGTTCTCGCGATCACCAGCCAGGAGGTAGCCATGAGCAGGCGAAGTGAGCCGGCGGGGGCGGTACCAAGGTGGCGATCGTGGTCGATGCTGCTCGCCTGGGGCGTGGCGATCGCCACGCTCGCGCTTTTCGGCAAGGGCCTGGAAGGCAGGCTTGCACCGATGTCGCTGGCGGTGCCCGGCACGCCCTCCTCCCGCGCCGAAGCGATGCTGGACGCGAAGTTCGGCAACACCGTCCCAATCGCCGTCCTGCTGCGCGGACCGCCCGCGGAAGTCGACCGTCAGGGGCGGCGCCTCGTGGCCGCGCTGCGACAGATCGCGCAGGTCCAGGTGCTCTCGCCGTGGGATCGATCGAGCACGGTCGGGTCGCTTCGCCCCCAGCCCGGAAGCGCGTTCGTGCTCGTGAACTACATCCGGCCCGCGAGCCGCGCGATGGCGGTGGTGCCAAGCACCGAAGCAGTGATCGCCCGCGCCGTGCAGCGCCCGGTGCGCACCTACCTGACCGGCGTCGCGGTCATCGGGCGGGCTCTGCAGAGCGCCACGATGGCGGACACTGAGCGGGCCGAGATGATCGCACTGCCCGTGCTGATCCTCGTGCTGCTGCTGGTATTCCGCTCGCCGGTCGCCGCCGCGGTGCCCCTCGCGATGGGCGGCGCCACCGTGATGGCCGGCCGCGGGCTGCTTTGGCTTGCGAGCTTCTTGACGCCGATCAACTCGCTGGGGGTGGCGATCGCGGCGATGATGAGCCTCGCCCTCGGAGTCGACTACGCGCTGCTGATGGTTTCACGCGTACGCCAGGAGCTCGCGAGCGGCTGCGACCATCAGACGGCGGTCGCTACCGCGTCGCGCGCGGCGGGGCGCACGATCGCCGCGGCCGGGGGCACGCTGGCGCTGACGATGCTCGCGGCGAGCGGTGTCGCGACGCCGGGGCTGCTCGGCCCGGTGGCGATCGGAGTCGTCATCTCGGGCCTCCTGAGCGTCGCGCTGGCGCTCACGGCGATGCCGGCGCTGCTGCGCCTGCTCGGCCCTCGCCTCGATCGCTGGGAGATCCGGCTCACCCGCCCCAGCGCCACCGCGCACCACACCCGAGCGGGAGCGCTGGCGGAACGGCTGATCGCCCACCCCGCCATCACCGTTCCGCTGATCCTCGTCGGGATGCTGGCGCTCGCGTCTCCCGCCGGCGCGCTGCGCATGGGCCCACCCGACGCCTCAGAGCTACCCGCCTCCAGTCCCGCAGGCGTCGCGATGCGGATGGTGGAACACACGATCGGACCGGGGTGGGCGGCGCCATTCGTGATCGTGGCGAGCGCCCAGCACGGCGCGATCACTACCCCGGAGCGCCTGCGGGCGCTGATGCGCTGGCAGGAACAGATCGCACACGAACCAGACGTGGCGGCGGTTTTCGGCCCGGCATCGGTCGCCGGCGCGCAGCGCGAGCTCGCCGACGCCCACACCGCGCTCGCCTCCGCCCCCAAACAGCTGGAAGGCGCCCAACGCGGAATCGCGAGCCTGCGCTCGGGACTGGGCCGCGCAGGCAGCGGCGTCGCGAAACTGCGAGACGGCCTCACCTCCGCGACAACGGGCGCAAGATCGCTCGGCGGCGGCGCCGGACGCGCCGCGGGAGGCGCCGAACAGCTGGCAGCACAAACGGGCAGGGCCAGGGATGGCGCCGAAGCACTGACGAGCGGGGCGCGCCGCGCGCACGCAGGTGCGTCGCGATTGGCCAGCGAAACACGTCGGGCGCGCGCGGGCGCAACGCGACTCGGCAGCGAAACGGGGCGCGCCGGCGCGGGCGCAACGCAGCTGCAGGCGGGCATCGCCCAAGCGGCGAGCGGATCGGCAGGGCTCGCGAGCGGACTCGACGAAGCCGCCGCGGGCGCCGACCGCCTGGCCACCTCCGACGCTCAGCTGACGACCGGCGCGGCGCAGCTGGCGGAAGGGATGAACACGCTCGACAACACCGTGCACGCGCTCGTCGCGCCGATCGACCTGATCGCCGAACAGCTGCACACCTGGGTCGGCTGGATCGCGGCGCTACAAGCCTCCGATCAACAGCTGCGCGCCCGGCTGGGCGAAGCCAAACACGAGCTAGCCGCGATGAGCACCGGACGCAGCGACCCCCGCTATCCAGCGCTCGCCGCAGACCTCGCCGCCATCGAACAGCTGATCGAACAAGAGGCCCCGTTTCAATGCCGTGCTGCTGAGTGTATTTGCCGGGGCCGGCTTGCTGCTGGCAGCCATCGGCATCTACGGCGTGATGGCATTTCTGGTGGTGCAAAGGACGCGGGAGATCGGCGTTCGTATGGCACTGGGAGCCACTCAGGCGGGTATCGTGCGCCTGGTGTTATCGCATGCCGCGCGCTGGACCGCGGCCGGATGTGTGCTGGGTCTCGCAGGGGCGCTGGTGGTTGCGCGCGTACTGAAAGCGCTGCTGTTTGAAACGCCTTCAGAGGACTTGACGGCCCCGGCGGTTGCCTTGGCGTTGCTGGTAACCGTGACCTTCGCGGCGGCCTGGTTACCCTCGCGCCGGGCGGCGGCCGTGGATCCGACAGAAGCCTTAAGGCACGAATAGCAAATTAATCGTGGAGGCTGGTATCTAAGAACGCCCGCAGGCGGTGGCTTCGGCTGGGATGCCGCAGCTTGCGCAGCGCCTTCGCTTCGATCTGCCGGATGCGTTC
>CAVRQK010000002.1:0-11837 GCA_963723325.1 uncultured Solirubrobacteraceae bacterium | reverse complement strand
CTATTCCGAATTACCGATTCTTCGAGTTGAGGGCCCCGGCAAATTTTGCCGCCCTGGCGTGCCTTTTTGGGTCTTTCCCTATTCCCTGCCGTTTTTTTTCTTCGGAAGCCATTTTTTTGTTGCCAATATCAATAAGTAGTTATACTTCCTATATGAAAAATAAACTCGTAACCACCAACCGGCACTCCCTACGGCGCCAAACGGCTCTGCGCCGCCTGGCCCAGATCGGCCCTTTCCTGGAAGGCTCCCTCTGCTCCTTTAAGCGGCCCGGCTGCTCCACCCCAGGCTGGCATCTGACCTTCAAGCAGAAGGCCAAGACCCGCACCGTCTATGTGCCGATGGAGCTGGTCCCCGAGGTCAAAAAATGGAACCGAACCCACCAACGACTCAAGAAACTCATCCGGGAGGTCTCCCGGCACTCTCTGGCCATTATTCACGGCCACGTCGCAAACCAGCGGGCCGCAAGCCGCAGCCGGGCATTGACGCGCCGCTGAGCGCGCAAGCGCTGGTGCGCAGTCGTGCGGGCCGCTTTCCCCCGCCTCAACGACTGGCTCAACGGCCTGCCCGACCCGCGCGTCCAGGCGATGTGCCTCTATGCGGCCGCCCACCTCTGGTGGCACATCATCGCCACCTTTCTCTCCCGCAAGGGCTCGCGCAATGGCTTCGACCAGCAGCGACAATCCGGGCAGGCCGCTTGGAATATGGGCGCCTTGTGCGGCCAGGCTCCCGAGGATCCCCGCTTTGAGGGAGTACCCACCGTCACCTGCTCCGATAATGCCGCCCGCCACGCCAGCCGCGTGGACCCGGAAGTGGTGGCCCAAATCCCGGTGCTGATTTTCCGCGACCTGCTGGAGCGCCGCCTCTTTGATCACAGCCGGCTCTTTGACCGCTCGTATCTCATGGTGCTGGACGGCAGCGTTAAGGAAAAGTGCCGCCAGGGCTTTACCAAGAGGGCGGCAAGTCCTCCACCGGGATGCCGCTACCGCTATGTCCTGCAACTCTCGGTCATCGGCCCCCAAGGCACGCTCTTCCCGCTGATGCACGAGGAGATGGACTTGCACAACCCGCAGACCGAAAAGGAGGACTGCGAACTCAAGAGCTTCCAGCGCCTGAGTCAGCGCCTCAAAAGAGAGTTCCCCAAACTGCCCATCTGCCTGGTGGCCGACGCCCTCTACTGCTGCCAGGCCGTGGTAACGACCTGCCAGCTTTTTGACGGGCGGATCGCTCGCGATCCGCCCGCCCACCGCTTCGCCGGTACTGTGCGAAGTGCCGACCCTCGTACCGCTAGGCCCTCGCGCCACGCGCACGCGAGGCGCTCTCCCGCTTTGGCTTTCGACGCTGCCGGGCTGCTGCGGCGGGGTTTCGCGTCTGGGGTCACGCCCAGGTCCTTCTGAACGTGCTTGAGGTCGCGACGCACGAGTTTGCTCATCTTCGTGACTTCGCGGCGCGCGTCGCGTAGGAGCTTTGCCACGTCCTTGCTCAGGTTGCCGGCGCCCGTCTCGAGCGTGCCGCCAATCTCGCTCAGATCTTTCTGTGCCGCCGCCAGGGACTCTCCGATACGGGAGATCGCGCGGTCGCTCTGCTCTAGTCGGGCACATGCCGTCTTGGTGACCTGTGACCGAGCCGGGGGCCGAGGGGCTGTTTTGGTGCTGGAGGGCATGGATGCTCCCTTTGTTGTCGGTTGTCCCCGCTTCTCCACGAGGTATGCGGCGAGGGTAGGCCCCCCGGAGAGTCACCGCCAGCGTCGTTTGCCGCATGGCGGCGCGACGAACTACGCAGCGCGGGCGTATGGCCTGCGATGATGGTCGTCGGATGATGTCCCATGTCTGAGCGCACCGGTGGCGACCTGCTGAAGGAGTGGCGGCGGGTGATGGACAGCGTGATCGCCTCCGCGGCGTCCGTGTCGGGACGCACTGATCTGCCCCGCGATCTGCTGGGCGCCATGCAACGTCAGATCGAGCTCGTGCAGGAGGTGGTCGAGCGCGAGCGCACGTTGCAGAGTGACCTGGCCGGACGCATCTTCGGGCCGATCGACGCGCTCTTCGATCTGCTTGCCGACACTGGCGTGACGCTGCGCAAGCAGGCGGAGACATTGGAGGCCGCCGGCGCGGCACTACAGGAGACAGCTGGGCTGATGAAGCGCCAGGCAGAGATGTTCGAACGATCGGTGGACGCCTTGCGTCAGCCTTCCGAGCTCGCCAAGCTCGCCACCGGCGTCAAGCGCAAACCGCGCAAAGCTCAAGCGCGCAGCTCCGACTGAATCCGCTCGCGCACGACCCTCCGCCGACGTACACGTAACTACTGATACGAACTCGTAAAGCATGCGGATGCGCGGGTGTGTGGCTGAGATCTAGCTTCGCTGGTGATGCTCCATCTCGCACACCTTTTCGATCCGGCGGCCCCTGACTGCGCTCCTGGCATGGAGCGCCCTGACGATCCTGCTGAGCATCGTGGGACTCGGCGTGGGGAATTCGCTGTCTCCGTCGATCGTGGTGGTTACAGGAACGGAGTCCTCGCGGGCGGAACGGCTCGCGAACGCTCACTTCGGAGCGACCCAGCTGGTGCCGATCCTGTTGCAGGGGCCAAAGGCCCAGCTGGATCGGCAGGGTCCGCGGCTGGTGCGCGACCTGTTGCGGCGTCCGCACACACGGGCCTTGTCGGCCTGGGACGCCGGCGCCGCGTCGCAGGGCCTGCGCCCGTCAAGCACGGCCGCCATGATCGTGGTGTCGGTTGATCGCTCCGAAAAGGACGTGGTCAACCAGGACCAGCCTCAGATCGAAGGACTGGTGGCACGCGATGTGAGATCCCCGGTAAGCGCCAGCGTCACGGGCCAGCCCTCGATCGACAGGGCTCTGAAGAGCCAGGCGCTGAGCGCGGCGCGGCGCTCGGAGCTGATCGCGCTGGCAATTCTCTTCGTGCTGCTGGCGCTCGCCCTGCGCACACCGCTCGCCGCCGTGGTAGTCACGCTGATCGGAGCCGGCACGGTGTTCTCCGCCTACGGTCTGATGGCGCTGCTCGGCCGGTTGATCGACACCGATCCGATCGCCGTGGCGCTGGCGTCGATGACGGGGCTTTCACTCGGCGTGGGCTACGCGCTGCTGATTCTCGACCGCGCCCATCAGCAGCGGCGAACGTCGGCGACCGAGTCGCCCGACACCGCCCTGGCGGTATCGACCGCGGTTGCAACGACCGGACGCGCGGTGCTGTTCTCAGGCACCGGGCTGATCCTGGCGCTGGCGCTTGCCAGCGCGATCGCGCCGACGAGGATCCTGGTCTCGCTCGGCATCGGCGTCCTGCTCTGCTCTGCTCTGGCTGTTGGTGGCGCGGTCGTGGTGATGCCGGCGGCGCTGGTCCTGTTCGCAGGCAGGGTCGTTGACGCCAAGCATGCCTCGCCGGGGGTACTGACGCGCGATTGGGATCGCCTGGTGGGCGCCGGCGCGTGGGTCAGGCGCCGCGCGGTTCTCGCCGGAGCACTGGCGAGCGCCGCACTGCTGGCCCTGGCACTGCCCGCGCTGTCGCTGAACAGCGGCCCGCCGGATGTCAGCCAGCTCCCTGCTGGCGATCACGCCAGGCGTTCCTTTGAAGAGGTCGCTCGTGTGATGGGGCCGGGCTGGCCCACCCCTTACAACCTCATCGTGGTCGATCCCCGCGGCCCGCTCACCACGGCGTCGACCCTGGCGAAACTCGATGGCCTGCAGGCAGAGATCGCGCACGACCGAAGCGTCGCCTCCGTGGCGGGACCGGGTGGGCTGAGCGCGGAAACCAAGCCGCTCGGGACGCTACCCAGCCAGCTTAAGGAATCGAGCAAGGTGCTCGTTGGCGGGCGCAGCGATCTGCGCCGGCTGGTGCAGGGGCTCGGGCAGGCGGGCAGCGGCGCCAAGCGACTGCAAAACGGGCTGAAGTCCGCCACCTCGGGCGCCGGGGAACTTCACAGCGGCTCGGGCAGCGCGCGCAGCGGCAGCGAGCAACTGCACGCCGGACTAGCCGCCGCGCGCAGCGGCTCGGCCCAGCTCTCGAACGGTCTTCAACAGGCACTCGCGGGCGCAGGAGCGTTGAAGGACGGCGCCACACAGGCGCTGGCCGGCTCGATCGAACTTGCCAACGGCATCGGCTCGGCACACGCTCCGGTGGCCGCCGGGTTGCCGTCCCTGAAACAACTGGAGGGCCTGACGGCGCTCACGAGCGAAACCCTGGCAAGCCTCCAGGGCCAAGCCGTTGGCGCGACGGGGGACCTCACGCGCGCCATGGAAGAACTGCGCGGCATGAGCAGCGGCAAGGCCGACCCGCGCTACGGCGCCGCCCTGTCGGCGCTCGAACAAGCAAGCGGGACCGTTGGCGGGCTCTCGAGCGGGCTCGCCGGAGCGCTGCCCGATGCCCGCAGCGCGGCGGGGCTCGCCGCCGGCAACGTCACCCAGGGCTCCTTCCTGGCGAGAGCGCTGGCCGAACTTCACAGCGGCGCGGCCAAGCTGCAGGCCGGTCTGGCCAAGCTGCGCAACGGGAATCTGAAGCTGGCCGCCGGCATCGGCACGCTGTCCGGCGGCGGCACGAAGCTCACCGGCGGACTGACACAGCTGCGCAATGGCGCGGGCGCACTCGAAAGCGGGCTGGGCCAGCTCACGAGCGGGGCGGGGCAGCTCGAAAGCGGGCTCGCGGGAGGCGTCTCGCCAACCGGGCAGCTCGTCAACGGCCTCGGCGTGATGCAGTCGAGCGTGGCCAAGTTCCGCCGATCGCTGCCCTCGCCGAAAGGCCTTGAAGAACTGCAGCAGAAATCGCCCGGCCTGTTCAACTCCGGCTACTTCCTGCTGGCCGCCATCGCCGGTGCGCCGGCTGCTGCCAGCAACGCGGCGGGATTCGCGGTGAACATCACACGCGGCGGCGATGCCGGTCAGATCGTGGTGGTCTCCCGCTACCGCTCAAACGCCGCCCAGACCACAGCGCTCGGCGAACGTCTCAGCGTGCTGTCGCGCCGCTTCGCTGCCCAAAACCATATCGAGCTCGCAATTGGAGGGCCGGCGGGCAACCTGGCGGACTTCACCAGCGCAACCAACGCGCGACTTCCGTGGGTGATCGCGGCGCTTGCGCTTGCCATCGCGCTCGGGCTGGGGCTCGCCCTGCGGGCCGTGCTGCTGCCGATCGTGGCGGTGCTGTTCAACCTGCTCACCGCCGCTGCCACCTTCGGCGCGATGAAGCTCCTGTTCGGAGGTGCGCATCCGCCGCTGGGCGGCCCGGGCTACCTGGACCCGATGTCGATCATCGGCATCTTCACCGCGATCTTCGGCATCTCACTGGTGTTCCTGGTGGTGCTGCTGGCGCGCATGCGCGAGCAGATCGCAGACGGCGCAGGGGTGGATAGCGCGCTCGACATCGCCCTGCGGCGCACCGCCGCGGCCAGCACGGGAGCGGGGCTGCTGATGGTCGCGGCAGTGATCCCCTTTGCGAGCACCAGCCTGCTGACCGTGCGCGAGTTCGGTGTGGGGGTCGCCCTGGCCGTCACACTCGACGCGTTCGTGGTGCGACCTGTGCTGCTGCCGGCGGCTGTCTCATTGCTCGGGCCCCGCGCATGGTGGCCGACGCATGCGACACGCGCTGAACTACGGACGCAAAGCCAGCAGCACACCCCGTTGCCCGCACCCGGCAACGGCCATATGGTCGAACTGTTGCCCTTGGCGGTTGCGCATCAGTCACAGGACAGCGATCTGCATCCACACACCACGGAGGAGACCCGATGAGAAGACAACTGAAGCTGACTGCCGTGTTTCTGGCGATCGCACCGTTGACCGCCACGGGCCTCGCCTTCGCGAGCTCCCAGTTCACCCAGACCTCCAACATAACCCTGACCGCCACCAAGGCCGGCAAGCCCACGGGCTTCAAAGCCAGCCTGCTGTCGTCTGACCCCGGTGCCGTCCAGCCGCAGGGCCTGAAGACACTGACGATCACCTTTCCCGCCGCCACCAAGTTCAACTTCAAAAGCCACGCCATTGCGGTTTGCAAGGCCAGCGACATCGAACTCGTCGCCACGCTCGGCAGCGCCTGTTCCGCCAAGAGCCAGATAGGCTCCGGAACGGCGGTCGCCAACGCCGCCCCGGTGATTCCCATCATCCCCGAGAAGGTCAAGGCATATGCGGGCAAGAGCCAGATCATCTTCCTGCTCACGCCGGCCACCGCCGGAGCTGGACAGGTGCTGGTACTGCACGGCAAGGTCGCCGCCAACAAGATCACCACCGCGGTTCCCGTCCTCAACACCAGCGGCTTGAATGTGGTGATCACCGCACTGAAGCTCGCCGTGAAGACGATCGGGCATGGCTCCAACGCATTCGTCACAGCCGGCAAGTGCACCGGCGGGAAGTTCACAGTGAAGTCAGCGTTCGTGTATCAGACGGCAGCCACCATGAAGCTGACCAGCTCGTCGAAGTGCAGCAAGTGAGATGACGCCGCTGCCCCGCGCTCGGACACTGATTGTCTCGGTGTCCGAGTGTGGCGGGGCCAGTCGTGCAGGAAGCTCTAGCGGACGATCTTGAAGCTGACAGAGACCGGCCTTGATGCGCCGGCCGAGTTGCTGGCGCTCGCCTGAAGCTGGTAGCTACCTGCTGTTAGCGCTTTTCCATCCGGGCAGGCCGGTCAGCCCCACGCGTGCGCGGAACGCCTCCCACGGCTGCTGCCTGGTCTCGCGCAAAGTCTCGAGCAGTGGCCTGAGCGGGCGCACCTCGTGGTGGCGATGCTTGGCTACCGTGTGCAGCGCTTGACGCAGCGACTCGGCTTCGACAGGGTGGATCTCGGAGAGCAGGTAGATGTCGCTGTAGTCGCGGTCGCGTGTGTTCGCGTCACCCAAGAACATCATCGTGTCGGCCTTCTCAGCGATGACGCTCTCAAGCGGATAGCTCAACAGCGGGAAGTCGGGTCGTTCAGGAGCGTGGGGTAGTCGATGCGCTGCGGCTTGACCGGGTCTCCGAAGGACAGGTCGAGGCGGAGCTTGAGCGCTGCACCAGCCAGGCTTGCCGGCAACGCCAAGCGTACGCCCTCATAGTCGGCGTCTTCGCGTATCGAGTGATCGAGATGTCAGTGGCGTCGAAGCTCACGTCGTCCGCCATCGGGATCGCGGCAATCTCGGTGACCACTACACGAAGGTTCTCCTCATCGTTAGCCAGCCCTCGTGCGAACCCCGTGCTGTCGTACTGTCAGGGGTTTCGGTGATGGGCCTCTCTCAGATCAGCTCAGGTTTGCTCAAATTGCCACCAAGATTGCTACCAAGGCTAGATGAGTAGTGCCACGGCTGGTGGGGTGGCTGTGGGTCGCGGGAAGGGAACATGAGCAGTCAGATCGAAGTCGGCGGTGCTCACTGTCACCGCCGACCCAAGGGGGCCTCGATGGACGCCGACCTCGATCTGCTGCTGATCGCTGTTTACTGCACGGCCGATGATTTCCTGCCTGTCAGGCCAGGAAACGCACGGCGAAGGATCTCTGACGCGGAGGTCATCACGCTCTGCGTAGCCCAGGCGATGATGGGTGTGCCTTGTGATGAACGGTTTTTGCGGGCTGCTCGCCGCCAGGTTGGCCACCTGTTTCCGCACCTGCCCGAGCGGACCGCGTTTCATAAGCGCAGGCTGCGCCTGTCCGGGGCGATCGAAGCGCTGATCCGCGAGTTCGCGCGCCACAGCCCTGGGTTCTATGACGATCTTCTGCTGGTCGATTCCACGCCGGTGGAGTGTGCTCGTAGCCGCGAGACCGTCAAGCGCGGCGGCGCCTCCAGCCTTGCCGATGCGCTCGCCAACGCCGCTGACTACGGGTATTGCGCCAGCCATTCCCGTTTCTTCTGGGGTTTCAGGCTGCACGCGATCTTTGCGTTGGACGGCACCCCGAGGGCGCTGGCGTTGACCTCTCCCAAGATCGACGAGAAGCTCGTATGCCTGCAGCTCGTCGAGCGGTGTGAGCGCCAGCCTGGGCAGATGTTGGTCCTGATCGGGGATAAGAACTTCCGTGGCAAGGACTTCGAGGCCGAACTCGCCAAGCTCGACGCCCAGATCATGCGTCCTCGGCGCAAAGACGAGCCAGGGCGCGGCCCGCACCTCGCGCAGATCCGTCAACGGATCGAGTCGATCTTCTGGACCTGCAAGGACGTCCTCACACTCGAGCGTCACGGCGCGCGCACCCTGGAGAACCTCCGCGTGCGGCTGCTCACCCGCTTCGCCGCACTCGCCGCCGCGATCGCGCTCAACCACCGCCTCGGCCGCCCCAGCCGATCCCTCGCCCCCTACACCGCCTGAAACCGTGGCACTACTCATCTAGGGGCAAGCCGCGGCGGTAGAATAAGAGCATGACGACGCGTGCCCAAGCAGCCGAGAACGCGCTGGCGTCCGTTCGCGCCGAGGGTCTTGATCCGGGTGTAGCTGAGGCACTCCTGGGTCGCTGGGGGCGTGGGGAACTGACCGACGCACAGCTAGACGACGCAGCGCGTCTGATAAGCGCTGGCGAGCCCCTCGGCGAGCTGCTCGTGCCGGCACGCGCGTAGTCGCGACGCCCGAACTCTCGATACGTTCCGGCAGTGGCGGCCGATCCATACGTCTATCCCGGCACCAACGTGCTGCGAAACCTTCTGGACTTGCGCGACGCAGCCGCGCTTGCGAAGCGCGAGGCGGCACTCAGCGCTATCCGCATAGCGCAACTCGAGCGGCGTTTCATTCCCGGCGATTTCGACCTCGCTCACCTGCAAGCGACACACCGCTACATCTTCGGCGACATCTACTCGTGGGCCGGCGAACTGCGCACGGTACGGATCACCAAGGGCGGCGACCTGTTCTCGCTACCCGAGCACATCGGCCCCTACCTGACGACGCTGTTCGCAGACCTCGCCCATGAGGACCGTCTCCACGGCCTGGGCCGCGAGCAATTCTTGGAACGCCTGACGCACTACTACGCCGAGATCAACGCCGTCCATCCGTTCCGCGAGGGCAACGGGCGTATCCAGCGCGCGTTTCTCGGCCAGATCGCCAAGGCCGCCGGCCACCCGATTGCATGGGTCCACCTCGATGCCGAGCGCAACGTACTCGCCGCCCGCGAGAGTCACCGTGGCAACAACTCACCACTCTGCGAGCTGCTCGGCGACCTCTTGTAACGATCCGCGCCGTGACCTGATCCTCACGAGCAGATCGGAGCCCACGTCACGCTGCCCGCCCGGCGACAGGCCGAGCAGCGTCGCCCGAAAACGAGGGGATAGTAGCGATGGACAACGCCTTGCCGGAAGGGGACGGCGCTGTCGCGAATACTATGCCGAGGTTCGGATTATGGTGCATCGGCTCCGGAAGATCGCTCAGGTTCGACGAGTTGCCCCCCGAGCTACGCCGCAAGCTTCCGACTGTGACTACGGAGACGCGCCAAACTCCCTAAACCTGTTCCTGGTTGACGTATCGGAGTTCTCGCGCTCGACGCCGCGAGCGGCCGACGCAGCCCCCCCCCGGGCCGACCGACGGAGCTACGCGAGGCAGATGCGGCCCAGGTGGTCTTTGCGGTAGCGATCCCTGTACGTCTTGTTGCCAACCCGAGCGTTGACCTGTCCAGGCGAGGCAGGCTTACCGTCGCCTTTGAGGTAGAGCCCTCTCCGCTCGATCTCGTCAGCCAGCTCACGCGTGCTCATGCCAGCGGGCCTGTCGGCTAGCACGGCGTCTATGGCTTCGTGCAGCTTCATCGGCACATCCTACGGCCCAGAGGATTGCTACCAAATTGCTACCACGCGGGCCCCTTTGGGCCGGCTAGTCCTTGCCCTACAGCCAAATCCAACGATGGGCGATACTGGTTGGAAGGGTGCGAAACTTGGCGTTCCAGAGCCGATCGCGGGGTGTGCTGCGAACGCTTGCGTACGTAAGTGGACCACTTTGGCGTATCGCAGGAACACCCGTGGTCGCGCCCTGAGCTTGACTTACCCACGCATCTATGGGGTCCGCATCCGTGCCTACAATCATCCAGATGTTGTCCGTGGCCGAAGCCGCAGAAAAGATCGGGAGGAATCCCGAGACGGTTCGTCGCTGGATTAGATCCGGGCGTCTGCCGGCGCAACGTGTCGGCCGACATCACGAAATCGAGGCACGCGATCTCCGGCGGATCGAAGACGAGATATTCCCGATGGCTGAGCTGCCCGATGAGTGGAAGGTCGGCGATGACGGCTCGCCGGCACCAAACTGGGTAGCTGCGCTGCATCGCTCCCGCAGCGGCCACTAACCACCGATGCTCGTAGTCGACGCGTCCGTGGCCGTGGCGGCCTGCCACACGCCGGTCGGTTTTGCGCGACTTCGTGGGCACGATCTGGTCGCGCCTCAGCTCATGCTCGTCGAGGCAAGCTCGGTGCTGCACGAGATGACCTGGCGCAAAGAGATCTCCCAGCAGCGCGCCAAGACGATGCTCGATCGTCTACTCAAAGCGCCCGTCGAGATACAAGTGCCTGACGGCTTGATCCAGGCCGCCTGGCACGTCGCGGACGATCTCGGCTGGGCCAAGACCTACGACGCGCAATACGTCGCGCTCGCGCAAATGCTGGCATGCAAACTCGTGACCGTCGATGAGCGTCTACTTCGCGGAGTCGCACGACTCGACGTCGCCCTACGTCCGCGTGACTTGTAGGAGCTGGCATCCCGCTCCGAACTCCGCACGACATTTCGCAGACAACCGTCATGGGCGATACTGGTCGCAAGGGTGCGAAACTTGGCTTGCCAGAGCCGATCGCGGGATGGGTTACGAACGTGGGCGTACGCAGTCGGTACGACCGACGGCACTGCTGATGTGCAGGTAGGGCAGGTTTGCTAGCCTGGGGTCATGAAGACGATGCGGCTGGATCCCAATGAGCGAGCACAGGCAGCGGAGGTGACGTCTGAGATCGAGCGGCTGCTTGGCGAGGGCAAGCACATCACGGTCACGGTCGCTGAGGAGCAAGAGCTGCTCTCCCCGCAGCAGGCCGCGGAGCGTCTCGGTTTCTCACGCCAGCACGTCATGCGGCTGATCGCGTGTGGCGAGCTGAATGGCGAGCAGATGGCAGGGTCCAGCTACTGGAGGGTTCCCTACGCCTCCATCCTCGCGTTCGAGCAGCGACGCGCAGCAAGTGCCCAGCAGGCCGACGACTGGTCACGCGAGCTGGATGCAATGGGCGCACCCGCGGAGTGACGCACCAGTATCCGCCTCGCGCGATCCTCGACGCAGACATCCTCTACTCGCGCGTGCTCTACGAGCTCATGGGCCGCATTGCCACAAGCATGCGCGAGCTGGACCTCGTGTGGAGCGATCAACTGATCGACGAGGCCACACCGTGCTGCGGACCCGCAAGGGCCTTCCTGCCAACGCTGCCGAGCGATGGGTCAGCTACCTGCAAACTGCCTTCCCGGCCGGTCGCGTGGACATCAGCGATGCGCTCGCCGACGACACACTCGCCGGACTCACGAGCGACCCCGACGACCAACACGTCTGCGCACTCGCGGTCGCCTCAGAAGCCGGATATCTGTTCCAGCCGACCGCGGCTATCTCCGCGACAAACTGGCAAACATCGGCGTGACGAGCATGCACCCTGACCAGTTCCTCACCCAGCTTCTCGACCGCGAGCCCTCAGCAGTCCTCGACACCCTCGAAGCGCAGGCTCGCGGGTGGGCCGGCGGCCGCAGCATCACAGAACTCATCGACGCGCTCGAACGCGCCAGTGCAACACAATTCGCGGCCTACGCACGCCGAGCGCTCGACGCGTAAGCCCCGCAGACAACTGTCATGGGCGATACTGGGCTCGAACTGACCTCTGGGTCTCAGGTATGGCTGAATACCCTGGTTTTATTGGGGCGTGGTGCTCTCAGATCAGCTCAGGTTCGGAG
>CAVRQK010000001.1:0-315240 GCA_963723325.1 uncultured Solirubrobacteraceae bacterium | reverse complement strand
CTAGGAGCGTGGGTCGCTAACCGGGTTGGTGTCGTCCGGCGGGTTTAAGACGATGTGATCGTCCGCGAGCGTGGAGGGGTCGCATGGCGAGTGTGGTGCAGGATCGGCTGGTCGAGGTGGAGGCGGTGGCGCCGGTCGCCGAGCGGGTGGCGGTGGGTGCGGGGAAGGCGTTTCGTGCGTATGACCCTGACCAGGTGTTGTTGATGGCGCCTTGTTTGCAGGAATGGGTTCCGGATGGGCACTTGGCGCGGTTCGTCTCAGATTTGGTTGATGAGGCGCTGGACCTGTCGGTGATCTACGCCAGCTATGAGGAGGAGCGGGGTTTCCCGCCGTATGACCCGCGGCTGATGGTCAAGCTCCTGATCTACGGCTACGCGACTGGCACGCCGTCCTCGCGCAAGCTTGAGGAGCGCACCTTCTCCGATGTGGCGGTGCGGTTCTTGTGTGCTGACCAGCACCCGGACTACCGGCCGATCGCGCGTTTCCGCAAGCGTCATTTGGATGCGCTGGCGGAGCTGTTCGTGCAAGCGTTGCGGCTGTGTGCTCAGGCGGGCCTGGTTGGGCTGGGGACACTCGCGCTGGACGGCACCAAGCTGCGGGCGAACGCGTCGCGTCACAAGGCGATGAGCTACGAGCGGATGGTCAAGAAGGAGCGCCAGTTGGAGGTGGAGATCGCTGCGATCCGCGCGAACGCGCAGGCGCTACTCGCTGACGGGGAGCGCATCGATGCGCAGGAGGACGAGCGCTACGGGGCCGATCGTCGCGGGGACGAGCTGCCGCAGGAGCTGCAGCGCCGCGAGCAGCGCCTGGCAAAGATCCGCGAGGCGAAGGTTGCGTTGGAGGCCGAGGCGGCCGAGCGCGAGAGAGCACGACGCGCCGAGCTGCTCGAGCAGGGCAAGACGCCACGCCAGCCACCTAATGGTCGTAACCCGTTCAAGCCCAAGCCTGGGGCACAGCGCAATTTCACTGACCCTGAGTCGAGGATCATGAAGAGCGCTGATGGCGCGTTTCACCAGTGCTTCAATGCTCAGGCGGTCGTTGATTCCACGGCGCAGGTGATCGTCGCGGCTGAGCTCTCCGATGAGGCACCCGATGCCCGCCAGCTGGCGCCGGCGCTTGAGCAGCTCGATGAGAACCTTGACGCGATCGACGCTGAGCTGCCCCAGGCCGCGGCGTTGACGGCTGACGCCGGTTACTTCTCGCAGGAGAACATCCGGATCACCGGCGAGCACGGCCTCGATCCGTATATCGCGACCGGCCGCTTCAAGCACTCAGAGCCACCGGTGCCGGCGCCCAGGGGGCCGATCCCCAAGAACGCGACGCCGAAGCAGCGAATGGCGCGCAAGCTCAAAACCAAACAGGGCCACGCCGTCTACGCGAGGCGCAAGGCGATCGTCGAGCCGGTCTTCGGCCAGATGCAAACCGTCCAAGACGCCCGCCAACTACTGCTGCGCGGCAAGCCTGCCGCACGCGCCCAATGGCGCTTCCAGTGCGCCATCCACAACCTCCTCAAGCTCCACCGCAACGGCGGACTCGCCCTGATCACGACCGGATAATTCGACCCCCGGTCCGACCATACCGCCCAGCCTGTGCCCGCCCCCGGCCCTTTCTCTGAGCATCAAACATCACCGCGACAACCCCACTCCGCACGCAGAACTCCCAGCCCCCGACGCGTTAGCGACCCACGCTCCTAGGCGCCTTTCCTGCCTCTAGAACGAGGTCCCCATTGACCTCGCGGGCGCGCGCTCTCGATCTTGTTCTGCGGAGACGATGCGCGCGCGCCTCGATGCGGTAGGGCCTTGAGGGGCGCCCTGTCAGCCATGCCAGCACCTCGAGCCCGTGAATCGCCGCGCCCTGCAACCTGCCTTCGGCCTTTGGCTCGGAGATCGCGTCGCACATGAATTTCTCGATCACGCCCCAGCCGGGCGGGCTGAGTATGCCTACCATCACGATCCAAGGGAGGCGATCGAGCGCGCACTTCGCGTCCAAGCCGAAGCGGGCCATCGGCCCGAACTCCGAGATGACCGCGTGGTCGTAGCGTTGAAGATCGGCGCTGCTGTCTGCCAGGAAGTCGAGCGCTGTCTCGGCCGCGAGTCTCGCGCTGAGAAACGCGGCGGACATCCCGTCGCCCAAGAGCGGATCGATCAGCCCGGCCGCCTCGCCGACAAGCAGCGAGCGTGAGCCGCTGAGCGCGCTGCCGGGGCCTCGCCCCCCGAGCCTATATCCGCGCAGGCCGGTGAGCTTGGCGCTGTCGAATCCGTGGCGCGCGCAGAAGGCCCTGAAGTGCTCGCGCAGACGCGGTCCCTCGCTTTGCCAACCGCCGACGCCGATGTTGAGGTGGTCACCCTTCGGGAAGACCCAGCCGTACCCACCGGGGATCGTGCCGAGTTCGAGCTCAATCGTGCCCTGCCAGCGTCCGGGATCCGCCAGGTGACCGTATGCCAGGTTGCCCTCGAACGCGACCGCGCGCAGCCGCTCGCCAGCCAGGCCGAGAGCGCGCGCACTCACGCCGTTGACGCCGTCGGCGCCGATCAGGAGATCGGCGCCAATCCAGATCCCATCGACGCGCACACCGTGCTGCGAGATCTCACTCACCGTCACTCCATCGCGGAACGCAGCTCCGGCGGCGAGCGCCTGCTCGACCAGGAAGTGATCGAGCAGGCGGCGTTGGGTCATGTAGATAAGAGGCCGTCGCCCACCGCGTAGCATGCCGCGGCGATGCCCGCGGAAAGCAAGCTGCACGTGGTCGACAGTGTGCTCGACCACCGGCTGTATGTCGAAGGGCAGCTCACGCTGGGCACGTACTGTTACGCCGCCGCCACACGGCTTGTCGCGCGGAAAGCTCGCCTTGTCGAGCAGCAGCACACGCGCTCCCGCGCGAGGCGGTAGGCCGTGGTCGAACCGGCAGGACCGGCGCCGATGATGATCACGTCGAAGTGCTCCGTCCGGCGATGTTGTGGTGTTGGCTGCATTGGCGCGTCGAGTGCGAGCGTTGCGCCTATGGTGTTTTGAGGGTCTTGCTTTTTCCGGTGCTGGTCCCGTATGGGTTGGTCGCAGTGATCCGGAAGGAGTAAGTTTTCTTCGAGGCCAGGCCGGTGATCGTTGTTGACACTGCAACGCGATTAGTCCCAGATCCGGGCAGCGTCGCGCATGGCGCGTTATGGCCGTAAGAGCTGGTCGGCCCGTATTCGAAGGTGCATGCACTTACCGGTTCGCCGTCGGGGTTCACCGTGGCGTTCAATACGGCCGAATGCGATGTCACTGAGCTGGCTGCTTTGGTGATAACTGTGGGCTGGGTCTGGGACGGCCCGTTGAATGCGCCGAGCCCGTTGGGTGCGCCGACGCCGGACGGCCCGTCGAGGCCGGGGACGGCATTGCAGGAACTTGTGCCTTCGCAATCGATGTTCCCGAACTCTTCGTTGATAGCAGGCTCGCCGCATGCCGTGGGTTCTTCGCCGTCGCAGTAACCGTTGCCGCGCGTGGTGACGTCGTAAAGCGCGGATGCTTCGCCGAGGTGCGTGTACAGCGTGGTGGCCGGGTAGCTGACGCCGTGGCTTCCGCGCGAAAGGCCGTAGAGCGCGCTTATCAGTGGTGTCGAGAGCGAGGTGCCGCCAACCGTCAGCCAGCCTGGTGCGAATTCTGGTTCGTAGACGTAACTGTCGTAGATGTCAAAGCCGGTGTATGGGTCGGCGTCTGCGGAGATGTCGTTATCGAGTCGATCGGTTCCGCACATCGTGCTCGCCCATCCGGGTGCGCTTTGTTGCCAGGCGGGGGCCGTGAACAGGGTGCTGCATCCGCCGCCGGTGGCGCTGAACCGTTTGAATTCTTTGCGAGACGGTCGGCCGCTGTCGTTCCACACTGACTCGCTCTTGCGCGTGCCGTTCGCTTTGAGCTTGAGCGAGGTCCCACCCACTGCCACAACCGTTGGCAGCGAAGCGGGTGCATTCGGCATCCCGGGCGCCTTGAGGAATGCGGCTACGTAGTCCCAGTTGAGGTAGCCCGCGTCGCCTGCGGAGGCTGTGATCACGACGCCGGGGTGGTTGTAGGCGGCCTGTTCAGCTTCCCCCATTTGGTCCTCTGGCGCCCCGTAAGAGTTGGAAACCTCGTTTGCTCCGAGGTTGACCGCCTCGTTCACCGCCGTTGCGAGGTTCGCGAGACTTTCCGAGTCGGCCTCGACGAGCAGGATCTTGCAGCTCTCACAAACACTATGCACGGTCTCTACGTCGAGTGCTATCTCAAGCGACCAGCCTAGCGTGTCTGCTTGAGGCAACGGTGTCTTACTCCCAGTTTGGTTTACCTTCCTGAAGCAGCCGTTTGCTCTCGTGCACGACGGAAGGCCGTATTGGCTGTCGAACGTGGCCAGGTCTTTTTCGATGTTTGGGTCGTCATAGGCGTCCACGATCGCGACCGTTTGTTCGGCCCCACCTACCGAAGGGAGATACCCGTATGCACTGGCTAGGTCCGAGGGGGCCAGGCCACCCGCGGGGCCGCTAGAAAGCGCACCGGCACCGACCTGGAAGGGCATTGCGCCGGCAGTGTTTGCTGCAGCCGGGACGAGCGCTAGCGAGAAACAGGTTGCGTCGCCCGGCTTGGGGGGCGGGCACACCTGCCGCACCTTCGCGTAGAACGTTGCCGGTTCTGAGATCGGGGTGCTGGCCCATGCCCGCACCGCGCTGCCTCCCAGAATTACACTGATCGCGACCACTGCGATCACAGCGATCCTAGCCTGTCCCATAGTGCTCTTCCCCTCCGGATCGTCGCATTCGAGTTCTGCCTGGCTCGCCTTGCTTCCGTTGCGCAGCAACCCAATCGTCTTCATAAGTGCTCTCCAGGCCCAGTCAGCGCACCGGCCGATCACGTATCCCAGGATGCTGCCGGCCAGTACGTCGCTGGGATAGTGCGCACGCCTGCGAACGCGCTGGTACCCGATCGTCGCGGCAAGAAGGTGTAGCCAGGTGCCTCGGCGCGAGCGCCGCAGCCAGCTTGCCATTGCAAACCCGCACGCTGCGTGGGTGCTTGGAAAACTGCTCGCGACGCCCAGACGTCCGATCGGGCGAAGACCCCGGCCTCGGCTTGGCCGTGGCCGGCGCACCATGACCTTGCTCGTCGTCGAGATGACAGCAGCCAACGCCACAAGGCCGGGCACACAGAACCAGCGCCTGCGCGAACCGCTATCTAGGAGCAGACCTAGCGCCGTGAGCGGCAGCCACCACTGCCGTGACGCGATCCTCACGCCTTTACGCCAGACTTTCACGGTGCCTCACCGGTTGCGCTGATAGACATGATTCGCTATTTCCCGCAAAGGGTCCACCGATCCCGGCACAGTCAACTCGATCTCGTCAAGGCTCTGCTGGCAGCGCTCATGGAGGTCTTTGGCAGCCTCTCTGGCGTATGCGAGGCCGAACATCGTCACGTTCGTCATCTTGCCCGATCGTCGGTCACTACCCGGTATCTTTCCCAGCCAGCGCGCCTTACCGGTCTCATCGAGGATGTCATCGACGACTTGAAACAGCGTTCCCAGGTTATGCGCGAACGTCGTGAGCTCAGCACCAACGGAACAATCAGCAAAAAAAGTTGCGCAGCGAACGCAGGCCACAATGAGCACTCCGGTCTTCAACGTCTGCATCCGCTCAAGGTCGCCAGCGTCACGCGGCCGGTATCCCGTGACATCAAGGAACTGGCCAGCGACCATACCGGGGACACCAGTAGCTTGAAGCACCACGCTCAGCAGGCGATTGCGCAGATGGGCAGACCCAGGCTGCTCCTCGAGAATCAGACGCTGTGCTTCTGCCAACAGCGCACAGCCAGCGAGGATCGCTATATCATCGCCATAGACTCGGTGCAAAGCATCACGCCCACGCCGCCTAGCGTGATTATCCATCGCCGGAAGATCATCGACGATCAAGGAGTTCGTATGTATGAGCTCGATCGCACAAGCTGTAGGCAACACCTCCTCGATCGAAATCCCCAAGGCTTGGGCGGTGGCCAGAACCAATACCGGCCGCACACGCTTGCCTCCGGCCAGAAGCGCGTATCGTGCGGCCTCCGCCAGTCTGCCCGCTCCCGCCGGCACCGCAAACGTAACCTCCGTTAGAGCGCTTTCGACTCGCTCGTGTAGCTCGCGCAGCGACAGCGCCGTGGTCGCTACCTCCCCAACTGTGCGCTCAGACCTAAAAGCTCGCGGATGACTTCGCTCATCGCGACCCAAAAGCCGTACAGCGGCGGCAGTCGCTCCGTTTCCATTTTGCTCCGTAGCCACCGCTTCGCCATCCATTGCATCCCCGTCCTCATTTGTCGCTACGCGAGGTGTCTCTCGTGTACCACGCCTGCATTCCTACGCCTGCGAGGCGCATTTACGTATCGATGTGCCCCTGCTAGTCCCTGGCCATCATTCCGCTTCTGGCGTGAATGCCACGATCTCACCTGTAGTATCCGCAGCGAGGCAGAACAGCTTGTCCGAGCACGATACGCTCGTGAGATCCGTACCGAGCATGTACTCCCTTTTCCAGGCACCGTCGACAGGGTTCCAAGTGAAGATATTGCCCTTGCTATCCACTGCGGCGCACTCAACGCCTTCTGTGCAAGTGACGGCTGTAAGTTCGTTGGTGCCGTCAATGGCTTCTTTGGTGGCTGTCGCTTCGCCGCTGCCGTTGATCGTGGCGTCGATCACGTTACCTGTGTGATCTACTACGAAGCATGTCGTCGTCGAGATGCACGCGACGCCGTGCAATGCAGTCGTTCCTTCGATGTCTGTGGACTTCCATCCGGCTGCTTCTTTGACTTTGGCTTCCGAGGTTGCGACGTGTATGTGGCCTGTGCTGTCGACGACCGCGCAGAACGATGAGGAGCGGCAGTAGACGGCGTTCATCGCTTCCGAGCCGATGGTCAGTGATGTCCATTCCGTCGACGCCGGTTTCGTGGAGTAGCGGATGAAGCCCCCACCTTCCTGCCCGTCGACACAGAACGAGGTAGTGGGGCAGGAGAGCGCTACGACTCCAAATGCCGGGCCGAAGGCTTCAGTCCAGGAGCCGCCGAGCGAGGTCGCGTAGTACACGTTGCCGCCGGTGGCCCCCAGTTCGACTTCGCCGTCGGCGAGAGCGCACAGGGTGCTCGACGGACACGAGATTGCCTGTGCGGGTTTGGTGGGGCCGCTCCATGATTTCCACGTGCCCGATGCGGACTCGCTAATTGCGGAGTCATAAAGCATGTTGCCTTTGCTGTCCGCCACTATGCACTCAGCTGTCGCCGGAATGCATGAAGCTGCGGTCAATTTGTTGCCAGAGTCGACTGTCTGAGTGTTGCTCGGTGCGATGCTCTGAGGGGTGAAGGCCGTGATGTGCCCTTCCGTATCTCCCGCGACGCAAAGCGCGCCCGATGAGCACGAGACGCTTGTCAGGTCGCCGCCCAGGGCATACTGGGCGTTCCAGCTCGCGCCACTGGTATTTGAAACGAACACGTTGCCTTTGTTATCCACAGCACTGCAGATCCCGCTTTCAACGCAGCTCACGCTCGTGAGACTGTTTGTGCCGTCGATGTTGCGCTTAATGGTTTCTGTCGCTTCCCCACTGCTGTTGATGGTGAGAGAGATGACGTCGCCCGCGCTGTCGACAGCCACGCAGGTCGTGGTTGCGGTGCAGGAAACCGCGTGCAATGCGGTCGAGCCGTCGACGTCCGTGGCTTTCCAGCCGGCTGCTTCCTTGATACCTGCTTCGGTGTCTGCAACGTAGAGGTCGCCGGAGCCGTTTACTGCGGCGCAGAACGATGAGGAGAGGCAGTCGATGCCGTTCATCGCTCCCGACCCGATCGGCACTTCCGTCCATTCCGCTGAGGCCGGTTTGGTCGAGTATCGGATATGCCCGCCTTCTTGTCCGTCGACACAGAACGATGCCGAGGAACATGAAACTGCCAACACGCCATGGGTTGCTTTGAACGCTTCTTTCCATTCGCCAGCCAAGGCCGTCGCGTAGTACATGTTACCGCCGGCCCCTTCGCTGGCTTTGCCGTCGCCAAAGGCGCATAGTGCCGTGCTTGGACACGAGATCGCCTCGCTCGGACTGCTTGGCCCGGTCCAGGACGTCCACGTGGATGCCGCCGTAGCGCTGACGTTCGTGGAATACAGCGCATTACCGCTGCTGTCGGCGACGATACAGTCGGTACTTTCTGGCACACAAGACACTGAACTCACGCTCTTGCCGCTATCGATCAGCTGTTTGTGGTCGTGTTCTCCCCAATACACGCAGGATTGGGCTGGCGCGCTGGTTTCTTTAGCCGAGTTTGTCACCTTCGCGACGTAGAGGCCGTAGCTCGTCGGACAGCCCGGTTGGCTTTCTTCACCCGTCTTGAACACCCACGGCGCTGAAGTCGCGCCACACGTCCCGGATTTCGGTTTGCCAGCACGCGCACATAGTTCTGTCGCGAATTGCCCGAAGCTCACTGGCACGTTTTCGAGACGTTCTCCGTCTTCCACAGAATCGGTCAGAGCGCCGGTCGTGAACACTAGTTTCCCGCCTTCTTCGGCCACCCATCCGTAGCCTTGGCCTTCGCCTGAAATCGCTTCTTCTTTGAACGTGCTTTTTACCAAGAAACAAGCGACAGCGGCCGTTGGGCATTCGGCTGCGGTCCAGCTTTTGATGGATGTGATACCTGTTTCGCCGTAGACCACTCTGCTGTGTTCACCAGCGCAGACGATTAGGCGTCCCGATGTCTTGCCAATGTATGAGCCTGATTCCATTTCTTTCGTTGACTCGACTTTGGCGCCGGGGGGGAGTTCGAGGCTCAGCTTTTCGTTGAGAGGCCCGGCCGTGTCGTGGCACGTCGATCTGCTTACCAGTTCGGCCGCCGCTCCGCACGCTACACCGGCGCTGTCGAGTGGCGAGACTTCGCCGGGCTTGTGATGGCCCGGGGTGTTGATAGTGAACCCATTGATTTGAAAGTTGTTCGGGTAAGGGTTGCCGCTGCAGTTGGGATCAATGACAGTAGCGCCTGTCGGCGGTTTGACTTCGCTGTTCAACCGAGCGAAGCCCTTTGCGTACGTCATGCCCGCGTAGCTGTGCAGGTTTAGCCACTTCAGTTCTCGTTCGATCAGCACGGCGAGCGGGCCGCCGCCGCTGGTCAGGCGATCGTCCTGTGCAAGTCGGCTCAGCGCCGCTTCGATCTTGGCCATCTCCGACACAGAGAGCTTGTATTTCTGGCCTTTGCCTTCGGTCAACGCATTCAGAGCCGGGGCGATTTCTTCGAGGCCATTCACCGCCATTTCCTCTAGCGTGGGGTCCCTCGACACCAGTTCCGTGATCCGGCCCATGTGTTCCTCATACAGAGGCATGAAGTGGTCGCCGGCCACTGAGGTGTCTGCCAGCTCGCCGCGCGCCCGGTACAGCGTCGCAAGCATTTCCAAAGTTGAGGCAGTCCCATGCGCAGGCTTCTGCGCCATCAACGCGTCCTGGAACGAACATTCCGGTGTGCAGCCGATCTTGTTCGTCGTGGGCGTTGGTGTCACTCCATCCAGTCCAACTAGTTTGAACGCTGATTCAGTTTCCGCGACTAGCGTGGCGACTTTTTCCTTCTTTTCGGTTGCGGTTGCTTTTCTGTACAACAAGCTACCATAAGCCTTGGCTGCTGCTGCGGCATCTTTCTCTACGTCCTCTAGTTCTAGCCTGGAGCCAGTAAGCGTCAAGTTGTGGAACTCGACCATTTGCGTGTAGAAGGCTATGTTCGCGGCCTCTTCTACGGTCGTTTTTGTGGAAAGCTCGTATAGCGCGTGACTAATGATTGTGCTGTCCTCATGCACTCCGCCGTTGTCAAGGCAGTCAACGTAATATTCCGACCTGTTTTCGGGATATTTGTATTTGGTGCCGTTGACTTCGAATTCCAATTTTTTTGGTTCTTTGAGGTTGCGGAAGGGGCCTTCCCCTTCGACTTTTTTGCCGTATTCCCATTTCGAACCGGGTTCTTCTTCTTCTTTGGTTGGTTTTTCTTTTCCTTTGGTTTTCTTGAAAGATTCAAGCGCTTCGCCCATGAAGTCGGCGAAGCCCTCGGCCACGGCTCCAGATTCCCCTTCGTAGATCAGGTTTCCGCCTTGTTCGGAAACCGCTCCGTTGTACTCGTGCCCCACGACATCCAGGGCTCGCGGATAGCCTTTGCCGAGGACTATGTCGTGGAGCGGGGAATACCACTCTGCATTTTTGAATGGGTTGGCATAGAGGACCGTTCCATTCTCGGGCTGGTCGCCTTTGCCATCGAATCCGCTCCAGTGCGGTGGTTCGACCGTCAGTTTGTCAAAGAATTCCCACGTTTCTTTCAAGTCGGTGTAGGCTTCATTCACTTCTTTTACTGGGCTTTCTGCCGTTTTTTCGGTGCGGGCGAGTTTCCCTGGCAGTGGAGTTTTTTCTTCTGCGTTGTAGACTTCGACGTCCGGCTGGGTATAGAACGACTTGGGGAAGACGTGCAGTATGCTTCCAGTGGTCGCGTCGATGACGTATTCATTGGACGCGTTTTGCGGGCCATCTGCGACCCAGGTGAACCAGGCTAGTCGGGCGCTCGGCCCGTATTCGTGCGAAAGAGGTCCTGCATAGATCTCAAGGCGCGGTGCGCTAACAAGCTTGCCAGCTGGAAGCATGGTTTTTGCGATGGAGACAGCGCGGACGGTGTTGAGGGCAGGCTTGGGGCTGGCGAGCGCTACGTCGGGTAGGAACGAGCCGTTTATGAATTCGACGTCCTTTCCGTCGGGCGAAAAATGCACACCAACGGTGCTGCCAAAGACGGGCACGCCGCCAACTGTCTGTGTAAAGTAAACGTGCGACTTGGTCTTGGTGATCGGGTCGGTCATGACTTCCGGTTTCCCGAGTTCACCCGGCTGGCCCGACGCTCCGAAGATATGGCCATAGCGAGCGAGAATCGCCCTCGCCTTTACGATCGGGGATTGAGCGACCGCGACTCCTACGCTGGCGACGGGTATCTGTGCGATTGCAGCGCTTGCGACACGAGTGTTCGGGTCGACTGTCACCGAGAGCTTTGAGTGCGCTACGGCGTCACGGCGGAGCCCCTGTTCTGCTGCATGTGCGATCGGAGCAACCGAGACGCTCGGCGGCGGGGGCGGTGATGTGGCAGCGGCAGAGCCGATCTCGATGAGCATCGCTGGCAGCGAGAGAAAGGCCACTGAAAGCGCGATCGGAGTCGCGAGCCGCGACCGGCCCGACCCGAGCCAGTCGCCATGCACCTGCGGCTTGGCGGATTGCAGGACCCTCAGCGGAGCCGTCGCGAGCTTGCGCCGCGACGAGGCACCTTGTGTCGCGATGAAGCCCGCGCCACCGGTGACAGACCCGAGCAGGCACCAAAGTGGAGCGCGCCACAGCAGCGAGCCTGTGTCGGTCTGGAAGTGCAGTCCTAGGTAGCCACCCGCTTGAGCATCGACACGCGTGAGGATTCCAAACAGCCAGCACACGAGCGTCATCAGCAGGCCGGCACGAAGCGCATTAGCCATGCTCAGATCCACATTTTTGTCGCTGTTGCGCGCTGTCAGCCAGCCTGCGTAAACGACGGTCGCGGTGGCGAGCACAAGCATGACTGCGAAAACGGCGGGCACGCCATGGGTGGGACTTGAGCCGATGCTCGGTAGCGTCCCGCCGAGGATCGAACCCGATCCCTGAGTCCGGGACAGTGCATCCAAACGCCAATCAAACGACACTCCGAAGCAGGACAAGAACACTAGAAGAACCAGCGTTGGTAGAGCAATCAACGCCTCACCCAGCATCGCGACGACATGACCAGCGCTGCCACCGGCGATCAAGCGAAGCCCACTGCTGCTCGCGAGAAGAACCACACCGCCGACGATCGTGACGAGACATGCGAGCGATATGCCGACCGCCAACGCACGCAGCGCGGCCCTGGTGGGTGTCGCCCATGCCCCTAGCAGTCGATAGGCCTCCTTGCGCCAGCGTCGGCCGGTAACGCCTACGAGTCCGCCGACAGTCGCGAACAGTAGTCCCCAGAGCAAAGGCAGCAAGAACGCCTCAATGCTCGCAGGCACCATCGGCGTGTCCTTGCCGATGAAAGGGCCTGTAAAGCGCAAGACCACGAAGCGCGCACCGAGACCAGTCAGGAGGGCGTACGGGATAGCCATCAGTACGACCACGACCATGCGCTTGCGCACTGTGCCACCAAGCAACCGTGCGGCTATCCCTGCCGATGTCGCAATCGCCATCGCGATGAGCGCAAGGCAGGGCAGAGCAGCGAAGCGCAACTCGGCCGAATGGTGGAAGAAGGACAGACTCACAAGCTGCCCGAGATAGAACGCAACGACACCATCGTTGAACGCGACGCTCCAAGGGTGCCCCGACAACGCGAATCCCCCAACGCCACCAGCGCCGAGCACAAGAACGACGACACTCAACGCAAGCAGGGAAAGCGCGATCGCTACGACGGCCACTCCGACGCTAGCTGCGCCATAAGCAAACCAAGTATGTAGCCGCGTACCTCGAACTGCAGGCAGTCTCACAGCCCTGAGTCGTCTGTTACGTCCGCTCACGATCCTCCCCCTCCTCATGTCTGGGTCGTCGCCCTGCGGGTTAGTGAATAACCGACCTCGCCTATGCCGTCAAGCAGTGGACTTTTGTGGATAAACGGGTTCTCGCCGCTTATCCCGGTGACACCTGAGGATTCGAGCAGTGAGAAACGTTTTGGAAATTCTTGTGCCAAGGCTTGCACGGATTCTGATGGGCGGTATACTCTCGTCGAGGTGAGGACGATGCGGGATAGGCACATCGAGGAGGCGCGAACCGGCCAGCGACAGGCATTTAGTCGCCGTGCTCTCATGGCCCTGCTCAGTCTCGCGGCTCTTAGCGTCGCGATTCCGACTACGGCTTTCGCGGCGAGCACGCTCTATGTGTCGAACACCGACTCAGACACAATATCCGCGTATTCCATCGCCACCGACGGGATCCTGAACGCAGTCCCCGGTTCACCGTTCGACGCTTCCGTACCGCTCGGCATTGCCGTCACCCCGGACGGAAAGTACCTCTACGCCGCCGCTACCGCCGAATCGGCAGGAGTGTCAGCGTTCTCGATCGCGGCTAACGGCGCCCTCACCCCGATCGCACGCTCGCCCTTCCCCGCGGAGGCAGGCGCATGGGGTATAGCCGTAGCCCCCGATGGCAAGCACTTGTATGTCGCGAACTCCGGAGCGAAAGACGTCTCGGCGTACACCATCGAATCGAACGGGAGCCTGAGCGCCGTTCCCGGCTCCCCGTTTGCTGCCGGCAGCGGCCCAGCCAACTTGTCGATCACCCCGAACGGTCAGTACCTCTACGTGGCAGACGAAGAATCAAACGACGTGTCGGCGTTCTCGATCGCCGAAGACGGCGCACTGAGCGCCGTCAAAGGCTCCCCCTATCCTGCAGGCGAAAGCCCGCGAGCAGTGTCGCTAACCCCGGACGGAAAACACCTCTACGTGGCCAATCAGTCGCCGGAAACGATCACGGCGTTCTCGATCGGCGCCGATGGGACACTCTCGCCAGTAGCCGGGTCGCCGTTCCCTGCGCCATGGGATCAGCAAGGGATCGCCGTCACCCCCGACGGCAATCGCCTGTATACGACCAGCTCCGGCGCCCACGAACCACTCTCCGCGTTCTCGATCGCGGAAAACGGGAGCCTGACCGCGATTGACGGGTCACCGTTCACCGCAGGGGGAGATCACGCGAATAGCGTAGCGGTGAGCCCTGACAGTAGGTATCTGTTCGTGTCGAATCTCGGCGAATTTGAATGGGACGGAACCGGACCGACGCACTCGACCGTCTCAGCGCTGTCAATTGCCGCTAACGGGAGCCTGAGCGCGATCCAAGGCTCGCCGTTCGCAACGGGATACGGCCCAACTGAGCTCGCGGTAAGCCCAGATGAGGGCCCGGTCGCCGCCTTTTCCTCAGGACCAGCGCCAGCCAGCGACCCGACGTCATTTAGCGCCTCAGCCTCGAGCGACCCCGATTATCCGCTTGCCAGCTACAGGTGGGAATTCGGCGATGGCCAGACCGAAGCAACATCGAGCGCAACGACCACCCACGCTTACGCCGCAGCTGGCACCTACACAGCGACCTTGACTGTGACCGACACAGCGCACTGCTCGACAGCCCTGGTCTTCACCGGCCAGACCGTCAGCTGCAACGGGTCCTCACAAGCAGAGATTTCTCATGAGGTGACTGTACCGGTAGGCGTGCGACTGGGCGCCTCATCTACAGGGACTGGCTCAGGAAGCGTCTCAAGCTCGCCGTCGGGGATCGCCTGTCCTGGGACGTGCTCCTACAGCTACGAACCAGGCACGGCAGTGATGCTGACAGCGACTCCGAGGACCGGCTCGAGGTTCGCCGGCTGGGAAGGCTCAGGATGCTCGGGCACTGGCACGTGCCAGATCACAGCGAACTCTGAACGAGCCGTCACGGCGACATTCGAAAAACTCCAGTTCCTGAGCGTGTCGATTACCGGGTCCGGAACGGGATCGTTGGAAAGCTACCCGTCCGGAATCACCTGCCCTGGAACCTGCTCCCACGCCTACCCGCCAGGGACACAGGTCACCCTCATGCCCACCGCTCCGCCAGGCTCAAAGTTCGCCGGCTGGGAAGGCTCAGGATGCTCAGGCACCGGTACGTGCCAGGTCACGGTTGGCGCCGAAACAGCCGTTACGGCCATGTTCGCAGCAACTCTGCCCGCAACCACGCCGGAACCGCCCCCGCTCACCGTCCCGATCGTGCCGCCACCTTCAACGAGTCCGCCGTCTCTTCAGAATGTGCGGGAGTCCGCAAGGCTTTGGCGTGAGCCAGGGCACCTTTCGCGTGCCCATAGCAACGCCAAGCTCCCTACCAAAACGAATCTCTCGTTCTCACTCAACGGGCCGGCAGAAGTGCATTTCGTCTTCAGCCAGCTCATTGCGGGACTCCAGACCCCTCACGGATGCCTACCGGCTGCCCAATCAGCGCGGCCGCGCAAGAGCTGCACCCGGACGGTCGCAGTGGGCAATATGTCGATCGCCGGCCACAGCGGCATAAACTACCTGGCGTTTGTAGGGCGAATATCACGCACAACCGAGCTCAAGCCGGGCAACTACGAGCTAGTGATCACCGCGAGCGACACGGAACATCAGAACTCGACGCCAGTCTCGCTGAGCTTCACGATCGTGAGGTAGGTCGTCGTCAAGATCGTGCGCGACCCCAAGATGAACCAAGAGATTGGATCACATGAGCCGGTAGCCGACGCCCCACTCGTTGATGATCCATTGTTCGCCTGTGTTGTTCAGCTTGCGTCGTAGGCGGCTGGCGTGGCTGTCGACGGTTCGTGTGGTGCCCGCGGAGCGATATCCCCACACTGCCTTGAGTAGCTCGTGCTTTCTGAAGACCCTTCGCGGGTCGGTGGCTAGATGCGCGAGCAGCTCGAACTCTAGGTGGCGTAGGTCTACGCGCTTGCCGTGAAGGCTGGCGGCGTGGGCGGCCGGGTCGACCGTCAGCGGGCCGATGTTCAGGGTCCTCACTTGCTCCTGCCTGGTTTCGGAGCGGCGCAGCAGCGCGTGTATGCGCGCTCTGAGCTCCAGGTAGCGGAAGGGGCGTGGTAGGAAGTCATCGGCGCCTGCCTCGAAGGCACGCAGCAGGTCGAGTTGTGTGGTGCGCGTGCTGAGGACGATGACCGGCAGGTTCTGCTGAAGGGTGATGGTCGGTCCTCCGTGGCGAGAGTGAGGCTCGCGGATGCCGGCCATGAGGTCGAGTGTGCCCCGGGGAGGGTCGAGGTCGCCGAGCACGAGTAGACGCGGTGGGCGCGCGGCGGCTAGAGAGCAGGCTTGGCTCGCGGTATCGGCGAGCGCTGCTGGATGACCGTCGGCAACGAGTTGCTCGAGCAGCTTATGTCCCAGGTCCGCGTTGGCCTCGACAACGAGAAGCGGCTTGCCGCGCAGCGACCGGTCAGTCATGCCGTGCTCGTCTTCTGCGGCGCTTTGCGGCTGGCGGCACTCCCTTGAGACGAAAGTGCAGCCGCAGGAGCTGATCAACGCGGGTTGGGTGAAGGCCGACTCTCGCTGCGATGCCGCTCAGAGTCAATCCCTCGGCTGCGCGCAGGCGGAAGATCTCCAGCTCGCGGGCGGTCTGGATGTGCCCGCCGTGAGCGGAGAACGGGGTAAGGCCGTGTCGATGAAGCTCGCAGATCAGCTCGTACAGCTCCACCCCGCTGTTGAGCTCGGAGCGGCGGAGCAGCTCGTCGGTTCGGTGCTCGGCGAGTTGCTCGACCTCGTGGATTCCGGCCTTAGCGAGGCTGGCAAGGACAGCCTGGCTGAGGGCCAGTTCGGTGATGCGCATCGGTTGGCCCGCGCTAGAGGGTCAGTAGTTCGTCGAGGCGCCGCGCGATCTCTGAGGGGATCGAGCGTCCGCCGCGGCGTTCGATCAGACCGGCGCCGTCGAGCCGGTCCAGCGCATCAGCGATCGCAAGGCGCTTCTTCTGCTTGCTGGCGCCGAGGGCTTCGCAGGTCTGCTGTTCGGTGCGCAGCCCCTCCCCGTCGGCGCTGCGGGCGAGCAGGTTCTCGAGGATGGCCTGGTCCCAATGGCGCTCTCTGGCATCACCAGTGCTTAGGCGGTCTTGGGGTTGGGTGATCTCGTGGAAGCGCACGGCTGGGTGCGATGCGACGGCGAGGTCGTTCCAGCGGTGAATGAGCCTTGCGGCACGCAGACGCCGCAGGCTGTCGCGAACATCGCCGGGGACGCCGATTGTGCGGGCGATCTCGTCTTCGGCCCACGGCCGCTGCCGGTCGAGATCGAGCATCAGGGTGAGGACGGCGCGGTCGATGCAGGCGTGCTCCGCCAACCCTTCTGGGGTACGGTGTTTGTGCATGGGAGTTCAGGCTCCTGTGTCACGGCCCCGGGGCAGTTAGCGCTGTCGCCGGGGCCAATATGTGCAGTTGTGAAGCGAACCTACCGAGTCTGTGCCGTGCTGTGGGCGTGTGACACAAAGCTGACACACAGGCAGCGAAACATGTAACAGTCGGGGTGGCTGGGGCGGCTATTTCCTAGCCCATTCCGGCGGTGGCGCGCCGGGCTTCCATGCCTTGGTGACGCCGCCGCCCTGCCGGCCCAGGACCAGCGCGAGATCGGCGAGCTGGTTCTGGAACGCCAGCTCATCGCGGGGATCCCGGCCAGCGTCGTCCAGCTCCGCTCGCCAGACCGCCAGCGCGCACAGCGTCTCGGTCAGCGAGTCGTCTTTCCACCACTTGTCCTTGAGCGCTTCCAGCTGGGTTGGGTAGCGGCCGTGAAGCGCGACGAGGGCGCCCCACATCTGCTTGCGCCACTCGCTGTCGCCGCCGTAGGGCTCAAGCCACGGAGCCCGCTCGCTGTCATTGCCGCCGACGAGCACCGACGCGGGGCGTAGCGGTCGGACCTTGCCGTCCTTGGCGGCCAGCGCGACACCGCCCGAGACGATCTGCGCGGCGAGCGTGGATGGGGGCGTGTCGGCCCCAGCGGCGAGCTCGCGCAGCTGCTCGGCTATTGGGTCGGGTAGGACGATCTGGATTCGTTGGCTCATCGTGTTCGCTCCTGTGCTGGTGGGTTGAGGACCCGGTTGATCGTTATGGCGATCCCCGGGATCCGGCTGGCACGGCTCGGCGCAATCGAGCGGTGGAAGTGAGTGCCGTAGTCGCGGTCTGCGAGCTCGGGATGAGCAAGCGAAGGTGTCTGTGCGTGGCTGCGGCGCATGTTCTCGGCGAGGCGCTGGATGCGGTCGGTGTCGTGCCCTTCCACGCCGAGGTCCTCGCGGGAGACGAACCAGTCGGTGCCCTCGCGGGCACGGGACGCCTCGACATAGGCGGGCTCCTTGCTCGTCTGCCAGCCACCGGTCACAACGAGCGTCCGAGTCACGGTCGCGCCCTGGGCGCGATGAATGTGCTGCGCATAGCCGAGACGAACACGAGCCAGGTCATCCCCCGCCAGCATTCGCCGCCGGCCGGTCACGTCGAACTCGATCAGCACTCCCCCGCTCTCGCTGACGCGGAGAACTTCCCCGCGGCTTCCGTTCTCGATCCGCTCAACACCTGGCTCCCGGTGTTTGTCGATGAGCGCTACCCGGTCGCCCTGGCGGATGCCGTAGTGGACACCGGGCACTGGGACTTCGAGCTCGCCGAGTTCGCCGCGCTCTGCACGGAAGTGCTGGGCGCGGGCGTTGAGACGGTGGATCTCCTGGTTTGAGGCATCGGAGATCAGCGCGACCTCGCTCGGGTCGTGGACCTCTGTGAGGGCGGCCCAGTTCTGGGCGGCTTGCTCGACGGCCTCATCGCGGGTGCTCTCCATGTGCAGCTGCCCGCGCGCGTGGTAGTGCGCCATCGCCCTGTCGGATCTCCCGGCGCGCAGGTCCGCCCACGCGCGCTGTTCATCAGGGTCGAGGGTCCTGCGGATGTCCGAGAGCTCTGCGCTCGGGGCGATCAGGGCGAGGCGGTCGAACATGCCGCCCGCGCCGATCGAGGGCAGCTGCGCGGCGTCGCCGATCGCGACGAGCTTCGATCCGGTTTGCTCCACCATTTCGGTGAGCCGGTCAAGGCGGTCGGTGTCAGCCATCCCAGCCTCGTCGAAATAGATAGTCGTGTCCGTGCCGATGCGCAACTGCCCGTGCTGCACACGGGAGACGAGCGCGTCCAACGTCAGGGTTTGGCCGGCGAGCGCGGGGCTGTCCTGGCCGAGGCGTTGCGCGGTGGACCCAGACACGGCGACTCCGAGGGTCTGGTGGCCTGTGTGCTGCTCGGCGCGGGCGGCGGCGTCGATCACGACGCCCTTGCCGGTGCCTGCTGGCCCGATGAGGATCGCTGTGCGCTCGGGGCCCGTGATGACCTCCAGGGCGTGGGTCTGCTCGGCGCTGAGGCGTCCCCCGATCCGCTCGGCGACCTGATCGCCCGCGACCGAGCGAGCACTCTCCCCCACATCCCTGCCACCGTCAATCGCAAGCGCGGTGAATCTGCGCTCGATCGCCTGCTCGCGGGCACGGACCGCGAGCGTCGTCATCAGACCTCCCTCCAACGGCAGGACGCGGCGCTCGGCGATCATCGCCCGTGAGCGCTCCAGTGCTTCGCGTGGTGATAGTTCGCCGACGGACTGCTCGAGCAGCACCGCGCGGAACTCGCCCGGCTCGAACGTCGCGGCGCGTTCGGTCAGGCGCTCCTCCACGCGATCCTCAAGAGGACGCTCGGGCGCCGGCCCAGCGGCGGCGCCGAGCAGCCGCGCGGGCTTATCGCCGGTGAATTCAAAGCGCGCGGCGGTCTCGTTCCAGACCACCTGTAGGTCGGTGCGGGTGACGAGCAGCTTCGCCTTGCGGTTCTCGAGCTTGAGCTGGCGCAGCTCGCCTCGCTCCGGTGCTCTCCCCCACTTCGCCCGGAACCGCTCGGCGGCGCTTGCGACCTCGCGGCTGCGCGCGGAGAAGGCATCGAGGAGACCGCGCGGCACCCCGGCTATCTCGAAGTAGCGGCCATGCTTGCCGGTGCCCCTCTCGATCGCATACCCCCGCTGCTGAAGCTGGTGCGCGAGCGCCGAGCGGTAGTAGGCGCCGAGCTCCCGCGCGGAGCGGAAGATCGGCCTGGAAGCGACCGCAACGATCTTCCCGTCCTCGCGGATCGCGTTCGTTACGACGACATGGCTGTGCAGTTGGGGGTCGGGCGCGTCCCCTTCAAGGACACCACGCGAAGTGGTGTGCCGGTACTCGGCGGCCACCACCTCTCTGGCGGGCTCCTCGACTTGCTGCCCGCCATAGCGGCGGCGCACCGTCGGCACCGTCTCGGTGAGATGAGCGATCGCTTCGCTCACGGCCGCGGCGTGCGCCCCCTCCATCTCGCGGCGCTGCGCTGGATCTCCGAGCGCCCACACCGCAGAGACGGACTTCGGCGCGCTGAACGTCAGGTCGATCCCGCCGCCGCGCCCGCCGGTGGCGCCCGCCCGTCGAAGCCACGCACCGTTTCGGGGGTGGCGTCCTTCCATCAGCGCGATGAAGTCTGTGCCCTCGATCGAGCTGCCCTCGATCCCGAGCCGGGCGAGCGTGTCAGGGCTCGCAAGCCACCGGCCGGGAGCTTGGGTGGGCTCCCCGTCGGGGGTCAGGTAGTAGTCGCCGCGCTCGGGCTCGACGGTCTTTGACTCGAGGTAGCGCGCGTACCCGCCGCCCTTGGCGGCGCCGATGCTGGCTGCGGTCATCACAACCCCTACAGACCCCGACCGCGCCTGACCGGCCAACGGATTGCACAGTGCGTGCACAGCGCCTGCTCAGGTGAGCATCTAGTCTGTCCGGGCCTGGTGGTGTGCGCCGGCCGCGTGAGCCTGTGAGCATCAGCGAGCGGCGAGCGAGCAGCCTGTAAGGGCTGCAAGGCCGGCTTGCACGGCGCCTGGGTCGGTGAAGAGCCGACCGCAGGGAAGGCTCGGTTACAGCGGGCGAAGCCTGCGTGCGCTACCTGGCCGTTGGTGGTCGGCGGCGCCGGCGGCGCTCACGCAGCCGGGGGTCGGTGTGGCAGCCGGAGGCTGCCGGGCCGGGCGCGAGCCCGCGCGGGCGGGTGGCTCGCGGAGGGCGAGCCTGTGAGCGTCTCGACGGGTGCCGAGCGCGAGAGCCCGCGACGGGACGCCCGCTTACATGCAGATGATTGTCGGCAACGAGCTGAGCAGTTGCTGCGGTGGCGGCTCAGCTTCGTCGGCGCCTCTTGGCGTCGCGCCTCGCCGCGAACGCGGCGAGGTCCGAGCAGCGCGGGGATCGCCATGCCCGCGCGGTCGCGGACTTGCCCGGTCGACGGGGTGCGTGGTCGGCTCACCGCAGATCACGCATGGCCGGTGGTCCTTGTGCTTGCTGGCGGGGAGCGCGTTGGAGCCCGGCTTGATCAGTGCGCGGCTCGCTGGATGAGACCTTGTGGGAGGTGATGGCGGCGCACCTGCTCCTGCGGGCGCGGCATCATGCGCCTCCCTTCTGGGCCGTGTGGCGGCATATCGGGCACGGGTGGAAGGCGTGCGGGAAGTGGACGAGGCGGCGGCGCGGCGCGCGGTCGCCCATGTGGTCGTTGACGGCGGCGATGGCGAGTGTCTTCGCGGCCGGGTACATGCCGGCGAGTAGACCGCGCTCGCTGGCGGTGAACGCGGGGAGTCCGTTCTGGTCGAGGGGGTGGTCCTGCTCCATGCTCTCGGCCAGGTGGGCGATGACGTCAGGGTCGGGCTCCGGTTCGTTGGCGATCGTCACGGCGCCGTCGGTGGCGACGCTGTAGACGAAGGTCACGATCTCGCGGCGGTTGAGGTAGGTCACGGTGGCCGTGCCGTCGTTGTGCTTCTCGATGAGCGACCGCTCGATCCCCGCGGCCGCGTCGAGGCGTGCGAACGCTGCGTGCTGCTCGTCGGTGAACTTGGGCGCGGACTCGTAGTGTCCCGCGCCGTTAGTTCGTTTTAGAAGTCGGGAGATGGACTCCAGGATTTGCTCGGCGGTCTTGGTCCAGATGAACGGCTTGGGGTTTTCGTTCCAGGCTGTGATCCAGTCGCGGATGTCTTTCTCAAGCGCTTGGACGCTGCGGTGGTCTGAGCGTCTGAGGAGGTCGTCGGTGAGGTAGGCGAACCACCGCTCGACCTGGTTTATCCAGCTGGAGTATGTCGGCGTGTAGTGCACGTGAAACCGCGGGTGTGCCTGCAGCCAGCTGCGGATCGCGGGGCTCTTGTGGGTGCCGTAGTTGTCACACACCAGGTGGACGTCGAGGTGTTCGGGGACTTGGCTGTCGATCTTGGCGAGGAACTTCTTGAACTCGATCGTGCGGTGGCGGCGGTGCGTTGAGCTGATCACGTTCCCATCAGCGACGTTGAACGCCGCGAACAAGCTGGTCGTGCCGTGGCGTAGATAGTCGTGGGTTCGTTTCTCGCACATGCCGGGCATCATCGGAAAGGCTGGCTGGGAGCGCGCCAACGCTTGCACCTGGCTCTTCTCATCAACACACAAAACGACCGCCGCCTCGGGCGGGTTCAGATACAGGCCGCAAATGTCATACACCTTCTCCACGAACAACGGGTCGGTGGAAAGCTTGAAGGTGTCGGCGCGGTGGGGCTTGAGTTCAAACGCCCGCCAGATCCGTCCGATCGTCGACGGCGATAGCCCGGAGCGCTCGGCCATCTTCGCCCTGGACCAGTGCGTCGCGTTCTCCGGCGCAGACTCCAACGTCGCGACCACCACGTCCTCGACCTGCTCAGCGGTGATCGTTACCGGACGCCCCGGCCGCGGATCATCCGAGAGCCCATCCAGCCGCAGCTCACAAAACCGTCTACGCCACTTCCCGACCGTCGGCAGAGACACCCCACACGCCACCGCTACATCCTTATTCGAACACCCCGCCGCACACTGCAAAACGATCCGCGAGCGCAACGCCAACGCCTGCGAAGACTTCCGCCGCCGCTCCCACCTCACCAACTGATCACGCTCAGCGTCAGTCAGCTCCAACACCTGCTTCGGCCGTCCAGTTCTTGGCATGCCACACCATACCACACTTAAGCAACGAACTAACGACGCGGGACAGTAGGTGGTCACCGGCTCGTCTTCGAGGTCGCGCTCAACGACGATCGACTGGCCGGCGTCGAGCAGCGGCGTGGTGTGATCCAAACATGTGAGCTGCACGAGGGCGCCCTTGCGGTAGGTATTGACCTCCACGACCTCACGGCGCACGCATAGGCCGTTCCCTCGGGTCACGTAGACGTCGCCCTTGCGCGTGTCCCGCGCTCTGATCGTGCGCTCCTTGGCTTCGTTGGCGGCACGCTGCTCGAACGCGACGACCGCCTCGCGGCCAATACGGGCGGTCAGCTCGGCGGTGATCCACCCGCAGACCTCGCTCGCGAACTCGCCGCCGATCTGTTTCGTCGCGCGGTAGTCGTCCATCAGCCAGGTCGTCATCCGTGTCTTGAGCAGCGCGGCGACCCCGGCTGCGACCTTCTCGCTGGGACCCCCCTGCTGGACGATCCGCTCGATCCAGAGAGTGATGCCGTACTCATCGGCGAGTACACGGCGGATGCTGGGAAACCACTCGGGGCGCGGCGGTAGCGCGCAGTCCTTCAGTGTCGCTGCGAGGTTCGCGTCCGTGGGTTCCAACTTCTTGCCCTTGGCGGCGGTCTCGACGTAGAACTTCGTCGCGTACCTGCGGCCGGCGATCGTTGCCTTGTCTGTGTCGGTAGTGGTACTCATACCGCTCCTTCATGGATTGGGCTCGCCCGGTGCGGGCCGTTGCCCATCCCGCGCACGCGCAGCGTGCGAAAATTGGGTGGGGCGAGGTCCGCCCCGGCGCCACGCCCCCTCTGCCTTCGCCCGTGCTGGGCGATTCGGTCAGAGTTCGACCTCGTGAGGGCTGATGCAGAGGCCGTCGCGGGCGATGCGCGCCAGCACGTCGCTGTGAATCCAGGGGCAGGGCGTCTGCTCGCCTGACTCTGGCTGCTGGCCGATTCGACGGGTCAGCCAACTCGTCTCTCCGCTGACGTTGCCGCGAGCGTCGCGCTTGATGCGCCCGCAGCGCAGCGCGATCTGGCTCAGATTCGCATCGCCCCGCTGGACCCTTCGCTGAACGGCTTCACGCAGCCCTCGGTTGAGCACGATCGAGCTTTCAGCGAGACGCTGAAGCTCGGTCCGCAGACGATAAGTGGACGGCGATGAGCTCCGGCTGTTCACGGCGAGGGCTTGACGGGTGAGGGTTCGCGCCGGCTCATACGCTTCCAGGCGGGCAACTACATCGCGGACGGTCAACGCGTCGAAAGCCTGATCGCAGCCGGGGTGGCGAGAGCGTGTCCAGCGCAGCTCGGACATCGGCGCGTCGGTGGCGAGTTCACTGATCCGGTAGAGGTGCCCTTCGGCGTCCTGCAGCAGCGTGCCCTGAGCCCGGGCGGGTGTGGGTGGCGTTGGCGGGGTGGCGTGGCGAGTGAGCGCGAGGTCTTCTGCGGTCAATGCTCGGCAGCGACCCTTGGTGTCGTCGGCGAGGTACAGCTCGCAGACGATGCGCTCGTTCTCGGGCGGCTCATCGGGCCAGATATGAGCAACCACGCGCCCGTCCCCGAGCGTCTCAAAGTGGTGGTCGACGACGAGCCGGCTCCCGTCAGGGCGCTGGAAGCTGACGATCTCGCGCGTGTGTCCAGTGTCGAGCGCGACATACTGGCCCAGGCGTCGGGTGCGTCCTGGCCTTGGGTCGGCTTGCGGCGCAGTTGCGTGGGGCTTGGGTGCTGTGATGGTGCTCATGGCTCTCCTTCAGGGTTCTGAGCCCGCGGGGCGCGGGCCTTGGCCCCACTCCCGCGCACGCGCAGCGTGCGATCATCGGGAGGGGCAAGGCCACGCTGATCGCGCTCATGCGCTTCGTCCGCCGGCCAGCACTCGCAGCTCAGCGTGCCCTTCGGGTGCAAGGCGATAGCCGACACCCCGCACCGCTGTCAGCCACCCTCCGGCGCCGGCGTCAGCCAGCGAGCGCCGCAGACGGCAAGCGTGGGTGTCCACGGTCCGCGTCAAGCCCGGTGAGCGATAGCCCCACAGCTCCCGCAGCAGCTCCTGCTTGGTGTAGACACGGCGTGGGTCGCGCGCAAGGTGAACGAGCAGCGCGTATTCCAGGCGGCGTAGGCGCAGCTGTGTAGATCCGAATGTCGCCTGGTGCGCAGCCGTGTCGATCCGAAGCGCTCCGAACTGGATGACGCCCGCGGAGCTATGGGAGCTGCGGCGCAGCAGCGCCCGTACACGAGCGAGCAGCTCCGCATACATGAATGGCGAGCGGAGCACATCATCGGCGCCTGCGTCAAACGCGCGCAGCACCTCGGCCACCTCCTCGGTCGCGCTGAGCCACAGCACGCGCGCCCCTGGGTTCACCTCCGGGGTCAGCTCGCCCGCGCGCAACGCACGCATCGCGTGAAGCCTCTCAGCCTGATGCGGCGCGGGACAGAAGATCACGAGGTCGATGTCGCCGGGTGTGGCCCGCGCCCGCAGCTCTTGCGAGTCGCCGGCGCGACGCAGCTGGTAGCCGTCCAGCGCGAGCTCCCGCGCAAGGGCATCGCTCTCGTGCCGCTCGCCGAGAACGACGATTACTTCAGGACTGTTGCTCATTGTGGGTCCTCCGATCAGGACTCAGGGGCCCCACCGGGTGCGGGGCCGCGGAGCCCCTCCCCGGCACGCCCAAGGGCGTGCCAGAATCTGGAGGGCGACGGCCCCCGGCTTGGCCCCGCGGATCGAATCACCCGCGGGGGTATGGCCAGCGCCCCGGACACGCTAGGCATCCAGGGCCATCTACTCAGCCCGGCACCTGCTCTTTGCCATCGGGATGCGCCCGAGCTGCTCTGCTTGCGCGATGTAGTCAGCCACGAGCGCCTTGACTTCGCTGTTGCCGCCCTGCTCGCACAGTTCCTGCTCGACTGTGTAAATGCGCCCCGCCTGACCGGCCGCTGCATCGATGATCCGCGGCTCGCCATCCACACGGATGCCGTACAGCGCTCGCACTTCACCTGCCTTCGTTTCATAGCGCCCGAGCTCCAACGGCTCGCCCGCCGCTCGCTGCGGCGCCAGCGTCGGCGCCGAGCACTGCGGGGCTGGATCCCCGCGCCGTGCGCTTGACCCGTAGCCAACGATCTCACCGGGCTTCTGCTCGGTCGCATAGGACTGTTCGCCTGGGTCCAGATCGAGTGGCGGAGCTTCAAGGTAGCGGCCCCTTGTTGCCTTGAGTCCCTTCAGCCGAACGATTTCACAGCTGGCCTGGCGTGGAGTCTTGGGGAAGGTGAACGTGGTGCCGGTCTGCGAGGCAAGGTCCCTGAGATATGAAAGCTGCTCGGGGCTTGCTCCGCTGCGTGCTGATGCGTGAAGGCTCATGGTCTGCTGTTCCTTTCGGTTGGTGTGAGCTTGCGAACTTGCCCTCTGCTCATCACGCCTCGGAAGGAGAGTCAAGCAATTGATAATGTGAAATCCGTACGCCCCCGCAGGGGGCGATCCTCAATTGCTTGAAGGCGTAAGCCGATCTCTCAGGGAGAGGTGTGATAGGACCCTCGTGCTAGACCCGCAAAAGCCGGCTAACGTCACTATTTCGACTGCAGCGGCATCCATCTTTCACCCAGCCGGACGCTACGCCCCGCATAGGCGACCTAGCTGCGACGAAGAGCCCGGCTGGGACACCGCCGGGAAGCTCGTAGCCGTCAAACGTCCATCGCGGGTATCTACGCTGCGCGAGCGAGCCAGCGCTCACGCTCGACCGTGCTCGCATTCGCCAACCGTGCCAGCAGATCGCCGTGGCAGCCGCGCGGCGCGCACCAACATCCGAGCACCAGCCCGCGCAGCTCATCGAGCGCCGCGAACAGCTCCGCGTTCTCGCGCAGCCACGCTTCGTACAGCGCAATGCACTCGCCTCGCACCCCGTGCGTGCCCACCACGAACGGGTTGCCCCACTTCGAGGGAGCCATCCATCGTGGGTTGCGCCCCACATAAACGTGGTGGCGCTCGCGCTTGCAGTGAACCGCACGCGGCTTACCGAGCTGCACCTGCGCCGGGACGAGTAGGCCACTGATTCGCTGTGAGTGCTTGCTCATCGCTGTCTCCTTGAGGTCGGGGTTGAGCACGCCCCTGCCTTAGCGGGCCGGCGGGGCGCGTCAAGCCCTGTCCCCTCGGGGATCGCCGCCAGGCGACGCGAAGCGCAGGGCTTTACGCGCCGTGACAGCCGGTCTGCTGGCCTACAGGGGTGAGCTCAAACCCGACCCGCAATAGCGGCCGGCACTCGCTGCGGCGACCCAACAGTCTGCGTTCACTTCACCCCCCGGTGAAGTCACACTCCTGCCACCGGCGGATCTCACACTGGCAACCGTTGCTGGCGCGACACCGCTAGCCGACCAGATAGGTGAAGGCCCTGTGTGCCTCTGCGTTGGTGGATGCGAGAGCTTGGACAAAGGTCACACTCTTCGTTGGTCGATGCGCTCAGCACGTCGAGAATGCGAGCGGGACAGGAATTCTCGGCTGGACCCGTTCAACGTCGTTGGTGCACCCGTGCTGGGCGATGGCGTGTTGGACGTGCGGCGGAGCGGGTCAGCGCCCCGCCGCACGGTCCTGGGCTGTTCAGGCGGCGAGCGCCATCTCGGGCGGGGCCGAGGTCTCGCCCTCGTCTTGCGGCGTGGCTTCACCGCTGGGCTGCTCGGCGGTGGCGCTGTCCGCGGGCTCGGGCAGCTCCATCAGCTTGCGGCTCTGCTCGGGCGGCATCGCGGAGAAGCCGTACTCGCGGCGTAGCCTTTGGATCTCGGCCTGCCGCTCATCGCACGCCAGGCTCGCGGCCTGCTCGATGAACCGCGCGACAACACCATCGCGCTCGCGCTCGCGGCGCTCCTCCTCGGCACGCAGAGCTTCGCGATGCTCTTTGGCCTCGCGGATCGGATCGACGACTTCGGGGGGCAGCTTCTCGATCAGGATCTCATCGAGCAGGTCCTCGGCTTCGCCCTGCCACGGCACGCCACACTCGTTGTAACGAGTCAACCGCAGCGTGTAGTTGCTGGCCTTCGAGAAGGAGACCGCGTGCTTCTCCTTCGCCCAGCGAGCAGCGGCCAGCAGCGCAAGCGTTCGTCCCGCGATCTCAGCTGCAGTGCTTGCACCCGCCAAGAACTCCTGAGCCTTCGCTTCACCCGCGAGGTAGTCGAGGTACTCGGCTCTCGTCGACCCGTTCTTGCGAGTCGAGAGCTCCGCCCAGCCTGGAAACGCGAGACGCGCTCCACGCGCCGCGATCTTGGCCAGGTCGGCAGCGATCGGCGCGGCGGTCAGGATCTTCAGAGCGCGCTCGTCGACCCTCACCTTGCACAGGTGCTTGATGAGTGCTGCGCCGAGCCGCTGGTTGCGGGCGATCGTCTCGTCGCACAGACGGCGGTCTTCTTCCAGCGCGCGCTTGCGTCCTGCATCGATCTGCTCGTCTGACGGCGCCTGCGTGGCATCGGCCTCGCCCGGCTCGGCGTTGCGTGCGTCTGGCTGCGGAGCGCTCGCACGCTCGGCGTTCTCGCGTTCGTCCTGCGCCTGCTTGATCTGGGTCTTCAATCTCCTGTCAATCAGATCGCCGGCGAGCTGGCGAGCGACATCGGCACCGACGACGATGGCCTCCGCCTTGTTGGCCGACAGGTGCGCGGCGTTCAGCGCGAGCGCCTGGTCGAGCAGCTCGCGGTCGAAGTCGACCAGGAACTCCCCAGGCTCGATTGCCAGCAGCTCGCACAGCAGGCCCATGCTCGGGGTCGTCTCCTCGTCGAGCTCGAAAGCCGAGACGGGGTAGCTGCGGCCCGCGACGAATACGTCCTTGGGCAGGTCTGCGAGTTGCTCCTCATATTCACCGATCACCACCGCGATCGGATTCGCGAGGAGTTGCTCCCAGGTCGTGGGGTCGTCCCATTTCTTCACGGGCCCGCCGAGCACGCGCTTGACGGCGACCTCGGGAAGGGCGGGATGGATCTTCGCGAGCGTACCGAGGGTCTTGACGGCCATCAGTGGGACGATCCCGGCGGCCACCTGATGGCGCAGCTTCTCGGGGAGCTCGAGGATCAGCAGCCGTTCGCGAACCCGCGCGAGCGGAATCTGGAACGCCTCGGCGATTCCCTTGCGGGTATAGCCGGCGTCTTTGATGAGCGTCTCGTAGCCGAGAGCCTCCTTGAGCACGTCCAGCGAGATGCCGAGGCCGTTGGCGAGCATCGCGTCCAGGAGGTCGGCACCCGGCGTATCCGAGCGTGTCTTGACCAGCGCGGGTATCAGCTCGACCTGCGCTTGCTGGGCGGCACGCCAGCGCCGCTCGCCGTCGATGATCTCGTAGTAGTCCTCCTGCTCGGCCGGCTTGACGAGGATCGGCTGGTTGAACCCGCGCGTGGACATTGCGTGTGCGAGCCGTTCGAGCTCCTGCTCATCGAACTGCTTGCGCGGGTTGTTCTCCGAGACCACGATATGGCTCACGGGGATGACACACTGCGTATAGGCGCCCTGCTCGGCCTCCTGTGTGGCTTGGGTCATGGTCGGCATTTCGTCCTCCATTTGATATCCGCAGGCCCACCGGGGCGGCAGGCCCTGTGCGACCCCCCGGCGCGCCCGCAGGGCGTGCCACAATTGGGGAGCTAAGGGAACCGCCGCTAGGTGTCAGCACACTCCGCTGCTGTCGCGAGGTAACGATGGGGCTCAGAGCGTGGCGTTTCACTTCGGTGAGAGTTCCGCGCGCGGATCGTCGACCAGCGCCTGCTCGAGCATCGCCGCCACGTCCTCGATCGTGCCGGCGTGCCACTCATACCTTGCTACGTCCTCGTATCGCTCGGGGAACAGGTAGCGGTGAAGTGAGAGCAGAGCGCGCTCGGCGCCCTGCGGTGAGGAGCGACCGTCGCTCCTCAGCGCTTCGGCGCGGATGAAGAACGCCGAGGCGCAAATGTCGAGCGCCCGCGCAAGCGAGAGCAGCAGATCCAAATCCGCGTCCAGCCGACCAGCTTCGAGTGCCCCGAGCTCGCTCGCCTCGATGCCGCTCGCCGCGGCGAGAGCGACCGCGGTGAAGCCCGCCCGCTCGCGCTCTTGGCGTACCGCCTCGCCGAGCCCGCGCAAAGCTCGCGCTCGGGCTCCGCACTCCTCGTCGATGCGCTCCTCGATCTCCCGCAGGAACGCGCGGGCGTCGCTGAGCGTCCGTGCGAGCACGACACCGCTGCCGTCGGGATCAGGTCCGGCGAGCTGCCAGGGAGTGTCGGGCATCGCCGTTCTCTGCACTTCCACGCCGAGACGCTCGTGCCGGTAGAGCCCGGCGCGGATTCGAGTGAGTGATGTACTCACGATTCGTCACACCTCCAGTTGTGTCCTCGGCCTGCCTATCGGCAGGCCCTGCGCGACTTCCCCGGCACGCCCAACGGGCGTGCGAGCATCGGGGAAGCCAGGGCCGCCCGGCTGATATGGACGTCGGTTTGTCAAGTGCCCAGCACCGGATGCCCGCGGCGGGGCGGGCATCCTTGTCGGTCAAGGGGGCGGCGGGCCTGGCTGGTGCGCGACGCGCGGTCAGGCTGATATGCGCGGGTTGGTTACCGCAGGACCGGGTTTCGTCGTGAGAGCCCGCTGTCTAGGATCGAGCGTGGCCCCCGTGCGTGTGGGGGTTGCTCATAGCCGGATCGCGGGTGCTCTCGCGCGTGGTGGCCAGGTTTGTTCCCGCCGCCTCCTTGACCGACGTGGTGCAGGGCCGGGTTAGTCTGTGTTCGCGATCGCCCAGCAGAACCCGGCGAGTTCTCGCGCGACAGCGACCGCGACAATCGTGCGTCGCTTACCGCGCTCTGCGTCGAGGCGGCGCCATGTGCGGTGCAGACGTTGCTGCGCCTTCCAGGACAGCGCGATGATGTGCGGGTCCTGGCCGTCCTGGCGGCGCTTGAGCGCCAGTCCCTTGGCGGGTGCTCTGCGGTAGTGCCAGGCGGCCTCGACGAGGAGCCGGCGGGCGTGACGGGAACCCGTCTTGGTGATCGAGCCCTGACGGCGACGTTCCCCGGAGCTGTCCTCGCTGGGGACCAGCCCGACGTAGCTCATCAGCTGCCCCGCGCGCTCGAAGCGCTGCCAGTCGCCGATCTCCGCGCACAGCCCGACCGCGCTGAGCGTGTCCATCCCGCGCAGACAGCGCAGCCGGGCGACGCTCTGCGCCCACGGCGAGCCGGGCACCATCTCTGCGATCCCCGCCTCGAGCGTGTCGCGGCGCACGATCAGCGCGTCGATCGCGCCGAGATAGTCAAGCAGCGTGACCTGCGCACCCCGCTCGCCCAGTTCCAGGCGCCCGAGCCACTCACGGTGACGGACTGTCCAGTTCGAGCCGGGGCCATCGAAGACGATCTCGTGGCGCAGCAGCAGCTTGCTCATCCGGTGGCGCGCGCGCATCAGATCCCCACGAACGTCCTCGCGTGCCCGGACGAGGTCCCGCAGCGCCTCTTCCTCGGTGCTCGGCACCCTGACCGGATGCAGACCCCCGACCATCAACAGCCGCACCAAGCGCTCCGCGTCGCGACGGTCAGTCTTCACGCGATCCTGCGCGGGACGCTCGATCTTGCCCGGCGCCGCGATCACACAGCCGATCCCCGCCCGCTCCAGCGCCCGCGCGAGCCCGAACCCCGTCGGCCCCGCCTCATACGCCACGCGTGTCGGCCCGGGCAACGAGCCGCAGAACTCGACCACCTCGCTCGTGCGGCCCGACAGCGTCCGCGAGCGAAGCTCACCCGAGACCGCATCGACCGTCACCGCGAGCACCTTCGCCGCGTGCACATCCAAACCAGCCCAGCTGCGAACCTGTGTCATGTCGGCACCCCCATGATTGCGGTCGGGGCCCAGGCCAACCCTGGACCCTCAACCCGCGCACCTCATGCGCGGGTGCCGACCCTCACACCACCACCAGACGGACAGAGAGAACGGCCGTCCATATGGTCTAGAGACGCTCCTCGTCATCGGTGTCCTCGCGCTCGATGACGATGGTGAATCCGTCGACCTCGCTGACGGTCTGAGGCACCGGCAGCCGCAGCCATGTTTGGATGCCCTCGAGCAGGCCCACAGCTGTGTCATAGCGACCCTCGAACTTCTTGAGGTCGCTCAACCTGAGCACCGGCTCACCGTCAGACATCACGGTGAACTCACGCTCCACCCGGCTCTCAGGAGTAAACGAGCGTCCCGTCCCAGCTATCTCCGTCTTCTTCGCATCCCAGGCGACATAGGAGACACCGGAGAGCCGGAGGGTAGCGAGAACCCCCTCGAGATCGGTAAGCCCGTAGGGGCGCTCACAGGCGATTTCAAGGAGGAGCTGGCCGTCCTCGGTGCGCCGCGCGGAGAGGCACCTCGAAGCCGCCTGCGGCTCGGCGAGCTCAACGCCGATAGCGCGCAGCTCCTCGGCGACGCTCGCCGGTAGTGGTGTGGCGGGCCAGAGGATCAGGGTCGTGTCGTAGGAGTCGCGCATCACGACTGTCCTTTCTGTCGTGGACCCGCTCGGCTGCGGGTGCCGGTAGCAGCCCTCCGCACCCCAATAGGGGTGCGATCATGGGCTGCCGGCGCCCGCTGCCCATGATCACTTGAGTCAGCGCGATCGAGCAGGCTCGTGCTCGGCCGACCCCGTGTCAGCTGGACCCGGATACTTCGGGGGAAGGCGAGTCGCCGTGGTGTAGCCACTTGATGTCGGCCTGGGTAGGCGTAGTGCCGTGGGAGAGGACTGAGCGGTGAATCCAGCGCACGCCGCAGCGGTCGCACTGGAACTGGCCGGGGCGATGTTCAACAGGTACATGGCGGTGTCCGTCGTGGGTTGCACTTGGGGGCTGTGGCATGGTTCCTCCGGAGTAGATCGTCTTCTTGCACCAGGCGAGACGATCGGTTGTGCAGCCCGAAGGGTCTCGGCCGCGTCGTAGCGAAGCGGAGATGCACATAAGGCCGAGCCGCGAAGCGGTGCCGATCGCGAAGCGCGGGAAGACGCTCTGAGGACGGAGGAGCTGCTCGTGCCCGAATGAAACCTTGACGGCAACGGTCGCTTGGATCTTGGACACGGATCGGCGGAATACTGCGCCCGTGGCCAGCGTCGGATTCAGCCGCCTGGCGGATACCGTTCCAACAGGTGCTCGCCACCTGCGATCCGATAGAGCGCTGGCCAGTCGGTGGCCATCTCGCGCTGCAGGCGACTCAGAGGTATGCGCCCTGCGCACGCCATCCGTGCGGCCCAGGTCTCAAGATGATCCTTCTGCTCGGCGTTGTTGGCGCCGCTGCGCGGCTCCGGCCAGAGATTCGCGGGATCGGTTGGCGCTCCCCCGATCGACAGCGGCACGAGATGATCCTCCTCGTACTCGCGCGGCGATCCGGGCAAGCCGTAAGCGCGGATCTGGCGGAGCTTCAACGGCTCGGTGTAGCTCTCCGGCGGGCGGATGGAGCGGGTGTAGCCGTAGCGGCAGATCACGGTCAACGAGATCCCGACACGCACTGCGCCAGGCGTGCAGCTGCGATCCGGCAAACCGTCACGCTCGACGCACCCGGCCAGGCGCGTGAGAGGCCGGAGCCGGCGCGTGTCCGACGGACGCTGAGTACTGCTGGGCGTCGGCCAGGCGCATCCTGCGAGGACGCTCGCCGCGACCGCGAACACCGCCACCAGCGCTCGTATCATCGCGGCGTCACCTCCGTGCCGTTGGGCGTCCGCGGGCGTCGAAGCTCCGGAGCCCAAACGCAACCCCGAATTGCTGCTCCCACCTGTAGCTGCTCTCAAGCCAATCCCATATAGAGAACCCACCGCATACTCGCGAGCACGCGACGACACGCGGGTCCTCGGCGTCCATCCACGCATCGGCACCGCAACGGGGACACATACCCCACCGCCAACGCACCCGATGATTGCTAACGGCTGGTGTCATCGCTGTCTCTCCTGGGTTGTGGTGTGATTGCGAACGTCGCTGCCAGGCGCCGACGGAGCTCAAGGAAGTCCCCCTCGCGCGTGCCGATGCTCCATAGGGCGCCAGCGAAATCGAAGATCGTGCCTCCCTTACGGCACGCACGCTCCTCGTTGTGGCGGCCGTAGCAGTAGAAGCTCCCGTCGGGGTAGAGCTGGAGACTGGGGTCGGTCTCATCGTGGAAGGGGCACAGCACCTTGCCGGCTCTGTTCGGCACGAGGCCCGCGAGAGCGCGAACGTACTCGCCGGCTGGGATCGCGAGAAGTTCCCGGTCGATCATGCTGCGCCCCCTCCTTCGGGGCACGCTGCGAGCGTGCGCCGGGCCGCGTGGATCGGGGTCATCTGGTAGCCCATCGGTGAGCTGCGCGATCGTGTAGCGAGCGTCCTCTCGGCAGGCAAGGAGCGTTACCTGTCGCGGCGGGTCGTGCTTGTGGTTGAGCGTGTCCGGTGGCCGCAGGATGCGGGCGATGTCAAAGCAGCCGGGGTCGCCGTGCAGCCGCAGCGCGAGCCGGCGGTTGGCGCTCTCGACCCGCGAGTTCGCGGCGCGCTCGTACAGCCGCCAGTAGAGCTGCAGGTGTCCGGGTGTGCCCGAGGCTATCTCCATTGTCGGGGGATACGCGAAGCCGTCCAGACGGTCCTTGGCGCGAGGGTCGTCGCAATCGATGTAGAGCAGGTGCGAGCCGGTGATGGCGCTCTTGCCGCCGTGGGCGCGCTCGCGCAGCGCAACACCGACATACACATCGGTTGTGTGCGCCAAGTCGGTGATCCAGCGTGCGAGCTGGCGGATGCGCAGCACCGAGATGAAGCGCTGGCGCATCATGCCCTCCGGCGTGAGATGGCGCATGTCGAAGAACTGGTTGCGCTGCGGATCGCCGGCCAGCATCCGTAGATAGGTGAGGAGATCTGCATCGGTTTGCTCGATGCCGAGGATTCGAGTCACGGTCATATTCCGTCTGGGTTGGTGGTCCGCGCCCCAACCGGGGCGCGGACCGTTCGCCCTAAAACGGGATGTCCTCCTCTGCGCCGACCCCCGCCGGCACGAGCTCGCCGCGGTCCTCGCTGGATGCGCCATTCCCGTTGCCAAGGAACTGCACCGAGTCGGCGATGATCTCAAACGCCTGGCGTTTGCTGCCGTCCTGAGCCTCCCACTCGCGCCACTCCAGCCGACCGTCGATCGCGACCGGGCGGCCCTTGACGAGATGACGGGCGACGTTCTCGCCCTGCCCGCCCCAAACGGTGACGTTGAAGTAGTTGGGCTTGTCAACCCACTCGCCGTCTTCCTTGCGGCGGGTGTTGCACGCGATCCGCACGCTGCACACCGCAGTCCCGCTCGGCGTCGAGCGCAGCTCGGGATCCGCGGTCAGGTTGCCTGTCAGTACGACTCGATTGATGTTGTTCATTGCTTGTTCCTCCTATTGGTGGTTGTTGGTGCTAGTGACGCGTCCCCAAAAAGACGCCGACCGGCGCGCGGAGCCGGAGCCCGTCAGGGCGCAGGGAAGCCCCCCGCAAGGGGGGCCGAAGCGCTAGTCCGGCGGTGTCCAAAATGGGGCAAGACACGACGTGCCGACAACCAACGGGGACTGCTTGAACAGCCAGCCAGCCCGCCTGCTCTGACCTGGCCTTGACTCGTTCGTCCTCGTTGCTTATGCAGCATCGTCTGTGTCTCCTTGCGTGTTCCGGGCCACGGCTCTCCTCGGCTTTCCTGGGTTACTGACCACGACTGCTCCAGGGCGGCCAACGAGTTCACGCACGTGACTCTCCGATCGCTCAGGGGCACCTGAGATTGGCGACGCGGATCGGGCGAGTGAGCACTCGCGCGTGTAGCTGAGAACCGCCGGACTGAATGTCGTTGGCCGGCCTGGACCACTGGTGGTCAACACCAGCGATGAAAGACACATCACCACCGAGCGCTCGGGTGCCCGCGCTACAGCACACCTCGCTGGCTCCTGGAGGAGCCCGATGAGGGTTCACGCGGTCGGGCGCCGCCCGGCGATGAGGCTTCTCACCTGCACCCTCGGCGTGCTCGCCCTCGCCGGGGTCATCAGCGGAGTCCTGCCATGGTGCTGGACGCAGGCCGCGTGCCTGCTCTCCCTGCATCGGCCCATGTACCTGCCGGCCGGCGACGCCGCGCACGCCATGTGGCATCTGCTCATGCGCGGCGGCTGGAGCACGCCCTACGAGGCGTTCCCGACCGCCGGTGAGCGAGCCGCGGCCCCGCAAGCAGCGACGTATGTGATCGTCGCGGTCTGCTGCCTGGCGCTCTCGGCGCGCGGCGGGTGGCTGGTTCACGGGCGGGTACGCGCGTGGCGGGCGGGCTCGCCGCTTGGCAAGGATCAGCGCACCGTTGCTCGTCGCGCCGTCGAGCGAGGCTGGGTGCACCAACGGACGTGGGCGATACCCACAGACCTGCGGCGCCTGTGGGTGCCGGGTCCGGTCTCCGGCCGCCCGTACCTCGGCATGATCGGCCGGATGCCAGCGCGCACGCTGGCGGCCGAGCTGGAGGTGCAGCCGATGGTCGTGGCGCCGCCGCGCAGCGGTAAGTCCAGCGGGTTTGTCGTGCCGTGGCTGCTGGATCACCAGGGCCCGGCGCTGGTCCTCTCGACCAAGCGCGACATCTACGACGCGACCGCACCATACCGCCGGGGCCTCGGGCGGGTGTGGGTGTATGACCCATTCGGGGATCGCGCCAGCGCCGGGTTCACACCCCTCATCCCAGCAAGGAGCTGGCCCGGCGCAATCCGTGCGGGCGAAGCGCTCGCCTCAGCCGCACACCCAGACAGCAGCAACGCCGCCAACGAGTTCTGGGACAAGGAGGCAGCAAGCATGCTGGGGCCTCTGCTGCATGCAGCGGCGATCGCCGGGGAGAGCATGAGCGAGCTCATCCGTTGGCTCGACACCCGCGACTTCACCGACGCGATCAGCGTCCTGAAGGACGCAGGCGCATCCGCCGCGGCGAACCAGCTGCAGGGCGTCAGCCGACGCGACGAGCGCAACCGCGAGACGACCGTGATGAGCGCCCTGAACCTGCTGCGCGCCTACCGCTACCCCCAGGTCGCGGCCTCCGCGGTCGGGGACCTCACACCCGAGAGATTCCTCGACGGCAACGCCAACACCATCTACGTCGTGGCCGCCGGCCACGATCAAGACGCACTACGGCCCGTGATCCTCTCGCTGGTCGCAGCCATGTACGAGGCGGCGATCGTCAAGGCACGCCGCACCGGCGTACTCGACCCGCGGCTGTTCATCCTGATGGACGAGGCCGCGAACATCGCGCCCGTGCGCAACCTCGCGCCATGGCTCTCCCAATGCGGAGACCACGGCATCGTGATCGCAACGATCTGGCAATCGATCGCGCAAATCGACCAGCGCTACGGCCGCGCCGCCCGCGACGCGATCTGCGCCGCATCTACCGCCCAGGTGTTCATCCCACCACTCGCCGATCCGACGAGCGCCGGATACCTCACCGAGTTGCTCGGCGAGGAGCCAGTCGCCAACGCTTCGAGCTCAACAGGACTGGCCCGGCACACCCTAAGCATCGGCCATCAGAAGGCCGGGCCCTCGCCCTGGCTGAGGCAAATCGGCCGCGGACGCGCGGTACTCGTCTACCGCGACCTCCCGCCCGCGATCGTACGCGCCCCCGGATGGTTCGAGGACCCCCGTTTCGCACGCCTATCTATGGGTATCTCCCCATAGGCGCTCAGGCCGACCCCGCGACTATGCCGACACTGCGCTGAGGCGAATCGCAGCGGGCGGGCTTCTCGGTCCTGAAGAGGCAGAAGCCCCGGCATAGTTAGCCCCATGAGAATCCGGGACCAGATCAAGCTGTCCGTCAAACCGGGTCCACTCCAAGCCCTAGGGCTGGCGCCTCTTGGTTGCGGCGAGATCGCCCCGACGCGCTTGCAGCTCGAACTCAAGCTCTTGTATGCGGGCATTCATCGCCTCCTCTCGGGCCAGCGACTCGAGCTGCTGCTGCTCGAGGTACGCCGTGAGCTTGTCGAATCCCTCGTCGAAGACCTGCCTGATCGCCTGGTCCAGCTCCGCGTTGTCAAACCCGCTGCGCTGCGCTGCGGCTGCCTGTTGCTCCTCGAGACGACGGTTCAGCATCTCCTTCGGAGGCTTCTTCGGCAAGAACGCATCGCCGACGCCGAGAAGTGCAACGAACGCCGCAGGAACTCCGACAGCTGGAGCCGCGATGGCCGGGACGATGCTCGCCGCGAGTGTCGCAACGGCTAGTAGCTTCTTGCGAACATCAGCATCGTCGACTAGGCCCTTGAGCTTCGCGCGAAACGATCCGGGTGAGCTGAGCTCGGTGATCTCGAGCCTCCACGTCGGCTCGCTCAAGAGCAGCCTTAGGCGGCTGCGTATCTCAAGCTCCTCAGCCTCTCCGCGCTGTTCGTAGTCGTCGGCGTACCTGAGGCGGTACTCGACAGCTACCGCTGCTACATCGAACGCAAGCTGTATCGCATCCAGGGCGGCCAGCGCCTCGCCTAGACCGCTCGTCTTCCCGTATATCTGAACGGTGAGCTCGTCAAACTCATCATCGCCTTGTAGGACCGAGAACAAGGTGTGGTCCGGCCGATACGCCACCGTCCCCTCGGGCGGGCCATGCCCCAGAACCGCCATAGCCAGGTTCTCCACGTCTGACAAGCGGGCTGTGGTCGCCATCGCGCCGATCGTAACCGACGTGGAGGCGAACGTGGGAATCCTGTGCCTGCCATCAGGAGCTCGCCCGGTCAGCATGAGTCGGCAAGTTGAGAGTTCCCGGTACCCGAGCCGGCGGCCAAAGCGGACTTTTCCCGCCGCCGCCAGGGACGCCCTGCCCTGAACGCACGTAATTGTGGGTTTTCAGGCCCGCCGTTCCGTTCCGGCAATCCGAGTCTCTCCGTGCCGGCCGACCCGCGAACAAGCCGACGTGCTGCTAGCTGGCGGCGCAGGCCAGCTAGCAGCAACGCGAGGGCGATCGTGCGCCGCACTTCGACCGGCGCCGGAACCTCGTGAGTGCAACGCCACGCTTGCGGTCGTCCGCGGACGGCCGGCGACATAGCGAGGAATTACGGAAGCAGGACCGACCGGAGGGGACAGTCGCGGCACTGGAAATCGTCCAGTGCGACAGCCCGCGCCCGAACCATCGGGACGCTCGCATCCGCACGAACGCAGCACTCTGGCCGTGGGCCGCGACCCGCGGGAGGGAGGGGCGATAATCCTGTCGTGTCCGCGAACCTGGATCTCGTGCGCTCGATCTATGCGGACTGGGAACGAGGCGACTATGGCCACACGGACTGGGCTGGGTCTGAGATTGACTACGTGGTGCTCAGCGACCTCGAGCCACACACGTCGACCGGGCTGTCGGGTGTGGCCGAACACATGGGCAAGATCCTCACGGACCTCGACGCCGTCCGGCATGAAGCGGAGGAGTACCGTGAGATCGACTGCGAGCGCGTTTTGGTGCTACTCCAGAGTCGCGCACGCGGGAAAAAGAGCGGCGTGCCGGTAAGCCATGCGTGCGCCGAAGTGTTCGAGGTCCAGGACTGCAAGGTGACCCGCATTACTTTCTACTTCGACCGCGACCGTGCCTTCACCGACCTCGGCCTCACGCCGGAGGATTCGCATGACGTCCGCTGAGAAGCTCGCGCTGATGAAACGCTCCTACGCCGCGTTCACCGATCGGCTGGACATCGAGGCGCTGATCCAGCTGTATCATCCCGACTGCGAAGGGCGCAATGGGCCGCCACGCACGGCTCGGACGCCATCGCCGCCGAGCACGTCGAGCAGTTCGCCCGCCGGGCGTAAGCGCGGCGTGCCGAGGCGGCTGCGCGTCCGATGCTGTGCGGTCATGCGCTGGTGGGCATTGCTACCGTTCGCGGCCCTGGGCGACCCTGGCCCCACGGCCCGGAGACGGCCTTGGGCGACCCTTCGCCCCGACAACCGGGGCCATCTCGTCGCTAAACTTCCGAGCCGCATGGACGAGTCGCAACGGGGGGGCCGGCGAATCTGGATGCGTGCCACAGCAAGCCTGCCTGCGCTCGCCGTGACGTTCCTTGCGGCCAGCTGTGGCGCGAGCAGCCAGACAGCTTCGACCAGAAGCACCGGGCTCGCTAGGACCGCGGCAACCGCGCCCGTCACGACTCCGAGCACGGCCGCCAGTTCCACGGTGAGCACCCCTGCGGCCGGGACGCAGGTCAAGACGGGGGTCACGAAGACGCCATCATTCGCCAGCCTCAATGCGTGCAGGCTACTGCCGCAGGCTCGCGCGGAAAAGCTCGAACCCAACCTGACCTCCGACGCGTCCAATGCGAACACTCCGCAAGGGTGCGCTTACCACAGCGTAACCGGACAGGTGCTGTTCCTTTTCATCTCGGAAAACCAGGCGAAAGCTCAGGGGGCAAGCATTGCCCGCCGGTTCGCGACCGAAAGCGGCCGCCCCTTTTTACGTACCGGCGGGGTTGGGGGGCCTGTCGGTCAACTCGGCACGAAGGCGTTTGCAGGAAGCATCGCAGCAGGATTGCAGTCGGTCGCGAGCGGCACGACATGGATCCACGGCGAATACCTGCTGTCGATCTCGACTATCCACCGTGCGAGCAGCCTGAGCGAATCGACAGCCGCGACCACGTCGGTCGCCCGCGAAATAGACGCCAGCCTGCCCTGACCTCTGCGCATCGGTTATCCGTCCGACGGTGTCGGGCGGCTCGTCCCTCACCCGGACGCAGGCGCTGAGTGGGGCTCTACTCCGGGGGACCGACTCGCACGCTACGACAACCTTGCGCCAGGATTACCGGCTCGGCGAGCAGTTGCTGCTTGTCGCTTGCGGTCGAAGATCACTCGCCAGTCGCCCACATGCAACCGAAAGAGCTCGCTGCCGTGAGCCGCCGGACATCGTGCGATCGATCCTCGGCGCTGAGGCGGCCCAACGCCCCAAGATGCGTGCGGATAGGCGGATTGAGGCGTGCACGCCCTCAATCACGTCCGGGCGGTTCAGGATCAGCGCCTCGTGGCACTTGCCCTGAAGGCCGCCGTAGTCCTCGCTGGTCAGCTCGAACTGCTCCAGCGTCGCGCCCATGCCGCCGTCGTAGACGACGACGCGCTCGTGGACCGCTTGCAAGTAATCGCGCTCGGGCATCGCGGTCAATGCTAGATGGTGTCCACTGCTCGGCAGGGCTGCTACGTCAGCTACTCAGCGACAACCTGGCGGAGCGCCGCTGAAATGATCCCTTCGGCGCCGGTCACCTGACTGCGACCTAGCGCCCACGCCCGACGATTGCCGATGGAGGCTGCGCGTGCGAGCAGTCGGTATCCGTCGAGCGCGTGCGTGAGGCCCGTGCACAGCAAGCGCTGCACGGGTTCCACCAACGGGTCGAGCCGTGCCGGTGCGAGCGCGCGAGCGGCGCGCCCGTAAAGCGATGCCAGCTGCGCGGTCAAGCTCGACTCTTTGCCGGAGTACTTCGCTTCCTTCAGCCTGCGGCGTAGGCCGAAAGCTGCGTTCTCATAGGAGGCGAACTGCTCACGCAGCATGTGGGGGTAGGCCGCTATTTGGCTTAGCGAGATTGGATGGCCAATGGTCGAGGAATGGGCAATTTCGAGCGTCGTCGCGACGCGTTCGCAGTCGGGCGCCGGCGAGGCAATGGAACCATTGGGCGCCGCGAGACAGAGCACGACCGCGTTGCCGCCGGTGGCTGGCACTGAATAGACGATCACCTGGTCGCGGACTCCGGCGTATGCAACTGTGCCCGTGACGCGCACTCCGACGGATTTGCCAAGTTCTTCGACCTGTGGAGCCGAGCGAGCGGCAAGCCGTGCGACGCGTGTACCGAGCAGTGTGGGGCCGGTGCCACTGCTGTAGCCGACAACCACGCTGCCCCGAGTGACTTCGCCCGTGGGGGAGTAGACGCGCAGAGGCGTGACAGCAAGCGCCTTGGGCACCGCGGTCGGGGAGCGCGTGCGCGCCAGCTCGGGTGGTACTGCGAATTCAATGCCTTCGCCGGCCGTGACGTGTCTCGCGTCGGCGGAGCGATCGGCTTTTCCTTCCCCGTGGGCGAATAGGCCCGTACCGATCCAGAGCGCCAGCACGGCGACCACGACGGCCGCAAGCGCAAGCGTGTTGGCCTCACTGAGACGAGCGTCGCTCATTTGCTTGCTTTGCCCGCGGTCGAGACATGGGAGGCTTCGGGCACCGTTTCGGTTGGCGGCGTTTCGGCCGGCACCGTTTCAGTTGGCGAGGAGCGGGGCACCGTTTTCACGGGCGGTCCGCTCGCGTCACCGCCACCGCCCGACGAGCCGCCTCGGCTCGATGCGCCGCTGCCCACGGGGCTTCCGCCTCCAGGTGAGCCCAGGCTCCCCGAGGACGTGCCGCCCACCGCCGGCGTTGCCTTTGTGGGTTCGCGCCGCCGTAGTGGCGGGAGCGGGGCCAGCGGCGGGTCGTCTAGGGCTTGGGTAGCGCCCAGGCGTGAGGGGGAAACAGCGACGGGCGGTTCGAAGGCCGGCTGTGGCTGGTTATTGCCCGCGACGAAGCCGACCAGGAAGCTGAGCCCAGCACCCACGACCACGACGGCGACAAAAGTGAGCCAGAAGCGGGCATCGCGCAGGCGCCGTGAGCGTTGCGTAGACGGGAGGCCGCTCACGACGGGCAGGCGGCGATCGGGCCCGGTGACGCCGGACAGACCCGCGAGTATTCGATCTTGCCTTTGGCGCGTAGGTGTAACGTGACGAGCGCCGGGCTGTAGCCAGCCTGAGAGATCTTGAGGTCGAGCACGCTGCCCGCGTACAGTTCGGTCTTTTCGTCCTTCAGAGTCTGCACTTCTCCTTCTTCGAACGAGCGGTGCGTGCGTGGGATGTTCGTGTGCTTGCGCAGTCTGAACGGGTGGTTGACGATCAGACATGGGTCGCAGTGATAACGCACCGTCAGCGAGGGCTGCAAGAGCTTGGTGACCTTGTAGAGGTTCCCCGGGTTCGGTAGATGGTGACGAGCGACCTTGACGCTGACGCGCAAATTAGCGATCTTGAGCAGCTCGTCGGGGACCGGGACCAGCGGCAGCAATGGCTGCGACGTCGGCCCCGATGCCAGCACCATCTGTGCGGCCACCTTCTGTTCGGGGCCGGCCACTTTCTGTTCGGGTCCTTTTTCGGGGGTTTTCACTTCCGCATTCGTCGAGAAGTACGCCGTCGCCCCTGTGGACGAACCGCCTTCGGTAACCGCGTGGACACGGAAGTCAAACGTCGTACTGGACGCTAGCCCGCGCACTTCCACCGCGATGGGTTCAAGGGTCGTGCCGATGCCGGCTATCCGCGGGCATGGGGCGCTGGAGGAGAACGAGCCGGTGGGACCGTATTCGATCGCGCATTCGGTCACTTCGGAGCCCTCGGGGTCGACGAAGCCCGCCAACGTCGCGGAGGTGGTCCCGACCTCGCTGGCGCTGCCCGTGGTCGCGGAGGGGGGCACCAGCGAGAAGACCCAAGCCCCACCTTCCACGGGCGGCGAGCCCTCTTGCCCGGGTCCGTCGCCGATCAGTGCCGTGTGTCCATCTTCGGCAATCGCCACGTTGGTGCCAAAGCCGCCACCTTCGCTCTCTTCGCCCCCGAGTAGCTTTCCGGGCTGCTGCGTCCAGTGCCCGCCGGAGCGCTTGAAGATCCACGCCGCCCCCGTACCCTCGTGGTCGCCGAACGCCCCGACGATAGCGGTGTCTCCGTTCGGGGTGAGCGCAAGCCCGCTCCCAAAAGAGCCGCCGAGCCCGAAGGCGAAGGAGGGCAGCTCTCCTTCGGCGGTTATCTTCGCGCCCTGCTGAGACCAGGCCGTGCCCGACCGCGTGAAGGCCCATATCGCGCCTTCGCCCTGGTGGTCCAATGGGCCTCCTATGAGCGCCGTGTTCCCATCGGCTGAGATCGCGACGCTGCCGCCAAAGGCGCTTCCGTACACGAGTTCGCCGATGACAATCGGTTCCTCGCCCGACCCGGTGAGCCTTTCGCCTTGCTGGAGCCATTGCGAGCCGGACCGCTGGAAGACCCACGCCGCTCCGGAGTGGCCTTCGAGGGTGGGCCCGCCGATGATCGCAGTTGCCCCGTTTTCGGAGAGCGCTATAGCGACGCCGAAGAGGGATTCGCTGGGTTCGGGGCTCGGGATGCTTTGTTCCTCTGCGACCCAGCGCGAGCCGGATTTCGTGTAGACCCACACGATGCCGCGTTCCGATTCGAACGCCGGAGCACCGACGAACATGACTTCCCCGTTGCTCGACAGGGCCACCTCTTCCCCAAAGTCGCGCGCCGATTCTCCGATCGGCGACGACACCCTGACGCCGCTCGACCATTTACCGCCGCTACGGGTAAAGGTCCAGACCGAGCCGCCGGATGCGGTGGGTCCCCCGACGACGATCGTGTTACCGTCGGGCGAGATAGCGGCGCTCTCGCCGAACCCCGATCCTTCGCTGCCACTCAGGTGCGGGCCCTGCTGGAGCCAAGTAGCGCCCGAGCGCACGAACACCCACGCCGCGCCATTGAACTTTTCTCCACCAACTGGTTGGTACTTGGGTGCGCCGACGACGGCAGTGTTGCCGTCTTGCGAAACGCCGACGCTGAAGCCGAAGTCGGAACCCTGTCCCGCTTCGACACCCTGGACGAGCTTGGCCACCTGGATCAGAGGGTCCACACTCAACGGGTACGCAGCGCGGCGCACTTTCACGTCGAGCAGGATCTGCCCACGTGCAACACGCATCACGCTCGCGAGGCGCACACCACGCGCGTCCCGCGCTTCAAGCTGTGCATACCGGAGCACCGGCGTCGCGCCGCGAGTGAGTTCCACCCCTTTCCCGTTTGGCGTCATCCTCGGTCGCAGGTCGCCTCCGACCGCGAGGCGTAGCTCTATCGTGCCACCCGGCTGCGGCCTGGAGGGTCGCGCCACAGTGAACTCCTGCTCGATACCAAGCGGACCGTTCGCGTACCATTCGCTGACGCTGGGGCGCTGATATACCACGCGATTCGCACTGGTCGTGGGCTCCACCGGTGCGAGAGCGCGCACGTTTGTCCCTGAGCCCACGCCGGCGAGGTACATGTGCAGGCGCCCCCATGTGCCGCGCAGCCAAACTCCCCCTGCACTGAACCTAGCCGTCAAGTGCTGGGCGGCATTGCCGAGATCGACGTTCGCACCGCGGCGCTGCACGAGATAGGACGGCAACTGCGCGCCAATCGCGTCGGATATCTGGGCCCTTGCGGCAGGCTGCAACGCAAGCAGTCCCGCCGCCCGCACGCCGGCCGAGTGAGCCATGGGGCCGACAGGTGTATTTGGCCGTCCGGACACCACCAGCGCAAGTGTGACGGCCAGAGCTGCCACAGCAGCGATGCGACAGCCGCGGCTCGTCAACCGCCGCCGTTCCACGCTCTGTACGGACGCTGAAGAAGCGGGGGCGGCTACCGACATCAGAGCAATCAGTCGCGGGGCCATCTCCGGTGCGTTGACCACTGCCAATAGTCCAATGGCTTGGACTAGTCTGGTATGAGCTCGCCGATTCATCGGTGGAGAGAGTACCCGCTCAGCTATGCGCTTGTCGCGTTGCGGGGCCTGCTCGCCTCTACGAATTCAGCGGGTTCGCCCGGCGCATGAACGGCGAAGCCTCCCCATCAAAATGGGTAGACCGTGCCGATTTCTGCCGCGCTTCGCCGCCCGCCTATTGTGTCAATTGCTACAACTCTGGAGGTAGGGCTTGAACCTACAACCTCTCGATTATGAGGACGCCGCGCTGCCCGCTCGTCAGGCATCGCACCCCATGTTTCCTGGGGTCTCACACGACCGAGGATGCGGGGCGATGGGGCAGCGAACGGCAGCGGTTTGAGGCTGCTGCCTTTTCGTCAGGAGTCACCCTCGCGGCCAGCCGGCACGTAGGGCCAGCCCTCGGGGAGGTCGAAGATCTCGCGCGGCTCGCGCTGCCCGGCCGCCCGGACTAGCTGGTTCGCGGCCAGGTCCGCCGTCAGGGTCGCCCACGGCAGCTCGACGGTGAGCGGGCGAGTCGCCGGCCCGCCCCGACGTGCCCGCAAGGGACGCGACGCAGGCGGCTCGTCCAGGCGCGACCCAGATCACCGCTTTCGGCCTCGGCGATCCCAAAGCGGTCGTCTCGTGGGCCTGAGTGCGGACGAGTGCTTGTCGTCCAAAGCGGGCACGCGGAGAGGTCCGTGGCACCCGCTCGCTTGTCGCGCAAAGCGCTCGTCGTGAGCCTCATCCGGAACGTCCGCCTGCGCTAGCGTGCGTATGTGTTCGGAACCGTCGCAACCTTTGTCGCCCTGGTCATCTTCGTCCTACCGGGGTTCATAACCGCCAGGGTCGCCAGCCGGCGTCGACCGGCACCGGCAACGCTCGGCGATCTGGAGCTGGTTCTGCGAGCGCTCGGGTACTCCCTCGTGCTTCACGCAGCGTTTGCCCTCACGACGTGGACACCGTCGCTTGTTCGGAAGTTGGACAGCGGCCATAACTGGACTAACCACGTCGACGCGCTCGTGCTGTTCGCGGCAGCCATCATCCTCGCGGCATGGCTTCTTGGCCTGGTCCTGGGCTGGGCCCTCGACGAGCTACAGAGTCGCGCTGACAAAGGATCCGGCAAGGGCACCGTTGCCCTGGCAGTCTTTCATGCGCTCGGCGGCCAGGACGTCCGCGATGGCTTTGACTACGTGTTCGCGCGTCGTAAGCAGGAGGGCAAGGACTACATCGCGGAAGTCCATACGATCGGCGCAGAGGGCCAACAAAGACAATGGGGGCGGTATGGCGATGCGTCCTATTTCGGGCTGAGCCCACAACCGCACGATCTTTACCTCGAGGAAATGTGGAACGAGTCGGCCGAGGGTGTACTGAAAGCAATGAGCCCGAAACAGGAGGGTTGGTTTGCAGCCGAGAGCATTCGCGATATCTACTTTCGCGAGCTGCCGGTTGAGGACAAGAAACAAGGAGTGACAACACGGGTAGGAATCGCCGGCTTTCGGGAAGCGATACGCCAAGAACATGAGCGCGTGGCCGCTGACATAGCGAAGGCGATCGCGACCACCGTCGGAGATCCCGACGACACCGCCGCGGTCGAGACTGCGTTCACCCGCGCGCTGGACGTTGTGCGAGACCGCTACCTCAACGCGCCACAGAGCAGCGACGCCGACGTCGGCGAGCAATACGCGTACTGGATGGAGGTCACCAGCCGGCTGGTGGAACTCGGTGCAACTGCCACTGCACTCGCCGCCGAGGTGAGCGCGCATCTCACGGCGAAGCATATCGCGTCAGTGGCAGCAATGGGCCAGCTCCACCTTCGAGTGCCGGGCTCACCAGCAAAGCGTTGGATAACGATCCTCGACGAAGAAGCCAAGAATCTGCGACGTGGCGACAGTACGGTTGACATCTGGGCCTTTCAGTCTTTGATCGGCCTCATCGTCGAGCAGATAATCGATATCTACAACGCAGAGTGGGATTTCCCGGAGGAATGAGCCGCACCAACAGAGCGTGTGCGTGGTCGATTGTCAGTTACCGCGGGCCCGCTCTTCTTCATCTTGAACGTGTCGGTCCCAGCCAATAACCATATCGTCGAGACACTCCTCGATGACCTGCATTTGCCCGTCGAGCTTCTGGTACCGGACGGTGAGCGCTCCCACGTTGCGAGCAGTCGACAGCCGCTCGCCGAGTCTTCTGATCTGGGCGATCCGCCCTAGATCGAGCTTTGGTACAAACTCGCGAAGCATCGCCTGCACCCGCCTGTTGCGGGCATTCTCAAGTTCGCTGATCCGCACATAGAGCCGCTCATGCTTTCCTTCATCGCCATCATCACTCATCTCTACGAGTAAGTGCCGTATGTCTGCTACTTCGCGGTCAACAGTGATGACCTGGTCGTCTGTGCCGTGGGTTGACCAGAACTCACCCCAACGAAGCGCCCAAGCAAAGCGCTTTGGCGACATCCCCGGTTCGCCCAGTAGGTCGCTGATCACGCTGTCCGCCCAATCCATGCGCCAGCCAATGTCTTCAGACAAAGCGGCCTTCGCCGCAAATAGCGTGAGCTGCAAGTTCGCCGTTAGGTGCGTAACTATCTGCTCGGCTGCCTCAGCGGGCGGAAAGTAATCTCCTGCCCAGGATTCACGCGATCCGGTGTAGCCGTGGCGAACGAGACTCTGGCGCATTCCCTTGGAAATGGTGTGGGCGGTTTGCGTTGGCTGAAGGCGCACGAAGGCTCTACCGACTGCTCCAGCATAGCTGCGTGCGATCAGAGGCAGGATGGCCGCATTGTGGTGGTCGGCGTGGTAGACGCGGTTCCGATATGCATGCCCGGTACGAAACAGGGCGTCATCGAGCTCGTCGAGTACCGGTCTGAGCAGCCGGTCGATAAACGGGTCTTCGCCCCCCTTGCGTCCGAGCCGCACTCGCGCCTCAAAGTGTGCGCTGAGCTCCACCGCGTCGCTTTGGCTTACACGTGGAATGCGATGGTGTTTGGTTTCCTCCGCCAATTTCTGTATATGGCGCTTGTGCCGATGCAGCACTATCTCTGCGAGATTATCTACGGCAACGAGGGCCATCCGTTGCTTAGTGACGTCCTCGGACAGCAGCAGCTCTCGAACCTCGGCAAGCTGATCGACGAAGAGAAGGAACTGGGCATCGGAACCGTACTGATCGCGCATGTGCAGGGGACTCCAGGCGTCTTGGTCTGGCAGCGTGGCCACACCAAGGGATCGTAATGCCACAACAAGCAGGAACGTTCTGTTGCCGCCCGGGCTGGGCTGCCACCTCCTGCCCGCGGCCCGAAAACAGGTGCTCTGCGTGTGGCGGACCCGATACCAAGCGGACCTCAGGAGGCGCAGACCGAAACGGCTATGTCAGTGTATCCGGCAGAGGTGTGAGCATGCGCCAATGATCCCTACTCTGAAGGATCCCACCGAGTTGCGCGTCATCTCCGATGATGTCCTGTGCTCGCGCGTCTCTGGCAAGTTGCCGCGTCCTAAAAAGGGATCCCACAAGACGCCGAAGCCGATCCATGATCTCGATCCCGGGGTGGACTTCGGGCTGCGCCCGATCGACATGCTGCTAGAGCTGGGGGCCGCGACAACGCCGCCACTGCCCAATCATCTACAGCTCTCGGCGCGCTGGGGCTTGCTGCGCTATGGGTGGGCCTTGGCCGCGCCCACCGGGTCCTTGGCGCCCCTGCATCTCAGCGCGTATGCAATGAAGGTCAAGTACCACCGCAAGACCGTGCAGTCCGAGGATCTCGGGGTGGGTCTCGCATGCTGGCTGTGCCGCGAGCTGCTCGTTGCTCGGTGGCCGAACGCGACTCTGCTGCTTGTCGACGGCGAGGAGGCGCTAGCCCCGGCCGTGAAGGCGATCACGGTTCCGGGGATCAGCAAGTTGGCGCTGACGACGACTGGGAAGATGCCCGACTACTTCTGGGTCGCCTACGATCCGGCAACCGCAACGGTCCACGAGGTTGTAGTGCTCGAGTGCAAGGGGACGCACACCAACGATCACGTCTTCACGCAGCTGGCCGATGCGATGCATCAGCTCAACGCGGTGACGGTGGCAGGGACGGCACCGAACTCGATTGCGTTCGGGGCGATGCTCGACGATCGGCGCATCCGTGTGTACGGCGTCGATCCGGAGGAGTCACCGCAGGGCGGGCCGGCACGTTCGCGGACGCAGCGCGGGAGCCTGGAAGCATCAGTGGATGGGGAAGGTCGCTTGGACATCGCCGATCCGTCGAGTTTTCGACGGCGATTGCTTGACGTGGGGGCTGCGCAGATGCTCAACTGGGCCGGACTAACCCAGATGGCAGCCGCGCGAATGGCGGGCGAGCTGCCGACAGGCAGCCTTGAGGAGGCGGCACTGAGTGTCCGCGAGACGGACGCCGGGGATTTCGTGGGGATTAGCAGCCAGCTGCCGGTCTCTTCGGGCGACTCCTACGATGTTTTCTTTGGTCTCGCTCGTGAGGTGGCGCAGGCGCTCATAGCCGATGACGAGGGGGCTGAGGGCGCTGCGTTTGCCGAGGTGCGGTCGCGAACTGAACCCTGGCGAGAGCGAACCGCCGAGCGGCTGACGGCGGCGTTGCGGACGTCCCCGTCTTGTGATGCTGCCGAGAAGGCGCTGCGTGAGAAGTTGTCGAGCGACGAGCCCCAGCGGGAGCGACGCGTGGGCCGATATCACCTGGCGCTCGATGACTCCGAAGATCCCGGTCTGGTTCGCAGCGCGACGCCCGATGGGCTGTTCATCGAAGTCCGCGCGTATGAAGGCGGCGCCACTTAAGTGCGCCGCCGCGCAGTTCCCCGGTGCCACTCGATCGCGGGCGGTGAGTGTTGGTAGGCGTTGGTCGCAGCGAGCGAGGCGCGAGCACGACGCGGGGGTCGCTATCGCAGGTCCCTCCTTCAGGGGTCCTGTTTGCCTCCGTCGCACGGTGGCTGTGCCGCTCCCATCCGCGTTCCTCGTAGACGTCCTAGACGTGGCGGCTGCCGCTGAGCTATGGCGTGTAGGCGCGTGGGACGTGCACGCTTGGTCGTCGTGCAACCGGGAGACGTCGAGTGGCATTGTCCTCCCCGAGATGGCTGCCGGGAGCGGCTGGATCGACGAGTTCCTGAAGTCCTTCAAATATGACGCCGGGACCGTCGCGCTACTCCGCTCGCGTGACGCCCTGGCGCAAGTGGACGAACGGTTTTGGGATTTCCTCTGCGACCGGGAGTTCACCGGGACTTGGAAACACATCCGGACTGACGGCGACCGCTTCATCGGAGGACCAGTCGTGCTTATCGAGGGACCAGTTGGCGAGATCCTGCTGTACCGGACTGGCGTGTGCGAGATCGTGTCCTATTGCGTTTCAGTGGCCAGCGAGGCGGACGAGATCACTCGGCCGGTGCCGTCCAACGTGATGATTCTGGACGGTGGGAGCGCGACCAGCGTCGGACACGGCTGGAGCCTAATGGCGGCTGGTTCTCTGATGACGGCGGGCCGCGAACCAAATTGGCAGCCGAAGATCGTGCTCAGTGGCGGAGACCCACACCAGGCTGTTCAGGAAGTGGAGGCGCATATGAAACGGACACGGCCGTCGGACGATGAGCATCTTTGACGAACTCGACCAAGACCCGGTGACCCTGCCGCAGATAGCGGCCGTTACGGGGGTCGACGCTGCACTGATCGAGGGAGGCTTGGCCGTTATCCCGAGCGCCCTGCTGGGGCACGTGGAGTTCGTTTCGCTCGCCCTATTCGCGAGCTTTGGCCAGCGCACCGTGGACACGGTGCTGCGAGCCAACGAGAGTGCGGGTAGCCACGTTTTGGTCGATCGCTACTACCAGCAGATGTGGCCGGCTTCTTGGTCGGACAGCGTCGGGTTGTATGGCGCATCTGGGATCGATCTCGGAACACCTGATGTCGACCTGCCGGCGACCACAATTCGCGTGCGCCATCGACGACTGCCGGGGTACGTAGTGAGAACACAGGGCGATCTTGACAAGATCGCCCTGTGGTGGCAATCGAGAATAGACGACCCGGGCAAAGTGCTTTATCGCGGACAGAATCGGCTGTACGGACTTCTTGCGTACGCCGGCCGCTCTGCGGCTGCTATACGCCGACGGGTCGGCGACCATAGTCGAGCCCAGCCTACTTACCAGCGCTCGACGCGCAGGACTCGATGGCGACCGCCTCCTCGGGCTCCTTCAGTTCGAGCTACAAGACTTGATTTTCGACGCGCGCCAGATAGCCGAGCAGGTCCCGGGCATCGTGACGGCACTATCGAGCAAGCTTACGACCAACCTCGGGTCCATAGATGCTGCACCAGGCAGCGACTCCTGGTGGAGACGGCCCGGTGCGGGAGCGCTAGCGCGTGAAATACTCGCCCTCGCCCAACACTACGCGATTCCTTCCTACGGCCTCGATATGTCAGGGAGCCTGGAGGTCGCAACGTGGTTCGCTCTTCACCAGTCATACGAGACCAGCGACCGAACCTTGTGGTATCGCCCTTTTGAGTGGGGCGGGCAGCGGCTGGAGGAGTGGCCGTGCATATATTTTGCGACGATTAACTCGCTTGACCGAGAGCGCTACGAGTTGCTGGAGTTCAGGGAGATCGAGGCCTTGCGCCCGCTACGGCAAGAAGCCTTCATGGTTCACGGCGGATGGGGATGGCATGCGAATCTGCCCGCAGAGCATTTGGTCGCGGTTACCTATCTCCACCCGGCCTTCAAGGCCGGGCGGCTCCCGTCAGTGTCCCATCTGTTTCCGACTCGAGATGAGGACCCGTTCTACGATTGGCTCCTCACGCGTCGAGCCAAGGCACTCACGCGACCGGATTCTCCGGTTAGGGAGCTGTACGAGTCGATGTCGCTGTTCCGGCGCCCGTCGACTCCCTCACAGTAGCCGCAATCGTTTCCTTCAGTTCGCTCGCCACGTGCCGAGTGACGGCGTCAACGCTCGTGCTTTGCGCGAGGAGCAGGCATCGCTGCCCTGGGCACCCGCCGCCCCCGCTTTGGACGACTTCCGGGCACGCCGACTGAGGGTCGGCACACGCCCGCTTGAGCCGGGCGAAGCAGAAGCGCTCGCTCTCCCACATATCCGACCTACTAGTCCTCGTCCAAGGCAGGAACATGAGCGTGCCCGTCACCGCGCTCGTTCGGTCGTAAGCGGAAGGGCGAAGAGCGGCCGTTTCCGCATCTCACGACACGCACGGGGTTCAAGCGCGTCTGTAGGGCTGTGGTCACTCGGAGATCCGATCGTTCCAGTTGGGGTGACCGGACCCGTTCATGGGTCCGGATCAGGCGGACCGAATCTAAGGGGTCGAGCCAGGGGACGGCACGCAGGCGGGGACCGCAAGGTCCGTGACATGGGTGTACGGGCCGTTTTCGGGGTCGCCGTTCATAAATGTTCTCGCTGGCGCGAAGTACTCGTTGCTCCAGGGAGCATTTGCGAGCAGGTACCAGTAACCACCCGGAGTGCCTAGTGGGTCGGTTGGGTCGTAGACCTGGCATGAGACTTCAACCCACTGGCCGGCCGAGATCGGCGGGCCATAGCTAAACGGTTCGAGATAGCTGGTGAACGTCTCCGCATCGTGTGTTGGCGTCTCCTGCTCCGCGACAGGCGAGGTACCAGGTGGCGCCGTGACTGGCGGCACTGCCGGAATGGGTGGCGGCTCCGCGGGCGCAGGCAGGGGAATTTCAGGGGATGTCAGGCCGGGAGATGTTTTAGCCGAAGGCACCCGGGCGTTTTTCCGGTGGCTCCGCCTACGCTTTGTGGTCCGCTTGACCGCTTTACGCGTACGCGTACCCCCGGTAGGTGTAACGTTGCGCTTTGGTTCCGGCGTTGCCCTTGCGGCGAGTTCAGTCGCTGTGCTCGATATAGCGACCTTGCCGTCGGAATCCTGCGAGGCGTAGATCGCGGGCGGAAAGACCGGGGCAGGTGTGGGGATCGGGTCAAGACGGCAGTCTCCCCCACCCATCGCTAGAAGCCGCGATCTCGTCAATGCTCGATCGGATGCAACCGCTTCGACCATGGCTGCGGCAGCCACGATCACGGCGTACGTCTGGCGGGGTGTGACCGCCAAGTCTAGTCGTTGCGCGTACTGGTGCAGTCGCAAAATGTTACGCTGGAGAGCCGCAACAGCAGCTCGTAGGTCGGGGCGGTCTGCAGGAGGCGACGTGGCCGAGGCGAGAATGTTTTCGACATCGGTCGCCTCGTTTGCAAACGCATCGACCGTCCGCATAACCTCCCCCTTTGCCTGAACAGCCGTGTGAGTCCTATGAAGCTCGGCCTGAAGCTTGCTTGCAAGTCGCACCGCTTCGTGGCTGCCGCGATTGGTCGCGTCGCAAGCCTTTGCAACGAGAAGATCGAAACGAGTTTCGGGCGGCGTGAACATGCTGCCGGTCGTTGAGATCCTCCCACCCGGGTCGACAAGCGCCTTCAGCTGAGCGAACCCGCCCGCAATCAAGCCGATCACCGTGGCGATAGCAACGACAGCCGCGACCAGCAGACGTCCTTTCGCCCTCATCCATTCGAACGCCTTGTGTCGGCGATGAGGCGTGTCAAGCTTGCGAAACCATCCCATATGATCGTCTCCTCCTACAAGGAGAGTACGAGAAGCGCTGACGTATAGGGACTACGAGCAGATTCGCACACCACGAATCGTGGACCATATGTTGCTGACCTGCTGTTGATGTCTCGGACTCGCACCAGGCTCGCTGCTGGTCGGAGCAGCGACGAGAGTCCTCCACGCCTCGCAGCTCGCTCGCATCGGCGCGAAGCAGGCGTATGGAGAGCTGCCGCAGCAAACTTCGGGGACGGCTTCGGGCCTCGCCGACCTGCGGCTGAGTGCGCAGTGCTCCCAGGAGTGCTCGCGGCACGCTCGTCGGTGCTACTCGACAGCCCACGGTAGGTAGCCGCAAAAACTCGTTGGCCGGTCTGAGCTGGTCGTGGTCAGTAACCGCAATGAACGACAGAACCGCAGTCCAGGCGCGCGGGATCCAGCGCGCGAAAAGCACCCGCCGCGGTGGGCCGGCGGGCCGCCAGGTGGTGGGTGAATATGTCGGCCAAGCCGCCGGGGATGCCGCGCAGGCCGTGCGCCGCGCCGGGCTGTGCCCCGGTCTTGATCGCTCGTTCGGCTGTGAGCCCGAGCTGATCGGGCTGGTCGTCGCGCAGGAGCCCATCGCGGGCGGCGACCTTGTGCGCAACGGGATGGTGACGTTGTACGTCGCGGCACCCGGCAAGGGGCCGCTGGACCAGGAGCCCGGCGCGAGCGAGATCGCCGACGAAGCTCCAACACCGGCGCCTATCGCATCGGTGCCTGCGGAGATCGAGCAGCTCGACGGGGCGAGGAGGACGCGACGCAAGCCGGGCCTCGCCCGGCGGGCGACAGAGGTCTTTGATCCGCCGCCAGCTGCGCTGCCGCCCGAACAAGAGCCGGCGGAGGAGGTAGCCGTCCCGCCAGCGCGGAGCTCTCCCGTTGGCGTATACGCTCCCGATGCCGAGGGCCTTGACGAATGCCCTCTTGAAGAGCGAGGCGAGGACGAGTCCTCGCAGGACGATTTTGTGGTGCATCTGGACGACGTGCTCGCCGGCCGGGGCGGGCCGCTGGCGTGGCGCAGGGTCTACCCGCGCAGGCGTACCTTCGTGCCCCTCGTGCGTGGCGGCGGTGCCCGTGTGTGGATCGGTGAGCATTCGCTGCTGGTCAAGGCCGTCGGTGCAGCGCTGGCCGTGTGGGTTCTCGTTGGGCTCGCCTCCGCGCTGAACGGACAGCGCCCACGCAGCGACACGGCGAGCGTCACCTCCCCCCTCCACTGGCCTGCGCGAAGCGACTCAAGGGACGCGGTATCAGCCACGAGCGTGGCGCGCACGCGCCGGGCCGTCCGATCGTCGCGGGTTCACACGGCTGCCCAGCAAAGCTTCGTGCAACGACGCCATCGAGGACAAGGCCATTTGACCGAGGCCTCCGTGCCGCGTGAGCGGATTGCTGTGCAGGCGCCGCCAGCGCAGCCCGAGGCTTCCCCAGCTCCGGCGAGGGCATCGCCCCCGCCTGCAGCGGAACAGTCGCAAGGGGGCCTGTTCTCGCCATGAGTTTGCAAATCAACACGAAGGAGGTGGGGCCAGTGATGGCGCTCACATACAGACGAATAGGCGCCTTTCTGCTGCGACGCACAGGGCGCGGGCTCCTCGCCATCGGCGCACTGGTGGGGCTGGTAGCGGGAGTGGCTGTCGTTGTGGTGTTCCCGGATGCGCACTCGCATGCGCTGAACGCAGCGGGCGCGTTCAAGGGTGAAGAAATAGCTGGGGTCGCGAACTTCGTTGCCAAGCTGCAGGGCAGTCTCGTTTGGCTGGGCAGCACGGCGATGGGTCTGGTGATCGCGGTCGTGGCGATCATGTTCATGGCGGGTCATTCGAGGGCTCACGATGTCGCGATCAAGACGATCGTCGGCCTCGCCATCCTCGCGTCGATCAGCGGGATCGTGGCGTAGGGCGATGCAGTTCCGCCGCACAAGCGTGTGGGTGCTGCCGGCCGCGACGATGGGCGCGCTGGTCTGCGGGCTCGTTCTCGCGCCGGCGGCGTCAGCGGCGGGCAGTGGCGCCGCCGTTACGCCCCTGGCGTTCTTTGGTCTGCCTTCTTTGCACAGCATCATCGAAGGGATCGCGAAGGGGTTCTTCTCGGCTTTGGCTGGCGCGCTGGTCCCTGGTTTTCTTAAGCACGGCACGGTCGCGACGATCCAGTATCTCGTCGCGCTGCCGGACCCTGCGAGCTGGGGTCATGTCAGTGAATTGGAGAGCGACATGACTTATCTCGGGATGTCGCTGTTGCCGGTGACGTTGACGGTCTGCACGCTGCGCTACTGGATGGTGGGGTTGACCGGCGCGGCGCATCCGGTGAGCGCGGTCTCCCGCTGCGCTGGGGCTACGGGGGTGCTCGTGATCTACCGCTGGCTGGTGGAGCAGGCGGTCGCCGCGACGAACACTCTGACCCACGCGATCCTGGGCTTCCCTGTTGTGGCGAACGGGCTGGCGAGCATCATCACCGTCCTGTTTGGGGGAGCGTTGCTGCTCGGGGCGGGCGGTGTCTTCGGCGCGTTCTTGGTGATCGTCGGGGTCGCGTTTGCTGCTGCGCTGTTTGCGTCGAAGGAGGCGCTGACGGTGATTTTGGCGCTGGTGTTCTGTGCGGGTCCGCCGTTTATCGCGCTAGCGCCGATTCCGGAGCTGGCTCATCTGGCGAGGGCCTGGAGCCGTGCGCTGATGGCGATCGTGCTCGTCCCAGTCGGCTGGACGCTGCTGTTCGCCGTCGCGGGGGCGTTGACGCTCGATGCGACCAGTTTTACCGGGGGTGCGAGCGGCGGCGTCCCGGGTCATGTCGAGGCGGCGTTCGCGGGGCTGATCACGTTCGTGATCGCGGTGAAGCTGCCGCTGATGCTGTTTGGCGAGCTGCGCCACATTCTCGGCGGCGCAGGCTTGCGCAGCGGTGGCGCGAGCAGCGCGCAAGGGGCGCCCGCGATGCCGGGTGTGGAGCGGATGCGAGCGGCGCACGCGCGACTGCGAAGCGCCGCGTATGAGGGGGTCCCTTCGCTCGGGCGGAGCGCTGGGCGTGCGGCGGGCGCATTGGGAGCTCCCGCAGGCGGGGCCGTTGGGGCTGCTCGCCGGGGTTTGGCGAGCGCTGCTGTGCGCAGTGGTGTCGTGTCTGGTGTGGCCGGCGGTGGTGCCGCGCTCGCGGGGGCGGGTGCCGCTGGCCCTGCGGCAAGGGGTGCGCGTGGTGGTGTGCGGGAGCGAGTCTCGCGCGCCGGGGCGGTCCTCGCTAGCGCTCCGAGGGATGCGCGCGCGGCAATGGCAGGTAGCAGGGCGGCGCGAAGGCCAGCGCGTGGTGGCGCGGCACGCGGGCCAGGGCGCGTCGGGGCGAGCAGCGCGACTGGCAAGACGCCAGCGAGCGTGGGTGCTGGAGGGACGCCCGGCCGCGGCGCTGCCGGGCGTACGCCGGCAGGCGGTGGGGCCACTGATGCGGGGTCTTCACGCGGGGCCTCGAACGTTGTGGTGAAGCCTCACGCCGGGCCGCCGCCGGCGGGGCCAGCCCAAGCCGGGAAGCCATCGGGTTCGGAGGGTGGCGCGCATCCGGGGCGGAAGGTCGCAACGAACTCGCGTCGGGACACGGCGGCGCCAGCGAAGCGGGCGAGTTCGAATCCCAGACCGCAGTCTGTGAAGCCCAGCGGTCCTGCTCCGCCACCGTCCGTGAAGAGGCGTAGGCCGCGTCCCCGGAGCGGGCTGTGATTCACCGTACTTTTCGATCGCTGGATGACGCGCCGAAGCTTGTCGGCTTCACGATCAAGCAGTGGTCGGCGCTGATCGTGGGCGCGAGCGCGGTCCTTGGCGTGATCGACCTCGCGCACGTGCCGACGAAGCCCGCGATCTCGCTGTGCATCTTTCTCATCGGTTTGCCGGCGGCGCTGACCTACGTGTCTGAGAGCGGTGGCCTGCAGCTCAGCGTGCTGGTGCGCGCAATGTGGCACTGGCGCTTCAGTGCACACGCCCTGCCGCCTGCCTCGCCGGGAGACACGCGTGCGCGAGGGCTGCTGGTCTTCGCGGCTGGCGGAGAGCCTGACGGGGAGCGTCCCGTTTTGGGTGAGAGCGTCGGAGTGGAAGACATGGCTTTCTGGGAGCGCTGGGACTGATGGCCGGTAAGCGCTGTGCTGCTGACCTGTTGGGGGTAGCCGCGATCGAGCCTGATGGGCTGCTGATCGCCGAGGACGGGACGTATGTCCGCTATCTCGAGGTGGGCACGGTCAACCCGCTTGCTGTGGAGCAGGCCGAGGGGGAGCGGATATCGGCTGCGTTTGCGCAGGTCGCAGCGCGGCTCCCGGACCGTCAGTCGCTGCAGCTCTATGTGCAGGGCACGACGCTGGATCTGGAGGCGTTGCTCGCTGAGGAGACCTACCGATGCGAGCGTGCGGCGGGTGCTGCTGAGGACGTGGGCGAGCGCGACAGGGCGACGGCGATCCGGCGGTTGGGGATCGCCCAGGAGCAGTCGATCCGAAAGACAGCGCAGACGGTCAGGCCGTTGCGGTTGCGCTACCTGGTGGTCTGCCCTTGGCGGGCGACTGGACGATCGGTGTTTGGGCGAGCGCCTGGGCGTCGTGCGCTGCGCGTCAAGGAGTCGGTGCATCGGCGGGCGATCCGTGATTCGCTGCGCCATTGCGAGGGCGTGCGCGCGGATCTCGATGCGATGGGCCTGTCAGCGCGGGCACTCTCTGGCCATGAAGTCCTCGACTTGCTGCACAGCCGCTTTGACCCGGATGCTGAGAAGGCTGGCGGGCTGCCTGCGAGCTTCATGCAGCCAGAGGTCGTGCAACCGCTGCTCGCGGGCGAGAGCGCCGAGCAGGCGGGTGCTCGCGCACAGTCGCTCGCGGAGGCGATCTGCACCTCGACGATCGACCTGTCGGATCGCAGCCGTGTGAGGATCGGCGATTCGCTTGAGCAGGTGTTCTATGTGTCGCTCGCGCCGGAGCAGACGTGGCTTGGCTGGCTGCTTCACATGATGCAGTGCCCGAGCCCGTTTGTGTTGAGCGTGCATATCGAGGCGACGGAGCGCTACCGCGAACGGATGGCGCAGAAGCGCCGCTACAAGCGGCTCTACGGGGTGAATCGTGGTGTGGAGGCGCACGGGCGCCCGCTCGACCCCGACGCGCGGGTCCAGGAGCAGGAGGCCGCGGAACTCGTCGACGAGCTCGCCACGAGCGTCGGCGCGGGCATCTACCGCGTGAGCATCTACCACGCGATCTCAGAGCCGGGCCCCGGCGCTAACCCGGAGCGGCTGCAGGAGCTCTGCCAGGCGACTGCGCGGGAGGTCACGATGGCAAGCGACGCGCGTATCGGGCACGGCCTGTTCGCGCAGGCGCAGCTGTGGCAGTCAACGCTTCCGCTCGGCCGCGATGTCGCGCGGCGCAAGCGCAAGTACGTCAGCCGCAACGTTGGCGACAGCTTCTCCCTGGTCGGCACGAGCGCCAGCAGCCCCAGCGGCATCCCTCTCGGGTACGCGCTGCCGGGCCGCACGCTTGAGCGGCTGGACCCGTTTGACAGCACGCACTCCAACCATCTGATGCTGATCGCGGGGATCACGGGGTCGGGGAAGACGATGGCGACGATCATCCTTTTGATCCGCGCGATCGCGCAGGGCGCCACCGGGTTCATCATCGACCGGGCGGGTCACTTCGCGTTCCTCGCGTCGCTGATCCCCGGGGCCGCGTCGGCGGAGATCGGCGCGGACGCGCACGCGATCAACTCCTGGGACGTCGAGGACCCATCCAATCTCTCACCGGAGAAGATCGACTATCTCCTCGCGTTGCACGCGCTGCTGCTCGGCGAGCACCATCCCGGCGAGGACTCCTACGGCCTCACCGATCTGGAGAGCAACCTCCTCGGGCTGGCGATCGCGGAGGTGTATGAGCGCTGCGCGCTAACGGGTGAGGAACCGCGCGAGCTGCTCTTGCAGGAGGAGCTCGAGCGCCGCTACCACACCGAGCGCAGCGAGGGCTCGGTCGGGATCGCGGAGACCCTGCGCAACCTCTCGATGCGCCTGAACAACTACGTCCGGGATGGCGCCTACGCGTATCTGACTGACCGCCCGACCACGATCCTCCCCGACGCGCCGCTGATCGTCTTTGACACCAAGAGCGTGCCGGAGGCAAAGGCGGCCGCGGTGCTGTTCGTGCTGTGTGAGCACGTCAAGCGACGGATCGAGCAGACACGCCGCGAGTACCTCGCCGGGCGGAGCCCCAAGCATGCCTGGGCGGGCCGCACGTTCCTGGCGATCGACGAGTGCTGGAAGCTGACCGAGCGACCATCGACGGGGCGCTGGTTCAACGAGTTCTGCCGTCGAAGCCGCCATTGGGCGGTATGGCTGATCGCGATCTCCCAGCAGATCAGCGACTTCGACACCGAGTACGGAAAGGCGCTGCTCGCGAACGCGAAGATGCGGGTCACGGGCCGCCAGGAGGCTAGCGAGCTCTCAAGGATGCGCGAGGCGCTCCGGAACACTGAGGAGCGAGAGGCCGCGATGACGCAGCTGCGGACCGTCCCCGGCGAGTACGCGATCGTGTATGTCGAGAACGGCAGCCGTGGCGAGGCGATCGTGCAGATCATCGTCGCCGAGCTTGAGTACTGGATCGCGACGTCCAGCCCCGCGCGCGATGACCCTGTGCGCCGCTACGCCCTGCGCCTGGCAGGTGGCGAGGACTGGCAGGGCCGTTGGGAAGCGCTTTTGTTGTGCGCGGATGAGAGCTGGCGAGCAGCAGCTATCGCTGAGCTGGAGCTGGCCGACTGATGCAGAGCGGGATCGCGATCACGGTGCTGCGCAACCGTCAGGTGCAGGGCGCGCTGCTAGCGCTCGTGCTGCTGGTCGTCTTGATGCCCGTGCTCGCTGCGGCGGGCGTCGCCGGCCTGTTCGACCAGCAGGCGGAAGCCACCTGCGGGGCTGTAGGCGAAGCCGCGGTCAATCAGCCCGCCGGCGGTGGCGCGCTCGCCCAGGGTCTTTACGCCGCCCCGTTGGAACTGAAGCCGGGCCGTTGGTATGAAGTCGGCGCAACCGAGTATGGCGGGCCGGGCGACCCGAGCTCTGGTGACTACGGCTCGATCCCGAACCCGGGCGAGTCATATCTACCCGCCCATCCCGACTCGTTCGCCGAGCTCTCGGTCCTCGACAGCAACCCGGCGAACGGCGGGACCTTCACCTTCGCCGACGCGAACGCGCTCGAGAACCTGCCGTATCTCACACAGCTACGCGTAGAGCACGCGGGCCGTCAGGCGCTGCTGGCGAAGCGCGACACCGGCTACGGGCAGGGCCCCGGCCAGCTCATCGCGAACGGGGAGCCCTACCGCCTGGATGTGTGGTGGCAGGCCGCGCAGCCGCTCGGGATCAGCAAGAGCGCGGTGAAGGTCGCGCTCGCGCCCGCGACGGGCTCCGCGCCGACGCTCGGCGCGCTACCTGGGTCAAGCGAAGCAAGCGGCGGCGAAGCCAGCTCGAGCCCGTGTCCGGCGGCCGAAGGAACGGGCAGCATTCCGCTACCGCTGACGCCGGGCGCGCAGACGAAGATCCTGCCAAGCGGCCTAGCCGCGGCCGGCGAAGAAGCCCCCACGGCGGTCAAGCGGATGGTCGCCGCCGGCAACCGCCTATTCACCGCCACTTACCTTTACGGCGGCGCGCATGGGACGTCCCTGAACACGCTGCAGCCGGCGTATGACTGCTCATCGGCGGTCTCCTACGTGCTGCACGCCGGTGGCGTGCTCGGGGAATACGCCGAGGACTCGAGCGAACTTGAGTCCTACGGGCAACCCGGCCCCGGCCAGTACGTCTCGATCTACGCAAACGCCGCGCACACCTTCATGTATGTCGCGGGCTTGCGCTTCGACACCGTGGAAGCACCTGAATACGACACGGGCCCGAACTCGGGCAAGCCCGGCCCGAAGTGGCGCGTCTCCCCCACCGTCCCCGGCTGGGCCTCCTGGACCGTCCGGCACCCAACCGGCCTATGAGCACGCACACCATGAAAGGACTCATCTGCGTCTGCATGCTGCTTGCTGGCGTGACGCTCGCGGGCTGCACGAACCCCGACGCGCCCAACTCCCTCCAAGGCACATCGACTGCCTCGCCACAGAACACGGGAGAGCCTGCGGCACCCGCCCCGCCGACGCCCGCGGCGCAGGCGCCCGCCGGTATGCAGCCGACGCCCGCGGAGGCGCTCGCCGCATTCAGCGGGCTCTACTCGAACTGGACGTATCGCACGCTGAGCTCAAACCAGGAGAGGCTCGCGGCGATGTCCGTGGGGGCGGCGCGGCTGGCCGAGCAGCAGGCTGCCGCTTCGAGCCAGGCGGACACGACGATCGCCCGCGGGCACATCTACAACAGCGGTGAGATCCTCAGCATCGCCGCCGACGTCTCACATCCCGGCATGTGGGTGATCGCCACCCTCGAACAGACCGGCGGCGACAGCCAGTACGAAGGGCTCCCGGCCAGCTACCACGTCACCCTTGCGCAGCTCGCGCGTGTCCCCGGCGGCTACGCCGTGAGCCAATGGCTGCCCAAGAACTGAGCACGCCATCGCGGCGGACGGAGCGCCGATGGCTGCCGGCTGGTCTCGGCGTGGCATGGCGGAACGCCTATGCCGTGGTGTGGATCGCCACGTTGGTGCCGGCTGCGCTTGTCGGGCTTGTAGGGGCGCCGTTGGTGCACCCCGTCCGGCATGTCCTGGAGTTGACGCTCACGGCGCAGCGCAACCCGCCCCCAGGAATCAGACACATTCTGTTCTTCGAGGCCCACAACCTGCCGATAGCAGCCTGGCCCCTGCTGCTCGGAGTCATCGGAGCTCATCGCGCCCCGCTCGCCAAGCGTTTCGCGGACGGTCTGCTGACGGCATGCATCCTCCTCAACACGCTGCAGGTAGGCGCCGCGCTGGGTGCCTACGGCGCGCCGCTGCTGCCCTATCTCCCCCAGCTTCCGCTGGAGTGGGCAGGCCTCGCGCTCGGAGCGAGCGGCTGGCTGGTTCAGCGCCGCCGGGCGCTCACCATCGCCGAGGGGCTCGGCGTGCTCGCCCTGATCGCCGTCGTCATGTTCTGCGCAGCTGTCCTTGAGACCGTAGCCGTACCCCACCGATGAGCAGCCCGCTGCAGCTCCCGAGACTGGATCTGTTTCGCCAGCCAGATTCCCGCCGGTTGCTCGCAGTGATGACTAGAAGTAATTTGGGTGTACGAAACGTTGTGTTTCTCAGTGGATTGCCGTCGCGGTCAGGGCTGACCTGGAGACAGTGAGAATGGACATCGCAGAGGGATCGACAGAGGGCCAGCGCCCCAGCGCACCACGAGGGGAAGGAGTCGCCCTCGCGCCGGTCCCGGGTAGCCCGCGGGCGTTCGGATCGCAGCGGGTCGGTGAGATCCTCGGCGAATGGCAGAAAGTCGAGCTGCGGATCGCGCGCGGGTTCGCCGAGTGCCGGGGGCTGAGCACCGAGCAGCTCGAGGACATCTACCAGGAAACAGCACTCGCTCTCTACAGCCGCCGCTACGACAGCGAGGAGCACATACGCAACGCGCTGCGTGACGGGATCAAGAAGCGCGCGCTGCGCCTGCACCGCGACGAACGCCGTCGCGGCCAGATCCGGGCGCGCAGCGCCCCGACCCTGCGCTTCATGGCCGAGGCAAGAGAAGAACAAGTAGCGCCCGAGCCAGCCGTCCTCGCCAAGGCGGATCGCTTGATCGCCTTGGAGTTCAAGACCGAACTAAGCCAGGAGGAGCAGCGAGTGTTCTCCTGGCTCGCCGAGGGCTTGCAGTATCGCGCTGTCGCATCAGCTCTTGGCATCCCGGTCAACGAGGCGCGCAACATCGCCCGCTCGTGCGAGCGAAAGCGCGAGCGCTTCCAACTGCTCTACGACACCGGCCGGCTCTGCGGATACAGGGCACAGACGATCCGCGCGCTGCAGAACGGCCAGGACACCAGCGAGGTGCTGGCCGAGCGCGCGTTCGCGCACCTTGAGAGCTGCGCGCACTGCCGCCTGGAGCACAAGACGAACGCTCGGCGGCTGCGACGCAGCTTCCGCGACCAGGCCGCGGCGCTACTGCCACCCGTGTTCCTTGGCCATCTCGGCTGGCTGACGAGACTCGGCTTGCGAGCGAGGCTCCTGCTGCACCGCCTCGGGATCGATACGACACCGATCGGACAGGGCGGCGTGCGCGAACGGGCAGTCGCTCTGCTCGCAGGAGGCGGCGTCGGCGCGAAGGTCGCCGTCGGGGTCGTCACGGTTGGGGTACTCGCCGGCGGAGCAGTCGCCACGCACGTCATCGAGCAGAGCCCCTCGCCACACCGCCACCATGTCGCAGCGAGCACAGCCGCGGTCTCCGACGCAGCGGCGCCCGCCGGGCGGCTTCTGAGCGCAGTGCCCCATGCGGCACTGCGCGCGAGCGTCGCACATGCCAAGAGACGCTCGCATCGTTCCGGCTCCCAGCCGGGGCTTGCGAGCAGCCGGCAGGCGAACAGCACGAGCACCGCCGGCCAGCGCGAACCCGGCGGGTTCGCCTACCTCGGCGTCCCCACAACGACCAGCCCCGCCAGCTCATCCGCTCATACGGCGAGCACCTCAAAACGCCAAAGCGCCGGGGGGCCCTTTGGCCCATGAGCCCAGCCAGGAAATTTGTTGGCCGGTTGGTGGCCCTCGGGGTCATAGCACCCCGAAGCCCCGCCAAAACGGGCCTAACCACCGAATGGACGCGACCATGAACAAACACAACGACGCGCAGAACACACACTCCAAGCTTTTCCTCAGCCGCGTTTGGATCGCTGCTGCAACCGTTCTGATCGGATCGAGCCTCGTGATCGCGTCGAGCGCGAGCGCCGGCACCTATCCGATGGAGCAGTGCGCCCCCGGCGTGCCCGCCATCTCGCCAGGTTGGAGCGTGTTCGGCGAGATGACCAACGCCAATACCTTGCTCTCCAATACCTGCGCTGCAGGAGGCAGCATCGGCGACTACGTCTTCACGAACGGCCAGGTCGGAGCCGTGACCGAGAGCGGTGACAGCGGAAGCCAGGTCGGGCTGAGCGTCGGCGTGCCCAACAGCGCGCCCGGCATCGCCATCCACGCGATCAAAGCCGAAGTCATCGCCTCGGCCGTCACCGGAGACGACGCCTTCCTCGGGTTCACGTCCGCCGGCCAATCGCTTCCGGGCGCAGCAGAGCTTCCCTACGGTGGCAATAGCCCCTACCGGACGACTGAAAGCTGGACGCTGCCACAGGGAGCACGCGACTTCGAGGCAGCAGTCACCTGCAGCACCGATCGCAGCTCCCCGACCTGCGACTTCGCCGACTCGGCCGCAGTGCCCGCACTCACCAGCATCACCCTGACCCTCGAAGACAACACCCGGCCGACCGTGGAAAACGTAAATGGGCCGCTCGCGACAGCCGCAGCCGCCGATGCGACCGTCAAGGGATCACAGCCGATCAGCTTCACGGGCAGCGACGCAGGCAGTGGTGTTCGCACTGCAACGCTGACGCTCAATCCCCTGAGCGGCGGGGCGAGCTACGTCCACACGTTCGACTTCTCCGGCGAATGCACCTACGACGCTTGGAACGCATGCCCGCTCACGCAGACCGTGAGCGGCTTCACGCTCAACACAGATACGCTCGCCGACGGAGCGTATGCGGCCAGCGTGGCGGTCACCGACGCGGCCGGCAACGTCACCAACGATGCGCTCGGCTCGATCACGGTCAGCAACACTGTGGCTCCCGTCAGCTCCCTTGGGGCGCAGCCAGGCCCCGGTAGCACAGGCCCACCGGCCAGCTCACCCGCGGCCGGTACCCCGAACGGCGCTGGCGCGAGCGAGGACGCGCACCTGCAGCTCGGCACCCGCTCCTCGATCTCCCGAAGCTACGCCAAGCGGGCGATCCGGATCACGGGTCGCTTGCTCAACGCCCAGGGCCTCCCGATCGCCGATGCCTCCCTGGACGTGCTGCAACAGGCCGCTGGCCGCACCCTCGAACTCATCGGCCATATCCAGACAAGCTCCAACGGAACCTTCGTAGCGAACGTGCCAGGTGGCGCTTCCAGGATCGTCGAGATCGGCTACCGCGCCTTCTCCTCCGACGCCAGCTACTCGGCGACGGCGAAGGTTCTAGAGAGGGTTCTCGCCGGGGTGCAGCTCAGCGTCACCCCGCACAGGACGGGCCCGGAAGGCAGGATCGTTCTCAGTGGGCGTGTACTCGGGCCCATCCCGCCGCAGGGCGTCGTTGTCGAGATGCTCGTTCACTACCGCGGTCATTGGGAGCCATTCCGCGACCCCCGCACGGACTCACGCGGTCGCTTCCGGGTCGTCTACCAGTTCGAGGGCGGCGTGGGACGCTTTCCGTTCCGCGCAGAAGCCCCCGGCGGCCAGGCAGGATTTCCCTTCGCAAGCGGCGACAGCCGGGTGATAGATGTCAGGACGAGCTAAGCCGCGGAGCCGCACGATGAGGCTGCTCTGGCGCGGTCGGCGCTGCATCATCGCAGTGGTGGTTGCGCTTGTCTTGCCGACGGCGACGGCTGGCGCTGAGACAGGCATCACAGCTCAGGCAGTCGCAGACAACGGCGCATTCCTGCCCTATGCTCCGCCACCTGCGCAGCTCGCTGGCCTCTGTCTTGTTGATACGGGTGTGAACCTCAACCCGGATACCGAAGGCGTCGTGGTCGAAAGAACCGCGCTGGACGGCGGCTCCGGGGAAGACGTATCCCCCACCCTGCACGGAACCGTGCTTGCCATGATGGCCGGAGCGCCCGTGAACGGCTGGGGCATGGTCGGCACCGCACCACGAGCTGTACAGATCGTGTCGGTAAGAGCTCTGGCGCCTAATGCGACCGCGTTCCCGGTTTCCTCGTATGCAGCCGGAATCACGGAATGCCTACAGCTGCGTCACAGATATGACATCCGTGTCATCAACCTCTCTCTGGGCACCTCTGAAAAGCCCACCGGTGAAAGCTATGAACTGGTCGCCAACGCTGTCGAACGCGCCCACAACTACGGCATCGCAGTCGTCGCGGCGGCCGGCAACGATGACGGAGGCCCAGTGGGGTTCCCCGCCGCGTACCCTGGGGTGCTGTCTGTCGGCGCGACGGATACGCAAGGCGGGGGTTTCTGCTCGTTCTCAAACCGCGGCGAAGGGCTGCGGCTGCTCGCACCCGGCTGTGACCTCGACGGCGCGGAACCGACGACGGGCGCCCCCAATTATGACTACTGGCAGGGCACCAGCGAGGCATCCGCGATTGCAGCGGCAGCCCTCGCCGCGCTTGACTCCTACCAGCCAAGTTTGTCGCCCGAAGCCGCCGAGAATGTCCTGACGGAAGCCAACAACGGGGTGCTCGATATAGCGCAGACATTCCGTAACGCAGGCCTCCAGGCAATCGTGACCGCAGGCGAAGCGGCCGAGCCAGGAGCACAGCCGAACTCGACCCCAGCGTCGTCTCCGCAGCCCGTGGCACTATTGACCGCCGTGACGCCCACCCAACCATTCGGACACCCACAGGCCCGCCTGAAGCGGGTCAAGCACCGCCTCGTGCTCGCCCTGCTGGGACGCCCCAGCGAAGCTCAGGTGCAGGTCCGCTATCTCGGCCTCCGCGGACGATCGCATCGACTGCACGTGGTGCGCACACTTCACGGCACCTTCACGAACCTGACGCTCCCGACCTCTGGCGTAGCCGAGGTATCGGTGCGCTATACCGACCCCTACGACGTGGAACGAACAAGCCTGTGGACGACGCTCCACCTACCGGCCTCCGCAACCACGACAGGCAAGGCGCCACACACACGATGAGACGGTGGTGCTTGACGATCGCCGTCATGTTTGCCGTCGTGGCCGGTATGTCGACGTCCCAAGCACTCGCATCGGGGGCCTATCAGGTGAGCGCCTGCAACTCCGCGCCAGAAGCCGCCAACAACTCATGGACGTGGGCGACAAACGATCCCGCACAGCCTGCGCACTATGCCGAGCACACCATCTGCCCCTACCGACTCGGAGGAGGCAGCGGGAAGATCGACCAGGAAAGCGGGCTTTCGACTACCGACGGGCTCGGCCTGTCAAGTGGAGCCGCACCGGGAACAAATGCCGGATGGACTTTCACAGCACCGGCAGGCACGTCCATTGCCGGGCTCATCTATGAACGCTACATCGGCCACAGCCTCGACCCCGACAACTTCTGGTCGCCAGCGCTGCGCGCGGACGGGGCAATCGTGCCCGGAGAAACCTGCCTAGACTCGGTAGGAAACGGCGAGACGTGCGCCGTTGGCAGTCCGCCAGGCGAGGGAGGCCAACCGGCGGCAATCACAGGGCTTTCAGCGCGCGAACTCTCGCTCAGCGTTGTGTGCCAAGCGCCAGCCGAAGAGGAATGCATCACGGGAGCAACCCAATACGCCGTGTGGGCGGCGATGTATGGCGCCACGGTCACGCTCTCCGACCCAGCGCCGCCAACTCTCGGTGCGCCGTCGGGCGCGCTGTGGGGACCAGGTGAAGCCGGCGGCTTTCACAAGGGCACCGAAAGCGTCACCGTCTCGGCAAATGACGTAGGAGGCGGCGTCGCGCACCTCGTCCTATCCGCAGACGGACGGCCGATCGAGACCTACACCGCACCGTGCAACTACACCTTCGCCAAACCCTGCCCTTCCTTCACAGGGACACAGACGTTGACGCTGGCGACCACCCAACTCTCCGACGGCCCGCACACGCTCACCCTCATAGCAACGGACGCCGCCGGCAATCAATCGACCGTAGCTTCGCAGGACATCACCGTCGAGGACGGCGCGCCACCCCCGCCGGTGGACTTGACCGCGACCGCCAAACAGACGGGCGGATCCACATTCACGACCACGTGGAGTGATCCAACAGGACAACTTGCACCTATCACTGGTGCGGTCTACCAAGTCTGTCCGGCGAGCGGCACGGGCGCGTGCAGCGCTCCCGCACCGGCGCCCGCAGCCGGGCCTGCGACCGTGACCGTTCCCGGGCCTGGGAGCTGGAGCATCGCGGTGTGGCTGACCAACGCAGCCGGCAACTCGAATCCCGCCAACGCGGCACGCATTATCGTTGTGGTCCCCCCATCCTCGGGTACAGGCAGCGGCCACGGGGCAACGCCGACGATCCACGTCACGGAGACGCTACGCGGGCGCGAGCTGGTGGTGCATGTGACCGGACCCGCCAGAGGAACGGTCCACGTGGGCTTCATCGGCCGACTGCGAAGCCGAACTGTCGCCTCCGGTGCCAGGATCGTCACGCTTAAGCAAGGCCGGCTGACGGTGATGTTCAAGCTCGGCCCGCGGACGGCCGCTCACGCGTTGATCCGGGTGAGCGCGAGGCTCGATCACGATCTGGCGGTGATGATCATGCTACGTCGGCCCGGAGCGCGAGGGGGCCGCTGACGGCTTCGAAGACCATTGCGGCAGACCGGCCGTCAGCGGGCGGCGGCCTCGCGGATCAGCCGTTCCCAATCGTCGCGTAGCGGCTTGGCTCCAAGCTCGGTGATCGCCAGCGCCACGACTCGCTCGAGGCCGACTGGGCCGGTGGGTAGGTGGACCTTTCCGAGCCAGCGATCACCGACCTGGATGTTGGCGGCGACGTGCATGTGCGGCCAGGTGATCGGGCTGTGGCCGCTGGGATGCCAGTGGTAGGAGAGAAGCTCGCGGCCCTCGTATCCGATCGCGTAGAGGTAGCCGAGGATCGCGACGCGCCAGCCGTCCGTGTCTTGGCGGATCTCGTATTCCTCAGCGACGTCGATCGAGAGAGGACCACCGTGCATCTTCGCCGTGTCAGCAAGTTCGAGCTCGTGCGGCGTGTCCGAGAGGTGGTAGGCGCGGGCGACGACATGGACGCTCGTCACGCAGGACAGCAACCGCACGGTCCTGCCGCGGTAGTGCTCGACGGCCTCGGCGGGTGTCTTACTTGTGCGTGGCATGGAGCGGGAGCATCATCGCAACGCGCGTCACGTCGGGGCTATCGTCAATGTCGATCTCGCCCGCGTTCAGACGCCGCTCGAACTCCTCGCCGCTCATGCCCAGGCGCTTGCGTGCCTGTTCATCTACTCGCTGGTCCCACTCCTCGGGGCTCAACTCGCGGATCTCGTTGTCAGTTCGGGTAGCCATTGCAAACGCTCCTAGTAGGGATCGACCGCTAGGGCCGGCTCCTTGACCATTCATTGTACGGGAGTACGCGGGTGCTTCGGTGGGTCGATTGCGAGAGGCTCGGCGGGGATCGTGGGCCCGCCGAGCCTGCCCTGCTCACGCAGCCGCGACGAGTTGCAGCGCGCGGGTCTTCTCGGGTCCGTCGTCGAGCGCACGGGCGAAGCGCTGACCGCTCGAGCGCATCGGACGTAGCCAGTCGCCGTACTCCACGACGGCGTTCACGGCAGCCCACTTGGAGCCGGGCGCGTTGCCCTGCGTCTCGCCACGCAGAAACAGCTCGGCGATGCGGTCCTTCGTCTGCTGCCGGGACTTCCGTGTGCGGCCGCTCACCGAGTCGCCGGTGCCGTTCGGGTAGAGCTCGTCGAGGACGGCGCGAAGCTGGCGCTCCGTGCAGCGCTCTGAGGCGAGCTGATCGCCATAGCGCTTGAACTGCTCGTAGTAGTTGATCGAGAGGTCCAGCACTCGCCGCGCCTCATGGACACGCTGCGTGACCGCTTCGGTATGACGGATCGAGAACTTCTGCCTTGCGCTCCGGAGACCCCAGTTGAGGGTGTTCTGGCAGACGACACGAACCGGCGTGGTCGCGGCGATCACGGCCGTCGAGCCATCGTGGCTGTTCATCAGCAGCACGTATGGGCGCACAGCGTCGCCCCCGACTTCAACATGGTCGGGCAGTGTCGCGAGCACCCACACGCGGCGCCCACCGTGCAGGCTCCCGGCCGTCTCGAAGTGGATCGAGCTGCCGAGAAGCTGGTCGATGAACGCGAACGCCTCGTGGTTCTGCACGATGCGGTAGCGCTCGCCGACGATCCCGAGCACCTCGCGAGTGTCCTGACGGACCGTCGCGTAGTAGCCGGGGATCTGCTCGCAGCGAGGCAGCAGCCAATCGTCGTCGGGCTCATCGCCACGGTCAACGGCAATGCGCTCCTTCGCAACGCTCCAGCCGAGCCCCGACGCTTCGATGGCCTCCGCGACGGTCGCCGGCGGCTCCTCGAGCACGGCTCCCAGGCCGTGCCAGGGTGCCTTGCGTACCGAGAACATGCTGTCCGAGTCTGTGAGTCCAGCGGACATTTGAGCCTCCTTGGATGCGTGGCCCCGCCGGGTGCGGGGCCGGTCGCAGCCCCGGCCGCATCCCCGTAAGGATGCGAAAATGGCCGGGCCAGCCGGCTCCCGCACTCTGCGCGGCAGGCCGATTCCTCGGCTCGTGCGCATGGTGCGTGGGCCCCCGTGATCAGATGCACACTCCCGCCGTGAGGCGCGGACTCGGAAAGGAACTCCCAGAGGCAGGTTCGCGCGATTTGCCCCGCACGGAGTCTCATCATGAGACACAAGGGTATATCCGTGATACGTTGTCGCGATGGCCACCTTGTACCGAGAGCGAGACGCCCGTGCTAGGCGCAATCGCTCAACCCAACTCTCGTTTTATCGTCACGAGCTCCGCAAGTCAGCCAATCGCCGCGGCTCGTCTTTGGCGCAGGCCGAGCAAGAAACTCGGCGCATCCAGCAACTGCTCCCTGCGGCACTGCAAGCCGGCATGTCCGGTTAACGAGGCTGTGGAAGTGACGGGCGTGAGTCGGGCCACGCTCTACCGCATGCTCGGTGGTGCAAGGCAGCAGCAGGATCTCGTTGGGCTAGTACGTCAGTTCGAGGATGTTCTGGCGCGGCTTGCTAGCGAACTTGATTGGCCTCCCTTGCCCGCTGATTTTGAGAGGCACTTGGGAGTGTCGCTCGATGAGGTCTTCGAGATGTTGATGCAGCTCTATCGACCCCTTGCGGGGGAGGCGAATGCACTGGGTCCTATTGGGCTAGCAGTTCTTGGCGATCTCATTCCAGGCTTGGGTGTTCCAGAGAAGATCGTGCTGAACATGCTGATGCTTCAGGGCCTGCCACTCAAGGACGTTGCACGCTCTACCCAGCTACCCGAAACGCGAGTATTGGGCTGGGCGGCACTTGCCCTGCTACGGGTCCTTCCCGAGCTCAGAGGTCGCTGCTCGACGACGGTGTAGCTCTGCCCTGCTGGGAAAGGCACATCAGTCACGGTGGATCTCGATCATCTGGCGCCCTCCAGCCCACGCTACGTGACCTTCGTCGCGTGCCACCGAGCCCTACTAGAGGCTGATCGGCCTAGGACAGTCACAAAGATCGGGGGCAATAATCTCGGTCGGAGCTGCCGCAGGGTAACGGCACACGACAGCCGGTGATATCAGCGGGCCTAAAGCGGCGGACCCCGCCCGATTAGATTGTGCCGGCGCGGGTGGACGCGGCCCGCGATGCTTCAGAGGCCCAGTAGGCGTGCTGTTGGAGCGTTGGGCTCAGGGAGGTCACCAAAGAGTTCCTCGATGGATCTGAGTCCGAGCGCATGTTGGAGGCGGAGTACGGTGTCGATGAGTGGGCGGTGTTCTCCGCGCTCGAGCTTTGAGAGATTGCTCTGTTCGAGACCGGCGCGGGCTGCCAGCTCTTTCTGAGTCATTCCTGACTGGTGACGCAGCTGGGCAACGCGGGCCGCGAAGGCGGTTAGGGCGTCGTCGATAGCACCAGCTGGCAGAGGCGACGGGTCCTTGGCGTCCGACTCAGAAGTCATACTTACCTTTGATGAGCCTATATCAAAGGGCAATATCTACAAATCTGAGTCATTCATGACTACCGCGACGCAGCTCCGAGTCCTTCCGGGAGGGCTGACGGGCCGAACGGCGCGGCCAACGGTCCCGGTCGGAGCGAACCCCGTCCGGCCTGGAGAGATGCCGGCCCGTCTCGTGATGACGGTTGCGCTCGAGCAGGTCTGGCCGGGTGTGCCGGTGGCTCTGCAGGTAGTCATCGCGATCGAGGCGGCCTACGCGTTCGGGCGTGTGTCGGCCGCTGGCTTCACGTGCGCGGCGCTGGACCGAGCCGCCGAGCCGGCCGAGCCGGCGCGCGCGCTTATCCCGCGTCCAGCGCTTCTCGGTTACGCGGAGCAGCTACTCGATGCCGGGGACTATCCGGGCCCATTTGCGGGCGAGCTCGAGCTGCTGCCGCCGAGCCGACTGTTGGACGCGTGGCGGCTCGCAGCGTTTGACGCGGAGCTCGAGCTCGAACAGTGGATGACCGCCATGCTCGACCGTGCGCCCGCCGGTTCTCTTCGATGGGAGGCCACGGCGTCAGCGCAGGGGTTGACGTTGACCGAGTGGGTGCTGCTTCAGGCGCTTTCGGCTTGAACCTCGCGAAGGGCCTGCGCCCAGCCAGCCGCGATCGGGTCCCCGGAGCTGGCCAACGATGAGATCAACGCGTCGATGTCGCCGGTGAGCGCATCTTCGGCGCTGGCGACGATCGTGTGCAGGAAATGCTCGCGCTGATCTGCGGGTGTCGCGTCGGGCTCCAACGCAAGGCAACCTTTGACGGGGCAGCGCGCGGTGCTCAGGTTGCGCGCGAGTGACGGCGCTGCTGATCGCCAGCGGCCCGGTAGCTCGTAGGGAATCGCGGGACTGCCTCCGCCCCCGCCGCTGCGCGGGGTGAGGTGGCGAGGGACTGAGCGGTGATGCCAAGAGCCTGTCGAGAAAGCAGCGCCGGCGCCTGCCACGAGGACGGGGCCGAGCCTGCCCACCTGGTCGCAGATCACCTGCAGCTTGCTGGCGCGAAGCTCGCATGCGAGCCGCAGGTAGGCGGTGGCGTGGCGCTGGGGTGCGTCCTCTTTGCAACCGACGACGCGGAGCAGCACAACGTCTGCGCCAGCTTTCGCGAGGCGCCGGGCGACACCGTTGCTCCAGCCGCTGGTGATGGCACCGATGTTGATCTCCAGGACCGCCACCGTCGGCCGTTCGTCGCTGAGGGCGGTACGGCGCAGCAGCTCGAGGTTGAGCGTAACGGCGACGTCATCTCCTTGGGCGATGCGGAAGTACGGCGCGGTCAGTGTCGCGGCGGCTGCCTGTAGGCCCCACGTGGCCTCGAGCAGGCCCTGCTGGATGTCATCGTCCTCAAGCGTGTCGCGCTGCAGCGGGAGCTTTACACTGAGCGCGATCGCGCTTTCGCGCAGGCGCCTGGCGCCCGCCTCGTTGAGGATCTCGGGGTCCACGAGACACGCCGTCTCAGGGTCCATCAACCAGACCGTGGAGGGCCTGGCGAGCAGTCCTTTCAGCCGGGCAACGCGGCTACGGCGCTCCTCGCCGTCGCGCTCGGCGAGAACGAGCTGGCGGGGGCGCAGGATCAGCCCCGCGACACCGCTGCGAAGGCCGCGTGCGCTGAGGAATGTCTCGTCGTCCTGCTCGGGACGCAGGAAAACATCACCGGGCGAGACGGGAGGCACCGATTGCAGTGTCATGGTCGGGCACCGTATTAGTCGGCTCGGACGGTGCGGTGCGGATTAGGCTTCGTGGGATGTCAGTTGCGCACGGCGCCTTTATCGCTGTAGAGGAAGGTGCCCAGCACGAGGATCTCGACCGCTTCGGGACGTTCTCGACCGTGGTTGCGCGCGGCGATCAGCGTTGGAGTGGGCGTCAAGCCGGTCTGCTGTTCGACGAGGGCGTGCTGATCGAGGTGGGCACGCTCAATCCCGGCCCGGTAGCCGCCTCGGGGCTGCGTCAGTTGCGCTACACCCGCGAGTTCGACGTCAACCCGGCGATCTTCGCCGGAGAGATCCGCGGGCAGATGCCGGAGAGCGTCCAACGGCACTTCGACGCGGCGCTGAGGGACGGCGGCCGCGTACCCCCGCGGACCTGGGCGGCCACGCTCAGAGCGCTGGCAAAGATCGATGCTGAACTTGGCCAGAACCTGCGGTCGCTGCTGGACGCTCTCGCCGGCGGACCGGGTCTTCACGGTGGCGCTCTCCAAGTCGCCGTCCAGGAGCGAGACGCGCTCAGATCGGCGCTCGACTTCGCCGGCATGAAGAGAGATGCGCTGAGGCGAGTGCCGGCCACCTCAACACGATCGATCATCGAGCGGCTCGGGTACGCGGTCACTCCCGAGGATCCCGCAATCTTCAACGACAGCCTGAGCTTCCTGAACGCGAAGGCGATCGGCTCCCCTTCGGGGATCGTGACGCTCACCGAAGACGTCACCACGCTCACGGTCGTGAACATCAACCGGCGGCCGCTTGAGACAACGCTCGGTGCCGATCTGATCTACATCAACGAGACGACCGAGAGCCTCGTGCTCGTCCAATACAAGACGATGAGCGACCGCCTGGATGACAAGCCCGTGTTCCGCCCGAGCTCTGACGCCAACATCGCCAAGGAGCTCGCGCGGATGCGCAAGATCGAGCCAGGCGAGGATGACGGGGCTCCCGCGGACTTTCGCCTCGACCCGCAGGCCGGCTATCTGAAGCTTTGCTCGCCGATAGTTGCGGCGCGCCAATACGACACCAAGCCGACGGCAGGTATGTACCTGCCGCTCGCGTTGTGGGACGCAATCGTGAAGACCCCGCAGGTACGCGGACCGAAAGGCGGTCTGGCGGTCGGGTACCACAACGTCGATCGCTACTTGCGCAACACGCAGTTCGCGGAACTCGTGCGCGACGGCTGGATCGGTACGCGTACCGCGAGCACGCGTGATTTGACAGACCTGGTCGTCGAAGCGCTCGCCGGTGGGCGCTCGGTCACCGCGGCGGCCGCCTCGGTCGACCCGGCACACGTCGCACGCTGAGCGCGACGGGCTAATCGGTGCCGGCGCTCAGGACATCGGGCACGAAGCTCTTTGTCGAGTGCTCGGGCAGTGTTGGCATCAGGTCCACGCACGAGCCGATCCGGCGCGCTGCGAGCGCGTCAAGGATCGGCTGCGGCGGCTCGAAGTCGAAGCGCACCGAGGAGATCTCGTTCACCCGCAGGCCTTTGGTGATCTGGACCTCCACCACTTCATCGGGGCCGCCTTCGTCGAGTTCGTGGCGTCCGGTCGGCATGCCGCGGTCGGGCAGCCAGCAAAGCTCATCGGGTGCGTCCAGTGGCGCCGGGGCGCCTTCGTCGTGGCGAACCGCCCAAAGACTGTCTCCGAAGAAGACCGTACATCTGGCCATGACCTCGCTGCGTAGCAGCACACGGGCGGACCCGTAGGCCATGTGCAGGGTCGCGCGCGTCTCGGGGGCCGCGACGTCGGCGAGCGTGGCGGCATAGCCGAAGATCGGCAGCTCACCTAGCGCGTCGGCCGGCACGTTCCACACCCGCGACTCCTCAGCGGCCGAGCGCGGAGGGTTCCTGCTCAGCAGGCTCCCGGCCTCATATCTTGTCTTGAACCGACCGTCCTCGAGAATCAGCGCGAGCGCGTCGAGGCTCACCCGCGTCGAGATCTCCGCGTCGCGCAAGAGCGCTCGCAGATGGGACTCGTAGCGGCCGCGCTCGGCCGAGGGCCAGCCCCATCCACGCTCAAGGCGGGAGGCTCTGACCCGGGCTCGGAACTCGGGCCGAATGAGCGGGCTCGATGGCGACATTGCGGCACAGCATGGCTGAATCGTGCCGACGGACTCAGGACCTGGAACTGCCTTTGCCTTCGGTCTGATCTGCCGTGCTGCTGATCGCGTCGCGCGTGAAGTCCGCGGGGTCGAGCGAATCGATACTGGGCAGGAGTGCCTCGATTAGGTCTCCTGTCGCCACACCAGCATCGTGCAGGTGTCGGAGGGACAAGCCGAAGATGGCCGCAAGACACCCCAAGGCGCCTATGACGGGCGCGCCGGCAAGTTCACATCGGTATAGCCGCTCGCCTTCTCGATCAGGCTTACCGTCCGGGAGCTCGGGTCGCCAAATCCACGGAACGCATCGAAGGGGAAGCTCGCGATCATGGTCCGCGATCGTGAAGGCTTCGGCCCATTGATGATGGACGCGGTTACGTGCAAAGCGAACCCCACGAACGGTCGCACCTGCAGGCATCGAGCGGTACCAGTATTTGGCGTCGGATCGGTCGGGCCAGTCGTCGGCGATCCGTGACTCCAGCGACGTTGCCCAATGCAGAGCCTCGAAGAGAGGCATGAACGAGTCGACTTCGGCTGGGCGACCAAGTTCACGGATGGACGGGCCAAACAACTGCGGTTCGGCTGAGGCGGCAGCGCGGATATCCCGACGGAACCGCTCGTGTACGGGCTCGCCGGCACCGTAGAATCGCGAGCACGCGTTGACATAGCCGAGGAACAGCACTGCGACATCGACGGTCTCCATCTTGAGGACAGGCTAGTGCAGCCGGCTCGCAAAACGCATCAGTCACGATGGTTCGGAAGAATGGATCGACGGTGCGCGGAGGGTGGTATGTTCTCGACCAATCGCAGGGAGGCTCGTTGCAAGTCAGGGCGCTGCACAGCAAGGGTTATCGCAACCTCGAGGGCACCGTTGAGCTTTGTTCTCCGCTCGCTGTTCTCGTGGGCGAGAACAACGCGGGGAAGAGCAACGTTGTCGATGCGCTGCGGACAGTGCTGGAGCCAGAGGCGGGTCCTCGACACCGGTGTTGGCTTCGCTCTGAGGATTTCGCCCACGATGGTTCCGGCGGCGATCCGCTTACTAGGGAGCTGGAGCTAGCGATCGAGCTGAGTGATCTGAGCGCCGCAGAGAAGGGCAGGATGGTCACCTGCTTGGCTCCAAACGCCGGTGCCAACTCGGCGAAGATCCGCCTCAAGGCCCGGCTCGGTGCCGATGATCGCGTGATTACCCAGTGGTTCGGCGGCGACTCCGAGCACGCCGACATCGAGAGCCACGCCCGTTCTGCCGTGAGGTTCGTCTACCTGCACCCATTGCGGGATGCCGCCGCGGATCTACGTCCTGGCCGGGACAACAGACTGGTGGGACTGATCAGCGCGCTGGCGCCGCGCGGGGATGCCGATCGCGACGCGATCGTCGCCGCGGCGCAGACTGCAAATGCCGCGCTCGACATGATCACCGCGATCGTCAAGGCCCGAAAGGAGATCGCGGGGCGCCTTGATGCGATGACTGGGGGCGGTCGCTTCGCGCAGCAAAGTGACCTTGCCTTCGACGATCCGCGCTTCGAGCGGGTCGTCGGTTCATTGCGGGCGAAGATTGGAGAGCTCGCGGCCCTCGAGATGCGCGAGAACGGCCTTGGCTACAACAACCTGCTCTACATGGCCGTGCTGCTTGCGGCCATCGCCGATTTTCCGCGCGAGGAGGAGCCTACGCTGCGGGTGCTGCTTGTGGAGGAGCCCGAGGCGCATCTGCATCCGCAACTCCAGGAGTTGCTCATGCAGTTTCTGGAAGGGCAGGCGGTCGCGAACACGCAGGTCCTCGTGACGAGCCACTCGCCCAACTTCGCGTCCTCGGCGCGTGTCGAGCGGCTCACGGTCTTGACGAAGGCCGGCTCGGGCTCGCCGCAGGCGCGGGTGCCAGCGAACTTCGGGCTCGAAGAGAAGCAGCTTCGCTACGTGCATCGGTTTCTTGACGTGACGAAGGCGTCGCTGTTCTTCGCGCGGGGGGTGATCCTCGTCGAGGGCGTCGCCGAGCAGCTGCTGATACCGGTTCTAGCCCGTAGACTCGGCCGACCGCTGACACCGAGCGGCGTGACCGTGATCAACGTTGGGGGGGTTGCTTTCCCGCCCTTCACGGAACTGTTCGGGCCGGAGCGCCTGCCATACAAGCTCGCCGTGGTGTCCGATGGCGATCGGCAGAGCGAAGTCGAGGAGGGTCTGGAGGGCGCGGCGACTGCGTTGTCCCCGAGGGCCGCTGACCTGCTTGGGCGCGCCGGGGACAACGTCAAGGTCAAGTTGGCGGAGCGGACGCTTGAGTGGGATCTCGCTGCCGCCGGCAATGTGGAGGTGATGTTGCAGGCGCTGAGCGTCGTCAAGCCACGTGTCGGGCCAGCGCTTCAAGGCGAGCTGACCGGCATCGAGCCCCGGGAGGCCGCGAGCGTGATCCTCGCCAAGGTTGCAGACGTCAAGGGTCGCTTCGCGCAGGAGCTCGCGGCGATCCTCGAGGACGAGACGATCGCCTTCGTGGTGCCCGAGTACCTGAACGAGGCGATCGCGTGGGTCGCCGACGAGATCGCTTCGGAGTGACGCTCACCGACGCCCAACGGGACGTCGTGAAAGCCGAGGGCGACTTCCTGCTGCTGGCGTGCCCAGGTTCGGGAAAGACCCGTGCCGCGGCCGCTCGGGTAATGAAGATCGCCCGCACCCCAGGCCGGAAGATCGCCGCCCGCTCCTACACGAACGTGGGAGCGGAGCGAATCGCGGCGATGCTCGAGCAACCGCTCGGACCCGAGCACTTCGTCGGCACCGTGCACACGTTGCTGTTGCGTTACGTCGTGTACCCCTTCGCCCATCTAGCAGGGGCCGCCCGGGGCCCCGAGCTTCGGCACGGCGAGTGGCCGACACTCATGGTCTACGGGGATCACAAACAGCGGATCGCGCTCGATGCCTTCCGCTATGACCCAACCGGGAACCTGGTTCTCGGAAACCAGCCTAGGTCCGTGAAAGGCACACCAGAGGAAGTCCTCGCTTCGGTTAAAGACGAAGTGCGAGCGCGCAAGCGAGGATTCTTTACGAAGGCGGGGGTGCTCAGCGCCGACGACGCGATGTGGCTAGCGCTATCGCTGCTCCGCGGGCACCCGCAGCTCGCGCGCGCCGTCGCAAGCCGCTTTGACGAGATGCTGATCGACGAGGCGCAGGACACCTCGGAGCTGCAACTCGCCTGCATCGCCGAACTGAAGAAAGCGGGCACCCTCCGATCACTCGTCCTCATCGGCGACCTCGAGCAGTCGATCTTCTCGTTCCAGGGTGCCAGCGCCGCCGGCTGTCGGGCCCTGGCCGAAGACCACGGCTTGGATCAGCTCACGCTCAACGAGAACCATCGGTGTTCGCAGAAGATCTGCGACGCTGCGGCCCACTTCTGCGCCCGCGAAACGCCTGACATCGCAGTTGGCGAGACCAGCGAGTGCGAGATCGACCCCGAGGTCGCGTTGTATCCGCCCCACGATCCCGAGCAGGCGATGCACGTGTTTCGTCGCCGCCTGGACGAGCACCAGATCGCCATCGAGGACGCGGCCGTCCTGGCACGCAGACACACAATGGTCGAGGCGCTTGCGGGTACGGTGGTCAAAGTTGAGATCCAAGAACGCCCCGAGCGCATAGCGCGGATCGCCGTGGCACTCGCCCAAGGCACACTCACGAGAACCGAGATGCGCTATGCAGAACGAACCGTCGCTCGTTGTGCCTTCGGCGACGTGACTGAGATCGAGGATCTCGATCACGACGATCGCACCAGCCTGCGCACCGCTGCCTATGAGTTCTTGTCGCACCTGCCAGCCCTCACGGGCGATCTACGCAACTGGATCACGGGGGCAAAGGAGGCTCTGCACGGCAGCGCGAGCCTGCTGGTGAACAAGCCTGCGACAGCAGCCGGGATGCTGCTGAAGTCCAAACCCGAGCATCAGGACACGACCGTCGGCGCAGTCTTTACCCCACGTCCCAGGGACCTGGTTCCACAGACCGTGCACAGCATCAAGGGCGAGGACCGCGACGCGGTGATGATGGTCGTAAGGAAACCGCACGGTGCAGATCCCACTCGACAGTTCGAGTTGTTCGATGCGATCGCGAGTGGCGTTGAGATTGGCAAGGAGGCTGAAGAGGAGCGGCGCGTCACCTTTGTCGCCTTGACCCGGGCACGGCGCTACTGCCTGGTCGCGTTGCCCGACACCCCACGAGGCCGCGAGGTGGCCGCAGCCTGCTCGGGCCTTGGTTTTATGCACATCTGAGCGGAGAGCCGTCCGCCCTCGGCGCGCGAGACGTGAGATGATGTGTCGCGGCAGCACATCAGCGCATCATGGACAGGACATCTGTGCTACCGTTGCGAACTATGGCTGAGCACCGTGTTCTTGCAGAGCTGGTCGGCATGCCGCCGGCCGACATAGAAGCCGAGCTCGAGCAGGTTCGCACCGAAAAGGCGCGGCTCGAGATGCAGGAACAGCTCCTGGCGCAGGCGCTGCGAATGCTCCAGTTCGCCGAGATCGGTCCTGCCGCGGCGAGAGAGGACGTCAGGCGACTCGCGGCGAGTGCACCCGAACATCGCGAGCAGAACATCTCGGCGAACATCCTGACGATCGTGAAACAGGCCGGGGGCGCAGAACTATCTCCTGGCGAGATCCAAGAGATTCTCGCCGACTACAACATCCACGCCGACCTGAGCGCGATCCGTCAGGCCCTGCGGCGGTGGGCGGATCGCCACCAGATCCTCAAGAACGGGCATCGCTACCGGGCGTTCGCCGGCAACGAGTCAGACGTGGCCCAATGAGCTTGCAAAGGAATGAAGCACGAAACGAGCGGCCTCCAAAGCCTGCGTCGCCGTGCATCAGAAGCCCCCGGGCGAGGACACGATCGGTCCTCGTCCGGGGCACACCCAATTCAAGAGCCAAGTCTAATCCGCGCCAGAATGATGCGCGGACCGGATAGGCGCTTTCGCCGGCCGCCGTCTGTGCGCGCCGCCTGCCAATCTGCTGTTGGACTAGGAGTGCGACGCTCCGCGCCAATCACATTGACAGACGTCGAGCGGCTCACCAGCGAACGTCGGCCAGCGGTTGGGCAATTCGCTCAAGCGTGAAGCGCAGTAGCGGTCGCCGCTCATAGAGCTGGTTCCTCGCCTCTTCGCCTTCCAGCGCGGCAAGGTCGCCGAGGATATGTTCGGCGAGGGCGAGTGCGAACTCGGGCTTGCTGACACGGACGGGCCCACCGAAGGCAGGATCTTCGGCGAGACTGAGCAAGACACCGGCTTTCCCGGGGTCTTCGTGCGCTTTGCGTCTGCGTCTCTCGTACTCGCCTGCGAGCTGCTCCACGGAAATTTGGAGCGTTACCGGGGGCAAGCCGTCCTTTGGGTTGGCGGCGAGCTCGGTTATGACATCGATCTGCTCCTGTGGCGTGAAGTTGCTGTCCTCGAGATTGCGCTCAAAGCGCAGGATGTCCTCGGTCGGGAGATCGCCTGAGCGTTCCAGACCAGCGGCATAGTGGGCCATCTCGCCCTCGCGGTCGACGATCACAACTGTGCGGTGCGTGTAGGCCGTGAAGCCGCCCACCATCGTGCGTAGCCGGCTGGCTGAGCCGCTTCCGCCAAGGTCCGTGAAGCCGACCTCCTCGGCGGCCCTGCCACCCAGGATGCCCGACACAAGCGTCGTCACAAAGACTCTCTCACTCTTGCCCTCCCCCACGACGTGCACCGCATGCGGGTAAAGGCCCGCCGAGACTAGCTCGTCTTTTAGCTCGTCACGCGTGAGCCTGGGCACAGGCCCGTGGTCGTACAGTGCGCCGCGAAACGGTTGACGTCCGTCAAGCGGCCAGGCGTCTGGTCGAGTGGGCGGATCGCCGGTCAGATCGGCGAGGAAAAGGCGCAACATTTGCGCGGCTTGGTAGTGGTCATGCGCACGGCGCGGGGCGCCGCGCCACTCTTTGTAGGCCGAACGTGGCTGCGCGCGGCGAACCCACTCGAGCGAGTCGCGAGGCTCGCGATCGATCCCTCGTTCCATCAAGAACCAGTAGGCGCGAAGAATCTGATCCTGCTCGAGGCCGAGTTCGGACGCTACCGCGACCGCGTCGAAGGACTCGAGCTCGTGCCGCCAAGGTTCGATCTCGACTCTCGCCTCTACGTCGCGCAGGAGCGTGCTGCGCCCGGTAACTTCCGGCAGGTACCGATTCTGCACCCGTACGAGGAACTTCATCAGCGGCGTCCAAGCACCGTTCAGGGTCAACCACGATGCGTAAAGCCGTGCGATTAGGCCCTGAAGGGGCTCGATCCGAGTCGTGAGGTCCTCCGCTGAGGATCTCAGGACGCTTAGCGGAAGGGTCTCGTTGCAGCGTTCCAGCACGTCATCGATGTAGAGCACCTGCCAGGGTGAGTACAGCGCGGTGATCTGTGGATGACCCCACGCCTCCCACTGGTAGGTCGACCACGGGGCGTGAGGCTGCTCGTCGCGGAAGGCCATGTTCGGCTCATAGGGCGTCAGGTCGGTGACACCCGGAGGCTCCCCGCCAGCAACGAACGCGATTGGCTGGAAGGCACCGGCCTCATCGAACTCTTCGAGCCATTCCTGGCGGATGCCAAGCGGTGGCAGGCGGTCCTTGACCATCGATGCGAAGCTGGACTGGCTCGCGAGGTCGTTTTGGACGAACGCCCCACGACGCCAAAGCTCCCGCCATGTCGCCGAGACCTCGAATGACGGAGGGAGCTGTGGCGGCAGATAACGCACTCCGGGGGATTATCCGTCTGGCAAGGGTTTGGTCGAGAACCGGGACGCCGGTCGCCTTGACAAGCTGCTGGCCCGTGAGGCAACCGTCAATCAGCTGTTAGGGGCTAGCGACACCCGCCCCTCCCGTGACACATCGCTGACACAAGTCATTTCGTCCGATGCGTCCGATGTGTCCGCAAACCCGCACAGAATGGACGATCTGGACGCGGGCGGACGTATATGGCATGGGCGAATAAGGTTGAGGGCCTTGTGGGGAGTTTTCCCCGTGGTGGTTCGAGTCCACTCGGGCGCATGCAGAAAGCCCCGCTCTTTGCAGCGCGAGCAGAGTCGCGGCGCCAGGCACCAAGCGAAGTTCTTCAGGCTTGAGCGAGCAGATCTATGAACCCGCGGGGCGAGAACACTGGCATCTCCCCGTTGAGCGCGAGAAGATCTTTATCGCCGGAAACTAGAGCCGCTCGGTGCTCTGACGCGAGCGCGATCAGATAGTCATCATCGGGATCGCGCGAGCGCACCGGCGGGTCAGTGGCGGGGTCAGCCACGCCGGTCGCACTGTCGGCGAGCCAGCGAACCAGTTCGCCGGCTGCGGCCTCATCGATGTGTCGCCGCAGCTTGGGATAGGCAAGCGCGCGCTCGAGCTCATCCAGCAGCGCTTGCGAAACCAGTAGCTCGAACTCGCCGGCCGCGAGCGCTCGCAGCACATCGGCCGGTGCGCCGCGCGAGGAGAGGACGCCGGAGATCACGACGTTGGGATCAAGCACGACCCGCACTCGCTAGCGCCGTTTAGAACGCGTCTTGTGCTGCGCCTCCACGCCGAGTGCTTCGGCGTCACGCTCGGGGAGGTCGTTTTTCTGCCATAGGCGCTCGAGCAGGTCCAGCCCCATGTCGCGTCGCAGCGATTCCTCGATCACCTGGCTGTCGCCACGCCCGGTCCGAGCTGCTCGCATCTTCACCGCTCTCATGACGGACTCGTCGATCGTAAGCGTGGTGCGGACCCTGGACATACTCTGCACATCATAGCGCGATCGCATCAAAGCATCACGATGCTCTCGCCGAGCCTCTGAGCGCTATCGCCCCGCCGTGAGAACATTTTGAGAACATCCACCCCGCCAGATGCGTCCGATGCGTCCAGAAACGGGACAGAATGGACGATCTGGACGCCCCTGGACGCATCTACACCGCCCGATTCAGGTTGAGGGCCTTGTGGGGAGTTTTCCCCGTGGTGGTTCGAGTCCACTCGGGCGCATGCAGGTAGGCGTCAGACCACAGCCGCGAACTCGCGCTCGACCTCACCGTCCACGGTGCGTTGAAAGCAGACGAGAAGCTCCTCGTCCAGAACGGCGGCGATGCGCTGCAGTGTCGGGAGCTGCGGGATGTTGGTTCCCTTCTCCAGTCGCGATACGGCGCTATGCGATGTGCCGGCAGCCTTTGCGACTTCCTCCTGTGTCAGCCCTAGCTCGAACCGGCGCTCGCGTAGGTGCGCGGCGATCGGATTGATCTCGCGAAGGGCACGGATGCGCGCATATTCGGCACGAGCGTCGCGGTACGCCCTGCTGCGCTCTGCGCGAGCTTCGGCCGCCTCGACAGTACTGCGTCCACGTAGGTTCTTGACGGCACCATCCATCGCGTGAACTTATCATGGGTGGTAAGCCGCCCACCCGCCGCGCGAGCCCTGAGGAGCATCATCCCCCACAGCCCTCGGCCGACATCGAGGGCGCACGTCGAGTGGGCCCGGCAACTTGCGGCACTCAACGATCTGCGATGTGACCGGGAATGTTGCGCGCGTCCCAGAAGCGGCGGGAGGTCGTCATCCCTGGACGCAGTCCGAAGCAATCGCGATACTGCACCCCAATGGAAGCTCGAGGTGCGTACACAGCCGAGCGTGCCGCCGCCCTGTCCGGCGTGCCGAAGTCGACCATCCACTACTGGGCAAGGCAGGAGATCCTCGTGCCCAGCGTGTCCCCTGAGCGCGTGAAGCTCTGGTCCTACGGTGACCTGATGGCGCTGCGCACCATCTACTGGCTGCGCCAGACCAAGCATGATTCAAGCGGCCGCGAGATACCACGCACGGCGATGCAGGCTGTCCGCCGCGCCCTGCGCGAGATCGCTGAACTCACACTTGATCTCTGGAGCGAGGACGACGCCCCCAGCGTCGCGGTCGACCGAGCGGGCGGGATCGTGATCGAGCAGGACGGCCGAGCACAGCGCCCAGGAGGCCAGAGCATTATCGACCCAGACATGCTCAACCTGCTTGCGCCGTTCGCCTCACATGAGGGACTGCACGGCCCTGACCTGAGCATGCCCCGCCCACGGCTAAGGATCGTGCCTGGCAAGCTCGGCGGCTCCCCCCACGTCGTGCACACCCGCCTTGAGTCCCAAGCGCTCGGCGCGCTCGCTGACAGCGGACTCGCACAAGCCAAGATCTACCGGCTATACCCCGACGTTGAAACCGCCGCTATCGACGACGCGCTCGACCTAGAGCGACAGCTCGCGCAGAACCTGCGACACGCCGTCGCAGCATGAGAGCGCGGACATATGCCGCGCTTGTTCGCCCTCGATAAGAACTTCCCAGAGCCGATCGTCGGCGTCCTCTCGGACTTCCAAGCCGATGCGCATCTCGTACCCCTTGATCGCATCGACCCGCGCATGTCCACGCTGGATGACTGGGAGCTGCTGCTTGCGCTACACCATCACCCTGACCCGTGGGATGGGCTGATCACGACCGATAGCAGCATGCTCTCTCAAGGCCCAGAGCTTGCAACCCTCATCCAGACCAAGCTGACCCTGGTCGTCGCCGTTGCCTCCGGCCACAACCCGGTCAAGGCCTCCGGCCTGCTCTTCGCTTATCTCTCCGGCATATGTCAGCGCACAACCTCTGAGAGGGCACAGGTATGGAGGCTCAACGCAGCCAACAGGCCGCACGAGGAGCCATGGGACTTCCTCAAGCGGTTCGCCGAGCACAACGGCCGCCCCGCCGAGGATGTATGGGCGGAGTTCAAGCTGCCAGCCGCCGCCATCGCACGCAACCCGCTCGCCTGAGCTGCCTCTGCAACTGCTCTGACGTCGAGACTGCCGACCGCCTGCGACGTCTCAGCGGTCTCGATCCGTGAGAACATTTTGAGAACATCCACCCCTCCAGATGCGTCCAATGCGTCCAGAATCTGGACAGAATGGACGATCTGGACGCCCACGGACACATCAACACCCCCTGATTCAGGTTGAGGGCCTTGTGGGGAGATTTCCCCGTGGTGGTTCGAGTCCACGGCGCATGAAGTTGCCGAAGATCGAACCTCCAAAGCAGCCGCAACACGCGCTACCGTTGTGGAGATGAGTGCTCTTACATTCAACGTCGTGTTCGAGGATGCTGGCGATGGGTGGGTATACGCCCACGTCCCTGAGCTTCCAGAGGTCCACACCCAGGGCGAAGGGCTCGACGAAGCTCGTGTGATGGTCCGCGATGCAATCGAGCTCGTGCTCGACGAGCGGCGCGAGCGCGGTGAGACGATCCCAGCGACCGGCTGGGCGCTGGTCGAGCCCGTTGAGATCGCTGCGTGAAGAAGCGCGACCTCGACCGCCATCTCTCTGAACACGGCTGCACCCTCACAAGACAGGGCGCCAGCCACGAGATGTGGCAAAACACAGTCACTGGTCAACGGACGACAGTCCCGCGCCACCGCGAGATCAAACCACCGACCGCACGAGGCATCTGTAGGCAGCTCGGGAACCCGCACCGGCCGGTTCACGCTAGCCAACGCGGGGATCGCACCAGCGGGGCGCGAAACGCCACCGTCGACGTACCCCCGCCGTGAGAACACTTTGAGAACATCCGCCCCTCCAGATGCGTCCAATGCGTCCAGAAACTGGACAGAATGGACGATCTGGACGCCCACGGACGCATCTACACCACCCGATTCAGGTTGAAAGCCTTGTGGGGAGTTTTCCCCGTGGCGGTTCGAGTCCACTCGGGCGCATTCGCTCCGTGTACCACCTACTTGGTACACTGCATAGATGGCTTCCACAGCTCGTATCCAGGTCACACTCGATGCGGAGCTCGCCGCTGCTGTGGCGGAGTTCGGGGGCACGGAGCCGCGGTCTCGTGCCGTACGAGATCTGGCCGTGCGTGGCGCTGAGGCAATCCGCGCGGAGCGTGCGGGCAGACGCGACGCACAGAAGCATCTGATCCGGATTGCGGCGGGCGAGGACGACGGCTACGACTTCGCCGTCTCAGAGCAGCTTCATGCCTCCCGCTGAGCCTTACGGCTCCGGCGGACTGCTCGTATTCGACACCTCGGCCTGGAACCGTCAGCGAGATCCGGAGGTGCTCGCACGCTGGCTCGCCACTGCGAACGCCGACCTGCTTGCTGTTTGTCCCGTAGTGGCACTGGAGTTGCTCGCGAGCGCCCGTGACGAGCAGAAGTTCGCCAACCTCGATCGCACCCTCACGGCGCTACCTGCGGCGCCCGTCACACGCAGTGCCGGCGCAGCGGCCCTCAGCGTCTCACGCGAGCTACGCGGCAAGCGGCGCATCCCCGCCGCCGACTACCTGATAGCGGCTGCCGCGGCTGGACGCGGTGCCGGAGTACTCCACTACAACCATCACTTCGACCCACTCTGCCGCGCACTCGGCATCGAGAGCGTATGGGTCGCAGAGCCCGGCTCCATCCACTGATCCACGAGAAGCTTCTGAGTGGGTCGCCCTGAGAGTCCGACCGTCGAGGGGATCGACGTGTCAGTGACGCTTGGATCACTTCGAGGCAAGCAGAGCCTCGGCGCGTAGGTAGATCCCAGAGGCTGGCACTTCTAGTGCCGTGGCGATCTTGAGGATATTGGCAAACGAGACGTTGCGCTCGCCACGCTCCACGGCACCGCAGGTCCCTGTTGACACGTCGTCCGTCAACCTCCCAAGCCCATCAAATCCACCATCTACACCAAGTTGACATTCTGACCCAAGGAGCGTAGCCTGATGAGGGGAAAGGAGCACAGATGGCTCAACTCATGCAGGTTCGACAGGTCGCTCGCGCGCTCGGGGTTCACGCAGAACACCGTGCGCCGTTGGGAGGAGCGAGGCCTGTTGCATGCCGTACGGCTACCGAGCGGTGTCCGCCGCTTCCGCCCCGACGACGTTGAGGCTGTGCGAGGGCAGATGTTCAGCGGCTTCGCCCCAATGCGGGCGGACGACGACGTTGCGCCAGTACGCGCTCGATCGATCGACTGACCGAGCGAGCGCCGCAGCTCAAGATGGGCTCCCAAACTCCGCGCGCAGCGGGAGGAACTGATGGGACCTGGTGAGCATCGACCACACGACGATGAGTACTGGCAGCGCCCGTGGGCACAGGCGCTCTTCGCTGGCGATCTCTTCGAGGCGACCCCTACCGAGTACTGGTTCCCGTTGTGCCGCTCGACCTCGTGATCAAACAGACGGCCGCGATCGAGAAGAGCCTCGGGCTACTTCGCAGTAGAGATACGATCACCCCATACATGTACCTGCCGCCCCTCGCGGGCGTGTTCGACAGCGAGCACGTGGCCTGCCTACCCCGTGAGGAGGAACATGAGCGGAGAACAGGTTGAGATCAGGACCGAGGATGGCGTCGCCGACGGATACCTGGCGGGGCCTGTGGACGATGACGGCCGCCGGCCAGGCGTGCTGCTCCTCATAGATGCGTTCGGGCTGCGCCCCCAGATCGAGCAGATGGCCGACCGCATCGCGGAGCGGGGCTTCGTGGTGCTCGCCCCCAACGTTTTCTATCGCCACGGCCGCGCCCCTGTGCTCCCGATGCCCGATCTCGAGGACCCCGCGAACGCGACCCGTTCATGGAGAAGCTCAGGCCAATGATGCAGGAGCTCACACCCGAACTTATCGACAGCGACAGTCGGGCCTACCTCGACTTTCTCGCCGGGGTGGCCCGCGGGCCGTTCGCCGTCACCGGCTACTGCATGGGCGCCCGGCTCGGTTGGCGGATCGCCGCCGCCCATCCAGACCAGGTGAGGGCGCTGGCCGGCTTCCACGGGGGCGGTCTGGTCACCGAGGACGAGCACAGCCCGCACCGCAGCGCCGGCGAGCTGACCGCAGAGGTCTATCTCGGCCACGCCGACAACGACCGGAGCATGACCGCCGAGAACATCGCCGCGCTCGAGCAGGCCCTGGACGAGGCTGACGTGACCTACCAGTCGGAGGTCTACGAGGGCGCCGCCCATGGGTACACCATGGCCGACACCGCCATGTACAACGAGGACGCCGCCGAACGCCACTTCGACGCGCTGTTCGCGCTGCTGGACCGGACGATCTGACCGCCCGGGCGTTCGTCGCAGCGAGCTCCGTCCTCGGGACAGCGACGAAGCCGATCATGAGGCTTCGCGGTCAGCTGGCCTCGACGATGGGCTGGCGGATTACGGTCTTCATCCTCTCCGGGGCGGTGCGTCTGGGGTCGCTGAGGTAGATCTCGTGATGCTTGCCCGCAAGCTGGTAGCCATGCTCGGCGATGAAGGCGTGCAGCTGTTGGATCGTGGGGCCCTCTGCGGCGTAGGGGCCGATATGCATGATCTGAGCGGCGCGGCCCTCGGCGAAGCGCTCGCTGCGCACCCGCGCAATCGCCTCAAGCGACTTCTTGCCTTCAGCGGCAGCGCGAGCCTCATCCACGATCTCGCCGGTCACACAGTCTGGCTGCATGATCATCAACGTCCACTCCCAGGAGGACTTGTCCCCGGTCGCGAACACCGACATGTCGGGCGCCCAGAACAACCCCTCAAGCGGCATCACCACGTAATCGATGCCGTCCGGGGCGCGCTTGACCGCGAACTTGGCGCCGTAGGCGACGGAGTAGAGCGCCTCGACCGCTTCGCTGAACTCGGCCGCGGTGTTGGGATCGCCGTGGCCGTCGATCATCAGATAGGAAAGCTCTGGAACCTCAACGATCACAGGCGTGCGGCCAGGCGCATACAGCTCGCGCAGCTCGCGCTTGTAATCGATCTTCGTTGCGCTCGACATTGCTACCTCCGTGTGGATGGAGAACGAGATCTTGAGCCGGCAGAGCCGGCATCCATCTGGTCGCGGGATTGGAGGCTCGCCGCGATCACCGCCGGCTGCGGGTTGGGCCTCACTCCCTGGCGGCGCGCCGGATCGGGCGCCGGTTCGATCGTCAGGCGCGGGAGCCATTGCAACCAGCTGGGCAGGTACCAGTTCCAGTCCCCCAGCAGCTTCATGACGGTGGGCACCAGCACGGCGCGCACGATCGTGGCGTCGATCAGGATCGCTGCCCCGAGCCCGACGCCGACCATCTTGAAGTCGATCTGCTCGAGCGTGGCAAAGATGGCAAACACCGCAACCATCACGATCGCCGCGCTGGTCACCACGCTGGCGGTCGCCTTGATGCCATGCGCGACCGCGTCTTCGGTGCTCATCCCGCGGTCGTGGGCCTCGCGGATGCGGCTGAGGATGAACACGTGGTAGTCCATCGACAGGCCGAACAGGACCACGAACAGGAACAGCGGCAGCCAGTTGGTCACGCCCCCGATCGAGCTGAAGCCGAGCAGCGATTGCAGGTGACCCTGCTGGAAGATCAGCACGAGCACCCCGTAGGCCGCTCCGACCGAGAGCATGTTCAGCGCGATCGCCGTGAGCGGGATCACGATCGAGCGGAACGTCAACAGCAGCAGCACGAACGCGAACCCGAGAACGAACTCGAACACCAGCGGGGCGTGGGACTTCATGGTGTTGTTGAAGTCAACCGTCTGCCCGGTCACGCCGGTTGTGTGAACCGTCACTCCGGGCACTCGCCCGATCGTGGCCGGGATCACGCTGCCCCGCAGCAGCCGCAGCGCCGCCACGGATGTGGCGTCGGTTCCCGTGCCCGCCAGTGCAACGGACACACGCGCCGCCTCGTGCGAAGCGCTGATGTCGACGCTCATCGGCTGATACATCTTTCCGGTCGCAATCGCCGCCCGCTTCATCGCATCGATGCCGGCGCTGACCCTCGGTGAGGTCACGTCGGGGGCGCTGATCATCACCGTCTCCGGTACAGCGCCGCCTGGAAATGCCTGCTGGACGCGCACATAGACCTGCTCGACCGGGAGGCTGCGCGGCAGTCCCTGCATTCCCGAGCTGACCGTGTGCAGGCTGAACGCGGGGATCGCCAGCGCGAGCAGCAGCGCCGCAGCCGCCCCGCCCCAGATCAGCGGCCGACGCAGCACCGTCGCGACGATCGCTGCCCAGAACCTCGATTCGCCGCCTTTGGCGCGGAGTTTGCCCAGCCCCCGGATACGTCCCCGATCGACTCGGTCGCCGAGCCCCGACAGCACCGCCGGCAGCACCGTCAGCGAGCCGACAAGCGCGATCGCGACCACCAGCACGGTTCCCATCCCAAACGACGTGAACACCTGGTTGCCCACCAGGAACATGCCCGTCATGGCGATCATCACGGTGAAACCGGAGATCAGCACCGCGCGGCCGGAGGTCGCAGCCGCGGCCTGCAGCGCGGCATCGGAGGAAAGACCGCGTGCTCGCTCTTCGCGCGCTCTGCGAACGTAGAAGAGCGAGTAGTCGATCCCGACCGCCAACCCGATCAGCAGTATCACCGACGTGATCGACTGCTCCACGTGCAGCACATGGCTGAGCAGCTCCGTCACGCCGAGCGCCGCCGCCACCGCGGTCACACCGAGCAGCAGCGGTACTCCAGCCGCCACCAGCGCCCCAAACGCCAGCACCAGGATCAACAACGTGACCGGCACCGAGGTCGCCTCCGCGCGGTGAAAGTCGCTCGTGATCAGCGTGTTCACCGCCTTGTTCGTACTCGCGGTGCCCAACTCGCCGATGAACAACCCGGGGTGGGCACGCTGGACGGCCGCGGTCGCCGCAAGCGCCGACCCGACGCGATCCTGCGCGGTGTCCGGATCGCCGGTGATCTGGAAGCTCACCAGCGCTGCGCGACCGTTCCTGGAGAGCTGCCCCGCGTTGCCGGGCGCAAGCGGAGAACGGATCGCCCCCACCGACGGGGTACGCGACAGGCGTGTGACGAGCTCGGTCACCGCCGCGCGGTAGCCGGCGCCCGCAAGCACACCGCTGGAGTTCTCGATCAGCACCTCCTCCCCGGCCCGCTCACGCGGGAACTGCCGTGCCTGTGTTTCGTCTGCAAGCCGCGACTGACCGTTCTCGGCCTCCACCTGCTTGAGCGTCACCATCCCCGCCGCAGCACCAAGCGCGAACGCCACAACCACGAAGCCCAGCCAGCCAAGCACCACCGCACGACGGTGGGCCGCACTCCAGCGCGCCGCGCGAGCGGTCAAGCTCTGCGACGCGTTGCTTTGCATCTTGCGCATAACGGCGAGCATGAACCGCACGCGACGGCGCTGCATCCGTTGCGCCACGCACGCTCGGCACGGGTTTTCCGCACCACAGGGTCATCCCGACCAGATCACGCCAAGCGCAGGGACTGCGCCGCGTACGTCCGCGCGCTACTACCGATACTCGAAAACATGCGGCGCTGAACTGCCGCCCGGCGTAGTCACGGTCACATCGACGGTGCCAGTTCCCGCCGGCGAGATCACGGTGAGTACCTTTGCCGAGTCCGATGTGATCTCGGCCTGCGTCGAGCCGAAGTCGACCTCGGTGGCTCCGGTCAGACCGCTGCCCCTGAGTGTGACTGTCGTGCCGCCCGACGCGGGGCCGTGTTTCGGCGAGATGCCCTTCACGAGTGGGGGTTCGGGTGTCGCGGTCGTCAGCGCGTGCACTGCTCCCGCGGAGATGCTGGTGACGCCCGTCAGGCCGCCGACCACTACAGGCGTGGTACTCGCCATGTGCTTGCCATCTCCCAGCTGCCCGTACTTGTTGCTTCCCCACGTCCTCACCGTCCCGTCCGCGAGCAGGGCCATGGTGAAACTCGAGCCTGCGGAGATCGCCGTTACGCCGCCCAATCCGCTGACCTGCGTCGGTAGGGCGCCGTCCCAGCCCCACTCCTTGACGGTGCCGTCGCCCATCAGCGCGTCGCCGTGGGTGGAGCCGGCAGAAATGGACTTGACCCCGGTCAAGCTGCCGATCAGGTTGGGGTCGGGATTGGGAATGTGGGGGCTGCCGTAGCCGCCACCAAGTTCGCCAAAAGCGTCGTAGCCCCAAGCTGCGACGGTGCCGTCTTTGAGCAGCGCGAGGGTGAAGTATTCACCGACCGACACTGCCGTGACCCCGCTGAGATAGGGGCCGTGCGGACAAGGGCCTGCCGTGCCTACCGCGCAAACCTCCACCGGGACGCTGCTCCATTCGGTGAGCCCGTCGCCCAACTCTCCCTCCTCGTTGTCTCCCCAGGTGCGAACGGTGCCGTCACTCAGCAGAACCGCGCTGGTGGAACCGTCTCTTGCGACTGCGATCGCATTCGCTATCCCGCTGACCGGCGTAGGCGCTGGGCCACCCCATTCCATTACGGTGCCATCGCTCAGCAGCGCAACGCCGGGAGCGATAGCTGTGACATTGGTCAGACCTTCAACGGGCAGCGGAACGGCACTGAACCACGGTTCTCCCGAGCCTTTCGCGGTTTCCCCGAGGTAGCCCCACTGGAGGACCTGGCCGCTGTCGAGCAGGGCCGCGCTGCTTTTTTCGTTCGCCGCCACGGCGCTCACGCCCAGCAGTTCTCCCGCCTGCACGGGCTTGGTGCTGTTCTTGAAGTTGCCGTTGCCCAAGGTCCCGTATTCGTTGAAGCCCCACCCAACGATGCGATACGACGCACCCCAGCTCGACGCAGCGCCGATCGTCAGCGCCAGCACAACCACCAATGCCGACACGACCGTTCGTACTCGCCAGCCGATTCGCACCGGACGGGCTTGGGCGGCGACTGTATCCAGAGCTGCAACCCCACCCCTCAACGAGCTCTCGCTACACAGGTGAGTGGAAAAGCCCATAGTGGTGAGTTTGCGCATGCCGACCCTCCATGCAGATCGTTCCACTGCCGGCCGTTGACAGGTGGCTGGGTGTATGAGTGACAGCTTCTCCCAGGCAGTACTGAAGGGTGTAAAGATCCTGGTTGTTGGGAGATCCCAAACTGTGCACTAACCAGCGGCGGCCGGCTCGACGGCCGGCGAGGCCGCCGCGACATGCCGATCGACGAACTCGGTGATCGTCCGGATCACCAGCTGGGCGTCGTCCCACATCGGCACGTGCCCGCAGCCGGCGAGCGTCACCGCGTCGACGCCGGGGATCTCACGGCGATAGCGCGGCGCGTGTCGCTCGGCCGGCAGGATGCGGTCGAACTGCGGCGAGGCCAGCCGCACCGGGCATGCGATCCTGTCGAGCTCCCGCAGCACCAGATCGTCGCGATCGCCGGCCAGCGCCGCGACCGCCTGAGCGGCCACGGAGCACCGCAACGAGGACTCCGCCAGCTGCAACGCCTCAGCCGGTGACAGCAGCTCACCGTGGCGCATGATGTCTCTGAAAGCGAGTCGCCGCGCCCCGGGCCGGCGGACGACCATCGCCATGCGCGAGCCCGTGATGCGCGTCATTCGCAGCTGGCGCGCAAAGAAGCGGCCCAGTCGCTGCGCCTCGCCGTCGCCCTGGGTCCAACCTCCGGCAGGCGCCAGCGCCACCACCGAGCGGGCACGACCGCGCTTGGCCAGCTCCAACGCCAGCGCGCCGCCCATCGAGTTACCCACCACGTGCACCGTGTCCAAGCCGAGTTCGTCCAGGTGCTCTTCCAGCAGGTCGGTCGAGCTGGCGAAGTTCATCGCTGTGCCCGCCGGCAGCGGCTTGCCTCCGTCGTGGCCCGCCAGCGTCGGCGCCACCACCTCGTAGCGCGCCGCCAGCTCGCCCAGCAGCGGACGCCAGTGCTGCCAGGTCCCCGTGAACCCGTGCAGCAGAACCAGCGGCTCGCCGGAGCCGGCCCGATACAGAGCTGGTGATATCTCTCCGCCCATGAGAATTAGGCTACATCACCGCGCGATGCGGGCGATGACAGTAGGTGTTGGTGCGCTGGCGCTGGCGCTGTGCGCCGGATGCGGCCACACGCAACCGGGTGCGCCGCTCGCGCTCGGGCCGGCGGCAAAGCTTCCCCGTCCACGCAGCTCGCACATCGTCGTGATCGTGATGGAGAACGCCGAGTACGGCGAAGTGATCGGCACATCGGCCGCGCCTTACGTCACAGCGCTCGCTCACCGCTATGGCCTGGCAAGCAGCAGCTACGCCATGACGCACCCGTCGCTGCCGAACTACCTGGCATTGACCAGCGGATCCACCCACGGGATCGACTCCGACTGCACCGGATGCACCGTGACGGGCGAAAACATCGTCGACCAGCTCGAACGCGCGGGCATCACATGGGGCGCCTACATGGAGGGGCTTCCGCGGCCGTGCTACTCCGGCTCGGGAGCGGGCGGGTATGCCAAGAAGCACGACCCGTTTGCCTACTACACCGACATCGCTGGGTCCCCCGCACGCTGCCGGCGGATCACAGACTTCGGTGCGTTGGCGGCAGCGCTCAGGACAGGCCAGCTCCCGACCTTTGCGTGGATCACTCCCAACCTCTGCGACGACGGGCACGACTGCGGCGTGGCGAGTGCAGACCGCTTCCTCGCGCGGACCGTCCCTGCGCTGCTGAGCGAGCTTGGCCCGCACGGCTTCCTGGTGCTGACGTGGGATGAGGGCAGCTCCGATGAGGGCTGCTGCAACGGCGCCAGGGGCGGGCGCGTTGCCACCGTGGTGGCCGGGCCTGACGTCCGCCCCCACTCCAGCGAGAGCCAGCCGATCGACGACTACGGCGTTCTGGCAACGGTCGAGCAGGCGCTCGGGCTGCCCGCTCTCGGCGGCGGCGCGGATCTCCGCAGCGGACGCCTGCGCTCGCTGTTCAGCGACTTCCGGCACATCTCCTGAAACTCGCCAAGTTGCTACTGCGCGGCGCCGAGGCCCTGTAGCGCCTGCTGGGTGAGGTCATACACTTCCGCGCCCGACGGAGCGCTCACGCTCGGCGTGGAGCCGAAATCGAAGTATTCGATGTCCATCGTCGTGCCCACGTGCTGTCCGGCGGCGGTCACGCCGAGCGTCAGCGCCTCCTTGCGGACCCTGCCGGAGCCGTCGATCCACACTTCCACCGGCAGCGTGCCGCCGCCCAGCTCCGATGCCAGTTTGGAGAAGCTTTCGCGCACCTTGGCGACGTCCGCGCCAGCCTGCTTTTCCATCGCCTGCAGGAGGTTGACCTGGGCGGTGTAGCGGGTGGTTGCCACGCCGCGCACCGCTTCGTGGCCGGCCACGGACACTGTTCCCCCGGCGGCCTCGAGGTAGGACAGGTACTGGCTGGGGTCGGCGCCAAAACTGGTCATCGAACTGGGGTTGAGCCCCATCGCCTGCCCGACGCTCGCCAAGTCGAGCTTCACCCACCTCGCTGCGCCGGGCAGCTTGCCGGCGAACATCGGCGAGTCCATGTACAGGGCGCCCGCCTTCATGACCTCGGTCATTTCCATCGAGCCGTTCGGCAGGCCACCCATCGTGAACGTGAGCTCGCCTTCGCCCGCCTTGAAGTTCATGTGCCCTGCGCCGCTCATCGTGACCGTGGCACCCGGAGCGGTGACCGTGCCCGTGATCAGCACCTGCGCGCCACCCGCCTGCGATGTCGTTTCCGCCGCACGCGCGATGGCGCCCGCGCCGAGCTGCGAGGTGCTCCCTCCATTGGAGAGCGCAACCACAGCCACGATCGCAACGAGGCCGCAGACCAACGCGGCGGCGTACCGGAATCTCACGAGACCCAAATCGGACGCCTTGCACCAGTGCTTGAACCATGCACAGCCTGCATGGACACACTTGGATCCCAGCGGCTGTCAGGGAATGCGAATGTCATGCGCCGCTGCTGCCGCCGCCCGAGGCGCTCAGCGCCCGAGGCGCTGGGAGTCCTCGTCGACCGCCGTCGAATCCACATCCGCCGGGCGCGCGCCGCGCCCGCCTGGCGCGAAGCGCCCTGCGGTGGCCAGGAAGCCCATCGCGCGCCCGCCGTAGCGGCGCGAGAGCCAGCGCCGGGTCAGCGACCGGGTGGGCGGCAACACGAGCAGCACACCCAGCACGTCGGTTACGAACCCGGGGATCACCAGCAGCGCGCTGCCCAGAAAGCCGAGTGCGCCGTCGAGCGCCGCGCGAGCGGGTGCGCGCTGTTCGGCCACCGCCTGCGACACGCGCTCGATCGCCCAGCGCCCCTGCAGGCGCAGCAGTCGCACGCCGAGCAACGAGGTCCCGATCAACAACACGAGTGCCAGCAGCCAGCCGATCGTGCGGGCGACCTCGATGAACACGAGCACCTCGACCACGGGCACTCCGATCAGTACGAGCACGAACATCACGCCGATCCAGGCTGGGCGTACTCGTCACGACGCTTGATCAGCAGCCACTGCGCCTTCGGGCCACTGCCACCCGTTCGCTGCAGCGCGAAGCCGCCGCGCAGCTTCTGCCCGTGGAGCACGAACACGGCGTGCCCGCGGGCGAGCGCATCGGGCCACGCCACGCGTCCACCCTGCTCGTAGGTTCCGCGGTCCCACAAGCCCACCTCGCCCGCGCCAAGCGCCCCCTCGAACGTGTTGTGCGCCAGCTCGTGGTCGTCGACCTCGACCGCCAGGCGCTTGACGGCGGGATCGAGCGAAGGCCCCTTGGGGAGCGCCCACGAGCGCATCACGCCGTCGACCTCCAGGCGCAGGTCGAAGTGGTGGGCGCGTGCGGCGTGCTCCTGGACCACGAACACCCCCGCGCTGACACCGCGAATCGCAAACTGCTCGTGACCCTCGACAGCAACCCTTTCGATCGCCACCTCAGACACTCGCGCCAGCGGTGGCCCGTGGTGCAGGAAGGCGATCAGCTCCCGCACCCCCTGCTCAGAGCCCTCCGCGTGCACCAGCACCGCGCCATCCTCGCCGTTTCGCACCCACCCCTTCACGTCGAGCTCGTGCGCGCGCCTGACCGTCGCGTCACGAAAGCCCACGCCCTGCACCTCGCCGCGCACGGTGCCGCGGATCGCCGCGTTCGCGCTCTTGCCTGCTCGATCGGCCACAGCCATCGAGGATAGGCCGCTCAAGCGGCAAACAGAGGGCCCTGGAATCCCGAGGCCCTCTGTCCTGCTCGGTATGGCGCCGTGGCCTACGGCCCGGTGAAGCTCCCCGCGTAGCACGGCCCGCGACCGCAGGTGTCGGTCTTCTTGATCGCTCCTTCGAAGAAGTCCGACACCAGCTGCTGCTCGGCGGGCGCCGCCCGTGGCGCGCCGTGCGGGTCTTCGCCCGTGCGGTTGGGCAGGTTTTCATACGGAGGCGCTTCCACCCCGATCTGAGAACCCGGGTTGAGCGGGTTTTCGCGGATCGGGCCGATGTCCCAGTAGTAGACCGCCGAGCCGGTGTATGGGTAGGAGCCGATGGACGGCACGTTCCACAGCACGTTGGTGTCTGGCCAGCGGCCGGTGTAGAGCACACGCCGATGCGCAGAAGCGCCCACGGTCCGTGCCTCCACGTCGGCCTGGTAGTCGCTGACCTGGTGGTCGCCGAAGGCCACGTCCATCAGCACCTGGTGGGCGGGCGTGTCCGGCAGCGGGTTGCCGGTCATGCGCTCGGCGTAGCCGTCCGGCTCGCCACGATCCCACAGCATCTGCATCAGGTCGAGCACCAGCGGTCGAGTTGTTTCGTTCGGGTAGAACGGGTAGAGCACCTGGGCGAATTCGTCGAAGTCGACCGAGCGCGGCAACAGCACCGAGTAGTTCATCGCCGGCACCCCAAGCGAGGCGCGGGTGAAGTCCGGCGAGATCGCCGTCAGCGCTCCGCCCATGATCCCGCCCTGGCTGTTGCCGTTGTAGAACAGGTGGGCGGTGTCCAGCACCGAGCCGCTTGCCAGCGTGCCGTCCTGGTGGAACGCCGGGGCGGTGGTGAAGCCGCTCGAGCTGATCAGCGCCCGGCCCAGGAACAGCTCGTCCAGCAGGCCCTGCTGCAGCCGATCGGGGACGGTGGGGAAGTTGGACACGTTCTCAAGCGACGCCACCACTGCGCCCACGTCCGATTCGGCCATACCGATCTCATCGGTGGCGCACTGCACGATCTTGTGCGCCTGCGACAGGCTCCGCTGCGGGCTGGATGCCACCTCTCCGGCATCGCCCAGCAGACCGTGCCCGTACAGCGACGGCCGTCCCGCTTCCGCCGGCCCGGTGGTGACCGAGTCGGGGATGATGCAGTCGAAGTTGGCCGTCCATGTGCCGTTCTGGATCGGAGCTCCTTCGGCGTTCAGGTGGAACAGCCCGCCGGGACCGCAGCTGGGGAACAGGAAGCACGGCACCTGGAAGGTGCCCTTCACGCGGCGTGCGATCTGCCCCGGGTTGGGGTTTTCCTGCACGCTCGTCACTTCGAAGCTCGGCGAGACGCCCTCGGGGATCCCGTCGGCCAGGTTTTCATCGCCGATCTCGGCGAAGGCCTGGTTGCGCATGGCCAGCATGCGGCTGGTGTTGTTGGCGTCGCTGGCCACCGTGAAGTCCCATGCCAGATACAGGTTGGCGCGTGCGATGCCCGCGCCTTCAAGCGTTGAGAAGAGTTCTTCAAAGTGCGGGCGCCGCGCGTTGATGACTTCCTGTTCGGAGGCAACGTCGTCGCGGTAGTAGCGGAATGCGGCCGGCGCTTGCAGCTTTTCGCCAGCTGCATTCTTGAGGCGCCGCAGCACCACGATGTAGCGGTGCCCCGAGGTGAAGTTGACCGCCGGGTGGATCTCCAGCACCGCCTGCGACGGGTTCGACGCCGTCGAGTCGATCTCCGTCCAGATCGGCCAGCGTTCACCGGTCTGGGCGTCGATCACCACAACTGGAGCGTTCGGCGCCTTGTAGCGGCCGATGTGGTTGATCGGCACAGAGCCCATCGCACGCACGTCCGCCACCGTTTCGATGCCCGGGATCTTGACCAGGATCGCCGAGCCCGGGCTGAAGCCGTCGGATGCGTTGTACGGTTCCGCTTCCACGTGCTGGCCGTAGGCGTTGGCCGGCATCCCCGCCGTCTTGAAGCCGACCCTGCGACCGGTGGCGCTGGTGGGGTCGGCCACCGTGTAGTAGTCGTCAGGGAACGGCAGCATGCAGGCCGTGTTGCCCGGGGCGGCGATGAAGTCGCAGTCTTCCGCTTCGCTCACGTCGATCGGCGGCAGCGTCTCGCCCGTCGCCCTGCTCGCCTGTCTGGCGCCGACGCTGACACGCGCCATCGCTACGGTCGCAAATCCGCTGAACAGCACTGCCGTCAACGCAAACACCGCCATCGTGGCGGTCACCTTCAAGCGCATCCTCATCGCCGATCCCCCTGTGATTCGTGTGCGGCCAGCGCCGGGCGGCCGCGCCCACCGGCGCAACGGCCCTCGACCTGACCCTCTCTCCCGCCGACCACGCTAACACTTTGCGTTTACATAAGTCAACCCCAGGAATCGTGCTGGAGATCGTCGCATTGCTAGCCTCGACAGGTGCAGATCGAGCCAATGGGTTTGGGCGCCATGGGTGTGTCGACGGGGCGTGATGTCGTGAGGGTGCTCTTGGTGGAGGACGACGACGGCGACGCGCTGCTCGTCGAGGATCTCCTCACCGACACGCTTCCACGCGCGCAGCTCGTTCGCAGCAGCACCTTCGACGACGCACTCTCCCAACTGGACTCGAGGGTCGACTGCGTGTTGCTGGATCTCGAGCTCCCCGACGCCCACGGGCTGGACACGGTCGTGCGCCTGCGCGAACGGGCTCCTGAGATTCCACTGGTGGTGCTGACCGGCCTCAACGACGAGGCTGCCGGCGTGGCCGCGGTCGACGCGGGCGCCCAGGACTACCTCGTCAAGGGCGACGTCGACGGCGGGCAGCTGGCGCGGGCGATCCGCTACTCGATCGGACGACGCCAGGCGGCCGATGCCCAGCAGCAGCTTCGCGTGGCCGAGATCCAGTCGCATGAGGTCGCCCGGCTGGAACGCGGCCTTGCGCCGCGGCCGCTGATCGACGACAGCTTGATCTGGATGGCATCGCAATATCGCGCCGGACGCAACCGCGCGCTGCTGGGCGGCGACTTCTTCGACGTGGCGCAGACGCCGCAGGGCTGCCTGAGGATGGTGGTGGGAGATGTCTGCGGAAACGGCGCTGACGAGGCAGCGATCGGGGTCTGCCTGCGCGCCGCCTGGAGGGCGTTGGCGATCTCCGGCGTGGACTGTGAGGTCGTGGCGCGCACACTGGAGCGCGTGCTAGAGCAGGAACGAGGCCTCCCCCACCTGTTCACCACGCTGTGCACGTTTGAAATCGACCTCTCGCATGCAACCGCCGGGATGGTGCAGGCCGGTCATCCTCCGCCGCTGTTGATCGACGGCGCGGCGATCTCCCCGCTCGAACATCCCCACGGCGGTCCTCCGATCGGGCTGACCGACGGCGACTGGTCCTCGGTCATGCTGGATCTGCCGTCCGAATGGGTGATGCTGCTCTACACCGATGGAATCATCGAGGGCAAAATCGGCGACGGACCGCAGCGCCTCGGCACCGATGGCCTGCAGCGGCTGCTCGCAGAGCAAATCGCCGAGCACCCCTCCTGGCGTGAGCGGCCAACCGAGCTACTCGTCCACCTGATCGCGCGAGCCGAAGAGCTGAACGGAGGCGAGCTCACAGACGATGTGGCGACGCTGTTGGTCGGCTCGCACGGACCGCCCTCCGGAGCAGCTTGAGCGCCGCCCCATCAGCACGGACGCTGCCGCGCCTTCGTGTTGGCCAATGGTTGACGCTCGACGATCGGCGTGCTGCTCGCATTTGCGGTGGCCGGTGTTGGCCTGGCGCTGGTGGCCAACGGCAGGCTCAACGACCAGCGCAACCTGCTGCTGGATCATGTCGAGCCCGCCCTGCTCGCCGCCCTGAATCTCGAAAACGCGCTGATCAACCAGGAGACCGGCGTGCGCGGCTACATCCTCAGCGGCAATCGCAAATCCCTGGAACCGTACGAAATCGGCCGCAACGTCGAGGCACGGGCCTACGACGAACTGGAACGACGGGGCGCTGCCCGCAGCATCGACGTCGCGCGCGTCCATCAACGCGCTCAGGCCTGGCAGCAGCAGTTCGTAGCACCGATCCTGCTCAGAACAAGTCGCGGCCACACCGGCTCGATTCCGCCCACACTCGCAGGCAAAGGGCTGTTCGACGCCATCCGCCGCTCGCTCGTCGTGTTGCGCAGCGACCTGACCGGCAGACTCGCCGGCGCCCGCCGCCAGCTCTCGAGCGACGCGAACTTCCTACAGGACGTGCTGCTGGTGGCCGCCGCGCTGATCCTGGGCAGCGTCCTCGGTGCCGGCCTGCTGCTGCGGCGCATCCTCACCCGGCCGCTGGCCGGCTTGGGCAGGGCGGCCGAGCAGGTGGCGGCGGGCGATTTCACGCAGCCGGTCTCCCTGTCCAGCGGTCCACGCGAGATCGTCAAGCTCGGCCTCGAGATCGACGCCATGCGCCAGCGCATCGTGTATGAGCTAACCAGCGTGGAAGCGGCGCGTGAGCAACTGCAGGAGCAGGCGCTCGAGCTGCAGCGATCCAACGCCGAGCTTGAGCAGTTCGCGTATGTCGCCTCGCACGATCTCCAGGAGCCGCTGCGGAAGGTGACGAGCTTCTGCCAGGCGCTCGAGCGCCGCTACCACGGCCAGCTGGACGACCGCGCCGACCAGTACATCGACTTCGCCGTCGACGGCGCCAAGCGGATGCAGGTGCTGATCAACGACCTGCTCGCGTTCTCGCGGGTTGGACGCAACGGCAACGGGCACGAATCGGTCGATCTGAGCGATGTGGCGGCCGAGGCGAGCAAGACGCTCGCGCACACGATCCAGGAGGCTGGCGCAACCGTGCTGGCCGACGAGCTGCCCGTTGTGCGCGGCGATCACACGCTGCTGGTGTCGCTGTTTCAGAACCTGATCGGCAACGCCGTCAAGTTCCGCGGCGCCGATCCTCCGGTCGTTCGCCTGGAGGCGCACCGCGAAGCCGGGCGGTGGCAGTTCAGCTGCACCGACAACGGCATCGGCGTCGAGCCCGAGTATGCCGACCGGATCTTCGTCATCTTCCAGCGCCTGCACACCAAGGAGGCCTACCCGGGGACGGGCATCGGGCTGGCGATGTGCCGCAAGATCGTCGAATATCACGGGGGAACGATGTGGCTCGATCCAGACCACAGCCCCGGAGCACAGTTTCGATTCACACTGCCGATCGTCGAGGAGAACGAACCATGAACGCCGACCTGGTCTCAGTGCTGCTGGTGGAGGACGACCCTGGAGACGTGCTGCTGATCAGAGAGGCCTTCGATGACCACAAGATCGGCAACCTGCTGTCTGTGGTCAGCGACGGCGTGGAGGCGCTGCAGTTCGTTCGCGGCGAAGGCGACTATGCCGGCAGCACACGCCCCGACCTGATCCTGCTGGACCTCAACCTGCCCCGCAAGAGCGGCATCGAAGTGCTGCAGGAGATCAAGGGCGACCCGCAGCTGCGCACGATCCCGATCGTGGTGTTGACCACCTCCGAAGCCGAGGAGGACATCGTGGGCGCGTACAAACTGCACGCCAACGCCTACATCACCAAGCCGGTGGACTTCGAACAGTTCACGCAGATCGTGCATCAGATCGACGATTTCTTCGTCGGCCTGGTCAAGCTGCCGCCTTCCGCCAGGTCCTCCGAGCGCCGGTGAGCGCGGGGCGCTGAGACTCCAGGAGGCTAACTCTCCGGCGTCGCGGTGCGCTCGGCGCGGACCTCGAAGTCGGTCAGCGTGAGCGGTCCGAAGGAGGTGATCAACGCCACGTCCACCGCGTCGCGGCCGCGCCCCACGACCACCCGGCCGACGCGCGGCCGGTTGTTGCGAGCGTCGAACGTGTGCCAGGCCCCGTCCAGATAGGCCTCGAACCACGCCGCGAAGTCCATCGGCTCGACCGGTCCGGTGTTGCCGATGTCGGGTATGTAGCCGAACACGTAGCGTGCGGGGATGTTGAGCGCGCGCGTGAAGGTGATCGCCAGGTGCGCGAAGTCGCGGCACACGCCCTGGCCGGCCCGGTAGGCGTCGGCTGCGGTCGTCCACGGGTTCGACGCGCCGGGAACGAACTCCAGGTGGTTGTGCACGTAGTCCACGATCGCCTGCACGCGCGACCACCCCGGCGCCAGCCCGCCGAAGCGCTGCCACGCCTCGTGTCCGAGCTCGTCCGGCAGGCAGAAGCGGCTCGGCATCACGAAGCTCAGCACCTCATCCGGCAGCGACGCCACCGGCGTCTCCGGGGCGTTCGGCTCGATCCGGTCGGCCGGTGCGGCGATCTGCACCTGCGCCCGGTAGGCCATGCTGAGCTCACCGGGCGGCAGCTCGAAGCGCTCGCAGCGGTTGCCGTAGCGATCGAGGTAACAGTGGTGCTCGGCGCCGATGCTCCAGCTCTCGCTGTCGATGCTCAGCCCCGGCTGCGGACACGGCGCCACCTGCATGATCGCCGATGTCGGTTGGCTGGAGGACAGCCCGAAGCGGCAGCCGACCGTCAGCGCCAGGGGCTTTTGATCGGTCGAGCTGTCAGTGCCCGAGGGCGCGCTATCGGGCATGCCACTGGAGATAGCAGCTTGCGATCAACCCCTGTTTGGACAACCGTCTGGATGTTGCAGCGACGGGCTACAGCAGCTGTTCAGGCGCTTGCACGTGCCTCGGCGGCGATGTTGTTGCAGCGCACGCAGACCTCCTCGGGGATCACCCCGGCGCGCATCAGCAGAGCGAACGCCTTGCAGCCGAGGCACAGCCCGAACACCGACTCGAGCGTCGCGGCCACGACCAGCAGTCCCAGCACCGCATAGGCGGCGACGTCGAGTCCGAAACCCAGCGCGAGTACCGCCGCGGTCACGGAGAAGACCGCGCCGATGGCCTGCGCGAAGCGCTTGGGCGGACCGGGCACCGGGCGCGCCGCGAGCGCCAACCTGGGAACGATCAGGCGCGTCACGAGCTGCCCGAGTGGGCTCAGCGTGGGTCCGCTCAGCACGCGCGCGAGGAACCCGTAGGCGATCACGGCCGTCATCCATGGCTGTGCGAACACGATCGTGGCCAGGCTCAGCAGCACCACGCCGCCGGCCACCAGCCGCGCTGAAACCTCGTTCACCGGATCGGGGAAGGAGAACATTCCGCACTGATTGTATCGACAATTTGCCCATCGCCAGGGTGTGCACGCCGACTATTTGATGGTTGGGTTTGCATACCTTCGTGTCGCGCGCGGCGCGATTGTGCAGTAGCGTGCCGCTCGTGACCCTCGATGAACTGAAGGAGGCGGTCGCCCAGGGGACGGTGGACACGGTCCTGCTGGCGATGACCGACATGCAGGGGCGGCTACAGGGCAAGCGCCTGACCGCGACACACTTCCTGAACGAGGTCGCCGAGCACGGCGCCGAGGGCTGCAACTACCTGCTGGCGGTCGACGTGGACATGCGCACGGTCGACGGCTACGAGATGTCCTCGTGGGAGCGCGGCTACGGCGACATGGTGCTGGTGCCAGACCTCGACACGCTGCGCCCGGTGCCGTGGCAGGAGGGCACGGTGGTGTGCCTGGCCGATGTCGCCTGGCCCGACGGCTCCGACGTGCTCGCCTCGCCCCGCCAGATCCTGCGCCGCCAGCTGGCGCGCCTCGCCGAGCGCGGCTGGAGCGCCAACGCGGGCACGGAGCTCGAGTTCATCGTGTTCCTGGACACCTACGAGGAGGCGTGGCACAAGGGCTATCGCGACCTGCGCCCGGCGAACCTCTACAACGTCGACTACTCGCTGCTGGGCACCGCGCGCGTGGAGCCGCTGATCCGCCGCATCCGCAACAGCATGGCCGCCGCCGGGATGGTCGTGGAGGACTCCAAGGGCGAGTGCAACTTCGGCCAGCACGAGATCAACTTCCATTACGCCGACGCGCTGCGCACCGCCGATGAGCACTCGATCTACAAGAACGGCGCCAAGGAGATCGCCGCGCGACGGAGGGCATGGCGATCACGTTCATGGCCAAGCTCGACGAGCGCGAGGGCAACTCGTGCCACATCCACTTCTCGCTGGCCGACGACGCCAAGGTCCGCTGTTCGCGCGCGACGACGCCGTCTTCAACTCGTTCCTCGCCGGCCAGCTCGCGTGCCTGCGCGAGATGACGCTGCTGCTCGCGCCGCACATCAACTCCTACAAGCGCTACGCCGCCGGCAGCTTCGCGCCCACGACGGTGGCGTGGGGCCACGACAACCGCACCTGCTCGCTGCGCGTCGTCGGCCATGGCCCGTGCTGCGCTTCGAGAACCGCGTCGGCGGCGCCGACCTGAACCCCTACCTGGCGCTCAGCGCGATCATCGCCGTCGGGCCTGCACGGCATCGACGCCGGCCTCGAGCTCGAGCCGGCGCTGGAGGGCAACGCCTACACCGCCAGCCGAGCGCCCGCGCCTGCCGCAGACGCTGGCGCGACGCGCGCGAGCTGTTCGCGGCCAGCGACGTCGCGCGCGAGGCGTTCGGCGAGGAGGTCGTCGACGCACTACCTCAACGCGGCCGACGTCGAGCTCGACCGCCTTCCAGGCGGCGGTCACCGACTGGGAGCGCGTGCGAGGCTTCGAGCGGCTGTGATCGCGCAGAGCGCTAGCGCGATGGCCGGCCGCCACGAGCAACGGATCGCCGCCGCCGGCGCGCTTTCGCCGCCCGACGCCGTGTTCGCGCCGGTGCGCTCGCACACCGCCTTCGAGGAGACGGTCGACCGCCTCGGCAACGCCGATCAAGCTCGGCCTGCTCGCCCCCGGCTCGCGGCTGCCGGCCGAGCGCGAGCTGTGCGCGCGCCTTGGGATCGCGCGCTCGACGCTGCGCCAGGCGCTGACCGCGCTGGCCCAGAGCGGGCACGTGTTCGCCACGCGCGGGCGCGGCGGCGGCACGTTCGTCTCCGACCCGCAGCCACCCGCCGATCCGCCCTCGCCGCAGATGCTTGCGCAGTGGCGCGAGACCTGCGACCGGCGCCTGGCGGTCGAGCTCGGCGTGGCGGTGCTGGCCGCCGAGCGCGCCGAGCCGCGTGACCTCGACGCGCTCGATCGAGATCGCCGCAGACCCTGGAGGACGCGCTGGAGGACTTCGCCGCCTACCGCCAGGCGGACATCCGCTGCACGTCGGCCTCGCCGAGGCGGCGCGCTCGTCCAGCCTGGTGCGCGGCGATGACCGAGGCGCAGGGCGCGATGACCGACCTGATCGCCTACATCGCCCACCCGCCGCGAGGTGCTCGCACTCCTCCAACGCCCAGCACCGGCGGCTGCTGGCGGCGGTGCGCGAGCACGACGCGATGCGCGCGGTGCGCGCGATGACCGAGCATCTGCAGGGCACCGAGCACATCCTCGCGGGCCTGCTGCCCGGTAGTTGAAACCTCGCCTGTGACTACCTGACGGAGCCTTTGGCCAGCTGTCCGGACGACGCTCGGCAGGTTTGGGCGAATGGGCTTGACTTCTGTCCGCGATCGCGCGTATTGTCACGATTGAAGGACGGACCACCAAACCTTTTACCTAGGGGGGATCAGCAGATGAGCACAGCGGGGACATTGAGCGCCGACGAGCAAAAGCTGGCCGAGCTCGGCTACAAGCAGGAGCTGAACCGCGGGTGGAGCTGGTTCTCCAACTTCGCGATCTCGTTCTCGATCATCTCGCGTGCTCGCGGGCTGCTTCACGACCTACGGCCAGGCGCTGAAGAACGGCGGCCCGATCGCGATCTCGATCATGTGGCCGATCATCAGCGTGCTCGATCCTGATGGTCGCCTTCTCGATGTCCGAGCTGGCCTCCGCGATGCCCACCGCGGGCGGCATCTACTACTGGGCCTCCAAGCTCGGCGGCGCCGGCTGGGGCTGGTTCACCGGCTGGTTCAACCTGATCGGCCTCGTCGCGGTCGTCGCCTCCGTGGACTACGTGTGCGCGGTCGTTCCTGATGAACCTGCTCGGCCTCTACAACGTCCACTTCATCTTCAACTTCACGAAGGCCGCGGCATTCACCGACGTGCACTACTCCGCGCACGTGAACTTCGCGCTGTTCGCGTTGCATCCTGGTCGTTCCACGGCGCTGATCAACGTCTTCTCGAGCCACCTGGTGTCGCTGTTCAACGCGATCTCGGTCTGGTGGCACGTGATCGGCGTCGCGGTGATCGTGGTCATCCTGATCGCCGTCCCCAGCCACCACGCGAGCCTCTCCTACGTGTTCGGCCACCGCGCCAACAACTTCGGGCTTCGGCGGCATCACATGTACTGGTTCTACGTGCTGCCGCTGGGCTTCCTGCTGACGATGTACACGATCACCGGCTACGACGCCTCGGCGCACGTCTCCGAGGAGACCCACGGCGCCGAAGATTCGGCGCCGAAAGGCGTCTGGCGCTCGGTCTTCTACTCGGCGGTCGATCGGCTGGATCGTGCTGCTGGCGATCACCTTCGCGATCCAGAAGAGCCACGAGACCGAAGTCTATGCAGCGGGCTTCCCGGCGCTGGCGATCATCACGACGGCGCTGAGCTCGGCGGCCGCCAAGGCCGTCATCCTGATCTCGACGGTCGGCCAGCTCTTCTGCGGCATGGCCTGCCTGACGAGCGCCTCGCGGATGACGTTCGCCTTCTCGCGCGACGGCGCGGTACCCGGACACAACCTGTGGCGGCGCCTGGGCAAGAACCGCACCCCCACCTGGGCGGTCGGCTTCGTGCGTCATGTGCGCGCTGATCATCACGATCCCCGCCTACTTCCCGAACCACCTCGGCACGCCGGTGGCGTTCCTCGCGGTCACGTCGATCTCGGTGATCGGGCTCTACATCGCCTACACGATCCCCGTGTTCCTGCGCTGGCGGATGGGCGACGAGCTTCCAGGCCGGATCCGTGGACGCTGGGCAACAAGTACAAATGGATGAACCCGATCGCCTTCGTCTGGGTCGCGCTCTGCGTGGTCATCTTCTGCCTGCCGTTCGCGCCCGCCGGCGTGCTCTTGCAAGAGCGGGTTCGAACTGGTCGGCGGTGAACTATGCGCCGCTCGTGACGATCGGGGTGATGGCGGCGGTGACGATCTGGTACTCGGTCTCGGCGAAGAACACGTTCAAGGGCCCGATCCGCACGATCGACGAGCTGAACGCGGGGAGGCGCCTGCCGGACATCGCCCAGGCTCCGTAGCGATCACGGCCCTGAGCGATTCACTGTCAGTCCTGGAGCCCGCCACCGAGGCGGTGCTCGCGGAGGTCCCGCGCGCCGGCGTCGAGGAGGTCGACGCGGCGGTCGCCGCGCGCCAAGGCGGCGCTGCCCGCCTGGCGCGCGCTCGCGCCCGGCGAGCGCGCGCGGCTGCTGCACGCGCTCGCCGACACGCTCGAGCCGAGCATCAGGAGGAGCTGGCGGTGCTGGAGGCCCGCAACGCGGGCAAGGCGATCGGCGACGCGCGCGGGGAGATGGGGATGGTGGTCGACACGTTCCGCTACTACGCCGGCGCGCCCGAGCGGCTGCTCGGCGACACGATCCCGGTGGCCGGCGGACAGGCGTTCACGGTGCGCGAGCCGCTCGGCGTCGTCGGGCTGATCACGCCGTGGAACTTCCCGCTGACGATCGCCTCCTGGAAGCTCGCGCCGGCGCTCGCGGCGGGCAACACGGTCGTGCTCAAGCCGGCCGAGCTGACGCCGCTGACCGCGCTGCGCTTCGCCGAGCTGGCGCAAGCAGGCGGGCATCCCCGAGGGCGTCGTCAACGTGGTCGTCGGCCCCGGCCGCACCTGCGGTCAGCGCCTGGTCGAGCACCCGGACGTGGCCAAGATCGCGTTCACCGGCTCGACCGAGGTCGGCCGCTCGATCGCGGCCGGCGCGGCCGCCACGATCAAGCGCGTGACGCTGGAGCTGGGCGGCAAGTCGGCCAACGTGATCTTCGCCGACGCCGACCTGGAGGCGGCCGCCGCGGCTGCACCATCGGCGGTGTTCGGCAACGCCGGGCCAGGACTGCTGCGCGCGCTCGCGCATCCTCGTGCAGGAGGACGTGCTCGACCGCTTCCTCGAGCTGCTCGAGGTGCACGTCAAGGCGCTGCGCGTCGGCGACCCGCTCGACGAGGCCACGCAGATGGGCCCGCTGATCTCGGCGGCGCAGCGCGAGCACGGTCGTCCTCGTTCCTGGACGACGACGTGTCGGTGGCCTTCCGCGGCAGCGCACCGGAAGGGCCCGGCTTCTGGTTCGCGCCCGACGGTGCTGTACCCGGTGAAGGCCGATCGACCGCGTGGCCCGCGAGGAGGTCTTCGGCCCGATCGCCGCGGTGATCTCCTTCCGCGACGAGGCCGACGCGGTCAGGCTGGCCAACGACACCATCTACGGACTGTCGGGCTCGATCTGGACGCGCGACGGGGCGCGTGCGCTGCGCGTGGCGCGCGCGATCGAGACAGGCGTGCTGTCGATCAACGCGAACACCTCGGTGCGCGTGTCGACGCCGTTCGGCGGCTTCAAGCAGTCGGGCTACGGACGCGAGCTGGGCCCGCACGCGCTGGAGGCCTACACCGAGGTCAAGACGATCTACTACGCGACGGAGGCATGATGGCTCAAAGCGGCAGGCTTGAGGGACGTGTGTGCGTGGTCACCGGCGCGAGCGGCGGCATCGGCGCGGCGACCGTCGAGGTCTTCCAGCGCGAGGGCGCGACCGTCGTGGGCGTCGACCTGCTGGCCGACTCCCCCGGCGACCTGGCGCTGCAGGTGGACGTCACCGACGAGCAGCAGGTCTCAGACGCCTTCAAGCAGGTGCGCGAGCGCTACGGGCGCATCGACGTGCTGTTCAACAACGCCGGCATCTCGCCCAACGACGACGGCTCGGTGCTGGACACGACGCTGGAGGCGTGGGAGCGCGTGCAGAACGTGAACCTGCGCAGCGTGTTCCTGTGCTGCAAGCACGGCATCCCCCACCTGCTCGACAACGAGGGCCCGCTGCGCGGCTCGGTGATCAACACCGCATCGTTCGTCGCGGTGATGGGCGCGGCCACCTCGCAGATCTCCTACACCGCGTCCAAGGGCGGGGTGCTTGCGCTCTCGCGCGAGCTGGGCGTGGAGTTCGCGCGCCGCGGCGTGCGCGTCAACGCGCTGTGCCCCGGCCCGGTCGACACGCCGCTGCTGCAGGAGCTGTTCGCCAAGGACCCCGAGAAGGCCGCGCGGCGCCTCGTGCACGTGCCGATGGGCCGCTTCGCGCGGGCCGAGGAGATCGCCAACGGCGTGCTGTTCCTGGCGAGCGACGAGTCGAGCTTTGTGACCGCCTCGACGTTCCTGGTGGACGGCGGCCTGAGCGGCGCCTACACTACGCCGCTTGACTGACTCGCTGGGAACGCTCGATCACGTTGGCTACCTGGTGGCCGACCTGGACGCGGCGGTGGCCGAGTTTCATGAGCGCTTCGCGCTTGAGATCGTTCGCCCGGTGATCCTCCCCCAGTTCTCGATCCTTGGTCATTACCTGGGGTCGGGCGCTGGCAACATCGAGCTGTTCACGATCACCGACGAGGAGCTACTGGCGGATCGCCTTGGCGGCGAGCGGATCCTGCTCGACCACGTGGGCTTCGAGGTGCAGGACATCGTGGCGAAGGCTGCCGAGCTGAGCGCAACGGGCGTGCGCTTCTCCGGCCCGGACCGTCGCCAGGAAGTGAGCGAGCCGATCGAGCTGGGCGGCATCCGGTACCTGTGGACGGTGCCGCAGACGAGCTGCGGGCAGTCGCTTCAGCTCTTGCAGCGCTGAGCAGTCAACCCGATGAGCAGACGAAGAGCCGGCCGTCAGCCGACCCCGCCGGGTACCCAGCCTGCCTGGGTGGCGAGGTTGCGCGCGAAGCGCTCGCGGCGATCGAGCGTCTCCCCGGCGGCGGTGACTGTCACCCGGCCGTTGATCCGCTGCCACTCCTCCTCGCCCACCACGCCCTCGTAACGGAAGCTCCAGCGGGTCTCGCGCGTGGTGGCGCCGTCCGCTTCGACGGCATCGCCCCAGTCGAGCCCGACGACCAGCCGTTCGCCGCTGAGCGGCCTGCTGGTGAGCGTCACACTGCCTTCGCTGGGATGCAGCACGATCTGAAAGAGCGTGGCCGTCGTGCGTGCGATCAGCACCGGGTGGCGCTGCACGATCGCCCACTCGACCCCCTCGCCGGGCAGCATGTCCAACGCGCGCGCAACGCCCTCCGACAGCGGATCGCCGCCCACGAACATCAGCTCGGCGTGATCGCTGTGAAACTCCTGGAGAACTTCGTTCAAATGCTCAGCATTCGTCATTCAGCAGACGCTACGCGCTGGTGCAGACGTGAAGGTACCGTCGGCAGAACGCAGCTCCTGCCGCACCACTGAAGCTACTCGTCAGGGAACTCCTCGGGAGGATTCTCGTTGTCTCGCAACGCCTGGCGCAGGCGCGCCTCCGAGCCACGACAGCGCCGCTCCAGATCGTTGAGCCGGCTTACGCTGGTCGGTCGTGAGCCGTAGGCCTTGGCCTTGTAGAGGTCGTAACGCTGGCGGTGGTAGCGGGCTTCGTCCTGAAGCTCCTCGATCCGGCGCAGGCCGATCATCGCAAGGGACTCATATGGTGGGCTCGTCAAACGCGCGAGCGGGCAGCACGAAGCGGCGCGCAGGACCCGACAGCTGGGCGTCGCCCACATGGGTGCGGGATCCATGCAGACCACCACTGCGAACGGCGGCCGTGGTGGAGTCGGCCACACCGTCGTGGTCGGAGATCCATTTGAGGATGGCGGCCGAATCGGCCCCCTCGGCGAGGATCACGGAGCGCTCGATGACGGTGCCTCCGGAGGGATGCGGACGGGCCAAGCGTTGCACTCGTGCGGCTATGGCATCTGGATCCACCCACCCCATGCTACCCCTCCGGCGTCGTCAGCCGTCAATATCAACGCGATGGTCCGCCATCGCATACCTCGAATCGGCCTGTTGATGCTGGTCCCCAGCGCCGTCGCGGTGGCTCTGGGCTGCGGCGCAAGCGCCGGCGCCGGCCCGGGCAGGGCACTCACGCAAGCGCACCAAGCGAGCACGAGCTTCCACACGGCCGCTCTCCAACAGACGACCACGCCGTCCAAATCGAGCGCCTCGGCGCCGGCGCGACCGTTGAGCGGCAGGGTGATCACGATCGACCCCGGCCACAACGGCGGCAACTTCACCAACCCCCAGCAGATCTCACGGCTGGTGAACGACGGCAACGGCGCGAAGGAATGCGACACCACCGGCACGGCGGCGCCGGACGGCTATCGCGAGACCGATTTCAACTGGAGCGTTGCGCAGCGCCTGCGCGCGCTGCTGCTGGCGGCGGGAGCGCGGGTGGTGATGACCCGCACCAGCAACACCGGCGTGGGACCGTGCATCACCGAACGAGCGGCCATCGGCAACCGCGCGCACAGCGACGCGGCGATCTCGATACACGCCGATGGCGGCCCGACGGACGGGTCGGGGTTCGCGATCCTGATCCCCGCCCCCATCCCCAGCGGAGCCGACCGGGAGATCATCGGCCCATCGCTGCACATGGCCGTCGCTGTGCGCGCGTCGCTGGTGCGGATGGGCTTGCACCCCTCCACGTATGACGGGGTCGACGGGCTGGCGCCGCGCAGCGACCTGGGCGGGCTGAACCTGTCGCGCGTGCCGAAGGTGTTCGTGGAGGTGGCCAACATGCAGAACGCCGCCGATGAGACCCCGATGGAGCGCCCGGCTTTCCGCGAGGCGGTCGCGCGGGCGTTGGAGGCGGGGCTCGAACGGTTTCTGGGCGCAACACACTGAGCACCTCCGCCGCACAGCGGGGACGAAAACGTTTCCCAACTTGCGCCCCGGCGCAAAAGTCCAACACATGTTCGCTCGTTAAACTTGACAAAACGTACTCATTCATATATTTAATTCCGTTCTTTGGGGGGTGGTGCCTGATGCATTCTGCGTGCTTGTCGGCAGATCCTCGCCCTGCCACGAACGCAATGAAGGAGCCGGAGAATGCAAGAAGGAACTTGGCGTAAGCAAGCAGTGACGGTCGCGACGCTCGTCTGTCTGTTCGTGCTCTCGGCGACGGCCGCTCCGGCCTGGGCCGAAACCGCGACCTATTCCGCGACCGAGACGATCCCTGTACCTCCGGCCTCGCACTTCGCCGGCAGCGGCGGCGGCGACGGCTGGGCGGTGGCTGTGGGCGAGGAAGCCCAGGAAGCCGTGTACAACGTGTTCCACCACCAGGGCACGCTGCAGGTCGCCTGCCACTTCCAGAGCAACGCGGAACCGTGCTTCTCACCGGAGACGATCACCGAAACCGGCACGGGCGCCAACTTCTCCACCTCGGCGCAGCCGGGCCTGCACCTCGACCTGCACACCGACAAGCTCTACGTGTTCGCGACCAGGACGACCGACGGGACTGCCGGCGTGGTGTGCATCGACACGACGCTCGCGCCGACCAACACGGACCCGTTCTGCGGCTTCACCGCGCTGACCCCGGTCGGCCAGGCTCCGCTCACCCCGGCCGGCATCAGCGGCGCCAGTGACCCGGTGCTGATCGGCACCCACTGGTACGCGTACAGCTTCGTAAACGACTCGGGCCAGAACGGCGCCGAAAACGCGCTGATGTGCTTTGACGTGAGCACCGACGCAGCGTGCTCGGGACAGCCCTACGCGGTCTCGATCGGCGTGGGCACCGTCGCGGACTCTGGCTACCCCTCACCCTCGATCGCGGCGATCGGCGGGAAGGTGATCATCCCAGTGGACATCGAAGCGACCAGCCGACTGGCGTGCTTCGACGATGCCACCCAGAGCAGCTGCGGCGGCTCGTGGCCGGCAACACTCGGCTTCTCCTACCCGTCCGACAACGGCGCGCCGTTCGCGCTGCTTGACGCAACCGGCAAGCCGATCGGCCTGTGCCTGCCTACGGGTACCGACCAGTGCTTCAACCTCGAAGGCGAAACGACGACGACGCCGGCGGAAATGGCCGCCGCGATCAATCAGACGTCGGGATGGAATGGGCCTTCACTGGTGCTCGGGCCGAGGGTATATGTGCCAAACGGCGACTACGACCAGGTCGACTGCTTCGACTACTCGACCGGTAAAGGCTGCGCCAACTTCCCGAAGCACTTCGAAAACCTCGGTCTGCTCTACACGGTCAACGCAGACCCGCAGCGTCCGACGTGCATCTGGGTCAACTCCGACGACGGCTCGGAGCAGATCCAGGACTTCGACGCCTACACCGGAGCAGCCTGCGGCGAAGGCGCGATCCGCGTGCTGGCATCGCAGTTCGTGGTGCCGGCCCCGCAGTGCACGCCTGCCTCATACATCTCACTGCAGGTGCTGCAGCCCGCCCGCGCCACGTACACGACGGGATCGGTGGTGTTCGACGAAAACGACGGCAACCCGATCGCGGGCTTGGAAGAACGCTCGCTGGACGAAACCGGAACCGCCAGCCTGGCGGGACTGGAACTGAACACGGCCACGGGCCTGCCGCAGTTCCTGTTCACGCTCAATGGCGAGACCGGCAAGGTCGGCTCGGTGGAAGTCAAGCTGACGTGGACCGGGGACTACAACGCGTCGTGCTCCGGCGAACACACCACGGTCACACCGCCGGCAACCACACCAACACCCACGAAACCGGCACCGACGCCAACCACGCCGGCGCCGACACCGCCACCGGCGAAAACCGGCGTTCTCGCGTTCGGGAGCGCCCACCTGGCCAGCAGTACGCAGGCGTGCGTCGCCAGCAGCGGCTATCTGGCGTCGGTTGCGGGCAAGGACATCGCATCGGTGACGTTCCTCCTCAACGGCCGTAAGCTGGGGACGCTGAGCAAAGCCAACTCGCACGGGAACTTCGCGCTGCGGGTGGCTGTGAAGGCCGGCAAGGTCGAGCACCTCACGATGCACGTGACGTTCACCTCGGCAGCCAGCAACCACAGCGCCACGATCACCAGGAGGCTGGCCCGATGCGCGGCCGTCCACCACGTGAGCACGCCAAGGTTCACCGGCTGAGACCAGCCGGCCACAGGGCATTCGAGCAGAGGGGCCGCCGCGACATCGCGGTGGCCCCTCTGGCGTTGATACACGCGACAATGAGAACCGTGCGCTCCGTCGTTGCCATCGGCTCGGTCATCTGCGCGCTGTGCGTGGGCGGCGTCTCGGCGGACGCTGCGGGTGCCACAACGCCGACAGTGGCGCCCGCTGTGGAAGAACCGTCGCAGGCGCCAGCGCCGAGTACCGGCCCACCCCAACCCCCTGCCGGGGCCTCCACCCCAGCATCCTCAGTCACGCCGCTGTCCAACGAACTGACGCTCAGCGCGTGGGCTCACCCCGAAAGCACGGGGCCTGTCTACCTGCATCCCGAATCCCACTCAAAGCGGGTGGCGAAGGTGCACCTGTACACGGCGGACGGTTTTCCCGAGGTGTATCCCCTGCTGGACGGCTACACCGACGCGGAAGGACACGAATGGGACAGGGTCCGCATTCCGGGGCGACCGAACGGACGCAGCGGTTGGGTGCTGAGCGAACTGCTGGGCGCAGTACACCGCACGCACTGGCGGATCGTGGTCAGCCGCGCCGCGCGACGCATGCGCGTGTATTACGCCGGACGCCTGCTGAAGATCTTTCCGGTGGGCGTTGGCAAGCCGAGCACGCCGACGCCGGCTGGGCACTTCTGGATCGACGAGCGCTTCAAGCTGAGCGACCCCGGCAATCCTTATTGGCCGTACGCGCTTGGCACGTCGGACTACTCCACCCTGCCCAACTGGCCCGGAGAAGGCGTGATCGGCATCCATGGCCCGTTCGGCGAACCACAGAGGATCCCTGGCGACCCCTCGCACGGCTGCATTCGCATGCTCAGCCCGGACATCGCCTGGCTCGGGCCGAGGGCCACGCTTGGCACGCCGGTTGAGGTGACCTGAACTTCACCGCGGCGCTCGTGGTGCCCACTGGGGGCCAGGTCAAGCCGCGGCGATGTCCTTGGGCTTGCCGAGGACCGCGGAGAGAACAGCGTTTACGAAGCTGACCACGAGCGCGGCGAGCGCCGCCCACCAGAAGTTCGTGATGGTGAACTGCGCCACCAACCAATGCGTGGCGTAGAGCATCAGCACATTGAGCAGGAAGTACGCCAGCCCGAGCGTTGCGAGGATGAACGGAATCGACAGGAACGCCAGCAAAGGCTTCAGAAACGTGTTCACGAGCGTCAGCGCAAGCGCCGCGGCGAACAACACCCACCAGTCGCTGCCGTAGCTGAGGCCGGACAGAATCCGCGTGGCGACGAGCAACGCGACGATGTTGAACCCCCACGTGATCGCGAGACGACGAGCCATGGGCACAGGGTAGTCGGAGTGCGATGGTCTCAGCGGAATATTGAGCGGGTTGATACGGCCGCCCTAACAACGAAGTCGGCAAATCTCGCCGAGCCCTCTCATAGTGGCCAGTAGATTTCGTGATCATCACGCGATCGTGCTCATGCTCGACCCGATCAACCAAGATTTGGCCGAAACCAGAACCTTAAAGGGTCAGTACTCGAAGCTGCAAAGTTCTGGTTATTGACATCTACCGCCCTTCCTGCGTAAAGTACGAGGCGCGTACCGCTACGCAGAAGAAGAGGTTCGTTTGCTCAGCGTTCACAGTGAGACAATGCGAACGCCGGCCAGCCCGGCTTTTGCTCACAATGCCAACTCGATCGCACCAGGGTCGGGCGTTAGGTTGACGGTGGCGGAGCGCCTGGCTGTGGAGCCCGGTTGCTGCTAGCCACCGACCTCAGCAATGGACTTTTCGGCCTGCTCGGTGTTGTGGCCGGAAGCGCCGTGTCGTGGTGGACGCAAAGGGAAGAGCGTCAGGCGAGACGACGTGGCGACAACTACCGGCTAGAGCTTGAAGCGACAACAGCTTGGACCCTTCTTGGATTCGAGTTGGGCAACGCGCTAAATACGCTGTACGACATCCGCAGACGGAGCGAGTGGCCGATCGGGGCGAGCCGGCGCTGGGTGGACGCCTGGCTCGATTCTCGCGACGCGCTGGCTCGTCACCCTCCGGATCAAGTGGGCCTGAGAATAGTTGGCGAGGTGTGCGCGAATCTCGACGAACTTCAAAGCGCAACCAACGCCGTTCGCTCTGCCCGAGACCGCAAGCTGAGCGCGAGTGACCGGCTGTTCCTCGATCGGGTGCAGGCGGAACTGACCAAGGCATGTGATGTCTTGCACGTTGCGCCTCGCGAACCGCTCGACCCGCTCGGGCCACACGAGATCGAAGCGCTAGAAGCGCAAGAGCAGCAGGACCATGCCGTGCCAAGCAACGACGGAGGCGTTTCATGACAGCGATCTCAGTGGTCCCGTGACTGCGACGAGAGCTCGACTGACGTGTGTCGCTCTACTGCTGGCGCTCGCGTGCTCTGCTCTTGCCGTGCCAGCCTCGGCTCAGGCGTCGATCCCTTCGGCATTTATCGATTCCGTGTTTGAGACCGGTGCCACCACGGCGTCGGTCGAAGGCCTAGTCAACCCCGGCGGCGAAGCGGCCCAATACCACGTCGCCTATGACCTACCGAGTTCCGAATGGTGCACGAGCCATGGCTCCAAAGGGTCACCGACGCACACCACGTCCCCCCTGACCCTCGGATCCACTGCCCCCGGGTTTCACTCCGTCTCGGTGGGCCTCAGCGGGCTGACGGCCGGCAGCGGATACTGCGCCGAGCTGATTGCGGTCAACGCCTCCGGCACGTCTGCAGGATCCCAGCTGTTCTTCACCGCGGGGACGCCGTCGGTCAGGGTCTTTGGCCCCCGAGCGACCACCTCCGCGAACGAGCTCGTCGAAGGCGAAGTCAACTCCGCCGGCCAGTCGACCCAATACCACGTCGCCTATGACCTGGCGAGCTCTGAATGGTGCACGAGCAATGGGTCCAAAGGCTCACCGGGCCACGCAACGTCTCTGGTGACCCTTGGCTCCACGGCCCCGAGGTTTCGCCGCGTCTCAGTGGGTCTCGGCGGCCTGACGGGCGGCAGCGAATACTGCGAGAAGCTCATCGCGGCCAACGGCTCTGGGACCTCGTCTGGATTCGTTCAGACGTTCACCGCCGGAGCGCCCTCGGTCGAAGCGCGTGGCTCCCGCGCGATCGCGTCGACTATCGAGTTGGTCAGCGGCGAAGTGAACCCTGCCGGCCAGTCGACCCAATACCACGTCGCCTATGACCTGGCGAGCTCTGAATGGTGCACGAGCAATGGGTCCAAAGGCTCACCGGGCCACGCAACGTCCCCGGTGACCCTCGGCTCAACGGCGGCCAAGTTTCACCCCGTTTCGGGTGCTCTCGGCGGCCTGACGGCTGGTAGCGAATACTGCGAGGAGCTGATCGCGGTCAACGCCTCCGGCACGTCGGTGGGCTTCCAGCAGTCCTTCACCGCCGGCGCACCGTCGGCCTTCGCGTTTAGCCCACAGTCCATTGGGACGACGACGGCGACGGTCGGAGGCGAGGTCAGCCCCGCCGGCCAATCGACCCAATATCACGTCGCCTATGACCTGACCAGCTCCGAATGGTGCACGAGCAGTGGCCTTGCGGGCTCACCGGCGCACTCGACCGCATCGGTGACGCTGGGCTTCACCGATGCGACGTACCACCAAGTCTCAGTCGAACTGACCGGCCTGACGGCTGGTAGCGAATACTGCGAGGAGCTGATCGCGGTCAACGCCTCCGGCACGTCGGTGGGCTTCCAGCAGTCCTTCACCGCCGGCGCACCGTCGGCCTTCGCGTTTAGCCCACAGTCGACCGGTGCGACGACGGCGACGGTCGGAGGCGAGGTCAGCCCCGCCGGCCAATCGACCCAATATCACGTCGCCTATGACCTGACCAGCTCCGAATGGTGCACGAGCAGTGGCCTTGCGGGCTCACCGGCGCACTCGACCGCGCCGGTGACGCTGGGCTTCACGGACGCGACGTACCACCAAGTCTCGGTGGAACTGACCGCCTTGACAAGCGGCAGCGAATACTGCGTCGCGCTCATCGCCGTCAATGGTTCGGGGACTTCCGAAGGTTTCCCACAGTCGTTCACAGCGGGCGCACCGTCGGCCTTCGCCTTCGCTCCCCAGCCGACCGGAGCGATGACGGCGACAGTGGCAGGGCAAGTCAACCCGTCGGGCCAGACCACCGAATATCACGTCGCCTATGACCTGGCGAGCTCTGAATGGTGCACTAGCGGTGGCCTCGCGGGCTCGCCAGCGCACGCAACCACACCGGTGACGCTCGGCTTCACGGATGCGACGTTCCACCAGGTCTCGGTCGAACTGACAGGACTCAGCGCAGGCAACGAATACTGCGCCGAATTGATCGCCGTCAATGGCTCAGGGACGGGGCATGGCTCTGCTGAATTCTTCTTCTCGGGCCTACCAGCCGCATCCACATCAAACGCCTTCGCAACCGGCGCGACGACGGCGATGGTCGAAGGCCAGGTCAATCCCGCCGGCCAGACGACCGAATATCACGTCGCCTATGACCTAGCGAGCTCTGAATGGTGCACTAGCGGTGGCCTCGCGGGCTCGCCAGCGCACGCAACCACACCGGTGACGCTCGGCTTCACGGATGCGACGTTCCACCAGGTCTCGGTCGAACTGACCGAACTCAGCGCAGGCAACGAATACTGCGCCGAACTGATCGCCGTCAATGGCTCTGGAGCCGCGCACGGCTCGCAGGTCACGTTCTTTGCTGGCTTCCCATCCGCGTCCACCTCAAGCGCATTCGCGACCGGCGCGACGACGGCGATGGTCGAAGGTCAAGTCAACCCCTCCGGCCAGACGACCCAGTACCACGTGGCCTATGACGTGGCCAGCTCCGAATGGTGCGCGAGCGAAGGTCTCGCAGGCTCGCCCACGCATTCGACTGCACCCGCGACCCTCGGCTTCACAGACGCGGTGTTCCACCAGGTCTCGGTCGAACTGACAGGACTCAGCGCAGGCAACGAATACTGCGCCGAATTGATCGCCGTCAATGGCTCTGGAACCGCGCACGGCTCACAACTTAGATTTACGTCAGCACCACCGGTGCCGACGGTGACCAAAGTCTCGCCAGCGAGCGGTGCCGCCGCTGGCGGCACTCTTGTGACGATCATCGGCACCAACTTCGACGCTGCTTCTGCGGTTCACTTCGGTGCTGCTTCCGCGACGATCAAAACGAACACGGCGACCGAAATAACGGCCGAAAGCCCAGCGCACGCGGGCGGTCAGGTCGATGTGACGGTGACGACGCCCGGCGGGAGGAGCGCGACGAGCGAAGCGGACCACTACGCCTATGTCGCCGGGCCCGAAAACATCACCCCGCCGAAGATCTCAGGCATCGCCCAGCAGGGCAAGACCCTGACCGAGGAACACGGCAGCTGGACCAACGAACCCGAAAGCTACAAAGATCATTGGCTGCGCTGCGACGAAAGCGGCGCCGATTGCGGAGCGATCTCCGGCGCCGAAGGCGAAACCTATATTGCAGTCAAAGAAGACGTTGGCCACACCATCCGCGTCGAAGAAACCGCGAGCAACACCGGCGGCCCGTCCAAACCCGCGCTGTCAGCGCCGACCGCGGTCGTCGTTCAGCCCGTGCCCGTCAACGTGACAAAGCCGTCGGTCGCTGGCCTGCCTGCAACGCAGAGCCAGCCGCTAGCTGCGGAAAATGGGAGCTGGGAAAACAGTCCGACCGAATACACATACAAGTGGTCGCAGTGCAACGCTCTCGGTCAAGGGTGCCTGCCGATCACCGGCGCGACCCACCAGACGTTCACGCCACGCGGCGCCGACGTCGGACACGACCTCCGCGTCGAGGTCGTCGCCCACAACGCCGGTGGGCCCAGCGAACCCGCCGAATCCGAACCGACGTCACCAACGGCCGGCGCGAGCCCCGTGAATACGAAGCCGCCATACTTGGAAGGAACGGCGCAGCAGGGCCAGGCGCTGACGCGCGTGCAGGGCGAATGGTCCAACGAACCCGAAGGCTACGAATACCAGTGGCTGCGGTGCAACGAAGCCGGCGCGGAATGCGTCAAAATCTCCGCGGCAACCGGGACGACGTACGTGCCCACCGGCGCCGACGTCGGCTTCACGATCGAGGTCGCCGAAACAGCCCACAACGCCACCGGCAACGCCACCAAGGCGTCCGCCCCAACCAGCAAGGTCGTGGGCCTTAACCCGGCGCCCATCGAACCGCCGACGATCGACGGCGTCGCCGCGCTTGGCCAGGTGTTGACGGTGAAGGAGGGCACGTGGTCGAACGAACCGGCGAGCATCAGCCACCAGTGGCTGCGCTGCAAGCCGCCGGGCTCACCCTGCGAAGAAGTCAGCGGCCAGACCCTCGAGACGTACCCGGTCGGCACCGGGGACATACACGAAGTACTGCGGATGCGCGAGACCGTTACGACGGGCAGCGGCGCGCACGCGAGCGTGGACACCGCTCCAACCGCTATCGTGGCGCCACCCGAAGTGAAGGCCGTCGCCGGCGAAAACGTCTCGACCGTCACGGGGACCGCCGTGCACTTCGATGCGAGCGCGACGACGCCCCAGTACTACATCACCTCATACCACTGGGAACTCGGCGACGGCACGACCGGCGAAGGTGAGGCGGTCTCGCACCTCTACACGGGAGTAGGGACGGACACCGTGAAGCTAACCGTTTTCCACGGCGTCGAAGAAGTGGGCACCTCCACGCTCACGGTGCACGTTGTCGAACCGCCGAAATCGCACGCCGTCCAGGTCACCGTCGTCAACGCTGAAGACAGCGCGCCGATCGCGGCCGCGAACGTGCTCTACGAGGCCGCGGACGGCACGCGCATCAGCGGCACCACCGCGGAAAACGGTGTTGCCAACGTGACGGGGTTGCCAGAAGGAGAAGACTTCATCTACGCATACCACTCCGGCTACGCGGCCTCGGCGACAAAAGTCGTCGTCAATCACGGCGAAGGCGTCGCGCACATCGAACTTCACCCCGGCGCCGCGAAGGCGACGCTGCACTCCCACGAGCTCACGCTGGAAGAAATCAAGGAACACGGGATCAACACGAACGACCCCGCGAACCGCGTCGTCTTCGAATTCTCCGTCCACCTCGCGTTCCGGCCGAGGGACTACAGCAACGACGGGAGCGGGGGAGGCGGTGGAGGCGGTGCCGACATCCGCGGCTACGTGAACAGCGACGGCGAGATCTTCGGCGGCGGACCCGGCTGCAGCGGCGAAAGCTGCTCGGGGCCGAACTGGACCGTCCAAACCCACGTCATCGAAGGCGAACTGCTCCTCGAGTGGATGATCTTCAATGGCGAAGCGTCCTTCCTCAAGCAGTTCTTCGGCGTGAGCATGATCATCCAGAACCTCTCCGTGCACGGCGCGAAGTTCACGAACGGCCAGGCCACGCTCGCGCTGCCGCCGGGGCTGAGCCTCGCGCCGACCGCGGAACCGCAGAGCCTGACCCGCAAACTCAGCGACATCGAAGGCGAAGGCAGTGGGGAAACGGAATGGCTGGTGCGCGGCGACAAGCCCGGCGAATACCGGCCCTCGGCGACGTATGCGGCGACGCTGCAGCCGTTCAACGCACCCGTGGAACTGCGCGCGGTGCTGCAGGAACCGATCAAGGTCTACGGCGCCAGCGCCGTGAAGCTCGGCGTCAGCGCGGACGAAGAAGCGACCGACAGGTATCCGTACCATCTCCACCTGATCCTCACGAACACGAGCCCTGTGCCCGTGTACAACGCCCAGGTCAACATCAGCCCGGAAACCCACGTCAACTTCCTCTTCCAGCCACAGGAGCGCCTCACCAGGGTGCTCGGCGACATCCCCCCGGGCAAAAAGACGGAAACGGAAGACTTCATCCTCGCCCCTGACATCAGCGGCGAACTGGACGTCGAAAAGTCGTTCATCATCGAAACCGCAGGCGAACGCGAAGAACGCACGAACAGCGTCACGAAGCACCCCGTCGTCGAGCCCCCGCCGACGGCGCCAGAAATCAGCGCAGCGAGCTCGCAGGGCAAGCTCGTACTCAGCTGGGCGCAGGTGCCGGGCGCAACCGGGTATAGGGTCTTCTCCACGCCGACCCGGGCGACGCCGTTCGGCGAACCTCTCGGAGTGCACCCCGTCGAACACGGCGTGATCGGGAGCGGCACCGTCACAGAAATACCGCCGGAAGCAGGTGAAGGACAGTTGAAAGCGGCCGTCGACGCCGTGCCGGGCGAAGAACGCTGGTATGCGGTGAGCTCGATCGTGAACGGCATCCCGACCCTCTACCACCCGGTCATTGAGGCGACGTTCAGCCTGGGTACGCCGGAAGTCGAAACCGGGCCGGTCGAAAAGCTCGAACCGACCACGGCGACCCTCGCCGGCAAAGTCAACCCCGCAGGCACGAAACTCACCACATGCCGCTTCGAAATCGGCAAAGAAGCATCCCACTACGAAAAGCAGCTGCCGTGCACGCCGCCCCTTGACGGCTCCGTCCAGGCGTTGACGGCGGCCGTGACCGGGCTGACGCAGGAAACGACCTATCACTACCGACTCGCCGTCGACCAGGGCACCACCGCTCTCAGCGGCGATGACAAGACGTTCAAGACGCCGGTGCCGGGTCCACCTACCGTTGAAACTGGGGAAACGAAGGGACTCAACGCGAGCGGCGTCACGCTCACCGGCGCCGTCAGCCCGAACGAAGCGACGCTGTCAACGTGCGAATTCGAATACGGGATCAAAGCGTTCACTAGCAAGGCGCCGTGCTCGCCCACGCCCACGGGCGGCTACAGCCCCGTAACCGTCGAAGCCCACATCACCGGGATCGCCGCCGGCGCGACCTACCAGTACCGACTCGTCGCCACGAACCCGCTCGGCAAAGGCGAAGGGAAGACGAAGGCGTTCCAGGCGTGCGACGCGAAGGAACTCCTCATCGGCGCAGCCCAGGCCCTCGGCTGCCTCATCACACAGAACCAGGAGCAGTACGAGGCCGTCGGGCCGGTCCGCGTCAGCGGCATCGACTACACGCCCGAAGCGGGCGGCAAGGTCGAGTTCGACAAGGTGACGAAGGACTTGGCACTGACCGGTGCCGTGCGCATCTCCATCGGCGGCATCACCCTGCCCGCGCCCGGCATCCACAAGATCGCGCTCGACGGGACCATCTTCGACCTCGCTCTGGGCGCCCAAGCGAAGTTTTTCAAATTCGTGCCGGTGAGCGGCGACATCAAAGCGAGGCTCGTTCACGAAGAAGGCGACTACGGCACGAAGCTGCAGGGCGAACTCAGCCTCGCCCCGTTCGGCGCTCCTCAGGCGATCGGTGGCCTGTACTTCACAGCCTTCAACAAAACCGGGTTGTCGCTGTGGGAAGCGTTCGTTAAATCCGCGAACGCGGACCCGAATCATCACCAGTGGGAACGCTGCCCCAGTGGCACGACGTTCCCCGGCTTCGAATGCAAGCTCACCGAAAACCCGAAAACAGGCCAGATCGGCAGGTATCTCGTCTCGCGGGAGCCAGGCCTCTTCCAACTCGGACCGGTCGGGATCTCCGACTTCCTCGTCTCGTACGACTTCGCCCACCACGTCTTCTCCGCCGAGGGCACGTTCGACCTCGGGCAGGTACTCCCGAAAACGATCAAGATCTTCGGCCAGCAGTTCGAACCCGCGAAGGCGCTGCCCGAGGTCAACGTCTCCGCGTCAATCTCGGTCAACCCGTTCAAGCTCCGCAAGATCAAGATCGGCGGCCAGAACCTTCACTGGAAGCTCGAACCGGTCCACTTCGAAATCAGCGAAGCAAGCTTCATGCTCGGCTTCGAACCGTCGTTCTCCGTCGGCGGCGGCATCAAGGCCACGGTGCTCAAAGACCTCCCGCTGCTGAAGGAAGGCGTGAAAGCCGACGCCGGCTTCGAATACGTGAAAGGCGTCACCTCCGGCTTCAAGGTCGCCGTGCACGGCGGACCGTTCCAGTTCTGGATCCTCCCAATCGACGGCTCGATCGAAATCGACCTGCGAGACAACACCGTGAAGTTCGGCGTTGGTGGCAGCATCAGCAAGAACATCGGACCCGCATCGCTCGCGGTGAACGTCGAAGGCAAGGCTGAGTTCAAGCCCGAAACCCACCTGCAACTTAAGGCGAAGGGCGAACTGGGCGCATTCGGCGTCACCGTGAACGCGGAAGGCATCATCTCCGACACCGGCTTCGGGATCTGCGGCGAAGCGCACTTCCTCTTCCTCAGCGGCCACATCGGCGTTCGCAAGCGCTGGGACGGGCCGTTCGAACTCGACGGCTGCGACTTCAGCGGACTCGAAACCGTTCACGGCGGCGGCGCCAGGCTGCGTGGTGCTCTCCGCGCGGCCGTGACGACCGAAATCGTGGTCCCGCCGGGCCGCTCAAGGGAGGAGTTCGTCGCCGTCGGCGCGACCGCACCACCCAAGGTTCTCCTCACCGGGCCAAGCGGCGAAACGCTGGAAACGCCCACAGTGCCGAACAAGATCGTCGCGGAACACGCCGGCATCGAGCTCGCCGCGACGGAAGCACACAAGACGTACTTCATCGTCGAGAACCCAAAGCCGGGCGTCTGGCACCTCGCGCCGGTCGGCAACGCGATGCCGCCCGTCAGCGTCGAAGAGGCCGGACCGCTCGCGCCCGTGAACCCAGCCGCGACAGTCAAGGGAACCGGCTACCACCGTACCGTCAAGTGGCACTTCAACAACCAGCCCGGCATCAGTGTCCACTTTCTCGAAGAAGGCGCGACCGCGCAGACGATCGCCGAAGACAGCACTGGGAAGGGTGAAACCAAGTTCACGGTCTCACCCGGGCCGGGCGGCCCCCGCACCATCGTTGCCCAGATCTACAGCGAAGGGTTGATGCAGCAAACGAAGACCGTCGCGACGCTGACGGCGCCGAAGCCGAAGCTGCCGCCGCTCCCGCACACCAATCACGTGCGGCGCAAGCGTGTTGGCGATACGCTCACCGTGAGCTGGGAAGCCGTGAAGGAAGCGGAAAGCTACGAACTCGAAGTCACGCTGAGCACGGGCGTTCAGAAGTTCAAGGTCGTGGCCCCGACCACAGAAACCACCGTGAACGTGCCGAAGAAGACGAAGGTGTTGCGTGTCGCAGTGGCCACGACCGCGGGCGGCCTCACGGGACCGCCGCGGGGCTGAGACCCGCGTCGTCACACCACGCGATACACCCATACGGATGAATGTCTACACATTCGCTACCTACCTGCCGAGACTTTCATCCAGATCTCAGCCATCGGCGTCAACGATCTATAGCGAGTTCAGGCGACCGGGACGAGGCCGATCCTCGCACGATGAGTAACGTCCGACCCTGGTTCTAAGGTTTTTATGATGTCGGAGACGATTACCGACCATGAGCTTGAGGCCATCCGCGCCTCTACGCGAGCGCATCTCGATGAGCTACTCGGAGAGGCGGGGCTCGCGGATGATGTGGTTGCACTCGAGCGCATCGGGATCGCATTGCTTGCGGCCTTCGATGCGCCACAGTCACCTCCGGAGTTGGGAGCTGTGCTCATCGATGCCCTGGTCGATCGCGGATGTGAGACATCTATCGGCGTACTTGCCGTGCTCGCGGCGTTTGGCAGTGAGACAACTGCGCGTGATGCAGCGCATGCGGCACGTCGGTTTGACGAGCGCCCCTCAAAGATCGCCGGCGTTGTGGGCTCGCTTACAGTGAGAGAGGTGTGGCACGGTGAGCTTCCAGCGGCCGAGGTGTGGGTCGCCGTGCTGGATCGTCCAGGACGTGACGAGCTACAAGCGGCGTGCGTGACGCTCGAAGTGAGTGATGAGGGGCCGATACCTGTCGACGCGTTGCTCACCGACGCGGGGCCGGTGGCCGAGCTCGACTCCGCGCTGGCTCTGTTGGCAACAGGCGCCAAACGCTCGACGGTAGCCGCACTGACCGAGCGCCTGAGCGCCGCCGTCGCCAACACGGGCAAGGCAGAGCTCGCGGTGCCATTGGAATTTGGCGTGTGCCTGCCACTGCTCGCCCGTGCGATCGGCGGCGAGGCGCATGCACTGGGCCGAGTGTCCACCTACGCGGAGGTGGACGAGGACCAGGACCAAGACGAGCTCTTCACAATGGACGAAGCCATCGAGGAGACACTGCTCGACGAACTGGTACGCGACTACGGGCGCTACGTGTACGCAACATACGGCGCCAACAGCGCCGTATGGCGCCACGGCGAGTTCATCTCGTGCGCGTTGCTCGACTGGAAGCGTGACTACCGCGACGGCGCGTCAACCCATTGGACCACGGCCGACATCGCAGAGTTCATGCTCGACTTCGCGCCACGCAAGATGACGATGGACGATGAGGCGATCCGCACAATGCCTGAGTGCCTGGCGGCATTCATGGACTTCCTCGATCGAGACCGAGCTCCCGAAGGCGACACCGCCGATGCGTTGAGGCAGACCTGTGAGCAACTCGCCCAGGAGAGCGCTGACGCGTGCCACGACCCGTCGTGTTGGGGCATGGCGAAGTCGTTTGCGATGCAGATGATGGCCGAAGGCGTGGACCTCGCCGATCCGGACGCCGGCGAGGCACGGATCGTTGCCCACGACTTGAGGCAGGTCGCTCGCAGGGAGACCCAACCATCCAGGCAGCGCGCCGCAGGCTCTGGGCGTGCGAAGCGCACCGCCGCCAAGCAGGCTCGTCGCCGTAATCGAAGCTGACAGGCCCTCAGGCCTAGTCGCCCGCGAGTGCCGCCATAGCGTCCTTGGCAGCGAAACCGCCAACCGGAAGCTGGTCGAGATCTACCTGCCTGTGGGCCACCATCAGGTCATACGCGGACGTCCCCTCGAGCGTGCGCGCAGCACCGCTCACCTGTACCGATAGGCCAGCAGACCCGAGCGTCTTTCGTGCTGATGCGAGCAGCTGGTCGCAGGCTCGGTCGAGTTCGACGTCGACGCCACGGCTCTGGAGGCGGTTAACGTCGACGATGAAGTAGATCGAGACGCCGGCCGCCCACTCCGTTGAGCTCCAGATGCCGATCAGCGCGTCGGCGAGCAGACCGGCCTGTGAACTCTTGCCCATGCTGCGTCTGACCTTCTCGCGAAGCGGGGCGAGGACGTGTTGCTCAAGCTCGTCCGGAAAGGCGTGGCGACCAACCCGCCGCATCAGCCAGTGCGAGAGCAGGATTCGGGAGGCTGGATCCAGCGGTGTGCTGAGAGTCTTGACTTGGGCGTGCGCGAGTGCCGCCTTGGCAACGGGGAAGCAGATCGCACAGTCCACAGCGGGGAACTCGATCTCCAGGCCCTCGGCGGGCGGCAGGGAGAACAGCGTGCCGCGACGCCCGTTCAGCGCCTCATTCCACTCCTTCTCAGAAAGCTCCACGACCGGCATGAGCTGAAGATGCTGTACCTGATCAAGGCTTCGCACCACATCGCATGTCTGGGTGACGATCGCGGTCCAGCCCGAGGAAATCTCAAGCGGCGCCGGCGCCCACAGACCCTCATCATCGACCACCTCCAGCTCGTGTGCATCATCGCGCAGGCTGCTCTCAGGAGCCTCAAGCGTCACCGCGACCGGTGTCGCCAGAAGGTCACCCTGCCAAAGCGAGCCGGCGATCTGCTCGGCCCGCCCCCGGCCCTCCTCATCCAGAGCGCTCACACGGCGACTCTGGCGCGTGCCTTGAGTAGCCGGCCTCCCCAACGAACTCCGCCACCGCGGAACGCCGCCGGCTCGACACTCTCGCGCAAACCCAATGCCACGACCTCTGAGGCCAGAGTGCCGCCGCGGCCAGAGGTGCGCAGATCGTGCTCGCCGGGCACAGCGAACATGTCCTGCGTCAGGCCGGTCACATGTGCTCCGCGCGACGACGTATGCCCTGCCTGCTCGCCAATTGGTTCGCCCAAGACGGAAGCCACGTCGGCCATCGTGTAGCGGGCGTGCCCACCTGGGGTCTGGCGACTCGGCACGAGCGCCCCGGACGAGCGGTAATGACGGATCGTGCTGTCCGCAAGCCCATACATCTGGGCAATTTGGGAAGTGGTGAGCAGATCGGCCATAGCCTGAGCGTACCCTTAAGACCGTCATCTGTCAACGGTTTCCACGACTTTATCGGTTCCCACGGTTTAGACCTTGAATGGAAGCCTAACCGAGCGGCTTTTCGACCCTCAAGCCGCGAGCTCGTACACAGAGTGCCCATCGTCCCAATAGCTGTCGAACACGTGCTGATAGACCGCGTCGCACTTCTGCGCATAGATCTTGCGCGTGAACGCTTCCGGTAGCTGGTCAAGCGTCTCTTCTACTGCGACGCGTACGGCGGCACGCGTGGCCTGCTGCTTGCGCCAATCGAGCACGAGCTTGTTGCGCTTGAGCGTCGAGAGCAGCTCGCCGGCAACGTTCTTGACCTGCGTCCTCTCGGCCTCAGATAGCTCTGGGGCAGGCCGCATGATGAGGTCGAACACCGCGAGGCGCTCCTCGTCGAGCCCCTCTGCAAGGCTCCGCGCCTCCTCCTCGCTCAGCGTGCTCTTGAACGCGAGCAGTTCTTGAAAGAACGCCTCTGTGTTCATGCTGCCGGCGTTGTAGTCGGCTACCAGCTTCTCGAAGCGCTCGACGAGATCGACGCGCATCGGGTTCAGACGGACGAGTGCCGTGATCTGTGCCGAGAGGAGCGAGCGCAGCCTTTGCGCGGCGGTGCGCGGGCGGCCTTGCTTGAAGGCTTCTTCCAGGCCGGGCCAATCGACGGCACCGAGGTCGAACAGGGCATCGGCGTCGCTGTCGGGGATCAGGTACTCGTTGGCAGCGATCGACTCGTCCAATAGCTGCTCCACCCGCCCCATGACACCGGAAACGTCCGGTCGCTCGGTGTACTCCGCGATCGCATCAGCGAGGAACTTGGCGACCGCTCGCAGACGGCTGAACTCGTTGGCGTGGGTGTCAGGCAGAATCGCCTTGTACAGCCGATTCACGAGGGACACGCGCGCGAGGAACGCCGTCTTCTCCTCGTCATCCACCATCAGCATCTCCACCGTCTGCCTGCCGGCCGCAACCAGCTCGAAGCCCTTGAGCCCGGCCAGCGCATCGAGGTCGACGTCACGGCTGGAGCAGAACGTTCGGAGCTCACCTACGGCGCTCCGCAGAGCATCGACGAGAGCGCCCTTCTCCTCAACCGGAACCTCGCCGGCCTTGCCGCCGATGGCGTAGATCGCGAGCGCCTTCTGCAAGTTGCGAAAGACGTCGACGTAGGCGACGATCAGGCCGCTGCTCTTCTCGGGGAACACCCGGTTGGCGCGCGTGATCGTCTGCATGAGGGTGTGGTTTCGCAGCGGCTTGTCGAGGTAGACGGTCGAGAGCGACGGCACGTCGAACCCAGTCGTCCACATCGAGCAGACGAACGCAATCCGCAGTGGATCGTGGGCATCCTTGAACCTCTCCTCGAGGTTCTCCTCCACGATCCGTTTGCGGTAAGGCTTGATGTTGATCCCGCGCTTGTCCATCTCGGCAATCTCGTTCTGAGACTGCGAGATCACCACGGCCATGTCCGTAGAGCGTATGAACGCGATCTCCTGAGCAAGAAGATCATGCTCGGCCTGGGTCAGATCCCCGCGCGCGAGTCGCTCCTTGTCGGCGGCGAGCCGCTGCGCCCAGAAGCCCTGGACCTTCTCGAACGTGCGCACGGCGGTGACCTTGTCAATCGAGACGACGAGCCCCTTGCCAGGGAAACCGCGCCCGAGGAAGTGATCGACGATGTCCTTCGCCACCGCATCAAGGCGGTCGTCGCGCGTGATCAGCTCGTACTGCTGGCCAAGGGTCCGAGCAAGCTGGCGCTCCTGGGCCTCGTCGAGGTCGGCCTCCTCCACGATCGCCATCAGGTCATCACCGAAGGCCGGGTTGGCAATCTCCACCTGTGGAATGCGGTTCTCGTAATACAGCGGCACGGTCGCGTGATCGGCGGCGGACGCGGCGAAGTTGTAGACCGAGACGTAGTCCCCGAAGACCTCGCGGGTCCGCTCCTCGCCGGCGATCAGCGGCGTGCCTGTGAACCCCAGGAAGCTGGCGTTGGGTAGCGCGTTTCGCATGTTGAGCGCGAGAACGTCGTACTGGGTGCGGTGAGCCTCGTCGGTGATAACGATCACGTCATCGCGCTCTGAGACGACCGGATGGACCTCGCCCTTCTCGGTGCGGAACTTCTGAATCAGCGTGAAGACATAGCGGTGGTCCTCGCCGAGGAGTTGGCGCAGGTGCGCTGAGCCGGTGGCGCGTACGTGCTTCTCGGTCACGACGCCCGACCGCAGGAACTCCTTGTGCGCCTGGTCGTCCAGGTCCTCACGGTCGGTGACGATTACGAAGGACCAGTTGCCCGGCATCTTGCGTAGAACCTTCTGCGAGAAGAACAACATCGAGAGCGTCTTCCCAGACCCCTGCGTGTGCCAGAACACACCAAGCTTCCCGCGCTCCTCAGGTGGCGCATCTCGCAGCTCACGCATCCGCGCGAGTGCGTTGTTCACCCCGAGGAACTGGTGGTTGCGAGCGAGCAGCTTGACGAACCCGCCTGGCCGGTCCTGAAAAGCGACGAAGTTCTCGATCAGATCGAGCACGCGCTCCTTCGTACACATACCCCGGATCACCGTCTCCAGCGAGACGACGCCCTCCTCACCCTCGGAGTTGATCTTCTTCCACTCCGAGAAGTAGTCCCAGCCCGATGTGATCGTCCCGACCTTCGTATCGGCCCCGTTCGACAGCACGATGAAGCCGTTTGGGGCGAAGACATGCGGGATCGTGTCGCGGTAGTCGCTGAGATTTTCGTCGTAGGCGTGTTTCACGTTGCGGTGCGATGCCTTCAGCTCGATGAAGACGAGCGGTATGCCATTGACGAAGCCGACCATGTCGGCGCGGCGCTTGTGGAGGTCCGAGTGGATCCAGAGCTGCGACACAAGCAGGAAATCATTGTTCTCGGGGTGCTCCCAGTCGATGACGGCGAGCTTTTCTGGAAGCGCGGTGCCGTCGGGTTGGCGGACCGATACCTCGACGCGGTCGCGAAGCAGCGCGTGAATCTCAGCGTTGGCCCGCGCGTAGTGCATGGCCGTGCGCGGCTTGATGACCTCGTTGACGGCGTCCTCGATCGCCTCGCTCGGGATTCCGGGGTTGAGGCGATTCACCGCTTCTCGGAGACGGGCGGTAAGGAAGACGTCAGACTTGTTGTCGCGACCGAGAGTTCCCTCGGGTCCGAGCGTCTCTTGGTAGGCGTTGATGTGCTCCCAGCCGAGATTCTCGAACAGCGCGATCGCGGGCTGCTCGATGAGCTCATCCTCGCTGTAGCGGCCTGGGGTCATGCGGTGAGCTCCGGCACCGTGATGTCGAGATCAGAAATATCGAGTTCGCCAGAGATGAGGCGCGGGAGGAGAAGATCTCGCGTCTTGTTGAGCACCTTAGCTTGCTTCTGGAGCACGGCCATCAGCTGAACTGCCGATGCCACCTCTCCTGCAAATGCGGAAATGAGTTCCATCGGAGGAGTCAGCGTTCTCATTCGTCGAAACGTGTCGACTACGATCGTATCGAACGTGGCACCCCCCGTGTTCGTCCGCAAATAGGCGACCTTATTCAGCAGAGCGAACAAAATAAACTCCTGACTAACGCCCTCCCGCCCAACCACGGCGTAGCAAGACTGATTCATGGCCATCGGCACCCCTGCCATCACAACCTTCCCAACTGTTCCCCGCGCCGTGATAAAGATAGTGCCGGGCGGGTAGAGTCGGCTGTTGCATCGGTCCAACCCGGCCTGTGTGATGTGCTTCTCGGTGCCGAGGACTACGAGCGCATCAGGAGCATCGCGGGGTGTGAAAAAGGGAATATCACCATCCCAGTTCTCCGGCTCGGTAGTTCGTGGCGTGCCCCCGCTCAAGATCTCAGCGAGGTCGGTGAATACGCCGACTTTCCAACCTTGCGGAACGTTGCCAAGTTCCGACTCCACCAGCGACATCTCCTCGTACCCCGGGTAGCGGAAGTCGACGAACCACTCACGGTAGATCCTCTGGGCCACCTCCTCCAGGAGCTTGATACGGCGATTGTTGTTCTCGATCAAGCGGTCATACGCGGAGAGGATCGTGACAATCTTGCATTGTACCGGCAATGGAGGAACAGGAATCTCCAACGACCTTACGATCTCTGCATTTATGTTCGGCATGGTTGACCCGACTGCTCTGCTCTGCAGTTGGTGTAGACCTCTCGGCGTCTCAAGATAGAAACACAGATACTCTGGCATCAGACTTGAGCCCTGAATGCTCACCCGCAGTGATCCGGTTCCGCAGAGGACGCCAGCATTTGCGGAATCGACCAGACAGTAACGACCGATGTCACCTCGTCGTGACAGCAGAACGTCACGTGCCTGCGTTATGTGCTTTGACATCTCTACCGCCTTGGCGGGAGTAACCTTCGCGATGCCAGTGAGGTCAATGCGCCCACTTGTCATGTTAAGCGGCATCACAACCGGGACGGCGCCGGGAGCATCTGTGTAGTCATGCCGATGAAGTTGCGACCCAAACGGACCTGTACGTATCTGGCCCCCGCTTTCGTTGGCTATCTCGCCCAAGCATTGGATAGGCCAGCTCAACCGAGTAGCTCCGTGAGTTTTCTTGCTAGGTCATCTTGCAGCTTGGTGGCCCCACGGCTGAGAGTTTCCAGTTCCTCGGCGAGCTCGACGAGCCGTACACGGAAGTCGATGCCGTCGCCCTCGACAGCAGCGGCACCTACGTATCGGCCTGGGTTAAGTCTCCAGCCCTGCTTCTCGATCTCCGTGCGGCTCGCGACTGCGCACAGCCCCGGCACGTCGACGTACTCGCCGTCGGGAAAGGACTCCGCGAGTAGGTACTCGGACCCCACGGCAACTTCGACCTCCTCGCCTCGGTACAGCCGTGCGATATTGGCAAGGAACTCGATCTGCTCCGGCAGCCAGTCACGGTGGGCGCGGTCAATCTGATGGAAGATCTTGCGCGCGTCGATGAATAGGACCTTGCCCTCTCGGTCGGTGCCGTGCTTACCTCGGTCGAGGAACCAGAGCGTCACGGGCAGGGTGACCGTGTAAAAGAAGTTCGACGCCACGCCCACGATGACATCGACCGCCTTGTCCTCAATGAGCTTCCTGCGAATCTCAAGCTCCGACCCGCCAGCGTCCGCGGCGGAGTTCGCCATGACGAAGCCAGCCCGGCCCTTGGCGTTCAACGCCGAATAGAACGCTTGAATCCAAATGTAGTTGGCGTTGTCGGATTTCGGCAGACCAAACGGGAAGCGCTTGTCGCCTTCGAGCTTTGCCTTGCCGACCTTGTTGACGTTGAACGGCGGATTGGCCATCACGTAGTCGAACTGGCCGGTCACTTTGAACGGATCCTCGTAGTACGTGTTGGACTGTCTGATCTGACCCTCGAGACCGTGGACAGCGAGGTTCATCTTGCACAGCCGCAGCGTCTCATCCACTCGCTCTTGGCCGTAGATCGACAGCCTGCCTGCCTTCCCGTTGCGATGTTCCTCAACGAAACGTGCGCTCTGCACGAACATGCCACCTGACCCGCACGCCGGGTCGAGGATCTTGCCGTCAAACGGCTCGATGATCTCCACGATCAGCCTGACGATCGATGTGGGCGTGAAGTACTCGCCACCCTTTGCACCCTCCGCACTTGCGAACTTGCCCAGGAAGTACTCGTAGACCTTGCCGAACGCGTCACCTTCGATGTCGCCGAGGATCGCGTTGACCGACCGCAGCAGGCTGACCAGCGTGTCGTTGCTCAGCGACTGGTAGGTCCGGGGGAGCACGCCCTTGAGCACCGGGTTCTCTTCCTCGATGGCGGACATCGAGTCGTTGATCGCCTTGCCGATGTTCTCGCCCTCCTTCAGCTCGAGCAGGTTCGCGAAGCGCGACTGCTCGGGAAGGTAGAGGACGCCCTTGGCCTGGTAGTTGGCCTTGCCGATCTCGCGGCGCCCGGTACGCTTACCCGCCAATTCGGCCTCGACCTGGGTGAAGCGGCTATCCGCGAACTTGAGGAAGATCAACCCGAGAACGGGGATGGAGTACTCGCCCGCCTTCAGATGCGAGTTGGCGCGCAGCTCATCCGCGATCTTCCACAGCCGATCCGCGATCTCGTGGATGTCTGTCTTGGGCGTAGCCGGGTCGGTCATGCTGGGGAGCGTAGTTGCTGCCCGACCATCGCGTCCACTCCAGAGGACGACGCACCGATGCTGGAAAACGGGAATAGTTAGGGGTCGTTGGGCGGCGCATCTGGCGTGATCGGCGCGGGTGCGACCTGGCTTTCTCGATCGAGGGTGGGGTTTGAGGCGACAGATCGGCATCGCATTGGTGGTCCTGGCCGGCAGCCTCGCTGGCGCTACGGCGGACGCCTCAGCGACGAGCGCTCATTCGACGGTCCGGATGACCGGCGGGATGAGCCCGTATGTCGCCAGAGTTCTCGCCCAAGGCGGACGCTCGATCTCCCGCGGCAACCCACGGGCGAAGCTGACTGTCACGGTCGTCCTGCGTCGCTCGCGGCAGCGTGCCTTTGAAGCGTATGTCCGGAACGCTGCGGCGCGTCGGACCTTTGTCTCGCCAGCTACTCAGGCGCGGCGGTTCGGCCCGAGTCTCGACACATATGAAAGAGCCAGCTGGTGGCTTCGCTCGCACGGGTTGCGGGTCGTACAGCGCGCGGCGAACCGGCTCTCGCTGACCGCGACGGGCACCCGCGCACAGGTCGAGCGGACGTTCGCTGCGCCGATCGACGACATCACGGCGGCCGGACACCGCTTCTACACCAACCTCCGTGCTCCGGCGATCCCTACGACGATCGCAGGAAGCGTGGAGGGCGTGCTCGGCCTCTCGAATCTGGGCCTCCCCTCTGCCCCCGCCGACCAGCACCTGTGCGAAAACCAGGGGTCGCTGGCGAATACACCGGGGAACGAAAAATTCAAGGAAACGTGCGGCAATCTCTGCCGCGCACACGCAGAAAAAATGCTGGCGATGTCCTACGCCGAAATCTTGGTCGAAGTCTTCCTCTCGTTTCTGCCGCCGGTCTTCAGCATCGCGAACACCGCCGTCAACGGAGCCAACTCCGCGTGGGGCCTCGTGGGCTACTGCCTCGGGGCCTCCGCCGGCCAGGCCAACCCCGGCTTCGGAGGGTGGGCCAGTGAAAACAAGGGCGCCTTCGGTTTCGCCCGCCAACGCAGACCCGGGACGAGGCAGTCCTCGATCAGAGCGTTTGCGTCGATCGCCGCGCCACAGAAGATCGGTCTGCTCGAGTACGACGGCTTCAACCCTTCTGATGTGACCGATTGGCTGGCCATGGAGCGGATCGAACCCGCCGTCGCCGGCAACCTCCACATCGTCAGCGTCAATGGCGGCGTCCCGACCCCCGGTGCGGGCGAGTCCGAGGTGCTGCTGGACATCGATACCGCCATCGCGGGGGCGCCACTCTCCAGCTATGTCGTCTATGAGGCCCCGCCGAGCACGACCTTCGTCCAGATGTTCCAAACGATGATCGCCGACGGGGACACGGTCATCAGCAACTCCTGGAGCCAGTGCGAGGACCAGACAGCTCCCGCCGAAGCGCAAGCGATCGACTCGGTCCTGGCAAGCGCCTCCGCGGGCGGCATCACGGTTGTCAACGGGACCGGAGACAGCGGCTCGAGCTGCCTTGACGGGAGCGCCAACACGATCGGAGTCCCGGCCGACTCGCCTAACGCGACCGCCGTGGGCGGTACTTCGCCGAAATATGGGCTGGGGCTCACGTACGGCTCGGAAGCTTGGTGGAACGAACAGAGCTCGAGCCCGCCCGGCGGCGCCGGCGGCTACGGCGTCAGCAAGGTCTTCGCGCGCCCCTCCTACCAGTCCTCGTTGACCAGCTCGGCGACCCGGTCGGTGCCCGACCTCAGCTTCGACGCGGACCCGCACGCCGGCGTCTCGATCTGCCAGGCCGACGCCGGGGGCTGCCCCGACGGCCAGCTCTGGGGTGGAACCTCGATGTCCGCGCCGGCCGTCGCAGCACAGGTTGCCGACCTCAACGAGGAGCTCGGCCACGACGTCGGAAACCTCAATGCGGCCCTATACCCTTTGGCCGGCGCCACCAACTTCCACACGCCCGCCACGATGGGATCAGACTTCGCCCACGTCGGCCTGGGCACCCCGGACTTCAACGCCATCTATGAACACCTGAGCGGCGAAGCGGCAGGCGCGCTCAGCACGACGGCCTCCAGGGCCGCGGCGATCGGGCGTCCGCAGTCCGACGGCGCACAGCAGGGCATCGTCCGCGTCAACCTGACCGACGCCAAGGGCCTTCCCCTCACGGGCAAGCACGTCACGCTGACCCCGAGCAGCGGAACGGCGTCGGTCTCACCCGCCGAAGCGACCACCAGCCAGACCGAGGGTGCGGCCGCCTTCACCGTCACCGACACGGTCGCTGAGACGGTGAGCTTCACCGTGAAAGACACGACCGACGGTAAAACTCTCGCCGCCAAGCCCCAGCTCACGTTCGTGACGCCGACAGCGACGGGGGCCACCATCCTCGCCACCCCATCCTCGGTGGCCAACGATGGCACCGCCAAAGCGACGATCCAGGTCTATCTGCAGAACGGCCTCGGCCGGCCCGCATCCGGCAAGACCGTCAAGCTGATCGGCGGAGGCAGCGCGACGGTCACCCCCGGCTCGCGTGAAGCGGTGACGAACAGCGAAGGCCTCGCCACGTTCACCGCGAGCGACACGACGATCGAGTCCGTCGGGTTCACCGCCACCGACAAGAGCGACTCGGAACTTCCCGTGCCCGGCTCGGCGCTCGTCAACTTCCAGCCCGAAGGCTCCCAGCCCTGCGCCGACACGGCCCCGACTCCGACGGGTGGCTCGCCGGTGACGGTGAGCCCGTTCGCGAGCGGCTTCCCCGACAACACGCAGGCATTCTCGGGCGTCTTTGAAGGCATCACCTTCAACGCCGGCGCCTGTGCCGGGATCGACGCGCCGACGTTCGACAGCTCAGGCAACGTCTACGTCCCCGACGAGATCTCCGGGCAGATCTATGAGTTCGGTCCAGGCGGCGGGAACGCTGAATCGGCCACGGCGCTGCCCAATGCCGTTCCAGGCCTGCAGGCGATCGCCTTCGGTAAGAACGGGGAGCTGTACGCCACGCTCAACCACGAAAACAACCCCAACCAGCCCGAGCTGGTCGAACTGAACCCGACGACGAGCGCGATCGAGCGGGTGATCGCCAAGAAGTCGACCGGGATGTTCGACTTCCCGACCTACATGGCCGTTGACCCGATCAGCGGGGACGTCTTCGTGGTCGACGACGGCGGCGGCGCCGGAACCGAACACTTCTTTCTCACCCGCGTGTCCAAACCGGACAGCGCCTCCCCGGTGCTGAGCGACTACGGCAGCGTCGAAGGGGTCCAGACGGGGATCGCCTTCGCCCCCGACGGGACGCTCTACGTCGGCATCGTCACAGGCTCCCACGAACATGAAGTCCTCGCCCTCGCCGCCACGAACTCCGGATCGCCCGGGACGGTGACCTCGATACTCAAACTGTCCAAAGAGCCCTTTGGCGTGGCTGTCGCCGAATCGGACGAACTCGGCCACGCCAAGTCGCTTGTGGTGATGGACGAAACCGGCAACGTCTACAAGGCGGACCTGACCGCCGAACCCGCCACGGTCGAACAGCTCGCCGAACGCCCCACGATCTTCACCCGCGGAGGAGCCACCGGCCCGGACGGCTGCTTCTACTACCAGGACCAGGACATGCTGCTGAAGCTGGCAGGCCTGAACACGAGGTGCGCCGGGGGGCTCGCCGGCCAGGCGCCGCAGATCGAGCTGGCGGGAAGCGGTCCCGCCAGCCCGCCGACGGGCTCGACCGCGAACGTCACGGCAACCCTCACCAACTTCCCAAGCGTCTCGGGCACCGCGGTGAGCTTTGAAGTGACGGGCGCCAACGGCAACGTCAAGCTGGTGAGGGCCGACGCCACCGGGAATGCATCCTTCGGCTACTCGGGCACGTTCCGGGGGATCGACACGGTCCGTGCCTTCGCCGACGCTGCAGGCAAACGGATCGAATCGGCGCCGCTCGAGATCCACTGGACGAGCGGGAAGCACACTACGTACCTGACCCTCAACGCGAGCCAGGAGAGCGCTCCGCTGGGAGCCCCGGTGACGGTTGCCGCCAGCCTGATCGACCTCTCCCAGACACCCTCGGCACCTCTGGCCGGCCAGCTCGTGACGATCGAAGCCGCAGGCAGCCAGTGCCAGGCGTCAACCGACGCCAGCGGGAGTGCATCCTGTGCGCTGACCCCCACAGCCGGCTACGGCTTGGCGAGCCTGACCGCACGCTTTGCGGGGAGCGAAACCCTCACGGCGAGCACGGCGACGAACGTCATGGAGGTCGGCGGCGTCGGACATGCCTTCCCTGCCATCCCATCGCCACCCACCGCGATCCAGCCGCCCGGCGGCACGACCCCGCCGACACCGACCCCCAAGCCGAAAGCGACACCAACGCTGGCCAGCGTCCTCGGGCTGCCGCCTGCCTCCTCGTGCGTCAGCAAGCGCCGCCTCGTGGTCCACGTCCACGCCCCGTCCGGCCAGCGTCTGGCAGGCGTGACATTCCTCGTAAGGGGCCGCAAGCTCGTGTCACGCAAGATCGCCCTTTCACACAACCGGGTTGCCAGCTCAACCGTCAACCTCGTGGGCCTGCCAAAGGGGACGTTCACGTTGACCATCGTCGTCAAAACCAAGAGCGGCAACACTTACCGCGCCCACCGCACCTACCACACGTGCGTCAGGGGTAGGAAGCACAAGCGCTGACGCGACGCGCCCCTGTGGTGTCCATCTATCGACTGACGCGAGACCGACGCCCAGAGCGCCGCACCTGGCGCATCGCTTCCGACACTACGAACGAGCGTGCCCGAAATGCTGGCGTTCGCTGGCAGAGCGTCAGATGCGTTAGCTGAGCGCCGAAAGGCTCCGACCCTCGCGACGACTGCGTTCGCTGGAGCTTCGAGCTGCGTTGAATCTGACTTAGCAGCGCCCTCGTGAAGGGCCAAGTATGCGCCAAACGCCGACGCAACCACGGCGAGCAAGGCGATATATGAACCACCCCGAGAACGCTGGAGGCCTTGAACGGTCACGCGCGTCGTCCTCTTCGCCTCTCACGCTAGGGCGAGGCTGACGCCCGAGGTGGGCAACGCGGCCGAGTAGGTCTGTCCCGCCTGCACAGGACGTTGCGCGACCTGGCCGCCCGCAGCCAGCATGTCCAGAAAGCGACCCTCTTGCGGCGCCTCGAACGGCGCGCCGACCCCGCGTCGATCGTTGCCGTAGCGAGCAGTCGTTTAGGAACGTCTGCGCCTCGGAGCGCTCGCTGCCTTTGTAGAGCGTCCAGTGTGCGGCGAAGCGAGCCAGCCAGGTTCGCCCGGATCTCCTCGCCGGTCAGAGCCACGATGAGTCGGGGTCAGACGGCGAGGCGCTCTTGCGTGGGCACTGCGTAGAAGGTGGACTGCAGAAGCCGACGGTGCTCTTTGCGCAAACAATCCTCGCTCTGTTCAAGCGCGGCTACAAGGTGCGGCTCTGCGTTGTCGCGCACAAGCGCCAAACAAGCGCGCTCGGCGCGCTCGCGCGCCTCCGAGATGTAGAGCAGAACCTTCTCGACTTCACCGTGGTGGGCCTCATTCAACATGTGATCGCTCCTGGGACTGGGTGCGATCAACTCTACGGATAGACGGGGACGGTACTCTGCGGCGAGTCTGCAAAGTGCGGGGTCATGTCGCTCCGCTCAACTGGCTGAACCGCGACGCGCCGGATACCTGCGGCTATCGGGGAACAAATCTGACGACGATTGTTCCCCAATTGTTCCCCAGCGGACTTTCGCGCTTCACTGCCCGCGACCCAAACCAGCTCATTTGCAACCACTTCTGAGGGGTGAGCGACGGGACTCGAACCCGCGACCGCCTAGACCACAAGCACACCAAAACACTCCGGTTTTTGACTCTAGCAAGCCAACTCCAGCATAATCTAGACCTTGCTGGATTGTCCGCAATTTGCGGGGATATGAAGCTATTACGCCCAGCAACGCCCAGCAAACCCAGTTTGCTGGGCACAAACCAAATCCTTGCCCCGAGCCAACGAACTGCGCTTCTTTGCTACCGTGTGACCACAAGGTGACCACACTGATTGGGATTTGGCATGATCAGCGTCGGCGTAAGGGAGTTCAGAGACCGAGCTACGACATACCTGTCGGGCACCGACGCTGTGGCCGTGAGCAAGCACGGCCACGTGATCGGGTTCTACATCCCCTTGGAACGCAACGAGGACGAGGTACGCACAGCAGTCAGCAAGCTCGGCGCGGCCGTCGAGCAGGTACTCCAGCAAACCGGGATGAGCGAGGACAAGCTGGCCAACCTCGCGGATCTACGGCGCACGCTGCCTGAATGATCATCGTCGCGGACGCGAGCGTGCTCGTCGGCGAGCTGCTGCGCGAGCGAGGCGCCGCGATTCTCACCGGCGATAACGGCCGGTCTGGCCTCAATGCCCTCCTTCCCCGCCGCCGCGTCCAACCCGCCGCGCATTGGACTTCCCTCGACGAGCCTCCTCTGGGCTTCCACGATCTCCGCCAGCTCTCCGGACAGCGTTGGCGTCTGTGTTGCTCGAACGAGCTGCGCAACTGTTCCTCGCGGCGAACCCATTGATCGATGCGACTCCATAGCAGCTCGACGATCTGCTGATCAGGGTTGCGCGCCAAGTACTGCCCGAGGATGGTCCGTGCCACTGCCCCCCGCGCCTGCGGCAACAGCGCGAGCGCAAGCAGCGACACTCTAATAAGACTACCCTTGGCGGCCAGCACGGAGCAGACTGGCAAAGGCTGGCCTCGCCGTCTCGACCGTCTCAACATCGAAGACACCCCAGCCCTCGATCGTCTGCCTAAGTGCCTCGGTCATCCACTCTGGCGAAGAGTCATACACCGTGATGTCGCGAAACTTTGCGTAGATCTCGTCGGACGTGCGCGCGCGGATGTATGTCCATACCCCACCCATCCCGTAGTCATACAACACGAGGAACGCGTGACGCTCCTCCTTATCCGTTGCTCTAGCCAAAGTGATTAAGGGGATTCCTACCAACAGACTAACAAAGTACTACTAGGAGCGTGGGTCGCTAACCGGGTTGGTGTCGTCCGGCGGGTTTAAGACGATGTGATCGTCCGCGAGCGTGGAGGGGTCGCATGGCGAGTGTGGTGCAGGATCGGCTGGTCGAGGTGGAGGCGGTGGCGCCGGTCGCCGAGCGGGTGGCGGTGGGTGCGGGGAAGGCGTTTCGTGCGTATGACCCTGACCAGGTGTTGTTGATGGCGCCTTGTTTGCAGGAATGGGTTCCGGATGGGCACTTGGCGCGGTTCGTCTCAGATTTGGTTGATGAGGCGCTGGACCTGTCGGTGATCTACGCCAGCTATGAGGAGGAGCGGGGTTTCCCGCCGTATGACCCGCGGCTGATGGTCAAGCTCCTGATCTACGGCTACGCGACTGGCACGCCGTCCTCGCGCAAGCTCGAGGAGCGCACCTTCTCCGATGTGGCGGTGCGGTTCTTGTGTGCTGACCAGCACCCGGACTACCGGCCGATCGCGCGTTTCCGCAAGCGTCATTTGGATGCGCTGGCGGAGCTGTTCGTGCAAGCGTTGCGGCTGTGTGCTCAGGCGGGCCTGGTTGGGCTGGGGACACTCGCGCTGGACGGCACCAAGCTGCGGGCGAACGCGTCGCGTCACAAGGCGATGAGCTACGAGCGGATGGTCAAGAAGGAGCGCCAGTTGGAGGTGGAGATCGCTGCGATCCGCGCGAACGCGCAGGCGCTACTCGCTGACGGGGAGCGCATCGATGCGCAGGAGGACGAGCGCTACGGGGCCGATCGTCGCGGGGACGAGCTGCCGCAGGAGCTGCAGCGCCGCGAGCAGCGCCTGGCAAAGATCCGCGAGGCGAAGGTTGCGTTGGAGGCCGAGGCGGCCGAGCGCGAGAGAGCACGACGCGCCGAGCTGCTCGAGCAGGGCAAGACGCCACGCCAGCCACCTAATGGTCGTAACCCGTTCAAGCCCAAGTCTGGGGCACAGCGCAATTTCACTGACCCTGAGTCGAGGATCATGAAGAGCGCTGATGGCGCGTTTCACCAGTGCTTCAATGCTCAGGCGGTCGTTGATTCCACGGCGCAGGTGATCGTCGCGGCTGAGCTCTCCGATGAGGCACCCGATGCCCGCCAGCTGGCGCCGGCGCTTGAGCAGCTCGATGAGAACCTTGACGCGATCGACGCTGAGCTGCCCCAGGCCGCGGCGTTGACGGCTGACGCCGGTTACTTCTCGCAGGAGAACATCCGGATCACCGGCGAGCACGGCCTCGATCCGTATATCGCGACCGGCCGCTTCAAGCACTCAGAGCCACCGGTGCCGGCGCCCAGGGGGCCGATCCCCAAGAACGCGACGCCGAAGCAGCGAATGGCGCGCAAGCTCAAAACCAAACAGGGCCACGCCGTCTACGCGAGGCGCAAGGCGATCGTCGAGCCGGTCTTCGGCCAGATGCAAACCGTCCAAGACGCCCGCCAACTACTGCTGCGCGGCAAGCCTGCCGCACGCGCCCAATGGCGCTTCCAGTGCGCCATCCACAACCTCCTCAAGCTCCACCGCAACGGCGGACTCGCCCTGATCACGACCGGATAATTCGACCCCCGGTCCGACCATACCGCCCAGCCTGTGCCCGCCCCCGGCCCTTTCTCTGAGCATCAAACATCACCGCGACAACCCCACTCCGCACGCAGAACTCCCAGCCCCCGACGCGTTAGCGACCCACGCTCCTAGCGGGCTTCTGCGGGCTGAACCCCCACGCCCGCAGATAGCGCCCCGCGGTCTTCTCAGCGACACGGATCCCATACCGCCGGTCGATCAACTCGCACACCAACGCCCGCGTCCACAGAAACCCAGGCAGCTTCAGCTGGTCAGGGTTCTTCTCCCGGATCGCCTTCGCGATCTGCGCCTGCTGGGAAGCAGTCAGCGCCGTCTTCTCACCCGGCCGACGGCCCCGCTTACCCGCCGCGAGCGCCTGATCCCCGCCAAGACGCTGAGCGCGCACCCACTCGCTCACCGACTGACGCGACACGTCAAGCAGCCCCGCGACCTCAGTCTGGGAGCGACCCTCCCCGACCAGCGCCACGGCACGCCGCCGGATCTCCTCCTGCGCCGCCTGCCCCAGCCGCCTCGCATCCCGAGTCCTCACACACCAAAACCTACCAGCCCCGTCGGACGTTTACTGGGCCGGAGTAGTAACATCACCGGCAGCGCAGCACGCACCAATATCCCAGAATCCCTCACCGGACTCACCTACGACGCGATGAACGAGCTCACCGAACACGGCACCGAAAAACTCGCCTACGACGAAGACGGCAGGCTAACCAAAGAAGGCAGCAACACCTACACCTGGAACGACCGAGGACAACTCTCAACCGTCACACAAAGCTCTAAAACCTGGACCTACTCCTACGACCCCCTCGGCCGACGCACAAAGACAGCAGTATCAGGCAGCGGCGAAACCACCTACCTATACGACGGCCAGAACGTAGCCGCAGAAGGTAACGGCACAAGCACCACCGCCGAACTACTCAACGGGCTGGCCCTTGACGAACGCTACGCCCGCAAAACGTCAGCCGGAACAAGCACCTATCTAACCGACGCACTCGCGAGCACAATGGCACTTGCCAACAGCGAAGGCACGATCGCCACCGAATACACATACGACCCGTTCGGCAACGCGACAAGCAAAGGCACCGCAAGCGAAAACCGCTTCCAATACACGGGCCGCGAAGCCGAAAGCAACAACCTCGTCAACCTCCGCGCGAGATACTACCAGCCGGGCATAGGCAGATTCATCAGCCGAGACCCACTCGGAGAAGGTGGCAGCGACCATAATCTATACCGATACGCTGGGGCGAGTCCGCTCGCACTCCGCGATCCTATGGGATTGTCCGAATGCTGTGATAATTTCATCGACGATCTTCCGAATCCTTCCCCCACCCTGGTCAACGCAGCGGCTGGTTTTGGTGACGGCCTTTTGTGGGGAGCGTCAGCTGTGGTACGCCTCGCTTCGGCTAGCCAAAGTTCCGCGACGATGGCGTCAGTGGTTGATATGACCCCGTCCGCGTACGCCAATGGCTTGGCAGCTGGGACGGCTCTGTGGTCGGTGATTACACCCGGTCCAGCCAGCACGGTCGCCACATCTGTCGCAGCGGCGAACGCCGCAGTAAGGAGCGCATCACCAGAACCGCCGCCAGCCATGCCAGCTACACCAGCGCCGCCAGACGCCACACGTACACCGGCGCTAGAACCGTTGCCGGCTACTGGACCGATTCCAACTGTTAGTGCACCTGGTTCCTGGTATCCCACGCCGGGTGGTGTGCCGCTGCCACCACCAGGCGCCGGCGATCCATTCTTGCCATTCATGTCACCGAGCCCCGGAGCGAATCCGAACAGCTGGATTAGCTGACCACCTAGCACCCGCCCCGAGCGCTAAGCACGCATCCACGCCGAGATGTTGCGACGCCCGACGAGCCGCGCGTATCGTATGGTGTCTGTACGGTGCGCATTGCGACTTGTCGCTAGATGGTCGGCGTCGTCGATATCCCCATAGACGGGCTCCTGCCGCTCGTATAGGCAGTGGTTAGCTGACCTGAAGCGTGGAAGATAGAACCTGGTCGGGTCGGCGCACGAACCGGCGTCGGAGGCGACGGGCGATCAAGGATGACATCACCCCAGCACTCACCTGTCGCTGGCTGTGAACGGTGTTGCTGCTCGCCAGCGCCCAGCCACACTAGCGGCAGCCACACGAAAACAGCTCGCCCAAACGGCACGACACGCCGCCAGGACTGAGCGCCGGATCGCGGCTACAACGCCCGTTGTGGATGTCCATTGAATAATGCTGGTTGGTGATCACCGGTTTTTGTAGGTGAGTCGCCGGCTATCTGGGGAGCCCCGTAGGGGCGAGCCGGATGGCCGGCGAGCGGCTCGGCGCGCCGCCCCTGGGGTTGTCCGACGCGGCTTGAGGCTTGCGGCTTGGGTGTCGTCGAGCTGGAGGTCGCGGTGATCAGCGAGGAGGAGTTGATGGATGTCAGGGCGCTTGCTCGGCAGGGGTATGGCTATGCGGAGATCGGCCGGCTGCTCGGCCGTGATTGGCGCACGGTCAAGCGGTATTTGGAGGATGGCGCTCAGCCGGTCTACCGGCGCAAGCGGGCGCCGTCGAAGCTTGATGAGTTCAAGCCATTGATCGATCAGTGGCTGGCCGCGGAGCCGCGGCTTTTGGCGACCCGGGTGCACCAGGATTTGGTTCGTGACTACGGGTTCACTGGTAGCTATAACACGGTGCGCCGCTACACCGAGCGGACTCGCCCGCGTCCTGTGCCGCGAACGACAGAGCGTTTCGAGACCGCTGCTGGCCATCAGGCGCAGATCGACTGGTCGCACGAGCAGCCGATCCGCACGACATCTGGCCTTGAGCTCCCGTTGTTCTGTTTTCACATGGTGCTCGGTCATTCACGTGACTCGTTTTGTGCGTTGACGGGGTCGCAGGATCTCGTGACGTTCTGGGCGTGTCACCGTGCCGCGTTCGCGCACTTCGGTGGTGTGCCCCATGAGCTGCTTTATGACCGCACCAAGACGGTCGTCAGGAGCCATGTGGGGCGGGAAGTGGCGCTCGGGGAGAGGGTCTTTCACCCGCAGGCGCTGGCCTCGGCGCACCACTACGGCTTCTCGATGCGGCTGTGTCGTGCTTACCGTCCGCAGACCAAAGGCAAGGTCGAGTCCGATGTTCCCTATGTTCGGGAGCGCCTCTTCCGTGCCCACAGCTTCGCGAGCTACGAGCAAGCGAACCTGGCGTGGGAGGACTGGAACGAGGATGTTGCCCGTCGGCGCGTGCACGGCACCCACGGCGAAGTCGTCGCGGTCCGTGCTGGCCGGGACCGTGATGCGCTCGGGCCGCTCCCAGCCGCACCGTATCTCGTGGTCGAGCGCACCACCCGGATCGTCGCGCGTGATGGGCTGTTCAGCTTTGAGGGTCGCCGCTACGCCGTCCCAGATGCGAAACCCGGGGAGCGTGTCGAGTTGCTGCTCGGCGCGCAAGAGATCGAGGCTTACCGTCTCAGCGACGGCAGCCGGCTGGCGCGTCACCGCCGCGGAGCACCCGCCAAGGTCACGCCTGATCCCGGGGAGCGATCGGTCTCTCTTGCCGCGGTGCTGGGCGCGCTCCCGGATCCAGAGGTTCACGTCCGTCCATTGTCCCGTTATGAGGAGGCACTCCATGGGTGAGCTAATCACCGAGCGCATCACCAGCAACGCCCGCGAGCTGAAGCTACTCGGGCTCGCCGAGACCGCCGATGAGCTCGTCGACCGCGCCGAGCAAGCAAAGCTTGGCTACCGCGAGTTCCTCGACCTGGTCCTTGAGTCAGAGGTCGGGGTGCTCGAGGGCCGCCGCTACGCCTCCAGGCTGAAGATGTCCGGGCTCCCACACCACAAGACCCTCGACGAGTTCGACACAAGCTTCCAGCCAGAGCTCGACCCCAAACGCCTCGCCGAGCTCCGGTCGCTCAGGTTCATCGAACGGCGCGTCTGCGCCCTCCTCCTTGGGCCGCCCGGGGTAGGCAAGAGCCACATCGCAGTGGGAATCGCGATGGAGGCCCTCAAGGCCGGCTACCTCGTCAGATACACCACCCTGGACGACCTCGTGCGTGATCTCCGCCAAGCCGACCGGCTCGGCACGCTGCGCCAGAAGCTCTCCCACTACCAGCGCCCTCACCTGCTGATCTGTGACGAGGTTGGCTACCTACCGCTGGAGCCCGCGGACGCCAACCGCTTCTTCCAGCTGATCAACCGCCGCTACACCCGCTCCTCCACGATCGTCACTTCCAACAAGCGGGTCTCCGAGTGGGCCGCGCTCCTCGGCGATGAGATCCTCGCCTCCGCGATCCTCGACCGCCTCCTGCACGACGCCGAGGTACTGACGATCAACGGGCCCTCATGGCGACTACGCGGCCGCAGCGAGATCCTCACCACAGCCCCGCCAGACACCGAGCACACCGAGCAGCCCACCGGCACCAAGCCGCCCCGTCGCCAGCCCCCCAAGTCCCCGGAAACAGGCTGACACCTACATTTTTCGATGGCGATCAACCGACATAATTCGATGGCTCTTGACACCCGTTCTGCCCACCACTGTGCCCACCAAGAAATAAACTACGCCTTACGCGGCTTTTCTGCCCCACCCAAAAAACAGTAAGCGTTCAGTTGGTTGGGGGACATGACTGTGCGTTGTCGGATCTGTTGTTGTGGAGCGTGTTGAGGCTGAGGCGATCTATGACCAGGGCCGTGAGGTCGTGGTGGCGGTGTTGTTGCGGATGGATGAGCAGATCGGGCGGCTGGAAGCGCGGGTCGCGCGTCAGGATGAGCGGATTGCTCAGCTTGAGCGGCGGTTGAATCGCAGCTCGCGTAATAGCTCTGCGCCACCGAGCACGGATGCGCCTTCCGCGGTGCCGCGGCGCAGTGAGGATTCCTCCGGGCGTAAGCCTGGCGGCCAGTCCGGGGATGAGGGTCACGGGCGTGAGTTGTTGCCGGCGTGCGCGGTGGACGGGGTCGTCGAGCATTGGCCTGCGTCCTGTGGCTGCGGGCATGTGTTCTGTGCAGGGGAACGTTATCCGGCGGGTGAGCCTGCTGTTCGCCAGGTCGAGGAGCTTCCTGTTTTGACGGTGGAGGTGATCGAGCACCGGGCGCAACGCGTTTGTTGCCCTGCGTGTGGAGAGTGTGTGCGCGCCGCGTTCCCGACCGAGGTAGCAGGAAGCGCATTCGGGCGCCGCTTGCAGGCGGCGCTGGTCGCGCTATCGGTGCGTAATCGTGTCTCGCGCCGCGACGTGGTCGAGCTCGGCGAAGAGCTCTTCGGGGCTCGCCTGTCCACGGGTAGCGTTGATGCGATCCTGACCCGCGCCTCAGACGCGCTGCAGGAGCCCTATGAGGATCTACGTGAGCAGATCCTCGCCGCGCAAGCGCTCAACGCGGATGAGACAGGCTGGCGCACCAGCGGGGAGCGCCGCGCGCTGTGGGGGCTGTTCACCAGCCGCCACGCGTTCTTCCACATCGCACGGGATCGTCACGAGGACCACGCCAAGATCCTGCTCGCTGGCACCAGTGCGGTCGTGACCTCGGATCGCTGGTGGGCGTACCGCAGCCTGCCGCTGTGTCGCCGTCAGCTTTGCTGGTCACACCTCAAGCGCGACTTCCAAGCACACGCGGAAGGACTCGCTGCTGAGAAAGAGTTCGGCGAACAAGGCCTGGAGCTCACGCGAGGGGTATTCCAGGCGTGGAGAGCCTTCCAGGCCAGCAACGACCGACGCGCCCTCAAGCGCGCCATCACAAGCCTCAAGCGTGAATACAAGCCGATCATCGCCGGCTATGCCGAGAAACGAGCGCGCAACAAGCGCTGCCGCGGCATGGCCCGCAACCTCATCAAGGCATGGCCAGCGTTATGGAACTTCGCCGACCACGACGGCGTCACACCGACCAACAACCACGCCGAGCGCGGGCTCCGCAGCGCCGTCATCTACCGCAAGCTGTCCCTCGGCACCCAATCCCGGCAAGGAGAACGACGCATCGAGCGCCTCCTCTCAGCACACACCACCTGCCGACTACAACAGCGCTCGCTATTCGCCTACCTCACCGACGCGCTCACCGCGCACGCCCACAGCGAACCAGCACCACGACTCGCCTGAGCAGCCACCCACTGAACGCTTACCAAAAACAGCCCATTTGCAGGCACTTTACAAGGGGTGAGCGACGGGGCTCGAACCCGCGACCGCCTGGACCACAAGCACACCCAAAACACCCCGCATTTTCGCTCTAGAAAGCCAAACTTGGCATCCTACGCGACCGCCTGCATTGTCCGCTATTTGCGGGGATATGAAGCCATTACGCCCAGCAACACAGCTTTGCTGGGCACGTCCCCCGAGCCGGCAGGCCAGGCGCTCACTGGCCCACGCGCCCGTTCGCAGGCAACCCTAAACCAGGCCACGACCGGCAACTACTCGACCTCGTTGGCCTCGCCCACACCCTCAAGAACTTCGGCAATGCCCACCTTTCGATGGCCCTCCATCAGGCTGCATGACGCGCCCTGCGGAAGGCACTTAGAGGCGACCCCCGCCACATCACGGTGAAATTCGAGCACACCCTCCCCCTCCTCACCGGGCGCCACGGGCCTCTCAAGCCTGAGCTCCACCAAGCCTATTTCCTCGTCGCGCCCTCCGTTGCCACGAACTAGGCACACGGGACGATAGCCATCCGCCACCGCGTGCCGGCGACCACCATCATCCGTACCAACGAGCCGTATCCGTACTCGCAATCTCAGTCCTACATTGGGAGGAGTCATGCTAGCCAGAAATAATAGTCACTGGCCCGAACGGAAACGCCTCGGACGGGATAAAGAATCCAAAGCCCTCGGTAGTAGGCTCGATGAGATCCACCGAGTCCAATATCTGCAATGGGAACTCCGCGCTGGTGACCGTCGTTGCCAATCCTTTGTTGACGAACGACTGGGCTTGCTCAAACGATGGGAAGAAGAACTTACCCTCGGCCTGGCCCTCAATGACTGTGTATGTGCCCGTACTCTCGATGCTTGCCAACTCCTCGTCGGCAACCGCACGATATAGCGTGATCGCCGCTTGCTCGATGCCCTTGGATGAGGCTCCACTTACCAGCGACGTCTCCTCCGAATCGAGAGTAGATTCGATTGCCTCTTCCGCATCCTCTTCGATAAGCCCGAATTCTCCCGAAGGATCAGTGGCATTGGTGGGATTGTTGGATACATACGAGTACGGATTCGCGTGCAACACCGGGTCACGGCTGATAAATCGCCCGCTGACTGGTTCGTAGTAGCGCGCCTTGTCGTAGTAGAGGCCCGCTTCCGGCTCCCATATTTGTCCGGTGTACAGGAACGGGTTGACTAGCGATCCATAACCCGTCGGGTTCCCGAAAGCGTCGTAGGAGTAACGCTGAACGACGTTCCCGGCTTCATCCACCAAAGCGAGTGTGGAGCCCTGGCCATCCGCGAGGTAGGAATAGCGCTTACCGCCTCGTGACATCTCGAGGACTTCGTTGGCCTTCAGGCCATTCGTATAGACAGCTGAAGGCGAGGACGCCGGTGTCGTACCCGAGCTTTCGTATTCGAGATGGACGTTCTGTCCGTCGTAGACGTAGGACGTCGTCCTTTCGCCGTCCGAGGTAGAGACGAGTCGGCCGAGTGGGTCATAAGCAAAGGTCTCGATCTTGCCGCTGGGAAGGTGGATGACGCTCAGCTTTTCGCGCGAGTTCCATTCGTAGGTCGTGCTCGCGCCAGTGCTGCTGCTTGTGCGTTTGGTGAGCGCTCCATCGGGGTCGTAGGAGAGGGTTTCTGCGCCGTTTGAGGTCAACTCCTCAGCTTCATTGTAGGAGTAGGCCGCGATGCTAGTGGGCCCGGACAGGGCGTCACGGTTTCCTGCCACATCGTATTCGTACTTGGTCGCCGTTTGCCCTTCAGAGGCTTCGTTTGTCAGCTCGCCGAGCGAGTCGTAGGCATAGCCGGTACTCATGCCTTCGGCGTTGACACGCGAGCTGCGAAACCCAGCCTGGTTGTAGGCGTAGGTGCTCGACGCAAGCGTTGTTGAGCCAAGCGTCGCCGTGCGTGAGATGAGGTCTTCGCCCTGATAGGTAAGCGTGTCTGTCGCGCCGTCTGGGCGTGTAACTTCCGCTAGCTGGCCGACAGGAGTGTAGGTGAAGCCGAAACTCTTGCCTCCGGGCTCCCCTGCCGGGGTCAACGACGAGAGTCGTGAGTCTGCTTCGTACGAGTAGGACGTGGCCCCTTCCGGCCCTGCCATCTGTGTGCGATTGCCGTCTGGGTCATACGTGTATTTGATTGCGCTCGCCGGTGCCACGCCGACAGCGCTGGCGGTGGCTTCCGCGATACGCCCATCTCGGTCGTAGCCGAAGGTCAACGTCTGAATGTTATTTGAGATCGATACGGGCTGCTCGAGCGCGTTATAGCTGGTAGTGATCGCTTCGCCACCCGTCGCTTCTTCCGTTAGCTTTCCGTCCGCATCGTAGGCGTAGCTGGTGGTTTCGCCGTCGCGATCGACCTTCTTTACGAGGCGCCCGGCTTCATCGTAGGTGTTGGTTTCAGTTCTTCCTAGCGGGTCGGTGGACGTGATCTGATGCCCGAGCGAGTCATACGTAAAGGTCGTCGCATGCCCAAGGCCGTCGGTAATGCTCGCTAGGTTGCCGTCACCATCATAGGTGTAGCTTGTCTTGGCGCCGGTCGGCGCTTCTTCTTCGAGCAGCTCGCCGGACGCGTTATAGACGAAGTGTGTTGTGTGACCTTCGCCGTCCGTGATCGCGCTTGGATAACTGTTGCTACCGTAAGCGAAGGTGTCGATGAGACCTGTGGGCGTTGTAATTTTCGTCGGGTTGCCCTGACCATTGTATTCGTACTTGTACAAGCCTCCGTCAGCGCGTTCGATTTTCGTCGGCTTGCCTCCCGCGTCGCGCGTGATAGCCAGCGACCTCTTTCCGTCCGGCGCCAGGACTCCGATCACCTTCCCTATGGAGTCATATTCGTAACGTGTCGTGTTGCCGTCTGCGTCCGTGTGCGCTACGAGGTTGCCGCTTTCCCATTTGTTCGTCGTGGTGTGGTTTTCCGGGTCGGTGCTCGAGAGCAGGTGGCCTTCGGAGTCGTATGTATGTTTTGTGGTCAGGGTTTTGCCTTCGAAGGCCTTAGCTTCTTCCAGCAGGTTGCCATGTTCGTCGTAGCTATCAAGAATGGTGAGCTTGCCGTTCGGATCGACGACCGCTTCGGTCCGAGCAACGACGTTGTCAGAGATCTTCGTTGCGTGGCCTTCAGCGTCTATGGCTTCATTTAGGCGGCCTTCTTCGTTGTAGCGAAGAGTCTGAAGTGACTGCGCGGCCCCAGGCCCAGTCGTTTTCAAGAGATCGTGACTGACGTCGTAGATGTATGTCGTCGTTTCTTTGTTTGCATTTGTATAGGACGCGAGATTGCCCGCAGCGTCGTAGCCATAGTGGAGGTGCTGTTCGGAGGGGCCGGTGATTTCGGTGATGCGGCCCTGCGAATCGCGTGTAAACGTCAGCTTTGCTCCGGCGCTCGATTCGATCCCGTTAGACGTGAAGGTGAGGTTGTTGTGGTCGCGATCTTCCTCGGCGAGGATACCTCGCTCGGTGTTTAGGACGTACTTCACGCCCGTGCGGGTTGTGAGCAGGAACGTGTGGGCGGTCCAAGGGTTCTCGAAGTCGCCTTCGTAGAGGGTGCCGTTGAACCCGTTGAGGATGTCGGTCGGTTCGTCTACTTCCAACGTCGATGTCGTGTTGGTGCCGGGCTTGGCGGTGAAGCGCGGTAGCACTTCGAGATTGTCGAAATATTCGCCGTGCGGTTCGAAGACGAAAACTTCCGTCTGCCCGCTGGGCAGGGTGACCGTGACAGTGTGCTGTGGGTGTGATTCGTATGCGTACGCGCAGAGGCCGGAGGATTCTTCGCCAAGTTCGCTTTCGGCAGCTTCGCCGAAGAGACATTCGGACTCTCGCTGCACCCAGCCCCCTTCGCCGAGCGGCCCGTTGGTTTGGACTTTGAAGTTCGAGAGCATGACGTTCCACCCGACGCCGAAGTCCCCGACGGACTTGTCGGTTGAGTCATATACGCGCTTGACGTCCATGTTGAAGCCCGCGACCGGGATTTCGAGATCCTTGAATATCTTGAGGTAGCGGCCGAGCTTGAGGTTCCCGGAAACTGTGAGCGATGTCGATTCGCTCTGCACGCCACCGCCCGAGGTCGTCGCGGTGACCGTGATCGTGTAGTCGCCGTTAGCGAGCCGGGTCGGGTCGAACGTTGCGAGCGTTTCCGGCGGGGCGCCTTTCCCGCTGGCGAATGTGGTGGCGTGCTGTTCGGTGCCCTGATAGGCGACGGTCCAGGTCGCGATCGATTCGCCCGATGGGGCGCTGATGTGCGCCTTGATCGGCGTAGGCACAGTCACGATCGTGCCGCTCGACGGCGCGACTTCTCCTATTTCAGGAGGCGACGCGGCATGCGTGGTTTCTTTTTCTTCTTTGCCTTTTTCTTCTTTGCCTTTTTCTTCTTTGTGTTCTTCTTCTTTGTGTTCTTCTTCTTTGCCTTTTTCTTCTTTGTGTTCTTCGCCGGTGGTTGCTACGCCGACTCCGAGCGTGACGGTGGCCGAGGATGTGGCGTAGCCGCCGCCGGAAGCGTGGACCTCTATGGTGAGCGTGTAGGTGCCGCTCTTGAACCGTTCCGGTTCGATGGTCGCGAGCGTCGAGGGATGTTCGGCGGTCGTTTCGCCTACCACTGTCGGCGTGCCTTCACCGAGCGGGGTCAGAGTGACCGTCCATCCGCTGATGGTTTGTCCTTCCGGTGCGGTCGCATGAGCGGATACGGCAGTCGGGACGCCGATCACAGAGCCGCTTGCGGGTGACTCTTCGCTGAGCGTCGGTGCGCCGCTTGAGGTCTCGGTCGGCGGTGGTGGTGGGACGCCTGGCTTTGACCCGATCGTCAGCGGCATCGTCTCGGTGGCGCTGCCCCCGCCGGTTTTGGCGGTCAGGGCCAGCGTGTAGCTGCCGGGACCGAGCTTGGACGCTTCGATCGTCCCGAGTGTGCCGAGTTCGACTGAGCCGGTTCCGCTCGCGAGCTGCACTGGGGTAGCGTCGCCTCCTGCGGGGGATAGCGTCAGCGACCAGCGGGTGCTTTCTTCGCCGGATACGTATCCGATGACCGGTTGGTTGCCGGTGATGATGCTGCCGCCGAAGGGCGTGATGATTTCCACGGAGGGCGGTTCGCCTCCTGCGGCTTCGCCTTCGCTCACTTCGGTCGGTGGCGGTGGGGGTGGCGGCTGGACCGGGACCGCCCACGGCACGATCAGCTGGTTTGAGGCGACCTGGAGGCCTTCGACGGAAGCTGTGGCGCTGACGTTGTCCTTGCCGGCGATGTGGCCCACATAGGTGCCTTCGGCGACGCCCGCCGCGTTTGTGGTCAGTGAGATGTTCTGCGCGTTCGGGCCGTAGATGTGCACGTTGACGGGTAGCCCGGCGATGTCGGCGCCGCCCGTGTTCCTTGCGTGGATGCTGATGCTCTGCGTCTGGCCGACTTGGTCGCCGGAGATCCTCGATGGCGAGAGTTCGAGCGAAACCGCTGGGGGCATTGGCACGTTGATCGGGACGCCTTCGCCCCCGATCCGTGTCCAGGCGTGGGACTCGTTCTGGTTGCAGTCGCCGGGGTCGATCCCGGCGGTGTTGAGTATCTGCCCGATGTCCTGGTAGGTGGTGGTGTTACCTGCGCTTGTGACGTGGATTTGCGGCACGAAGCCTGAGGGCGTTTCGTTGCAATCTATGATCGTGGGCTCATCGGAGGTGTCGAAGTTGTTGCCTTCGGTCTGCGTGAGGATCGTGATCCCGTGGGGCGCAACGTCGATGTGGTTGCCCCAGAGTTCGGTGTGGGCGGAGCCGATGTCCACGGACACGCCTTCGAGGGAGATCGGTGTTTCGCCGCTGTTATCGAAGCGCAGTGCGCCGGAGTCATAGCCCGGCCCGAGCTGGCCGATGAAGTCGACGCCGGGCGAGCCGTCCCATGGGAACGGGAAGATGTTGCCCGAGGGACGTAGCCCGTCGGCGTAGCCCACGAACACCGAGAGCGGCGAGGCGTCAGGCGTCACGCTCTGCACCTCCATCTGCAGCGAGAGCTGTTTGCCGCCATGCTGGAAGTAGTCGAGCTCATATGGGTAGGAGCCGGGGCCGGGGAAGTGCACCGTCACCAGATGCGCCTGCGGTTCAGAGCCAGAGGTTTTGTCGTACGCGCCGACCAGCGGCAAACCCTGGAAGGCCGACGTGTTCGATTCGGGCGCCCCTTCGTATTCGCCCGAGACGCGCGAGGCGCCGCCTCCCACCCCCAGCAGGAAGCCGTCCTCGCTTGTGACCTTGAACGTTACGTCGCCCGCTTGGGCGACGACAAAGTTGGCTGTGAAGGAAGCTTCGAAGGTTTCTAGGCTGCCGAGTCCGGCTTTTAGTTCGTTGCCCTGCGCGGGGATCACGCCGTTGACCGCACCCGTCTCATCAGTAGTGAGATCCGTGAAGGGACGTGTTTCCGGCGTGACGAACCACGGGTCTGTGTTGTGCGGCACCTTCGAGAGTGCGTAGAAGGCGGCTGGCGCGCCCGATTCGATCGCGCCGCCGTAGGAGAACTGGCTTACGTTCGATGCCTGGCTTGCGTTGTAGTGGGACTGGATTTCACCGGCGCTCAGGGGCGTCGTGTAGTAGGCGGCGTTTGAGATCTGCCCGTAGAAGTCGCGCTCCGATGTTCCGTAGCCGCCGATCATCTGCCCGGACGGGGGTTTCGGCGTTGGCTCGGAGGCGCGGTACACCTGGGTGCCGTTGACGTAGAAGGTGACGGTCCCTTCGACGTTGACCTCCGCCACGTAGTACCAGTGGTTCGTGGCGGAGAAGCAATAGGGCGTGTTGATCCACGTCACCAGCTCATACAGGCCCGTGAGGCACCCGCCGGCAGAGCCGTTCTGGCCGAAGACACCGAAGCCGAAGCCGTTGCCGCCGCCGTGGTCGCCGTTGTAGATGACCATCCCTTCCTGGCTGAGCTTGGCCGGGTCGATCCATGCCTCGAGCGTCCAGTTGGCCTGTGCCTTGACCGGCGTCTGCGGGCTAAGTAGAGCGCCTTGACCTGAGAACGCGACCGAGCCCGCGCCGGAGAAAGGTCCGCCGCCCCCGTTTTCGACGTTGCCCACCACCGTTGGGTTGGCGGCCTGGGGGTTGAAGTCGATCGTCGGGAAGGTCTGCGAGAACGCAGGCGTATCGCCCGGTTTGGCAGAGAAGCCGCTCGCAGAGTTGTTTGCGGCGAAGAAGTTGCCCTGTATCGGGGTTGAGGAGACCTCTCTCAGCGCGAGGAACCAGCTCACGCTCGCCGTGTTCGAGGTGATCGGCGCTTCGCCCGAGGGCGCATAGAAGGCTTGGACCTTGTCGGTGCCTTGGGTCGTGCCCTTGTAGGAGAAGGAGGCTTCGCCTTCTGAGTTCGTGAGCCCCGAGAGCGTCTTCGAGTTTGCGCCCGCCACATGCAGTTCGACAGTCTTGCCTGCCAGCGGTTCGCCGCTCGCGCCTGAGAGGGTCGCCGTGAAGGCCTGGGAGGCGCCGATCGCATCGGGGCCACCCTTTGAGGGTGAGAGCGTAAGCGGCGAGTTCGCGACCCGCACGATGCTCGGCGTTGTATAGACGCTCCGTTCGCAAGCACAGTTGTTTGAGATCTTCGCGCGCAGTTCATATGGGCCGTCGGGATAGGCGCCCGAGGCTGTGTTCCATTTCGCGCTGAAGTTCCCGCCCGAGTCCGGTGTCAGCGGAGCGCCTATCGCCTTCCAGTCGTTGGAGCCCTTGGGTGTAGCTTCGACCGTGGCGTGAGCGACGACGAACTGGGTGTTTGACTCTTCACCGTGCCCTTTGACGGTGATGGTTCCTGCCGCATGCGGTTGCGCTTCTAGGGACCCGCTCAGCCCGTCGGAGGTGAACGTCACTTTGGCGCCGCTCACGGTCGCCTGGAACGTCCCTCCTTCTTCGATCACGAAAGTGCCGGAGCTCAGGTTGAGGGTCGCGCCCGATTCGGCATACCAGCAGCCAGTCGCGATCTGTTCTTCGATGCCCCCGCCAGTGAAGTTTACGGACCCGCCGAGCGCTCGGACGCTGCCGTCGTTCAGGAACCCGACGCCGATCTGCGAGGATCCGCCCGAGCCGAGGTTGACGTTGAAGCTGCCGGTGTTCGTTATCGACGGCTGGGCGCCACCGACATTCTCGATCGAGCTGCCGCCAAACCCACGCCCACAGCCAGGGTCATACGAGTCGTCGTTGAAAGTGCCCGCGTTTTCGATCTGCGCACCATTGGCCATCAAGAACGCGCCGTCCGTCGAGCCACCACTGTGACCGAAGGTCAAGGTGCCGTCGTTGACGAACGTCGCACCGTTCAGCTCGGGATAGGTGTTGCAGTTCCCGCCATCGAGCGTGCCGCTCGCACCCGACTCCAACACGAGCTTGCCAGTTCCCGCTACCACCGGGTTGCCGCTGACGGAGAGCGTGGAGGACACATCGAGCTCGTGGCCGAGCGAAAGGGTGCCGCCGGCCAGAGCGAGGTGCGATACCCGTACGACGGGGCCTTCGTTGATTGCCAGTGTGCCGGCGCTGAGGAGTGTGCTTGCGGCGCTCGCCTGCAATGCCGTTGCGGTGACCGTGGCACCCGCCACGTCCACTGTGCCTTCGCCCGTGAAGCTGTCCCCGCTGAGGGCGAAGGAGCCGCCGGTGAAGGCGAGCGTGGCTCCGCTCGCCGCGGACCAGGTGGCGTGCGTTCCCGAGCCGCCAGCGCTCAGGTTGATAGTGCCCTGTTCGTCATCGAAGCTGCCGCTGCTTGTGAACGCCGCCGCGAGCTGGGTGGAAGCACCCGGCGAGCCCAGGTTGACGTTGAAGCTACCCGCGTTGCTCACGGACGGCTGGGTGCCGCCGAGATTCGCGATCGAGCTGCCGCCAAACCCACGCCCGCAGCCGGGATCATACGAGTCATCGTTGAAGGTACCGGCGTTCTGGAGCTGCGCACCATTGGCCATCAAGAACGCGCCATCCGTCGAACCACCAGCATGCCCGAAGGTGAGGGTGCCGTCGTTGACGAACGTCGCACCGTTCAGCTCGGGATAGGTGTTGCAGTTCCCGCCATCGAGCGTGCCACTCGCACCCGACTCCAGCACGAGCCTCCCCGAACCTGAAATCACCGGCTGCCCGCCGCCAGCGAGCGAGGAGGACACATCCAGCTCGCCACCAAGCGAGAGGGTGCCTCCGACCAGTGTGAGCTTCGAGACTGTGGCGGTAGGGCCTTCTTCGATTGTCAGGGTGCCGCTGCTGACGCTGGCGCTCGCATGGGCGCCTTTCAGCGCGGTGGCGCTAACGGCTGCGCCGTTGACCGCGATGGTGCCTTCGCCCGACCAAATGTCTTCGTCGAGCGCGAAGGAGCCGCCGGTGAAGGCGAGTGTCGCTGCGCTCGCGGCGGACCATGTGGCGTGCGTTCCCGAGCCGCCAGCGCTCAGGTTGATAGTGCCTTGTTCGTCATCGAGGGTGCCGCTGTTGTTGAACGCAGCGGCGAGCTGGGTGGAGGCACCCGGCGCGCCTAGGTTGACGTTGAAGCTACCCGCGTTGCTCACGGACGGCTGGGTGCCGCCGAGATTCGCGATCGAGCTGCCGCCAAACCCACGCCCGCAGCCGGGATCATACGAGTCATCGTTGAAAATACCCGCGTTCTGGATCTGCGCACCATTGGCCATCAAGAACGCACCGTCCGTCGAGCCTCCGCTGTGCCCGAACGTGAAGGTGCCGTCGTTGACGAACGTCGCACCGTTCAGCTCGGGATAGGTGTTGCAGTTCCCGCCATCGAGCGTGCCAGTCGCACCCGGCTCGAAGAACGAGCTTGCCGGTTCCCGCCACCACCGGCGCGCCGCCGCCGGAAAGCGCTGAGGATACGTCCAGGGTGCCGCCCAGGCTGAGGGTGCCGCCCGAGAGGTTCAGGGTCGCGGCGGTCGATACTTCCAGGCCAGGGATGCTTATGAGTGCGGCTGGGCTTGAGAGTTCCAGCGATCCGCCGAGCATCGCGAGGCCGCCTTGGTCCAAGAGCACGCCGGCCGCGTTGGTCCCTTCCGTCACCTCGACGGTTGTGCCCGGGCCCACACAGGCAACGTCGTTGGATGTCGGCGTGCTGCCGGTCGACCAGTTCGAGGCGGTCTGCCACAGCCCCCCGGAGGGGCCGTCGTAGGTGTCCGTGCAACTGGCGGCCGGTTCGACCATCACGCTCGCCGCGGAGCTGGTGATCGTGCCCACTGTATTTGCGAAGACCGCGCGGTACTCGTACCCAGACTGCGAGTGCTTGGCGCTCGCTATGGTCAGCGTGCTGGTGGTGGTTCCCCCGCTGCTCGTGGTGCTGGCGCTGTCCGCGGTGTCGTTCGCCCATTCCGCTCCGGAATCGCTTGAGAACTGCCACTGCGCGCTCGCAGACGGGTTCGCGGACGCGGCGGCGGTGAGCGAAACCGTCTTGCCTTCAGCGGTCGCCTGGCTTTCGGGCTGCGTGCTCACAGGACCGATCCAATCCACGGTTAGTGAAGCGGCGTTGGAGGTCGCGCTACCGGCGGCGCTGGTGAAGATCGCTCGATACTCGTAGCCGTTCTGGGCGCGGGTCGCGCTAGCTATCGTGAGCGTGGTTGTCGTCTTGCCTGATTCGCTCGAGGTGCTCGCAGAGTCTGTCGTGTCGTTGCTCCATGAGCTGCCGCCGTCGCTCGAAGAGCTGCCACTGAACCCCGGCAGCGGGGTTCGCGGCGGCAGCAGCGCTGAACGAGGCCGGTTGGCCTTCATTGACGGTTCGGCCTTCTGGCTGTGGTGCGATGGGGCCGATCCAGTGCACGTTCAGCGTCGCGGCGTTCGAGGTGCTGCTGCCGGCGGCGTTCGTGAAGACGGCGCGGTACTCGTAGCCGTTCTGGGCGCGGCTCGCGCTGGAGAGCGTGAGTGTGCTGGTCGTCTTGCCTGATTCGCCCGAAGTGTTCGCGGAGTCTGTGGTGTCGTTGCTCCAGCTGGACCCGGCGTTCGTGGAGATTTGCCATTGCACGCTCGCAGTGGGATTAGATGAGGCCGCTGCCGTGAACGAAACCGCTGTGCCTTCGTTGGCGGTGGCGCTCTGGGGCTGGGATTCGATCGGGCCTATCCAGTCGACGTTCAGCGTGGCGGCGTTCGAGGTGACCGAGCCCGCTGTGTTGGTGAAGATCGCGCGGTACTCGTTGCTATTCTCGGCCCTGTTCGCTGACGAGACGGTGAGCGTACTTGTGGTCTGACCTGCTTCGGGGGTGCTCGTCGTTTTGTCGGTGTTGTCGTTTTCCCAGATGAGGCCCCCGCTCGTCGAGACCTGCCATTGCACCGAGGGCGCCGGGTAGCCATGCGCCGTGGCGGTGAACGACGCTGAGGAGCCTTCGTTTGCGGTCTGGTTCTGCGGCTGGGTCGTGACGGGCCCGATAGAGTCGACGCTCAGCGTCGCTGCGTTCGAGGTGACCGACCCCGCAGCGTTGGTGAAGACCGCGCGGTACTCGTAGCCGCTCTGGGTGCTCTTGGCGGATGCGACCGTGAGGGTGCCGGTCGTGTTGCCGGAGTCCGTGGTGTCGTTGCTCCAAGTGACCCCACCGTTGGTGGAGAGCTGCCACTGGACGGACGCGGTCGGGTTGGAGGAGGTAGCGGCGGTGAAGGACGCCGATTGGCCTTCGTTGACCAGCTTGCTTTCCGGCTGGGCGGCGATGGGGCCGATCCAGTCCACGGTCAGAGTCGCTGGATTGGTGGTCGCCGATCCAGCGGCGTTGGTGAAGATGGCTCGGTACTCATCGCCCGACTCGGAGCGCGTGGTGCTTTTGACGGTGAGCAAGCTCTGAGTGTTGCCCGCTTCACTTGAGGTGCTGGCGGAGTCGGTGGTGTCGTTTGACCAGGTCGACCCGGCGTTGCTCGAAGACCTGCCACTGCACTGTGGCCGCAGGGTTCGCCGGCGAGGAGGCGGTGAACGAGACCGAGGCGCCTTCGTTGACGGTCTGGCTCTGCGGCTGGGCTTTGATCGGGCCGATCGAGCCTTCCACCTTGACCTGCTCGGCGGCTTCGCCGCACGTCCCGGCTACCGCTTCGTTTGACTGATCGCCGCTGTAGCTGGCGAGGAACTGATAGGTCCCCGGAGCACTGGGCGTGAATTTCGGCGAGGTAGCCGCGCCACCGGAGAGCGTTGCCGTCAGCGGTTTTTCGTTCAGCGGCGTTTTACAGCCTGTGTCCGTGGATGAGTAGACGTTGAAGCTGACAGTGCCTATCGGCGAGTCGCCGCCAGTCAGCGTCGCGGTATCGGAGATCGCTTCGCCGAGCGTGACCCGCGACGCGGTCGGTTTCGTCGCCAGCGCGGGCTTGGCCTTCGACCAGGTGACCGTTGCTGGTTTAGACGAAACGCTCCCGCCGTTGGCTGTGTAGCTGGCGATTGCGGTATCCGTGCCTGTGGTCCTCCCGGTGTAGGAGAACGTCGCAACGCCGGAGGCGTTCGTCGTAACGGTTTCTGTGTGTGGGTTCGCGCCGGTGACCGCAAAGGAGACGGGCTGACCTGCGAGCGGTTTGGAGCTGCAGGACAGCGTGGCTGTGAGCGTCTCGGTTTCACCGACGCGAGTGCTCGTCGGCGAGCCCGACAGCGTGAGGGCGAGCCCTTCTGTTAGCGGAAGTTCGCCCGTGAGCGTGATCCCGCCAGAGCCAGAGATATTCGCGCTACCCGCCACGATCGGCCCACCGATCGTGAACGTCCCGCCGGAGCCCGTGAGCGCCAGCGACCCCGACTTGGCGTAGATCACCCCGTTTAGTATCTGGCTGCCAGAACCCGTGATCGTGAGCGGTGCCGTGCTGTTGCGGTCAGAGAACACCGAGACTGGCGAGCAGCCTGCTTCCGGCCCCGTGAAGTTCATCGGGCCGGAGCCCGTCAATGTGAGCGCGGCGCCTTTTTCGCCCGCTTTACACCCAGTCGGATAGCTGGAGCACGCTAGATACAGCATGACCCCTTTGGCGGTAAGCGCCCCGGAGCCCGTGTTCGCGAACTTCTGAAGGATCACATAGATGCCCGCATTGAGCGTGAGCGACCCCGACCCGGAGTCGACGATTTCCTTATAGACGCCCGGTTCCACGGTCTTGCCAGTTGAGCCAGTCACGCTGACCGACGGCACCGGGCTCGGCACAGTCAGCGACGGCACAACGAGCCCCGCAAGCGGATCCGAGACCGCCGCGATGCCGGTCGTGAGATTTTCGATCTCGCCAGACCCCGTAACCGAGGCCGTCCCGACGACGCCAACGGAAGGCGCCTTCAGACTCCCACTGCCAGTGAGCGCGACCGCCGGTTTTGAGGACGAATTCACGATCACGTTCGCCTTTGTGAGACTCACGTTGCCAGAGCCGCTCAACTTGAGCGCTTCCCCCGAAGACCCGAGCAAGCAAAAGCCGCAGGTGCCATTTGGCGGGCTACCGGTCGCGCTGGCCAACTGATACCCGACGGCGCCAAGCGCAGCCAAAAAGGCGAGCACGGCGAGAGGAGACCAGCGCCGCCAACGCCACAACGCAAGCTGCCGCACCGACCTCGCGACCCGTATCGCTACCACCCTCACCCGAAAGATCGCCATTCCCCCTTGTGTCTTCCGCACCCCGTCGTTCCGGATAGCGGACTCATCTAATAGCTCGCACCTTTCGCGCCATCGCCGCAGCTGCTTATTCCCGGGCGACGGTAGCCACAAGGCCCAGAGCTGTCAATAGGTGGAATACAATAGACACCACCATGCCAGCGGTGCCAGGCATGGTGCTCGAAGAGCGACGCGGTGAGTTCGTCAGGGGCATCCCTGTAGCGCCGAAGATCGCGTCGGGTTGTAGGGGTCAGCGTAGCCGGCGTTCGGGGCATCCACCCCGTCTTGCAGCCAGGCACGCGGCTCGAATTGCATTCAGCCGTCAGCACCGCAGCTCGAAACCAACAGATCGCTCCCGTAGTCAGTCCGGCTCAATGAGATATGGGCGGCTCCGCCGCAGCGCCAGCGGCGTGCGCTGGTGCCCCATTGGCGGGCTCAGTTACTTCCGGCGTAAGAAAACGCCAGAAAATGGACCCCGTTTGGACCCCGTGACCCGGTATGCACCAACAACCACTCGTCCGCAAAACCACCGATTTGCAGGCCCTTCACAAGGGGTGAGCGACGGGACTCGAACCCGCGGCCGCCTGGACCACAACCAGGAGCTCTACCAACTGAGCTACGCCCACCACGCGATGCGACAACGAAAAGTCTAGCGGCCAATCAGGCGATGGGGCGGTCCCGGCTGGCCAGCCGCTGTTCGGCCACGGCCAGGCTCTCGCTTGGGGCCAGCGCGGGCGCCCCGGCAGCCACCGCCCGCCACTCCTCCAGCAGCCGCGTGGGTTCTGAACCGAGCAGCGACGCCAGCAGCACGCCCACGGCCAGCGGATCGCTGAGGGAGCCTCCAAGCGCCTGCTCGGCCGCGGCCGGCGCCTCCGCGCCAACCCCGCCTATGCCTTGCGGAGCCTCGCCCGGCACACCGCCAGCCCCTGCCCCCTCCCCCGCCAGCGCCGCCCGCCCGGCCTCTTCGAGCGCCTTCCGGGCGGCCTGCTGGGCGGCGTCTTTGGCCAGCTCCATGATGCGCTCGGTGACGTCGGTGCTTTGGCGCACGGCGGCCTGCCAGCCGCGGCCCATGGACAGTTCGGCCACCTCCAGCTCGGGGCCTTCGAGGATGGTGACCTTGACCTCGTGGGGGTTCCACTTGCGTTCGCCGACCTCCACCCACTTCTCGGCGGCGATCGGTTCGATGACGGCGCGCAGCTGTGCTTCGGAGAGGTTGAAGCGGGACAGCTTGTGCGGGAACTGGCGCAGCTCGAGGTGGAACATGGCTCACAGGCTCTCATGTTGGAGGCGCTGGCGCATGATGCGCACGGCCTCGGGGTTGGAGTCGATCAGCACGTAGCGGCGGTCGAGCTTGGCGGCCACCGCGCCCAGCGTGCCGCTGCCGGCGAAGAAGTCAAGGCACCAGTCCCCCGGCCGGCTGGAGGCCTGCACGATCCGGCGCAGCACGCCTTCGGGCTTCTGGGTGGGGTAGCCGGTCTTCTCGCGGCCGTTGGTGGGCACGATGGTGTGCCACCACACGTCGGTGGGCAGCTTGCCGCGGGCGGCCTTCTCGGGGGTGACCAGGCCGGGCGCCATGTAGGGCTCGCGGTCGACCTGCTCGGAGTCGAAGTGGTAGGCGTCGGGGTCCTTGACGTAGACGAGGATGGTGTCGTGCTTGGCCGGCCAGCGGCGTTTGGAGCGCGCGCCGTAGTCGTAGGCCCAGATCAGCTCGTTGAGGAAGCACTGACGGCCGAAGATCTCGTCCAGCAGCAGCTTGCAGTGGTGCGCCTCGCGGTAGTCGATGTGGAAATACAGCGTGCCTTCTTGCGTGAGCAGACGGTGTGCTTCCTCCAGTCGTGGAGCGAGAAAGGCAAGGTAGTCATGGAACTGGTCGGCGTAGCTGGATTGCGCGAGCAGCGCGGTCTTGTAGCGTCTGCCTTGAAAGCCCGTGCGTTGGCCGTCGGCGTGCTCGACCGTTTGCAGCGTTCTGCGGGTCTGCGACTTGCCGGTGTTGAACGGCGGGTCGATGTAGATGAGCTGGAAGGTTTGGGATGCGAACGAGGGAAGCAGCTGCAGGTTGTCGCCGAGCAGGATCTGATCCGCTTGCGGTGTTGGGCTGTGGCCGTCCATCCCCCGGAGACTACGTTCGCGCGGGGCGCCGCAGCGCGCCCAGGCGCCTGTGCGCGGGGATTTGGCGTTGAGGCTCAACACTGTGGCGGTGCTGGCGCTGCTGCTGGGCGCGGTGGGCGTTCCGGCGGCGCTGCTGGGCCACTGGGACCGCGACTCGGCGGCGCAGACCCAGCGGCGAGCGGCGCCGATCCGCGCGGCGGACCGCCAGCGGCCGCCGCAGGCGCTGAACGTGCGCGTGGACGTGAGTCACCTGGGCGCGCGGGTGCCGAGCCGCTTCCTGGGCCTGTCGTTCGAGGTGGCCAGCTCGAGTGAGATCGCGAGCTTCGCCGACAACGGCGATTTCACGGCGATGCTGCGCTCGCTGGGGCCGGGGGTCCTCAGGCTGGGCGGCATCTCGGCGGACACGCGCTCGGCGTGGGTGGGCGCGCACACGCGCAAACCGGCGTGGGCGAGCGGCGTGGTGGACGCACAGGATCTGCGCGGCCTGGCAAGGCTTGCCCGCGACACGGGCTGGCGGGTGCTTTTGACGATCGGCCTGGCGCACTATGACCCGGCGGTGGCGGCACGCGAGGCGGCCACGGCCAGGTCGATCCTGGGTGGATGGCTGATGGGCATCGAGCTGGGCAACGAGCCGGATGCGTACTCGGTGCACGGGCTGCGCCCCAGCTGGTGGAGCGATGCGCACTACAACGCGGAGGCGCGCAACTATCGCCGCGCGATCGCGGCGGTTGCGCCGGGGATCCCGGTTGCGGGCCCGGGCGTTTCAGGTTCGTCGGCCTATCAGCTGTGGGGGCCGGCGGAGGTGAGGACGCAGCGCCCGGCGCTGCTTACGGGGCATCACTATCCGCTGGGCTGTCACGGCAAAGTGCCGGCCACGATCGCCAACCTGCTGAGCGTGCCGACGCGGGTGCTTGAGGAACAGTCGCTGACGCGCTATCTGGCGGTGGCGCACTCCAGCCGCATCCGGTTTCGCATGGATGAGACCAACTCGGTGTCGTGCGGCGGCAAGGCGGGAGTGAGCGACACGTTCGCGTCGGCGCTGTGGGCGAGCAACTACATCGCCCACACGATGGCGGCGGGCGCCACGGGCGTGAACCTGCAGGGCAACCCGGCGCGCTGCGACGGCTACTCGCCGGTGTGTGCCCCCACCCCCCAGCTGCTGGCCCAGGGAACGCTGGAGGCAAAGCCGGAGTGGTACGCGCTGCTGCTGACCCACACGCTGATCGGCGATCGGCCCGTACGCGCCACGCTTGCGCCATCAACGAGGAACATCACTGTGAATGCGTTCCGCGCGCCCGGCGGGGGGCTGCGCGTGCTGGTGGTGGACGACGATCCACTTTCATTTAGCGGGGTCGCGCTCAGGTTGCACGTGGGCGCGAGATACAGCAGCGCATCGACGCTGACCCTCCGCGCGCCCGGCCCGGGGTCGCTGGCGGGGGTCCAGCTGGGTGGGCGCGGCGTGGCCGCTGACGGTCGGTGGCAGCCGGCCGCGCTTCCTCACACCGGCGCCTCAACCGGCGTGGTGAGCGTGACGGTGGCGCCGAGCAGCGCGGCGCTGATCACGATCGCGGCAGCCCGTTAGCGCCCAGCAGCTCGATCCACTGGTAGTTGCGTCCGCACAGCGTGCGCCACCGCGCGTCGCTTGCCCGCCGCAGCGCTCCGCCTTCGGCTGCGCCTCGTCGTGTGAGGAAGATCGCTCCGAGCACCGCCGAGCCTTCCGTTCCGGGCGCCAGGTTGAAGGCGGGGCGCGTCAGCGTCAGTCGGTGCATGCCGCTGGGCAGCGTGGCTTTCACCGGCGGCACGATGTTGCGGATCAGCGAGTTGCCGTCCAGTTCGCCGCCGATCGACTCCAGCGGGCGGCCGTCGAGCGACAGCGTGACGGTGGGCATCAGCTGTCCCTGCACCCACAGCTCCCACTCGCCGGCGCTCGGCAGCTGGAAGCTCGCGGCGAGAGTTCCGGGGCGGTTCATGACGATCCCGTCGCCCTCGCGTCCCCACCTGCGAGGGTGCTTGGATCGCTTGAGCGGCACACGGATCAGCCCTGTGGCTTCGCTTGCCACCAGCCGCTCCCCTTCAGAGCCGGGCGTGTGCGCCACGCGCCCGATCTCGGTGCACTGCTGGCGGCGCGTGCCGCCGAGCACCACGTGCCTGAGCGCCGCGGCGGCGTGCGTTCGGCGGCGCCACACCTGGTAGTAGGCGCCGCGCCACGCAAGCGAGTAGGCGGCGGGCGGGCGGCTGGCTGACGGGTCGCGGCGGGTGACGATCAGCGGGTAGGCGTCGAACGTTGCCGGCGCCACGCGGTCGAGGTGCACCTGCTGGCCGTAGCCGGAGGCGGCTGCGTGCAGCGCGGGCGGCGGGTAGACGAAGTCGGGCCCGCCCACGTCCAGGTCGTGCAGCGCATACATGGCGTATTCGTCGAAATCGGTGAGGAGCGTGGGGCCCTGCCCGGCAAAGCGCGTGTCGATTGACGCGAGCTCCCGATAGCGCGCGGTGGGCGCCAGGTTGGACACTCGGTACTGCAGCGCGTCGGAGACCAGCACGCCGCCTGCCAGCGTGATCGCCAGCAGGCTGGCCAAAGGCAGCGCCAGCGCGCGTGCCGGCAGGCTGCGCAGCGCGGCCACCCCTCCCCACGCCAGCAGCACGACGACCGGCGAGGTCAGCATCAGCGTCTTGGCGCTGGCCCAGGTGGTGACCGAGGCGCTCACCACCCACCACGCCACAAGCATCAGCGCAAACCATGCCGCCAGCGCGTAGCCGCGCGTGCGCAGCAGCAGGTGCGCGGCGCCCAGCAGCGCGGCCAGCAGCGTGAGCTCGATCAGCACGTGCGTGACCAGGAGCGCGATGCCGGTGGGTTCCAGCTTGTAGCTGCCGCCCAGCCACACGCCGAACACCTGGATGGCCTTCAGCGGCGCGTGCAGGTTGCCCGGTTTGCCCGTGGAGGCGACTTCCTGGCTCACCTGCAGCGACTGCGACAGATCCCGCCACGTTGGCCAAGCTGCCACCAGCAGCAGCGCCGCCGCGCCTGCCACCGCCAGCAGGGCGCTGCGCGGGCCGACGCGGCGCTGCAGCAGCGCCTGGGTCAGCACCACCGCCAGCACCAGCGCGGCGGCCAGCGCCCACACGCCGAACGCCACGCCCAGTGCGGCCACGCCGGCGGCCAGCACCAGCACGAACGGGATCGTGCGGCGCGTCTGCCCGCCCAGCCAGTGGCGGTGGCAGAGCACCAGGCAGCCGAGCGTGAGGATCATGGGCAGCGAGGAGATCTCCTTGACGGAGCCGAACAGCTCATACGCGTACACCAGCGCCGGCAGCACAGCGGTGAGCGCCGCCAGGGCGGCCAGCGCGCCTGTGAGGCCGAGTTTGCGCGCCAGCAGCCACGCCGGCCCGGCGGCGCTGGCGAGCATGAAGGCGTTGAACGGCTGGAACGCCCAGATCAGCGGCAGTCCCAGCAGGAAGGCGCTGCCGCCGAACAGCGTGTCGGCGCCGGAGGGGTAGCTGGAGTTGTAGTAGGCGTTCAGGAACTGCCCGTAGGAGTTGCGCATGTCCAGGTGCGCGTAGTGCTGGCCGTGGCGCAGCAGGTAGTCGGCGCCGAGCATGTGCACGGCCGAGTCGGCCAGCGCCATGTAGGAGGAGAAGCTGGTGCGCCCGGAAGCCAGCACCGGCGCCAGCGCCAGCACGTACGCAAGTACGGCGGCCGCGATCGGCCACGCGCATGCACGCGCGCGTGAGACGAGCTCTGCCAGGCGCGATCGCGACAGCGCGAAGCCGGCCAGCGCGGCCACGCTGATCAGGTAGGGCGTGGCCGGCGCCAGGCCGGGAAGGTAGGTGGACAGCTGCGAGAGCGCGATCAACCCAGCGGCGCCCACCGCGACGAGCAGCGACAGTGGGAGGAACGACCCGCTGAGCCTGTCGATCAGCAGCCCCGCCCCCACACAAAGCGCTGCAAGCACGCACGGGTAGAGCAGCGCCGTGGCAAAGAACATCGAGGGGCGCGATTATACGTTCGCCGCGCCCCCGCCCTGCGGCGCTACTTCATGCGCGGGTCGACGAACACGTCGTCGATCTGAGAGGAGCCGGTCAGCGCGGTGAAGCGCAGCGCCACCTGGGCGGTGCCTCCGGACAGGATGCCGGTGACCGCCGAGCCGGTGAGCATCGGCAGCGTGGGCTCCCACGCGGGGCTGGCGGCCACGGCGCCGATCGGCAGCGTGACGGTGCCGAGCGGGGTGCTGTACACGACCTGCACCAGCACGCTGGAGAGCAGGCTGTTGTTGCGGGCGAAGAAGCGGAACGTGGGGTATGCGGCGTTGACGCACGTGGACGGCGACTGTGCGGTGCCCCCGGCTGGCAGCTCGAGCGAGTTGGCGCCCACCGACCCGCTGGCGCCGAACGGCTCGCTGCCGGCAACGCGCCGAGCGCCGCCGCTCAACGTCCAGCCGGCGAGCGATCCCTCGAAGTCGCCGCCGGGGAGCAGCTCGTAGGAGCTCTGATCGCCCCAGCGCGTGAACGGCTGGGAGAGCTGGGCTTCGTTGCACGCTCCGGTGCTGATCAGCGCGGCCTGCGCGGGTGCGGCAACGCATGCGCAGAGAGCGATCACGGCTGCAACACAGCAGAGGACGTGCGTCGCGCGCTGGCGCAGCCGAGATGGGAGCTGGACGTGGGGTGCGAGCTGGGCGGGTGCGACGGGCGAGCGGTTCGAGAACACGTGAGCCTCCATGCGTGGGCTGGCGGCTGAGCTATCTCGTGTCCGAGACCTCTCGCTTTGCGTCCCCACCTCGCGGTGGGTTTGCCGTTTTCAGTGCTGGTTTGTGCGGATCCGAGAGCGCAGCATCCACAGCTGGGGCGCGAACGGCAAGCGAGTTGGACATCTGTTCTACAAAAACGTATCTGTAGCTGAATGTGTTCTATGAGTTGGACTTTGTTCCGGTAATTGCTGTTTTTCGTCTACCGCGGTTGATTTGAAGTGTGGGTTTTGCCGATACGGCTACGGAGCGCATGTCGGCCTACGCCTACAGAGAATCCGAGCGCCTGCGCGCTTCGTTTGCCAGCCGTGCGCAGCGGATGCTGGACGCCGAACGCCGCGCCGAGCTGACCGTGGGGGCGGGCTTCCTGGCGGCGGCGCTGGCGCTGACGCTGCTGGCCGGCCCCGTGCGCGGGCTCCCGCTGGCGCTGGCGGTCGTTTATGCGATCGGCGTGGCGGCCGCTTGCGAGGTCCGCTTCGACATCGGCGCCGGTTTCACGGTGCCCACGCAGGCGCTGTTCGTGCCGATGCTGTTCGCGCTGCCAGCGTCGGTGGTCCCGCTGCTGGTTGCGCTGTCGCTGGCGCTGGGCATGACGCCGGCGATCGTGTTGGGGCGTGTGCCGGCGAGCCGCATTCTGACTGTGCCGGGCAACAGCTGGTTCGCTGTGGGCCCGGCGGCGGTGCTTGCGCTGGCCCACGACTCGCGCCCGGACGCCCATTGGGGTCTGCTGGCGCTGGCGCTGGCGGCGCAGTTCACATGCGACTTCGCTGCCAACGCCACTCGCGAACATCTGTCGGGCGGCCTGTCGGTGCGGGAGCTGGCCGATGAGGTGTGGCGCGTGTACATGATCGACCTGGCGCTGGCGCCGCTGGGACTGGTGGTGGCGATCGCCACGATGCAGAACCGCTGGCTGATCCTGCTGATCGCACCGCTGTTCGGCGTGATGAGCTGGTTCTCCAAAGAGCGTCACGCGCGCCTGGAGCAGTTGGTGGAGCTGAACGACGCTTATCGCGGCACGGCGCTCTTGCTGGGCGACGTGGTGGAGGCGGATGACACTTACACGGGCGAGCACTGCAAGGACGTGGTGCGTTTGGCGCTGGACGTGGCTCGCCATCTGGGCCTGCCGGTGGATGAACTGCGCACGGTGGAGTTCGGCGCGCTGCTGCACGACATCGGCAAGATTGCGGTGCCGAAGGAGATCGTGAACAAGCCGGGCAAGCTCGACCCGTACGAGTGGGAGATCATCAAGACGCACACGCTGGAGGGTCAGCGGATGCTCGAGCAGGTGGGCGGCTTCATGGGCCAGGTGGGACGGATCGTGCGCTCCCACCACGAGCGTTGGGACGGCGGCGGCTACCCGGACGGCCTCAGCGGCGAGCAGATCCCGTTGGCGGCACGGATCATCTGCTGCTGTGACGCCTACAACGCGATGACCACCACGCGGCCGTACCGTCAGGCGATGGGCGCGCCGGCGGCGGTGGCCGAGCTGCTCGAGCACTCAGGCTCCCAGTTCGACCCCTATGTGGTCGACGCGCTGGTGGCGCTGGTCAGCGCCGGGCGCGCCTGACTTATCTACTTGCCGTTTGCTTCTGCTTCCGAGCGCGGCGGGTGCCCGAGCGCACGCGGGATCTTGCCTGCGGCTTCCAGCGCGTGGATTTCAGCCATGCCGGCAGCGCACGACTCGGTTGCAGCTTCGGGCGGCAACGCGGTGTCGGATTCGACCACGCCCCCCGGCGTGGTCCACTTGAGCTTGATTGGCAGCGCGCCGTGCCGGGGGAACTGTTCCAGGTAGGCGTTGCCTTCCACGTGCAGGGTTCGCGTGGTCCCGTCGCTCATCACCAGGGTCGGGTTGCTGGCTTCGTCGGGTACGATGCCGGCGATCTCGACGGTTTCGTTGTTGGGCAGGAACGGCGAGCAGCTGACGCCCCAGTTCGCGCCGCTGCTGTCAGCGGCCCCCGGCGAGGAGCAGCCCCCCTCGGTTTGCGTGCTGGACACCAGGCAGATCCCCGTTTCGCCCGGCACCAGGTACACGCTGGTGCCGCTGGCGGTGACCAGCGCCCTGCGCGCCAGCGAGCCGTCGGCCACGATGTCGAAGGATCCGAGCGTGGCGAGCAGCTTGCCGGGCAGCACGTCAGCGGGTGTGCTGGCGCGGCGGAACACAGCCAGGTGCGGCGCGGCCTGCTGCAGCGACAGCGCGCTCACAGCCGCCTCGTGCGCGCGATTGGGCTTCTTTCCAGCCATGCGCCCGAGCAGCGGGTTGACGACGCTCAGCTCGGGAGCGGCGCTCTTGCTGGCAAGCGAGCTGCCAAGCGGGTTCAGCGCGATCAGTATCGGCACCGCCACCGCCGCCCCAGCGGCCACCACAAGCGTGGGGATGCGGCGAGCCTGGAGTTTGGAGACCAGGCGCAGCACTAGATGCACGTGTCCGTTTGAAAGCCGGTTGCACCGTAGGTCGGCAGTTCGACGGCGGTGTCATTTCCAACGTGCCCGGACAGCTTTATCCCGCTGACGTAGTCGCAGTAGAGATCACTGAGAGAAGTGACCAGCCCTGTGCCGCAACGGTCACTTGCAGTCGTGCCGCCCCCATAGATGTAGGTGTGCTCGCACGAGTACCAGATTTCAGGCGACACGATCGCCTGGTTCGAGTCGAAGTAGCCGTTGGACCAGCTCCCGCCTGACACGTTGGCGCAGTCGGTGTGAGCTTTGACGTTGATTCCGCAGTAGAAACCGACGCCTTTTTCGCCGGCGAGGCCGCTCGTTGGTGAAGCCAGCGCCAGCAGGCCCGCATAGACGGTCAGCGCGAGCACCAGACGAGCCTGGCGCCGAAGCACCCGACGGCGAGCGCGAGGCGGTGTTTGCGATCCTCCACGTCCCCTGGCCCACGAATTGCAACGAATCGGCTCAGCGCTATCATTCATATTTTGGGAACCTAGCATTTTGCTGGTATAGCAACAAGTAGCGTTTCTGACTATCGCTTCTGTTGCAGTATATCGTACTTTGGCCGGATCGGTAAAGTCCTGTGGATGTTCTACATAGGGCAAGCGCCCCCATCTGAGGCAGGCCCCGTGGAGCCGGGCGAGGAGCTGTGCGCACCGCCGACAGTGGCGCTGCCGCGGGCAGTGCAGACGCTGCGTTTCACCCAGCGACAGATCCAGTTCGTGTTTCGCTCTCGGCGCGAACTGGGCGACGTGTTCGGGGTGAGCTTCCTGGTGATCCCGGGCGGGGTGGTGCTGAGCAGCCACCCCGACCACGCGCGCTCGCTGTTCACGGCCAAACCGGAGCTGGTGCCGTCGCTGACGGCGGAGTCGCCACTGCGGCCGATCGTGGGCCCCAACTCGGTGTTGACGGCCAACGGCCCGAGTCACCTGCGCCAGCGCCGGCTGCTGCTGCCCCCGTTTCACGGCGAGGCGATCGAGCGCTACGCGGAGATGATCCACGAGGTGACCGAACGGGCGCTGGACACGTGGCCGCTGGGGCGCCCGTTTGCGCTTGCGCCGAAGATGCAGGCGATCACGCTGGACGTGATCATGTCGGGCATCTTCGGCATCGAGGGCCGTCCCGCGCGCGGCACGGCGGAGCGCCGGCTGCGCACCACGATCAAGCAGCTGGCGTCCGCTTCGACGTCGCCGCTGGCGATGATCGGGGAACTGTCCAACCTCGGACGCTCAGAGCCCGTTGGCCTCACGCGCCGCGCGGTCGCCCTGCTCGACCGGGCGACCTACCCGGTGATCGAGGCGCGCCGGGGAGTGGACGACCTGGGCGAGCGGGGGGACATCCTGTCGCTGCTGCTGCAGGCCAAGACGGAGGACGGCGAGCGGATGTCGGACCACGAACTGCGCGACGAGCTGCTGACGCTGGTGCTGGCGGGCTTCGAGACGACGGCAAATTCGCTGGCGTGGACGTGGGAGCGTCTGGTTCGCAGTCCGCAGGCGTACGAGCGGCTGCGCGAGGCTGTTCGCTCGGGCACGGAGGCGGATGAGACGGTGGAGGCCACGATCGTGGAGGGCATGCGTTCGCGCCCGGTGATCCCGATCGTGGGACGGCGCGTGGCGGTGCCGTGGCGATTGGGCCAGTACGTGGTGCCGGCCAAGCAGGCTGTGAGCATCAGCATCCTGCTGCTGCACCATCGCGAGGATCTCTACCCGGACCCGTTTTCGTTCAGGCCGGAGCGCTGGCTGGGACACAGCCCCGGAACGTATGAGTGGCTGCCGTTCGGCGGCGGCACCCGCCGTTGCCTGGGCGCGGCGCTGGCGATGGCCGAGCAGCGTGTGGTGCTGGAGGCGATGGCCCGCCGGCTCGACCTGGCGGCCGACCGGCCGGAGCCGGAGCACGCCCAGCACCGCAACGTGACGATGATCCCGGCGCGAGGCGCCCGCGTGGTGATCCGCTCCCGCTCCGGCGGCTGAGGCCTGGGTGGGCCGCGCCCCTACGCCGGCTGGTGCGCATCCGGCAGGAGGGTGTGCACAGGCTTGAAGATCACAGTCCTGTCGCGCCCGGAGCGCTTGGCCTCATACAGCGCGGAGTCGGCGCGCCGGATCAGGCCGGCCAGGTCACTGGGCGCGGCGGCGGCGATCACGCCGGCGCTGAGCGAGACGATCGGCAGCCCCTCCTGGTTGCCGGCGGCCAGCGCTTCGCGTACGCGGTGTGTGTACACGTCGGCGTCGGCGCTGTCGCTCCCCGGCAGCAGGACCAGGAACTCCTCGCCGCCGTAGCGAGCGGTGATGTCGATGTCCCGGCAGTGGCTTGCGAGCACTGTGGCGGTGTGGGTCAGCACACGATCGCCCACGTCGTGCCCCCACTCGTCGTTGACGAGCTTGAAGTGATCGAGGTCGAGCATCACCACGGCGATCGATCCGCCCTCTCGACGAGCGCGCGCCAGCTCGTGCACCGCGCGTTCCTCCAACCCGCGGCGGTTGAGCAGGCCGGTCAGCTCGTCGGTGCGCGCCTCGCCCGCCAGGCGCCTGAGCAGCCGGTCGTTGTGCGCGAGCAGCATCAGCGTGACGATCGCCACCAGCGAGACGGTCATGACGACGTCGATCCAGCGTCCGGGGGAGCTGCTGGCTTGCGGCAGATCGAACAGCGCCAGCGCGTGCGCCACGGCGATGCACGACACGACCGTGATTGCGCCGCGGCGACGGAAGAAGAACGTGCTCCACAGCGTGGGCCACACGTACAGCACGGCGCCGTCGCCCGCGGTTGGAGTGCTGGCCAGCGCGACGGCGATCAGGCACGCTCCCAGCGGACCGGCGAGCGCGAGCAGCGCCAGCGGAAGTCGCGGGCCCAGGAGCACGAGCGCTATGGCGATCGCGAACGCGCCGAGGGCGGGCGTCGCCGCGAAGGTGGGGTCTCCGGGCACCAGGCGCTCGGCCACGGCATCCAGCGCCGCCGAGCCGTACATGACGGCGGCGGTGTACACCATGATCTGCCTGTTGTTGCCCAGGCTGTCGCGTGGAGCAGCCACAGCTACTCATCGGCGTGCGCGACCTCCGGCACAAGCGCCGGCCGAGCAGCGCTTGCACATGCCCCCGGCTGGATTCGAACCAGCGACCCTCGGATTAGAAGTCCGATGCTCTATCCAGCTGAGCTACGGGGGCGAGGAGTGCGACACCAGACAGTTTGCCCGCTGCGCGCCGATCGTGCTGGGATGTTCGTTGCCGAACAAGACTTAGGCAGGATTGAGAAGAAATCTGTAAAAGTTCCCGGTATGAGCCCTGTTGAGAGTGACGAAGAGGACCTGACCCGCAAGCAGCGCCGCGAGCAGGCGCGCACGGAACGCAAAGCCCTGGAGGAAGCGGAGGCGGCCAACGCCGCCCGCAGAACCAGGCTCACGCAACTCGGCTCGGTGGTCGCCGTGGTAGTGGTGGCGATCGTGGTGATCCTGATTGCCACGGGTGGCGGCGGCAGCAAAAGCGCGATCGTCAAACCCGGCAGCGCGAGCGCGGCCTCGACCGAAAAAACCGTCACGTCGCTGATAGGGGGCATAACGCAGAGCGGCAACGTGATCGGCAGCCCGACGGCGCCGGTGACCATGCAGTACTTCGGGGACCTGGAGTGCCCGATCTGCCGCGACTTCACGCTGGGGGCGCTGCCTGCGATCGTTCAGAAGTGGGTGCGCGCGGGCAAGCTGCGCATCGAATACCGCTCGTTGGAGACAGCCACACGTGAACCGGAAGTGTTCAAGACACAGCAGGTCGCGGCGCTGGCGGCCGGCAAGCAGAACAAGATGTGGAACTTCATCGAGACCTTCTACCACGAGCAGGGAGAAGAGAACTCGGGCTACGTGACCGAAAACTACATCCAGGGCATCGCCAAACAGGTGCCCGGCCTCAACCTCGCCCAGTGGACGAACGACCGCAACGACGCCAGCTTTGCCAGCCAGGTGGAAACGGACGCGCAGGCGGCCAGCACCAACGGCTTCAACGGCACCCCGTCGTTTCTGATCGGCCGCTCCGGCGGCGCCATGTCGAAGTACGAATACAACTCGTTGACCAACCCGGCGGGATTCAACGAAGCGATTGAAAAAACGCTGAAGGCCTAGATGGTTGATTCCACGGCCATCCACACCCCCGGAACACGGCACATCGCCGTGGAATCAACCATCTAGTGTTATGAGCTCCCGCACCCTGAGGATCATCCTGACCGTCCTCACGGTGCTCGGGGTGGCGCTGGCCAGCTACCTGACCTACATCCACTACGCGGGCATCAAGCCGGTGTGCACCGCGGGCAACACTTGCCTGAAAGTCCAGAGCTCGGAATACTCGAAGCTCGCCGGAGTGTCGGTGGCGCTGATCGGCCTGCTCGGCTACATCGCGATCCTCGGCACTTTGCTGGTGCGTGAAACGGAGACCTCGCGGCTGGCAACGATGACCTTCACGCTGATCGGGTTCGGCTTCAGCGCGTATCTGACCTACCGCGAGCTGTTCACGCTGCACGCCGTGTGCGAGGAGTGCGCCACCAGCGCGGTACTGATGACGGTGATGATGCTGCTGTCGGTGTGGCGTTTCCTGCGCAGTCCCGACGTTCCCATCGGACCCGTGATGCTCCCCGCGCAGGAGGATGACCTTCCCGAGGCGAGCGCCAACTTCGGCGCCGCGTCGTCCTAGCCGCACGCGCAGGGTCGAGCGCATCGCAGGGGCGCACGACGCGCCCACACGCCGGCTGTCCGTCGACGTTCGGCCAGATGGAAACAAGTTTTCGTCAATCCGTCCAGCGCGCGGCTGCTGACCCGAGCAACGCAGCTGAAAAGCCGACTTGGTGGGCAGCGATGGACCACCAGATGACGAGCACCCCTCCCAACGGGAGCAACGGATCGCCTGACAGCGGCGAGGGGCAGATAGCGCGGCTGTTCGAGATGACCAGCGACCTGCTGGCCACGATCTCACTGGACGGACGCTTCACGCTGCTGAACCCCGCCTGGGAGCAACTGCTGGGCTGGACGCTGCACGAGCTGAAGTCGCGCCCGATCGAGGACTTCATCCACCCCGACGATGCCGAACAGACGCTGCTGGTGATCAGCACTGGGAACTCGGCGGACAGCGAGCTGGAGAGCTTCAGCAACCGCTATCGCCACCGCGACGGCTCGTGGCGCTGGCTGCTGTGGAGCGCGCGACGCGACGGCGACACGTGGTACGCGTCGGCCAAGGACGTGACCGACCGCATGTGGCTGGAGCGCCAGGCGCTCCATGACCCGCTCACGCGCCTGCCGAACCGGCTGCTGTTGATGGACCGCGCCCATCAGGCGCTGTCGCGGCTGCACCGCAGCAATGGCGTGGTGGCGATGCTGTTCATCGACCTGGACAAGTTCAAGGCCGTCAACGACACGCTTGGCCACGACGTGGGCGACCGGCTGCTGATCGCCGTGTCGGAGCGCCTGGCGGAGCTGATGCGAGACACCGACACGATCGCGCGCCTGGGCGGCGATGAGTTCGTGATCCTGGCGGACCACATCGAGAGCGAGGCGGAAGCGTTGGCGCTGGCCGAGCGCGTGCTGGACGCGCTGGCGCGTCCGATCCAGATCGGCTCGGCCGAACTGACGATGCAGGCCAGCGTGGGCGTATCTGCTTCGCGCAGCGCTGACACCGACCCCGAGAGCATGCTGCGCGAGGCCGACCTGGCGATGTATCGCGCCAAGGGCGCCGGGGGGCGGCGCCTGGAGCTGTTCGACGAGGAGCTGCGCCGGGAGGTGAGCACGCAGGTGGAACTGGGCGGGCGCCTGCGCGACGCGCTGCCCCGCCACGAGCTGCTGCTGGCCTACCAGCCGATCCTGCCGCTGGCGGGAGGGCAGGCGGTGGGCTGCGAGGCGCTGGTGCGCTGGCGCCCGAAGGATGGCGAGCGTTCGCCGGGCGGCGGGGATCTGCTGCCGGGCACGTTCCTGCCACCGGCTGAGGCGAGCGAGCTGATCGTGCAGATCGGCAACTGGGTGCTGCACGCCGCCTGCGCGCAGGCGGAGATCTGGCGCCGGGCGGGCATCACGGTGCCGGTGTCGGTCAACATCTCCGCGCGCGAGCTGACCGAGATGGACCTGGCGGAGCGGGTTCGCGAGGAGCTGGCCTACTGCCGGTTGCCAGGTCACGCGCTGTGCGTGGAGGTCAGCGAGGAGGCGATCCAGCGCGACCCCGAGCGAGCGCGCGCGGCGCTGAACGACGTCAAGCGCCTGGGCGTGTCGATCGCGCTCGACAAATTCGGCTCCGGCGAGTACTCGTTGGGGCTGCCCAGCAACCTGCCGCTGGACGTGGTGAAGCTCGACCGCGTGCTGATCTCGAGCTTCGACCGCAACAAGGACACGCGTGCGATGTTCGCGGCCACGATCGCGCTGGCCAAGGAGGCTGGTCTTACTGCTGTGGCGGTGGGCATCGAGACCAACCGCCAGCTGGCGCTGGCGCGCGAGCTGGACTGCTCGATCGGGCAGGGCTTTCTGCTGCACAGTCCGGCCTCGCCGGATCGCGTGCGCCTCAGGGACACGATCGGGTCGGTAACGTCCGCGCCGTGGCGTCCCCTGGTGAGATTGAGCGGCAGCGACCGGCGCTGAGCGGGCTCGACCCGGTCGAGCTGCTCAAGCAGGCTGCTGCTGCTGCTGCTGCTGAGCTGGTTCAGGACGGCATGCGCGTGGGGCTTGGCACCGGCTCCACGGTGGCGCACCTGCTCCCTGCGATCGCGGCGCGCGGCTGTGAGGGGCTGCGCTGCGTGGCGACCTCGCCTGCCACCGAGCACGCGGCGCGAGCACTCGGCCTGGAGGTGAGCTCGCTGGATGAGTTGGGCGAGCTGGACATGGCGATCGACGGCGCCGACCAGATCGATCCGGCTGGATGGCTGGTCAAGGGCGGCGGCGGAGCGCACACGCGCGAGAAGATCGTGGCGGCGGCGGCACGGAGCTTCGTGGTGATCGCCTCCGCCGAGAAGGCTGTGGCGGAGCTCTCGGCGCCGCTGCCACTGGAGCTGCTTGCCTTCGGAGTGGAGCGCACGCTGCTGACTGTCTCCCCCAGCCGGCTGCGTGATGTGCCGCCCAGCCCGGACGGTGGACTGATCGCGGACTACATGGGAGCGATCGGCGATCCGGCACTGCTGGCGCGCCGGCTGAGCGAAACGCCGGGCGTGATCGAGCATGGACTGTTCGCACCGGAGATGGTGAGCACGATCCTGATCGCGCACGGGGACGGCGTGGAGCGGCGCTCGGGCGCCAAGCCGCAGGGCTGATCTCTCCGCAGAACCGATCTCTCTAGACCGACTGCGCCTGATCGATTGGGCGCAGCTCCTCCTGGTAGGACATGGGGTGCCGTGCCAGCACCCCATCCTCACCGACCACGTAGGCGCCCATGCGCAGCAGCGGCGGTGAATAGACATGGATCGTCACTGCGGGGTCCACGCCGGCGTGCTGCACGCGGTGGATGTCGGCCGGGGAGAAGTGGAAGCTCGATCCGGCCGCCATCGTGCGCTGGCGCGGCGGGCCATCGATCGCCAAGCGCTCCTCGCGCACCGCGCCGCTGACCACCGCAACCGCGCCGGCGGACACGTCGTGGTCGTGAAAGCCGGTGTCGTGATCGTCCATCCAGCAGATCAGCCACGCGGTGAGGTGCTCGTCGCTGATCAGCTCCTCGTACAGGCGCTGGGTGCTGTCGTGCTTGACCAGATCGATCCACAGCTCCGGCCGGTCGGCCAGCTCGCCCACGAACTGCTCCAGCTCGGGCCCCGTCAGATCGCGTCCGCGTGGGCGCGGAACGCCGGCAAAGCCGGTCAGCCCGGCGGCGGGCACGGTGGGCGGGGCGATCAGCGTGGCGGGCGGGTTCATCGCGCCACCACCAGGCTGGCGCCCTGCAGCGCGCGAGCGGTGCCGTCGGCGATCGCATCCCAGTCGAGCTGGCCGTGAATACCCCCGTCGGCAGGGTCCAGAACAGGCCGGTCGGAGCCATAGAGCAGCTGCTCGGCGCCGACCACCTCCTGCACCGCCTCCACCGCGGCGTGGCCGTATGAGGAGGTGTCGTAGAAGATCAGCGGGTCTTGCAAGCCACGGCAGGGGCCACCGCGGGAGGCGAGGCGCTCGCTGTGCAGCGGCGCGAGACCGGCCAGCATGGAGAAGATCACCCGCAGCTCGGGATGGCGCAGGCGACCGGCCACCAGGAATGCGAGCCAGGCGGCCTGCATGCCGGCCACGTAGTCGGTCAGCGCCGGCCACCACAGCGGGTCACTGAGCGACGGCTGGGCGCATCGGGCGAGCGCACCGCTGTGGAGGCCCGGCCCGGGGTGCACCAGCAATGGCGCTCCGTGGAGCTCCAAGCGCGAGAGCACCGGCTGCAGCTCGGCGATCGCGTCGACGCTGTCCAGCGCACCGGCGGGCAGCGAGATCCCAACGCAGCCGCACGCCAGCGCGTGATCGACGTCGTCGGGACCGGCGCCGTCGAGCGCCATCGCCCCCCACGCCCCAAACCCACCGTCGAGGCCGAGCACCCCGTTGTGGTAGGCGTCGAGCAGCGGCTGCGCCTGCGAGCGCGGCAGCCGCTCGATCCCTAGCGGGCTGGACAGGCACAGCAGCGCCTGGTCGAGACCGTCCTGCTCCACCAGCGCCGCCCGCTTGGCAGGCCGCTCGCTGGCCAGGTCGATCACGTACGGGCGCTCGCCGCTCAGATAGAGCACCGTCAGCCCGTTCTCGATGCGCACGAACGGCAGCTCCCGGCGGCCCATGAGCGCCTCCACCAGCGGCACGCTCCAGAGATGTTGATGTACGTCGATTCGCATATTCTCCGGTTTGTTGATTGTTTTTATGCAGAATAGCAGATGCCCCTCCCATCGGCAAGCCCCTGCCAGCGCTTGAGCGTGCCGCCCGCCAGCCATCGCGCGCATCAGCAACACCGGCTCCGGGGAAAGCCCGGCGAGCACGTAGAATCACCGCTTGCTGGGGGACTGGTGTATCGGTAACACGGTGGTCTCCAAAACCGCAACGCGAGGTTCGACTCCTCGGTCCCCCGCTCAGGAAAGGCCCCGGAAACCGGGGTCTTTCCGCTTTGTAGAGCCGATTGCGGGGTGATGCGGCGGTGGGCGGAGGCTGGTCGGATGGAGCGCTCGCGCCGCCACGGAATACCCGTATGGCCCTTGACGCCCAGCGGACGCCAGCGCCTTGAGCGCGCCCGGCGCAGCGGCCGGCGCAGCACCAAGCTCTGGCAGGACCGCGAGCCTTGTTGACGACGCTCAGCGCGCAATACAATATGCGTGTGACGATGAAGGAACGGCTGCATCGGCTCGTAGACGCTGACCGACCGGGAAGCCGAGGACGCCTTGCGGCTGCTTGACGCCGAGCATCAAGTGCTAGTCGGCTCCCGGCCGTCAGGTGGGAGCGATGAGGAAGGTGCGCTCGCAGCGTTGCCCGAGGGGTGGGGTACGACGTTGACTGGGGAGCCGATGCCCGACGTAGCAGCCGCTGTCCGTCGCTCACGCGCGATGCACTGAGGACGTGCTCGTCGTCGATGCAGCCTTGGTAGTTGAGCTTGCGCTGGACAGGCTAGGAGAGCAGGCCGCTCTGGCGCGGCTACTCGATACACGGGTAGTCACGCTCGATCTGCGCCTGCGCCGCGGCGCCGAGCGGCTGGGGCTCGTCGTAACGCCGAACGAGCTGACAGGTGCAGCCGAGGTGGAGGCGGCGGCAGACCCAGACGAGCCGCCCTTGGCGTCGGGCTGACCCTCGCCGAGAGCCTCCTGCGCGAGCGTCTCGACTCTGCAGTTGAGATACGAGCGTCGAGCTACCTGAGCGCGCCGCGCACGCATCGACCATCCGTCCAGTTAGCCCCGCTGGCGCTAACTGGACCGCTACCGCCCGCACACGCTCTCAGCGGCTGACGCTCCGGACATTCGTCAATCGCTGTGAACTCGCGCGTCATCCGCCCTGGAAAGCCACCCTTGGACACGCCAAAGCGAGCCCTCCAAGCCTCCATAGACCACCGATCGACCCGCCGAAACCCCGAGCTAGAGCCTAAAGCAACAAAGCGCATCTGCCGAAGGGAACGTAGTCCACGGACCCTTGTGACAATGCGCACTTTCTCTCGATCGTCAAGAACAGGCACCGGCCCTCCCCCGGGGCTGGTAACCGCACGTGGCAACGCGGGATTCATGCTGATCGAGGTCATCGTCAGCGCTCTGCTCGTGGCCGTGATCGTCATCGCCACCTTCACCGGCTTTGACTCGATCAACAGCGGCACGGCCGAACAGCGTCGCCAGGACCAGGCGGCCATCGTCGCCGCGCAATCCCAGGAGGCGCTGCGCAGCGATCCGTCCACAGCGCTCTCAGCACTGGAAATCACGCCGCACACCTACACGGAAAAGGTCGGCGGCACCACCTACACCGTCACGCAGACCGCCAAGTACGTGAACAACTCAAGCGGCGAAGCGGGCTGCAGCATCTCAGGTGCAAGCGAAGGCACGCACAACCAGAGCAGCGACTACCTCGCCATCACCTCATCGGTCACCTGGTCGGGGCTATCGAAAGCCAAACGTCCCGCCGTGCAGCAGACGAGCATCATCACGCCGCCAACCGGATCCGCTCTTGAATTCGACGCCACCAACGGCGCCAGTCCCGAACTCCCAGTTGCGGGTGTGACGGCAATCGTCAAATACACGGCCGTCGAATCATCCACGCCCACCACCGTCGAAGGCACCACCGGCGCCGCCGGCTGCCTCGTCTTCGGCGGCATCCCGTCAACGTCCGCCCAGCTCGAACTCAAAGCCGCCGCTGGCCTCGTGACCCCGAGCGGCGCCTTCAAAGTCGCCCCACAAGAAGTCACCATCGCCCCGAACATCACCGTCACCAAGACCCAGAAGTTCGCCGAGGGCGGCACCGTCACCGCCGAATTCACGCACGAAGGCAAATCCGTGCCCGGCGAAACGTTCGTCATCAGCAACACATCCATGATCGTCTCGCCCGAGTTCCTGCTCGGCGACACCGCCTTCTCCTACGAATCGGGTGGCGAAGAAAAGTACACCCCCCTGACGAACAAACCGGCAACCTCCGCCACCACCGCCAGCCACACCAACTACCCCACCGGCGACGCCTTCCCATTCACCGGCTCTTGGCTCGTATACGCCGGCGACTGCCTGAAGAACTCACCCGAATCGCCCGGTTCGGTCCGCGTCGAAGCGGGCCACAACTCCACCGTCAAAGTCCCCCTCTCCGCCGTCGCGCTGAGCGTATGGAAAGGCACCAAAACCACGCCCGAACCAATCACCGGCGAAGCGCTGCCGGTACGCATCGTCAACACCAAGTGCGTTGGCACGTCGCCGGCCGACAACGCGACAGCCACAGTGACCACGCACGAACAGAAGCTCTCCGGCGGCCATCTCGAAGACCCATATCAGCCGTTTGGCGCCTTCACCCTCTGCGTATACAGCGCCGCACAAAACAAGAACTACCTCATCAACTACACCAACACCACAGAAGCGGGCTCGACAGCCAACATCTATCTCAAAGGGTCCACCGAAGGCGAACAGACGGTAACGAACAACCCGAGCGAAAAATGTTGAGCCGACGCCTTCACATAGCTCGCCGCGACCAAGGCTTCACGCTGATCGAGACGCTCGTGGCGATGCTCACCGGCCTGATCGTCACCTTCGCCCTGTTCGCCATCCTCGAAGTCTCACTGCGACAGACCTCGCGCCTGACCGAACGCACACAGGCCGCCCAGCTCGGTCGCTCCACGATGACCAAGATGGTCGACGAGCTCCACGCGGCGTGCATCGCCCCCAAGTTCACGCCGGTCGTGAAGGAAAGCAACGGCTCCAGGCTGATTTTCGTCAACTCCTACTACGCCAAAGCCACCAGCGAAGAAGCGACAACGGCCAAAACCGTCGAGCACATGTTTCTCTACTCGGCGGCCAAAACGGCAAGTCAGCCCGCACATTCGATCGCCGAATTCTCCTACGCTTCCACGAGCGGCACTTGGCCCAACTACAAATATTCCGAAACCGCCACCAAAGTCGGCACCAAGGAAGCCGCGATCCTCGGCGAAAACATCTACCCGATCAGCGAATCCGCGCCGATCTTCCGGTACTACAAGTACAACAACAAAGCCACCAGCAGCACCTCGACGCCCTTGAGCGACCTGGAATCCACACCGATGGTGATAGCTTCCGAAAAAGAAGGCCTCACCGTAATGCAGGCGCCGGAAGTGGCATCGGTCAAGATCAACTTCAACGGCGGTCCTTCCAATGGAAGCACCGTCGCCGACCGCGGCCAGGAACTGAGCAGCCAGGTGCTCTTCTCGTTCAGCGTCCCGTCCGCCGAAACCCCCGTGGAAGCCTTCCCATGCGAATGATCCTACGCCGCATCCCCAATCTCCACCCGCACAAGCAGGACGGCTTCACGATGATCATCACGCTGGGTGTGATGCTCGTCACCAGCCTGCTGCTCGTGGCCGCCTTCACCGCCTCCAACGGCGACATCAGCCTGTCGCACGAGAGCACGATCCAGAAGCAGGCCTACTACGCCGCGCTGGCCGGGGTGCAGGAGTACGAGTACGAGCTAGAGAACAATCCCAACTACTGGCAGACATGCGCCACGCCCGAAAAACTCGTGTCTCAACAGGAAAGCGAGCGCTACGAAATCAAGCTGCTCGGCGCGAACGGCAACACCACCTGCAACTCCGCTTCGCCGTTCAAATCCATGATCGAACAGTCGGGCGCGCAGGCCAACACGTTCCGGATCAAGTCGATCGGCTGCGCCGGGGTCTCCAAACTGACGACCTGCGCAGGCCAACCTCACAACACGGTCGCCAAACGCGAAATCGTCGCCACCTTCCAGGTGACAGGCTTTCTCGACTACGTCTACTTCACACAGTACGAGACAGAGGATCCAGGGCTTTACAACCCGACCGCCAACTGCGAAAAGTACCACAACGCCGGCCGCTCCAGCGAATGCACCACGATCGTCTTCGCCGGGGAAGACAACGTCAAAGGCCCGATGCACACCGACGATTCCGCCGACGCCTGCGGCAAAGTCGAATTCGGCCGCAAAGGCCACAGCCCCGCGGACACCATAGAAATCAACGGCGGCGTTTACGCGTCAGGTTGTGGCGGCGAAGGCTCTGCACCGGTCTTCAACACGGCCAACAAAAACTATTCAAAAGGCGCCGAACTCGTCGCTCCGGAAAGTGACACAAGCCTGGGCTTTTATGTGGAACCGGTCAACAAATTCGTGGGCGTGACCCAGCTGACGCTGAACGGGGCCGCCAGCACCATCACGGTCGTCAACGGCGGCGTTGAAAAAACGATCGCCTGGCCGGAAAACGGCCTGCTGTACGTCGAAAACAACGAACAGAGCGCGGAACCGTGCGCCTACACCTACACGCCCAACGAATCCGACGAATCGATCGAGAAAACCAAGGAGACCAACTGCGGCAACGTTTACGTCAGCGGGACCTACAGCAAATCGCTGACGATTGCCGGCGAGAATGACGTCATCGTGAAGGGCAACATCTACCCAACGAGCGTGGCCGGCAAACTCGGCTCAGCGCCGACCGGCACCGAAACACTCGGACTGATCGCCAGCCAGTACGTGCGCATCTACCACCCGGTGAAAACCACCTACAAAGCGATCTCTGGGAAATGCCAAAGCGGCGACAGCAAAATCAACAGCACCGAATGCGAATTCACCAACAACGAAGAAAGCTGCGACGCGCCCAACCTCAGCGCCGCGGAAGACACCCTCAACAAATGGGGATCGCTGAACAACCCGTGGGTCTACGCCGCCATCCTCTCCACCAGCCACTCGTTCATCGTGGACAACTACAACTGCGGCGAAAAGCTCTCCGAACTGAACCTCTACGGCGCCCTGGCGCAGAAGTTCAGGGGCATCGTCGGGACCTTCGGCTACAGCGGCGGCACCGGCTACATCAAGGACTACAACTACGACGAACGGCTCGCCACCGACGAGCCCCCCTACTTCATCGCCCCGCTGAAGGCCGGCTGGCGCGTCGTGCGCGAGACCACGCCCGCAGGCTAGGCTTCCAGCCCGCCCCGAGGCAGGAATGCGGGCGAGAGGACTCGAACCTCCAAGGGCTTTCGCCCACCGGCTCCTAAGTTCTGCACTTCTGCTGCTGATATAGCGTAGATCCGTCCTTTTCAAGCGGGTGTGCCGTGGCTCGAATGGCCGTGCTGGCTGCGGCGAAGCCAGCAGTCCAGCGAGCAGGCCCGTAGGGCGTAGGCGTGCAGGGCCGGGGTCGATCTGAGAGCCGACCGTCAGGGAGGCTCGGTCACGGCGGGCGAAGCCCGCGTAGCGGTATCTCGCAGTTGCCGTAGAGCCGGGGCGGTACTCCAACGGCAGCACGCGGGGCCCGCGTGTTCGCCGGCCGCGGGCCGCGGACCGCGGGCCGTCTTCGGCCGGACGCGAGCCTCGCGAAGGCATCGCGCATAGGGTGAGGGTCTGGGCGAGTATTGGCGAGCGCGCGAGCAGATGGCGGGCTCACGACCATCCGAACGCCAGGGCGTGCGACGCGGGAGAGGGCTACGCTGCCGGCGAGGCATGGATAAAGGGATTAGCCATGGCTAAGGGCCTAAGCGCGAAGCGGGGCTCCCTGCAGGTAGCGGCGACGCCGACAGTCCAGCGAGCCCCGTAGGTCGTAGGCGTGGGTATCGGCTCGATTAGGATGCCGAACATGGCCGGGGGCCGCGATCAACAAGTGAGCTCTCCAGCCTGGGCTTCCGGACTGCGCGGAGTGCCGGTGGGAGATCGGTGGCGCTGGAGTGACCCTGAAAGGCCGCACGAGGGCGAGACCCGCTGGGGAGTTCTATGGAACCGCGACCTCGGCGAGATCGTTGCGGTACAGCTCATAGGTGGTGGGACGGGGCGGGTACTGCTAGTCGGGACCATCCACCGCGAGCCCGACCGTGCGGGAGTCCTCAAGTGGCTAGAGGAAATGGCACAACAGCACCTGGCGCGGCCTGACGGCTTGATGGCCCTCGCGTACGCCATCGACGCGCTGCCAACAAGCGGGTAGTGATGGCTCACACCGCCCGGTAGCGTCCACGCGAGGCCACGCCAGCGGCCCATGTCCTGAAGGCCGTCCTGCGCGACGAGCGCGGCCGGTAGGCCGCGCCGCGCGAGCGCCGTCCACTAGCACTCGAAAATCCGCGCGGTCTGATGCGCGTCGCCCACCACGTCGGGGACGGTCACGATCAACACCGGCCGCCGACACCCTTGAGCCGGGCGAGCATCATCGAGTACGCTGGCGAATCGTTATCGGCAGCCCAGGGCACGTCTCTCGCGGCTCCGCCGGTGTCTTCTATCTTTATCGGTATGACTGATTTCCAAAGTGACAGCCCGCCGTCGGCGTCCGCGACCGTAGAACTGGGCAGCTCCCATGACCATGTTCCCTATCGCTCGATTAGCAGGCGGTTGGGCGGGGAGACTCGGATCTATCTCGCCGAAGATAACGAGGGCATCACGCGGTGGTGGAGGGAAGTGTCTGATGAATCAGTGGGCTACGACGGCCCCCCAGAACAAGTCTCCTTCGAGGAAGTACTCGACGCGTTTGAGCCGAGGTACTGGCCCGTGCTGTGCGCCTGGATGCTGGAGGACCTCATCCAGAGCGAGGGCTGGCATAGCTACGACGAACGCTGGCGCGAGCTGCTGCAGTCCAAACCTGACGCCCAGCAGCAGCTCAAGGAAATCCTTGTCGCCATCATGCCGCCCAGCGATCCTGATGAGCTACGAGTAGAGCGACGTCTCAGCCGAGAGGCAGCCGAAGCGAACGTCCCCCGCGCCGTACAACGAGCCCTCCAAATCGGAGAATACGAGCAAGAGCCCGATATAGAGGAAGGAGGGACTTCACCGCTCGATGCGCTCTAGCAAACAGGACCGTGGACGACGCTGCGAGCACGTGGATTGCCCGTGCCTTCCCCACAAGCGCAAGATATCGGAGTGCCAGCGGCTGTGACTCGGGATGGGTTGCGCACGACCAACGACTCGACGCAGAACGAGTCACCGCGGGGCGGGGGCGCGTTTGCGCCGCCGGCTTGCTGCGTCGCGCCGCGCGGTGCACGCGTCGATGTCTGCGCAGCGCGGGGAGCGCCACGCCCACGCGCTCGGCGACTTGCGGCGACCGACGCGGTGCTTGGTGGGCTGGCCGCAGACGACGCACGGCCGCAGATCGGTGTGCTCGCTGGCGATGAGCCCGTTTGCCCCTGGTTCGATGAGTGCGCGTTTCATCGGACGCAGAGCTGGTCGAAGGGGCCGATGCGATGCCCGCGGGTGCAGCTGCCCTTTGGCAGCACCGCGGCCGGGCGGTGCTGATCGTCGGGGACCACGCGGGCGTCGCGGAGGCGCCGGATCGCGTAGAAGCGGTCGAAGATCACCACCTCGCTGAAGCGCTCGCGGTCAGCCAGCTCTGTCAGCCGGCGGTATCCCAGGCTGAGGATTTCCGCGAGCCGGTCGTGACCCTCAACCAGCTTGCGGAGCTGCTGCAGGAGATAGATCGGCGTTTCCTCCTGCGGGAGGGCGTCCCGCAAGCCGGGGATGCGGCCCTCAAAGGAGGCGTTGTATGGGTAGCCGCCGGCGGTCTTGATCTCCGTGTAGACGGTCCAGTATGCGTCGATGAACGGGATGATCTGCGCGAGGTCGTGGTGGTCGCCGTTGAAGACCCACACCCCGAGGCGTGAGAGTTGCCCCGCGATCTCACGGACCCTCATGCCCGCGGCGCGTCGCACCGCGACGCTGCCGGCGTGATCGCGCTCACGGGCGGCGGCTCGATAGTCGCCGAGCAGCGCCGCGCTTGCGTCCTCGCACACGAGATGCGCCAGCCCCCGGCTGCGGTAATGAGTGACGCGGGATTTCTCCGCGGCGGGGTGTGACTCGGATGGTTTGGGGCTGGTGCTCATGCTGCTCCCTTCTCGGGTTGGGCTCGCCAGGTGCGGGCCGTTGCCCGAACTCCGCGCACGCACAGCGTGCGAAGACCAGGAGGGCGAGGTCCGCGCCGACGTTACGCCGACATCTGTTCTCGCTTCGGGCAGGCGCGACGGACGGTCAGGGAGCTTGCGTGCATCGAGGCCGGGCGCGAGCCCGTGCGCAGGCGACCTGCTCGGGGCCGTGCGCGCGACGCGCGGCGCCGGCCCGTGTCAGCTTGACTCGGGCGTGTCTGACGAGGGCATGTTGCCGTGGTGCAGCCAGCTGATGTCCTCGGCGGTAGGCATGATGCCATCGGCAAAGACTGAGCGGTGAATCCAGCGCCGCCCACAGAGCTCGCATTCGTCGTAGCCAGGACGGGGTTCAACAGATACGTGCTCGTGTCCGTCGTTGGGTGTGTTGGGGTACGGTGGCATTGTTCCTCCGGGGTAGATCGTCTTCTTGCACCAGGCGAGGCGATCGGACGAGGCAGCCCGCAGGGCCTCGGCCGCGTCGACTGAGGCCGCGCTGCAGCGCGAAGTTGCGCTAGCTGCGATTTGCCCACGCGGATGGCGTAGCGGAGACCTGAGCAGCGTTCGTCGGTCGCGATCAGTAACCAGCGCAGGTAGGTGGGCTGAACCGCATCGGTCGTGGCGGCTGCCCGTTCAGGCTGGCCTACGGCGCGGCTAGCAGTCGCCGCAGGGGGTCAATTCTCCACCGGCCTGGACACCGCCACCCGGTTGTCGGTGGCCTCGGCCAATCCGTCACGGTGAGGATCAGGATCGCCCATCGCGCTCGCGCCGCTCGCGCTCCCGCTGCCATGCATCCTCGTCCGCTTCAACTGGAGCCGGTTCGCCGATAAGGCGCAGCGCGCTACCGTCGGGCTCGCCAAGAAGGACATTCGCCAACTCTTCTCCCCGGCGCAGGTCAGGATCAGCCGAGCGCACGATCGTTTCGCCAGAAGGCTCTCGGAACAGCCGAGGTAGCCGAAGCTTGCGCACTCGACAAGTATCGCACGGCGAACTGGAGGCTCTTCGGAGGAATTACCTACGCTCATGAGCTCGCCTGGGACGGACCTGCCATATCGATGATTGTCTCGGGCTCGCGCCCATCGCCGACACGACGCGCCGGCCCCGCTGCTTCCGGCCTGCTGTCTCACCGGCGGGGTGGTGGGGCAACAGCGAGCGGTAAATACGGCTCCAGCAAGCCAGCGAACCCGGCCAATACACCAAAGGCAACCTCACGATCCACGCCGCCGCAAGCGACCCCGGCGGCGGCGTACAAACAATCAGCCTCCTAGTCGACGACAAGCCCGCCGCAACGTATAACGCCCCCTGCGACTTCACCCGCCCCCAACCCTGTCCGCTCAACACCAACGCACAAACACTCACACTCAACACCGAAGAACTCACCGACGGCCCACACACCATCACACTCCAAGCAACCGACGCCGCCGGCAACCAAACAACCAGCCCCACCACAACCATCACGATCGCCAACAACACCCCACCCCCACCCACAAACCTGAACGCCACCGAAACCACACCAGGCACATTCAATGTCACCTGGACCAACCCCCCCAACCTCCCTACGCCCATCACCACCGCCACCTACCAACTCTGCCAAAACGGCACCACCAGCTGCACAACCCCAACCACCGCACCAGCCGAAGGACCAATCCACACCACACCGCCCAGCGACGGCAGCTGGACACTCGCAATCTGGCTAACCGACGCAGCCGGCAACACCAACCCACAACACGCCGCACACATCGAACTACGACCCGCAGCCCCCACAACCGGACCACACCCCCCACTACCAACGCCGCCACCCGCAAACCAGCCACACCCGACACCGGCACCGTCACCCTACATACGACTAACAGCAACCATCCGCCAGCAGCATCTCGCCATCCACATCCACGGCGACGCGCCACATGGCATCCTCATCGCCATCACAATCCACAGGCGCCACCACCGCGCCTACCAGATCCATCGACGCGTCATCCTCAACCGCGGCGGGGCGACACTCCGAATCACGCTCCCCACCGATACCATGAGCATTCGCGTAACAGCAAGCAGCCCAAACGTCGCGAGCGCGAGCATCAGCCTGCGAAGGAGTCAACTGACGTTCCGGGGAGGCAAGGGCCGACTCCTCCACAGGCGAAGGCAGGCCGGGTCACTGTCGACAGCTAATACCCCGGCGACGGCAATTCGACCACGCCCGCGCGTACCTGAACACCACACATCGCTTCAAGCCTGAAGCCTGGCGACTACCGAGAATTCAGGCGCACCACAAGGCGCCCGCCCGCGCCAGCCAGGTTCCGGTGGTGGCTTGCTTTCCCCGCCCGAGTTGGAGGCACTATGGCCCTGGCGGCGCCACTGCGGCAGCACGCCGCCCGTCACGATCCCGTAGTTTGCGCGCGAGACGCACCATCTGCCAAAGCCCAAGAGCAGCCGCGGCGCCTACCGGGCCGAGTGGTGGGACGGCTACTCTTGCGTCCCACTGGTGGCCAGCAACGGGGGTCACCAGCGATGCCCATGCCAGCAGGAAGAACAGTATGCCGATCTGTCGGGGTCGCCCTCGCGGCAAGAAAGGCGAAAAGCAGGTGAGCAGCATCAGCAGGGCCATCACCACGCCATCGGGGCGCATGACGGACTCATAGTCGAGCAGGTAGTTCGTAAGAGATTGATTGGTCTTGTAGCCGTTCACCCCGTAGAAGTCCAGCCGTTTCTGACGCGCGATCTCCATCTCTTGCGGATCGAACAGGATGTGATGATAAAATTCATCGAAATCCGCGCCCACCGCGACGCGATTGCCGAACATCACCTTCGTGGGTGTTATGTACGCCAGCAAGCCTTCGAATATCGTTCCCAAGTAGTCGAGCGGCTGGTGGAGGAGGACGGCGTGAGTCCAGGCGGCGATTTTCCCGTTGCTGGCGTGGGTGGCCCAGAACGGGCCAGCGCCGTTGCCGAACGCTCGGAAGGCAGGCGAGGCGGTAGGATCGAAGTCGTACTGTTCAACGCTGGTGGTTCTTTGTGACACCGGCGTACTTTCGCAGAGCACGCTCGTTCCCGAGGGAGGAGTGAACTTGTGACAATCGGCGAACGGCGCCACCCGGGCGTATAGATTCCATGCGCCCGCGGGCGTTGTGACACCCCAATACCCCGTGTGCTCGTGCTGCACGACAGCGTACGGCACGAGCACAGCAAGAGTGCAGACTGCCGCGCATACCGTGGCGGTCAGCCTCCGTCGCCAAGCACCCCCCGAGAACAGCAGCAACCATGCGAGCAGTATCACGATCGACGGCAGCGCGACTACGCGAACGGTGTTTGCGATACCGAACAGCAGGCCCGCCAGCCCTGCCCACATCGGGAGTCGCGCACCTGCAGCGCGAACGCCCAGATAGATCCCCAACGACTGGAGGAAGATGAACAGGGACTCTGTCAGCGTCGCATGCTCGAGGAAAATCTCCGCACCATTGAGCGCCACAACAGCTGCGGGGAGCAGCCCCAAAGACAGCGGCCCGCCGGCTCGCCGAACGGCCGAGAACAACAGAACGGCGCTCGCGAGGCCAAAACCGTGCTGGAGCGCGATCGCCCAGGTCAGGTGTGTGGGAAAGACGGCGTGCAGCTCGCGTAGGAATAGCGGATAGCCCACCTCGCGGGTGGGATCCACCCACAGTTTTTCCAACGCCAGCCCTGTATAGCTGAGCGTGTCCGGAAAGCCAAAGAACGATGGCCGCCACGCCAGCAGGAATAGTAGGCGCATGATTGCCCCTAGGCCGAGGATCGATACCAGGCCGACGAGCGCGACTCGCTGATCGCGAGTCCGCGATGTCCACCGTACGGGCCTGCGTTTGACGATTGAGTCAAGGCGGCTCCGCCACGCCCGGCCCTGCGCCAGAGTGCCCTCGGCCGCTGTCCTATTGCCCGAGGGGCTTCCAGTCATCGCCATTTACGGCGCCAGCCTAACATGCAGACGCGTTCAGCGTCTTGGGCTGCGGCGCGCCTCTTGAATGTCAGTCTCGCACGACAGGCGTCGCTTGATGTCCGTGGGCGAGGCGCTGCGGGAACAGGCCATTTCATGACGAAATGGAACGGCGCTCAAGCAGCTCCCCAACAGCGTGCTGGATGGCGAGAGGCTTGACAGTGGCAGTCTGGGTCGGCCTGGCCCGCGATCCGAAGCGCTGTCCGGCGACGGCCCCCCAGGGCGACAGACGTGTTTCCGCGCCTAGCCCTCGGTGAGCTAGAAATGCGGCTCTCTTGCACTCGGTGTAGGTGACTGCGGTGCTGGATGGTGCTTCTGAGCAGGGCTTTCTCGTTGGGAGGAAGTCTTCGCAAGTTGGGTGCTGATCAGCGACGCGCCGCCGCCTCCGCGGGCAAGCTGCTGGCTGTTCGATGGTCAACGGCTTGCAAGGGAGGACGGCATGCGCGTCAGTACGGCATTCTCGCGGCTTCTGCGGTTGAAGGGGGTGTGGGTCAAGGCGGTTCGCTTCGAGCCCGACCGGGTGCTCGTGGAGGTCGCGTTGCGCCGCCGGCGCCTGGTGTGCCCTGAGTGCGCTTTCAGCACCCCGCACCGCCATAACGTCAGGGAGGCGCAGTCGGTCTGGCGTCACCTGGACATGGGGGTCTGGCGGCTTGAGATCCGCGCGACGCTCAGACGGCTGTCCTGTCCGGTTCACGGGGTGCGCACCGAGGGCGTGCCGTTTGCCCGTGCGGGCTCGGACTTCACCCGTGACTTCGAGCGCCTGGTCGCTTACCTGGCTTCAAGGACCGATAAGAGCACGATCTGCCGGCTGGTGCGCATCAACTGGCGAACGGTAGGGCGAATCATCGAGCGTGTCACCCGCGACGAGCTCGACCCTCACCGCTTGGAGGAGCTGTTCGATATCGGTATCGACGAGGTGTCCTGGCGCAAGCAGCACCGCTACCTCACCCTGGTCTGCGACCACCAGCGCCGAAAGGTGGTGTGGGGCACCGAGGGCGCCAGCGAGAAAGCCGCCGATGAGTTCTTTACCGAGCTGGGCTCAGAGCGATCGGCGAAGCTCGGGGCGATCTCGATGGACATGGGACCCGGCTACGCCAAGAGCGCCCGCAAGCACGCCCCACAGGCGACGATCTGCATCGACAGCTACCACGTCGTCGCGCTCGCCACCAAAGCACTGGACGAGGTCCGCCGCGACTACTGGAACGAGCTGCGGACCGTCGGTGATCAGCAGGCCGCGCGGCGCTTCAAGGACGCCCGCTGGGCGCTGTTGAAGAACCCCGAGAACCTCACCGCCAAACAAGCCGCCACCCACCGCAACCTCAAACGCGCCGGCGGACAAGTATGGCGCGCCTACACGCTGAAGGAGGCCCTCAGAGCCATCTTCGCGCCCGGCCTCGATCTCGAAGACGTCACCGTGTTGATCGACCGCTTCACAAGCCGCGCCACCCGCAGCCGCCTGAAGCCGTTCATCCGTCTCGCCAAGACGATCTCACAGCACCGGCAGGGTATCCTCGCCGCCATCCGCCTGGGCATCACCCAAGGCCGCACAGAGGCACTGAACAACAAGGTCAGGCTCATCACCCGCCGCGCCTACGGGTTCCACTCAGCCAACGCCGCACTCGCGCTCGTCCACCTCACCTGCGGACCCATAACCCTCACACTCCCACACGAACTTCACCTACATCCATGACAAGAGAGCCTCTTTAAGGAGCGGGAGTTGATAGAGCGCGCGACGCTGCCGTAACGACGTTTCATCGTGTAGAATTAGTGGATGGTGCGCGCACTTCTCTTCGCCGCAAAGGTTGTCGGGTTGATGGTGCTATTCCTGTTCGATGTCGGCGGGGTTCTCCACACGCTCGCGATTATCACTGGGGAACGAAGCTTTGATCGTTCGCTTGAATATTGGACATATTTGGTCGGAAATACTGTCGTGACCTTCGGCGCGCTTTGCGCCAGCGCGTATCTCTGCAGATCTGCGTGGCGCGACATCCGCTACGCCCGCAGCGTGATCTCGCTTCGGGCGGGTCGGCTCCGCCGAGGCGTCGCCGACCGCGGCTGACGCCAGCCCTGCTGCTCAGACTTGGTTCCCGGGCGGGGGAGCGCCAGGTGCCGCTATGACTCCGCGGACGCCGCGGTTGAGCAGCTTTCCTCGCCGATACCGGTGGCGCGGGCTTCGATCGCCGCTGAACTCGCCCCCAACTCCGCGGTCATAGCGGTGTCATACGAAGCGAACGCGCGCAGGTACGCGTGTGTTGCGGTGCGATCGGCGACCTGGCCGGCCTCGACAGCGGGCACCGACAGCCAGCCACGCCTATGAAGACCATGACGCTCCGCCCGCGCCCTGACCGACAAGCCCTCGAAGTCCCGATCCCGCCTGATCTGTTCGGAACCTCGCCACTCGTGCCCCCCCAGTCCTCACTTCCGCCTCCCGTTCAAGCTCCGTGAGCCGCAAACGGTCAGCAGCCAGTCGGACCGGAGGTGGACCACTTCAAGCCACCACAGTGGGTCCAGATCAGGCAGCCTCCCTCATCAGCAAACCACACTTCGCGTCAAGCATGGGAGCTAATGAGAAGTCGGCGCACTACGAGGTGATCGAGAAGCTCGAGACGCGCTCGCATGCTGCCGCCACTCACAACAAGCCAAGTGGCGCCATCACGCCGAGCCGCCAACGGTCCGATATTGCTGGTATCCGAAAAAGTCCCGGGGTGACCTGGAACCGGCTGCATGCCTGGGAGTGGCGCTGGTTCGCTTCCGGGGTGTGCACCATCGAGCAGCACGGCCGCCGTCTCGGGGGCGCCCGCGAACGCAAAGCGCGTGTTCACGCACGAAAGGTACGGGCGCCCAATTGGGTCGCTGTATCCTTTTACATGTGTCACTACGGCACCCGACTCCGCGACGACTCCGTTCAGATCGTTGACCAGTAGTTGGCATGCGCCGCTGGTTACGTGCGCAGGCCGTCGCCACCTACGATCCGGAACGGGAAAGCGAAATAGGTATTCTTCTCGACCGGACGGCAGTGGGAGAACGGCGCCGCCAACACCCAGGGCCGTGAATCTTGGCCGGTGGCCAACTGGCAGCTTCGCGTGATACGTGACTGAGACAACTCTTAGGCCTTCAGGCAGGTACGGGTCAGCTCGCGTCGGGATCGCCTGACCCCCTTCGACTGAGACTGCCGCGACCCCACTTCGGGTGACAGCGAAGCCGTGCGTCGTGCTTTCCCCAGACTGCCAAGACTGCCCGACTATCGGGCTGCCCGAAACACCGATGACGCTGCAGATCGACGGTTCGGCTTGCGTGGTGAGACACCAGCCGCCCGCGCCGGCGCCCAGCATCGGCTCCAGCACTGCGACTTCGCTCCCAACGTCCGGTGCGGCGCTCCCAAGGGAACTGGGAGACGCAGACGATGCAATCGAAGCGATCAGTCCGACGACGGCGATCACGGCCACCACGATTGCTACGCGTGTCCGCGTCATCTAAACCACCCATGAGTCACAGGGCCCATACCGTCAGTGTACTCGACTGAGGCTGTGTCCGTCGGGCGCAGGAGCAGCAGCAGTCGCAATGATGTTGTTTGCCATCAAAGGCCCTCTGGCACCTCGATCTCGATCTCACCCTGACCACACGATGCGGTGCGTCCGTCAGCCCGTTCCCCTACCCAGTTCGTCTGGTGGTTCCACTCATTGATGGTGCGTGTCCACACGACAAGCTTGTATGTCTCTTCCTCCAGACATTCAAAGTCGGCCTCCCAGTTGGATTCCGACTCGTTGGGGAAATACCAGTACTTCTTTGCATGTCCGGTGCGCACTTCTCTTCCGCCACCGACCCAGACCAGGAACAGCTCTTGTTCTATTGCTGCCGGCCAGCCGTTGTGGCACCTCCAGTGCCCGAACGTCATGAGCGTGCCTTCTGGGTCGGCTTTCCCCCAGCTCGCGAAGCCTTCGCAGCGCCAGGGGTTTTCACCGTGTTCCGGGTCTGGCAAGCATCCTTCGACTTCTTCGTTGCATTCGGGCTTCGGTGCGGCTCCGACGACTGCGGCGGCTTCAGCGGCGTGCTGCGCCGCCCACATTTCGCTGTTCTCCAGGGCCGCGGCGGACGCGGCCGATTCCCCTACCCAACTCGGATCGAGAGCGGCGTACTCGCCTGCGTTCTCGGTGGGGACCGGCAGCACGGTCGGCTGACTCTGAAGCGTCCTGGCAATCTGTGGGACGTAGCTCACCCCACCGGCGTCCACGGTCCCTGAGACGAGTTCACTGGCGATCCCGCCGGAGCCGAGCCATGCGTACTTCGGAGGTTGTGAGGCGGATCCAGGGACCCCGAACTCCGTGCTGTTGTACTTGGTTTCAAGTCCTGTGGCCGTTTCGCTCAGCGACGCCGTGCCGACCGTGTCGCCCCTCAGGTCATGGATCTGCAGAACCGGGGCCTTTGCGTTGGTCTCAATCGCGGCGAGTTCGCCGTTGATCCCGGGTATGTTGCGCGTCCAACGTCCTTCAGGTTCGCTGGTCCAGGTCACGCCTGCTCCGGGCCCATCGTAGTGAGAGATCGCCGTCGACGACGTCGTGCCAGTTGAATTGGTTTCCAGTGTGCGGTCTTCTGGGTCAAGCTTGTAGGTGATGTTCTCGCCGCTTTGGCTCTGCGTGGCCGTCTGGCCGTCGACGTAGAACGTGGTGTTGAGTTCCGGTTCCCCGGCGTGTTCGGGAAGCCGAGTGGCGTCCCCAAAGGCGTCGTAGGTCACCCCTTCGTCGATCGGGTGGTTCGCGCTGTCGTAGAGATGGAAGCTGGTTTCGCCCCCTTCGGTTGCGCACTTGCCTTCCGCAGTAGGCGCCCGTTTGGTCAGGCTCAGGCGATTGCCTTCTTCGTCATAGCTGTAGCTGCGTGTTTTGCAGCCTTCGCCCGCCGGGACTTCTTGAACTTCCGTGAGCCTACCGTCCGCGTCGTAGGTGTAGCTCGGCTCTTCTGCCAGAGTGCTCGCCTGCTTGGCCAGTTCCCCATGTATGTAGGGCACGAAGGCGTCCTTATACCACACGCATTTTTCGTGTTCTTCTGTGCAGTGAGTCAGCTTCTTGTATTCGATTGATGTGGCCGCACCCGCAGAGTCGTAGGTGTAGAAGGCAGTCATGCCATTGGGAAATGTGTCGGTGGCGATACGCCCGGAGGCGTCATATGTCGCCCCAAACGCTCCGGCGGCCGAGTCTTCGAGCTTGATCATGTACCCACTTGAGGGATCATACGTGTAGGTCTGTTTGCCTTTGCCTTCTTCCGACGCGTCACTGAGGGACGTGATGCGTCCCGATATGTCGTAGGTGTATGTGGCTTTCGCGCCTTCTGCGTCCGTATACGCTTCGAGCTGGCCCAGGGTGTTGTAGATGGTCGTGATCGTCTTGGACCCATTCGTCTCGGTTTCGAGCGCCCCGCTCGTGTTGTTGTACGTATCGGAGATCTTGGGCAGCGGTTCGTCTGCTGTGGAGGTCTCCTGCTCGGTTTTCGGGCGGCCGGCGGTGTCGAAGGTCGCCTTGCGTTGCCGCATGAGTTTGCCGAATGTTTCGGTGGTCAGTTCGGCCTCGTCCCACATATTGTATTCCACGGTCGATACCGGGCGTTCTGGATAGCTCCCCGTTCCCGGCTGTTCGGCCGGCGTTGTCTCGCACGGCAGTCCAGCCCATTCGATGTGTCCACCGCAGGTCGCTACTTCTTTGTTTGTGCCTGCGGTGTAGTAGGCCGTTTTCGTCGTGTGGGCCCCCTGATTGCCGCGGTTTGAGGCTTGCCAGACGCTTATGCGATCGTTGCCGCTGTCGACGATTGATATCGGGCCGCCGTACTCGCTCACGGCAATTCCCGTGGGTTTCGATAGCTGCGCTAGTCCCGTTCCCGACCCGGACGCGAAGTTGTAGTGGACTTCGCCCGAGGCGGAGAACTCGGCCACGCGATTGTTCGCGCCGTCAGTTACGAAGATGCCGCTGTCGGTCGGGTTTCCAGCAACGTATAGCGGTTCTTTCAGCTCGCCCACGGGCCCCGTGATCGTCCCCGCTGGGGTGCCCGCTTCTTTGAATGCTGCGACCCGCGAGTTGCCGGTGTCGGCCACATACATCGTTTCATGCTCGTATCCGACGCCCCATGGTGCACTGAGCTGACCAGTTCCGTTCCCGGCGAGCCCCTTTCGACACACGGTCGCGCACTGCTGAAACTGCGACGCGCCGGTGCTGACGCCCCACCCGACTGCCTGGACGAAGGACGTGCCGGAGGTTCCTCCGAACTCAGAGAGGCGGTTGCCGCCGTTCTCGGCTACCCACGTGTGCCCGGCGCTGTCGACTCCCACGCCCGTCGGGCCTTCGAGCTGGCCGGCTGCGCTCCCCGGCGACCCGAATTCGCTCACAAACGAGCCCGATTCGGTGAAGCGCTCCACGCGTCCGTTGCCGTAGTCGGCAACCTCTATGTAGTTGGAGCCCGCGGTGACGCCGAGCGGCCGGTTGAACTCTCCTTCGCTGTGCCCACTCAGCCCGGCTTTGCATTTGCTCGTGCAGATCTCGAATTTGGCGGTTCCGTCACTCACACCGAATCCGATCGCCTCCATGAAGGCGCCTGCGGGCGAAAACTCCTCCAGCCGGTTATTGGTGGTGTCGGCGACCCATAGGTTATTGCTTGTGTCGACCGCCGCTCCGCCGGGCGCTTCAAAGGTGCCTTCGCTTTTGCTGCCATAGCTCTTGAGAGCGACCGGGGGGATGCCGATGTCTTTGCTGGTCCCGGCTGGCGTCGTGGTGGTCAGCGTGTTTCCGGTTTCCGGTTCGTAGGTGGTGGTGTGCGTGAGCGCCAGACCATTGGGGTCAATAGTGGTGGATGTTGGCCGTCGCAGTTTCCAGCCGAGGTTGCTCTGGCCGCCATAACTGGACGTCGTGGTCCGCGCGTCGAACAGTTCTCCGGAACTGGTTTGGGCGCTGTCGATGGTCTTGGTCAGCAACCCGTACTTTTCGCCAGTTTCGGCTTCTACTGGTGCCGCGCCTTCATTATAGAAGTATTCCGTGCGATTGCGGGCTTCCGTTTCTTCGGGTGACCCCGACTTACCGTGAGCGAGGCGCACGGGGTGCATCGGCCCGTCGGTGTCGGCAAGAGCGCCTTCGCTGTTGTAGTAGCTGTAGGTGGAAAGCTGCTGGGCGTCATAGACGGTTTCTTTGCTTTTCAGTGCGCTTGTGCGGTTATCCGGGCTCAGGGCGCGAGTGATCTCGTTACCTTCGTTGTATTCACGGGTTGAAATGCTCGTCGGCGACGTCGCTACGTTGACGCCTCGCATGGCGGCGTCGACGTAGTAGATCGTGGCGCGTGTGTATTCCGTGGCCGGCCAGGCCATCGGCTTGTCAGGCGGGAAGATCGCGCCAGCGTAGCTTGGCCAATCGTTCTGGGCCCACTTCAAGACTTCTTCACGCGTCATCTGCGGCAATCCCGGCGGCGTTCCAGACAGCGGGACGTTGTACTCCATCGTCCACGTTGGATTGACTCCGACCGCGGGAGGTGGTGGAGCGGGGTTGTTTGTCGAGTAGGTCGGAGTCCAGTTGACGAGACGGTTGTTTTCCGTGTCGGCAACGTAGATGGCGCCGCTGACCCCGACAGCCACTCCCGTCGGGCCGGCGAACTGCGCTGTTCCGGTCCCAGAGGTGCCGAACGATCCAAGGAATGCCCCTGTGGCGCTGATCTCCTGGACTCGGTTGTTGTGCTTGTCGGCGACGTAAAGGTCGGCGCCAGTCCGTTCACAGGCGATCTGAACCGGCTGGTTGAATTCGCCGGATCCGGCCCCAGGGTGGTCTTCTACCCCGTACTGAGCCAGGTATTCGCCTTCCAGGGAATACTCGTCAACAACGTCGCGTGCTTCGTCGACGACATACATATGGCCGGCGCATTCTGCGACGCCGGTCGGCGCCGAAAGGGTGGGCGCCGGCGTTGTGGTCGCAACCGTATTGAGATAGGTCCCCGATGGCGAGAATTGATCGACGCGATGGTCGGCAGTGTTGGCGACCCATACGTCGCCGTGGCCGTCAACGACCACCTGTGTCGGGTTCGCAAATTGTCCGAGGCCGGTTCCTTTGCTTCCCCACGACGTGACGAGCGTGCCGGTGGGGCTCACCTCGACGATGCGATTGTTCCCCGTGTCGCTGACGTAGAAGTTGCCAGTGGTCGGGCTGACGGCCACACCGGTAGGCTGGGAGAACGTGACGGGGGCGAAGCTCGTCACGTACGTCCCTGCCGCCGTGTACTTGTCGATCTTGCTGTTGGCCTTTGATGCGACGAGGACGCTGCCACCCGATTCGACTGCGATGCCGGCCGGGGCAGATACCTTTTCGGCTTCGGCTCCCGTATTGCCGAAGGCTTTTGTTGCCGTCGGTTTAGCCATGACGAGCACGTTGCTCGCGGTTGTGGCAGCAGTTGTTGCGCCGGCAGCCCCATACGCGGTCACCTGTGCCACGATCGTGTCTCCGGCGTCCCGTGCTTGCGGGGTGTAGCTGGGGTTCGTAGCGCCTGGGATCGCGGTGCAGTTCGCGCCCGCGGCGTTGCAGTCCTCCCACTGGTAGCCGTACACGATCTCCGTGGTGCTCCACGTGCCGTTGTTGACCGTCAGCGTGGTGCCGATGGCGGGCGATGTCGTCGACAAAGCTGGCACTGTGCTGTTGGTGAGCCTATGCCCGTTCCAGAGGTTGCCGACGCCCCCTTCGGCACTCAGGCGGCTGACCGAAAGGAGTCTCGCGTTGCCGGCTTCGCCCGCGGACGTCCCGTAGTGCATGAGCCAGGACTGTTGGCCTGGGCTGCTCTGCGCAGTCAGATGTCCAGCCGCGTCGTAGCCGTAGGTCGTCTTGAGCGCAGGCGTGATGCTTGGGTTCCACTCGGCGCGCAAGCGCCCCTGTGGGTCATAGAGGTAGGCCGCCACCGCGGTGCGGCCCATGCCTTTGCTGCTTGGGTTGTACGCGACCGCTATGACTTCCTTGAGCCGGTGTTCATAGCCACCCCACGCGCTTTCTGATTCGCCGGTGGCCGTTGTGGTTGCGTCGTAGACGAATTCCAGCCCCCGGCACCCACGTTCGAGTTTTTCCCGGACGCAGGTCGCGTTGGGATGGGGCGCCAGCTCGAGCGTGGGCTGAATAATCACTTCCCCCGCTTTTGGTTCGACCGTCTGGTATTCGTCAGTCGTTGTGTCGGTGGCGATGGCGCTCTTTGAGGCCGTCGGCATCCATGTTTTGGCGCCTTTGGGCAAGGTAAAGACTGTTGTCGTCCCTTGCTTTGCATCTGTGACCAGGTAGGCTGAGCCTTTGCTTTCGTAGGCGGCCACGTAGGTCAGGGCGATATCGCTGTCCCCCGGTGGGGAATGGAATTCATTACCTTCATACGTGAAGTCGGTGATGCCTGCGGGTCCGATGAATAGGGCGCTGTTGTCGGGGAGTATTTCGAGCTGAGCTAGGGTGCCTAGACTCACGTTCCATTGCGGGCCGAGAGGGCCGGTTGCCCCGGCAGCGACTTCATGCGAGTTGTAGTCGCGGACGATTGCCAGTTTCCCGAGACCCCCGCTGAGGTTCACGTCTGTCGTTTCGAGCCCAAACTCGCCAGACTCAAGGTTCACGGTTCCCGGCCCTGCTGACACAGGGGTGGCCCGACCGACCGTGACTTTATATTTCAGGCTCTCTTGCACTCGGTGTAGGTGACTGCGGTGCTGGATGGTGCTTCTGAGCAGGGCTTTCTCGTTGGGAGGAAGTCTTCGCAAGTTGGGTGCTGATCAGCGACGCGCCGCCGCCTCCGCGGGCAAGCTGCTGGCTGTTCGATGGTCAACGGCTTGCAAGGGAGGACGGCATGCGCGTCAGTACGGCATTCTCGCGGCTTCTGCGGTTGAAGGGGGTGTGGGTCAAGGCGGTTCGCTTCGAGCCCGACCGGGTGCTCGTGGAGGTCGCGTTGCGCCGCCGGCGCCTGGTGTGCCCTGAGTGCGCTTTCAGCACCCCGCACCGCCATAACGTCAGGGAGGCGCAGTCGGTCTGGCGTCACCTGGACATGGGGGTCTGGCGGCTTGAGATCCGCGCGACGCTCAGACGGCTGTCCTGTCCGGTTCACGGGGTGCGCACCGAGGGCGTGCCGTTTGCCCGTGCGGGCTCGGACTTCACCCGTGACTTCGAGCGCCTGGTCGCTTACCTGGCTTCAAGGACCGATAAGAGCACGATCTGCCGGCTGGTGCGCATCAACTGGCGAACGGTAGGGCGAATCATCGAGCGTGTCACCCGCGACGAGCTCGACCCTCACCGCTTGGAGGAGCTGTTCGATATCGGTATCGACGAGGTGTCCTGGCGCAAGCAGCACCGCTACCTCACCCTGGTCTGCGACCACCAGCGCCGAAAGGTGGTGTGGGGCACCGAGGGCGCCAGCGAGAAAGCCGCCGATGAGTTCTTTACCGAGCTGGGCTCAGAGCGATCGGCGAAGCTCGGGGCGATCTCGATGGACATGGGACCCGGCTACGCCAAGAGCGCCCGCAAGCACGCCCCACAGGCGACGATCTGCATCGACAGCTACCACGTCGTCGCGCTCGCCACCAAAGCACTGGACGAGGTCCGCCGCGACTACTGGAACGAGCTGCGGACCGTCGGTGATCAGCAGGCCGCGCGGCGCTTCAAGGACGCCCGCTGGGCGCTGTTGAAGAACCCCGAGAACCTCACCGCCAAACAAGCCGCCACCCACCGCAACCTCAAACGCGCCGGCGGACAAGTATGGCGCGCCTACACGCTGAAGGAGGCCCTCAGAGCCATCTTCGCGCCCGGCCTCGATCTCGAAGACGTCACCGTGTTGATCGACCGCTTCACAAGCCGCGCCACCCGCAGCCGCCTGAAGCCGTTCATCCGTCTCGCCAAGACGATCTCACAGCACCGGCAGGGTATCCTCGCCGCCATCCGCCTGGGCATCACCCAAGGCCGCACAGAGGCACTGAACAACAAGGTCAGGCTCATCACCCGCCGCGCCTACGGGTTCCACTCAGCCAACGCCGCACTCGCGCTCGTCCACCTCACCTGCGGACCCATAACCCTCACACTCCCACACGAACTTCACCTACATCCATGACAAGAGAGCCATATTTCAGCGGCGACGCAACATTTCCGGCGTTGTCGGTCGCCTCCACTTCCAGGATGTGGTCGCCACTGCCGATTTCCGACCCATTGAGAGTCCACTGCGCGGCGCCGGTGCATGGTCCGGGCTGGCATTGGCCACCGCCGCTGCCTATCTTGCGCCCGTCAACCAGCAGTGAGATTTCGGCTATCCCCGAGCTTGGGGTCGTTCCCGATCCATCAGTTGCTTCGGCCTGGACGTGGACGGGTGTTTCGCCCAATGTGTATTCGCCTTTGCTCGCGGTCAGCCCGCTGAAGGTGAGACTGTGCGGCGGGGCGGCGTCGACTTTCAAAGTCACCTGTTCCCCCCCGGCTTCGTTCGAGCTCGAGTAGGGCATGGCGCTCTGGGCGAAGGCCCGGATGGTGTCTTCTCCTTCTGGCAGCGCGGCTTCGGTAAGCAATGCGTAGTCGAGCTCTTCGTGCTCTGATTCGACGCAGATGTCTCCCTCACAGCCGGAGGTCTGCTTCCAGTTCGTGTGGTTCAGGCGCTTCCAGCCTGACGAGGTGTTGAGTTCGACACCGCTTTCAAAGACCCCCAGGCCTTTGTCGGTGGCGGTGATTTCAAACGCCCCTCCGTACGGCCCAAGCCACCTCTTGCTGCCGGTCGGGTACAAAACGTTTGGCGTGTTGTAGGGGGGGCCCGTCACCGGAAGTTCGCTCGATGTGCGGTTGTAGGCGACGCTTGAGTGGTGTTCAGCTGAGATCGTCTCGACGAGCGCCACGCTGAGTTCCGAGTAGACTTCCCACGGTTCCGGCCCGCCCGATTCTTTCGTGTTGACCTCGAAGCGGGCCCCATTCCCTACGGGTGCGCTTTCTGGGTTACAACCTGGCACGCAGAGCGTGTGTTCTTTGACGTAGGGCGTCCCGGTCAGGGTGAAGAATTCGTCGCGGCCGCCTCCGGGGTTGATGATTTCCATCCACGCCTCCAGCCACTTCGGGGTGTTGTTTTCTGTGGCAGGCAGGATCAGGTCGCTGACCTTCATCTCATAGACGGACGTGTAGCCCGGCGCGATGAGTGTCCAGGCCGCCCAGTCTTCGGCTGGCCACATCCCGGTATGCCGGCTTTGGATGCCCCCAAAATTCTGGTGGGTTTCATACTCCCCGGCCGTACCAAACACCCACGGACCTGCGGCGCCGACTTTGTATTCGTTCTCCCAGACGTCCGTAAATTCAGGATCTACCAGGATCGGATACTGGAACGCTCCGGCTTTGTGGTCGGCGGTCACCGCCGCCACGTCGCCAGAATCGATTATCATCGTCGTCGGCACAGGGGTCCCGGCAGCGTCAACCGCATGCGGTGCTCGCAGTTCGGCCACAACAGAGCCTTCTTTGACAACGTGGATGCCACCGTTGCGACTTGGCTCAAGGTGTGCACCGGCGGGGAGGCCGATCTTGTAGTACATGACGCGGGGGCTCGACACCGAGCGAAGAACGGTGCTGGCATCAATGCCGAGGGACGTCGGCTTGAGGATCGTGTCCGAGTCCACGCCTGTGTTAGCGAAGAGCTCCGTCGCGGCGGTCTTGACTCCATCGGCGCCGGACAGCGGCCTTCCGCCGGCGTCAACGGGGGTCAAGGATATGCCCAGCGGCTTCAGGAGCGCCCCTTCGCTCAGGTGGCGAGGTAGTCGCACATCGACGATCGGTGCTGCCGGTGCGAACCCACCGTCCTCTTCGCGCAGTTCAAGGTTGACTGGCTCCCATATGGAGGGTGAGACTTCCAACGCCATCGGGATGCTCGACTGCAGGACCCCGCCGTATTGACTGCCAATAGCGAGCTTCTCAAGGCTCGGTCCGGCGAATCCGGCAGCAGTGACGCCAGCAGGGAGCGAGGGCGGCCCTCCATTGGACGCGGTCGCGTAAGTCGGGAAGCTAGCGACGAGCGTTCCGGCCGCTTCCTGCCCAGACTCTTCAGCGAATCGTGTTTGGGATGCCTGACGAATCGCGAATGCTTCAGGGCTGAGTCGTGCCACTTCCGCAGCCTGCGCCTGCCCTTCTTCAAGCCCAGGCAGATCAGGGCCGAGCAATGGGGCGGCGGCGAGTTTGGCGCCGCCATTCGCGCGTAGTTCTGCAGCACTGGCTGAAGAAATGGGTCCAGAAGCGACGCCGAGGAGCGAGATGCCCATGACTGCTGCGAGGGACCGAAGCCAGTTTGCTGTGCACCCCCACGCCTTGGATGGGTGTGGCAGATCCCAGCTTGTAACTTGCAGAGCAGATGTCTTTGCCATAGCAGCGTAGCCTCCAAACAAGCGGGTGGACGCACTGGTCCGACGAGTCCGCAGTTTCAGTGAGCGATACAAACCTACATCTGAGCGCGGGGCTTGTCTATCCCCCGAAACCCACGAATACGGGTGAATGAATAGGAGACAAACTGTCTGGTTAATTGTCATCTACGTTGAGTGCGTCTACTGTCGGATCGCGCGCGACGACGAGAGCTTTGCGGCTAGAAACCCCCAGCTTGCGCATGACACGCACGACGTAGGTCCTCACTGTCTCGATGCTGATCCCTAAACTATGTGCGATCTCAGCGTTTCCGAGACCATGAGACATTGCCGTGAGTATCTCGGCCTCACGCGGCGTCAGGAGCGCGCGGCCACTGGTAGCGCGCAGCTTTGCAGCACCGTGACCAGCGGCCAGCTGGACAGCGGAGAGAATCTCGTCAACCGATGCAGTTTGAGCGACGATGCACCTCGCACCCGCCACAAGCAAGACCTGGTGAAGTCCCGGCGAGGTATTGGCGGCGAGAACGACCAGCCCCACTTCAGGCCACGCAACGGCGAGACGACACATCAGCGATATCTCTACATGATCACTCACGATTGTCACCTGCGGCTCCAGCGCCGCAATGCTCTCCTCAAGCGTCTCTGTGTCTATGCCGGTCGCGACGACGCGAACACGGGTATCGCCGCGTAGCGCCTGCCTCAGACCGCAGGCGACGAGGGGCGTGAAGCGACCCACCAGCACGGTCGCCGGCATTCCCTTAGTCCTCGCTAGATGCCGCACGGTCACTGCTTGGCTCGTGGATAGGCGCCCTGTGTGAGCCATCTGCGCTACAGAACGAGACTCCGTGGCCGGGCGCCCGCTTGCTGGTGACTGGCTCGAAGCACCAATGACCTCGGTGTGCGGCGCCGCATGTTGACGGGGAGGGGAATGGGCTTCTGGCGCGGGCTGAAACGGGTAGGGCGCAGCTCGTACACGAGGGCGTGTGGACCGAGCAGGGCTCTGGCCTCGGCAACGGGTCTGGGAGTGCGTTCAAGACTGCGAGCGTCGCGCCGTCTTGCTTGGCCCGGCGAGCGTCAGCACTGGCTGATGGGCGGGCGCTCGGATCGGTGTGGGTGTCGTAGCGCATCGCTGGTAGCAGGCATACGCAGAGCGTGGAGAGGCACGCCGCGATCATGATGCGTGTGTGAGTCATGCCGCTGCCAGGGGTGTCGCATAGGGCATCTGGCGGTAATGGCGTGTGCCCGGATTGCGCTCCAGCAAGCCAACAGCTACGAGCGTCGATATATACCTGTGGCTGGTGCTTTCGTTCATCTCAGTGCTGCTGCGATCTCTGCGTTGCAGAGATAGCTCCCGTCGGCGGGACATGAGGCGAGCACGAGGAGGCCGGTTACCAGCGACCGTGAGAGGCGTTTGTCATCGAGGTCGCTGAGGACAGACTCGAGTCTTTCTCGGGTGTTGTCGAGTTCGGACAGGCACACCGGGACGCGATCGCCGGCCGCAGTGCGCACTGCCCGATTGACCTGTGCCTGAGAGAGCTCAAGCGCGACTGGAGACCCGTTCGGCGGCTCGCCGGCTTGGCGCTTGTCGTCCGTTGAGAGCGTCACGGCTGGACTCCATCAGCGGCTAGTGCGGAAGGCGAGTCCGGTGGCAGGCGCCTGCTGTTCTGTCGGACTGCATCGTCGGGCTCGATGGACTCTGTGAGATCGTAAGCGGCGGTCGCGTAGCCCCGGCACGCGTGTTGTAGGCGGTCGCTGAGCTCAAACAGCGCTTCGGACTTGGCGGGGGTGTGCGCCTTGAGTAGTTCCGTTGCCTCAGCGAGAGTCTCGCTGAGCTGCTGCTTGAGCCCGTCGATCGAGTCGCTGGCTGTTTCGCGTGCCTCTCTCCACTTCTTGTGCCCGGGGGACTCGGGTAGCGCGCCGAGTCGTCCCTGGCGCCTTGCCGCGGATAGCGAGCGACGGCCGCTGCTGGTGAGCGCCCAGACCTTCGATCCGTGGCGTTCTTCTAGTGCGAGTCTCCCAGCCAACCGCAGGGCTTCCAAACGAGGAACCAGACGCCGTGTTGTCCGCAGTCCCTCCGGTAGCGCCAGGTGAGCGATGACGTCACCGAGGAGGACAGCCTGTCCGGTGCGTGGCTTGTTGTGAGCCGCACGGTCGACGGCTGCGAGCAGGAGAGCATCATGGGGTATCTCGACCGGCGGGGGCTTCGTCGCGCCCTTCATGCGAAGCCCCCCGGAATGTCACGGAACCACATCTTGCGGCGCATGGAGATGCGCCAGCATTGACATGCAGGCGCGGCGCCCACGGCCAGCGTCCGAGGGGTCGCAGCCGCCATCACGCTGCCCCGCAACGGGTTGCCGAGGGCTGCAGCGCTTCAAGCGAGATCACGAACTCCCGTAGGGCGTGTACGTGGCCGGCCAATTCCGTGTCGCTGTTTGACCTCATCTGAGCGAGGGCGTACTCGACGTCCTCTCGCACCCTTGCGACGGCGCTCGCCAGAGCCTGCCCGTGTATCTGGAGCTCGAGAATGAGACCCCCACCTGGACCAGTGCTGGGCTGCTCCAGCGCGTCGACCAGGTCCCACAGGCCGTCTGCTCGCGAGCGATGCTCGTCGCGCTGCTGCCGGCTCATCTCAAGGCCCATCGCACCGCGGCCTATCACTGCTTCGGCGAGCCCATCCTGCTCATCCCACGCCGCTCGGCGCAGGTCATCCACCAGCGCCCCAGGCACTTCGACGACCAGCCCAAGGCGACCATCGTCAAGGGCGGTGCGAGCCACGGGGTCGCATCGCTGTGCTTGTCTGCTCATGGCTTCACCGCGCCGGGGGCCGTGCGTTGGTCGCGGTCGTGGCCTTGAGCTGCAGCGATCAACTGGTCGCACGTTCGTGTCCGTCGACGTCATCGAACTCGATCGCCCCGCTGGGCAGGACCCAGTAGTAGACCCACGAGCCTCCCCCAGGCATGAGCTCGCTCGCTTTGCACCGCCAACCCTTAGCGCCATCCCTGCGCGCGATCTGACGGCCGGGCGCACCAGCGAACAGCTGCTGAGGTTCAACACCAGTGGCATTCAGCTCAGACCGAGACGCCAGCATCATGCAAACCCACGCGAGACGATCCATGTCAACGTGAGGCTGAGCTTCCACCGCCTGCACAAACTGCTCGGAGAGGATGTAGCTCAGGCTGTGCTCGCGCCGCTGCCGCGCGTCGAGACGATTGAGCCAATCACGCCAGATCAGCGCATGCAGCTTCTTCTCAGCCCGGAGCTGATCGACCGCTACCGCCCCGACGTCCGCCCGCCGCGCCACAGCCTCGTCGCGCTCACGGATCACTTCCGCCATCACCGCCTCGGCGCGCTCGGCGCGCTGATTGGCATCCCTAAGACTCCGGGCGTCAACCATCCCCATCTCGCTGTTCAGCTTCATCGCCTCACGAACACGCGGACGCGACAAATCAAAAGCGGTCCCGAAGACCCCAAGCAGATCCTCTCCCGTCTCTGACTCCATAACGTGAACCTCGGGATGATCAGCCGGATCGCTACGAGTATCAAGGCCAGGCCACCACACGCGCAGCGCGTCTTCTCGTAACGCCAGCCGCGGACCAAGAGCACCCTCCAAACGCGCCAGAAACGACTCCTTGGAAACGAAATACACGCGAGCACCACGACCCACGACGCTCTGTATCTGCTGATAAGAGAGCACGGGCTCACCACTCTCCGTGCTGGCCGAGACCACCACCACAGGCTCAGCCCGGCCAGCATCACAAACATGCTCAATCATGCTCAGCAACTCAGCCTCACCCGAAACCACAATGAACTCGCCAGCACCGGGCAAGACACCGCGATCACCAGCCCCACCACGAGTGCCCTGCGTCCGCTTACCAACCATGCGCGAGCATCCACGCCAGGACATGGCCAGGGTTCGCAGCCGCATCGGCCACGGGGCAGAAGCAGTACTCGACGCGGTGTTCCGTGACGATCAACGTCTGCCGGCAGTAATACTGGCTACCGTCGATGTCCTCGCTGGGAAGACCAAGGCTTGCAGCAAGGCTGAGGCGAGGATCGAGCAGTAGCCGATGACGCAGTTCGAGAGCCAGCATGGCATCGACCTGCTCATAGAGCGACTGGCTACTGAGCGCCACAACAATCACCCCGCGACGCCGCAACTCCAGCAGGCGACCAGCGAACGCCTCATGCTGGCGGATGTCCTCAAGATGGCTCTCCGGAGCGAGCTGCCGCGGCGCGCCCGGATAGCAATAGATCACAAGCCAACCGCACGCAAGCGACCCCAAATCGATGTGTTCACCGGTGGCGCTCTCAAACGGCAGGGGCGGCAGGCGAACAACTTGGAGCTGCTCGGATTTGCCGTGAGGGATTCCGGTGATCTGGCAGAAGTTGCTGATGCTCGCTCCGGCTGCCACACGAGCACGCCCGTTGACCGCTGCCGCACTCTCGGTCGAGAATGCGTCTGGCTTGCGGGGCGTTGGCTTGACTAGTTCCCGTGCGGTGACTGGAGGTGTCTGGCGAGCCATGAATCCGATGATGCATCTAATTCTGGGATTTGGTAAGCCAAGGTTTGAGGGTTCAAGCCTTGTAGTAGTTCCGCTGGGAGATGGAGACGCGGCTGTCGGAAGTTTGCGCGTTCGGCTAGGCTGCGCCATCCCATGGGCACCCAGACGGCGCTAAGCAGTCGCGGAGAATCATCCGCCAGCAAGGGAATGACCTCCCAGCTCTACTGGGCACTTCTGGGCCTCTTGCTAGCGGAACCGGGTCACGGCTACCAACTCTTCAGGCGTTTCGAGGATGCATATGGCGATGTTTTGTCGCTCAGCAGCGAGTCCCATACCTACACGGCGTTGAAAGAGTTGAGCCGCAGGGGCCTGATCGAGGAGGACAGGGGGATCACGGCCATCGATTCGGGCGCGCACCGTCAGGTCAACTATCGCGCGACGGCTGAGGGCTCTCGTAGGTATCGAGAGCGGCTGGCGAAGCAGGCCGGGGAGGACCGCCGGCAAACCAGGCTGTTTGTACTCCAGCTAGCCGCCTTTGAACACGAACCGGATGTAGCGCTTGAGATCCTCGATGGTTACGAGAAGGCCAGTTTGAAAGAGGCGACCCGAATACCTCCGTCATCGACGAGTCTTGCCGATCAGCTCTTGTCAGAGGAGAGCCGCTTGGCGATGGAGGGCCGGCTGCCGTGGATCGAGTACGCCCGTAGCGTGTTTAGCGCCCTGGCAACAGGGGGCAAGCGATGAGTCTGCTCGAGCTTAGGAATGTGGAGCATCGCCGTGGCCGTGGCGCTGAGGAGCGCCTCGCGCTGCGCGATGTGTCGCTGGAGATCGATGCGGGCGAACTTGTCACGGTCTGGGGTCGGCGTCGTTCTGGGCGCACTACGTTGCTGCGTATCGCCTCTGGGCTGGAACGTCCCGACAAGGGCGTAGTGATCTTCGACGGACGTGACCTCACGGAGTCGCACGCGGACGTGTCGCAGCTGGGCCTTCGGTTCTGTCGCAAGACGTTCCGGCCAGCCGAAGGCCAGACGGTGCTTGAGCAGTTGATGACGGGTCAGCTTATGCGGGGCGTCCCTCCTGCGGAGGCCAGATCGCGTGCCCGCGCGGTTCTGTGTCGTGTCGATGCCGATATCTCTCCATCTCAAAGGCCAGCGGATTTGGATAGCTCTGAAGCGATTCGTGTCGCTATTGCCCGAGCGATCGTGCGTCCCCCGAAGCTGCTTGTGGTCGATGAGCCGGCGATGGGCGTTGAGATCCTCATGCGTGATGAGATTCTCTCGTTGTTGCGATCGCTGGCCGATGAGGGGATCGCTGTCTTGAGTAGCAGCGCGGATGCGGCCGGCCTCGCGGGCTCTGATCGTGCACTGTCGCTCGCGAGCGGCAAGCTGAACGGCGAGCGGCAAACTCCGGGGCTCGCTGCGGTCGTTCCTATACGTCGCGCGGCTGGTGATTCCGTGGGCGCGTGAGTGACCTGATACGTCGGCGGCTGCCGGTATGGACGGGTGTGCATGCTCGAACTTGAGGAGGTCGTCAAGCACTATCGCGGCGCGGGTGAGGAGGTCCGCGCGGTCGATGGAGTCAATCTGCATCTCGCGGCAGGTGAGATGGTGGCGCTGCATGGTCCAAGCGGCTCGGGTAAGACCACGTTGCTGCTGTTGATCGCGGCGCTGCTGAGCCCGGAGGCGGGCACGATCCGGTTTCAGGGGCGGGACTTGGCGTCGCTGTCTGAGAGGGAGGCGTCTGGCTACCTGCTGCGAGATGTGGGTTTTGTCTACCAGCACTTTCGGTTGATGCCTCGTGTCTCGGTGCTGGAGAACGCTTCGCGCAAGTTGCTGCTCGGCGGGCTCGGGATGCGCGAGGCCCAGGAGCGCGCTACACCGTGGCTTGAGCGCGTCGGGCTCGGTGATCGTCTCGACTATGTGCCTGAGAAGCTCTCTGGTGGAGAGCGTCAGCGTGTAGCGATCGCGCGTGTCCTTGCTGCAGAACCGCAGCTGATTTTGGCTGATGAGCCGACCGGGAATCTCGATAGCACTCGCAGCAAGGAGATCGTGGAGCTCCTGCGCTCGATCGCGCATGAGCGCAAGGCCGCCGTGCTGCTCGTCACCCATGACCTCGATGCAGCTATCGCCGCTGACCGGCGCTGCACGCTGCGCGACGGCAAACTCACCGACGGCCACGACCCTGGCGCCCCTGGCCCGTCTGTCGCCGCCCTGTCGGAGTGAGCGATGTCGCGCGCTGAGCCGGTGCAACGCAGAAAACTGATGCGGCCCTATGTCCTGGTCTATCTCTACCGCAACCGCCTGCGGGTACACGTAATCCAAGAGCTACTGGCCGGCCTTGGTGTGGCTGTGGCCGTGGCGCTCGTTTTCGCGACGCTCGTGGCTAACGGAAGCGTCGCGAACTCCGCCAGCGAAGTCGTGCACGCGGCGGTCGGCTCGGCGACGCTACAGCTCGCCGCACGCGACGCAGACGGTGTAGAAGCCCAGCTCCTGGAACGCGTTGAGGCGCTGCCGGGCGTCAAACGCGCAGCTCCACTGTTGGAAGAGACTGCTTCGGTGTCCGCCGCTAATGGACGCGAGGTCACGGTCAATATCACGGGTACCACGGTCGGCCTCGCGCTGATCGATGGCCTGTCTCGGACGCTGCCGATATCGACGCTCGCGGGCGGCATCGGGCTGAGTAGAACGACGGCCGCAGCGTTGGGTATGGACACGAACCCTAAAACCAGCCCGGAACAGCAAGTCTCACTCAGGCTGCGTGGCGTGTCAAGCAAACAAAGCGTCTCCGCCGTGCTCGGTCCCGAAGCGTTCGGTGCGCTGTCACGGGCGACCGTCGCTGTGATGCCACTACCCCGCTTGCAGCAGCTTGCCGGACTACCCGACCGGATCTCCCGCGTCCTAGTCGAGGTGGACCCAGGACATGAAGCCCAGGTACGGACAGAGCTCAAACAGCTCGCCGGTGAACGACTGGATGTCCTGCCAGCAGACCATGATCTAGCGCTGCTGCGTAAAGCGTTGGCGCCGAGTAACCAGGCAAGCGATCTATTTGCTGCGATCAGCGCGCTCCTCGGGTTTCTATTCGCGTTCAACGCGCTGCTGCTCACGGTCCCCGATCGACGTCAAGCGATCGCGGATCTCCGCGTCGATGGCACCGAGCGAGCTGCGATCTTTCAGATGGTCCTCTCCCAGGGCCTCTTTCTAGGGATCGCCGCGTCGCTGATAGGGCTCCTGGGTGGTTTCGCTCTCACCGGCGCCTTCCATCAGTCCCCAGGCTATCTCTCGCGGTCGTTTACGCTCGGCAGCAGCACGGTCATTGGTTCGCTACCGGTGCTGCTGGCGCTGGCCAGCGGTCTCCTCGCTGCTAGCGTCGCCTCCCTGGTGCCGCTGCTGGATCTTCGCCGCGGACGTACGCTTGACTCTGTCTACGGCGACGATGGCGTGCCCGGTAATAATCTTGGCTCGCCGCTACAAAGACGCCTGACCTTCGTCGCGATGGCCCTGCTCGTGTTCGGGAGCGTGCTGTTCATTCTTGTGCCCTCCGCTGCGCTTGTGGTGTGCGTGTTGCTTGCGATCGCGACGATGCTCGGTGTGCCGCTCGCGCTCGCGGGTGTCCTGAGCACCGCCGCCGCGACGGCCAAGCGCTTCCAGCGGCTGACGCTGCTATCAGCCGCGTTGACATCGCTGCGGGCAACGACGGTGAGTTCGCTCGCGCTAGCCGCGACGGGTGCGGTCGCGTTGTTCGGCAGCGTCGCGCTCGGCGGCTCCCGAGATGACCTGTTGCGAGGCATCGATGGGTACACCGCCCACTACGTAGCCGCCGCCGACATATGGGTCGTCAACCCTCACGACAACCAAGCGATCAACGACTTCAGAGCCAACCAGCACGCCGCAAGCATCGCCCGCCTCCCGGGCGTTTCACGCGTGCAAGCGTTCCAGGGCAGCTTCGTGAATCTCGGCGATCGTCGCCTGTGGGTCATCGCGTGGCCTGCAGACACGCGCCCGTCGCTGTTGGATGGCCAGATCATCTCAGGTACAACGATCAACGCGGCAGAGCGGATACGTCAAGGAGGCTGGGCTGCCGTCTCAGCGCAGCTCGCCAGCGAACATCACGCCGCAATCGGAGACACGCTGACCCTCGCGACCCCTACTGGCTATGTCCCCCTCAGGGTCGCCGCGACGACCACGAACTTCGGATGGACACCCGGAGCGATCCTGATGAACACAGCCGACTACAGTCGCGCCTGGGGAACCACAGCCCCAAGCGCGCTAGGCATCGCCATCGCCCCCGGGGCGAGTCCCTCGCGGCTACGAGGCCAGATCGAACAGGCACTTGGGCCGAACAGCGGCCTGGAAGTCCTCACCGCCAATGAACGAGCGGGCGAGATCGACTCCTCGGCAAGCGAAGGGCTCAGCCAACTCGGAGACATCGCCACACTGCTGGTGCTCGCAGCGATACTCGCCCTGATCGCCGCGATGGGCTCAAGCATCTGGCAGCGACGCCCAGCCCTAGCCGGGCTTCGCCTCGAAGGCACGACACCGAAACGGCTACGGCGCGTGCTCTTGATCGAAGTGACGCTGATGCTCGCCGCCGGGTGCTTGACCGGCGCCGCAGCCGGAATATATGGTCAGATCGTGATCGATGGCTATCTCAAGCAGGTAACCGGCTTCCCCGTCGCGAGCTTCGCTACCGGCCAACAGCCGCTAGAGATATTCGCGCTCGTCTTGGCCAGCGTGCTAGCGATCACAGCCATCCCAGGCTGGTTTGCTTCGCGCGTATCCCCGACCTTCGCTCTCGATGAATAACCCGCGCAAGCCGACGATGCCACCACCACGCAGCGCGAGATGGGGCTCGTCGGTGAAGTGGGTACCACCAAGCTAAGCCGGCTCTCAGACTGCAAGCTCACGGTGCGCGCCGCTATCGCGCTCGTGCTCGCCAACATACGCTATTGGCCGAGCGTGGCTCCGATCGTCCGCGAACAGGTCAAACAATGGGAACAACACGCCAAAGACATCCCAGATGAGACGCTGCGGACGCTCGCGCTTGAAAAGATCCACAGTGAGCACTTCAACGCCGAGGTAGCCGCGACGCTCGCGACACTCGCTCCACGCGCCTACCGGCGCACCGCGATCGAAGCAATCGTGGCTTATGAGGTGATGTACGACTACCTCGACGGGCTCACAGAGCTACCAACCGCAGACCCAATACGCGACGGGCGCCAACTCTTCAAAGCATTTACCGACGCCATCAGCCCAGACGCGGGCACCGACAGCGACTATTACCGCTACCACTCAAGCGATGACGACGGGTACCTCGCGACCCTGGCCCACACTGTGCGCGTAGCGCTCGGAAAGCTACCTGGTGCCTTAGCAGTCACAGCAGCCGCGATAGCAAGCGCGACACGATGCGCAGAGGCCCAAACGAGAGTCCACGCGGCCGAACAGGGAGCAGCGACGCTCGAGGAGTGGGCATCAGAGCAAGCAGAAGGCACCTGCCTGCAGTGGCGAGCGTTTATCGCGGGTGCCGCGGCCTCGGTCCTAGCGGTACACGCCCTCATCGCAGCAGCCGCGGACCGCCGCACGACACCCGAGCAAGCCACAGCGATCGACAACACCTACCTCTCCATAAGCGCCGTGAGCACCATGCTCGACAGCCTCATCGACTACAAGCTCGACAGCACCTCAGGCACCCCGTGGTATCTCAAGCTCTACGAACGTCCGAGCCAGCTTGGCGATGAACTCGCAACCGTAGCCAGGGGAGCCAAGGTCAAAGCAAGCGCGCTGCGCCACCCAGGCCACCACGCCATGACCATCATCGGCGTAGTGGCCTACTACACATCCGCGCCAGCAGCGGACGATCGCTTCTCGCGACCGCTCATCACGCGCATTCAACGCGAACTGCGGCCAGTCATAACGGCAGCCCTCGCCGTCATGCACGCCTGGCGTATCGCGAAGACCCTGAAAGCACCATCGCGGGTCGGAAACGAAGCTCGACCCAGCCTCCCAGCCATCAGTAGTGTTCAACCCAACCCAACAGCCATGCACAACACTCAGCCATGAAAAAGACACTCCTCCGTGCCCTCTCGGTACTTGCCGTCCTCTCCGCATTCGCGGCGAGCCCAGTACTGGCGCACATCGGCCCAGCAGCCCGCGCATCGCGAGCGCTAAACATCACCGACACCGCCCACCTCCACGAGGTCCGCGAAACCGCCACCACCACGGTCGTAGAGGAAGGCAAAGCCACTGGCAGCCTCCCAGGCAACGTAACCGTCTACTTCCGAGTCGGACCAACCGTCAAAGCCACCTTCACGATCACGACCCACGCAGGAACAATCATCGGGAGCGGCTCAGGACTCGTGCACTCCACCGGAGAATACGCGAGCTTCGGCGGCTCGATGAGCGTCACCCACGGCACGGGCCGCTACCTCCACGCACACGGCCACGGCGGCTTCTACGGAACCATCCAACGCAGAACCTACAACGCAACCGTCCAGACCACCGGCACCCTGTCCTACTAACAACCCCACCGGGCAGGCCGAATGCAGCACAGAACAGCCGCACACCGAGGTCCCTTCCTCGTCTTGGCGCTCGCGGTCGCGCTCTTGCTGAACCTCTCGACAACCGCAACCGCAGCCGCAGCAGAGTCAGTCAAGCTCACGGTCGGGCTCTCGCCGGAGCGCCTCGGAGCCGGCACAACGCTTGAGTTCTCCGCGAGAATCGACGCCCCTGGAGGGCGAGTACCCTCCCCGCTGACCGGGCTCGCCCTGCAATACCCCGCCAACCTCAGCATCCTCGCCAGTGGCCTCGGACTAGCGACCTGCACACTCCCGACCCTAGAAGACATCGGCGGCACTGGCTGCCCGAAGAACTCACAAATGGGGTACGGCAACGCACTCGTTGAGATCCCATTCGGCCCAGAAACGATCTACGAGAGAGGCACAATCACGATCTGGATGGGACCTGTACAAAACGACCACATCCAACTCCTCTTCTACGCCTACGCCGGACACCCCTCCCTCGCAGAACTCGTGTTCCCCGGCACCGTCCTCGAAACCAACCCCCCCTACGGCGGACTCCTCGACACGCAAATACCCGAAATCCCAGTGCTGCCAGGAGGACCACCAGCATCCGTCGTAACACTAACCGCCGCCATCGGCCCAAAAAACGTCACCTACCACGACTACCTACACGGGAAATGGGTCCACTACAAACCCGACGGGCTACGCCTCCCACGTATCTGCCCACCCGGTGGATTCCCATTCGCCGCAACCTTCACATTCCTCGACAACACAAGCACCACCGACCGCGCCAGCGTGCCCTGCCCACAGAAAGGGCCAGCAGACACCACACCACGGTGATTGCTACCTATCGCGTACGTTAGCCCGACGCGATCGCTGGGTGATGCTCGGCTGGCTCCGCCGCAAGCACTCGACGTCCGCGGGCGACGGTGAGCCCAACTGTTGCGAAGCTCGCGCCAAGCATATTTGCGGCGTAGGCCCCCGTACCCAGCCAGCGTTCAGCGGTGCTCGCCGCGCTGAGATTCGCATGTGGCGCGACGATGAATTCGCTGAGCATGAGCAGCAGGAAGGCCACTACCAATGCCCGTCCCGCGACTGTCAGCAATTGCGCTCGCTGCCGCCGCGATTCGTCGGAGGCGGCCCCCAAGCTGGACACCAGGAAGGCGACCGCGGCACCGATGCCGGCGAGAAGCTCGCCTCCCTCGCCCAATACCGTCAGGGTGATGTCAGCCCTCGATGCGCTAGCGGCGTAAATGGCCCAACCGATCAATCCCAGCAACGCACTGAGCGCAAACACGGCGCTCGCCACAGCGAGCTGGCCGTCACGCTGTTTGCGGCCGAGCACGCCCGGGCCGACCGCCGAGCGGCTGAAGGCACGTGCGGCGATCAGGATTGCTGCACCCCGAGCGAGCGAGCTCAGCGCGACGCAGCCATAAAGCCACGAGCCAACGCTTGGAAAGTACGGCATGGTCAGTACCGGGCCATTGGCGAGCGCAATCGCGGCATACCCAGCCGCGGCCAGATAGCCGGCGCCCGCCAGTCTCTTCGCCCGCGCCGCATCAGCAGCCAAGAATGCAGAACTGGTCATCCCCAGCGCCACCAGCAAAGCCATCTCGCCGAGCGCGAGCAGACCGAACTCGAAGTCGATGCGAACTGAGCGTTGGTCTTGGTACACAGCCGCGAGGAACACCACATGCTCCACCGCGAGCAGCAGCGCCCCCACAGCGAGACACGCCGCCGCCCACCACAGGCACCAGTCACGCACCGCCAGCCGCGTCTCGGTCGGAGCATCCAACGAGAAGCTGGCCAGGCTCATCGCGGTAGTGATGAGCCCTGGGTGGCCGCAACCGCAGGCACCCCCGCGACCACCAGCCCGAACACTAGGAGCATTGTCGCCATCGCTCGACTCATTCCGACATAATGACGAATCTGAGCACAACAGGAATCGCCGCCGTAGTGAAGCCAATGAACATTCCGAGCACAGTGCCGAACGAATGGAGACGGGGACCGTTTGGCCGATGGTTCTCCGCGAAGCCATCGCGTGTGGCCGTCACGCTCCTAATCGAGCTCCTCTCTTCGCTCTGCCTCATCACGCTCGGAGTGACCCTCGGCACCACTCCACTTCTCGCTGGCGGAGGAACTGCGTTCATCCTCACCCTACGGCAAATCATGATCTTCGCTGCTCACGCCCGCCGCGAGATTCGCGGCTAACAGGGGAGGAGGGCCATGAGCCTCCTCCATCCAGAGCTTTGGTCACGGCTCATCGAAACTGGCCCGATGCGACAAGCCTCGATGCGCGCAACCCGCGACGACTGCCTCTCGATCGCCACACGACAAAAAAGATTTGGACCCCGTTTGGACCTCGTGTCGGTGAGTAGTTTCGAGGCAGTCAGCAGCAAACCTGCCGATTTGCAGCCACTTCGTGAGGGGTGAGCGAGGGGATTCGAACCCCCGACCGCCTGGACCACAACATGTGCGCGACAACCACCGCCACGACCTCCCCCACGCCGACGCTGTGCGCTGGCGCGAGCGCTTCGAGGAATGGTGGCAGTAGGGCTCACGACTCACCAGCCCACCCAAGCGCACGCCCGGACGCGATACCCCCAACCAATCAGGCGGAAAACGTCCCCTCTCTATCTCTGTTCGCGAGCAGCCGAAACCGGCCAAGCAATTAGGTCCGCACAGCTCCTCACAAATGTCGTCAAACGGGACGCGATACCCCCCAACAAGCCGGGCGGACACATCCCCCTACATCTGTTAATGACCCTGAGAAGCGCGAAACGGCCAACGAATTCGCGAAAGCACCCAAAACCCGACCCATCGACCAGCACGACAACGAGCCGCAACCCGCCTACCGGACCACCCGCCCACACCCCCACAGCCGGCACCGAGGAAGCGCAGACACGCCACCCAGCAAACCCACACCCAGCAGCGCCCCCACCGCCACCCGACCCCGAGCCAACGCTACAGATCGCGGCGCAGGAGGCCGCAGCCACCCCACCGGAGGCGTCGGGCTCACGCCCTCCTCGTCAAGCAGCACGCTCTAGAGGGCACTTGGGGGACATATCCTCGGGACACGCCATCTGATCTTAGCTGGACGGAGCACCAGCATTGCTGCTTCAAAATCGCTTATTTGCAGGATATTCGTCGGAAATGCGGGCGAGAGGACTCGAACCTCCAAGGGCTTTCGCCCACCGGCTCCTAAGGCCGGCGTGTCTACCAATTCCACCACGCCCGCGTGGCTGGCCAAGAGCGTATCTGGCCTGAGCGACCACCAGAGCCGCGCGAGCTTGTATCGTCTGTATGGATGTCTTCGATCGCCGCCCCGGAGGGGCAGCCAGGCGTAATCGTCACGCACCCCAACCGCGACAAGCCCGTGGTTCAGGCCACGCGTGTCACGGTGGTGGCGCTGCTGCTCGCCAGCGCCGCGCTGGTGCTGCTTGTGACCGCCGGCGGCTGGAGCGTGCTCAAGGGCGCCAGTCCGGTGGAGATCGGGTACATCGTGGTGTATCTCACTCTCGCCTTCTTCGCCGCTCGCTGGAACCGCGGGGTGCTGCCCGTGGCCGCCGCTTTGGCCGTGCTACTGGGGATCTTCGCGCTGGTGGCCGGGCCCAGCTGGTTCGCACGCGACAAGGCCGACTTCATCCAACCGACGCTCAACGCCAGCCTTCTGGGCTTGTTGACGCTGCTGATCGTCCCCCTGCAGATCCTGCTTGTGACGTTCGCCATGCGCGGCTTCAGCCAGGGCTGGAACGTAGAGCTCGAGCGCCGCGACCCGAACGCCCCCCGCGGCGCCGGCACCTTTCCGGACGCACCGCCCCACCCCGCCTGAGCAGACGGGTATCCTCGTTTGGTCGAGCACCTTGCGGCGGTGGCGGAACGGTAGACGCGGGGCCCTCAAAAGGCCTTGTCCGAAAGGGTGTGTGGGTTCGAATCCCACCCGCCGCACCTCGATGGCACTCTCAAGGCCTGGTAGTGGATCCTGTGTCGGATGGGCCGACCTCCCACGAGAGGGTCACCTTGCAGCTGGCGCCGGGTTCGAGTTCGGAGAAGCTCTGCAACCACGAGCCGCTGAAGAGTTCCTGCTCCTGGGTGAATTTGACTTCGGGCGGGATCAAACTCGGGGGGATCTGGGCGGCGTTCGAGTTTTCCCCGGGCAGGTAGCGACCGAGGAACATCGTCGTCAGATCCGCAGCCAGAGTGTGCGTCAGTTCGCATGGGCCGCGAACGCCCCCGTCGCAGGTCGTCGTTCCGGCCTTGAGGTAGTCCCAGTGGGCGGCGCCCTCGAAGATCGCCAGGTGCCTTGGCATCGGCACCGGGGGCCACCCGTCGAACGCTTGGAAGCCGTCTGCGAAACTGTCGAAGGGCCCAGACCCCCAGGTGAGAAGGTTTGGGACCTGCAGCATGCGCAGCGGCGGAGGGGGATTCGGAGGACTCGGAGGCCATTCCTCCCAGGGGCCGCTCAGCCCCACATAGGCCGAGATCGTCCCCTCGCTTTCTGCGGCCAGGCGGGCCGCCTTGATCGCGCCGTAGGAGTGACCCACCACTCCTGTCATCGGCGGGGGAAGCAGCGCCGAATGATGTTCCCAACCATCGTGGAGCCATGAGTTGACCGCCCCCAGCAGCACGGACGGAAGCAGTGAGCTGAGCGTCTCGGGCGGCGCGCCGGAGAGACGCGACCTCAGCTCCTCTGGGCGAGCGCTGAGCGGCTGTGAGTCCAGCTTGTTGGGGTGCGCGCCACGGAGCCATGAGTCCAGCGCGCCAAGCAGCGCGATATCTTCATCGCCGCCAGTCGGACCCTGGTTGCTCAATTTCGGTACCGCTACCACGTAGCCCGCGCGGGCGAGTGTCGACGGTAGCTGGAACCAGCTCTTGTATTGCTCCAGATCGGCGCTGCAGCCTCCGTGCATGAACAGCACGAGCGGATAGCGCCCACAAGCCGTGAGCATTTCCGCGTTGTAGGGGGAGCCGTCAAGGCTCGGAAAGAACACACGACACGGTCCTGGAGCGCCGTCATCGGGGCCGTAATCCCGCACACCATAGAACACCGGTGTGAGCGGACTCGGCCGCCAGGGGATCGGACAGTTGACGGAGGGTGGAGCAATCCGCTTGGTGGCCTCCACCATTGCCTTCCTGATCGTGTCGAGAAGCGACGGCATCCACCCACATCAGACCACATGGCGGGATCATTCTGCAAGTTGCGTCTGGGGCGCCCCAGTGGCGACACCGAAAACCGCGCGGCATCACGACGCGGTGTCGCGCCGTTCCAATCTCAGCCCACCAGCTCCAACAGCTGCTCCGCCAGCCCCGGCCGCGCCACCAGCACCCCCCACGGCAGGTGCTCGCGCGCCGGCAGCTCCAGCACCTCGAGCCCCGCTCGTTCGCAGATCAAGGCGCCCGCCGCTATGTCCCACTCCTTGACCGTGCGCTCGAAGTACGCGTCATAGCGCCCCATGGCCGTCCACGCCAGATCCAGCGCAGCGCTGCCGAAGCGGCGTACGTCGCGCACGTGCGGGATCAGCCGCGCCAGCACCTGCGCCTGGGCCGCTCGCACCGTGGCGTCGTAGGCCAGGCCGGTGGCCACCATCGCCGTGGCCATCTGCACCGCCGGCTCCTGTCCCGCGCTCTCGGCGGCCGTGTTCTCCGCTCTGTGCGCCGCGCTCGCCGAGACCGCGCCCGCCTTCAGCTCGATCGAGCCGCCCGCCCGCAGCAGCGCCGCCGCCCCGCCGCGCGTGGCCGTGAACAGCTCATCGCGGTTGGCGTCGTACACCGCCCCCGCCACCATCCCCTCGGCGTCGCGCACCGCCACGCTCACGCACCACTGCGGGATGCCGAACAGGAAGTTGACCGTGCCGTCCAGCGGGTCCACCACCCAGTCAAGGCCGCTGGCGCCGCCCTCGCTTCCGCCCTCCTCCCCCACGAACCCGTCGTGCGGGCGTCGCTCGCGCAGCAGCTCGCGGATGGCGCTCTCGGCCGCCAGGTCGGCCGCGCTGACCAGGTCGGTGGGCGTGCTCTTGCTCTCCACCTCGCTCTCCGCCCCACGGCCCACCCGCTCCAGCAGTAGCGCGCCGGCCGCGCGCGCAGCGTCCACCGCCACCTCCAGAAGCTGAGGCTCCTCGCTCACGCGAAGCCGGACGGGCGCTGCTGGGTCCAGGGGCGCTCCGCCTCGATCTGCGCCGACAGCGACAGCAGCGTCGCCTCATCGGCCGGGCGGCCCACCAGCTGCACCGCCAGCGGCAGCCCGTCGGGGGCGAGGCCCACCGGCACCGAAGCCGCCGGCTGGCCGGTCACGTTCCAGATGCCGTAGTAGGGCACCATGCCCGCCACCGCGTTCAGCGTCCACAGCGCGCCGCGACCCTGCAGCTGGCCGATGCGCGGAGGCGGCGTGGTCGTGGCCGGTGTCAGCAGCACGTCGTGAGCCTCAAGGACCCCGTTGATCCTGCGCGTCAGCTCCGCCTCGCCGGCAAGCGAGCGCTCCAGCAGCGCCTTGGGGATCAGCCCGCCGAGGCGTGCCATCGCGCGGGTGCGCCGTTCCAGGCGCTCCGGGTGGGGCAGCGCCGCTACGTCCTGGCTGGCTCCGCTCAGATAGCGCGCCAGCACCGCCGGGATCGCTCCGGGGCCGTAGTCCGGGTCGCGCTCCACCAGCTCGTGGCCCAGCGATCGCAGCAGCTCGACCGTGTCCTCAAAGGCGCGCTCGGCGTTGGTGCTGAGGCTGGCGATCACGCCCAGCGGCATGCGCTTGGAGTAGGCGATCTTCAGCCGCCCCGGCCGTGTGGCCGCGGACTGCGAGAACGGCACGTCGGGCGCGGGCACGCTGTCGCTGTCGGAGGCGATCGCGCCGGAGGCCACGTCGTGGAACAGCGCCGTGTCGGCCACGCTGCGCGTCAGCACGCCGTTGACCGACAGCCCGTACCAGGGACGCACGCGCGGGGCCATCGACACGCGCCCGCGCTGGGGCTTGAGGCCGAACAGCCCGCACCACGCGGCCGGAATGCGGATCGAGCCGGCGCCGTCGGAGCCCAGCGCCGCGCCCACCAGGCCCGCCGCCACCGCCGCGCCGCTGCCGCCGCTGGAGCCACCGGGCGCGCGCTGCAGGTCCCACGGGTTGCGCGTGGCGCCGTACGTGGCCGTCTCCGTGAACGGCCACAGCGTCAGCTCCGGCACGTTGGTCTTGCCGATGATCACCGCGCCCGCCTGGCGCAGGCGGCGCACCACCTCCGCATCCGCGCGTGCCGGCTCGGCAACGGCATTGGTGCCGTAGGGCGTCAGCTCGCCGGCCACGTCGATGTCGTCCTTGACCGCGATCGGCACGCCCAGCAGCGGGCGCTGGGTGGGCGGGCGTTCAGCTCGATGACGGGCGTCGGCCTGATCGGCTTCCAGGCGCACGCGCTCGGCGAACACCACCCGGAACGCGTTCAACTGCCCGTCCAGGCGCGCGATGCGCTCCAGATACAGCTCCACCAGCTCGCGTGAGGAAACCTCGCCAGCCGCGATCAGCTCGGCCTGTCGGGAGATTCCTGCGTAGGCGAGGTCGACGGGCTCCATGGCAGCGCAATCTATTGAAAGGCGGCCGGCTCCGCCGCACCCGCGCCTACGATGCGCAGTCAGGAGAGGGTCCGACGTACAAGAGGGGGGAACAACACACGTGTCATACCCAGTGACGTTCGAAGCCGACTATGTCGAGCAGCGCAGCCGCCTGACGGCGTTCTTTCGCCTGCTGCTCGCCATTCCGCTTGCGATCTGGCTGTACCTGTACGCGATCGTGGCGTCCGTGGCGATCGTGATCGCGTGGTTCGCGATCGTGATCACGGGCAAGTACCCGCAGGGCCTGTATGACTTCGTGGCCGGCTTCACGCGCTTTCTGACGCGCTTCACGGCCTACACGGCGCTGCTCTGCGACCCCTACCCCGCGTTCGGTGGCGCCGACGACCCCAACTACCCGGTGCGCATGCACTTCGCGGGGCCGCTCGAACGCTACAGCCGCGCAAAGACGTTCTTTCGCGGGATCATCGCGATCCCGATCCTGATCCTGCGCTATGCCATGGGCATCCTGCTGGAGATCGGCGCGTTCGGCGCGTGGGTGGTGATCGTGATCACCGGCAAGATGCCCCGCGGCCTGTTCGACCTGATGGTGCTGGCCAACTCCTACAACGCTCGCAGCGACGCCTACCTCTACCTGCTCACGGAGACCTACCCGCCGTTCCAGGACGAGCAGACGCGCAGCGCCGGCATCGCCGAGCCGATCTGACGGGGAGACTTCAGACCGGCGTCACAGCGTTGCGCTTGGCCGGCCAGCTGCGGTCCTTGCGGGCGGCGTGCGCGAAGCGGCGCACGAGCTCGGAGCGCAGCTGCGCCGGCTCGATCACCGCGTCGATCACCATTTCCGAGGCCAGGTGCAGGATGTCGATGTCGGCGCCGTACTCGGCACGCAGCTCCTCGGTCTTGGCCGCGCGCTCGGTCTCGTCGTCGATCGCCTGCAGCTGGTTGTAGTAGACCGCGTTGATGGCCGCCTGCGGGCCCATCACGGCGATCGACGCGCTGGGCAGCGCGATGCAGCAGTCCGGCTCGAACGCCGGGCCGGCCATCGCGTAGAGCCCCGCGCCGTATGCCTTGCGCACGATCACCGAGATCTTGGGAACGGTGGCCTCGCTGACGGCGCTGATCATCTTGGCGCCGTGGCGGATGATGCCGTCGCGCTCGACCTGCGTGCCGATCATGAAGCCCGGAACGTCGGCCAGGAACAGCAGTGGCACGTTGAACGCGTTGCAGTTCCAGATGAAGCGCGCCGCCTTGTCGGCCGAGTCGCCGAACAGCACGCCGCCCTTGTGCTTGGGCTGGTTGGCCACGATCCCCACCGCCTGCCCCTCCAGGCGCGCGTAGCCCACCACCAGCTCCTTGGCCCAGCGCGGGTGGATCTCCATGAACGAGTCCTCGTCCACCAGCGTGCCGATCAGCGCCTTGATGTCGAACGGCTTGTTCTCGTCGGCCGGGATCAGCTCGCCCAGCGACAGCCCGTCGGGGCGCGCGGCCGGCTGCGCGGGCGCGGCCACCGGCGGCTGCTGCTGCCAACTGCCGGGCAGGTAGGAGAGATAACGCCGGGCGGTCTCGATCCCCTCCTCGTCGCTCTTGACGAGCTGGTGTCCACAGCCGGAGACGCCGGTGTGCATGCGCGCGCCGCCCATCTCCTCCAGTGACACCTTCTCGCCGATCACCATCTCGGCCATCCGCGGCGAGCCCAGATACATGGAGGAGTTGCCGTCGCGCATGATCACGATGTCGCAGAAGGCGGGGATGTAGGCGCCGCCGGCGGCCGAGGGGCCGAACAGCACGCACACCTGCGGCACCACGCCGGACATCTTGACCTGGTTGTGGAAGATCCTTCCGGCGCCGCGGCGGCCGGGGAACATCTGCACCTGCTCGGTGATGCGCGCGCCGGCGGAGTCCACCAGGTAGACCATCGGCACGTTCAAGGACAGCGCGCGTTCCTGGATGCGCAGGATCTTCTCCACCGTCTTGGGGCCCCACGAGCCGGCCTTGACGGTGGGGTCGTTGGCCATCAGCGCCACCGTCCTGCCCCCCACCTCGCCCACGCCGGTGACCACGCCGTCGGCGCCCAGGCCATCGCCGTCCCAGTTGGCCAGCAGCGCCTCCTCGGCGAAGGAGCCGTCGTCAAGCAGCAGCGCCACGCGCTCGCGGACGGGCAGCTTGCCCTGCTCGATCGCCTTCTCCCGGTGGCGGGCCGGGCCGCCGCCGAGCGCGCGCTCGGTGGCGTCGCTGAGGGAGCTCACGGTCGCGGCAGTCCTCTGTGATGACGGTGCCGGCCGCGACCTGCGCGCGTGAGACGGCGCTCGTGACGCGCCTGCAGCCGCGCGTGGACGACCTCCAGGTCCGAGCCGGGGCCGAGCAGCTGCCAGGCGTCGCGGATCACGGGCAAAAGCGTCGCGCCGATCACCCAGGCCGGCCAGAAGCTGGTGTCCGTGCCGCTGGCCAGCCACACGCCGACGCACACGGCGGACAGGCCGATGCCGCCGCCGGCCTCCTGCACGAGCCGGCGCCGCAGGCGTCCCTTGCGCTTGTTCAGCGCCAGCGCCACCGATCTGGAGCTGACCGGCAGGTCGGCTCGCAACGTGTCGAGATCGGCGCGCGTCCTGGCCTCATACGCGCCGCCGATGCGGTCCTCCATCTCCTCCGAGGACAGCCGCCCGGCGAGGGCGTGCTCGCGCAGCTCCTCGACCAGCTGCTCGCGGTCGTCGTCGGCGACACGCAGTTGGGAGGGGTCGCTCATGTACTGAATGTAGCTCGCCGAGCGCTCCCGCTCCTAGATCCCGGGGTTCTCCACGGGCGCGTCGCCCGAGTAGTCGTAGAAGCCCATCCCCGACTTGCGCCCGAACCAGCCGGCGGCCAGCATCTTGCGAAGCGTTGGCGGCTGGGCGAAGCGGCGCTCGCGGAACTCGTCGTAGAGCACGTCGCAGATCGAGCCGAGCGTGTCCAGGCCCACGAAGTCGGCCAGCGTGAGCGGCCCCATCGGGTGACCGGCGCCGGCCTTCATCGCCTCGTCGATCTCGGACACCGAGCCGACGCCCTCTTCATAGGCGCGGATCGCATCCAGCATGTACGGCACCAGCAGGCGGTTGACGATGAAGCCGGCCTTGTCCTTGGTGGGGATCGCCAGCTTGTGCTCCGAGCGCGCGAACTCCAGCGCCGTGTCGAACGCGTGCTGGGAGGTGGTCACGCAGCGCACCACCTCGACCAGCTTCATGACCTGCGCGGGGTTGAAGTAGTGCAGGCCCACGAACTGGGTGGCACGCCCGGTGGCGGCCGCCTGGTCGATGACCGAAAGCGATGAGGTGTTGGTGGCGAAGATCGCCTCCGGCTTGACGATCTGATCGAGCTCGCGCCACATCTCGAGCTTCAGCGCCAGATTCTCGGTGATCGCCTCGATCACCAGGTCGCAGCCGGCCAGGTCGCGGTAGGAGACGGTGCCCTGGATGCGCGCGCGGATCTCGCCGGCCTCGGTCTCGTCCAGCTTGCCCTTCTCGACAGCCCGCGACAGCTGCTTCTCGATCTTGGCGATGCCCTTGGCCAGCGTGTCCTGGTCGACCTCGCGCAGCACCACCTCGTAGCCGGCGGTGGCCGCCACCTGGGCGATGCCGTGACCCATCAGGCCTGCTCCGAGAACTCCAACCTGCTTGATCGACATGAGACCTCCGCTCGAGTTCACCGTTTTCCTGCGCGCAGCCTATTACGAGCCAGTCCCCAGCCGCCACCCGCCGGAAAGGACCCGGGAAGGACTCCCCCACATCGGAGTCTCTGCCTGTTGAACCCATTCCACCACTGGAGGCGCCGCCATGCCACACACGAATCGATTTCCAGGGCTCCGCAAGCGCGTCGCGCGCCTTGCGCTCCCAATCATCTTCGTCTGCGCGGTCACCGCCGCGCCGAGCGCGTCCGCGTTCGATCGGCCGTTCCTGGACTTCAACAGGATCGCCACGCTCGGCAGCACGGTGCCTACCAACGGCGACGTCAACCCGTACGGCATCGCCAACGTGCAGAGCAGCAGCGGCTCGCTGGTGGCGGGCGACGTGCTGGTGAGCAACTTCAACGACGCCGCCAACCAGCAGGGCACGGGCAGCACGATCGTGCAGATGTCTCCCAGTGGCCGCCAGACGCTGTTCGCCGCGATCGACTCCTCGTCGCTGCCCGGCCCATGCCCCGGTGGGGTGGGTCTGACGACCGCGCTTGCGATCCTGCCGGGCGGCTATGTGGTGGTTGGCAGCCTGCCCACGGCCGACGGCAGCGCCGCCTCCGCCCAGGCGGGATGCCTGATCGTGCTCAACAACCAGGGCAAGGCGATCGAGACGATCTCCGGACCGCCGATCGACGGCCCGTGGGACATGACGGCGGTGAGCGAGGGCCAGAGCAGCACGCTGTTCGTGACCAACGTGCTGAACGGCACGGTGGCGTCCGGTGAAACGCCGATCGACCAGGGCACCGTCGTGCGTATCCGCCTGCACACGGGCGCCCACGGCGTGCCCAAGGTGGGCGCGGTGACGGTGATCGCGGACGGCTTCCCCGAGCGCACCGACCCGGCGGCGCTGGTGGTGGGACCGACGGGCGTGGCACTGGGCGAAGAAGGCACGCTGTACGTGGCCGACACGCAGGGCAACCGCATAGCGGCGGTGCCGCACGCGCTGAACCGCCAGAGCACGCTGGAAGGCGCTGGCGTGACGGTGGCCGCCGGCGGCTACCTGAACGGTCCGCTCGGGCTCGCGATGGCACCCAACGGCGATGTGCTGGCGGCCAACGCAAACGACGGCAACATGGTCGAGGTCACGCCCGCGGGAGCGGAGTTCCAGCCGTTTGACACCGAAGCGGGAGCGGGCGGCCTGTTCGGGCTGACGGTGGCGCCCAACCTCAAAGGCGTGCTGTTCGTGAACGACTCCAACAACACGCTCGGGCTGCTGCACTGAGCCGAGCCGATAGGCGTGGGGATGAGCGCTCGGGTCTGGCGCGAGGGTTGGCGGCGGTGCATTGCCGCCAACCCCTGTGCCTCCCGGTAGCCTGCAAGTGTGAGCGAGGACGACACGTTCGACCTGGTGGCGGCCGGCCTGCGCGCGGACGGCGCGGAGCTGTCGATGTCGGTGGAGGTGCTGGCCCGCAAGCTGGAGCAGGCGCTGCCGGGCGCGGCGCGCGTGGAGCGCCACGGCGGCGGCCTTTTGGGGCGTGGCGAGAAGCGCGTGCGGCTGGTGCGCGTGGAGCTGGGATCCAACCTGTACCAGCTGACGGTGGACGGGCAGCGGGTCGAGGGCTTCCGCGAAAAGCAGGTGGGCGGTATCGCGATCAAGCGCGAGCCGCTCAGCCCGGAGGAGTGGATCGCGGCGCTGAGCGCCGACCTGCGCAGTGAGGCGCAGCGCAGCTCGCAGGCGCGCGAGGCGCTGGAAAGGCTACTTCGGTGAGCCGCAACCCCGAAGCGGGCGCCCCTCGCGAACCCGCTGAGGACGCGGCGATGGAAGCGGAGATCGCCGAATCGCTGCGGCGGGTGGAAGCGGGCGGCATCCCGGTGACGGCGGAGCGCCGCCTGAAGGAGCTGGGCGAGCGCGGCGGCTCGTTCACGTCGGATCTGTCGGTGAGCGGCTTTGCGCTGTGCCACCAGCTGGGCCTGCAGCCTCTGTCGCAGGTGATGGGCAGCTCGATCTACCAGATGGGCTATCAGGGCACCCAGTTCGGCTTTGGGGCGTTCAGCGGCGGGGAAATGGGCTATGTCACCGAGCTGAGCACCATCTCCGACGCCTGGAACGAGGCGCGCCGCTTGGCGCTGAACCGTTTGGAGGAGGAGGCCACGCACGCAGGCGCTGACGCGGTGATCGGCGTGCAGGTGCGCACCGGTGCCCACGACTGGGCGGAAGGCGCCATTGAGTACATGGTGGTGGGCACGGCGGTGCGTCGCAAGAATGCGCAGCCCAATGCGCAGCCGGTGATGACGGAGCTGTCGGTGAGCGACTACGCAAACCTGCGGCGGGCGGGCATCGAGCCGCTGGGAATCGTGGCGTGGACGTCGGTGTTCTTCGTGGTCGACACCGCCGAACTGCAGATGATGGGCGGCGGCCTCGGTGGGCGGCTGATGTTCAACGAAAACCAGGAGATGACCGCGTACACGCGGGGCGTTTACAGCGCACGCGAGCAGGCGATGGAACGTCTGAACCTCCAGGCGCAGCAGATGGGGGCATCGGGCATCGTGGGCGTTCGTATCGGGCACACGATGCGTCGCCAGAGTGTGAGCAGCGCCACCAACCAGCGCGGCGGCATGGTGATCACCTTCGATGTGATCGGCACGGCGGTGCATGATCGCAATCAGACCCAGCAGCAACCCCCGAAAACCACAGTCGACCTATCGATCTAGAGGAGCAGAGCGCATGAGCGAGCCCACTTACGACCCCACTTCCCTGGAGGGCGTGCCGGAGGCCGGCCGCGCGCGTCTGGAGCAGAACCGTCAGGGCCTGTTCACGTCGGACCTGTCGGTGAACGAGTTCCTGCTGGTCAAGCAGGCGGGCTTCGAGCCGCTGGGCCTGGTGGTGGGCAGCTCGATCTACCACATCGGGATCCAGATGGCGGGCTGGAAGAAAAGCCAGGAGATGACGGTGCTCTCAGAGGCGATGTACGGCGCGCGCCAGCTGGCGATGACGCGTATGGAGGAGGAGGCGGACCAGCTGGGCGCGGATGGCGTGGTGGGCGTGCGCCTGGACATCGGGCGCTATGAGTGGGGTCAGGACATGGCGGAGTTCATCGCGATCGGCACCGCTGTGAAGCACCGCGACGGGGTGCTTCACCGCGCGGCCAACGGCCGGCCGTTCACGAGCGACCTGTCCGGCCAGGACTTCTGGACGCTTTTGCGCACGGGGCACCGGCCGGTGGGGATGGTGATGGGCAGCTGCGTGTACCACGTGGCGCACCGCGGGATGCTGCAGTCGATGGCGCAGACGGGCCGCAACGTTGAGCTGTCCAACTTCACCCAGGCGCTGTACGACGCGCGCGAGCTCGCCATGGAGCGGATGCAGAGCGAGGCGCAGGAGCTGTCGGCGGAGGGCATCGTGGGCGTGCAACTTCAGGAGAAGAGCCACGGCTGGGGCAGCCACACGATCGAGTTCTTCGCGGTGGGCACGGCGATCGTGCCGCGCGAGGGACACAGCGAGGAAATCGAGCCGCCCACGCCCGTGCTTGACCTCAGCTGAAGAGTTTTTAGGGGGCTCCGCCTGCCGGCTGCGCCTCGCGGGCGTGCGTGATGCGCCGGCCGGCGCGGTCGATCGGCCTATGCGGGCAGCAATTCCAGCGCCTCCACGTGCCGAGGCCGCATGACGGAGAAATGACGGTGGTCGAGCGTGGCGAGCTTCGGCTCACGGAGTCGCTCCGTCACGGCGAGAACGGCCGCGTCGACGAAGCCAACACGCAGGTCGGCGTAGGTGGTGAGCAGCTCGCGAATACGCCGGTAGTCGCTGGCCAGCAGATCCTCGATCTCGTACGCGCCGCGGCCGATCTCACCGAGCAGTACATCTACCGCTCGCCGGTCGCGCTGCCGGGACGCGAAGTGGTCGAACTCGACCAGCACCGGCGCCGGCAAGATCCGGGCTCCCCTGGCATCCGCCAGCAGCTGAGAGCACGACGCGTGATCTGCATCGTCGCGGTCGAAGGTGGCCCATAGCGGACCGGTGTCGAGGATCAGCGGAATGGCTCGGGCTCGAAGATGTCTTCGCTTGCCATCCGAGACAGGTCGCTGCGGCCAGAGGAGATGACGCCAATGCAGTTGAGCGGCGGCGGGATCGGCTCCTCCTCCTGCTCGGTGAGGCGCAGCTCTCTCTCCAACGCCTCACGAACGATCCTGCGCAGACAGATCACCGCGTTCGCGCGCACGACGCTTGGCTCGCTCCACGAGCTCCGGCTCGGCCTGGATCATCAGTCGCTGCATCATGACTGCAATCATGCTATCAGTGGCTCTTTCCGTAGGCTGGATGGACACGACGGCCTGCACTTGGCTGATCCGACCGGAAAATGCTTTGCGGGACGCTCACCCACCTGGTGTCATGAGTCATAGGAGGATCACGCCATGAGCATCGTCTTGACCGAGGACTTCGGGCCGGTCCGCCACATCGTGTTGAACCGCCCGGAGAAGCGCAACGCGATGAACCAGGAGCTGCTGCTGGCGCTCGGTCACGCGCTGCGCGAGGCCAGCCGCCGACCCGGCGGTGCACTGCGTGGTGCTGCGCGGCGAGGGCAAGGTGTTCTCGGCCGGCGTCGATCTGGTGGAGCTGGCGGAGTCCTCCGACACGCCTGGGATGCTGCGCCCGTTTCGCCAGGTGTTCCTCGACTGCGCCAACCTCTGCGAAGAGATGGCAAAGCCCGTCGTCTGCCAGATCCACCGCACCTGCGTGGGCGGGGCGCTGGAGGTGGCGCTGGGCTGCGACCTGCGGATCGCCTCAAGCGACTCCAGCTTCGGCCTGCCGGAGGTCAAGTTCGGGATCATCCCCGACGTCGGTGGCTCCACCCGCCTGCCCGCCGTGGTCGGCCTCGGCCGCGCCAAGGAGCTGATCATGACCGCGCGTACGATCGACGCGCAGGAGGCCGAGCGCATCGGCCTGGTCAACCGCGTGGTCGCACCCGAGGAGCTGGATCGGGCCACGCAGGCGCTGATCGACGAACTGCTCGCCAACTCGCACATCGCCGTCGGGCGCGCCAAGCGCGTGATCGACGCCTCCGCCCGCCCTGCGCTCGCACAGACTTTGGAGATGGAGGTTTCCGTTCAGGAGTACTGCGTGGCCGCCGCCGCGCGAGAGCGCGCGTCAGGCGAGCAGGCAGGCGGCAGCGCGAGTCGCCAGCCAGTCTGCCAGTCGACCGGCGCCGGCCACCAGCGTGTGGCTACCCAGCGGCCGGCCGAGGATCTCCTGCGCGCGGCGCGCGCACGCCGAGCAGCGCGTCCAGGTCGATGCCGGTCTCGACGCCCATCTCGTGGAGCATCGACACCAGATCCTCGGTGGCGATGTTGCCGGTGGCGCCGGCCGGGCACCGGGCAGCCGCCCAGCTCGCCGAAGCTCGACTCGAAGCTCTCCACCCCCGCCTCCAGCGCGGCCAGCACGTTGGCGAGGCCCTGCCCGCGGGTGTTGTGGAAGTGCGCCGTCAGCTCCACCCCATCCCCCAGCTCAGCCTGCGGCGGCGGCGAAGAACTCGCGCACCTGGAGCGGGTTGGCCATGCCGGTGGTGTCGCCGAAGCCGATCTCCTGGGCGCCGGCGTCGCGCAGCCGCGCCGCGATCTCCAGCACGCGCTCCAGCGGCACGTGGCCCTCGTAGGGACAGCCGAACGAAGTGGAGATCACGCCCTCGCAGCGCAGCCCCTCCGCGCGCGCGCGGGCCAGCACCGCCTCAAGCGCCGGCAGCGACTCGGCGATCGAGCGGTTGACGTTCTTGCGGTTGTGGGTCTCCGACGCCGACATGAACACGTTGATCTCATCGAAGCCTGGCGTGCGCCCGCGCTGCTCGCAGCACCGAGCGCGCGTCCAGACCGCGCTCGTTGGGGATCAGAACGCTACACGCTCACCTCCGTCGGGGATGCTCGATCCGCGCCAGCACCTGCGCCGCGTCGGCCAGCTGCGGGATCACGTCCGCGCGCACGAAGCTCGTCACCTCCAGGCGCCGCACGCCGGTGCGTGCCAGCGCGTCGATCAGCTCGACCTTGCGCTCGGTGGCGATCACCTCGGGCTCGTTCTGAAAGCCGTCGCGCGGGCCCACCTCGCGGACGCTGCACCGCGCCGCGGCAGATCCGCCGTCGCGTGCGGCCCGCCACGCCTGACTCGGGCCCATGCCAGTGAAGCCTATACTCCGTGCCGCCGTGCGCCCGTCCAGCCACGATCCCGTCGCCGTCATCGGCGCCTCCGGCGCCCTCGGCTTCGGCCTCGCGGTCCGGCTCGCCCGCGCGGGCGTGCCGATCGCGATCGGCTCGCGCGAGCCGAGCCGCGCCGAGGAAACGGCCGCGCGCGCCGCCGAGGATCGTGCCCGACGGCAGCGTTCTCCGCGCACGACAACGCCGGCGCCGCGCGCGCCGCGCAGGTGGTGATCCTGAGCGTGCCGTTCCGCAACCAGTCCGAGACGCTCACCAACCTGAAGGAGGCGCTGGAGCCGACGGGCAGCTGCTGATCGACGCCACCGTGCCGCTGGCCGCCGCCGTCAGCGGCAAGGCCACGCGGATGCTCGGCGTGTGGCAGGGCTCGGCCGCCCAGCAGGCGCTTGAGATGGTGCCCGACGGCGTGCGCGTGGTCTCCGCGCTGCACACCGTCAGCGCCGCCTCGCTCAGCGACCTCGAGCACCCGCTCGACCAGGACGTGCTCGTATGCGGCGACAAGCGCGCCGACAAGCGCGAGGCGGCCGCCATCTGATCGAGCGGATCGACGGGCCTCGCTGCGTGGACTGCGGGCGCCTTGAGATGTCGCGCACCACCGAGTCGCTGACCGCGCTGTTGATCTCGGTCAACTCGCGCTACAAGGCGCACGCGGGCATCCAGCCTGACCGACCTGCCCGACGAGCTGTGGGAGTAGCGACCGCCGACGTCGTCGTCCTCACGGGCGGCACCGGCGGGGCCAAGCTCGCGCGCGGGCTCAGCGACGTGCGTCGGCCCGGAGCGCGCTGGCCGCGATCGTCAACACCGGCGATGACATCGAGATCTACGGCGCGCACGTCTCGCCCGACCCCGACCTCGTGTCCTTCTGGCTGGCCGACACCGATCGACGAGCGCGGCTGGGGCCTGCGCGACGACACGCTTCGCGGTGATGGACGCGCTGCGCGAGCTGGGAGTGGAGGTGTGGTTCAACCTCGGCGACCGCGACCTGGCCTGGTGCATGCGAGCGCGCCGCATGCTGGCCGAGGGGTCTCACCCCCACGCAGGCGCTCGCGCGGCTGAATGAGGCGCATCGGCGTGCGAGCGCGCCGTGCTGCCCATGAGCGATCGAGCCGGTGCGCACATGGGTGCGCACCGGCGCCGATGGCTGGAGCCCCTTCCAGGAGTTCATGATCCGCCAGCGCGCCGAGGGTCTGGTCGAGGGCGCTTGAGTACCGCGGCGCCGATCAGGCGCTGCCCAGCGAGGAGGTGCTGGCCGCGATCGCGCAGGCCAGCGTGATCGTGATCGGCCCGTCCAACCCGATCGCGTCGATCGCGCCGATCCTGGCCGTGCCCGGCATCCACGAGGCGCTGATGGAGGCCAAGGCGCCGATCGTGGCCGTCAGCCCGATCGTGGGCGGCGAGGTGCTCAAGGGCCCCACCGCGTCGTTCATGGCGTTCGCCGCGCTCGATCTCAGCGCCAGCGGAGTGGCCGACTTCTACGGCGAGCTGCTGCACGGGATGGTCGCCGACGAACCGGTGGACGGCGTGCCAACGCTGCAGTGCGACACACGCATGGACGACTCCGACGCGCGCAGGCGCGTGGCCGAGCAGACGCTGTCGTTCGCGCACGCCCTCGGACGCTGAGCGGACCCCAGCGCTCGACGTCGTCGCGGTTGCAGCTCAGCGACGGCGTGCGGCGCCTCGCTCAGCCCGCCGCCACCGCCGCCGCTTTCTCATCCGCCCACGCCTGCAGTGCGCCCAACGCGCCGGCCACCACCCGTTCTGAGAACGTGTCACGGTCGTTGGCGTGCGGCAGCGGCTCCGCGGGCACGTCCACCTCGAGGAACTCGCACAGCGGCCCCCAGCCCTCCTTCACGTTCCACACCAGCAGCCGCTCGGCCGGCACCGCCTGTTTGACCTCGTCGTGGTGGCGCTCCATCTGCTCGATCAGCTGCGCCGGCTCGGCGCCCTCGGAGAAGGTGCCCTGCGGGCCCCAGAACATGCGGTCCACCAGCGCCATGTAGCGCTTCCAGCGCGGGTCGATCTCCATGCGGGCGCGCGCCAGCAGCGCCATCACGGTCTCGCCGTGGCTCATCGTCCAGATCGTCTGCCTGAAGCTGCGCTCCCACGACTCGGGCTCACGCACGCTGAGCAGCACCTTGGCGTCGGGATACACGTCCATCAGCTCGCGGTAGAAGTAGCCCCCCGGCCAGTCCACCGTGGCGTGCGCGTCGCCGAAGATCTCAGCCCACTGCCCGTCGCCGTCAAGCGCCCGCTCCCACTGCTCGACCACGTCCAGGTCGGCCAGCAGGTTGACCCAGTGGTAGCACGGGTCAAATCCCAACTGTTCGAGCGCAAGCTTCTGCGTGAGCGTGCCCGTGCGCGGCAGGCCCGCTCCTATCAACCTCATGTTCGTCGCAGTCATTTTTCCTCCGCCTCCCGCTTGGTACCCTCAATGGTGAGTGCCATCCCATCAAATCCCTGTCGATTCCGCGAAGAAGTCGATAAGAACACCGCATCCTGGGCCTGACATCAGGGTTATCTCACATATCGTGCACAGCGCAGTCCCACGGCGCATGACCGCGCGCCGACTGCCAACCGAGGAGCCCAGCCTGTGAAAAATGCAGCGAAGAGCAGCGGCGGGACTGTGCTTCTGACCCGTCCGGCCACCGTCAAGCGCCGGCGCGTGCAGCGCACCGGCATCCGCATAGCCGGACTGGCGGTGTCCGACGCCGACACCGCCTCACCCAGCGTGAGGTGCTGGACAGCCTGGGGCTGAGCGGCGACGAGTTCGCCGAGGGCATCTTCGCGCGCTGCGGCGTGCAGCGCCGCCACCTCAACCTCGAGCGAGGACTTCCTCGCGCGCACGCTGCAGGGGCGCACCGCGCAGATCGAGCAGGAACTGCTGGCGCACTCGATCCGCGCCGTCGACGCGGCTCGAGGTCGATCCCGCGCAGATCGGCACGCGTGATCAGCCCGAGCCTCTACTCGCTCGGCGGCCCCAGCTCGCCCACCGCCTGCTCGATCACTACGCCATGGACCCGCCGACCGACAAGTACCACGTCACCGGCGTCGGCTGCGCCAGCGCCGTGCCGCTGATGCGCCTGGCCTCCCAGACGCTCGCGCGAGCGTGCCCGACAAGCACGCGCTGGTCGTCGCCGCCGACAGCATGAGCGGCATCCTCATGCCGCGCCATGCCCGACGACCCGCGCGCCAAGATGGTCGGCGCGGCGATCTTCGGCGACGGCTGCGCCGCCGCGCTGCTGTCCGGCGACCCCGACGCCGACGGGCCGATGATCCTCGCCTCCCAGGTCCACCAGATCGGCGACACGCTGGGCGCCGTCAGCCTCGACGCGCAGCGGCACAGGAGCTACCTGCACCTCGCGCGCGAGCTGCCCGATCTCGCCGGCGCCGGCCTGCGCCGCGGTCGTCGACAGGCTTCCTGCGCCGCAACGACCTGACGCTCTCCGAGATCGACCACTGGATCGTGCACCCCGGCGGCAGGCGGATCATCGAGAGCGTGCAGAACGGCGCTCGATCTGCCCGACGAGGACGTCGCCACCAGCTGGCAGGCGCTGGCCGATCACGGCAACATCGGCACCCCGTCGATCCTGTACGTGCTCAAGGACACCATCAGTCGCGCCCAGCCGCGAGCCGGCGAGCGCGGGCTGATGGTCACCATCGGCCCCGGCGTCACCGTCGGGCTGATGCTGCTCAGCTGGTGAGCTGACGAATTTCTGACTCGCGACACTGAAGCGCCGGCTCACTATCGTCTGGCGCAGATGCGCACCGCAGCGATCCTGCCCGTCAAGAGCTTCGCCCGAGCCAAGCAGCGCCTCGGCGCAGAGCGTGCGCCGACCAGCTGCGCCTGGAACTGGCGCGGCGATGGTCGCCGACGTGCTGCTCGCGCTCGCGCACACCGACGCCGATCGAGCGCACCATCCTCGTCACCCGCGAGCGCTCCGTCGCGGAGGCCGCGCGCGAGCTCGGCGCGGTGGTGATCGACGACGCGCTCGAGTCCGGCCAGTCGGCCGCCGCCAGCCTCGGCGTTCAGTACGCGCTACAGCAGGGCTTTCAGCGGGTGCTGTGCGTCCCCGGCGACTGCCCCGCGCTCGACCCCGCCGAGCTGGAAGGGCTGCTGAGCGCCCACGCCCCACACACCCACAGCCGCACCCCAAGAGCCGATGGCAGTTCCGGGGTCACCATCATTCCCGACCGCCACGGCAGCGGCACCAACGGGCTGCTGCTCGCGCCGCCCGACGCCATCGCCCCCAGCTTCGGGCCGGACAGCTGCGAGCGCCACCGCGGGTTGGCGCTCACCGCCGGCATCGTGGCCAGCGTCGAGCCGCTGTCCTCGCTGGTGCTCGACATCGACACCGGCGCCGATCTCGACGCGCTGCGCGAGCGTCTGCGCGGTCACAGCGAGCGGGCCGCGCGCACGCGCGCCGTGCTCGGCCAGCCCGAACGCACGGAAATCATCTCCATCCAAACCACCGGCTGAGCGTCGCCCGCCGATGTCCACACTGTCAGCACGCGGACTCGGCGGCCTGCCCGAGATACGCCCAGGCGACGACCTCGCACAGCTGATCGTGGCCTCGCTCGACGGGCCACCGCCGCACGCCGGACAGATCGTCACGATCGCGCACACCGTCGTCTCCAAGGCCGAGGGCGCCGTGGTGGCGCTCAGCAGCGTCATGCCCTCCCAGCGCGCGCTGGCGCTGGCCGCCGAGCAGGGCCGCGACGCGCGCGCCATCCAGGTCGTGCTGGACCAGTCCGTCGAGGTCCTGCGCGAAGCGCGCGGCGTGCTGATCTGCCGCACCCGCCACGGCTTCGTGTGCGCCAACGCCGGCGTCGACGCCTCCAACTCCGGCGGCAGCGGCCAGAGCCTGATCCTGTTGCCGCGCGACCCCGACGCATCCGCGCGGGCGATCCGCGCGCGCCTCGGCGAGCTGCTCGACGCCGCGCCGCCCGCCGTGCTGATCACCGACAGCTTCGGCCGCGCCTGGCGCCACGGCCAGGTGGACATCGCCATCGGTCTCGCCGGCATGGCGCCGCTTGACGACTGGCGCGGACGCACCGACGCCGACGGGCTGGAGCTCAGGGCCACATGGCTGGCCGTGGCCGACGCCGTCGCCGCCACCGCCGACCTGGCGCGCGCCAAGGACTCCCGCGAACCGGTGGTCATCGTCGACGGCCTCGAACGCTTCTGCACCGCCGAGCACGGGCCCGGGGCGCTCGAGCTGCTGCGCGGACTCGACGAAGACCTGTTCCGCTAGCGCTAACCGATCGTCCCGTTCCGCTACGGCGAAGCCACTTGACCGTCGGTCCCGTTAATGTTACTGTGTGCTAGTTGACTAACACACTGTGAGGAGAGAGTGATGTTGTCCAAAGTTCGCGTCCCCGCCGCGGCGCTGCTGGCCTGTGGCTGCATGGCGCTCGCAACGAGCGCACAGGCCACGGAAACCCTCACGTTCCGCGCAGCCCTCACCCCCGACGCGCTGGGCGCGCCCACCAACATCTCCGCCGCCGCCACGTTCACCTCGATCACCACGCTGAACCCCGTCACCAAGGTCAGCGTGTATGCGCCGGCAGGGTTGAGCGAGAACCTCAGCGGCGTCGACGTGTGCGCCGCCACCATCCTCGAACAGGTCGGAGCCAGCGGCTGCCCCGTCGATTCCCGCGCCGGCTTCGGCGGCGGCGTGGCGCGGCTGGAACTGGGAAGCGAAGTCATCCACGAGCCGTTCGCCGTCGACATCTTCCTCGCCTCCAAGAACCGCACGCACCTCAGCTTCCTCGCCTACGCCCGCGGCTCCCTGCCGGCCTCCGTCGAACTGATACTGAAGGCGCAGGAGATCCCCGCGCCGAAGCCCTACGGCTTCGGATTCAGCGTCGAGGTGCCCCCGTTGCCCACCATCCCCGGCGCCTCCGAAACCTCCATCGAAAGCGCCTTCGTCACGCTCGGAGCGCCCAACGTCGCCTACTACAAAACCGTGCACGGCAAGCGCACGCTAGTCCACATCAAGGGTCTGCTCGCGCCCACCAGCTGCCCCCGCGGCGGGTTCCCCTTCCGCGGAGAGATCTATTTCGCCAACGGCACCAACGCCAGCAGCGACGCCTTCGTCCCGTGCCCGAAGCGATGACCGGCCGGCCGCTCCTCACCTGCCTGATCGCGATGGCGGCACTGACAGCGCCCGCGGGCGCTGAAACGACCGCGACGCTGCTCCCCTCCCTGCACCCAAACAGGCGCCACGCGCTGTCCGCGCTGACCATGACCGTTCGCTACACCGGCAGGGAAACGGACATACCGGAGCCGGTCCGACGCGCGGTCCTTCGCTTTCCCGCCGGGATGGGCATCGAAATACCCGCTCTGCGCATCTGCACAGCCCAGCACCTGCGCCGCTTCGGCACACGCGGCTGCCCACCCCACTCCCAGATCGGCAGCGGGCACGCGCTGGCCGAGGTGCAGGCGGGATCGCAGGTCTTCACCGAGTCGATCGCGCTGTCCGTGTTCCTCGGCGCGCCTCGCGAACTCCAGCCCACCGTCGAGGTGCTCGGGCAGGGATACACGCCATTCGACGAGCGGCTGGTGTTCACCGGCACCGTGCTCCCCGACACCGCCCCGTATGGAGAAAAGCTTCAGATGTCGATTCCCGCGATCCCGTCGGTCCCGCTCGAGCCCGACGTCTCGATCGTCGAACTGTCGCTCACCGTCGGATCGAGCGCCCGCCATGCGCACGTCACGAGCGCCGTGGTGGTGCCATCCCACTGCCCGCCCGGAGGCCTGCCGTTCGCCGCCGAATTCACATACGCCGACGGATCCACAGACAGCGTGCTGGCCACCACCCCGTGTCCGCTATGAGCACCCACGTTCTTCCATGCACACCAAGGACAGGAGGCAACCGATGTCACCAGTGAAAGCCCAACACCGTCGGCCGCCACAGCTTCGCGGGGTGGCCGCCGCGGCGCTGTCCATCGGGCTGGCGAGCGCCGTCGGAGCCGGCAGCCTCGACGGGCCGGCGGCCGCGCACGCGTTCCCGCCTGCACGAGCGGCCAGAACCATCTCCCTGAACGACAGCGGCCATCTGCACCTCACCAGCAAGCACGGCTTCACCCTCAACGAGCAGGGCTCCGCGTCGGGCACGGTTCGCGGCACGATCTTCGTTCACCTCACGATCGCCTCCACCAAGCGCGTGACCGCCGAAGTGAACATCTATCCGCCCGGCGGCTCGATCACCGGTCACGCCACCGCCAACTATCGGCGCGGGAGCGCGTTCGCCACGTTCTCAGGCTCGATGTCCATCAGCCACGGCAGCGGAAGCTACGCGCGCTCCCAGGGGTCGGGGCTCAGCTTCAGCGGCACCATCCAACGATCGAACGACGCTGTGAGCGTTCATGTCAGTGGCACCGTCACAGAGTGATGCGCCGCGCCCGCAAGCGCAGGCCCCGATGCTCGAGCTGCGAGAGCTGGTCAAGCACTATCCCGCCATCGGTGGCGAGCCCGTGCGCGCAGTGGACGGCGTGTCGCTCGAGGTGGCCGGCGGCGAGGTCGTTGCGCTTTACGGCCCCAGCGGCTCGGGCAAGACCACGCTGCTGCTGATGATCGCCATGCTGCTGGCGCCCACCGCCGGCAGCGTGCTGCTCGGCGGGCGCGACGTGTCGCTGCTGTCCGAGCGCGAGGCGTCCGCCTTCAGGCTCTCCGAACTGGGCTTCATCCGTCAGAGCTTCGACCTGCTGCCCGGCGTCAGCACGCTCGACAACGCCGTGCTGAAGCTGCTGAAGAGCGTGCGCTGGCGCGAGGCCCAGCGCCAGGTCACACCGCTACTTCAGCGGCTGGGGCTGGGCGAGCGCCTGCAGCACCGCGCCGAGACGCTGTCGATGGGCGAGCGCCAGCGGGTGATGATCGCGCGCGCCCTCTCCACCGACCCCAGCCTGCTGCTCGCCGACGAGCCCACCGGCAGCCTCGACTCCCGCCGCAGCCGCGAGGTGCTGGAGCTGCTGCGCGAGCTGTGCCAGGAGCGCGGCGTGGCTGTGCTGCTCGTCAGCCACGACCCCATGGCCGCCGAGTACGCCGACCGCGTGCTCGAGCTGCGCGACGGCGCGCTGGTCGCGCTGTGAAACCCGCCAACGCACTGCACCTCTATCGGGTGCGGCTGCGCGCGCGCTTCTGGCAGGAGTGCTTTGCGCTGATCGGGATCGCCGCCGGCGTGGGACTCCTGTTCGCCTCGCAGATCGCCAGCACCAGCCTGCAGAGCTCCGTCGGTCAGCTCTCGCGCGGCATCGTCGGCAACGCCTCGCTGCAGCTGCTCGCCCGCGACCCGCACGGCTTCCGGCAAAGCACGCTCAGCCAGGTGCGCCGCATCCCCGGCGTGCGCGTGGCCGCGCCGCTGCTGGAAGTGGACACCAACGCGATCGGCCCCCGCGGCGATCGGCCGGTGGAGCTGATCGGCGCCGACACCAGCCTGTCCGCGCTCGGCGGCGCGCTCGTGCGCCACACCCAGCTGTCCCCGTTCGGCGGCATCGGCGCGATCGTGCTGCCCTCGCAGCTCGCCGGCGCGATCGGCGTGACGCGATTCGGCCAGGAAGCCACCTTCCAGCTCGCCGGGCGCACCGCCACCGCGCCACTGTACGCGCAGCTGTACAGGAGCCAGATCGGCGCGCTGGTGAGCACCCCGGTGGCGATCGCGCCGCTGTCCTTCGCGCAGGAAATGAGCGGCCTGGGCGCCCGCGTGAGCCGCATCCTGATCCAGCCGGCGCCGGGCGCTGCCACACGGGTGCGCGCTGCGCTGGATGCGCTCGCCGGCGGGCGCCTGAACGTGGAGGGCGTGGGCTATGACGAAACGCTGTTCTCCAAGGCGGCCGCCGCCAGCAACCGCTCCACCGAGCTGTTCTCCGTGATCAGCGCGCTGGTGGGGTTCCTGTTCGCGTTTAACGCCATGCTGCTCACCGTGCCCCAGCGGCGGCGACTGATCGCCGACCTGCGCCGCGACGGCTACACGCCACGGACCGTGATCGGCGTGCTGGCGCTCGACGCCGCCATCCTCGGCCTGGCCGGCTGCGTGCTCGGGCTCGGCCTCGGCGATGAGCTCTCGATCCACCTGCTGCACTCAAACCCCGCGTTCCTGTCGCTGGCGTTCGCGCTGGGCACCCAGCGCGTGGTCAGCTGGCAGAGCGTGGCCATCGCGGGCGCCGGCGGGATGGGGGCCGCGCTGCTGGCCGTGCTCGGCCCCGTGCGCGATGCGCTCTCACGCGATCCGTTGGCCGCCATCGACCCCCGCATCGGCTTCCTGCGCGCCTCCGGGGCCGCCGGCGCGCTGGGCATCGCCGGCCTGTTCTGCCTCGGCGCCGCCAGCGCCGTGCTGCTGGCCGCGCCCACAGCCGCCATCCCCGGGATGGTGCTGCTGGTGGCCGCGCTGCTGGCGGAGCTGCCGATCGCGCTCAGCGCCACGCTCAGCGCGGTGGCGCGCCTGGCCACCAGGATCACCAGCGCGATGCCGCACGTGGCCGTGATGGAGCTGCGCGCCGCCCACGGCCGCGCGGTCGCGATCGCGGCCACCGGCGCCATCGCCGTGTTCGGCAGCGTTGCCATCCAGGGCGCGCACGGCGACCTGCTCAAGGGCTTGGAACGCGCCACCGGCGAAATGAACGCGATCACCGACCTGTGGGTGGCGCCGGCCGGCTCGCACAACCTGCTGCAGACCACGCCCTTCTCCCCCACCCAGCAGAAGGCGCTTGCGCGCCTGCCCGGCGTGCGCGCGGTGCGCCTCTACCGCAGCGGGCTGCTCGACTACGGCCAGCGCCGCGTGCTGGTGATCGCCCCGCCGTCGCAGGCAAGCCAGCTGCTGCCGGCCGGTCAGCTGGTGGCGGGCGACCCCTCGCAGGCAAGCGTTCGTGTGCGCGGCGGCGGCTGGCTGATCCTGTCCAAGGCGATCGCCGAAGAACAGCACCTGAAGATCGGGCAATCGCTGACGCTGCCGAGCCCCGACCCGCGCACGCTGCGCCTGGCCGGTGAGTCCAGCAACCTCGGCTGGGCGCCGGGCGCGGTCGTGATGAACGCATCGGACTACGCCGCCGCGTGGGGCGGCAACGACGCCAGCGCCTACAACGTGCTGCTCGCCCCCGGCGCCTCGGCGGGGCAGGTGCAGCGCGAGATCCAACGGCTGCTGGGGCCCGGCTCGGGGCTGGCGGTGCAGACTGCGACACAGCACGCGGCCGCCGTCAACGCGCTCAGCCGCCAGGCGCTGGCCCGCCTCGGCCAGATCGCCACGCTGATCCTGGTGGTGGCCGTGCTGGCGATGGCCGCCGCCATGGCCGCCATGGTCTGGCAGCGGCGCACGCGCCTGGCCAAGCTCAAGCTCGAGGGGCTGCACCGGGCCGAGCTGTGGCGCACGATCCTGCTGGAGAACCTGCTGCTGCTGGCCGTCGGCTGCGTCACCGGCGCGGTGTTCGGGCTGTACGGGCAGCAGCTGGCCGACCGCGCGCTGAGCAACGCGGTCAACTTCCCCGTGGTCTACTCCGTGACCGTGCCCAGCGCGCTTCTGAGCCTCGCGGTGGTGTGCGCCTCGGCGCTTGCCATCCTTGTGCTCCCCGGCTATCTGGCCGCGTCGGTGCCGGCCGCGCTGGCGCTGCAGGACCGGTGAGTCAGGCGGCTACCGGCAGCTCGTAGCGGCGGCGGATCTCATACAGCGTGCTGCGCTCGGCGGCGGGGCGCCCGGCGTCGTGGGCGGCCGCCACCAGCTGCTCGGGGTCGAGCTTGGTGCCGTGGTAGCTGCCGGCCAGGCGGCTGATCGACTCCTCCATCAGCGTGCCGCCGAGGTCGTTGACGCCCCAGCGCAGCGACTCGGTGGCGGCGTCCAACCCCATCTTCACCCAGCTGGCCTGCAGGCTTGGCACCGTGCGCCCCAGCGCCAGGCGGAACACGGCGGTGTGCTTGAGGTTCTCCTCGCGCGAGATCTCCTCCACCCCGTGGGTGCGCCCCAGCAGTGTCTGGAAGGGGATGAAGGACAGCGGCACGAACTCGGTGATGCCGCCGGTGCGCTGCTGCAGCTGGCGGATCACGCGCATGTGCTCGGCCAGCTCCCACGGCTCCTCGATGTGGCCGAACATGACGGTGGAGGTGGAGCGCAGCCCGGCCAGGTGCGAGGCTTCGATGATCTCCACCCAGCGCGCCACCGGCAGCTTGTTGGGCGAGATCCGCTCGCGCACGCCGTCGTGCAGCACCTCGGCGGCGGTGCCCGGTGTGGAGCCGAGGCCGGCGTCTTTGAGCTGGGCGAAGACCTCTGCGGGCGGCAGGTGAGAGATGTCGCACATGTGCGCGATCTCCATCGGGCTGTAGGCGTGCAGGTGCAGCTCGGTCCCCGCACCGCGAGCGGTGCGCTTGGCCAGGCGCAGCCAGCCGAGGTAGTCCTCCAGCGCCCAGTCGGGGTGGATGCCGGACTGAATGCACAGCTCGGTGGCGCCGTAGTCGATCGCGTCGTGGATGCGCGCCACGAACTCGGCCTCGTCGTGCTGGTAGGCGTCGGGCGAGCGCTTGCCCTGCCCGAAGCCGCAGAACGCGCAGCCGACGGTGCACACGTTGGACACGTTGATGTTGCGGTTGACCACGAACGTGACCGTGTCCCCCATCAGCTCCTCGCGCAGCTCGTCGGCCGCCTGGCGGATCTCCTCGATCGCGTCGCTGCGCGTCTCGGCGAACAGCGCGGTCAGCTCATCGGCTGACAGCTCTATCCCGTGGCGGCCCTTGGCGATGGCGCCGGCCACCAGGTCGGGGCGGATCGGCGCCGGCGGCTCGGTGCGCCCGGAGCCGCTGCGGGGGATGAAGCTCCAGTACTTGACCTTGATCGTGTCCATCACAGCCGGCGCGATCCAGCTCTGGTCGATGTACTGCGGGTACACGCACAGGCGCTCGGTCAGCGCCACGCCGTCGGCCTGCAGCTGCTTGCGCACCTGATGCGGGGACGGGAAGGGGTGCTCGGGAGAGATGTGATCGCCGTTGGCTGACAGGCCGCCGAGGTCGGTGGCGCCGGCGGCCACCAGCTCGCCCCACCAGTCGGCCAGGTTGGGCGGGATCTGGATGCCCACATCGGGCATCAGCCGCCGCGTCTCTGCGATCAGGCGCTTCATGTCCTCGATCTCCACCGGACAGGCCCATGCCGGCAGCGGCAGCTCGGGCCGGTGGTCGGCCACACCCGTGCGCCAGTACTCGCGCGCTGCCTCGTCGGCGATGTCGGCCGGTTCCTGGCCGTAGTAGCGCTGGTGGGGCACGAAGTTCTGCAGGATCACCTCCTGGATGTGGCCGTGCGCGGCGTGCACCGCAGCCAGCGCTTCCAGCGACTGGATGCGCTCCTCCTCGGTCTCGCCGATCCCCACCAGGATCCCGCTGGTGAACGGGATCCGAAGCTCCCCGGCGGCGCGAATCGTCTCCAGCCGCCTGGCCGGGTGCTTGGTGGGCGAGCCGGCGTGCACGGTGTCCATCAGCCGCTCGGAGATCGACTCCAGCATCAGCCCCTGCGAGGCGGTCACCTCGCGCAGCCGCGCCAGGTCCTCACGGGAGAGCACGCCGAGGTTGGTGTGCGGCAACAGTCCCCGCTCGAGCGCGCGCTCGCACACCCACACCACGTAGGCGGTGAAGTCCTCGTGCCCGTGCTCGGCCAGTTTGGCGGCCACCTCGGGGTTGACCTCCGGTTTCTCGCCGGTCAGCACCAGCAGCTCCTTGATCTGGCGCTTGGAGGCGCCGTCGAGCAGCTCCAGCACCTCATCGGGCGCGTGCAGGTGCGCCTTGTGCGTGGCGAACGCGCAGTACTTGCAGTAGCACTGGCAGGTGCGCGACAGCGACAGCGTCAGGTTGCGCGAGAAGGTGACGCGGCGGCGCATTGGGATGGAGTCTAGGACGCCGGGGGAGCGGGGCCGGGTGCGCGGGCCGTGGACGCGCGTCAGAAGCATCCGTGCTCGCCGGGATGGAGGATGTTCGGGATCGCGGGCTCCGAGCCGCCCGCCATCTCGACGGAGATATATGGGAGGTCAGGGTTGACGGTGACCGGGTGATCTACCGAATCCTGTTCGCTGAGGAGGGCAGCCGTGGACAGATCCTCCTTGCACTCGAGGGAGTCAACAAGAAGACGCAGAAGACCCCGCGAGCCACGATAGAGCTGGCGAGGCGCCGCCTTGCTGATTGGCGAGCGCGGGGAGAGAAGACACGCGAAGCTTAGTACTATCTCTCCTAAGAGATACCAACCAAGAGATTGACCAACTCCGACGATAGGCAGGAACGTGCCGGAACAAGACTTCGTAGAGGAGATGATCGCCGAGCGCACGGCGCGAAGTCACGAGTTTCCTCAACTACTGGAAGCGGCTCGCCGGCGCCGGGAGCTGTTGCGCTCACTCGCCGCGCAACGCGAAGCGCAGCTACGCACACAGACCGCGGTCGCCGCAGCGATGGATACCTCGCAGTCATTCATTGCGCGGCTCGAGAGCACTGCTGTGGACGCGAAGATGTCCACGATCGATCGCTACGCGGAGGCCCTGGGCTTCGTTGTGCAATACAGGTTGATCCCGGCAGCGGAGGCAATTCCGCCCCAATCGCCGGCGATTGACTCGTAGGCAACCCGCCTGGTGGCAAGTCGGCCGGCACCACGGCCGCCGACACCGAATCGGCTCATTTGCTGGTGCGACGTGCCTCCAGCAGCGCCCGCCCGATCGTGAGCGGATGGCTGATGAGCATCGAGACGCGCCCTGCCAGCGAGCTGGGGTCGTGGGCCACGCCGAGCTGGCGCAGGATGCTGGCCTGGTCGAAGTACACGCGCTCGCACACGATGCGCTCGCCGTCGAAGATGAAGAACGACGTCATGCGAGCGCGGAACGAACGGCCGGTGGCCGGCAACGAACGCAGCGGGCCGAGATGCGTGCCGAGGAGATAGAACTCGACAATCACGACATCGTCGGCGTGGTGCAGCGCGATCAGCTCGTTGCGCTGGTCGGGGAACGCCGTGCGGCTCTCCTCGAAGTAGCGCAGCACCTCCTGCTCGCCGTCGTACACGTCGCCGGTGGCGATCAGCTCGTAGCGAGGGTGCGCGAAGGTCGCGATGGTGGCGTCGAACTCGTGGCGGTTCTCCGACTCCATGTGCTCGCGCACGAGTTCCTCGCGGCGCTCCCGCAGATGGGCGTCGTCTTTGAGCCCGGCGGCGCCTTTGGGCGGTCCGAGGGTGGACATTAGAGACTTGTAGCACAGGGTGGGTACGCCAAGGTCTTTGTGCTGTGGTGGACAACGCACCTGGCTGGGGGCCGGGCGGTCGCAGGTTCAAATCCTGTCTCCCCGACTAGGTTCTTGTTGGATGCTGGTGGGGGCTGGGGGCGGCCTGAGAGGGCAGGATTTGGCTCTGGGGATGGGATCGCGGGGTGATCTTGTCGGAGGCGACAGGCGAGCGGTCGATCACGTTTTCTGGGTGTTCCGCCCACGAACCGCCCACGCCAGGAAGCCTTGACCGCCCACGGCCGACATCAACGTGGTTGTGATTTGGGCGTCCCAATCCAAGCCGCTGGGTTGTGCACGGCGAGATGCCAGGCGCGACGCGGGGGTTGACAGGCGTCCATCGAGATAGTCCCCTAGATTCATCTGGACGCGCACCACGCGCACATTTAGGCTGGGGCCCTTCGAGGTCGGTCATGCGATGGTCGGCCTTCCACTCCAGTCGAGACCGACCTCTGTGTCGCGGCGATGTAAAGGGGGGCTGACTTGGAGCTCAACGAGTACCAGAGCCGTGCGAACCTGACCGACCAGCGCACAGGGGATGACGACCAGGCACTGATGTTCCCGCTGATGGGCCTGGCGTCGGAGATCGGTTCGCTGGTGACTCAGTTCAAGAAGCGGGTCCGGGACGGTGACGCACACGCTCTGTTCAGCGAGCGGGCGGCGGAGGAGCTGGGCGACATCCTCTGGTACGTCGCGAACCTTTCGTTCAAGCTCGACCTAGACCTTGAGGGCGTCGCCGAGCTGAACCTACGCCGCACCAGCGAGCGCTGGCCAGCGCCCGGGGAGGACGTCCCAGCGAGCCTCTTCGATGACGATTTCGCGCCAGAGGAACAGCTCCCGCGCATTGCTTCCGTGAGCTTCCGTGAAGTCGAGGTCGAAGGACGGGTGAAGGTTGAGATCTTCGAGCGGCGGGGTGCCGGTCGGCGACCCGTTGACCGACATGAACTACGAGGACGACGCCTATCGCTTCCATGATGTGTTTCACCTGACCTATGCGGCGATGCTCGGTTGGTCCCCCGTGACTCGCTCCTTCTTCAAAGTGAAGCGCGACAGCGACCCGCGGGTGCGGGAGATCGAGGACGGCGGCCGCGCAGTCGTGATCGAGGAGGGCGTCGCCGCGTTCGTCTTTGACTATGCCCGTCAGGAGAATGCCCTTGACGGGGTGGGTGAGCTCGATTCGACGCTTTTGCGCACGATCGTCAGTTTGGTTTCTCACCTGGAGGTCAGGGTTCGGACGATCGCCGAGTGGGAGGGTGCGATCCTACGCTCGTTCGAGGTGTGGCGCGCGATGCGAGACCATCACGGTGGGACGTTGAACCTCGATCTACGCAAGCGCACGATCGCTTACGAGCCGCCCGGCGCTGGCTAGCCGGTCTTGATGAACGCCCCGGTGCCATGCAAGTGCAGCAGGCCGCTGTCGGCGAGAATCTCTTGGGCGGCTAGCCGCTCGCCAATCGTGTACCCGTACTCAGCGGTTGTCCAGTAGTGGTCGAGGAGGATTGTCCCGCCGATGACAAGGTTCTTGAGGATGACTGGGAGCGCGGCACGCGTGGCGGTGTAGTTGTCGGTGTCCACGAAGGCTAGGAGAACGGGCTGATCGGCGAGCCGGCTGGGTGCGGTCTCGGTGATGTCGCCCGCGACGAGCTCGATCCCGTAGGGGGCGGTGTACGCGCGGACGGCATCCAAGTCGCGGAACACGCAGCGCGGGTGCTCGTAGAGGTCCAGCAGAGAGCTGCGTGGCGGGAACCCGTCCCATGCATCGAAGGCGATCACTGGTGTCTCTTTCAGGCCGAGATCGCGTGCCGCACGGGCGAGCCAAACGCTCGTGCCGCCCTTGAACGCGCCGAGCTCAATGATCGCGCCGCCGTGCCCGTTGATGGCGGCGGCGCGTAGGCAATCGTAGAGATGGCGTCGTGTGTGCGGGTGCCCGGTCGCGTACGAGGGAACGAGCGCGGGCGCCTCGAGCATTTCCAGTGTCTTGTCGGCCATCTCCTGATGTGCGAGCCCGGCCAGCACGACCTGGGGCAACGGGTCCTGGCTGTCGAGTGTTTGCGCGGCAGCCAGGAGCAGCCGCTCCTTGTGACGGTCGCTTGCGACTACCACGAGGCTGGGCTCGAACGCGGCGAGCTCTACCCATGCCTGCAGGGCAGGGTGCGTAGCTGGCGGGTCGGGGTCGAACATCGCGGCGCGGGCGCCAAGATTCTTGAGGTGGGCAGCGAGCGTGAGTGCCTCCGCGGTCAGGCCGATGATCGCGACGGTTGTGTGCCCGGCCGCGAGCTTGCGGGCCGTTTGCGCCTTGAGATCGTCGAGCAGATCGCTCATCTGCTCATGCGGATAGCGCGGGCTGTGCCGGCGGCCGGGCGCGCTGCGGACGTCGTCGCATGATAACCACAGGGGCCGGTACTGGCGGCGTTTCGGGTGTCAGCTCTGAGAGGCGATGGTTGATCCCCCACTTCGGCGGGAAGAACATCGGAAGCGGCTCGGGGCTGCGCCGGTAAGGTTGCTTGATCCGGACCCGGTTACTCTTGAGTTCCGGGAAAGCTTGGCGTGAGTACTTGTCGGTCTCGCAGAACAAGCCCTGGCAGTCGATCGCTTGCAGGGGTCGGCCGAGCAGTCCGTCGAAGTGCAGCCCGAGCCGGCCGAATTCGTCTTGCTGGCGGTCGACCATGCGCATGATCAGCTTGGTGGGGCTGAGCGTGCCGGTGTCGACGAACACCTTCTGGATGCCCCGAAGCGCGCCGGGACCGGGGACTGTGAATTCGTTCTCGCTGAACTGGAGGTGCTCGCTGTAGTTCAGGTCGATTGCGATCTGGTAGCCGAGGAACGGGCCGATCATCGGGTACGCCACGAGTGCCTCGAACACCTCTTTGAGGCTTCTGGCCTTGCCGAGGGTGAGGCCGAGGCCGCGGGGGCGGAACATGTCGGCGACGAGCGCGAGGTGGTTACGGTGCTTGGCGCGGTGCCCGTAGACGCTCGGGGCGGCGAGAATGAACGCCGCAGTGTAAATCGGCTGCTGTTCGCGCAACCGGGCGAGCATGTCCCCGAGTTGGCGCACTTCTAGGGTGGCCCGGCGCAGACCGCCGCTCGCCTCTTCGATTGCCTGCCACGTGCTCTCCTTGGAGAACAGGCGAAACAGGACGGTGCGCATGAATGTGTCCTCGGCGGGCAGGGAGCTTGCGGCCGGGTCGTAGATCACATTCGCGATCAGGTATTGGCTGACGCGGTCGGACGCGCGGTAGGGGTTGCAGAACTTGTATCGCCGCAGGATTGGGTCGTCGGTTAGCTCCCCCTGCTGCTCGCGTACACGCCTGACAAAGATCTGTTGGCGCTCGGCGGCGAAGCGCCAATAGGCGTCATGGACCTTCGGACGCACTGTGGGCTGCACGCGGGGAGCATTGCAGTTGTCCCCGATGGCTTGCGCCCGGCGGCCTCCTACTGCTCCGTGGGTGCAGGGTGGCGGGCAAGCATTTGATCGATCGTGCGAAGGTGCCCGTCTAGCTCGGCGTGCCCGATCGTTACCAGTAGCTCTCCGATCTTCAAGCCCGAAGCGGCGGCCATGTAGGCCTGCAGCTCGGCGAGTCCGAGGTAGTTGCCATAGGCGCGGCCGACCAGGTACTCGTTGCGGTAGATCGCCTGCAGGTGCAGGTGACCCTCGTGCTGGTGCACCGACAGATGCGCGAGGCACGGGAAGCTCATTGGGCTGGTGTCCTTGCGCTCGTTATAGATGTTGATCTCGTAGCGAGAACTCTTGTTGGTGTGTTTCTCAAGCTCGTCCTTGAGCTTGCGGACGGTGTCGGTGAGCTGGTCGGCGGGGTCACCCTGCTGGCGGGGGTAAGCGACAATCCGCCCGAAGTAGGTGCCGTGACTGTTGTGTTTGACTCCCCGCAGGCTGGCTTTTGTGTATTGGCGGCGGTAGTAGTCAGCGAGATCGGCGGGGTCTGGCCGCTTTCTGGCCCAGGCGGCGGGGAAGATCGTGTTGCGGGTGGTGGTGATGTCGTACAGCCATTGCGATTCGGTCTTCGTGGCGTTGTACTCGTCGATCAGATGCTGCGCTTCGGCGCGGATCTGGGGGTCCTCCACCTCGGGCCGACGAATCCGTACGAGCAGGTGCACGGTCTTGCGGCCCGTCACGGCGCGCAGCACGCGTACCGCCTCGAGCCATCCTTCGGAAAGGGTATCGGCGTCAACGTAGCGATCGGCGATGATGGTCATCGACGCTCCAGTGCGAACGCGCGCAGCAGATAGTTTTCAACGTAGCGTCCACTGACGTAGCCATAGCCGTCCTCACCCCATTCGGTACCCCAGGAGTTCTTGACGATGAGGTGGGTAGGTGCGCTGTTAGTGCCGACTGCGAGCACTGCGTGGATGCCGCTGGTATATCGGCCGGGGCCGGCGTCGATCTGCGCGAGCGGCGGGGAACGCCAGGCGGACATGACGACCTCGAAGCTGGCTATGACGGCATGATTGGTTGCGATCTCGTGCTCGATCGCGTCGATTGTAAGGTTGGAGAGCGCCCGCCACGCTGGCAGCCGGCGCTGCTGGCCCGAGTCCTGCGCGGCGGCCGGGCGCCCGGCGCGGAACTCCGGGTTGCCGTAGGGCCACGCGTTCTCGGTCGCGTGCTGGTGGCGATCGAGGCCTTCCAGGGAGTATTTGACCATGGTGGCGGTCGTTCCAGGGATGCTGCGGGTCTCGTGCCCGGCCCAGATCGCGTCTTCGGCCGACATCGTGTCGCGCCCGGCTCGGGTCCAGTCGTGCGCGGCGCTGACTGCGAAGCCGACGCAGGTGGGCCTGTCACCCTGGTTCCGGACGGGGCTTTGTTCGTGACGGTGGTCGCTCATGCGGCGAGGGACAGCTCCGCCTCGGGGATTTGGATTCCGTGTAGGCGAGGGCTGACGGACACGAGCAGCTCGAGTTCGTCGCTGGCGGGCCCGGGGTCCCACGGCTGGTCCTTAACGAGGCGCATGTGCTCCATCGAGAGCTCGGCGGTGGGGTCGATCTCGATGACGAGCGAACGGGGGTACGTGTCGCCTTCGGCCCGCTCGCGGTCGGCGACATCGGTGAGTTGGTTATCCCAGGGCTCCTCGAAGGAGTCGGCGAGCAGTCGCATGAACGGCGGCAGGTCCACGATCCGCCACGAGAACCCGGAGCCTGGAGTCTCGGTGAGGGTGAGCACGACCCGGTCGCCTGGTCGTGCGTCGAGCGGACCGGCGTGGTGCTGGCGGTCGAGCCACCAGACGTCGTTGTGCAGGTCGTCGGGGACATGGCGGCCAGCGAGCTGGGCCTTGACGTTGCGAGGCGGAACCTTCGCCCATTGCGCGGCGGTGTGAGTGTCGACGATCTTCGCGTTGGCGAGCTGGCGCGCGGTGGCTGTGTAGCTGGTTCCGAGCCATAGCGAGAGGGCGTATACCTCTAGAGGCCCGGTCGGCTGTTCTATGTCTAGGGCGGCCATGCCGGCCCGAAGCACTTTGCGCGGCATCAGGAACCAGGCGCCGAATGCCTCTGCCTCCTTCTCCTCGTCGGTCCAGGTGCGCCCGGCGTCGCGTTGTAGGGCACCCGCGAGGTCGAGGTCGACGGCCGGAGTGTGCCCGAAGACGTGGTGGCCGAGCTCGTGGCCAGCGGTGTACCGCTGGCGGGTACGTGGATGACCTTCGTTTAGAACGATTCCGGGCAGCGGTTTGCGTGGAAGGTACATGCCGCTGACGCAACCTAGCTGCGCAAAGGCGAGCACAAGCCCAAGGCGCCCGACGGCGTTGAACACGTCAACGGGCCGGGTGAGATCGGTGCCTAGGTCGGCGTGTAGCTCAGAGGCGGCGACATGGCCGCGGGTGTGCGCGTCGGCCCAGGTGGTCATGTCGGCTGGCCAGGCCCTTTGTAATTTGCGAGGAACAGCGCAAAGCGAAGGACCTCCTGCTTTTCCTCAGGACCCATCTCGCTAGCGGCGCGGGCGAGCGCTTGCACGGTCGGGTCGGCTTCTCCCTCTGGCAGGTACTCGCGTGGGTCGTTACCGAGAAAATAGTCGACTGGCATCCGGTAGAGCTCGGCCAGGCGCTTGAGCTCAAGGCTCTCAACTTTGCGCTCGCCGCGCTCGATGTCGGAGATTGCCGAGCGGGGGATCCCGGACTGCTCGGCTACGAACTGCTGGGAGAGGTTCAGGAATTCGCGGGCCTCGCGCAGCCGCCGTGCGAGGTCGAGGATGTCAGTGTTCTCGGTGGGGCTCATTTGGCCTCATGCGCGATGTAGTGCGCGAAGGCGGCGACGGACTTGGTGGCTTCGCGTGTGAGCTTGCCAGTGAGGAGGCTGAGTTTGGTCTCCCGGCGAAGCGCAGGGACGATCTCGAGCAGCTGCAGTGAGTCGATCGGCATCGATCCGCCCCCTGCCTGTAGCCGGTCGCGAAGCTCGTCCGGAGCCTCGTCGAGCTCATCGGCTAGCAGGTCGATGAGTAGTTCTTCGATCTGCTGGGTCTTCGTGGGTGTCGCTGTTCGCGTTGTCATGCCACACCTTCTGTCGGGTATTCCGACAATATACCGGGTCTCACGACGGACTTGTCGATTTTTCCCAACATACGTCATGATATGCGGATCCCTTCGGCACCTCTGATCGGTATCGACCTGCTTGAGCCCGCTCGGTTGCGGGACAGCCTCTCGCGTACTCCGGAGCTACGCGAGACGCTGTTCTGCCCAGGTGAGCTCGCCTACTGCGAGGCGCAAGCAGATCCGGTCCAGCATCTGACGGCAAGGCTTTGCGCGAAGGAGGCGGTGGTGAAGGCGCTCGGCATCGACGGCTGGGAGCCGCTTGAGATCGAGGTGCTCGAGGGCGGGGAGTGCTGTGGGCTCGCACTGCACGGCATGCTCGCGGCGCGTGCCCGGGAGCTAGGTGTGACGGTGACGGTGTCGCTGACACACCTGGCGGGAACCGCGGGGGCCGTCGCCCTAGCCCTTCCCTCGTCGTTGAGAGCACGCTAAGTGCCTCCGGGTCGTACCGGGCGAGAGTACTCGTAGATTCGCACGCGCCTTGCACGGAATTGCCTACGAGCGAGTCCGAGGGGCGACGGGCTGTCGGGCCGAACCGACCAGAGTAGGAAGAACCGACAAAAGTAGGAAGAACGGACTAGATGCACGGGGTACCATCGGTCCCTCTGCGGTCCCTCCTGATGTGTGCGCACCGGCCTCGTGTGGTGCTCTCCGGACACAGCGATCGCACAGCGATTGCTGGGCCGATGCTTCTATGTTTGTCAAGTCTCGCTATTTGCGGGATTCGGCGGTGTGGCTTGTAGGAGTCGGTAGAGGTGGCGTGCGGTGTAGCGCTTGAGGCAGCGTCTGATCTCGCGGGTGCTGCGTCCTTCGGCTTGTCTGCGGGCTGCGTAGGCGCGTGTGCGAGCGTCGTCTCGCATGCGGCAGAGCACGATCGTGTGAAGTGCCCGGTTGAGCTGGCGGTCGCCTGAGCGGTTCAGGCGGTGACGCACGGTTTGCCCGGATGATGCCGGGATCGGCGCGACGCCGGCGAGTGACGCGAACGCGGCCTCTGAGCGGATGCGTCCTTGGTGGGAGTAGGCGCAGAGGATCTGTGCTGCGACGATCGCGCCGACGCCCATCTCCGCGACCAGACAGGGCGCCAGGCGAGCAACGATCGGCTTGATCTCCGCTTCGAGCTCTTGTGCTTCCTCTGCAAGCGCGAGTGCTCGTCGTGCGCTCGCGCGGATCGCGATCGTGGTGGCGCGCTGCTCTGAGTCTTGTGTGGGGCTGATGCGCAGACGCGCACAGCGCGCGAGCTGCTCGTTCGTGGGCAGAGAGCGCAGCCCTTCACGCAGGGCTGGCGCGGCTGAGACCAGCAGGCCCTTCATCAGCGTGATCGCCGCGCGCTTTGAACGCACCGCGCTATCGCGTGTGGCCAACAGCACACGCAGTGCCTCACGCTCTCCGCGCTGACGGGGACGCGCGAGATGCTCGCGTGTGAGCGCTTCGCGAGCTGCACGGATCGCGTCGAGCTCATCAGACTTCGCGCGGTTGCGGCGCGCGGGGCGACGAGGACGATCAATCTCGAGCACCAGCTCGCCCTCCTGCTGGAGGAACACGGCCAGCCCCGCGCCATAGCTGCCCGTTCCCTCGACCGCCCACGCTCTGCGGCCCGGGGCGCCCTCACACGCGAAACGCAGCAGCCGTCTATAGCCGCGCTCATTCGCGGCGACGGTGATCTGTCCCTCAACGACCGCTGTGTCCGCGGCAAGGATCGCCGCGCTATGCGAGTCGCGGTGCGTGTCAACGCCGAGCACATGATCGGCTTGGTCTGCCAGCATGAAATACGACCTCCTGTTCCTGGGGGTTTGTCTGTCGGTGCTCGGCCTGGGCAACGGAACCGCAAAGGGCAAGACTGTGATGAGTCACGCCCCCGCAACGGGGCGGACAGGCTTCTGATCAGGCCACAAGCGGAGGCCAGGCCGGGACCGGCAGCAACAGACGGACAGATCAGGCCAAGAGCACCCACGCGAAGCGCAGGGCCAGTGCATATGAGGGTCACGTCCATCGCCACCGGGGCCAGCCTGAACACCAGGCCCGACGTTCCCCCAGCTGGGGGAACGTCGACCACAACACAGCCGCTGAACGCACCAACACGACACAGCAACCGCGGTGCACACACTCACAGTGCATCTAGTCTGTACGAGCTTCTTGGGGCCGCATTGAGCGGATGCGTATGGGTCGTAGGCGGCGGCACGTCCCGCTGTAGGGATGAGGTGTCGCTCGCCGCTGCGAGCGTCAAGGCGCTCGGGTCAGGGCTTCGTGGCGGTGTCGACCGCGTCTGCCAGCTCGTGCAGGTCGGAGTCGAGAGCGGCCAGGAAGCGCAGGACCGTATGCCAGCGGACTCCTCGCTTGCCGCGCTCGATCCGCGAGATGTAGGTCAGGTCGATACCCATGCCGAGCGGCCAGCTCACCCTGCGTGATCCCGGCGCGGTCGCGCAGCTCGCGGAGTGCTCGTCCGAGAATGACCTGATCTTGCTCGGCGTCGGGGGTGCTTCTGGAGTCGTCGTCCACGTGTCGCTCAGTCCGCCGAGGCATTTGGTACTTTTGGTCTAATCATGTAGTCCGACCGCAAACAAAATAGTGCCGGGGCACGGCTGGAACCGCCCCCGGCGTGGCACCGAGAGTATGAGCTCCCGGCGCAAAGGCAGCCTACCGAGCATCGCTGGCTGTCCTTCTCGCCAACGCCGTCTCCCGGGGCCTCCAATCCGAAGGAGGAACCCGATGAGCAACACCCTGACGATCCCCGCCAAGCTGATCCTGGACGTGCGGGAAAGCCTGTTTTCGCTGATGGGCGACGCGGCCGAGGAAATCGAGCGCACGCTGATGCATCCCGACCGCGAGCTGTACCCGGAGTGGTTCGAGAAGGAGCGCAAGCAGCTTGAAGACGTGTTCGCGCTGCTGGACCTGATCGGCTGGCCCGCGGATGGCGAATCCCGTGAGGTCGAGATAGACCTTCGCCGGTACGGGTTGAGCTTGAAGGAGGCGCTCGACAGCTTCCTGCCACTGATGGAGGGCGAACTGGAGGAGGCGGACGCCAACGACAGGTACCGCGCATCGAAGGGCAAGCCCCCACGGAAGGCCGAGATCACCGCGCGGCTGGCCGCGTTTTGCGAGTTCATGCCGCTGGTCGAGCGGTGCGTGAAGGAAAGCGAATGAGGCGCAAAGCCGTCATCGCCGCATCGTCTGGGACGACCCCTCCGGTGCGAGCCGGAAATTTGATGGCCGTCTGCGGCCGCTCACGGTCATTAACAGTATGGGCAGCAACAATCCCGTATCCGATCGAGCTGGGGTGTGGCCGTCGTCGAGCGCGGTGGAGCCGTACGTGTCGCGCTACGAGCTGGCGCGGCTGATGGGCGTGAGCGTGGCAACGGTCGATCGCATGGTGGCCGAGGGGATGCCGTCGGTGACGTGGGGCAGACGCACACGTCGTTTCAGGCCCTCGGTCGCGATCGACTGGGCGGCGGAGCGGGGGAGGGCGGCGTGAGCCTCTCAAAGCTGCCCTCGGGTCGGTGGCGCGCACAGGTCTATGACCCGGCGCTCGGGCGAAACGTGAGCGTGTCGCGGGTCCTGGGCGGAGCGGGGACGTTCGCTACGAAGTCCGAGGCGAAGCGGGCGCGAGAGCAGGCGCGTGCTCGCCTTGGCGATGTCCGCACAGATGTCCTGACGCTCCGTGGCTTCTGGGAGCGGTGGACGACCGATCCGCTGTTCGCGCGGCCGAAGGAGTCAACGAACATCCACAATCGCGAGCGCACCCGCGCGTTCGTCGAGCGCTACGGCACCCGGCAGATCGGCACGATCGATGACACGGTGGTCGCGGAGTGGCTCGCGGGCGGCAAGCGCAACGGCACGATCCCGGCGCTGCGGGCGATGTTCAACGACGCCGCATCAGCGAAGGGCGGCCGGCTCGTTCGCCAGAACCCATTTGCTCGGCTCGGGATATCGCGGGGGCCGGGCCGCCGGCACGAGCAGCCGCCGAGCGAGGAGCAGATCTGGAAGCTGATCCGCTGTGCGCACGAGTTGGCGAGCCCATCGTTTGCCGCGTGGCTCCAGGTCGCTGCATTCACGGGTATGCGGCCGGGCGAGCTGGATGCGTTGCGGCGGGTCAACGTCGATCTCGCTCGCTCCCGCATCCGCGTTGTTGAGCAGTTCAGCGCTATGGCCCGCACGTTTACGCTGCCGAAGAACGGCCAGATGCGGGAGGCGCCGCTGACCGAGCCCGCGCGCGAGGCGATCCTCTCGCTGCCAGCCGAAAGCGAGTTCTGCTTCGCGCCGATCCGTGGGAGCCATTGGACCGCCTCGGCGCGCGCGTATCACTGGAAGGCGGTCAGAGCGGCGGCAGGGTGGGAGGGGAGCCTCTACCTAGCCACCCGGCATTTCGCCGGCTGGTACATGGTCAACGTGCTCGAGCTGCCGTCCGAGGACGTCGCGATCGCGCTCGGACACACCGATGGCGGCGAGTTGGTCCGCAGGCTCTACGGGCATCGTGACCGTGAGCGGGCGCTGGATCGGGTGACTGCTGCGTATGAGCGGACGGCCAGCCACACGCAGCTGAGGCTGGTCTGATGCTCGGAACTCGACGGAAGGGTCCGCGACGTGTCCGATGATCCGCGGATGCAAGCGAGGGCACGTCTCGTATGGGAGCAGGGCGCGAGGGTCAAGTTCCACTACACCGAGCATGAGCACGCCGCGAGAATCCTCGCCGAGCAGGTCTTCCGCGTGCCCGACAAGCCGGGGAGCGCGGGACATGGCCTGTACGTCACGACGGTGCAGCCGCGCTCGATGCTCGACGAGAAGCTCTTGGATCTCCTGTTCGCGCGAGGGCGGCCAGTGATCGCTATCGAAGGCGTCGTGGTTCTCCGCGACGACGCCTTCCCGTGGAGGCGCTACTCGCACAGGAGCTACGTCCACAGCGCTTCTCCGGGGGAGGTTCTCGACTTGTCGCTCACATTGGTTGGGATCGGGATACGTCGCCAGGGGAACTGGCTGTGGTCGGACGGCCTCTATCTACCGACTACGTAAGCCTCTGCTAATCTTCCATACGAAAGTAAGTTAAGCAATGGACTCTTTGCTGCAAAGCCCGATGCCCCTGGTTCGCGCCGATGGCGAGGGCTACACGTATGCCGGGGAGTGGCTCGACGGCTTTGCCGATCGTCCGGATCTACCGCTACCGGTCCGCGTCCGCTTGGCACGCTTGGGAGAGCGCTACGCCCCCAAGAAGCTCTCGGCGGCACAGCGAGATCTGCTGGCATCTCCGATGGCAGAGCGAGACGCGACACGCCAGCCGTCGGCGGAGCTGGACGGCTTCCAGGCGAACACGCAGGAGATGGAGAGGGCGTCCGAGGACGGTGTGTACGCCGAGCTGACATCAGAGCAGCAGGCGTGGGTCGCCGACCCCAGCTCGCACCCCGCGCTCGCGGAGGACGTTCGATATCCGCTCACCCTCGGTCAGCTCCACGTTCTGACAGGAGCGAGCGAGCGCCAGTTGCGACATTGGAGCGACGAGGACTTGATTCCGTCTCATCGAGCCGGTGCCCACCGTCGCTACTACAGCGCTGCCGTGGCCCGCGCGCTGTTGCTCGCAGAAACCGCTCCACAGCAGGTCGCGACGCTGATCGCCCTCCGCCAGGGCGGAGACCCTGCCCGTCGCCTGCGGGCATTGATTGGCGGCGTCAGTGGGAGTCTTGCCAAGGCCGGGCCGTAGCGACGGTGAGACCTTCGCTACGCGACTTGGCCAGCTCAGCGGCCCTCGGGAGTCTTGTCTCGCTCAGAACTCGGGGGCTGGCTGCCGCAAAGCTATTCCGATCCGAGGAATCCCTTACCCTTCTGCGCCGTGAAAGTCAGTTGCACGTATGGGCGGGTGCGCGCCTTGTTGGCCGCGACTCTAAGCGCGGTCATGTTCCTAGCCACATGGCCGGGTGGCTTGGCGGCAGGAGCAAGCAGACAAAGAGTCGCATCGCACAAGTCGGCAGCGTCGATCAAAGAAACACATCGTGCGCACAAGAAGCGGCCACCAACGCCCGTTAAGTCGAATCTTCGCCTCGAACCCATCCTTCTAGGTACCGTCATTGGAGGCATAACCGTGTTCCTTCAGCTACTTCTCAAGCTAGCCTCTCGGCAGCCAGAGCAATCACGACGCCACGGGCTGGGTCGTGACGATCTCGTCTGGTGGCTTGATTGGGTAGTCGCCGCGGTCATAGCGTTTACCGTGCTAGGCCTAAACACGGCTCGCGATCATGGGTCTCTAAGTCAGAACCAGATCATGATTCTGGTCGTCAGCTTCGTTGCAGGCCTGCTCGCCCTCCCCGCCTTCGTCCGCACGTGGGGATATGCGCCTCCTACAGATCACGATGGTCGCCCTGCTCTGCGAACTGTCCTCGGTATCTTGCTGCCGAACCTAGTCGGGGCAGGTATCCTGCTTTCTGCCGTCGTCTCCGGAGCCCAACTGGCGGCCTAATGCGGCTTATCGGTCGATACATTCCGGTGCTGGGTCTCGTCGTGAGCGTTGGTGCGTCCGCGCTTGCCACTGTTGAATCCCTGGGGAAGCATCGTGCGCTCTTTGCGATCCTCGGCACATCGCTGTCGGTCGTTGTGGCGACTGGTGCCGCGCTGGTGCTCCTGGGATGGCGCACGAGACGAGTGTTTCGGATTACTACGACGAATCTTGAGCATGACCAAGCTTCCAGCGCGGAACTGCGTAGCGTGATCGCGGATCATGCTTTCCTGCATCGAGAGCTCATACCAGCGTTCTCTGATCGTGGAATGGAGGGCACCCGCCGGTACTTTCTGGACCTTGTTGACCGCATGGATCTGTCTGCCAAGGAACACGACAGCGAGGCTAGGTTCGTCAATGAGATTGCTGGATGTAGCGACCTAGCCACTCGAACGAAGATCGAACGGCTAGTCGACCACTTCGCTGAGCGAGAGCTGACGGCAAATACTGGCGATACCAATCTTGCGGGATCCGTGACAAGTCGTAACAAGCGTGGCTGAGAGCGCAAGCCTTCTCCCGGTCTCGACAGCGCGATTGAGCCGGGCTCACCAGAACCCGAGCTGTCTCCTCGTGCCGCATAAAGGCTCGTCTCTGGAAGTCGCCCAATTACATCGATGGACACCCCGGTCCAGCTCCTGGCCAGGTACGAAGCTCTCGCCGCATCGTATTCCGGCCGCCCACGAAACCGCCCACGCTCGCCATCGAGCCCATGTTCGCGCCCTCCAACCCCTGTCTCCCCGATAGGTTCATGTCCCGCGAAAGACAGCCAGAGCTGGAGCTGTATCCGTGCTCAACTACCCATCCCAACCTTGCGTCGTTTGCCCCGCCACAGGAAATATGCACCACGCCGCGACTAACGGCAAGATCTGGCAGATGGACAACACCCGCCGTTACATGTAACATATAGGCATGGCGTCAGAACGATCATCAGCCCGCCGAGTGCAAGCCCATCGCGACCGACTCAGAGCCCAAGGCCTACGCCCGGTGCAGATCTGGGTTCCCGACGTGCGAACCCCGGAGTTCATTCGCCAGGCGCACGATCAGTCAGCGGCGGTCGCGGCCAGCGAGCACGCGATCGATGACCAGGCGTTCATCGACGCGGTGTCCTGGGACGCCTCGGAGTGAAGCGCGGAGAGATCTGGTCAGTCGCTGCCCGCGGCCCCTACACAGGCAAGCCGCGCCCCGCGGTCATCGTTCAAGACGACCGCTTTGACGCCACCGCGTCGGTCACGATCTGTGCGCTGAGCACCGATCCCACCGCCGCGCCGCTAATTCGTCTGCCGGTGGCGCCAAACCAACTCAACGGGCTTGACCGGCCATCACAGCTGATGGTCGACAAGCTCACCACGGTCCCCCGGACCAGTCTCGGCGAGCACATCGGCCAACTCGGCGACGAGGACATCACGCGCCTCGATCGAGCGATCGTCGTTTTCCTCGGCGTCGCATAGCCGACGCGCCCGCTGCAGGCGCCTCACCCCAGCGACGTCCAACTGTAGTCCCACTCCCCCACGTCCCACAGGTCTCCCACGCCGTGCACGGAGCTGCCCTCGATGCTGGCCTGCTTGTCCCAGTCGAACGGGATCTCGGCCGCATCCTGCACGATTTTCTCGTCCACGTTGGCCCATGCGCGTGCCCGCGCGGCGGTGCCGACCGCCGATTCGGCGGCGGTGGCGGCGGCGTTGATGGCGGGGTCGTTGGTCTGCCCCCAGTTGGCGTTGCCGGTTTCGTTGATGAACTTGCCGTTGAACGTGATGTTGAGCACGGCCTGCCCGTCGGCGAAGTCGCCAAGCCAAGACACGCTGGGACAGACGGTCACCTCTTCTTTGGGCACGTTGCAGTACTTGCCATACATGGTTCCGGTTTCAAGCAGCGAGAACTTGGTGGTGAAGCCGAGCTGTTTCAGCGTGGAGTTGACGATCTGGGCGTCCTGTTCTGACGGGTAGCCCCTGGCGCCCACCACGGTGACGGCTTCCGTGCCGGTGTATTTGCCGCTGGGATACCCGGCCAGGCGCATGTACTTGTGGGCAACCGCCATGTCGCCTTCGGGGTGTTCGTCGTAGTCCACCTTGGGGCCGGCCAGCCCGCCGGCCTGTCCGAAGCCGGGGATGCCCGGATAGAGGAAGTGCGTGGCCACGCTCGTCACGAGCGAGCCGCCGCGAGCCCTGTCCATGGCGGAGCGATCCAGTGCCGCCCACAGCGCCTTGCGCAGATCGGTGTTGTTGAACGGCCCGACCTTGTTGTTGACGCCGATGTCGTGGCTGCCGGCGCTGGGCGAGATCTCCAGCTGGCTCTTGTGGTGTTCCACGGCCAGGCGCAGGTTGGCCTGTGACGGCGCTTCGTTCTGGACCACATTGGTGCCTTCCAGGACCTGCCGGCCGAGGACCGCGGAGTTGCCGCCGAGCTTGATGTGGATCTCGTTCAGGTAGGCCGGGCGCATGTCGGTGCTGGCGCGCCAGTTGGGGTTGCGCACGAGCGTGGCCGACTGGCCGGGCACATAGCCGATGCCGAGCACCTTGCCGGCCCCGTTGTTCTGGAGCATGTACGGGCCGGTGGCCACCTGGTAGTTGCCGTAGTCGGACGGCGAGTGCTTGTTGAAGCGTTCGGCGTATTGCTTTGGCACGGCGGCGGTGAGCGGCAGCACCAGCGCGTCGGCGACGAGCCCGGCCTTGGGTTCGGTCAGTTTGAACACGATCTCGTGCTTGTTGGGCGTGGTGATGCCCTTGATCGGGCCGCCGGTGGCGGTGGGCACCCCTTCGATGGCGTTGAAGTACGTGTGCAGATAGGGATTGGCCACGTTGGGGTTGGCGCCGCGCTCGATCGCGTAGGCGACGTCTTGGGCGGTCACTTCGCGGTTGACCGGCGGGCTGAAGTGCACGCCTTGCTTGAGATGGATGGTGATGGTCCTGTGATTGGTTGAGATTTCAGGCGGGCCGGCGGCCATGTCGGGGCTGGCTTGGGTCTCGGTGTTGGGCTTGAAGCTGTAAAGCGGGCGCTGGGTGGCGTAGATGACCTCGTAGTCGATGGCGTAGTAGGCGATCCCGGGGTCGAGGTTTTCGAAGTCCGATTCGTCGAGAACCGTCAGGGTGCCGCCGCGTTTGCCGCCGGTCAGCGACTCGGTGAGCGGGCTCTGGTAGCCCGAGGAGCTCAGCGGGCCCTGCCCGGCCGTTCTGGCAGATCGGCTGGAGCTGGTGCCCGAAGATCCGCAGGCGGACAGCGCGAGTGCCAACGCCAGGGTCGCCCCCAAGCCCAGACCCCTGTTGACCTTGCTCGTCGCAGTCTCAGCTCGCGGGCTTCTCAGCATCATTTGGCCCATCGGCCTCGGTTTCGGGATTCTTGAATCCACCCCTTCTATGACCAGCGGGCGCCGAACACGAATTTATCTGCCAATAGAGATAGAGCCGTGTCCCCAATCGCTTCCTAGAGCTCGAGCAGAAATCGCAATGTGCGAGCGACCTGGAACATGACGTCCGCACCCACTGCGCCAATGTGCCCCATCAGGCGCTGCTCGGAAATCGACTTGACATCCTCGCACTTGGCGTAGCTCAACTCGTCGAGCCCCGAGCCATGCGGGTCGATCTCGATGTGAGACGGCAGCCCGCGATAGGTGGTGGTGATCGGAACCACAACCACTACACCGGCCCTGCTTTCGTTCAACGCGTCAGCCGAAACGACCACAGCGGGTCGCCTACCCGCCTGCTCACGGCCGATGGGATCACCGAAGTCGACCAACCATATGTCGCTTCGGCGAGCGCTCACGAGGAGCGGTCGCGAAGTGAGCCGCTCTCAGCTGTGCGCTCAGCCTCGATCTCGCTCCACGCAACCGGGTCGGCTCGCAGATCCGCATAGCGGGCCGACAGCTGATCGAAGAAGACCCGCCGCTCGAGCGCATCGGCGGCGTCATCCAGCAGCTGGCTCATGGGACGCCCAGTGGCTTGCGCCAACTTGGCGAAGCGATCTCGAGTCGGCTCGCTGACTCTGATTGTGGTGCTCATACCCACAGTCTACCCATTAGGCGCTAGATCTGTCTACTTCATCTTGCCCCCCGCGAGAGCTCAGCTCTATCTGCTTTTCTTTACATTCCCAGATAGAACATGGACCAGCGTCTCAACCCCTACACCCCCGGCTCTGGCGTCAAACCGCTGAAACTGGCTGGCCGCGACCAGGATCTGGAGGCCTTTCGCGTGCTCTTGGAGCGCCTGACGGACGGTCGGCCGGAGCGCAGCCTGATCTACTCGGGCCTGCGCGGGGTGGGAAAGACGGTGCTGCTGCTGGAGTTCGAGACGCTGGCCAGGGAGAGTGGGTGGGTTTGCAACGACGTGGAGGAGGTCGGCTCGGGAGACTTCCGCCAGATCTTCGCCGAGCTGGCCTATCAGCTGCTGCTGTCGATGAGCCTGCGCGAGCGGATGCAAAAGCGCGCCAGCAAGGCGTTCAGCGTGCTGAAGGCGTTCTCCATAGGCATCCCCGGTGGCTTCAGTGCCAGGATCGATGGCGAGGCTGCGATCGGCACGGCTGACAGCGGCGATCCGGAGCGCGACTTGGCGGTGCTGCTTGTGGAGGTCGGCCAGGTTGCCAAGAGCGGCGGCACCGGCGCAGTGTTCTTCCTGGATGAGATGCAGAGTCTCAGCGACTCGGCGCTTGCGGCGGTGTGCATGGCGATGAACCGAGTGGGCCAGCGCGAGCTGCCGGTGGCGCTGGTGGGAGCGGGACTGCCGCCCCTCCCCCGACTGCTGCGCACGGCCAAGCCGTACGCGGAGCGCATGTTCTCCTACCACGAGCTCGATCGCCTGACCGACGCCGAGGCGCGCACGGCGCTGGTGGCGCCCGCCGGGCAGCACGACGTCATGTATGAGCCCGAGGCGGTTGAGCTGATCGTGAAGGCATCGGCCGGCTACCCCCACTTCATCCAGGAGTACGGGCGGGTGCTGTGGAACGAGGTGGACAGCTCGCCGATCAGCGCGGGAGACGTGGAAGGCGCGCGGGCGCTGATCGACGAGGCCCTGGATCGCCGCTTCTTCAAGGACCGCTTTGAGATGGCCTCCGACGCCGAGCAGCGCTACCTGGCGGCAATGGCCGACGTTGGCAGCGGTGCTGCCAAAACAGCCGAGGTGGCCGCGCGGGCAGGCTACAAAGAGAGCGCCAGCGCATCGGTGGTGCGCGACGCCCTGCTGCGCAAGGACCTGGTGTACAGCCCGCGGCGAGGCCAGATCGACTTCACCGTCCCGCTGTTCGGCGGGTACCTGCGCCGGCAGCACCCGCTGTCGAGCTTCGAGGAGTAGGGCGCGTCCCGAGTTCTATAAGGATCTATCTGCGAACAGAGATAGATCTGGTTGGCGCGCGCCAGATCCCAGGCGATCGCGCCCAATATGCTCAACTCCATGTCAACCCCACCCGAGCCTCTGCTGTATCTCGCCCGCCACGGCCGCACCGCCTACAACCTCGAAGGCCGCTTCCAGGGCCAGCAGCCCGTGCCGCTCGACTCCACCGGCCGCCAGCAGGCGCTGGAGCTGGCCGAGCGCGCCGCCGCCCACCAGTTCCGCGCGCTGTGGTGCAGCCCGCTGCTGCGCGCCCGCGAAACCGCCGACGCCGTGGCCGCGCGCATCGGCCTCGAGCCCCAGGAGGACCCGCGGCTGATGGAGACCGACGCCGGTCACTGGACCGACCGCAGCTTCCAGGACGTGCGCGCCCAGAGCCCCGAGCTGTTCGACGCGTTCGTCGGCTGCCACCCCGACTTCGCGTTCCCCGGCGGCGAGTCCTTCAGCCAGCAGGAGGACCGTGTAAGCGCCGCGCTGGAAGACATCGAAGCGGCTGGTGAGCTGCCCGCGCTGGTGGTCTGCCACGGCATGGTCATCCGCGCCGCCCTCTATCACCGCTCCGGCAACCAGATGAACGGCGTCGAACGCGTGGCCAACGGCGCGCTCGTGCCGCTGCCGCGCTGAGCGGATTCAGCCCAGGATCGCGCAGCCGGTGCTGGCATGCGCGATCAGCTTGCCGTCAGACTCCCTGAACACGCGGCCCTCCGCCGTGGCCGTCCTGCGCCCCGCATGCACAACGTGTCCTTCCGCCAGCACCCGCCCGTCGCCGGGGCTCATCGCGCGGATGTAGCGAACCTGCAGATCGGTGGTGGTGAAGCCCACACCGGCGTCAAGCGTGGAATGCACCGCACAGCCCATGCACGAGTCCAGGATCGTGGCCGCCACGCCGCCGTGAACAGAGCCCAGCGGATTGCACATCCACTCCTGCGGCTCAAGCGCGAACACCGCCCGCCCCCGCTCCACCTCCGCGATCGAGAAGCCGAACAGGCGCGCGATCGGCGGCGGCGGGAACGTGCCGTCGGCGATCCCCCGCAGGTACTCGATGCCCGGCAACCGCAGCCCCGCCGCGGCCGTCGCCGCCGGGTCATCCCACGTGAACGTACGCGTCCGCACTTGCTGCTGCTGCTCGACGGCACTCATGCCAGCACCTCCGACACCCCCGGCACTGCGGTGGGCGTCGGCGCGCGTCTGACGTGCGGGCCGAGCGCCGCCAGGCTGAGGCCCGTGGCCAAACCGCCGATCACCGTGATCAGCCACGCCGAGTGAAAGTCTCCCGCCGTGTGGGTGGCCGTGCCCAGCACCGCCACCAGCACCGCCACGCCCAGCGCCGCGCCGATCTGGCGGCCCATCGTCAGCACCGCCGCGCCTGTGGCGAAGCGCTCCGGTGCAAGCGAAGAGGCGCCCGCGCCGGTCAGCGTGGGGATCACCAGCCCCACCCCCGCACCGGTAATGATCTGGCCCGGCAGGAACTCCGACAGGTAGGCAGGCCTGTTGCCGGTGCGCACGATGAACCACACCGAGCCGGCCGCAAACAGCAGCGAGCCGGTCACACCCGGGATGCGGTAGCCGATGCGCGCGCCCAGCCTCGCCGACGGCACGCTGAACGCAGTCGCCATCGCCGGACCCGGGAACAGCATCAGGCCGGCCGTCAGCACCTGCTCGTGCCACACGCCCGTCAAGAACAGCACGCCGCCCAGCAGCATCGCGCCGAAACCGCCGAAGAACAGCACCGAGGCGCCCACCGCCAGGCCGAAGCTGCGCACGCGCAGCATCGCCGGCTCGATCACCGGCGCCACGTGACGTTCCGAGCGCCACCAGATCGCCGGCAGCAACAACGCCGTCACCGCCAGCAGCGCCACCGTCGTGGGCGAGCCCCAGCCCCATTCCTGGCCCTTCACGATCGCCACCACCAGCGAGCCGATCGCCACGATCAGCGCCAGCGCGCCTGCCACGTCCGGCCGTGCGCCGCCCGGCTCGCGATGCTCGGCCAGCGTGCGCCACCCGAACACCAGGCCGCCCACACCGACCGGGACGTTGACCAGGAACACCCAGCGCCAGTCCGCCTGCACCAGCAGTCCGCCCAGCGGCGGGCCGGCCGCCGCCGCGATCCCGCCAGTGGCCGCCCACACGCCGATCGCCACGTGGCGCTCGTGCGCGCCGAACTCCGGCAGCATCAGGCCCAGCGACGTGGGCAGCATCAGCGCGCCGCCCGCCGCCTGCACCACCCGCGCCGCAATCAGCACGCCCACAGACGGCGCCAGCGCGCACGCGGTGCTGGCCGCCACGAACACACCCAAACCCAGCAGGAACGCGCGCTTGCGCCCAAACGCATCCGCCCAACGTCCCGCCGGCACCAGCAGCGCGGCAAACACGATCGCGTAGCCGCTCAAGATCCACGACAGCGTGCTCAGCGACGCTCCGCCGAAATGCTTTCCGATGGCCGGGAAGGCGATGTTGACGATGAACAGGTCGAGGCTCGACATGAACACCCCCACGCACACGATCAACGAAACGCGCCATTTCCGTTGCATCAGAACCTCACCTTCCAGGGAGCGGATTGCATGATGCAACGCACCGTAGCACAGATAAGTTGCATCATAAAACCCACTGCTCTATAGTGGAGGCATGCTCGGCAACAGCTACGACAGCCAGACTTGCAGCATCGCCGCCACCTTGGACGTGGTCGGCGAGCGCTGGTCGCTCTTGATCGTGCGCAACGTGATGCTCGGCCTGCGCCGCTTCGACGAGATCCAGGGCAACCTGGGGATCGCGCGCAACGTGCTGCACACGCGCCTCACCCGGCTGGTCGACCAGGGCGTGCTGGAGAAGGTCGCCTATCAGGAGCGTCCCCCGCGCTACGAATACCTCCTGACCGACAAGGGCCTCGACCTGTGGCCCACCATCGTGTCGCTGATGCAGTGGGGCGACCGCCACGCCATGCCGGCGGCCGGGCCGCCGGTGCTGCTGGAACACCAGGGCTGCGGCGGCGCGGTCGACGAGCACCGGCTGTGTGCCAAGTGCGGGGCGCGGCTGACCGTGCGCGACGTGCGCGCCCAGGCCGGCCCCGGAGCGTCAGCCGATCATCCGCTACTGAGGCGCGCGAGCAACTCCGCGCCCTCGCGCGCCATGCGCGAGCGGGGCACCACCAGCTCCACCCCGGCCGCCTCGGCGCGCTGACGCGCCGGGGCGTCCACGTGCGAGTAGAAGCCGAGCGTGCGCGTGGCGCCGAGCGCGCCGTCGCGTAGCAGCGACTCCACCATCCCCGCGCCGTCCAGCTGCTCGTCGGTGAGATCCACGATCAGCACCTGCGCCGCCGGCCCGCCATGCTCCGCTAGGCGCTCCCTCAGCTTGGCCTCGTCACCGACCAGCTCCACGCTGTGGCCGGCAGCTGTCAGCGAGCCCTGCACGTTCGATCCGAACAGCAGATCGGCTGTGAGCAGCAGCGCGTGGGCCACCGCTACTGGGCGCGCAGGCGGCGGAACTCTTCGCGCGCCGACTGCGGGCGACCCCACATCTGGGTCACCTCCACGCGGCCGCTGCGGGTCTCGCGCAGCACCAGCTCGCCCTCGATCCCCGCGTCGTCCAGCAGCTTCAGCGCGCCGTGTACGGTGGGCGCGGAGGCGGCGTGACCGAAGCGGTGCGCCACCAGTAGCCGCCAGTGCCAGTCGTGGTGGGAGTAGGGACGGGCGTTGCACGTGGCCAGGTACAGAGCCGCTTCCACGTAGCGCGACTCGTCTGCGATCCGCAGGTCCAGCTCCAGATCGGTCCAATCGTCGGGCAGCGAGTCAACGGTGCGCTGGAAGGTGTCGGCGAACGCCATCTGCCATGAAGCCTACCGCGGCTATTCTCGGATGGGTGGCCAGCATCGACACGCACCCGCTCGACGCCCAATACCGCACGCTCACAGAGGGCTGCGGCCTGCTCGATCGCTCCGAGCGCGGCAAGCTCGCGCTGACCGGCGCCGGCGCCGTGGAGTTCCTCAACGGCCAGGTGACCAACGAGCTGAGCACGCTCGCGCCCGGGGAGGGCTGTTACGCGGCTTTCCTCACGCACAAGGGCAAGATGCTCGGCGACCTGCGCATCCTGGCCGTGCGCTCACAGCAGCCCGACGGAGCGATGGAGCTGCTGCTGGACACCGAGCGCTCCACGCTGCAGGCGCTGTTCGACATGATCCGCCGCTTCAAGATCGGCTATGAGGTGGAGCTGCACAAGCGCACGGTCGAGCGCGGGCTGCTGTCGCTGATCGGGCCCTCCGCCCAGCAGATCGCCGGCGCCTCGGGCCTGGGCGCGGATGAGCACTCCAACGCGCCGGTCCAACTAGATGGCCTGAGCGCGCTGGCCGTGCGCACGGACGTGGGCGTTGATCTGCTCTGCGACGCGGCTGACACCTCAGCACTTGGCGCTGTGCTTCAGGCCCGGGGTGCGACGGTTGTGTCCGAAGAGGCCGCCGAGTGCATCCGCATCGAGCGTGGCCGACCGCGCTACGGCGTGGACCTGGACGACAGCGTGATTCCGCAGGAGGCCGGGCTGAACGAGCGCGCGGTCAACTTCACCAAGGGTTGCTACGTCGGCCAGGAGACGGTGGCTCGTCTGTTCTACAAGGGCAAGCCCAACCGCCATCTGCGCGGGCTGCGTCTGTCGGGGGCGGTGAGCGGCAGCGATGAGCTGCGCCTCGGCGAGCGCGTCGTGGGGCATGTGGGCAGCGTGACCGTCTCCCCCACGTTTGGGCCGATCGCGCTGGCGCTGGTGCGGCGCGAGGCTGAGCTGGGGGCCGCGGTGGATGTGGGCGACAGTGGAGTTGCGGGCGAGGTTGTGGAGTTGCCATTCAGGTCGTTACGACCATCATAGGATGAATCTTTATTGGTATCATCCTTCTTCCTATGCCGCTGAACATCAAGGATTCTGGAGCCGACGCCATCGTGCGCGAACTCGCCGATGCGACAGGTGAGACGATCACAGAGGCAGTCACCATCGCTGCCACGGAACGGCTTGAACGCCTGCGTGCGGGCCGGCGCCGGCGCCGACTGGCCGATGAGCTGGACGAGATCGCTTTGCGTTGCGCTTCACTTCCGGTACTCGACGAGCGACCAGAGGACGAGATCCTCGGCTACGACGCTCGCGGGCTCCCAGGCTGATGGTGATCGACACCTCAGCGCTGCTTGCGATCCTCTTCGACGAGCCCGAGAGGCGAGCGTTCACCTTGTCGATCGAGAGTGACCCGCGACGCCTCATGTCTGCCGGCAACGCTCTGGAGAGCGCACTTGTGGCCGAGTCTCGCCGAGGAGCAGCCGCCGGTCGCGAGCTGGACCTTTTTCTGCACAGAGCCAGCGTCCAAATCGTGCCTGTTGACGCAGAGCAAGTTGAGCTGGCTCGATCGGCATGGCGACGCTTCGGTAAGGGCCGCCATCCAGCCGGACTCAACTTCGGTGACTGCTTCGCCTACTCGCTAGCGGATACAAGCGGCGAGCCGCTTCTGTTCAAGGGCACCGATTTTTCCCAAACCGACGTCGCCGTCGTCGACATCGACTGACAGCCGGCCATTCCGGCCACTCGCGATGCTCCCGCTGTGTGCCGAAAAACACGTAGACGGCGGCCCTGCGCGCCTACAGTGGGACGGAACCGGAGAAAGGAGCGCGCTGATGGCCGAAACGAGGCGATCGCTGCGGATGACGGAGGACAACCGCCGCTGGTGGGCGCTCGGAGCGATGTGCTTCGCGCTGTTCATGATCATGCTCGACAACACCGTGGTCAACGTGGCGCTGCCGTCGATCCAGCGCAGCCTGCACGCCTCCACCGCGTCGCTCGAGTGGACCGTCAACGCCTACACGCTGTCGTTCGCCGTGCTGCTGGTCACCGGCGGGCGCCTCGGCGACCTGTTCGGTCGCCGCAAAATATTCCTGGCCGGCGTGGTCGTGTTCGCGCTCTCCAGCGGCGCCATCGGCTTCTCCCCCAGCGACACCTGGCTGGTCGGCTGGCGCGCGGTCCAGGGCGTCGGCTCGGCGATGATGATGCCGGCCACGCTGTCGATCATCACCAACGCGTTCCCACCCGCCGAGCGCGGCAAGGCGATCGGCACATGGGCGGGAGTGTCGGCGCTGGCGCTCGCCATCGGACCCGTGTTGGGCGGCCTGCTGGTACAGAGCGTCAGCTGGCAGTCGATCTTCTTCCTGAACCTGCCCGTGGCCGTCGCCGCCGTGTTCGTGTCGCTGTTCGCCGTGCGCGAGTCGCGCGACGAGACGGCCGCACAGCGCGTCGACGTGCCCGGCGTGCTGGCGCTGACCAGCGGCCTGGGCGCGCTGGTGCTGGCGCTGGTGGAGGGCAACGAATGGCACTGGGGCTCCACGCGCGAGATCACGCTGTTCGGCTTCGCCGCCATCGCGCTCACGATCTTCGGGTTGGTCGAGCGCCGCCAGACCTCGCCGATGGTCGACTTCAGCTTCTTCCGCTCGCGCACGTTCTTCGGCACCAACGTGGTGGCCTTCATCGTGAGCTTCGCCATGCTCGCCATGTTCTTCTTCATGGCGCTGTACATGCAGAACGTCCTGCACTACAGCCCGCTGCAGGCCGGCGTGCGCTTCCTGCCCTCAACACTGATGATCGTGCTGCTCGCGCCGCCCGCCGGGCGCCTCTCCGACCGCGTCGGCTCGCGGCCGCTGATCGTGTTCGGGCTGCTGTGCGTGTCCGGAGCGCTGTTCTGGCAGTCGCACCTCACCATCTCCAGCGGCTACGGAGCGCTGCTCCCGGGCTTCATGCTGATGGGCATCGGCATGGCGTTCGTGATGTCGCCCATGAGCACCGCCGCCATGAACGCCGTGGAGCAGACCAAGGCCGGGGTCGCCTCCGGCATCCTCTCCATGAACCGCATGGTCGGCGGCACCTTCGGGGTTGCCGTGCTCGGTGCCATGGTGTCCACGCTCGGACGCTCCAAGATCGACCAGCTGCTTCCTCAGCTGCCCGGCGCCGAGCGCGCCGATCTCGTCGCCAGCCTGGGCTCTGTCGGCGTGCACGGCGTGCCCGCCCCGATCATCGCCGCCAGCAACGACGCCTTCGTCTACGCCCTCCAGTGGGGTCTGCGGCTCGGCTCCGCCGTGGCGCTGTTCGGAGCGCTGACCGCGTGGCTGTTGGTCGGGCGGGACCGCAGACTCGCGAGCGGCGCCGGTGAGCATCTCGCGAACGCAGGGCAATGGCCGGACGCGGAAGCCGGTCAGGCGGATATGCCTCCCGCAGAGACCGTGGGCGTGTAGAACCGCTGCCCGGAAACGAAATGTCAGGCCGCCGCGAGAGCTGCTGCCAGCTCGTCGGCGTTCGTCTCAATCAGGTTAGGGACGGTAACGGTGATGTTGCCATCGCGCTCAGCTAGCCATTTTGCGTTCACAATCGTGATGCCGATCACCTCGCCACGCTCGTCGAGTCGTACGGCATGGCCCTCCGGCGTGCCGACAGTATCCGCCGCGGCCCGCTTCTCCCCACGACGCAAATACAACACGTCACCCTCGCTGTCGTAGGAGACGTACTCGAACTCGTATGAACCCACGTGCACGCTCATCGACTCCAGCTTGCCTCTCGCGGATCGTTTGACTGAGGGAAAGCGGTTACAACGCGATCGCTCCCGCCTGTGAACATGGTCACAACGCGGATCCATTGCAATGGACCGCCACGGCGAAAGTAGCGCTCCCGTCCCGCACGAGGGTCGGGTTCGCGGTGATCTGGGTCTTCGATTGTTTCCATCGTCTCCGCAAGGTACTCGCTCATCTCGGCATGCTCGTCGAGAACATGATTCCACGCCACACTGTCCATCTGGACGAGATGGCCCTCGGGGTTGCGAACCTCGGCGATCATGTGCGATTCCAAGGCGCCAAGGCTAGGCCGCGCTTGGGATGGGAACGCCGAGCGGAGCCCGCCGATCCACGACTAACCTGAGCGACCATGGCCGGCTACGCCGCCACCCCGCTGTGGAAAAAGCTCGGCGTATGCCCGGCAGACCGCCTGGTCCTGCTGGACGCGCCACAAGCCTGGAGCATCCCCGACCTGCCAGACGGAGCATCGAGCGTGACCGAGAGCGGGGACGGCGCCGTGGCAGAGACATCGGCCGAGATCGTGATCGCGTTCTGCTCCACGCTCGCCCAGCTGCGTGAGCGCGTGCCGGCGCTGGCGCCGCGGATCTTCCCGGCCGGCGCCATTTGGGTGGCCTGGCCGCGGCGTGCGGGCGGCCATCACAGCGACATCCGCGACCAGGACATCCGCGACGTGGCGCTGCCTCTGGGGCTTGTGGACGTGAAGGTGGCGGCGCTCGACGAGGACTGGTCGGGATTGCGCTTGGTGTGGCGCAAGGAGCTCCGCCAAGCCTCCAAGGCCGCCTCGGGGTAGGATTGGGGTTCCTTTCCCTGACCCCAACACGCGAGGTTCCAGAGCACGTGGCGATCGATCTTCAACAAGTCTCCGCAGTCGACGTAGAGCCCGGAGAGCTGCCCAAGACGATGGCGGCATGGGTGATCCGCGAGGAGCGCTTCGGCGAACCGAAGGACGCCTTCCAGCTCGAGGAGATCGAGGTGCCCGAGCCGGGCGCGTTCGAGGTGATCGTGCGCGTGATGGCTGCCGGCGTCAACTACAACAACGTGTGGGCCGCGCTGGGCAAGCCGGTGTCGGTGATGCGCTACGGCGACCACCCCGAGTTCGGCCACCACATCGGCGGCTCGGACGCCTCCGGCGTGGTGTGGAAGGTCGGCGCCGGCGTGACCCGTTGGAAGGTGGGCGATGAGGTCGTGGTGCACTGCAACCAAGCCTCCTATGAGGACCCCGAGGTACACGGCCTCGACCCGATGGCCGCCCCCTCGCAGAAGATCTGGGGCTATGAGACGACGTGGGGCTCGTTCGCCCAGTTCACCAAGGTCCAGGCCCAGCAGCTGCTGCCCAAGCCCAAGGCGCTGAACTGGGAGGAGGCAGCCTCCTACGGCCTCGTGTACTTCACCGCGTATCGCATGCTGATCACCCGCTGCAACCTGCAGGCGGGCGCCAACGTCCTGATCTGGGGCGCCGCTGGCGGGCTCGGCGTGTTCGCCACCCAGATCTGCGCCGCCGCCGGCGCCAACTGCGTGGGCGTGGTCTCCTCCCCGGAGAAGGGCGAGCTGGTCAAGCGCCTGGGCGCCGTGGACTACATCAACCGCGACGAGTTCGCGGGGATGATGCGCAAGGGCGGCGAGACTCCCGACGAGGAGAAGGAGCGCTTCGGCGTTTCCCGCGCGTTCGCCAAGCGCGTGCAGAGCATCCTCGGCGACGCCCCCGACATCGTGTTCGAGCACGTCGGCAAAGCGACCTTCCCCACATCCGTGTTCACGGCCAAGACGTTCGGGAAAATCGTCATCTGCGCCGGCACCACCGGCATCGACCTCGACTTCAACGTCGCCTACCTGTGGATGCGCCAGAAGGAGATCCTCGGCTCGCACTTCGCCAACGCGTACGAGTGCACCAAGGCCAACGAGCTGATCGAGAGCGGCCAGATCCGCCCCGTGCTGTGGCGCACGCTGGGCTTCGAGGGCGTGGCCGAAGCGCATCAGCTGATGCTCGAAAACAAGCATCTGGGCAAGATCTCGATCCTCGTCGGCGCCGACTCCGAGGGTCAGGGCAAGACCGCCGACGGCCCGGGAGCCATCCACGCCGAGGTCGGTGCCTGATGGCCGGCACGGTGATAGTCCCCTGGTACGCCACCGGCTTCCGGGCGGACGACTTCGAGAAGGATCTGGGCGAGGTCGCCGCCACCGCGCTGCGCTACGGCGCCACCTCCTACGCCGTCTACCGCTCCCGTGAGGATCGCTACCGCTTCCAGCAGCTGGCCGCGTTCGAAGGCTACCTCGAATGGGAACGCTTCTGGGAAGGCGCCGAGATGACCTACTTCCGCACCCAGCACTCCAGCTGGTACCAGGTGCCGGTGCTCTACGGCTGGTGGGACGTGTCCGCCAGCGGAGCGATCACCAGCGGCGGGCCGCTGCCTGTGAGCAACGGGCACGGCAACGGCCTGCCCGTCGCCGACGTCAGCTGAACGTCGCACAAGCTCGGCCGACCTACGGTTTCTCGCCAAGTATCCGTGGGAGCTTGGATGTCGACCATATCCAAGCTGCGGTAGTCGGACAGATCCAACCGGCGACCACAAGCAGATCGTTCCACCGCTGGTCGAGCGGCGTTCGGTATATGGGCTCATGGTGCGCTACACGGTTTCGGAGAAGGTTGAGCCGTTCAAGACGGTCGTAAACCTCGGTCCGCACCTTTGGCCGAAGGTGCGGAAACGCGTGGCGCAATGCGGGTGCCCATAGAGTCGGTGAGTGTCGACTATCGAGAAGAAAGCGCCAGAAGCCGAACATCAGCTCTGCTACCACCTTGCCGTGAGTCTCCTGTGCTCCACCGCGACGCGCTCGCTTTCGCGCTTCTGACACAAGCTTTGCCAGATCTGGCTGCAAAGGCATCGCCGGGTCCCGCCACCACTCGCCACTCCCTTGCTGAACTCTCTGGTGGTACTTGACGAGCTGCACATCGAGCGCGTTGCGTAGGAGAACCTCAAACTGCCCCAGGGTGCCATGCATCGCAGAGGACGCCTCGTTGTTCCATTCATAGAGGCGTAGTGCGGCAGCTTGATCGCCTCCCATCGCAGCGACGTACCCATCGAAGCGCGGTCCAGTGAGCCGCGCGCGCAAGACCTCGATGTGGGGTGCATTAGGTGCTTTTGAAGCGGCGATATACGGATGCTATCCTGCCGCTTATAAACCCCGGAACGATCCCTACCCACCGTCTCGACGGTGAGGCAAATCGCCGGGGTTTAGCTATGCCGTGAGCAATCCCCGCCGTGCCCCAGCTGACCCATTAGGGACTCGCAAGCGTCCCTTCAGGCCTTCTCTAGGGGAGCCATGGTCAACCCCGCCCCCTTCAGCTGCTCCCAGTAGTGCTCGGCCGGCTCCTGGTGCCCGCTGTAGACGACCGCTCTGCCCGAGCCGTGGATCACGTTGGCGATCTCCATGCCTCGCGTCAGCGTTATGCCGGGGATGAAGCGGGCGAGCGTACGCGCCACGTGCTCGAACGTGTTGTGATCGTCGTTGCACACGATCACCCTCCAGGCACCCCCCAGGCCACTGCCGGGGGAGCCTGAGCGGGGAATCTCAATCGTTTGACCCATGGCGGCAGGATAAAGCCAACGGCGCGACCGTACAATGTTCGCATGAACGCTGACAAATCGGCGCGCCTGGATGAGCGCGACAGACCATGGATGATGCGCACCTACGCCGGGCATTCCACGGCGAAGGCCTCCAACGAGCTATATCGGCGCAACCTGCAGAAGGGACAGACCGGGCTCTCGGTGGCATTTGACCTACCTACCCAGACCGGGTACGACCCAGACGACGAGTTGGCCAGGGGCGAGGTCGGCAAGGTCGGCGTGCCCGTCTCCCACCGCGGGGACATGGCCGCGCTCATGGACGGCATCCCGCTGGGAGACATGAACACGTCGATGACCATCAACGCCACCGCCGCGTGGCTGCTGGCGCTCTACATCGTGGCCGCCGAGGAACAGGGCGTCAGCGAGAGCCAGCTGCAGGGCACCACCCAGAACGACATCATCAAGGAGTTCCTGGCGCGCGGAACCTACGCCTTCCCGCCCGCGCCCTCCATGCGGCTGATCGCCGACATGATCGCCTACACGGTCGAGCACGTGCCCAAGTGGAACCCCATCAACATCTGCTCCTACCACCTGCAGGAGGCCGGCGCCACGCCCGTGCAGGAGATCGCCTACGCGATGAGCAACGCCATCGCCGTGCTGGACGCCGCCCGCGAGCGGGTCGCACCTGAGCTGTTGGAACAGGTCTTCGGGCGCATCTCGTTCTTCGTCAACGCCGGCGTGCGCTTCATCGAGGAGCACGCCAAGCTGCGCGCCATGTCGATCCTGTGGGAGGAACTCGGGCGCGAGCGCTACGGCGTGGAGGACCCCCGCCACCTGCGCTTCCGCTACGGCGTGCAGGTCAACTCGCTGGGGCTGACCGAGGCCCAGCCGGAGAACAACGTGCAGCGCATCGTGCTGGAGGCGCTGGCTGTCACGCTCGGGCGCGACGCGCGGGCGCGCGCGATCCAGCTTCCCGCCTGGAACGAGGCGCTGGGCCTGCCCCGCCCCTGGGACCAGCAGTGGTCGCTGCGCATCCAGCAGGTCCTGGCATACGAGACCGACATCCTCGAGTACCCCGACATCTTCGAGGGCTCCAAAGTGATGGATGGGCTGGTCGAGGAGATGCTGGACGGAGCGCGCGCCGAGATGGCAGTCGTGGCCGAGCACGGCGGCGCGGTCGAAGCGGTCCCCTACATGAAGGGCGCGCTGGTTGACTCCCACCGCAAGCGCATCCACAAGATCGAGACCGGCGAGCACGTGGTCGTCGGGCAGAACCGCTTCGCCGAGTCCGAGGAATCGCCGCTGACCGCCGACGCCGAGGGCGGGATCCTGGTGGTCGACCCGGCCGTTGAAGCCCAGCAGGTGCAGGCGGTGCGCGACTGGCGCTCACAGCGCGACCAGGCAGCGGTCGACAAGGCGCTCACAGAGCTGGCGGAACTGGCGCGCGAGGACAGCGGCGGGACCAACCTGATGATCCCCACCATCGCCGCCGCCCGCGCCGGCGCCACCACCGGAGAGTGGTCGCGGACGCTGCGCGAGGTGTTCGGCAGCTACCGCGCCCCCACCGGCGTGGGCGAGGCCAGCGCGGCGATGGCCGACGAACAGCTCAGCGAGCTGCGCAACGAGGTCGCCCAGCTACAGCAGAAGCTCGGGCGCAGGCCGAAGATCCTGGTCGGCAAGCCCGGCCTGGACGGTCATTCCAACGGCGCCGAGCAGATCGCCGTGCGCGCCCGCGACTCGGGCATGGACGTGGTCTATGAAGGCATCCGCCTGACCCCCGCCCAGATCGCCGCCTCGGCGCTGCAGGAGGGCGTGCACGTGATCGGCCTGTCGATCCTGTCCGGCTCGCATCGCGAGCTGATCCCGGCGGTACTTGACGCGCTGCGCGACGCCGGCGTGCACGCGCCGGTGGTGGTCGGCGGCATCATCCCCGAACAGGACGTGGCCGGCCTGCAGAAGGCCGGCGTGGCGGCCGTGTATACCCCCAAGGACTTCGACATCAACCGCATCATGCGCGACATCGTGGCACTGGTGGGGGCAGACGCAAACGGCGGCTCCACCGCCGCCAACGGCTCGGCGTGAGCGGGGCACCGCGCCCGCAGGGCGAGGTCGGGGCCGCCCTGGGCGTACGGCTGCGCGGGCGCGACACGAGCGCCGCGCCGGCCGCGCTGAACCTGTTGGAGAGCACCACCGCCGCCGACCGTGCGCAGGCGGCAGCGCTGCTGCACGAGGTCTCCCCTGCCGTGCTTGGAGGTGAGGCGCCAGGGCATGTGATCGGCGTCACCGGCCCCCCCGGTGCCGGCAAGTCCACGCTGCTGTCAGCGCTGCTGCACCAGTGGCGCGGCAGCGACCGCAGCGTGGCGATGCTGGCCGTGGACCCCAGCTCGCGGCGCTCCGGCGGCTCGCTGCTGGGCGACCGCGCGCGCATCGACTTCGACCCCGCCGACCGCGGCGTGCTGATCCGCTCCACAGCCGCCGGCGAGCGCCTCGGCGGCCTGGCGTGGGCCACGCGCGCCGCCGCACACGCGCTGGCGGCCGCGTTCGACATCGTGGTGATCGAGACCGTCGGCGTCGGGCAGGCCGAGACCGAGGTGGCCGACGTGGCCGACACGGTGGCCGTGGTGGTGCAGCCCGGCGGCGGCGACGTGCTGCAGTTCCTGAAGTCCGGCATCATGGAAACCCCAGACGTGCTGGTGGTCACCAAGTCGGACCTCGGCCAGATCGCCATCAGCACACGCAGGGATCTCACAGCGGCGCTGCGCTCGCTCGGGTCGCGCTCCACGCGCGTGCTGGGCGTCAGCGCGCTGGCGCCCGCCAGCGGCATCGGCGAGCTGGTGGACGCCCTCGACGAGCACCGCGCGGGGCTCGACGTGACGCAACGGCGACTGCGGGCTCGTCGCGCCGGCGCGCTCAGCGACTATGCGGTGGAGTACGGCGAGCACGGCCTGCGCCAACTCGGAGGCCGCAGCGCGGCCGAGGCGCTGCTGGCCAGCCAGGATCCGGGCCTGGAGGTGCCCGAGCTGGTTGCCACGCTCGAGCGGACCGCCGCTGCGACGGCCACCGTGCCCAACGTGCGAGCATGAGCTGACGTGGCACGCAACCTGCTGATCATGTTCGGGGCCTTCGTGCTCGCCAGCGCCGTCGCCGAGGCGCTCGGCGCGGCGAACCTGGGCACGGCGCTCGCGTTCGGGCAGATGGCCTTCGCGGCCACCACCGTGTACGTGATGATCAAGCGGTGATGCTGTAACGGGATCGCCGCTCGTGAGACCGAAGGTCTGAGACCGTGATCGTCCTGCTCATCTTCGCTGTGCTGGCCGGCGCCGGCACCGCCCTCTCGCCGTGCGTGCTGCCGCTGCTGCCCGCGCTGCTGTCCGCCGGCGGGGTGGGCGGTAGGCGACGCCCGCTGGGGATCGTGCTCGGGCTGTCGATCACGTTCACGGTCACGATCGTGGGCGTGGCCAACGTGGTCGACGGCGTGGGGCTGGGCAGCGATCCGCTGCGCTACATCGCGATCGCGGTGCTGTTGGGGTTCGGCGTGGTGATGCTGCTGCCGGACGTGGCCGCGCGGCTGGAGGCGCCGCTTTCGCGCCTGGCGCGCTTCGGCCCGCGCGACAGCGGAGATGGGTTCGCTTCGGGGCTGCTGGTGGGCGGCGCGCTGGGGTTCGTGTACACGCCCTGCGCCAGCCCGATCCTGGCGGCGGTCATCACTGTCAGCGCCGTGTCCGGGCGCACGATAACGCTGGCGCTCGCCTACGCCGCCGGCTCGGCCGTGGTGCTGCTGGCGCTGGCGCTGGGCGGCAGGCGCCTGTTCGACCGCATCCGCAACGCCGGGCGCGGCCCGCTGCTGCAGCGGACGCTGGGCGTGATCATGATCGTCACCGCCGTGGCGCTCGTCACAAACCTCGACATCAGCTTCGACCAGTTCGTCGCCCAGCACATCCCCGACGTCAACCTCACCGCGTCGCTGGAGTGCTCGGAAACCGTCACCGGACGCCTGCACGAAATCACCGGCCGCCACGCCAAGTTCACCCCCGCCAACGGATCCTCCGCCTGCGGCAACAGCTCCACCAAGCTGCACGCAGCGCCCGCCAACGCCACCCAGGCCGCGCTGCTCACCGACGCCAAATCGCTGCCTTCTATCGGTCCGGCGCCGGAATTCACCGATACCCAGGACTGGTTCAACACGCCCGGGCAAAGGCCGCTGACCCTCGCCGGCCTGCGCGGGCGGGTGGTGCTGGTGGACTTCTGGACCTACACGTGCATCAACTGCATCCGCACGCTGCCCTATCTGAAGGCGTGGGATGCGGCCTATCGCAAGGACGGCCTCACGATCGTGGGGGTCGAGACGCCGGAGTTCGGCTTCGAGCACGAAGCGGGCAACGTGCGCGACGCACTCGAAGCGTTCGGGCTGCGCTACCCGGTCGTCCAGGACAACAACATGGGCACGTGGAACGCGTACGGCAACGAAGACTGGCCGGCCGACTACCTGATCGACGCGCACGGGGACGTGCGCTACGTGTCGATCGGCGAGGGCGACTACGACAAGACCGAAACTGCCATCCGCGCGCTGCTGGCCGAAGCGGGAGCGCAGGTTGGCGGCAAGAGCCACCCCACCGACGTGGTCGTGCCCTCGGAAGTGGCCACGCCGGAGACCTACCTGGGCACCGCTCGAGCGCAGGGCTGGATCAACGGCCCCAAGACCGGACTTCACGAATACGGGCCGCCGCCCAGCGGCGAACTGGCGCTCAACGACTTCGCCTACAGCGGCACCTGGACGATCGACGCCCAACCGGCCACCGCCGGCACCGGCGCTGGCGTGGACCTCGAGTTCGACGCCAAGAACGCATACCTGGTGCTCAGCTCGCCCGGCGAAAAACCACTGAATGTCAGCGTGCTGCTCGACGGCAATGCGATCCCTGCTGCGTCCGCGGGCACGGATGTGCACAACGGCCTCGTCACAGTGCGTCGCCAGCGCCTGTATTCACTGGTTTCGCTGAAGCGGGACGAACGGCACCGTCTTTCACTGCGCTTCGCGGCCGGTATCAGCGCATACGCATTCACATTTGGATAGTCAACTCTGAAGCCTGCAACGGTCCGCTAGGCTCCATCCCACATGTCAACCAGCGTGCTCACCCAGCGCCCTGACGCGCGGTCGTGGCACAGGAGGTCTTGCCAGATGGGCACCACCAGGTCCGGCGCACAGCGGTTGTTCACCACCATGCGGGGTACGGGCCTGGCGGCCGTAATCGGCCTGAGCCTGCTGCTCGTGCTCGCCACCAGCGCTTCGGCGCTCAGCGGCAGCACGATCGACATCGGCGAATTCGCCCACAACGGCCCGCCCTCGATCGCGGTCGATGGAGCTGGGAATGCCCTCATCGCCTGGGCCGACGAAGCAGGCCCGCCATACAAGATCCACTACTGCGTGCTGCCGGTGGGCGCGACCGCCTGCGCTCACTCGGGTGAGCTCACCCCGGCGGGTGGAACCGAACCCTATATCGATGGCGTGAAGGTCCTCGCCGACGGCGGAACACTGGTCGTGCTCGCTGACGTGTATGGAGTCAGTCAAGAATACGAGCCAGAGCAGGAGTGGACCTCGACCGACGGCGGCGCCACATTCGCAATAGCAGACGGCGGCAAGTCGGTCGCAGAGGCCAACCTCAGCGCCGACACCGAGCCAGTCGGCGCGGTCATCCTTCCGGGCACGAGCGTGCTCGGCTACGCCTGGGTCACGGCCGCGGGCCCTCCCACGTTCGCCGCCTTCCCGCTTTCCTCACCGGCGCAATGCTCAGAGAAGACCGGGCACACCTGCCCATTTGCCACGCTTCAACCGGAAAGCAGCGAACACCTCCTGAGTAACCCGGGCGCGGCCGTCGCCTCGCAGCTCGGGGCCAACCCCGGCGTCCTCGGCGTGTATGAAACGCTCGGCAAGCCGGGGTGCTCCAGTGGCACGTTCGACAGCGCCTTCGCATACGGCAGCGGCAACCAGAGCGCCAGCAACAGCTACAACGTCTCTCCCGGCGAACCCAACAGCGCCTGGAAGGTGCCCCTGTCCCCCGGCGACTGCGAAGTGGAGTACCTCGCGGTCGGAGGCGGCCCCAGTGGCTTCGGCGTGATCGAGGACGATCTCACGAGGAACTTCACCGTCTACCACCGTTTCGACCAGGCGACAGACACGTTCGATACTCCATACGCCACGGTCGCCCAGGAAGGCGAGCAGTCCGCGTCGCTCTCCCAGGACGCCTCCGGCGGGGTCTACACGACCTATCTGGCGCGTTTCGACGAAGTCCGGCTCGCGTACAGCTCTGACGGCGGCACGACCTGGTCCGGGCCGGCGACGCTCAACGCGGCCGGCGACAGCGATCTGGCCAGCAACGTGAACGCGGGCGGGCAGGGCTGGGCAACGTGGATCAAGGGCGAAACCCTCTACGCGCAGCCATTCGTGGCCAGCGACTCGGTGCCAGTGCTGCCCCCGGCCCCAACCGCACTCACAACCACCCAGACATCCGGGTCCACACAGGGGGCATCGATCACCGTCCCAGCCGGCACGATCGGCGAGACGGACAGCGCGACGATCAGCGGGGCCAATGCCGCCACCGCGACAGGCACCGTCGCATACGGCCTCTACACGTCATCGTCGTGTACCCCCACCAGCAAAGTGTTCGGCAGCGCGAACGCTGTCAGCGGCGGCAAAGTGGCGGCGTCGGCGGCGGTCACCAGCGCGCTGGCGCAGGGCACCTACTACTGGCAGACCGCCTACAGCGGCGACGCACACAACGACCCCAGCACCAGCGCGTGCGGCTCGGAGGTCCTGACGATCGGTCCCCCCGGCACGATCAGCAGCGCCGGCTCGAGCTCGGGGACGACCATCACGCTCACGATCACGTGCGCGGTGGTTCCCTGCACAGTGACCGTCACGATCACGATCACCGAAACCTCGGGCAAAGCGGCTGCCGCCCGCAAGAAGAAATCCAAACGGCGTACAAGGACGGTCACGCTGGCAACCGGCAAATTCACGATCCTCAGCACAAGCCCGAAGAAACTGACCGTCCACCTGACCAAGGCCGGCAGGCTCTACCTCGCCAAGCACCACGGGCGCGCCAGCGCGAAAGTGCTCGTATCCGACAAAACGACGAGCGCCACCGAGCTGACGAGCAGGACCATCAGGATCACGCCCGCCAAACACAAGCACAAGAAGTAGCTCGGGACGAGTGGACGGCGAAGGGATACCCCTCGCCGTCCACTGCGCCCTCGCCATCTCAGACGCTGCTATTTCTTCTTGTGCTTGCCCACCACACAGGTGTGGAACGTGCGGATGTCCTCGTAGAGCTTGCCGGTGGAGGACTTGGTGATCAGCGCCACCCTGAACGTGCCCTTGGGCAGGCCGACGAGGCTGAGCGTGGTCTTGCGCTTGCTGAGCGAGCCGCGCTTGACCGTCCTGCCGTTGATCTGGATTTCAACGCTGACCAGCTTGACGTTGTGCGGCGCGCGCGGATGCACCGTGAACTTGCGCCTGCTCAGGCACGCGTTGGTAGCCGGCAGGCCAAGGTTGGCCTTCTGCGCCACCACCAGGATCTCGCTCCCGCACGCGCTTTCCGAGCCGGCGTTCAGCCCGCCGCCACCATAGGTTGCCTTCCAGTAGTAGGTGCCCACCTTGGGCTTGATCGCAGACGACGGTCCGGCCACTCCGTTGACCACCGCAACCGAGCTGCCGGCGGCAGCCGGCACCGTGCACTTCTTGTCCTTGTAGAGCGTGTATGTCACTACTCCAGAGGCGCTGGCTGCCAGCGTGCCGGCGATGTGAACCTGGTCGGTCACCGATGTGCCCGCCGGCACCGTCAGAGACGAGCCGCTGACGCCGCCACCGGACTGGGTGGTGGTGGTCGTGGTGGCGGCCAGAACCGTCAGGACCTCCGCGGTGCAGGCGCTCGTCACAGCCTGGTTTTCGTTGTTGCCGCCGTAGTGGGCCTGCCAGTAGTACGTACCCGGAGCGAGCGACTCGGCACTCGAGGGCCCAGCATTGGTGGCCGACAGTTTCGCCGAGCCGGCCGCCGCAGCCAGGGTCTTGCATTCGGGGTCGCTGTACACGTTGAAGCTGACGTTGCCGGTCGCGGCGGCAGCGCTCGCGCCGCTGAGAGTCGCCGAGTCAGTCACCGGCGTGCCCTGCACCACCGAGATCGACGCGCCGCTGTGTCCGCCGCCGGAGAGGCTGGTCGTGAGCGTGGTGGACGTGCCGAAGCCCCCGGCCGGAGGCGACTCCAGCGAGAAGTAGCTCGACGCGCCAGGTGCGATCGCAGGCGAGAAGTTGATCACGCCTTTGCCGGTCGCATACGGACCCACCGCACCGATACCCGAGAACCACGACGTCGGCCCCTCATAACCTGTGACCGGGTCGCCGTTTGCTCCCTGACCCACGATTTCGATGCCGATGCCGCTGGGGAACGTCACTCCAGCAGGCTCCCCGGCCGGCGGCGGGAACCCGCAGCCTGTGATTTCCGGCGGACACGGTTTGCCCGCATTGACGTTTTCTTCGCCGGCGCTGTTTTTCGCCAGCACCACGCATCCGGGCGCAGGGTTGCTCACATCGCAGAGCCCGTCCGACTCGAACCCGAAGAGTTCGATTTCCGCGGAGAGGGGAATCGAGGAGATCGATTTGGAGGAGTTGTTCTGGATGCCGATCAGCGCGTCGTCGGAGCCCTCGTAGGCCGACTGTGCGCCATCGGATTCGATGTTCGTTTCGCTGTCGGTAACGGTCACCAGGAACTGGCAGCCGGTGTCCAGGTCTACCGCCGGACATTGGGGGAACATCACGGCGCCCGCCATCGACGGCGCCAACAGCGCGACGCCCAACGCCAGGAATGAGAACAACAGGACCGTCATACGTCGCATCGAGACTCCTCTTTGCCGTTTGCCGGAACCCGCAGCACACCGGCGGGCCCGTTGAAAGTTGAAGACAGAGCGTATAGATCACATCGGCGCGAGTGGACAACTGTCGAGGCGCCAAGGGCATCGCCTGCGCTCGGGCCGGGGGCGACCGCAAGGCCCCTACAATGGTCTGCATGGAGGGATCAATGGCCGAGACGAGCGCGCGTAGCTGGCTGCGCTGCTACCGCTGCTGGTCCCAGGACCTGGAGGTTCAGGTCCACTACGAGGGCATCCACAAGATCGACCCCGACACCGGCGAGCGCGCCGAAGTGGTGGACGAGCTGCAGGAGGCCGTGGTGCAGTGCCTGGACTGCATGCACGACCAGCCACACCTCGGCTTCAACAACGGCCGCGTGGAGCCGATCGAGGACCGCTGGGAACGGATGATCGCCGGCACCCCGTGGGTCGCCTCGTGCACCGTCACGGTTGACTCCGAAGACGTGGAGAGCTGTTCAGGGCCGGAGGCCGGAGATGCGCTGTCCTACGCCGCCTTCGGCGACCACGGCGTGCGCGAGTTCTTCACCCACGTGCGCTTCCACAAGCACGAAGACGACGCGCGCATCATCGTGCACCTGCTGGTCGAGCTGTACGCGCGCTCGCTGGAGGAGGCCACCGAAGTGCTCGAGGCATCCGCCCGCGGCTCGCTGACCATCACCTCGCTCGCCGAGGAGTCGCGCCCCCCCGCCGCAGCGGGGGAGTCGCACTCCCACGACTGAGCGCTAACCGAGCCGCGCTTCCAGCGCGTCCAGCTGCGCTGTCAGCTCAGGCGGGAGGTTCTCGAACTGGGCCAGGTACTGGCGGAACTGGGGCAGCTGCGCCTTCCACTCGGCCACGTCCACGCGCAGCAACTCGGCCATGTCCTCGTCGGATACGTCCAGGCCGGTGGTGTTGATGCCTTCGCCGCCCACCGGCGGGATCACGCCGATCGGCGTCTCCTTGCCGGCGCCGTGACCGGCGCAGCGCGCGAACACCCACGACAGCACGCGCGAGTTCTCGCCGTAGCCCGGCCACAGGAATTTGCCGTCCTCGTCCTTGCGGAACCAGTTGACGTAGAAGATCTTCGGCAGCTTCGCGCCGTCGGTGCGGCCGATCTTCAGCCAGTGCGCGAAGTAGTCGGCCATGTTGTAGCCGCAGAACGGCAGCATCGCGAACGGGTCGAAGCGCAGCTCGCCCACCGTGCCCGCCGCGGCGGCCGTCTTCTCCGAGCTCATCACCGAGCCCAGGAACACGCCGTGCTCCCAGTCCAGCGCCTCGGTCACCAGCGGCACCACCGTGGAGCGCCGGCCGCCGAACAGCATCGCGTCGATCGGCACACCGGCCGGGTCCTCCCACTCGGGCGCGATCGCCGGGTCCTGTGCGGCCGGCGTGGTGAAGCGCGCGTTCGGGTGCGCCGACGGCGTGCCGCTCTGCGGCGTCCAGTCGTTGCCGTGCCAGTCGATCAGGTGCTCGGGTGTCTGCTTGGTCAGACCCTCCCACCAGATGTCGCCGTCGTCGGTCTTCGCGCAGTTCGTGAAGATCGAGTTGCGCTCGATCGTGCGGATCGCGTTCGCGTTGGTCTCCTCGCCCGTGCCAGGCGCGACGCCGAAGAAGCCCGCCTCGGGGTTGATCGCGTACAGACGACCGTCCTCGTGGAACTTCATCCACGCGATGTCGTCGCCGATCGTCTCCACCGTCCAGCCCTCCAGCGTGGGGATCAGCATCGCCAGGTTGGTCTTGCCGCACGCACTGGGGAACGCGCCGGTGATGAACTTCACCTCGCCCTCCGGCGATGTCAGCTTCAGGATCAGCATGTGCTCGGCCATCCAGCCCTCGTCGCGGGCCATCACCGACGCGATCCGCAGCGCGAAGCACTTCTTGCCCAGCAGCGCGTTGCCGCCGTAGCCGGAGCCGTAGGACCAGATTTCGCGAGTGTCTGGGAAGTGCACGATGTACTTGTTCTCCGCGTTGCACGGCCACGGCACGTCCTCCACGCCGTCAGCCAGCGGCATGCCCACCGAGTGCAGGCACGGCACGAACTCGCCCTCGCCGAGCGCGTCCAGCGCGCCCTGACCCATGCGGGTCATGATCCGCATGTTCACCGCCACGTAGATCGAGTCGGTCAGCTGCACGCCCACATGGCTCTTGTCCGAGCCCAGCGGGCCCATCGAGAACGGCACCACGTACATCGTGCGGCCCTGCATCGAACCCGCGAACAGCTCTCTCAGCGTGCCAAGCATCTCGGCCGGGTCGCGCCAGTTGTTGGTGGGGCCGGCCTCGGCCTCGGTGGCCGAGCAGATGAACGTGCGGTCCTCGACCCTCGCCACGTCCCCCGGATCGGACAGCGCCAGGTAGGAGTTCGGCCGCTTGGCGTCGGACAGGCGCTCGAACGTGCCCGCCGCCACGAGCTCCTGGCAGAGGCGGTCGTACTCCTCGGCAGACCCGTCGCACCAGTAGATCTGGTCCGGTTCGGTCAGCCCGGCGACTTCCTCGACCCAGGCCAGGAGACGCTCGTTCTTAGTGGGGGCGGGAACGGTGGTGTTCATGGGGTCCAAGCGGCTCCTCGGTTCGCGGGCACTATCGCCGCGCCCTTAGGCGCTGCGTCCGGGCCAAGATAGTTGGCTCGGGAAACAGAAAACGCCCTCGGCGGGCGGTCCGGAAAGCGTATCGCACGTTCTGCGTCTCGACAAATCGACGCGAACTCAGCCCTCGCCGTGGTGCTTGCGCGGCACCAGCACCAGGCGCTTGAACTCCGCCACCAGCACGCCGTCCTGGTTGAGCACGCGGGTGTGCACCTTCACGGTGCCGCGGTCCAGCTTGGACTTCGACTCGGTCTTCTCCAGAACCTCGGACTCGCAGTAGAGCGTGTCGCCGTGGAATACGGGAGCGGGATGCTTCAGCTCTTCTGTGGCCAGGTTTGCGATCGCCTTGCCACTGACGTCGCTGACAGACATTCCGAGCGCGAGCGAGTAGACGAGCGGGCCAACGACCACGTTGCGACCCTGCTGGGATTTGCTGGCGTACACGTCGTTCAGGTGCAGCGGGTGGTGGTTCATGGTGATCAGGCAGAAGAGGTGGTCGTCGGACTCGGTGACGGTCTTGGCGGGCCAGTGCTTGTACACGGCGCCCACCTCGAACTCCTCGAGATAGCGCCCGTACGGGTGCGCTCCACTGGCCTCGCGGGCTGCCTGATCGGTCTCTACGGTCTGGGTCTCGCTCATGGGTCTTGGGGTTCTCCTGTGCAGGGGATCGGATGTTGCCGGGGCCCAGGACTCTAATGGGCGCCCGCAGAAGCCCGCCTGGCGGCGTCCGCCGCTGGCGCGACGCAGATGCTCGGCTGGACCATCGGACAGGCGTAGCCGGGAGCTGGATTGCACGGCGTGCAGCCCGGCGGGATCGGAGTGGGAATCGGGGTTGGAGACGGGGCCGGCGGGCTCGGCTGAGCTCCCCGCACGGCGCTTTCAAAGGGGGCTTCCACGGGCAGGCCACAGGCCGCGTCGTAGGCCTGCGCGACCGTGCTCGCGGCGTCGAAGCCGGATAGCCCGCTGCCCTGCGAGCGCAGCGGGCGCAGCTGCGAGCCGGTCAGCGTCGCTCCCTTCACCGGCAGATCGCAGAGCGCGGGCGTCAGACCACGGACGGGCTGGGAGAAGGGATCGGTCAGCTTCCACACGACCGGTGTTCCCAACCTGCGCGGCGCCGAGAGCCCCACGTGCACGCCCACCGGGTCGAGCAGCGGCGACGGGCGGTTGACGAGCACCACCAGCACCCGCAACTCGCCCGGGGTGGCAGACCGTGGCGTGGCCGCCGCCAGGTAGTCGTCGCCGAAGGGGGCTTTGGCCGCCAGCCTCAGCATGGCCGCCGTCACGCCCCTGTTGCGATGGTTGCGGCGAAAGCTGACCTGTGCCAGCGCCAGGTCGTTCGGCGCCGGTGACAGCGTCAAATTCCAGCTACGAACCGGCGCCGCGCCCCGAGCCGCGGCAGCGTGCCCGTCCGCGCTCCCAGCCGCCGGCATCGCGATCGCCAACGCCCCCGCGACAGCCACCGCCGCACAGGCCGCCACCGATACCGGAGAACGCCAACCGCCACGCATCATCAATACTTCCTAGCAGGAGTTAGCCCACCCGCTGTCCTTCAGCCGAACCAGGAGTGCCCTTGCGCAACCCCCGAGACTTCCTCAAGCCCCTCGCCATCGGCGCACCCGAGCCGGCGCGGGAGATCCCGTTCAAGCCGTCGCGGATGATTCATTTCCTCGACTTCTCCAACGAGAAGATGGTCGCCAAGGTGCCCGACATCGCCCCCACGGTGGACATCCTGCTCGGCAACCTCGAGGACGCCGTGCCCGTCGACCGCAAGCTGGCCGCCCGCGCCGGGCTGATCAAGGTCGGCCGCGAGATGGAGCTCGGAGACACCGCGCTGTGGACGCGCGTCAACGAGCTCGCCTCGCCGTGGGTGCTCGACGACCTCACCGAACTCGTAGCCGAGATCGGCCACAAGCTCGACGTGATCATGATCCCCAAGGTCGAGGGCCCGTGGGACATCCACTACGTCGACCGCCTGCTCGCGCAGCTGGAGGCCAAGGCCGGCCTTGAGCGCCCGATCCTGCTGCACGCCATCCTGGAGACGGCGCAGGGCGTGGCCAACCTCGAGGAGATCGCCTGCGCATCGCCGCGCATCCAGGGCATGAGCTTCGGCCCCGCCGACCTGGCCGCATCACGACGCATGAAGACCACCCGCGTCGGCGGCGGGCACCCCGGCTACCGCACCATCGCCGACCCCGACCCCGAGCACCCCGACGCGCCGCGCGCCAGCTACCAGCAGGACCCATGGCACTACTCGATCGCGCGCATGGTCGACGCCTGCACGTCCGTCGGCGCGCTGCCCTTCTACGGCCCCTACGGCGACATCCGCGACCTGGAGGGCTGTGAAACACAGTTCCGCGCGTCGTTCCTGCTCGGCTGCGTCGGCGCCTGGTCGCTGCACCCCGCCCAGATCGCCATCGCCAAGAAGGTCTACTCGCCCGACCCCGACGAGGTCGCCTTCGCCAAAAAGGTGATCGAGGCAATCCCCGACGGGCGCGGCGTGCACATGATCGACGGCAAGATGCAGGACGACGCCACCTGGAAGCAGTGCAAGGTGATGGTCAACCTCGCCGAAATGCTCGCCAAGAAGGACCCCGAGCTGGCGGAGGCGTACGGGTTCTGAGACAGTGGGCGCCGCTGCCTGACAGCGGCTGGCCAGCCGGTGCGCATTGCGTTTTGCTATGCTTTTTGTATGGCTCAAGTAGTGACCCGGCTGGATGATGAGCTTGTCGCCAGCCTCGACAATCTCGTGGCGGATGGCATCGTGGCCAGTCGCTCGGAGGGCGTGCGTGTAGCGCTCGAGAAGCTGGTGGATGAGCAGCGAAGGCACAGGATAGGAGCCGAAATCGTCGCCGGGTACGAACGTTACCCCGAGACAGATGAGGAGCTCGCACAGGCTGAGCAAGCCACCCGCGCGCTGATCGAAGAAGAGCCTTGGTGAGCGTCCCGCAGCAGGGGGACGTCTGGTGGGCCGAGACTGAAGACAAGCGCCGGCCGGTGCTCGTGATCACAAGATCGCACGCGATACCCGTGCTGAAGCGCGTTGTTGTGGCCCCGGTCAGCCGAACTGTGCGCCGAATTCCGACCGAGATAGCGCTTGGGCCAAGCGAGGGCCTCCCGAGCGACTGCGCCGCCTCGTTCGACAACCTTCAGCCGATCTTGCGATCCGCGCTGACCGAAAGAACCGGCACGCTCGGCTCACGACGCCAAGAGATCTGCGAGGCGCTGAGAGTCCTCGCTGACTGCTGAGCATCGACCCGCCGCCGCCGTGTAGGCTTCCGCGCCGCATGAGATTCTTCGAGTTCGAGGCCCGCGAGGTCGTAAAGCGCGCCGGCATCCCCGTGACGGACTACGGCTTCACCACCGACGCGGCCGAGGCGCGCGAGATCGCTCGAGCGAATCGGCGGCCCCACGGTGATCAAGTCCCAGGTGCTCACCGGCGGTCGCATGAAGGCCGGCGGCGTCAAGTTCGCCGACACCCCCGAGGAAGCCGAGAGCCACGCCAGGGACATCCTGCAGCTGGAGATCAACGGCCACATGCCGCGCGGCGTGCTCGTCGACCCCAAGGCCGAGGTCGCAGCAGGAGTACTACGCCGGCGTCGTGTGGGACGGCACCGCCAAGAAGCCGCTGATGCTGTTCAGCGACATGGGCGGCATCGACATCGAGCAGGTCGCCGAGGAGCACCCCGACCACGTCGGCCGCGGACACTTCTCCACGCTCGAGCCCTTTTCCGACTTCCAGGCCAAGCAGGTCATCGCCGCAGCCGGCGTCACCGGCAAGGCCCTGCAGCGCGCCACCCCAGTGCTCGCCCGCCTGGCCCAGCTGTTCCTCGACAACGACATGACGCTCGCCGAGATCAACCCGCTCGCGGAACTGAAGGACGGCTCGTTCGTCGCGCTCGACGCGCACATGGAGATGGAGAACGAGGGCATGCCGCGTCAGAAGGCCCTGCTCAAGGCGCTGGGCGTGGCCGCGGAGGAGGGCACGCGCGAGGACCACACGCCGACCGCGTTCGAAGAGGCCGTCAAGGCCATCGACGCCGCCGATCATCGCGGCGTCATCCAGGGCAAGGACACCGGCTTCAACGGCAACATCGGCCTCGTGATCGGCGCCGGCGGCGGCTCGCTCACGCTCACCGACGCCGTGCGCCAGCAGGGCGGCAGGCCCGCCAACTACTCCGAGATAGGAGGAAACCCCTCCGTCGCCAAGGCGTGCGGCCTGGCCAAGGAGGTCCTCCAGAAAGACGGCGTGGAGAAGATCGCCGTGATGATGTCGATCGTCTCCAACACACGCGTCGACATCGTCGCGCGCGGCGTGATCAAGGCATGCCTGGAGCTGGGCAAGGACCCCGGCGAGACGATCGCCATCTTCCGCATCCCCGGCGCCTGGGAGGAGGAGGGCTTCAAGATCCTCGACAAGTACGGGATCGAGTACTGCGACCGCTCGGTGTCCCTGTGGGAGGCCGCCGGTCGCGCCGTCGCCAAGATCCAGGGGTGCCGCATGAGTCATCCTGATCAACAAGGACACGACGTTCATCATCCAGGGCATCACCGGACGCGAGGCCGTCAACCTCACCCGCGAGTGCCTGGACTACGGCTCCAAGATCGTCGGCGGCGTCACCCCCGGCCGCAAGGGCCGCGAGGTCCACGGCGTGCCCGTGTTCGACACCGTCGAGCAGGTGGTCGAACACAACGGCGGCGTCGTACCTGACGGCTCGGTCGTCACCGTCCCCCCCGCCGGCACACGTGACGCCGTCTTCGAGGCGCTGCACGCCGGCATCAAGACGATCGTGATCGTCACCGAGCGGATCCCCCGCCGCGACGTCGCCATGATGGTCGAGCTGGCCGACGCCAAGGGCGCGCGGATCATCGGCCCCAACTGCCTCGGCGTGATCGTCCCCGGGGTCGCCAAGATGGGCGGCATCGGCGGACCGGCACGCAACGCCGCCGTGGCCTACCAGCCAGGCGCGGTCGGTGTCATGAGCCGCTCGGGCGGGATGACCACCGAGATCTCCTCCACTTTGACCGCAGCGGGACTCGGCGTCTCCACGGCGGTCTCGATCGGCGGCGACGCGATCATCGGCTCGACCTACGCCGAGCTGATGCCCTACTTCGAGGCCGACGAGCAGACCCAGGCGATCGTGATCTACACCGAGCCCGGCGGGCGCATGGAGGCCCAGCTGGCGCAGTGGGTCAAGGAGCAACGATTCGCGCCTGCCGATCATCGCCTTCATGGCCGGCAAGTTCATGGACGACGAGGAGATGCAGGGCATGTCCTTCGGCCACGCCGGCACGATCGTCGAGGGCAAGGAGGACACGGCGACGGAGAAGATCGCGCGCCTGGAGGCGGCCGGCATCCCCGTGGTGCAGCGGATCGACGAGATCCCCGACCTGGTCAAGGCCAAGATCGCCGAGCGGAGCGCAGCATGAGAGGACGCGCATCTTCATCGCGGTCGAGGTCGACGACCAGGCCGCCGCCGACAGCGCGCTGGCGCGCAAGCTGACCGAAGCATGCCCGTCGACATCTTCGCCCAGGGCGCCGGCGGCGCCTTGGAGATCGTCGAGAAGAACCTCGACGAGTGCGTGCTCTGCCGTCTCTGTCTCGACGCCGCACCGGCGAACGCCGTCAAGATCATCAAGCTCTACGACGACAGCGCCGTCCTGGCTTGAGCGACGGACGCGGCGCTTGCGCTGCGCCCGCCGCGTCCACTATCGTGAGCTTCAGCCGATGAACGAAAACTTCTCACTCGTCGTCATGTGCCTGTGCCTGCTCGCGTCGCTGGCGTTCCTGGCACAGCAGCTGACCTCCTACCACTAGCCCTAGGCGTGTTTACGCGCCTTTGGCGTGCGTTCGCGCTCCTGGTGGCGCTCGACCACGCTGATGATCAGCTTCAGGAACTGCTCCGGCCCGGACGCCTTGGCCTGACCGTAGGCGAACGCCTCCACCCAATCCGGCACCTTGGCTTCGCGCGCCATCACGTTGAAGAACTCGCGGCGCATGTCCACGCGCACGCGAGCGTCGGCCGCGGGGCCCTTGGTCACCTTCAGCCCGGGCATCTCCAAACGAAAGTGCTGCACGTCCCCGCGACCGCGCAGTTCGATCCCCACGACCAGCTTGATCGGCTCAAGTGCGGGCACTTCACCGATGAACCTGCGTGTCGCAAGCTCGATCAGAGTCTTGGCGTCATCGGCCATCTAACCCTTTCTTCCTCTCCTCGCACCGTCACGCCGACCGGTGGCTGGTTTGTCAAAGCAATGTTTAGTGCGTGTCAAATCTTATGCCGCTGAAGCAGCTTGCGCCCGATCACCATGCGCTGGATCTCAGACGTCCCCTCGCCGATCAGCAGCAGCGGAGCGTCACGATAGAGGCGCTCGATCTCGTACTCCTTGGAATAGCCGTAGCCGCCGTGGATGCGGAATGACTCCTCAACGCAGAAGCGACCGGCCTCTGACGCGAACAGCTTGGCCATCCCCGCCTCCAGCTCGGAGCGCTCGCCGGCGTCCTTCAGACGGGCGGCGCGCTGGGTCAAGAGCCGCGCCGCATCGACCTGGGTGGCCATGTCCGCCAGCTTGAACTGGATCGCCTGGTGCTCGGCGATCGGCTTGCCGAACGTCCTGCGCTCCTGCGAGTAGCGCAGCGCCAGCTCAAGCGCCCGCTGGGCGATGCCCACGCCGCGCGCCGCCACGTTCACGCGCCCCACCTCCAGCGCATCCATCATCTGCGGAAAGCCCTTGTTCAGGCCCGCCTCCTCGCCGCCAAGGATGTTCTCGGCCGGGCATTTGTAGCCGTCGAACACCAGCTCGGTGGACTCCACGCCCTTGTAGCCCATCTTCTTCAGCTGGTCCGGCACGATCAGGCCGGCGTACGCGCCCGTGTTCTCTTTGACGCCGCCCTCCTTCTCCGCGATGAAGCAGGTCATGCCCTTGTAGGCCTTCTCCGCGTTCGGGTCGGTCTTGACGAGCACGAACACCAGGTCCGAGCGCAGACCGTTGGTCACCCACATCTTCTGGCCGTTGATCTCCCAGTCGCCGCCGTCGGTCTTCTTCGCCTGAGTTTTGATCGCCTGCACGTCGGAGCCCAGCTCCGGCTCGGACAGCGAGAAGGCGGCGCGGATCTCGCCGGTGGCCATCCGCGGCAGGTAGTTCTGCTTCTGCTCCTCGCTACCGAACTTCATCAGCAGGTAGGAGCCGATGAAGTGCGTGTTGATCACGCCCGAGATCGAGATCCAACCGCGCGAGAGCTCTTCCACGATCATCGCGTAGGTCGTCAGGTCCAGCCCCATGCCGCCGTACTCCTCGGGGATCGTCACCCCGAACAGCCCCAGCTCCTTCATCTGCTCGACGATCGGGCCCGGGAAGAGATCCTCGTGGTCGTAGTGCTCGGCGTTGGGCAGGATCTGCTCGTCGACGAACTGGTGGACCATCTCGGTGATGGCCTTCTGCTCATCGGTCTTCTCGGTGTACGGGGCGGCTACGGCCATTGTGGAAAACGCTCCATGGTCGGGATGGTCTCTTTTCGCTTGATAGGAGGAGAATACCGGCGTGAACTTCGCGCGGGAACTGTTTCAGGCCAACGATCCCCAGACGCTGGCCCTGCTGGAGCTGGCGCGCGACGGCTCAAGACGCGAATGGAGCTTCGGCGAGATCGCCGAGCGGGCGGCCAGGCTCGCGGGAGCACTGCAACGGCACGGGGTGCGCCGCGGCGACGTGGTGATGACGCTGATCGGCAACCGCCCGGAGTGGGCGCTGAGCATGATGGCGTGTTTCCGGATCGGCGCCGTGGTGCTGCCGTGCACCGAGCAGTTGCGCGCGAAGGACCTGCGGCTGCGGATCGACGTGGCGCAACCGGCGTTGATCGTGGCCGACGAGCGCAACCGTCCGCAGTTGCAGGCGGCCGCCAGCTCCGTGCCTGTGCTGTACGTGCCCGACGAGGAGCTGTTCGCGGGCGAGCCGGCCGAGGGCGTGGAGGTGAGCGAGAACGACCCGTGCTTGATCACGTTCACCAGCGGCACCGCCGGCGAGCCCAAGGCGGTGGTGCACGCGCAGCGCTACCTCAGCGGCCAGCGTGTGCAGGCCGAGAACTGGCTCGACGCGCGCGCCGGCGAGCTGGTGTGGTGCACCGCCTCAAGCGGCTGGTCGAAGTCGGCGCGCAACGTGTTCATCGCACCGTGGCTGTGCGGCGCGAGCGCGCTGATGCACGACGCGCGCTTCGATCCGCACGAGCGCCTGGAGCTGCTGGAGCGCGAGCGCGTGAAGGTGCTGTGCATGGCGCCCACCGAGTACCGCGTGATCGCCAAGCGCGCCCAGCTGCGCCCGCTGGCGCACCTGCGCGCCATGGTGGCCGCCGGCGAGGCGCTCAACCCCGAGGTGCTGCGCGCCTGGGAAGAGGCCACCGGCCTTCAGATCCGCGACGGCTACGGGCAGACCGAGACCGGGCAGCTGACCGGCCCGCCGCTCGCCGAGGACCCGCGGCCGGGATCGATGGGACGCGCGCTGCCCGGCGTCGAGCTGTCGATCCTCGACGGTGAGCTGACCGTCGACCCCGCCAGCGTGCCCACGTTCTTCCTCGGCTACCTCCACGAGCACGTGCACCACCACGCCGACGGCACGTGGTCGATCGCTGACCGCCGCGGCGGCGGGCCGTGGCACACCGGCGACCGCGTGAGCGTCGACGAGCAGGGCTGGCTGTACTTCGAGGGCCGGGGCGATGACGTGATCTCCTCCGCCGGCTATCGCATCGGCCCGTTCGAGGTCGAGTCCGCGCTGGTGGCCCATCCCGCCGTCACCGAGGCCGCCGCCGTCGCCGCGCCCGATGAAGAACGCGGCTCGGTGGTGAGGGCGGTGGTGGTGCTGAGCGAGGGCCACTCCCCCTCCCCGGAGCTGGTGCGCGAGCTGCAGGAGCACGTCAAGCGCGAAACCGCCCCCTACAAGTACCCGCGCATCATCGACTTTGCCGCCGAGCTTCCAAAGACGCCCAGCGGCAAGGTCAAGCGGGCAGAGCTGCGGAGCCCGCGGTGATCGACTCCACGGGTCGTGCCACGGCGCTCATGCCGCCTGCGCGATCGGCTCGGGCATCCGCTCGGTGCCCATGCGCTCGCCGTCCACGTCGAGGACCTCCTGCGCCACCGATGCCGCGGGCGGCTTCAGCAGCAGGAATGCCGCCAGGATGCCGCCGGAGACGCACACCGCCCCCACCAAGTAGGCGAGGTGGTAGCCACCGGTGAGCGCGCTCAGCAGCGGGTGCCCGGCGGCGCTCAGCGCTTTGGTGTGGTCGGTGGCCACCGTGCCCAGCGCGGCCAGGCCGATCGCGCCGAACAGCTGAACCGACACGTTGATCACGCCCGAGGCCAGGCCCGCGTCGCGCGCCGGCGCCTCGGACATCCCGATCGTGAGCAGCGGCAGGAACGATGCCCCCGCGCCCAGCCCCAGCGCCAGGAAGGCGAAGAACAGGCCGGGGAAGTAGCTCGCGTGAACGCCCGCGCCCGCCAGCAGCAGCAGGCCCACCACGATCCCCAACAGCCCAGCCCCAAGCGTCGGCACCGGGCCGAAGCGCTCCACCAGCCGCGCCGCCACACCCATCGACATCGTGGCAATCGCGATCGTCAGCGGCATGAACGCAAGGCCCGTGTCGATCGCGTCGTAGCCGAGCACGCGCTCGAGGTACAGCGCGCCGAGGAAGAACGCCGAGAACATGCCGGTGACCAAGAGGCCACGCACGAGGCTCGAGCCCATCAGCGTGCGCAGCCGCAGGATCCGCAGCGGCATGATCGGGTTGGTTACGCGCGACTCCAGGGCGAGGAACGCCCCCAGCAGCAGCAGCGATGCGCCGCCCGCGCCCAGCGTGCGCGCCGACAGCAGGCCGAATTCGCTGGACTTCACGATCGCGAACGCGCCGATCATGGTCGCCAGCGTGACCAGGGCCGAGCCCAGCAGGTCCACGCCTCCGGCCAGCCCGATGCCCTCGTTCTCATCGACCAGCGCCGAGCCGGCCACGAACGCGAACACGCCGATCGGAACGTTGACGAAGAAGATCCAGTGCCAGCTCAGCGACTGTGTGAGAGCTCCGCCCGCCAGCAGGCCGATCGAGCCGCCGCCGGCCGACACGAACGCGTACATGCCCATCGCCTTGGCCTGCTCGACCCGCTCTGGGAACTCGGTGACGATGATCGCCAGAATCACGCTGGAGGCCACCGCGCCGCCCACGCCCTGGATCAGGCGCGCACCGATCAGCATCGCCTGGCTATCAGCCACGCCGCACAGGATCGAGGAGGCCACGAACAGGACCAGGCCACTGAGGAACACCTTCTTGCGCCCCACCAGGTCGCCAAACCTGCCCGCCAGCAGCAGCAGTCCCCCGAACGTGATCATGTAGCCGTCGATCACCCACGTGAGGTTGGCCTGCGTGAAGTGCAGGTCGTGCTGGATCGACGGCAGCGCCACGTTCACGATCGTGGCGTCCAGGACCATCATCAGCTGGCCCAGGCACAGGACCGCCAGCGCCAGCCAGCGGCGGCGCTCGCGCTTACGCTCGGCCTCGCTGTGGGTCTCTGTGAGATTCGTTTGGGGGACTGTTGTTGTGCTCATATGGCTCCTTCCGAAGTGCAGTGAGAACAACATAGCAGTGATCATCCTCGTTTCAAGGATCATCTAAATAACAATGATGGTCGTTCATTCGTGGTACAATGCGCTGGTTATGAGCACCCAAGATCGCCCCACCTCACCGGGCTCGCTCGTACTCCTCACGCGGCTCGCCAAGCAGGTCTACCGCCGCAGCAACGAGGAGCTGTTGGGACTGCACATGCGGCTGCTGATGGCGCTCAGCTACCTGCGCGATCACGAACCGGCCCACCAGCAGGGGCTGGCCGAGGCGCTGTGCATGGACGCCAACAACGTGGTGCTGCTGCTCAACGAGCTGGAGGATCTGGGCTATGTGGCCCGCCGCCGCGACCCGCACGACCGCCGGCGCCACCTGGTGGAGCTGACAGACGAGGGGCGCAGCGCGCTGGCAAGCGCCGAGCGCGCTCAGGAGCAGATCGAGGACGACATCCTGCAGGTGCTCGACGACAGCGAACGCGCCACGCTACGCGACCTGCTGGCGCGGGCGCTGTACGACTCAGAGCCAGCCAGAGACGACGCTTACAGCGCCACCAGCGCGTCGATCTCCACGTAGGCGCCCTTCGGCAGGGCGGCCACGCCGACCGTCACGCGGGCCGGCGGCTGATCGCCGAAGAACGAGCCGTAGACCTCGTTGACCTCGGCGAAGTCGCCCAGGTCGGTCATGTAGATGGTCATGCGCACGGCGCGATCGAGCGTGGTGCCGCCGGCGGCGCAGACCGCTTGCAGGTTCAGCAGGCAGCGCCGCGCCTGCTCTGCCGCGGTGGCGCCCACAAGCTCGCCCGAGACGGGGTCCAAGGGGATCTGGCCCGAGCACACCAGCAGGCCGGCTGCGCGCACCGCGTGGCTGTACGGGCCGATCGCTGCGGGCGCATCGGGGGCGGTCACGATCTCGCGCTCAGTACTCATGGCCCTACCCTAGCGCCAAGCCACACACGGGCGATACTTGAAACACGACCACACAAAACGATAGATTCCGATTGTGCGGCCGTTTCCCAGCAGGCTCGCTGTGAGTCTGCTCACAGCCTGCGCCCTCTCATGCCTTCCCGCGTCCTCGGCGCAGGCGCAGATCGCGTTCTCGCTGTGCGGCCAAAGCAACGAATTCGCCTGCGGGCACGTGACCGTGCCGCTCGACCCCAGCGGCGCCGTACCGGGCACGATCACGCTGGCGCTGCGCCGCCACCGCGCGTCGGTCGGCGAAGCGCACAGCGCCATCATCGCGCTGGCCGGCGGCCCCGGCCAACCGGCGCTGCCGTTCGCCGAAAACTTCGCCGAACTGCTTGGCCCGATCGCCGCCACACGCGATGAGATCGTGTTCGACCAGCGCGGCATCGGCCTCTCCGGCGCGCTCTCCTGCCACGCCTTCGAACGCCCCAACCTGTTCCACTCGTTCAACCAGGAGCTGGAAACGTGCGCCTCGCAGCTGGGACCGACCAGGAGCTTCTACAAGACCGCCGACACCGTGGCCGACATCGAGGCGATCCGCCAGGCCGGCGGCTATGAAAAGCTCGTCCTGTACGGCACCAGCTACGGAACCAAGGTGGCCGAGGAGTATGCGCAGCAGTACCCGAGCCACGTGGAAGCGCTGGTGCTCGACTCGGTCGTCCCGCCAAGCGGGCCCGAACCGCTCAACCGCTCCACGTTCGCCGCCGTACCGCGGATCCTCAGGCAGATATGCGAGCACGAAGCCTGCAAAGACGTCACCGCCAACCCGGTGTCCGACCTGTCCCACGTGCTGGAGAGCGCCAACCGAGCACCGCTGCGCGGCCAGGCGCTGGACGGCGAAGGCAGGCCGCACAAGGTGTCGATCTTCCCCGGAGAGCTGTTCGGGATGCTGCTCGCCGGAGACTTCTCCCCGCGACTGCGCGCCGAACAGCTGAGCGCGACCGCCTCCGCCGCGCACGGCGACCTGGCCCCGCTGGCGCGCCTGCTGTACACCGTAGGCGCCCAGGAAGGCGAAGGCGAAGATTTCGACTCGCCGCTCTACTACGCCACCAGCTGCGAAGAGCAGGCGTTCCCGTGGAACCCCGCCGGCGACCCGAGCGAACGCATCGCCCAGGCGAGGGCCGCCGCCAAAGCGCTGCCGGCCAGCACGTTCGCCCCCTTCACCGCCGGCAACGCCATCCAATTCGGAAGCATCGAAGAATGCGCCCACTGGCCGTCCTCCGGCGCGCCCAGCTCCAGTGCGCCGACGTCGCTGCCAAACGTTCCCGCCCTGATCCTCAGCGGCGCGGACGATCTGCGCACCCCGACCGCCAACGCCCGCGAAGTGGCCGCGCAGATACCCGACTCGCATCTGCTGGTTGTGCCCTACACCGGCCATTCGGTGCTCGGCGAGGAGCCCACGTCATGCGCCCGGGAAGCGCTGCTGGCGCTGTTCTCCTCGAGCACCATCAAGCCCTGCGCCGCCGCCCCGCCGCCGGCCTCGTTGCTCCCGCCGCCGCTGGCGCCGCTGCGCCTCAACCTGCTGGCACCCGTCGGCGGCTATCGCGGCCTGTCCGGGCGTACGCTGCACGCGGTCACGCTCACGCTCGGCGACGCGCTGCGCCAGCTGATCGCGGCGCTCAGCGCGAGCATCGCCTCCGAAACGCTCACGCTGCCCACGCTGCGCGTCGGTGGCCTTCGCAGCGGCTGGGCGCACGACGCCAAAGGGACTCTCGTGTTCCACGACTACTCCTACGTCCCCGGCGTGGCGCTGTCCGGCACGATCAAGCTGGAATCGGCCGACCTCCACGTAGGCGGCGCGGCCGCCGCGCACGGAATCCTTCGACTGGGTGGAAAAAGGGCGCTCGTGGGCACGCTCGGCGCCACCCACGTGGTCGTTCCGGCGTCTTCGATCGCGGCGGCAGCTATTGTCGGGGGCGATGCGGGGACGAGCTCCAACTCAACTCATCGCCGCGCTGCTGCCCTTGCTCGCATTCGCCAGCTTGCCCGCCTCCTCAGCTGGGTCCACTCTTAGCTTCGGCGCCTGCCCGAAGAGCGCCGAGTTCTCCTGCTCATCGCTCGCCGTGCCGCTCGAGCGCAGCGGCGCGGTGACCGGTGCGATCACGCTCAGCGTGGAGCGCAAGCTCACCGGCGCCAGCCCCAGCCGCAGCGCCGTGGTGGCGCTCGCGGGCGGACCGGGGCAGTCCACGCTTCCGCTCGGCGAATTCATCGCCCAGGCGATCGCGCCGGCGCTCGGCAATCGCGACCTGCTGCTGTTCGACCAGCGCGGCACGGGGAGCTCCAACCCGCTCAAATGCGTAGCGCTGACGGCGCCCGAAAGCTCGATCGCGGGGAGCAGGTTCACCGCCTGCGCAAACGAACTGGGGCCCGCGCGCGGCGCCTACACAACCGCCGAATCGGTCGAAGACATCGAGGCGCTGCGCCAGGCGGCGGGCTATGAAAAGCTCGTCCTGTACGGCACCTCCTACGGCACCAAGGTCGCCCTCGACTACGCCGAGCGCTACCCGCAGAACGTCGAAGCGCTCGTGCTCGACTCCACCGAGACGCCCAGCGGCCCCGACCCGTTCGGCGTGAACACGTTCAAAGCGATGCGACCGGCGCTCGCCGAAGTGTGCTCGCAAGGAGCGTGCGCCGGCGTCAGCAGGAATCCGGCTGCCGAACTGGCCAAGCTGATCGCGCGCACCGACGCCAGCCCGATCTCCGGCTACGTGTACAGCGAACACGGCAAGCGCGTCAAAGTCCGCCTCAGCACAGGAGAGCTCTACGGGCTGATGCTCGAAGGCGACCTCAACCCGGCGCTGCGCGCGGACATGCCCGCCGCCATCCACGCCGCCGTCGAGCACGACCCCGACCCGCTGCTGCGGCTGCTGGCCCTGCGCATCGACAGCCAGGGCGTCACCGGCGAAGAAGGCAACGAGATCGACGCGACGCTGTTCTACGACACCGCCTGCGAGGAGACGCCGTTTCCCTGGCAGCGCAGCGCCCCCGCGGCCACGCGCGCAGTGGAAGCCGAACGGGCGCTGAACGCGCTGCCCGCTTCGGACTTCTACCCCTTCCCCCAGGAAGCGGCGCTGTTTCAGGGCAACATCCCCGCCTGCCTGGAATGGCCCGACACCGCGCCGCCGCCGCCCGCGGAAAGCGCGCTCCCGAACGTGCCCACGCTGATCCTCTCCGGCGCACAGGACCTGCGCACGCCCACCGAAAACGCGCGCGAGGTCGCCAAGCTGATCCCCGACGCGCAGCTGCTTCAGGTTCCCTACACGGGGCACTCGGTGATCGGCAGCGACCTCAGCGGCTGCGCCAGGGCCGCGCTCACGGAGTTCTTCGCAGGGGCGCAAGTACCACCGTGCCCCGCCGCCGCCGACCCGTTTCCGCCGGTGCCACTGCCGCCACGCTCGCTGTCCCAGCTCGCCTCCACCGGCAAGCTGGGCGGGTCGGCCGGCCGCGCGCTGACCGCGGCGCTGGACACCGTGCGCGATCTCAGGCGCACGATCATCGAGATCGGGCTGAACGTCAACGGGCTGCCGGTGGGCGTTCGCTTCGGGGGGCTGCGCGGCGGCAGCGTCAAGGTGACCAAGACCTCGGCCGTGCTGAGCGATCTCTCCTACATCCCGGGCGTGCAGCTCAGCGGCTCCATCTCCACCAACATGGTGCTCAAGGACAAGGGCTCCAGCTCCACGCTGCGCATCGGCGGACCCGCCGGCGCAAGCGGCGAGCTGCAGCTCAGCTCCGGCGGGCGCCTACAGGGCCAGATCGATGGTGTGCACTTCAACGTCAAGGTGGCCAAGTCGGCGCTCACCGCCGCCACGCGCACCGCCGCGCAGTCCGCAGGAGCGCAATGGCCGAACGGCAGCGACCCGTTCCCGCTGCCGGCGCTCACGCGCCTGCGCTGAGCCATGGCCAACGCGCTCGCCGCAGAGACCTCGCCGTACCTGCGCCAGCACGCCGAGAACCCCGTCGACTGGCTGCCCTGGGGCCCGCAGGCGCTGGAGCGAGCACGTGAGCAGGACAAGCCGCTGCTGGTCTCGATCGGCTACTCCTCCTGCCACTGGTGCCACGTGATGGAGCGCGAGTCCTTCGAGGACCCGCGCACCGCGGCGCTGATGAACGAGAGCTTCGTCTGCGTGAAGGTCGATCGCGAGGAGCGCCCCGACGTGGACGCGCTGTACATGGAGGCGGTGCAGAGCATGACCGGCCGCGGCGGCTGGCCGCTGAACGTGTTCCTCACACCCGAGCAGCTGCCGTTCTACGGCGGCACCTACTTCCCGCCCGAGCCCCGCCACGGCATGCCCGCCTGGACGCAGGTGCTGCTCGCCATCTCCGAGTCCTGGCAGGAGAACCGGCAGGAGATCAGGGCCGGCGGCGAGCGCCTGCGCGAGCGCATCTGGCCGGCGGCGCGCTGCTCACGCCCTCTGCCGAGCCGATCGGCGAGCAGGCGCTCGAGGACGCCCTCAACGCGCCTCGCCGAGAGCTTCGACGCCGCCAACGGCGGCTTCGGGGGCGCACCGAAGTTCCCGCAGGCGTCGGTCGCTGGAGTTCCTGCTGCTGCGCGGCGAGCAGGAGATGTCGCTGCGCGACGCTGCGAGCGATGGCCGCCGGCGGCATCCACGACCAGATCGGCGGCGGCTTCTCCCGCTACAGCGTGGACGCCAGCTGGACCGTCCCGCACTTCGAGAAGATGCTCTACGACAACGCGCTGCTCGCCCGCGCCTACCTGCACGGCTGGCAGGCATCGGGCGAGGAGCATCTGCGCGAGGTGTGCGTGAGCACGCTGGAGTGGGCGCTTGCGCGAGATGCGCGGCCCGGAGGGCGCCTTCTACAGCGCCCTGGACGCCGACTCGGAGGGCGTGGAGGGACGCTTCTACGTGTGGCGCGAAGCCGAGCTGCGCGAGCTGCTCGGCGAGCGGACGCCGAAGCGGCGATCGCGTGGTTCGGCGCGACCGCCGCCGGGAACTTCGCAGGACCCGCATCACCCGGAGCCCGGGCTGAATGTGCTTCAGGCTCGCGGCCCGGTCCCGGAGCCGCCGGCGCGCGACGCGCATCCGCGAGCGCCTGCTGCAGGCGCGCGAGGCCGCGCACACGCCCCGGCGCTCGACGACAAGCGGCTGACCAGCTGGAACGCGCTGATGATCTGCGCGCTGGCCGATGCCGGTGCCGCCCTTTCGCGAGCCGACTATCTCGACGCCGCCGCCCGCTGCGCGGACTTCCTGATGACGAGCATGCGCGACTGCAGACGGCCGTCTGCTGCGCACCTACAACCACGGCCAGGCCAAGATCGGCGCCTACCTGGAGGACCACGCCTTCCTGCTGGAGGCGCTGCTGGCGCTGTTTGAAGCGAGCTGCGAGGAGCGCTGGTTCCAGCACGCATGCCAGCTGGCCGACGAGCTGATCGCGCGCTTCGCCGACGAGCAGCACGGCGGCTTCTTCTCCACCGCCGCCGACGGCGAACAGCTGATCGTGCGGCGCAAGGACCTCGAGGACTCCCCCATTCCCGCCGGCGCCTCGAGCGCCGCCGTCGGGCTGCTGCGCCTGTCCCAGCTCACCGGCGAGGCGAGTACGAGCGTCACGCGCCTCTCCGTGCTGCGGCTGCTGCGCGAGATCGCGCCGCGCCACCCCGGCGCGTTCGGTCACGTGCTGCAGGCGCATGCACTGGTACCTCTCTCCGGCACGCCCGATCGCGTGCGCCGGTGCCGCCGCGCCCGGGCGCTACAGGATCGACAGGTAGCGGTCGAGCTCCCACTGCGTGACCTGCACGCGGTAGTCGTCCCACTCCTGGCGCTTGATCTCGACGTAGCGGTTGAACATGTGCTCGCCGAGCGTGCGCAGCACCAGCTCGGACTCGGCCGTGATCTCGATCGCCTCGCCGAGGCTCTCCGGCAGCTGCTCCACGCCCAGGCGCCGGCGCTCCTCGCCGGAGAGGTGGTAGAGGTTCTTCTCCATCGGCTCGGGCAGCTCGTAGCCCTTCTCGATCCCCTCCAGGCCCGCCTGCAGCAGCGCGGCGAACGTCAGATAGGGGTTGCAGGCCGGGTCCGGGCAGCGCAGCTCCATCCGCGTCGCCTTCTCCGTGCCCGGGTGATACAGCGGCACGCGCACCAGCGCCGAGCGGTTGCGCCGCGACCACGCCACGTAGACCGGCGCCTCGAAGCCCGGCACCAGGCGCTTGTAGGAGTTGACCCACTGGGCGAAGATCGAGCAGATCTCGCGCGCGTGCTTGAGCTGCCCGGCGATGAACGCCTTGCCGACGTCTGAGAGGAAGTACTGGTCGTCGGGGTCGTAGAACGCGTTCTTGCCGTCGCGCGAACAGCGACTGGTGGGTGTGCATCCCCGAGCCGTTCTCGCCGAACAGCGGCTTGGGCATGAACGTCGCATGCCAGCCGTACTTCATCGCGTACTCCTTGACCGTGATGCGGTAGGTCATGCAGTCGTCGGCCATCTTCAGCGCGTCGGCGTAGCGCATGTCGATCTCGTGCTGGGAGGGGCCCGACCTCGTGGTGGGTGTACTCGACGTGGATGCCCAGCTGCTCCAGCGCCAGCACCGTCTCGCGGCGCACGTCCGAGCCGGCGTCCAGCGTCGTCAGGTCGAAGTAGCCGCCCTGGTCCAGCACCTCGGTCGACGTGGAGTCTCTGAACAGGAAGTACTCGAGCTCCGGGCCCACGTTGAACGTGTCGAAGCCCATCGCCTGCGCGCGCTCGACCGCGCGGCGCAGCACATGGCGCGGGTCGCCCTCGTACGGGGTTTTCTCGGGCGTGATCACGTCGCAGAACATGCGCCCCACGCCCTGCTCCTCCGGACGCCACGGCAGCACCGCGAACGTGCTCGGGTCGGGCATCGCGATCATGTCCGACTCCTCGATCGCGTTGAAGCCCGTGATCGAGGAGCCGTCGAAGCCCATCCCCGCCTCGAACGCGTCGTCAAGCTCCGCCGCGTTGATCGAGAACGACTTCAGCTGCCCGAGGATGTCCGTGAACCAGAAGCGGATGAAGCGGATGTCGTGCTCGCGCACGAACGCCTTCACGTCCTCCGCCGTCTTCGGTTGCTCAGCCATCTAGGCGGACCCTAGCCGATGCGTTGCAGCGCGCGCTATCGACTGCTGGCCAAAGCTCGGTCAGTGACCGGCGACAGCGGCAACGAAGGACGCCACGTCTTCGGCTTCCTTGCCCTGGTAGAGCAGGGCCGGCATCTGCCCGAGGCCGCGCGCGCGGCCTTCGGCGATGGCGCTCAGCACCAGCCCCTTGCGGCCGGACGCCGTGGCGATGTCCTCGCCCACGCGTACGTCCAGGTTCGGGCCGGTGCGTCCCACCGACTTGACCGCCGCCAGGGTGTGGCAGACCGCGCAGGAGCGGGCGAACAGTTCGCGGCCCTTCTTCTGTTCGCCGTTGAGGTGCAGCCCGCCCACGGCCACGCTGGCCTTGTGTTCGGCGTTGGCCGCCAGAACCAGTGTGGGCACGACCAGTCCGAACACGAACAACACCACGATTCCCAGCGTGACCGCACGCTGTCCGGCGCGCGACTCGGTGTGCAGCGATTGGCGCGCACCGCGCGCGCCGCCGCGCATCGCCGCGAAGAACACGGCGAGGCCGAGCACGATCCACAAGGTGACGAAAAGGATTGCCATGCGCGCGGGAAGATATCGGGTGAGGGCGCAGAACGCTCAATCGAGCGCCCGCGGCATCCGCCCCGAGCTCCCTGAAGCCGATGAGAGCCCTCACACCTTTAGGTGCGCGCAAGCAACGGCGCTACTCTGGATGGTGGCCAGGCAACCAGAAGGAAGTGGACCGTGAACATCCTCCGTAGGCTCCCCCTCAACCGCCTGCTGCTGCTTGTGGCGGCCGTGGTCGCACTCGGCGTGTCCGCCACCGCCATAGCATCGGCGCTCGACTCTGGGCCGGTGCCACCCGCCAAGCCGCTGGCGCAGGCCGTCCATGACGCCCTCACCGCGCCCGCCGTGGAAGGCGTCAGCGCCAACATCCAGCTCACCAACCACCTGCTCGAAGGGGCCAGCCTCGCCACCGGCGGCAGCGGCGCGGCCGGCGAAGTGGCCTCCAGCCCGCTGCTGGCAGGCGCCAGCGGGCGGCTGTGGATCTCCAAGACCGGCCAGGTCCGGCTCGAGCTGCAGGCGGAAAAGGGCGACACGGAGATCATCTACGACGGGCACACCGTGACCATGTACGACGCCGCCACCAACACTCTCTACCGCTACACGCCGGAAGCGAGCCAAGCCACGGGGACCGACCACGGCTCCTCCACGCCGCCCACGGTGGCCAAGATCGAAGAAGCGATCACGCACCTGCAGACGCACGCCAACGTATCCGGCGCCACACCCACCGACATCGCCGGCCACGCCGCATACGCAGTGCACGTCTCCCCCAAGGAAACCGGCAGCCTGCTGGGCGGCGCCGAGCTGTCCTTCGACGCCGCCACCGGCGCGCCGCTGCGTGCCGCCGTCTACTCCTCCAGCACCTCCACGCCGGTGATCGAACTGGCCACCACCAGCATCAGCTACGGCGCTGTGCCGGACTCGGTGTTCGCGTTCAGCCCGCCGGCCGGCGTCAAGATCGAGGAAGTCAGCTCGTCCAGCTTCAGCCACGACGCCTCCGCCGCCAAGCGCTCACACAGCGCCAGCGCGACTGAAAAGCCCAAGCTCACCAGCCACGGCAAGGGCCTGTCCACGATCGGAGTGCTGGAAGCAAAGTCCTCGACCGGCAACAGCTCCAGCAACCCACTCGAAGGCCTGCCGGAGGTCAACATCAACGGCGTCAACGCCAGCGAGCTGAAGACCGAGCTCGGCACCATCCTCAGCTTCGAGCGCGGTGGCGTGCGCTACGTGCTCGCCGGCTCCGTCGCTCCCGGCGCGATCGAGGAACTCGCGCGAGGGCTCTAACCGTGGAGCTGGACGCCCCGCCCGTCAAGGCGCGCGGGTTGGTCAAGCGCTATGACGAGGTGCTGGCGGTCGATCACATCGACCTGAACGTGCGCGCCGGGGACGTGTACGGGTTCCTGGGGCCAAACGGCGCCGGCAAGACCACCACGCTGCGGATGGCGCTGGGCCTGATCGTGCCCACCGAGGGGACCGTCGAGCTGTTCGGGCGCGACCCCCTGCGCGAGGGCGCACGAGCGCTGCAGGGGGTGGCCGGATTCGTGGAGGCGCCGCGCTTCTACCCCTACCTGACCGCGCTGAAGAACCTGCAGCTGCTGGCGGCGCTCGATGGCGCGAACGCCGGCGAGCGCATCGGCGAGGTGCTCGAGATCGTGGATCTGAGCGCCCGCGCCAAGCACAAGGTGGGCGGCTACTCCCACGGCATGCGCCAGCGCCTGGGGATCGCGGCGGCGCTGCTGCGCAGGCCGCGGCTGCTGATGCTCGACGAGCCCGCCACCGGCCTGGACCCGGCCGGCATGCGCGACATGCGGCTGCTGATCCGCCGCCTGGCCGACGAGGGGATCACCGTGCTGCTCTCCAGCCACCAGCTGCCGGAGGTCCAGGAACTGTGCGATCGGGTGGCCATCGTGCAGACAGGGCGCGTGGTCTACGAGGGCGCGCTCAGCGACCTGCGCCGCCAGGGCGGCGCAGGCTACCGGCTGCGCAGCAGCGACGACGCCCGCGCGCTGGAGCTAGCACGCGCTCAACCGGGCGTCGAGCACGCGGTGCTGACCGCGCACGGGCTCGACTTCCAGGCGCAGGAGAGCGACGTGGGCGCGCTGTCGCTGGCGCTGGGAGGAGCCGGCATCGGAATCCTCGCGCTCACGCCCGAGATGGCCACGCTCGAGGACCTGTTCTTCCGGCTCACCGAGGGCGACGGCACCACTGGAGTCGCCGACTCGAACGGTCACGCCGCCGCGCCGGCGCAGCAGCCCCAAACGACCGAGCGCCAGCAATCCACGGCGGTGCCGAGCGGATGAGCGCAGCAGCGGCCGCCCCGCCCGCCACAGCCGCCGGCACGGCCCAGCCGGTGGGCGCCAAGCGCCCGTCGACGTTGACCGTGTGGCGCTGGGAGCTGCGCAAGCTCGTCTCCCAGAAGCGCACCTATCTCGGCTTCGCGCTGGCGGTCGCGCTGCCGCTGATCTTCGTGGTCGCGCAGAACCTGCGCCAGCGCCAGGGACATTCGGGCGACAATGCCTTCGTATCGCAGATAACGCAGTCGGGCCTGGCCACGCCGGTGCTGATGCTGCTGTTCCTGTCGGTCTTCATGATGCCGCTGATCGCCTCGCTGGTGGCCGGCGACGTGGTCGCCAACGAGGACAGCAACGGCACCCTGAAGACGATCCTCACCCGCTCGGTCGACCGCGGGCAGGTGTTCGCCGCCAAGACGCTCACCGCCATGACCTATGCCACGATCGCGCTGTTCCTGTCCGCCGCCGTGGCCACCATCGCCGGCGTGGCCTCCTGGGGCTTCAACCCCATCACCACCTACTCGGGAACCGTCGTCTCAGCCCCCAAGGGGCTGCTGCTCGTGTTCGCCGCCAACGCCTGCTACCTGATCCCGCTGTTGACCGTAACGTCCTTTGGCGTGCTGCTGTCCACCGTCGCGCGCAACAGCGCCGCGGCCGTCATCGGCACGATCGGGCTCGTGATCATGCTGTTCATCGTCTCGCAGATCCCGGGCCTTGAAAGCCTCCACCCGTATCTGCTCACCGAACAGTTCGAGAACTGGCACGGCCTGCTGCGCACGCCCACCGACTGGCAACCGATCAAGCACTCGGCGTGGGTCTGCGCGCTGTATGCCGGACCGTCGCTGATCGCCGGCTATCTGGTGTTCCTGAGACGGGACGTGGCCGGCGGGTAGGCGCTCCGCGCCGCGTACCGCGGCGGGCGGGGGATCAGGGTCGCTGGTAGCTGGCCAGCGTCAGGCCGCTGGCCAGCTTCTCAGCCGTAAAGCGCCCGCGCACGGCCAGCGCTTTGAAGCCGGCAGTCAGCCCCAGCTTCTTACGCAGCGCGTACAGGAAGAACACCGCGTGCTGCAGCTGGCCCTTCGGCCCGCACATGCCGCCCCAGCCGTCCTTGCCCGCGCTGTTGGCGCCCACCACCGCGCCCGCCGGCAGCTTCCCCGCCGCCAGTTCGCTGACGCTCGGGGGGATGCCAGCCACCGCCCACTGGACCGAGCTGGTGGCCTGCGGCGAGAGGTCGAACGCGAGCACTACGATTTCCGCCGTGCCATGAGGGATGCCGCTCCACTGCAGCGGCGGTGACACGCCCGCGCCGTCGCACGTGTATTGCACCGGAATCGGACCGCCGACCGTGAACGCGCTGCTGGTCACCGCGATCTTGCGATAGAAGACGCGGTCTGGAACGACCTCCAGTATACCCGGGTGTAACGGCGCCGTTGTCGGCGCGCTCGTGGGGCTCGTGCTCGCCGTGCTCTCCGCCGTGCTCCCGCGGTAGTCCCTTCAAGCGTCCGTATTGATGATCCAGACCGGACTCTTCGACCAGGGCGGCCACCCGCTCGATTTCCCTGTCCAGGCGCGGATGCCAGTCCTCGGCCTGCCCGCGCCATCCAAGGGCGGAAAGGAAATGCTGGCGATACGCTGTGTTCTCGAACAGGCCGTGAAGGTATACGCCGCGGATGCTGCCCTGCTCCCAGCCCAGTCCGTCCTCGAGGTGGGCGCGCGCAGCCGGCCCGGCGTGGGTCCGGCCGTGGTGGATTTCGTAGCCTCGCACCATGCCGCCACCGGTCCACGCGCACCTCCCTCTGGCGGGTCGTCTTGTCCGGGCAGAGGGTCGTGGTGACGTCGAGCAGCCCAAGCCCCTCCATGTCGCCGCCCTCGAGGCCATGCGGATCGTCGATGTGGCGGCCCGAGAAGCTGCATGCCGCCGCAGACCCCGATGACCGGAACGCCGCGTTCGCGGCGCGGCAGAGCTCCCCGTCCAGTCCGGTCCCCCGCAGGTAGCGCAGGCTCTGGGCGGTGTTCTTGCTGCCGGGCAGGATGACGGCATGCGTAACCGTCCAGTCGGCCCGGCGTCACGGACGGGCACGACGGTGACGCCGGTCTCGTAGATGAGCGGATCGAACTCGTCGAGGTTGCTGGCGTAGGGATAGGCGAGCAGCGCGATGTTGACGGTCGCCCGACCGGTTGGGCGCGATGGTGGAGCGTTCCTCCTCCGGAAGCGGTGCCGGACCATCGGGACGATGGCCACCGTCGGCACGCCGGTCTGCTCCCGCAGCCAGTCCATGGCGTTGCCGAGCAGCGCCGGGTCGCCCCTGAACTTGTTCAGGACGAACCCGTGGACCAGCGCCCGTTCGTCAGGTTCCAGGCACATCCAGGTCCCGAGGAGGTGGGCGAAGGCGCCCCCGCGGTCGATGTCGGCCACCAGGTACACGTCGGCGCCGCATTCCAGTGCCACGCTCATGTTCACGATGTCGCCGTCCCGCAGGTTGACCTCCGCGGGGCTCCCGGCGCCCTCGATCACGACGAGGTCGAAATCGTTCGATCAGGCTGTGCAGCGCGTCACGGACGACGGGCCAGAGACGCGCTTCCGCTCCATCCATGGCATGGCGGTGATCGCGCGGTCGAGCTTGCCCATCACGATCACCTGGCTGTAGCGTGTCGGCGCTGGGCTTGAGCAGGACGGGATTCATCCGGACCTGCGGCCACCTGCGCGCGGCCACCGCCTGCAGGTATTGCGCGCGCCCCATCTCGAGGCCTTCCGAGGTGACGGCGGCGTTGTTGCTCATGTTCTGCGCCTTGAATGGCGCCGTTCGCAGCCCGCGGTTGGAAAAGTGCCGGCAGAGCGCCGTCGACCAGGAAAGACTTCCCCGCGTCGCTCGTGCACCCCATGATCATGACAGGTATCCGTGCCATATCCCGGCCGTCAGAAGCTTGGCGTGTCTCCCGCGGGGCCGAGGTTGTTCATCCTGGCGAAGTATGTCTTCTCCCAGAAAGCCACGTAGCACGACTTGTTCGGAAAGTACGTCAGCGCGATCTCGGTTCTCTCCAGGCGCCAGCCCACCATGTCAT